>BMQD01000011.1 GCA_014647935.1 Planomonospora parontospora
GGCTTGCCGAAGACGAGCGCCGCGATACCGCCTGACCGGTTTCGCAACAGTCACTCAGAGGAGGCCGGCGTCGCGCACCTTCATGGCGACCTGCACGCGGTTGTCGGTCCCCAGCTTGGCGAAGATCCGGGTGACGTTCGCCTTCACGGTCGCGACGCTCATGTGCAGGCAGGCGGCGATCTCGGCGTTCGAGCTGCCGCGGGCCAGCTCGGTCGCGACCTCGCGCTCGCGCTCGGTGAGCCGGTCGATCTCCCGCCGCGCCTCCGGACTCGGTGACCCCTGTCCGCCCGCGGCCGCGGCGATCACCTGCCGTGCGACGCTCGGCGAGAGCACCGGCTCGCCCCGCGCCACGGCGCGGACCGCCTCGATCATCTTCGGTGGAGGCGTGTCCTTCAGCAGAAAGCCGTCGGCGCCGAGCCGCAGCGCCGACAGCACCATGTCGTCGGCGTCGAAGGTGGTGAGCACCAGGATCCGCGGCGGGTCCGGCCGGGCCAGCAGCAGCCCGGTGGTGGTCAGCCCGTCCTGCCCGGGCATCCGGATGTCCATCAGCACGACGTCGGGGGCGAGATCGCGGATCACCTCCATGGCGTGCAGACCGTCCCGGGCCTCGCCGACGATCTCCAGGTCGGGTTCGCCGCCGAGGATGAGCCGCAGCCCGGTCCGGACCATCGGGTCGTCGTCCACGAGCACCAGTCGGATCATGACGTCAAGCCTGCCACGGCAACCGGACATCGAGGACGAACAACCCGTTGTGTACGGAGTGCCGGAGAGTGCCGCCGGCCATCCGGGTCCGCTCGGCCAGGCCCACCAGGCCGAGCCTCCCGCCGGGGCCCGCGGGCGCGCCGGACGGCACCGGATTGCTCACCCGGATGCGCAGGCCGTGCCCCGGCCGCCCGCCGAGCTCGGCCGTCACCCGGCTGCCCGGGGCGTGCTTGCGCGCGTTGGTCAGGGCCTCCTGCACGATCCGGTACGCGTGGCGGCCGGTCTGCGCCGGGAGCAGCTCCCGGCCGTCCACGGTGTCGGCCACCTCGACCCGCTGACCGGCCGCGCGCACCTCGCCGAACAGGGTCTCCAGGTCGTCCAGGCCGGGCTGCGGAGGCTCCGGGGAGCCGTCGCGGCGGAGCGTGCCCAGCACGGTGCGGAGCTCGTTCAGCGACTGGTGCGCGTTCTGCTGGATCGCCAGGGCGACCTCCCGGGTCTCCTCGGCGGTGAGGTCCTTCCGGTACGCCAGGCCGCCGGCCAGCATCGACAGCAGGGAGATCCGGTGGGCCAGGACGTCGTGCATCTCCTGGGCGATCTTCACCCGCTCCGCGAGTCTGGCCTGCTCGATCCGCTGCGCCTGCTCGCGCCGCGCGGCCAGCGCCGTCTCCCGCCGGGAGGCGGCCAGGTCGCGGCGGCCGCGCAGGTACAGGCCGAGGACGGTCAGCGCGCCGAGGATGACGGTTCCGGTCGTCACGGAGATGACGGTCGCCTGGTCGTGCACGCCGCCCCAGGCGGTGGCGTACACGACCAGGCCCGCCCAGGACACGGCCGCGACCACGGCGATCCGGCGCCACCGGCGGTGCGTGCACAGGGACACGTACGCGACGTAGGCGGGGCCGACCGCCGTGGCGGAGAAGGCGGTGAGCAGGGCGGTGGCCAGGGCGACCGGCCACGGGTGGCGGCGGTGCCACCCCATCAGGACCAGTCCGGCCAGGCCGAGCCCCACGTCGGCCAGCGCCGCCGCCAGCCGGCCGGGGTCCTGGTGGGCGAGCACGACCCGGATGAGGCCGTGGAACAGCATCGGCGGCGCGGCGCACAGGTACGGCAGCGCGACGCCGAACCGGTCCAGGGGCGGCTGGTCCTCCGTACGGTCGTGCACGTCCCACAGCCTAGGAGCGGCCGGACGGGTCCCATAGCGACCAGGGTCGACCTCCGGAGCGACCAGGGTCGACTTCCGGGTGGCCGCAGGTCGACGGCCGGGGCGCCGGACCGCGCCCCGCGGCCGGTGGTCCTCGACCCCGGTCCGATGACCGGCGGCGCCGCGTCCGGTGGACTGGACGCATGATCGAATTCAACCGGGTCGGCAAGTCCTACGGAGGCGTGCGGGCACTCGACGACGTGTCCTTCACCGTCGGGGCGGGGAGCATCACCGGTTTCCTCGGGCCCAACGGCGCGGGCAAGTCCACGGCCATGCGCGTCCTGGCCGGGCTCTCCCGGCCGTCCTCGGGCGCGGCCACCGTGCTGGGCCGGCCGTACGCCGAGCTGGACCGGCCGGGCTCCCAGGTCGGCGTGCTGCTCGACGCGAGCGCCCAGCATCCCGGCCGCACCGGGCGGGAGGTCCTGACCCTGGGCGCGATGATGCTCGGCCTGCCGGCGTCACGGGTCGACGAGGTGCTCGACCTGGTCGGGCTGACAGGGCAGGAGGCCCGGCGCAGGGTCGGCGGCTACTCGCTGGGGATGAGGCAGCGGCTCGGCGTCGGGCACGCGCTCCTCGGCCGTCCCCGGGTGCTCGTCCTGGACGAGCCCGCCAACGGTCTCGACCCGCAGGGCATCCGGTGGATGCGCGGGCTGCTCCGCGGCCTCGCCGAGGCGGGCTGCGCGATCCTGCTCAGCTCGCACCTGCTGCACGAGGTCGAGCAGGTCGCCGACCGCATCGTGATGATCGGCCGCGGCCGCGTCCTCGCCCAGGGCACCCTCGCCGAGCTCGGCCGGGGCCGCAGCCTCGAACAGCTCTTCCTCGACCTGACCGCGACCACCGATCGGAGCCCGGCATGACCGCCACCGCGACGCCCGGCATGACCGCCGCCCCGACCCCGTTCCACCGGCTGCTGGCGGTCGAGGCCCGCAAACTCGTCGACACCCGCAGCGGCAAGGCCCTGGTCCTGGTCCTGGCCGGACTGGTCCCGGCGGCCGTGGCCGCGCGCGGCGCCGTCTCCGGCCCGGAACTGCAGGCCCTGGTCAACGCCGCCGGGATCGGGCCCGGGACCCTGCTGCCCGTGCTCGGCATCCTCACGGTGACCGGCGAGTGGAGCCACCGGACCGCCCTGACCACCTTCACGCTCGAACCCCGGCGCGGGCGCGTGCTGGCGGCCAAGTTCCTGCCCGCACTGGCCGCGGCCGTGGCGGCCTGCGTGCTCGCCGTACTGGCCGCGGTGCCGGCGACCGCCGTCACCGCCGCGGTCCAGGGCGTTCCGGCCGTCTGGGAGGTCGATCCCGCCGCCCTGCTGGGCTGGGCCGGGGTGCAGGTCCTCATGGTCGCGGAGGGACTGGGCATGGGCGTGCTGCTGCTGAACGCGCCGGCCGCGATCGTGATCTGCCTGGCCTCACCGATGGTGTGGGCCGTGGTCGGCAGGCTCGGCAGCGCCGGCGCGACCCTGGCGGAGTGGTTCGACCTGAACACCACCACCGGGCCCCTGATGTCCGGCGACCTGTCCGGAGGCGGAGCCGCCCGGCTGGCCGTGTCGGTGCTCGTCTGGATCGCCGTCCCGATGGCGGCCGGCGCGGTGCGGGTGATCCGCGGGGAGGTGCGCTGACGGGGACACCGGCCTGTCCGGGGCCTTCCGGCCGCGTCCCCGGCCCCGTGTCCCGGCGGATCGCGGACCCGGTGCGGGGACGGGGCCGGTGCGAAAACGGAACCGGGCGGCGCCTGGTGGGAGCCGCCCGGCGAGAAGGGATGTGGTCCCGGGCGGCGCCTCGTGGGAGCCGCCCGGGACCGTGCCGGTTCAGTGCCGGTTCAGTGCCGGTTCAGTGCCGGCTGAGTTCTGGTCGAGTGCCGGTTCAGCGCCGGTTCAGCGCCGGCCGATGGAGAACCAGTAGAAGCCGTGACCCGGCAGGGTGAGCAGGTACGGCAGCTCGCCGATGACGGGGAAGGGCACCCCGCCGCGGGCCTCGACCGGGGTCATGCCCTCGAAGCGCCGCAGGTCCAGCTGGACCGGCTGCGGGTACTTCGACAGGTTGTTGACGCAGAGCATCACGTCGTCGGCGTCCTCGCGCAGGAAGGTCAGCACCGCGGGGTTGTCCGACCACAGCTCGATGTACTCGCCGGTGCCGAAGACCGGGTGATGCTTGCGGATCCGCAGCATGTTCCGGGTGAAGTGCAGCAGCGACGAGCCGCTCTTCTGCTGCGCCTCCACGTTGACCGCCTGGTAGCCGTAGATCGGGTCCATGACGGCCGGGAGGTAGAGCCGGCCCGGGTCGGCGGTGGAGAAGCCCGCGTTGCGGTCCGGGCTCCACTGCATCGGGGTGCGGACCGCGTCGCGGTCCTCCAGCCAGATGTTGTCGCCCATGCCGATCTCGTCGCCGTAGTACATGACCGGCGAGCCCGGCAGGGAGAGCAGCAGCGCGGTGAACAGCTCGATCTGGTCGCGCTCGTTCTCCAGCAGCGGGGCCAGGCGGCGCCGGATGCCGAGGTAGGCCCGCATGCGCGGGTCCTTGGCGTACTCGGCGTGCATGTAGTCGCGCTCTTCCTCGGTGACCGTCTCCAGGGTCAGCTCGTCGTGGTTGCGCAGGAAGATGCCCCACTGGGCGCTGTCCGGGAGCTTCGGCGTCCGCGACATGATCTCGGAGATCGGCTCGCGGCTGCCCCGCCGCACCGCCATGAAGATGCGCGGCATCAGCGGGAAGTGGAACGCCATGTGGCACTCGTCGCCGCCGACGGCCGGGTCGCCGAAGTACTCGACCACGTCCTCGGGCCAGCCGTTGGCCTCGGCCAGCAGCACCCGGTCCGGGTAGAGGCGGTCCACCTCGGCGCGGACCTTCTTCAGGTAGGCGTGGGTCTCCGGCAGGCCGGAGCAGGTGGTGCCCTCGCGCTCGAACAGGTACGGCACCGCGTCCAGCCGGAAGCCGTCGATGCCCAGGTCCAGCCAGAACCGCAGCACCTCCAGCATGGCCTCCTGGACCGCCGGGTTCTCGTAGTTGAGGTCCGGCTGGTGGTGGAAGAAGCGGTGCCAGTAGTACTGCCTGCGGACCGGGTCGTAGGTCCAGTTGGACTCCTCGGCGCCGACGAAGATGATCGGCGCGTCGGGGTAGCCGGTCGGGTCGTCGGACCAGACGTAGAAGTCCCCGTAGGGGCCCTCGGGGTCGTGCCGGGAGGCCTGGAACCACGGGTGCCGGTCGCTGGTGTGGTTCATCACCAGGTCGGTGATGACCCGCAGGCCCCGCTTGTGGGCCTCCTCCACCAGCTCCACGAAGTCGGCCAGGTCGCCGAAGTCGGGGAGGATCTTCATGTAGTCGGAGATGTCGTAGCCGCCGTCGCGGAGCGGCGACTCGTACAGCGGGAGCAGCCACAGGCAGTCCACGCCGAGCCACTGGAGGTAGTCCAGCTTCTCGATCAGGCCGCGGATGTCTCCGGTGCCGTCTCCGTTGGAGTCCTTGAACCCCCGGACCAGCACCTCGTAGAAGACGGCTCGCTTGTACCACTGCGGATCGGCGGACACGAAGTCCTCGGAGACCGAATCCGGGCAGGGGGATGCGTTCATCATGTACTCGCTCACAATGAGGAAGGGCAGGACGAAGTCACCGGGTGCCCCGGCTGAATGATGTTTGGTGACCGCGCCGGCGGGAGCCGTCATCCCCACGAGCTCCATGCCCCCGGCCGGACCGAATTCGTGGTTCGGTGCCGGCCGTTGTAGCGCTTTCTGCGGCGAACACTACCAGCCGAGTGGATCGTGGGAAGCCCGATCGGAATCTCCGTCCGGACCGCCGGCCCGGAACCCGTGCCGAAGCCACGTAATCGCCCTGTCACCTGGTGTTTTCGCCGGTGAAACGCCGCAGGTGGACCGGTCCCGGCGGGTCCGGCCCGCCGATCGGATGGCGGGGACCTGTCCCGCCGACACGGCGCGGTATCCCCCGCACCCGGAAGCACTCATTGCCGTGTGTGTTCTTCCGCCTTCGTAGGGTAAAGCAGTATGGGAGTGTTGCTCCATGGGTACGGCGAGCCATATGAAAACGACTGTCGATATTTCCGACGGCCTGCTCCATGAAGCCCGGCGGCTCGCCCGGAGTGAGGGGACCACGCTGCGTGCTCTGGTCGAGGAGGGATTGCGCTCCGTCCTCGCCCGTCGTGCGGAGAAGGAGGGGTACACGCTGCCCGACGCCTCCGTGGGCGGGCAGGGCCTGCAACCGCAGCTCCGCGACGCCTCCTGGGAGGACGTGCGGGCACTGGTCTACGGTGATCGCCTGTGATCGCGGTCGACACGAACATCCTGGTCCACGCCCATCGCAGGGACAGCGAGTTCCACGCTCGCGCCGTGCCGAAGGTGAAGGCGCTGGCCGAGGGCCGGGCGGCGTGGGCGATCCCCTGGCCGTGCGTTCACGAGTTCTTCTCGGTCGCGACCCACCCGCGGGTGTACGCCCCGCCCAGCAGCACGGCGGATGCGATCGGTCAGATCGACGCCTGGCTGGGATCGCCGTCCCTCGTGCTCCTCGGCGAGGCGGAGAGCCACTGGCAGGTGCTCCGGAAGTCGCTGGAGGCGGGAAAGGTGACCGGTCCGCTGGTCCATGACGCGCGAATCGCCGCACTCTGCGCGGCGCACGGGGTCCGTGAGCTGTGGAGCATGGACCGGGACTTCAGCCGCTTTCCGGAACTGACCGTCCGCAACCCGCTCCGAGACTGAACCCGGGACGGGCCGGTCGCCGACCGAGGCTCATGTCGACCTTTCGATCCCGCGATCACCGCGCAACCTCCTTTTCCGCAGTATCCGGAGATTGTGCGGTGACCACGGCGGTGAAGCCTCAAGCCGGAACGGCGTGAAACATCATCGGAATGTCAGCAGGGGTCGGCGTGCTTGGGAGTGGCCGCGCCGGACAGGCGCACCGTCCCGGGCTTGTGGATGACAATCTTCTTCATCTGAGACTCCTTCGAACGCGAGAAATGATCATCGGCGATCGCCTGGAGAATAGTCTTTTAAAAGATCGTAGATGTCAATAGATGGAGATCCCCGAATGCGGGGAGCGGGTGGTCCTCAGAGGCCGGGTCGCGCGGTGACGGTGGCCAAGAAATCGGCGACCCGCTCCTGTTCCGGAACGCCGAGCGCACGATAGGCGCCGAGCGCCCATTCCAGCTCCGCGACGGCCGCGCCGGTGTCATCCGCGATGCGCGCGAGGCACCGGCCGATGCCTTCCGCCGCCCGTGCCTCCTCATGCCGGCTACCGGTCTCGCGAGCGAGACCGCGCGCCTCCTCATAAACCGCCATCGCATTCCGCGGTGTGTTCTCTCCGTCCAGGTACACCCGGCCGAGCCGGTTGAGCGCTTCGATCCGGCCGAGCCGGTCACCGGTTTCGGTGAATATCGCCAGGGCCTGCCGGAGCGTGTTCACCGCGGTCTCGTGGTCGCCGGTCAGATGGTGGACGAAGCCGAGTTCGCGCAGAGAGTCGGCTTCGCCGACCCGGTAGGGGAGCGCGCGGGCCAGCTCCAGCGCCTCGGCGGCGGCGGTCCTCGCGGCGGACGGCGCGCCGGTGAGGTACCGGACCACCGCCAGGCAGTTGAGCGCGTTCACCTGCCCCATCCGGTTCCCGAGTTCCCGGTAGAGGTCCAGGGACCGCGTCAGAGCGGCGGTGGCGGCGAGCTGGTCGCCGGTCAGCTGAAGTGTCACTCCGATGTTCTTCACCGTGTTCGCCTCGCCGAGCTGGTCACCCAGTTCTACGAAGAGAGCGAGTGCCGAGTCCAGATGACTTCTGGCGGCCGGGTAGTCGCCGGTCAGGTAGAGCACGAAACCGAGATTCTTGACGGCTTTGGCTTCTCCATGCCTATCATCTAGCTCGCGGAAGACGGCGAGTGCGCTGCCGAACGCTTCAATGGAGCCGGCGCAGTCGCCGGTGAGGTGCCGTACGGTGCCCAAGCTGTCGAGCGCTTCGGCTTCCCCCAGCCGATTTCCCGTTTCGCGATAGATGCCGATGGCGGAAAGTAGTTCGTCGGCCGCGAGCAGTGAATCACCAGTCGTGTAGCGAACGAGGGAGAGTTCGGTGAGCGCGTCCGCCTCACCGGCCCGATCATCTGCTTCCCGGAAAAGCGCCAGGGCCCGGGTGAGCGTCTCTCCGGAGAGTTTCAACTCTCCCGTCTTCCGCTGAGCGGCGCCGCTGTCCACGAGAGAGCGGGCGTATGAGCGCTTTGCATTTATTTCCATCTTGTCCTCGAGATTAACCGGTGGACGGGAATTGGATTCTAGCGATATGGTCCTCCATTTTGTAGGCTGAGTGATCTTCGGTGACGAAAGGTGATACCGCATGCCCGCAGCGCGGTCGCTCTGGCGGCATCGGGACTTCATGCTGCTCTGGGGCGGCCAGTCGGTCAGCATGTCCGGGACGGAGCTGAGCGCCCTGGCTCTGCCATTCGTCGCCATGACGGTGCTCTCGGCCTCGCCGCTCCAGGTCAGCCTGCTGAGCGCGGTCGGCTATCTCCCCCATCTGGTCGCCTCGCTACCGGTCGGCGCATGGTTGGAACGGCGGCGGCGGCGTGTGCTGATGGTGTGGTGCAACCTCTGCCAGGCCGTGGTGCTCGGGTCGGTCCCCCTCGCTGCGGCGGCCGGCGTGCTGAGCTTCACCCAGCTGTGCGTGGTGGCGCTGGCGGCGGCGCTGCTCGCGGTGGTCTTCGACACGGCGTACCAGAGCTACCTGCCGACCCTGCTCCGCGGCGACCAGCTGGTGGAGGGGCACGGCAAACTGGGCGTGTCGATGTCGTTCGCCACTGTCGCCGGGCAGGGCGGCGCCGGAGCCCTGATCACCCTGATCGGAGCCGCCCGGGCGGTGGCGGTGGACGCGATCTCGTACTTGGTCAGTGCGGTCTCCCTGATGCTGATCAGGACTCCCGAGCCGCCTCCGCCGCCGAGGCCGGCCGGTTCCCGGCTTCGCACGGACATGGCCGAGGGCCTGCGGTACGTGTTCGGTGACCCGTTGATGCGTCCCGTGGTCATCGCCAACGCCTTCGTGTCGGCCGCCATCGGCGGGGTGTGGGCGCTGTGGATCGTGTACGTCCACCGCGACCTGAACTGGACCGCAGCCGAGACCGGCGCCTGCATGGCGATCAGCGCTGCGGGAGGGATCGCCGGGGGACTGCTCGCCAGGCGTCTGGCCGACCGGCTGGGGCTCCCCCGCCTCATGCTGCTCGCGGTGACCGGGTACGCGCTCGACCTTGTCCCCACCCTGGTCGCCGGGCCGGGGACCGGAGGGTATCTGCTGGTCACGGTCGGTCACTGCCTGGCCATCGCCGTGCAGATGCTCTACATCACCGCCAACCGCAGCTTCCGCCAGCTCATCTGCCCGCCCGGGCTCATGGGCCGGATGAACGCCACCTCCCGCTGGCTGGCGCTGGGCTGCAAACCGCTGTTCGCCCTGCTCTTCGGCCTGCTGGCCACCTGGCTCGGTCTCTGGACGGCCCTCGCCGCCGGAGCACTGCTCTTCTCTGTTCCCACCGTCGTCATGGTCGCCTCGCCGCTGCGGTCGCTCCGCGAGGTGCCCGTCCACCCCGAACACGTTCTCCGCTCCTAGGAGGGAATCCACGATGCTGCTCTCGGTCGATGCCGACGGACGCTCGCGCGGCGTCTACCCGGTCGCCGCCGCCCTGGCGCACGCCCTGGTGCCCGCCGCGATGGAACGCCACCCCGAGCTGGTCACCGCGCACGACGTGGAGCTCCGTGCCGTCGCCCCGGACCTGGGCGTCCCGGCTCGCCGCCGGTCCATCGCCGCGCAGCTCTCCAGGCCCGAGCGGATCCTGGTGCCGGGCTCCCGGCACACCCTGCGCATCGCCAACGGCCTGGCGGAGTTCGTCCGCGACCACCTGACGGCCGTCGGGGGTGCGGTGACCCTGGCCGTCGGGAACATCGACCGCGCCGACGCCACCGACCGGGAGTTCCTCGAGGTCGCCGGAAGGCGGGTGGACGGGAGCCTGCTCAGGGTCATCGAGGGCGGGCCGGTGCCGTACGAGCCCCTCACCCCGGCCGAGCACGACGGGCGAGCCGACGAACTGGAGGCGTCCGGGTCGATCCGCCCGCAGTTCGGAGAGATCGCCTTCCACCGGGAGCGGGGGAGCGATCGTGGGCTCGCGGTGAAGGCGCTGCGGGAGGCCATGAGCCGCTGCCTCATGGAGGGCTTCCACCACGCCGCCGCGGATCGCGGGGAGCGCGCGCTGGAGTTGCTCACTCCTGATACGGACCTGGACGTCTGGTGGCGGACCGCGTACGGCACGGCACTGGCCTACTCGGCGATCGACCGAGAGGAGGAGGCGCGGGCGCTGCTCGACGAAGCGCGCAGAAGGGGCGTCGAGCCGAAGGCCCGCGCGACGGCGGCCTACGCCACCGCGATGCTGCTGGTGCGCCATCACCTCCCCGCCCGCCGGGACCCGGAGGAGGCGATGGCGTGGATCAACGAGGCGGTCACCATCACCTCGCTCCTGCCCGACCGGCGTGAACGGGCCTTCCACCTGAGCTTCGACCTCAACGGCGCCGCCCTGGTGCAGCTGCGCCGCGGCAGACTTCCGGACGCGCTCGAACTGGTCCAGGAGGCGGTCGAACTCGCCGAACGCGACCTGGAGGAGGGAGAGCACCCGATCCACCGCTTGGTGCTGAGAGCCAACCGGGGGAGTCTCCTGGCGATGGTGGGAGAACCGGGGAAGGCGCTGAGCGACCTGGACGCGGCGATCGCCGCAGACCCGGGGTACCCCGACTACTACATCGACCGCGGCAACCTCCTGCACCGGCTGGGACGGACCGCCGAGGCCGTGGCCGACTACGAGACCGCGGCGCGGGTGGGGCTGCCCTTCCCCGAGCCCTACTACAACCGTGCCGAGATCCGCTTCGAGGAGGGCGACCTCGGCGGAGCGCTCGCCGATCTCGACTACGTCCTCGAACTCGATCCGGGCTTCGTCGACGCCTACGCCAACCGGGCCGGGATCCGGGCGGCACACGGCGATCACGAGGGGGCGCGGGCCGACGCTGTACGCGGTCTCGAGCTGGATCCGCGCAACGTCCACCTGCTGTCGGCGCTCGGACAGGCGGAGACCGCCGCGGGCCGCCACGCGGAGGCCCGCAGGGCCTTCGACGCCGCCCTGGAGATCGACCCCCATGCCACGGCGACCCTGGCCAGCCGAGGCGCGCTCGCCTACGAGTCCGGCGATCTCGAAGCCGCGCTCGCCGATCTGAGCTGTGCCATCGACCTGGAGGAGAACCCCGCCTATCTGTTCAACAGGGCCATGGTGCTCCGCGACCTTCGCAGGATCGGGACCGCCCGGCGCGATCTGGTACGCGCCGCCGCGCTGGATCCGGATGATGAGGACATACGACGGGAACTGGACAGGCTTCGGACGGTATGAAGGGAGGACCGCCGTGCTCGGTGATCCGCTGCTGCCCGAGGCCGTCGCTCGCGCGCTGGGGCAATACCGGGCGCTGCGCGACCGGCACGGGGTGTGCTGGGGAGAGGAGCTCATCCCGTACGTCGGGGAGGTGCGCACCAGCGAGTACCTGATGGGAGGTCACGACTACTGGAGCGCCTGTTTCGCCCAGCTGGGCGGTGCCGCACGCCGCGACCTGGACGCGCGCATGGGCGAGCTGGACCTGGACCGGGTGGTGCGCGACGCGCTGGCCGGTGACGTGCCGGACAACCTGGCGGTCCTGCGCCTCACCCCGGACGGCGCCGTGCTCCGGGCCGTGACCGCGGTCGTGCTCGACGACACGCCGCTGGAGACGACGCTGCTGCTGGACTCCGGCAGGGACGGGCCGGTCACGGTCCTCGTCGACGGCACGCCGTACGAGGTGGCGCCGCACGGGGCGCGGCTGGTCGGGATCGACGCCGCCGCCCGGGTGGTCGTCGAGGGGGAGCGGGTGGACCTGGGCGTGCTCAGCCGGCGCGCGGACCGGGCGAGGATCAGGCTGCGCGCGGGCTTCCCGTGCCGGTGGAGCGTGACCGGGGCGAACGGGCAGGGCTGGTACCCGCCCGGGGCGCCGCGCGCGCTCGACCACCACCGCAGGCCGTACTTCCACGGCGACGACCTGCTGCTGGACGTGCCCGCCGAGCAGATCACCGTGGCGGTGACGCGGGGCATGGAGTACACCACCGCCGAGCTCGCGCTCCGGCCCGCGCCCGGGGAGGAGCGGCTGGTGGAGCTGCGTCCCGAGCGGCTCTACGACGCCGCGGCCCGCGGCTGGTACGGCGGAGACCTGCACGTGCACCTCAACTGGATGGGCGACGAGCCCGCGGCGCCCGCCCGGGCCGCGGCCGTCCAGCACGGTGAGGACCTGCACGTGCTGAACCTGGTGGCGGGCAACGTCGCGGGGGAGCGCGTCTACGACCGGGAGGCGCTGGCGCACTGGGCGGGCGAGGACCTGCCCTGGTCGGACGAGCGGCACCTGGCCAGGTTCGGCGTGGAGTACCGCAACGACCTGCTCGGGCACGTCACGGCGTTCGGGCTGTCCGCTCCGCCCGGGCGTTTCCACTCCGGGTTCGCCGGCGGGCCCGACGCCGAGCCCAACAGCGCGGCGCTGGAGGAACTGCGGAGGCTGGGCGCCGTCACCGGCTACGGGCACCCCTTCCACACCGACCTGGCGGAGGACGACCCACCGGAGCGGGGCGTGGCGGCCGGGCGGAACTGCTCGGCGCGCGAGATCGTCGCCGACGCCGCGCTCGGACTGGTGGACGCGCTCGACGTGCTCAACCACTCGTCCATCCGGGCCACGGCGGTGGTCTACCGGCACCTGGTCGGAGCCGGCTGCCGCCTGGCCGTCACGGCCGGCAGCGACTCGGTGCTGTCCATCTCGCGTCGCGGCACCGCCTCCAGCCCGGCGGGCTGGCAGCGGGTGTACGCCCGCGTCGAGGGCCCGCTCACCGCGGAGTCCTTCGCCGAGGCGGTCCGCCGGGGGCGGACCTTCGCCACCACCGGCCCCTGGCTGTGGCTCTCGGTCGACGGGCACGGGCCGGGCGACACGCTGGAGCTCGCCGCGGGCGACCGGGTCCGGATCCGGGCCGGGGTGATCGGGCCCGAGGCGGAGCGGCTGGAGATCCGCACCGGCGACGGCGTCCTCGCGTGCGGTCCGCCGGACGGGCTGACCGCCGAACTGGTGGTGCGCGAGCCGACGTACGTGGTCGCGGTCGCCACCGGGGGACCGCATCCGCGGTCGTGCCATCCGTCCGGCGCCTACGCCCACACCAGCCCCGTCTACCTCGACGTGGCGGGCGCGCACGTGGCCAGGCGGGCCGACCTGGAATGGTGCCTGGGCTGGCTGGACCGGCTCGGGACCCTGCTCCGGGAGGACGGCCGGTTCGCCTCCGACGAGCAGTACCGGGCCCACCTCGACCTGTACCGCCGGGCCGGGGAGGTCTACCGCTCACGGCTCGGACACCGGTAGCCGCACCCGCCGGCGGCATCGGACACGCCGCCTCCGCGGACGGTCATTTCCAAGCGCGGTCAGCGGCCGGAGCAGGTCTCCCGCCTGCGCCGTTGGTAGGCCAGCGTGGCCAGTCCCAGCCCGATGCCCCACGGCAGCCAGAGCAGCGCGGGGGCGCCGCTGCCCGTGACGGGCAGTCCGTCGAGGACGATCTGCCGGTACGGCGCCATCCCGGCCGTGATCACGGCGACGGTCACGACCGCGGCGGGGACCACGGCCGGTGCCACGGGCACGCGCCGGCCGCCCAGGTAGGGTACCCACTCCGGCAGAACCGTGCCCCAGCGCATGGACAGCCCGAGGGTGAGCAGCGCACCGGCCGCGGCGGACAGGGGAAGGCCGTACACGACCAGCGGCCCGAGCGCCTTCGCCTCCAGGTCGGCCAGCAGGTCGTGGATGAAACGCCGGTCCACGCCCAGCGGAATGCCGAGGACCCACACCGCCCGTTGCACCGCGTACGGCAGTGGCGCGACCACCGCCACCGCGGTCGCCCAGCGGCCGATCCGGGCCCAGCGCGCCGCCGCACCCGGCGCGGCGTGCGGCCGGTCGCACCGCGGGCACCGGGGGCCGCTCAGCAGCGACGCCGCCGTACCGGCGAGCAGCGCCCCGCCGAGAGCGCACAGCAGCTGGTTCACCACCGGCCAGTCCACGAGGCCGACGTATCCCTGCAGCCCGTAGGCCATGCTCTGGAGCACCCGGACGTCGGG
The DNA here is from genome assembly GCA_014647935.1 of Planomonospora parontospora. GTDB lineage: Bacteria > Actinomycetota > Actinomycetes > Streptosporangiales > Streptosporangiaceae > Planomonospora > Planomonospora parontospora. The sequence goes on from BMQD01000011.1 coordinate 14,057, forward strand.
CACCACCAGCAGCAGCGGGGCCGCCGCCGCCAGGAGCACCGCGGCCGCCGCCCGGCGCGGGATCCGGCGCGTCTGCAGCGATCGCCCGCCCAGCGCGGCGACCAGGCCGGCCGCGCAGCCGAGGGCGATGACGAGGCCGGTCGGTCCCGGCTCGGCGGCGGCCAGCCAGCTCCCCATGTCCTCGGCCCTGGGGTCGCCGACGCCGAGAGGGAAGCCGGCACCGCCGGACGCCCAGTACACGGCGAGGGTGCCGTAGGCCAGGCACCACAGGGCGGCCGCGTAGGGGAGCAGTCCCCCCAGCCGCTCCAGCACGCGGCCGCCTCGCCGCGCGGTCACCACCTCGGCCGCGGTCATCGGCGTCCTCCGAGCCGGGATCCGAGCGGAGCGCCGGGACGGCACGCCCCGTGGGGCGGATGCGAACGGGTCATGTCTTCTCCTGAGGTCTGCCGCCGCCCCTGTGAGCGGCACGCATTCCGGAGAGTCGCAGCCGTCCCGGTGGCCGCGGTATCCGCCGATCGGCAGATGTGGGCCGCGCCGGGCACGCTCTATGGTGGGTCCGTGATCGACAGTGGCGTCACCGGTGAGCCGGAGCGAGGGGGCGTCGAACGCCTCGCCACGCGCGTGCTCCTGACCGCCGCCCCGCTGGCCGCCGCCCTCGCCCTGGCCTTGGCGCTGCACCCCGGCGCGGGCCCGCTGCTGACGGTGCCCGCCACTTCGGCGCTGGGCGCGCTGGGCGTGCTGGTCGCCGGGGGGCCGCGCGTCCGGCGGATCATCGGTACGGCGGTCGGTGCGGTCTGCCTCGTCACGATCGTCTGCGTCACCGTGTGGTTCACCGGCTCGCCCTCGGGCCCCGGCGGTTCGTGGCCGCTGCTGCACGCCATGGCGCTGACGGTCATGGCGGCCCTGGTGTGCCGGTGGTCGCCGGTCCGGGAAGTCGCCGCCGCGGGCACGCTGTCCGTGCTCGCCTCGGCGGCCCTCGGCCTCCCGATCACGGGCCCGCCGCGGGGGATCTGGTGGGAGCCCATCGCGGTCTGCGCGTTCTGGTCGCTCCCCGCGGTCGTGGGCGCCGGGGCCGGCGGTTACCTGCGCTGGCTGGACGCGCGCAGGGTCCAGGCGGTACGGCAGGCCCGCCGGGCGCAACGCGTCCAGCTCGCCGGCGACCTGCACGACTTCGTGGCCCACGACGTCAGCGCCATGGTCGTCCAGGCCCAGGCCGCCCAGGTGCTGCTCCGCGGGGATCCCGACGAGGCCGCGAGGGTGCTGCGGCGGATCGAGTCGGACGGCACCCGCGCGCTCGCCTCGATGGACCGGACGATCCGGATGCTGCGCGAACTGGAGTACAGCGCGGGCACCGGCCGTACGACGTCGCCCGGCGCGAGCGAACTGCCCGAGCTGATCGCGCGCTACGCGGGCAGCGGCGCGGGCCCGATCGAGCTGGACATGGCCCCGGGACTGGACCGGGCACTCCACCAGGAGGCGAGCACGGCCGTTTACCGCGTGGTGGTCGAGGCGCTCACGAACGTGCGCCGGCACGCCCGCCCCGGCTGCTCGGTCACCGTCGAGCTGACCGGGTCCGCGGGAGCCGGCGTCGTGCTCACCGTCACCGACCAGGCGGGCGACTCCGACCGGCTCCCGCGTGACCTCACAGGACGGCGCCGCGGCGGAGTGGGCCTGGCCGGTCTGGCCGAGCGGATCGAGGCGCTCGGCGGCGTCTTCACCGCCGGGCCCGTCCCTCCGGCGGGCTGGCGGGTCCGCGCCGAGCTTCCCGCCGCTCACCTGGAGCCGGTGCCATGACGATCCGGGTGCTCATCGCCGACGACCAGGAGCAGGTCAGGTTCGGGTTCCGCACCATTCTGGGGGCCGCTCCGGACATCGAGGTGGTCGGCCAGGCCGCCGACGGCGTGGAGGCCTTGGAGCTGGCCGGACGGCTCCGGCCCGACGTGGTGATCGCCGACATCCGGATGCCGCGGATGGACGGGCTGGAACTGACCCGGCTCCTCTGCTCCCCCGACACGCCGGTGGGCGCGCGAGTGGTCGTGGTCACCACCTACGACCTGGACGCCTACGTGCACACCGCGCTGCGCCACGGCGCCTGCGGCTTCCTGCTCAAGCACTCGGGTTCCGGGCTGCTGGTCGAGGCGGTACGCGCTGCGATGACCGGTGACGCGCTGATCAGCCCGTCGGTGACGGTCCGGCTGCTGCGCGAGCTGTCCGGACGGCACGAGGAGCCGGGCCGGGCGCAGCCGCTGACCGACCGGGAGCTGGACATCGTCTCCCTGGTCGCCGACGGCCGGACCAACGCGGAGATCGGCGCCGAGCTGTACATCACCGCCGGGACCGTCAAGACCCATCTCGCCCACATCCAGCGCAAGCTCGGCGTGCGCAACCGGGTCGGCATCGCCGCGTGGGCCTGGGAGACGGGCCATCGGCAGCCCGGGCACTGACCGGCTCCGGTCCAGTCGCGCAGCCGGCGCCGGCGGGTCACTCCCAGGGCGGGGTGAGGTCGCCGGCCCGGTCGGCGCGCTCGTCCAGCCAGGCGCCGAACAGGACCAGGCTCCGCACCCAGAACCGGTCGTTCCAGCCGTTGAAGCGGGCCAGCGCGTCCGGACCCTCGGCGACCACGGCGTGCAGGTGCTCCGAGAGCAGCGACGGCACGGCCTGCGCGACCCGGGTCAGCATGGCGTGGCCGTAGCCGCGGGCCGGCGCGGCGGCCGAGCGGAGCGGGACCCGCTGGAGCGGCTGCTTGACCACGTTGGTCGAGGGCAGCGCGGCCACGCGGGGGTTGGCGGCGTACAGGACCTCCCGGTAGAACCGGCCCTTGTCCTTGCGGGCGACGCCCACCGAGAGCGCGGCGTCGAAGAAGTCCGGATGCGTGAACGGCGCCGCGAACGAGACCTCGGGGCCGACCAGGTTGACGGGGGAGCGGGCGATGCCCCGGGCGGTGCGGGTGTGCAGCACCGACAGCGGCAGCTCGGCCCGGTGGCCGTTGAGCATGGAGGTCGACTGGGCGAACGCGGTGCGGACCGAGTCGGAGATCCACTCCGCCGCCCGCTCCGACAGGAACGGCGCCGAGGGCGCGCCCAGCGCGAGCGAGCCGAGCAGCGCGGCCTTGCGCTCGGCCTCCGTGGAGGCCTCCAGCGCGGCCCCGCTGACCATGAAGTTCTTCAGCAGCGGCCCGCCGGCCAGGCCGTCCACCAGGGTCCGCCCGGCGCGGTGCACCTCGCGGGCGAACGGGGCGTACCAGGCGTGGTGCGGGGTGAGGAACTCCAGCCTGCGGGCGACGGCCAGCGCGTCGGCGGGGTAGGCGGCGGGGTCCTGGGGGATCACCCGGTGCCGCACGCCGAGCTCGCGGGTGATCGCGCGGGCGAAGGCGATGTCGGTGTCGGTGCCGTCGTCCGGGCTGGTCGTCCACGACTCCACGTCCGCGCCCCGGGCCACCGCCACCGAGCAGAGCAGCCGCGAGTCGTATCCGCCGCTGACCGGCACCAGCAGCGGCCGGGAGTCGAACTCCTTGTAGACCTCGTGCAGGATCTCCAGGATCTCCCCGGCGCTGCGGCCCGCCTCGAACGGCTCCTCGCGCAGCCAGCGGGGCAGCCGCCGCTCGACCGCGATCCGCCCCGACCGCTTGCCGAGGACCAGCGCGCTGCTCCCGGCCAGCCGCTTGACCTGCGCGTACGGGGTGTCGTCGCGGAGCGGGAAGGTGAGCTGGACGATCGCCGCCCAGGCGTCCCAGTCGACCTCGTACGGCGTGCGCGCCAGTGCCAGCAGCGGCTCCAGCAGCGAGGAGAAGTAGACGGCCCCGCCGACGGAGACGTAGTAGACGTCCACCAGTCCCAGGCCGCCGGCGTGCAGTGTGACCCGGTCGCCGTCGTCGATCAGGCCGGGCGTCTCGTAGGTCTCGGCCACGGTGATCCACGGCGCGGGCCCGGACGGCCGGCGCTCCCCCCAGGCGAACGCCCAGGTGCCCGAGTCCGTCCGCGCCGAGTCCTCGCGTGCGGCGTCCGGGCGCGCCGGGTCCCCGCCTCCGGCGGCCTCCCGCCCGGCGCCCCCCTGCCCGGCGTCCTGCGGTCCGGTGCTCCCGCGCCCGGGCTCGGGACCCCGGTGGTAGGGCGGCAGCGGCGCGGAGCTGAACAGCGCCGCCTCGGCGGTCCGCAGCGCCGGCCGCACCCGCGGCCCGGCCTCGCGCAGGGCGGCCAGGACGGCCTCGTCGAGCCGGCCGACGCCGCCGCAGACGTACGGCCTCACATTGAACGTCGGCCACTGCACCGTGCTGACTCCTCTGTGTCGGGATTGACCAAAGGGTATCCTTTCGCCCGGCTCAGGAATCGGAGGACGACGTGGCGAGCGAGCGACTCGAGAGCACGCGGCAGGCGTTGCGGGAGGCCATGGCCCAGGCGGAGCGGGCCGCGGAGCTGGCCCGCCTGCTCGACGCGGCCCAGGCGAGGATCGCCGACGCCGAGCGCGCGGTCGGGGAGCTGCGCGACGTCCGGGAGCGGCTGGCCGAGGCGGAGGAACGGCTGGCCGAGGCCAGGACCGCGGAGGCGGCGCTGCGCAGGGAGCTGGCCGAGCAGCGCTACCAGACCGAGGTGGCCCGGTGGAAGCTCTCGTCGGTGCAGGTGGCGCGCTGGTCCCGGATCGGTGACGCGATCAAGACCGGCAAGAGCAACCCGGTGCGGCTGGCCCGCGGCCTGCGCGGCGCCGCCAGGCCCGCCCAGCGCCCGGCCGCGCCCAAGCGGCAGCCGGTCCCCGAGCCCCGCGACCAGGCCAGGCCGGCGCCCCCCGGCGCGGCCTTCCAGGCCACCACGTCCACCAGGACGCTGGACGGCGCGTCGTTCCGGCTCAAGCCCTTCCGCGTCCCCACCGGCCCGAACACCCGCCCGCACCTGACCGCCGCCGTCGTCGCCGACCCGCACGCCGAGGCCCTGCTGCGCTACGAGTGGCGGCAGACCACCGGGTTCACCCCCCGGGACTTCGCCCGCGTGCTGGCCGCCGAGGTGCCGCACCTGCTGCTGGTGGAGTCGGTCACGCAGGGGCCCTGGGCCGAGGAGCTGCGCGAGCCCGGTGAGGGACTGCGTGCGCTGCTGGCCTGGTGCGCCGAGCGGGGCATCCGCACGGTCTTCTGGCACACCGGGGGAGAGGTCGCCGAGCTGGCCGCCGCGGCCGGGCTGTTCGAGCACATCGTCACCGCGCGGACGGCGTCGGTCCAGGAGTGGGGCGCCGTGCTGGCCACGGCGGAGCCGCAGCCCGGCCGCCGGGCGCCCTCCCTGGGCCTGCTGCCGTTCGCGGTCCAGCCGCGGGTGCACAACCCCCTGCCGCTGGCCTCCGGCCGGTTCGACCGGGTGCTCTCCCTGGAGGAGCTGCTCCCCGGCCACCTGTCCTACCCGGACGTGCTCACCTCCTACCGCTGGCCGAAGGCCGTGGACTGCCCGCCCGGCACCGAGACGTGGCGGCTGGCCGAGCTGGCCGCCTGCGGCACGCCGATCGGCGCGCCCGAGGGCGGTGAGCCCGACAGGCGCAGGGCGCACGCCGCGCTCCGGCAGGCCTACGCCTCCGGCACGATGACCGACAAGGTGGACGACCTGCTCGACGCGGTCGGCCTGCCGAGCGCCCGGCCGACCCTGGGCATCTCGGTGATCATGCTCGACCGGGGCGACCCCGAGCGCGCGCTGGCCCTCCTCACGCCGCAGCAGGGCGTCGTCCAGCTGGTGCTGCTCTCGCAGTCCGGGGACGAGGAGGCGGCCGAGGAGGCGGAGCGGCGCGCCCGCGCCGTGCTGGACGGGCACGTGGGCGTGGTGGTCCGCCGCGCAGACCCGGGGCTCACCACCGGCGCCCTGCTCGACCGGGCCCTGGACCTGTGCGAGGGCGACCTGGTGGCCGTCATGGACGCCCGGGACTCCTACGGCGAGCACTATCTGACCGACCTCGCCCGGGTCTTCACGTTCACCACCGCCGACATCGCCGGCAAGGCGGCCTACCACGCCCACCTGCGCGACGTCGGCGCGACCGTGCTGCGCCGTCCCGACGCCGAGTACTCCTACCTGCCCGAGGTGACCGGGGCCACCCTGCTGGGCCGCAGGAACGTGCTGCGTTCCCTCGGCTTCGCCGACCTGTCCGAGGGCTGGGACGAGGTCCTGATGCGGCAGTGCCGCACCGACGGGGTCAAGGTCTTCTCCGCCGACCGCTACGGGTACGTCTGCCTCCGTGACCACGACGCCGACCTGCTCGGCTCGGCCCGGCTGGTCGAGTACGGCCCCGCCGAGCCGCACGCGCTGGTCTGATCGTGACGCCCGGCCGGCTCGCCGAGGTGCTCGGGGCGCCGCCGGTCCCGCGGGGGACGTGGGAGCGGGAGGCGCTGTACGTCTCGACGGCCGCACTGCGCCACGGGGAGCGGGCCGGTGAGCGGGCGGCGGAGCTGGCCCTGCGGCTGCGCGCGCTGCCGGGGATCGAGGAGGTCCGGGTACGGCCCGGCGGGTTCCTGGAGATCGTGGTGGCCGTCCCCGGCGAGCTGGCCGGGGAGGCCGGTGCGGCCCTTCCCGGCGCGGCCCCGCCCGGCGGGGTCCTGCCGGGGACGCCGTGGTCGCCGGGCACCTGGGACAACCCCGGGTTCGTCGTCGGCTACGCGCACGCGCGGGCGGTCGCCGTACGGCGCTGGGCGGCGGAGCTGGGCGTGGCGGGGGCGTTCCGGCCGGAGCTCCTGGCGGACCGGTGGGACCGGGCGGTGCTCAGGGCGCTGGCCGAGGCGCCGGGCAGGCGGGTGAGCCGGGATCCCGGGTGGGCGGCCTACGCCGAGCGGCTGGCCCTGGCCTACCACGACGCGTTCGAGCGGGCTCCGGCGCTGCCGCGGGGGGACGAGGCGGCGTCGGCGCTGCACGTGGCGCGGGTGCGGCTGGCGGGGGCCGTGCGGGAGGCGCTGGCGGAGGCGATGGCGGAGGTCGGAGTGATTCCACCCGATAGATTGTGATTAATCATCCGAAAACATACTGAGGAGAACTGGTGAGCGGTCCGCGCGACTGGTCCCCTCACGGCGCGTCGCGGCCCGGCGTGGTCCGGCGGACGCTGCCCGTCCTCCTCGTCTTCGCCCTCCTGCTCGGCGCGCTGTTCTACCTGCGCGACGACCTGCGGGAGCTGATCAGGACCGCGCCCGGATCGGCCCGCTCGGCCGTGGCCACGCACCTGCTCTACGAGAAGACCGGCCCGGTCGGCGGCCGCTGCCCCGGCCTGCCGAAGGACCTCGACGCCGACCCGGACACGACCCTGAACATCCTGGCGGGCTGCCTGGACCGCATGTGGAGCGCGACCCTGGAACCGGCCGGCTTCGACTACGAGCCGCCCGCGGAGATGCGGCTGGTCGCCGCCCCGGAGGAGGCGGCCTGCGGGATCGACGACTTCGACTGGGCCGGCATCTACTGCTCGGGGGAGCGCATCGTCAACGTCCTGGTGGAGGACGACGGCGAGGAGCGCGACGCCTTCCCGATGATGTTCACCCTCGCCCACGAGTACGCCCACCACGTCCAGCAGATCACCGGGATCGCCGACCAGAACGGCTCGGAGGTCTTCGACGAGGCGTGGTCCCGGCGGCTGGAGCTGCAGGCCGACTGCCTGGCCGCGGCGGCGCTGCGCAACGTGCACCCGTACCTGCTGAACGACCTGCGCCGCGGCGCGGCCGCGGAGCCGGACGAGGCGGACGCCGGCGCGGACGCGGCCCGCCAGTCGCACGGCTCCGGCGCCAGCGGCGCCCGCTGGATGCTCCGCGGGCAGCAGAAGGGCACGCTCGCCGGGTGCAACACCTGGAAGGCCCCGGCCGAAGAGGTCTCCTGAAGCCCCCGGATCCGCCCGGGACGCCAAAATCTGCGGCGAGAACGGATGAACGCCTGAAAAGTTCGCGTATCCGCGGACGATTCCGTCTCGACAGGTGAGCAGGCGTCTCATCCGGATCAGCGGGTCCGATAGCCTCTTTTGGGTGAGTCGATTCGTCCACCCCGCCGGTGACCGGCACGCCGAGATCCTTCCCGAGGACCGCCCGCCGCAGGCGCCCGCCGACCTCAACACGCTCGACCCGACGATCTGGCCGCGAACGTCCAGCCGCGCCGACGGCTCGATCACGATCGGCGGCGTGGACGTCAGGGACCTGGCCGAGCAGTACGGCACGCCGCTCTACGTGGTGGACGAGGAGGACTTCCGCTCCCGCTGCCGCGAATACCGGTCCGCGTTCGAGGGCGGTGAGGTCCACTACGCGGGCAAGGCGTTCCTGTGCCGCGAGGCCGCCCGCTGGGTCATGCAGGAGGGCCTGGGCCTCGACGTGTGCAGCGCGGGCGAGCTCGCCGTCGCGCTGAGCGTCGGCTTCCCGCCCGAGCGGATCACGATGCACGGCAACAACAAGTCGCCCGCCGAGCTGGAGCGGGCCGTCCAGGCCGGCGTCGGGCACATCGTGGTCGACTCCTACGAGGAGATCGCCCGGCTGGGCTTCCTCGCCGAGCGGCACGGCGTGCGGCCCAAGGTCCTGATCCGGGTCACCGTGGGCGTGGAGGCGCACACCCACGAGTTCATCGCCACCGCCCACGACGACCAGAAGTTCGGCCTCTCGCTGAGCAGCGGCGCGGCCGCCGAGGCCGCCCGCCGGATCCTCGCCCTGCCCCAGCTGGAGCTGGTGGGCCTGCACTCCCACATCGGGTCGCAGATCACCGACACCGCCGGGTTCGAGGTGGCCGCGACCCGCCTGGCCAAGCTCATGGTGCAGATCCAGCAGGAGCACGGCGTCGTCCTGCCCGAGCTCGACCTCGGCGGCGGGTACGGCGTCGCCTACGTCGAGGGCGACGAGACGCTCGACGTCAAGGAGATCGCCGACAGCCTGCGCGAGATCGTCGCCAGGGTGGCGCAGGCCGCGCACCTGCCGGTCCCCCGGCTCACGGTCGAGCCGGGCCGGTCCATCGCGGCGATCGCGGGGGTGACCCTCTACGAGGTCGGCACGATCAAGGACGTCGAGGGCCTGCGCACCTATGTCAGCGTCGACGGCGGCATGAGCGACAACGTGCGCACCGCCCTCTACGGCGCCGACTACACCGCCCGCCTGGCCTCCCGGGCGAGCGACGCGGCGCCGATGCTCTCGCGCCTGGTCGGCAAGCACTGCGAGAGCGGCGACATGGTGGTCCGCGACCTGTGGCTGCCGCAGGACCTCGCCCCCGGCGACCTGGTCGCCGTGGCCGGGACCGGCGCCTACTGCCGCTCGCTGGCCAGCAACTACAACTACCTCCCCAAGCCGGCCGTGGTAGCGGTCGCGGGCGGGGCGTCCCGTGTGATCGTCCAGCGGGAGACCGAGGACGACTTGCTGAGAGGACAGCTGTGAACCAGGTTCCCGGGAAGAAACTGAAGGTCGCGCTGCTCGGCTGCGGCGTGGTCGGCTCCCAGGTGATCCGGCTGATGCGGGAGCAGGCCGGCGACCTCGCCGCCCGGATCGGCGCGCCGCTGGAGCTGGCGGGCGTGGCCGTACGCCGGCCGGGCCGGGCGCGGGACGTCGACGTGGACCCCGCGCTGATCACCACCGACGCCGAGGCCCTGGTGACGCGCGACGACGTGGACGTCGTGGTCGAGGTGATCGGCGGCATCGAGCCGGCGCGCTCGCTCATCCTCGCCGCGATGGGGGCCGGCAAGTCGGTCGTCACCGCGAACAAGGCGCTGCTCGCCGAGGACGGCGCGACGGTCCACGCCGCGGCCCGGGCCGGCGGCGCCGACCTGTACTTCGAGGCGGCCGTCGCGGGCGCGATCCCGCTGATCCGGCCGCTGCGCGAGTCCCTGGCCGGGGACCACGTGCACCGGGTGCTCGGCATCGTCAACGGCACCACGAACTACATCCTCGACAAGATGGACTCCTCGGGCGCCTCGTTCTCCGACGCGCTGGAGGAGGCCCAGGCCCTGGGCTACGCCGAGGCCGACCCCACCGCCGACGTCGAGGGCTTCGACGCCGCGGCCAAGGCCGCGATCCTGGCCGGGATCGCGTTCCACAGCCGGGTCACCGCCGCGGACGTGCACCGCGAGGGCATCACCGAGATCAGCGCGGCGGACGTGGCCAGCGCCAGGGAGATGGGCTACGTCATCAAACTGCTGGCGATCTGCGCCCGCTCGGAGGACGGCCGTTCCTTCGGCGTCCGGGTGCACCCGGCGATGATCCCCCGGACCCATCCGCTGGCCGGGGTCCGCGAGGCCTACAACGCGGTCTTCGTCGAGGCGGAGTCCGCCGGGCAGCTGATGTTCTACGGCGCGGGCGCCGGCGGCGCGCCGACGGCCAGCGCGGTGCTCGGCGACATCGTGGCGGTGGGCCGCAACCTGCTGGCCGGCACGCGCGGCCCGGAGGAGTCGACCTACGCCGACCTGACGGTCCACCCGATGGGCGAGACCGTCACGCGCTACCACGTCTCCCTGGACGTCGCCGACAAGCCGGGCGTGCTCGCCCGGGTCGCCGACATGTTCGCCAAACAGGACGTATCCATCCAGACCGTCCGGCAGGAGGGGCTCGGCGCCGACGCCCAGCTCGTCCTGGTCACGCACCGGGCCAGCGACGCCGCCCTGTCGGCGACGATCGAGGGCCTGCGGGAGCTCGACATCGTCCGCGACGTGGTGAGCGTCATGCGGGTCGAGGGCGAGGACGCCTCCTAGCCGTCCCGCCCGGGACGCCTCCGGCGGGCCCGTATCCGGACACTCCGGTGTCCGGATACGGGCCCGTCCGCGTGTGGGGAAGGCCGGCCGTTCCGGCAGGGGAGAGATGCCTGGCATTCAACTGGAGATCACACGAGTGTTTGGTAGATAAACGGCATATGAAGTGCCATATGTCGGTATGGTGATTTCCTATGTCCTCCGTTCCTTTCCTATCGGGCCGGTTCGGGACCCTGCCCGGATCGTTCATCCGCCTTCCCCTCCCCGGAAGGAACACCGCATCATGAAGACCCCCGTATACCTGGCAGGGGCCCTGGCAGCGCTGACCCTGCTCGTCCCCCTGGCCGCCCCCGCCCAGGCGGCCGCCCCGAAGAAGGCGAAGAAGCCGCAGACGGTCGTCGCCCTCACCTTCGACGACGGCGACGCCACACAGGCGGAGGCCGCCCGTATGCTCCAGAACCACGGCATGCGGGGCACGTTCTACGTCAACAGCGGCACCATCGGGCAGGAGGGCAAGCTCACCGAGAGCCAGCTCACCGCGCTGGCCAAGGCCGGCCACGAGATCGGCGGGCACTCGGTGGACCACGTACGGCTCAACGGGCTTCTGCCGGACCGGCAGCGCGAGCAGATCTGCGGTGACCGCCGGGCCCTGATGGAGATGGGCCACGAGGTCAGCACCTTCGCCTACCCGTTCGGCGCGGTGGACGGCGACGCCAGGCAGACGGCCAAGGAGTGCGGCTACGCCGCGGCCCGCGGGGTCAGCGGCCTGCGCGCGGTGACCTGTGCCACCTGCTCCACGCCCGCCGCCGAGAGCCTTCCCCCGGCGAACCGCTGGAACATCCGCGGCGCGGGCTCGGTGCTCGACAGTACGTCGGTGCGGCATCTGAAGCAGCAGGTGCTCAACGCGGAGAAGGCCGGGGGCGGCCTGGTGCCCGTCATCTTCCATGTGGTCTGCGACGACTGCGGCCAGTACTCGATCGCGCCGGAGCGGCTGGAGGAGTTCCTCGTCTGGCTGGAGAAGCGCAGGAGCCGCGGCACGGTGGTCAGGACCGTGGCGCAGGCGGTCGGCGCCAAGCCGGGACCGCTGCCGGAGGACTGACCCGGGACGGGGCGGGCCTGCGCCACGTCCCGTCCCGTCCGGGCGCGGATGGGCGGATGAACGCGATGTCCTACATCGATGAACTCTCTGCAATGGCTGTGAGTTTCCTGAGTGAACCGCTCTGACCTCAGGGAGTGCCGGGCCGTGATTTGCCAGGCGGAACCTTGCGCCTTTACAGTAATTGACCGTTTTTACGTCACATAAAGATGGTCGGTCCTCTGGAGGCCGGACCGGCCGGAGCGTGTGCCCACAGTGAAGAGTCGCCCAGTCCCAGTCCCAGTCGAAGTGGTCGGTCCCTTGACGAAGTCGCACTGCAGCGAGACACCGGAGGGAGAACAGCCCGCGGCCGCCGTCGTGCCCACCGCCGGAGAGCCCGCCGCCCGGCAGGACGGGCGGCGCAGGGAGGGGCCGACACCCGAGGGCTTCCCCCGGACGCCGTCGGAGGAGATCGCGGACCTGCGCTGGACGGGCGGCCGGTGGAGCGTGGAGGGCGGCTCACCCGCCGACGCGGAGGGCGGCTCACCCGCCGACGTGAGGGAGCACCTGGCGCTGCGCGTCCGCTGGCCCGCGCAGACCGTTGACCTGGCAGGGCTGATCGACCTGGCCGCGGCCGGGGCGCCGCTGCACGCCGAGGAGGTTCCCGGCTGGGTGGATCGCGCCGACCCCGCCCTCGCCGAGCTGCTCACCGTCGGCGACTGGCTCACCGAGCCCCGGCAGGGTACGCCCTCCTGTACGGCCGACCTGCGCCGTGAGGAGCACAGCGTGCGGCTGCGCCGCCACGGGCTCGCGCGCCGCGGCGCGGTACCGGCGGAGACACCGGCGGTCAGCGTCGTGATGGCCAGCATGCGCCCGCACCTGCTCCAGGACGCACTCGGCCAGATCGCCCGGCAGCGCGGGGTGGAGACCGAGGTCCTGCTGGGCCTGCACGGCGTCCCCGCCTCCCACGAGGCGGTACGGTCCGCGATCGCGGCCTGCCCGCTGCCGGTCACGGTGATCGAGGCCGACTCCGCGGCGACGCTCGGGGAGGTGCTCGGCCTCGCCGCCGCCGCGGCCGGCGGCCGGTACGTCACCAAGTGGGACGACGACGACTGGTACGGCCCCGATCACCTGGCCGACCTCCTGCTCGCCCGGTCGTACTCCGGAGCGGACATCATCGGGACGGCGGCCGAGTTCTTCTACCTGGAACCCCTGAACGTGACGGTCCGCCGTACCGACTACGCCGGCGAGGTCTGGTCCGACCACGTGGCCGGGGGCACGATCCTGCTGGAGCGCGACCGCTTCCGCGAGACCGGAGGTTTCCCCGCCCTGCCCCGGGGGGTGGACGCAGCCTTCCTGAAGGCCGCCCACGCCGCCGGGGCGCTCATCTACCGCACCCACGGCCTGGGGTACATGCTGCGCCGCCAGGTGAGCGACCGGCACACCTGGCGCCTCCCGCTCGCCCACTTCCTGAGAGTCGCCTCCCACCAGTGGCGGGGGCGGCGCCCCAGCAGGATCCTCACCCCATGACGACCCCGAGCAGGTGCACCGACATGATCCCCCGGATCAGGGGCAACGACTACCGCGCCCTCACCCTGCCCGAGCTCGGCGCCTGGACGCCGTCGCTGCGGGTCAGCGTCGTCATCCCCGCCTACGGCGGCCAGGACAAGCTCGACCTGGTGCTGGCCGGGCTGGAGCGTCAGACCTACCCCGCGGACCTCACCGAGGTCATCGTGGTGGACAACGGCAGCACGCCGCCCCTGCGGCTGCCCGCGCTCCGGCCGGAGAACACCCGGCTGCTGGTCTGCGCCACCCCGGGCCGGGCCCACGCGCGCAACGCCGGGCTCCGCGAGGCGACCGGCGACGTGGTCCACTGGCTGGATTCCGACGTGGTCCTGGACCGGCGCTCCGTCGAGGCCCACATGCGCTGGCACCACGCGGCGCCGTACCTGTCGGTGACCGGCTACATCCGCTTCAGCCCGGCCCCGCTGCCCACGCCGGAGGCCGTGGCCGGCGCCGCCGACCTCGCCGAGATCTTCGAGCCCGCCGAGCCGCACGCCTGGCTGGTGAAGATGATCGACGACACCGACGGCCTCACCAGGAGGCCGAGCCGCCCGTTCGGGCTGCACGTGGGCGGAGCCACCTCGGTCAGCGCCGCCCTGCTGGAGCGGGCCGGGCCGATGGACACCGATCTCATCCTCGGCCAGGACACCGAGATGGGCTACCGGCTGGCCCAGGCGGGCGCGGTCTTCGTCCCCGAGCCGGAGGCGCGGGCCTTCCACCTGGGACCGACCATGCGCATGCGGGAGAAGGACCCGATCGACCGGGTCAGCTACGCGTTCATCGCCGACCGCATTCCCACCTACCGCTGGCTCCGCCTTCACCCGGCCCGCCAGTGGAAGGTCCCTTACGTCGAGGTGGTCGTCGGCTCCCCGGAGACCGGGAAGGACGCCTTCTCCTACGACGACGTCCGCGCCACGGTCGACGCGGTGCTCGCCGGCACCGTCCCCGACATCGCGGTCACCATCGAAGGCCCCTGGGACCGCGTCAGGGACGAGGGACGGGCCCCGCTCACCAACCCCGACCTGGACCTGGTGCTCACCCGGGGCCACTACGCCCACGAGCCCCGGGTGCGGACGGCGCCCGCGTCGTGGGGCGCGGTGCCGTACCGGCTCCGGCTGCCCGCGGGATGGGTGCCGGAGGATGACGCCCTGGCCCGCCTGATCGACCTGGCCAAGCAGGGGGAGTACGGCCTGCTGTCGGTGCTGCTGGAGGAGGACGCGCCGGACGGCTCCGGCGGCGGGTTCGTCACGGCCCGGCTGGAGCGCACCGCGGCCTTCGCCCGCGCGGCGATCGTCCGCGCGCCCGGGGAGGACCTCGACGATGCGGTGGAGGACGTCTCCGGCACGCTCTGGGTGGACGCCGAGACCGCGGGGTTCTCCCGCGAGGCACTTCCCCCGGTGAGCCGCCGCAGGGCCCACCGGGACCGGCTCAAGGCCGAGGAGCAGGTCCGGCACACCGAGCGGGTGCAGGCCCGGATGGTCGAGTGGCGCGAGGAGGCCGCCCGCTGGCGCAGGAGCACCGTGGAGCTGCGGCGCGAGGTCGCGTCCCTGCGCAGGGAACTGGCGGCCTCCCGCAAGACCCAGGCGATCCCCCGGCGGCAGGACGTCCGCTACCGCCTGCTGATGTCGGTGAAGCGGGCGATCGACCGCCGCCGGTGACGCCGGAAGCGCCCTATTCCTCCCGAATTGCGGCGCGCAGCCGGGAGAGCAGCGTGCGCGGCCTTCGCGGATCCGGGGCGGCGGGAGCAGCGCCCTCGCGTGGTGCGAGCCCGGCGGCCTCGCCGTCGCCCGCGTCCTTTGACGCGCCCTTCGCCATGCCCTTCGCCGGATTCTCGGCGGGGTCCGCTTGCACGGTCGGCCAGAACCGCGCCCGATCGCCCTTCCCCACCCCGTGGGTGGCCTCGATCGAGGCGGCCACGTCATCCGCGCCGAGCAGCCGGGCCCGGCCCAGCGCCTCGGTACGCGCCAGCACCGCCGAACCGTCGCCGGGCAGGTCGACGACCAGCATGCCGTACCGCTCCCGCTGCAGCACCCCGATCATCTGCTCCAGGGTCGCCGGGCCCAGCGGGACCGAGACCGGGCCGGTGTAGCGGAACGGGATCGGCTCCGGCGTGGCGGCGACCTCGGTCGCGAACCGCACCCGCCCGTCGTGGGAGAAGTGCTCGCGCATCAGCCGCAGGTCGAAGGCCAAGTCGTCGAGCACCGGGCGCCGCCCGCCGGTCTCCGGCCACGGCGCCACCAGCGTCACCACCACGTCGCCGAGAGATCCCGACAGGGCCGCGCCCACCGCCTCGCGCACCTGCTCGGGGGCGGAGCCGTCCACCCGCAGCACCACCTCGGCGTACGGCACCAGCCAGCGCCGCCCCCTGTCCTTGCGCAGATCCCGGCGGAGCGGGATCCGATGGGCGAGGTAGGGAGCGACCACGCGCACCGCCCGGTCCGGGTCGAGGCGCTGCGCGGGCAGCCCGAGGTGCACCGCCTGGGCGGCCATGTCGGGGACGAACACCACGCCGTGCTGGGCCAGCCGGTAGGCGAACTCGGTGTCCTCCCCCCGCAGCACGGCGGGGTCGAGTCCGCCCACGGCGTGGAAGATCTCCCGCCGCATCGACACGGTCGGACCGGTGCACACGTGGTACGGGTTGCGACTGGCCCGCAGGCCGTCGAGACGGGCGATGGTCTGCTCGGTGGAGCTGGGCAGCGCCGCGGACAGGTCGAAGACGTCTCCGAGGGAGTCCGTGCGCACCGCCTCGTGGACCCGCTCGGGTGTCACCGGCGGCTCCTCGATGAACTTCTTGGCGCCGATGGCGACCACATGGTCACTCAGGTGGTGCCAGCGGGCCAGCGCCTCGATGTGCTCGCGGCAGACGACCATGTCGGAGTCCAGCCGCTGCAGCACGAGGCCGTCCGCCCGGGCCGCCCCGGAGTTGACCGCGTGCGCGATGCCCCACTTCCCGGGGTCCGCCGCGATGATCCGGGTGTCCGCCGGGGCGATCTCCGGCAGCCGCAGCGGCGGCTCGCTGCCGTCGTCGACGACGATCACCTCCATGAGGTGGTCCGGGTAGCTCTGCGCCGCCAGGGCCGCGAGGACCAGGTCGAGCCGGTGCTGCCCGCCGCGCGCGGGAATGACCACGCTCACCGGGAGGGACGGCTCCCAGCCGCCGAGCCCGGGGGGCTCCAGAGGCGAGTAGTCGTTGTGCCGGATCAAGGGCGGGCCGGCCGCCGCTCCACCCGTCATGACAGCTGCACTCCTTGTCGGATCGTCCGGGGTTCCGCCTGTCAAACCCTGTCGACCCTACCCGCCGCTCCCCGGTGCCGCCCCGGGAGAGGCCGCGTCGAGAGGGCGGTTGTCCACTTGGTGGACGCGGAATCCCGGGGGCCTGGCGGTTGCCCGTAGACTCGTTGCCCAACACCGCAGGTAGGGCGCGCGCGGCGGAACCGCGCGCGGGAGGAGCAATCATGACCAGGGCATGGCGTGGCCTCATCGAGGAATACCGTGACCGTCTTCCGGTCACCGGCGAGACGCCCGTCGTGACGCTCCTGGAGGGCGGCACGCCGCTCGTCCCGGCGCACCGGGTCTCGGCGCTGACCGGCTGCGAGGTCTACCTGAAGGTCGAGGGGCTGAACCCGACGGGCAGCTTCAAGGACCGCGGCATGACCATGGCCATCAGCAAGGCCGTCGAGGACGGCGCGAAGGCCGTGATCTGCGCCTCCACCGGCAACACCAGCGCCTCCGCCGCGGCCTACGCCGTCCGCGCGGGCCTGACCTGCGCGGTGCTCGTGCCCCGAGGAAAGATCGCCATGGGCAAGCTGGCGCAGGCGCTGGTCCACGGGGCGCGGCTGCTGCAGGTCGAGGGCTCCTTCGACGACTGCCTGGAGATGACCAGGAAGCTCTCGGAGAACTACCCGATCGCGCTGGTCAACTCGGTGAACCCGTTCCGGCTGCAGGGGCAGAAGACCGCGGCCTTCGAGATCGTGGACGCCCTCGGCGACGCGCCCGACGTCCACTGCATCCCGGTCGGCAACGCCGGCAACATCTCCGCCTACTGGATGGGCTACACCGAGTACGCCGCCGACGGCGTCGCCACCAGGACGCCCCGGATGTTCGGCTTCCAGGCCAGCGGGTCGGCACCGATCGTCAACGGCGCCCCGGTGACCCACCCGCACACGATCGCCACCGCGATCCGCATCGGCAACCCCGCATCCTGGAAGCTCGCCGAGGCCGCGCGGGACGAGTCCGGCGGCGTCATCCAGGCCGTCACGGACCGCCAGATCGCGGCCGCCTACAAGCTCCTGGCGCAGGAGGAGGGCGTGTTCGTCGAGCTCGCCTCCGCGGCCAGCGTGGCCGGTCTGCTCCAGGCCTGCCAGCAGGGGCTGGTCGAGCCCGGCCTGCGCATCGTCTGCACGGTGACGGGCAACGGGCTCAAGGACCCCGACTGGGCCATCTCCGGCGCGCCCACCCCGATCACGATCCCGATCGACGCCCACGCCGCCGCGAGCGCCCTCGAACTCGCCTGATCCCACCGGCTCCTCGACAAGGGAACGCATGACCGACAGCACGGTGGTCGTCCGGGTTCCGGCGACCTCGGCCAACCTCGGCCCCGGATTCGACACGCTGGGGTTGGCCCTGGCCCTCCATGACGAGGTGGAGGCCACTCTCTACGAACCCTCCTCAGGCGGCTCGGCCGAGACCGCCGAAGTCTCCGTCGAGGGTGAGGGCGCGGGCGAGGTCCCCCTCGACGGCCGCCATCTCATCGTCGCGACGATGAGGAGGACCTTCGACAGGATGGGCCTGCCCCGCCCCTCCGGCATCCGGCTGCGCTGCGTCAACCGGATCCCGCACGCGCGCGGGCTGGGCTCGTCCTCCGCGGCGATCTGCGCCGGGATCCTCGCCGCGCGGGCGCTGGCCGCCGAGCCGTACGCCGCCGCTCCGCGTCCGGACGGGACGGCGCCGGCCGCGCCGCCGAGCCCGCCGGAGTTCACCGACGACGACGTGTTCGCCCTCGCCACCGAGATCGAGGGGCACCCCGACAACGTGGGACCCTGCCTGGCCGGCGGGCTCACGGTCGCGTGGACGGAACCGTCGGGCGTTCCGCGTATGGCGAAACTGCTCCCGCACGCCGACGTGCGGCCCGTGGTCCTCGTCCCGGAGCACCGCCTGTCCACGGAGACGGCCCGGGGGCTGCTGCCCGCGAGCGTGCCGCACGCCGACGCGTCGGCGAACGCCGGGCGGGCCGCGCTGCTGGTCGCGGCGCTGACCGGGCGGCCGGAGCGCGAACTGCTGCTGGCCGGGACGGAGGACCGGCTGCACCAGGGCTACCGGGCCCCCGCGATGCCGCGGACGGCGGATCTGGTGGCGCGGCTGCGCGCGCTCGGGATCCCCGCGGTCGTCTCGGGCGCGGGTCCCACGGTCCTTGCGTTTTCCACGGGGGATAAGCAGGATTTGATCGCACCAGAAGTGGGTAATGACTGGCACATCCGGCCACTGGATGTCGAAACCCGCGGTGCGTGCGTTGTTTCTCCCGAGACACGTTGATGCCTCTTCGGCCTTCAGGGAATAGCTGTGTGCGCTGGTGATGTTAGGCTGATAGCCGCACCAGATGCCCCCGTGCTGGGTGCGTGCTTGTCAGCCACACATCGTTGCCTCACGTCCCGTTCCACGAGGCGTGAACGCCGCAGTGGCTTCCCCGAATCCGCCGCCTCCGAATGGTCCACATTCGAGCGGGGCAAGGAGAGGCGGCGTTTTAGGGGACATGCGCGTTCGAAACACCTCGACATCTGGTTGCCGGTAGCAATCCGGGGGGTGTCCTCCGTGCCTCACCGTCGGCGGGTCTCGATGGCGAGGGTGCGGATGTGCCCTTCTCCGACAGTGGCGACGGCCCTCCCGGGCCGTCGAGGATCGCAACAGGATCGCAACAGGATCGCGACAGGACCACAACGTGCAACCTGACCCGGTCTGTCCCACCGGATCGATCGCACCACCGGGACGATTGGCTGATCATGGCCACGCCCGACCCCTGGGAAGGACCCATTAGTGAGCGACACCACCGAACTCCTCTCCGACGCGAACGGCGCACAGCCCGCGGCCGGCGACACCCCCACCCGCGCCGCGGCGAAGTCGCCGCGTCGTCGCTCCGGCACCGGCCTGTCCGCCATGGTGCTGCCCGAGCTTCAGGCCATGGCCTCCGGCCTCGGCATCAGCGGGACCGGGCGGATGCGCAAGAGCCAGCTGATCGCGGCCATTCAGGAGAAGCAGGGCGTGACGGCGGAGAGCGCCGCCGCGCCCGCCGCCCCCACGGCTCCGGCTCCCGCCGCCGCGGAACCGGCCGCCGAGCGCCCCGCGCGCAGCCGCAGGGAACGTTCCCGCGCCTCCGCCGCCCCGGCCGAGCCCGTGGCCGAGCAGCCCGTCACCGCGCCCGAGCCGGTGGCCGCCGCCGCTCCCGCGGTGGAGGCGCCGGCCGAGACCGGTCAGACCGAGGGCCGCGCCGAGCGCGGCGAGAGCCGCCGTGAGCGCGGCGAGCGCCGCGGCCGTGAGCGCGGCGAGCGCGGTGAGCGTGGCGAGGGCCGCCGTGAGCGCGGCGAGAGCCGCGGTGACCAGCGCGGTGAAGGCCGCGGTGACCAGCGCGCCGCCGACGCGGGGCAGGGCCGCGGTGAGCGCGGTGAGCGTGGAGACCGCGTCGAGCGTGGAGACCGCGTCGAGCGCGAGCAGCGCGGCGAGCGCGGCGGTGACCAGAACCGCGGCCCGCAGGGCCGCACCGACCAGCACGGCATCGGCGAGGACGACGACCGCCGCGGGCGCCGCGGCCGGTTCCGGGAGCGCAACCGCCGCGGTCGCGACCGCTTCGAGGGCGGCGGCGAGCCCGTGGTCGGCGAGGACGACGTCCTCATCCCGATCGCCGGCATCCTGGACATCCTCGACAACTACGCGTTCGTCCGGACCAGCGGCTACCTGCCCGGTTCGAACGACGTCTACGTGTCGTTGGCCCAGATCCGCCGCAACGGCCTGCGCAAGGGCGACGTCGTCACCGGCGCCGTCCGCCAGCCGCGCGACGGCGAGCGCCGGGAGAAGTTCAACGCGCTCGTCCGCCTCGACACGGTCAACGGCATGGACCCGGAGCAGGCCCGCCAGCGGCCCGACTTCAACAAGCTCACGCCGCTCTACCCGCAGGAGCGCCTGCGTCTGGAGACCGAGCCGAACATCCTGACGACCCGGATCATCGACATGGTGGCCCCGATCGGCAAGGGCCAGCGCGGTCTCATCGTCTCCCCGCCCAAGGCGGGCAAGACGATGGTGCTCCAGGCGATCGCCAACGCGATCACCCGGAACAACCCCGAGTGCCACCTGATGGTCGTCCTCGTCGACGAGCGTCCGGAAGAGGTCACCGACATGCAGCGGTCGGTGAAGGGCGAGGTCATCCACTCGACCTTCGACCGTCCCGCCGAGGACCACACCACGGTCGCCGAGCTCGCCATCGAGCGCGCCAAGCGACTGGTGGAGCTGGGCCACGACGTCGTCGTGCTGCTCGACTCGATCACCCGCCTGGGCCGGGCCTACAACCTCGCGGCCCCGGCCTCGGGCCGGATCCTGTCCGGTGGTGTCGACTCCACGGCGCTTTACCCGCCGAAGCGCTTCTTCGGCGCCGCCCGCAACATCGAGAACGGCGGCTCGCTGACGATCCTGGCCACCGCGCTGGTCGAGACCGGCTCCAAGATGGACGAGGTCATCTTCGAGGAGTTCAAGGGCACCGGCAACGCCGAGCTCAAGCTCAACCGGGCCCTCGCGGACAAGCGGATCTTCCCCGCGGTGGACGTCGACGCGTCCGGCACCCGCAAGGAGGAGATCCTGATGGGCAAGGACGAGCTGCAGATCGTCTGGAAGCTGCGGCGGGTGCTGCACGCGCTGGACATGCAGCAGGCTCTGGAGCTCCTCCTGGAGAAGATGAAGGAGACCAAGTCCAACGCGGAGTTCCTGCTCCAGGTGCAGAAGACGACGGTCAGCTCCGACCGCGACTGACGCCGTACGGCCGGCGCCCCGGACCCCGAGAGCGGGGGCCGGGGCGTCCGGCGTCCGGAGCCCTTCTCCGGCCCTTCCGCGGCTCCTCCTCCCGGGGAGGGCGGGCGCGGGGAGGGCGGGGGAATGTCCGGTGGCCTGGGATGGTTGAAGGATCTGGCACACTGGTAGCCGAACCGCAGCGGTTCCGGTTCCCGCCCACTCGCACCTCAGTGTGTTCTCCCCGCCTCCGCGGGGGTGGACCCTGGCGACCCGGCGACCGCGCCTTGGAGAGGACGACAGTCATGAAGCCCGACATTCACCCGGAGTACGTCACCACCCAGGTGACCTGCACCTGCGGCAACACCTTCACCACCCGCAGCACCGCCAAGAACGGCGCGATCCACGCCGACGTGTGCTCGGCCTGCCACCCGTTCTACACGGGCAAGCAGAAGATCCTGGACACCGGCGGCCGGGTCGCCCGCTTCGAGAAGCGCTTCGGCAAGAAGACCACGGGCAAGTAGCCCAGCTCCCGACGCCGGCTCGGAACCACCCACCGCTCGCGGAGGGTGCGCCCGGGTCGGCGTTCGTGGTGAAGCGGCGGGCTTTCCCGGCGGCCTTCCACGGCCGAGGGCTTTCCAAAGGAAGAAGGACGTGCGGTGAACCTCGACGAGCTGCTCAGTGAGTACGCGGAGCTGGAACTCAAGCTCGGCGACCCCACCGTGCACGCGCACCCGACGCAGGCGCGCACGTTCGGCAGGCGCTACGCCGAACTGACCCCGATCATCAACACCCACCGCGAGCTCGAGGGCGTCCGGAGCGATCTGGCCACGGCCAGGGAGCTGGCGTCCGAGGACGAGGCCTTCGCCGAGGAGGCCAAGGAGCTCGAGGCGAGGATCCCCGAGCTGGAGGAGAGGCTCCGCCACCTGCTCGTCCCGCGCGATCCCAACGATGACAAGGACATCATCATGGAGATCAAGGCGGGCGAGGGCGGCGAGGAGTCGGCGCTGTTCGCCGGCGACCTCCTGCGGATGTACCTCCGCTACGCCGAGCGGGTCGGCTGGAAGACCGAGATCATCGACATGACCCACTCCGACCTGGGCGGCTACAAGGACGTCACGGTCGCGGTGAAGGCCAGGGGCGACGAGGGCGTCTGGTCCAGGCTGAAGTTCGAGGGCGGCGTGCACCGCGTGCAGCGCGTGCCGGTCACCGAGTCGCAGGGCCGCATCCACACCAGCGCGGCGGGCGTCCTGGTCTACCCGGAGGCCGAGGAGGTCGACGTCCAGATCGACCCGAACGACCTGCGCATCGACGTCTACCGCTCCAGCGGCCCCGGCGGCCAGAGCGTCAACACCACCGACTCGGCGGTGCGCATCACGCACATCCCGACCGGGGTGGTCGCCTCCTGCCAGAACGAGAAGAGCCAGCTCCAGAACAAGGAGTCGGCCATGCGCATCCTCCGGGCCCGCCTGCAGGCCATCGCCGAGGAGGAGGCCAACGCCGCCGCGATGGCCGAGCGCAAGTCGCAGATCCGCACGGTCGACCGCTCCGAGCGCATCCGCACCTACAACTTCCCCGAGAACCGCATCTCCGACCACCGCACCGGCTTCAAGGCCTACAACCTCGACCAGGTGCTGGACGGGGACCTGTCGGCCGTCATCCAGTCCCTGCTCGACGCCGAGATGGCGGAGAAGCTCGCCGCCCACGCCTAGAACCCCCGCCATGACCTTTCTGCTGGACGAGATCGCCCTCGCCACCGCCCGGCTCGCCGAGGCAGGTGTGCCGTCGCCGCGCACCGACGCCGAGGAGATCGCCGCCTATGTCCACGGCGTACGGCGCAGCGAGCTGCACACCGTGGCCGACGCGGACTTCGACGCGCTGTTCTGGGAGGGCGTCGCCCGGCGCGAGGCCCGCGAGCCTCTCCAGCACATCACCGGGCGGGCGTACTTCCGCTACCTGTCCCTGGAGGTCGGGCCCGGCGTCTTCGTGCCGCGCCCGGAGACCGAGGTGATGACGGGCTGGGCCATCGAGCGGCTGCAGGAGATGGACGTCGCCTCCCCGGTCGTGGTGGACCTCGGCACCGGCTCCGGCGCGATCGCGCTGTCCATCGCCCAGGAGGTCGCCCTGGCCACCGTGCACGCGGTCGAGGTCGACCCGGACGCCTACCGGTGGGCCAAGCGCAACATCCTGGAGCAGGGCCAGGGCCGGGTGCAGCTGCACCCCGAGGACCTCGCCGACGCGCTGCCCGAGCTGAACGGCCAGGTGGACCTGGTGGTGTCCAACCCGCCCTACATCCCGCCGGGTGCGATCCCGCGCGACCCCGAGGTGCGCGACTACGACCCGCACCGCGCCCTGTTCGGCTCAGGGCGCGACGGCCTCGACGAGGTCAGGGCGGTGGAGCGGACCGCGCGCAGGCTGCTCCGGCCGGGCGGGTTCGTCGCCGTGGAGCACGCCGACGAGCAGGGCACCCCGGTCTATCTGATCTTCTCCGAGGAGAACGGCTGGCGCGACGTGCGCAGCCGGCAGGACCTCGCCCGCAGGGACCGCTTCGTCACCGCTCGTTTCGGCCAGGAGTAGGATCCCGGCCGGGAACAGGAAGGAACGCCGTGAGCAGACGCTATGACTGCGCCGACGCCGAGCAGAGGGCGGCGGGCCTGACCGACGCGGCATCGGCCGTACGGCGCGGCGAGCTGGTGGTGCTCCCGACGGACACCGTCTACGGCATCGGCGCCGACGCCTTCACCCCGTCCGCGGTGAACCTCCTGCTGGAGGCCAAGGGACGCGGCCGGGACATGCCGGTGCCCGTCCTCGTCGGCACCGTGCGCGCGGCGAACGCGCTGGTGGAGAACCTGGGGCCGTACGGCCAGGACCTCGTCGACTCCTTCTGGCCCGGCCCGCTCACGCTCATCTGCCGGGTCAACCGGTCGCTCTCGTGGGACCTGGGCGAGACCAAGGGCACCGTCGCGCTCCGGATGCCGCTGCACGCGGTCGCCCTGGACCTGCTCAAGGACACCGGCCCGATGGCCGTCTCCAGCGCCAACCGCTCCGGCGCCCCCGCCGCGACCACGGCGGAGGAGGCCGAGAAGCAGCTCGGCGACGCGGTCTCGGTCTATCTCGACGGAGGGCCCTGCGCGGACTCGGTCCCGTCCACGATCCTCGACCTGACCACGGCCGTGCCCCGGCTGCTGCGCCGCGGGGCCGTACCGGTGGAGAAGCTGCGCGAGGTGATCGGCTACGTGGCGACCGACGCGGGCCCGGAATCCGAGGCCTGACCGGGGTCCGCGGCCCGGCCGGCCCGGGACCTGACCCGGTCCACGTCCTGAGGAAGCCGCATCCGCCCCCGGCCCGCGTTCCGGCCGGTCCGGGAGGCCGTCCGGGGCGGGGGGGTCAGCGCACCGTGTCCACCGCGTTGCCGCTGTCGTGCTCCCGGACGTAGTCGTCGATGCGGTCGTCCTGGATCGCCGCGCTGAGCGCGCGGACCTCGGGCATGTCCAGCAGGACGACGCTCTGGCGGCTCCTCGTGCCGGTGCCCTCCACCGGCATCGTGACGTAGTCGAGGGAGTCGAGACCGGCCAGGTCGAGCATCCGGGACCTGAGCATGCCCGTGGTGACCCCCGCGTCGACGCTGAAGGCCTTGGTCAGGGCGCGCAGCAGGTCGTTGACCTTGACGGGGTTGGTGAGCGTCTCGGCGCTGAGCACCTTGTCGGCGATGGAGCTCAGCAGCGCCTGCTGGCGCTTGATCCGGTCGAGGTCGCCTCCCGGGAGGTTGGCGCGCTGACGGACGAAGAGCAGGGCCTCCTCCCCGCCGAGGTGCTGTACGCCGGCCTTCCAGGTGACCTTGCGGTAGGGGTCGTAGACCGTCTCGGCGATGTCGACGTCGACCCCGCCGATCGCGTCGACGGCCGCGGCGAACCCCCGGAAGTCGATCGCGGCGTAGTGGTCGATCCGGACGCCGGTGAGTTTCTCGACGGTCCTGATCAGCAGGGCGGGACCGCCCCAGGAGAAGGCGGCGTTGATCTTCGCCTTGCCCTTCCCCGGGACGGTGACCCACGAGTCCCGGGGGATGGAGACCACGGAGACGAGGTTGCGGCCCTCGGAGAGGTGGATCAGCATGATCGTGTCGGTGCGCTGCTGCCCCGGCCGCCAGAGCTCCCCGCGCGCGTCCTCGCCGGTCGTCGTCTCCTCGGAGCGGGTGTCGGTCCCGACCAGCAGCCAGTTCTCCCCGACGCCGGGCTCGGGCGGGGGCCGTTCGGCCTCGTCGGTGGGCAGCGCGCCGGGCAGGCGGGTGATGTCACCGTCGAGGCTCACCTGGAACGCGTAGAGCGCACCGGCGCCGCAGACGCCCATCAGGACCACGGCGGCGCCGATGATCAGTAGCAGCCGGCGGGCGCGACGCATCGAGCTGACCCCTATCGAATCCGGTACATCCCGGTATGCACGCATATCGCCGTGCGACCTGCCGACACCCTACGGCCAGGAGGCGCCGCAGGGCACCACCGGCGGGCGGATCCGCCAGGACCGCGGCCCGCGTCCATGATTGATACCGGCTGATTATCACCGTGACGCGGGAGCGTCCTCCCGGTACCGTGAATTCGGCCGCCAACTCCCCGGGAGACGCCCATGGGCAAGTTCGACGGAATGGACCCCGCGCTGGTCCGTGACCTGCTCGCCGAGGTGAAGCGGGCCGCCGAGCAGATGCGGACGGTCGAGAGCCGGGTGACCCGCCTGATGAGCGGGGCCGGTCTGTCCTCGCAGTCCGCCCACCGCCCGGTCCAGGTCGCCGACGAGTGCGACACGATGGTCCGGGACGTCTCGGCCCGCGTCGCGCTGCTGGAGAAGAAGGTCAGGCAGGACGCGGATCCCACGCCCGGCCCGAAGGCCGCCGGCCCGGAGTCCGGGACGCCCGAGGCGCGGACCCCGGCTCCGCAGCGGCCGGAGCAGGACGAGCCCAGGGCGGGGACGCCGGGGTCGGAGGAACCGAAGACGGGCGGCACGCCCGCTCCGGAGGCACCGGGACAGAAGCCGGAGGAGCCGAAGACGGGGACACCGGCTCCGGAGACGTCGAAGCAGGATCCGCCGAAGGCCGAGGCACCCAGGACCGAGTCGGCCCCGCAGACGCCCAGGACCGAGGACCTGAAGCCCGCCGTACCGGAGAGCGGGGGGAACCCCCGCTGGGACGGCTCGCAGGCGGGTGACCAGCCGAGGGCGGAGGCGCCGCGGACGGAGGCCCCGGAGTCCGGCACCGGGCCCGGCACCGACTCCAGGGGCGAAGGCGACTTCAAGGGGGAGAGCGGCTCCAAGGGCGACGACAGGTCGATCCGGATCGAGGATCCGCCCCGCGACGCGCCCCGGACGCAGCCCGACTCCACACCCGACCTCAAGCCCGAGGCCGACTCCAAGGGCGACGACAGGTCGCCGCGGGGCGGGGACCCCGCACCCGGCGCGCCGGGCGCGGACGACGTCCGGGACGCGAAGCCGGACACCGGCTCGAAGGGGGACGAGCGTTCGCCCCGGGGCGACGGCGGCGGGCCCGAGATCCGTGTTCCGGACGGCGGCACGGGAACGGACTCGGGTACTGGAACGGACCCCGGCACGGGAACGGACTCGGGCACGGGATCCGGCGCGGGCGACGTGCCGGACACGAGGCAGAAGGACCACCCCGACGACATCGACCAGAGCGGCGCGCTCAAACCGCAGGTCGTCGAGGTGGACGGGGTGAAGGTGCTGCAGATCCCGCTCGACCCGCCCTCCGCCGAGCAGGTGGAGGCGCTGCTGGAGAAGATCGAGGACGTCGCGCCCATGGACATGCCGTCCGTCGAGGGCGTCTCGCAGTACGCCGACACGCGGCCCGGCCAGGTCGAGCCGCACGGGCCCCTCCCGTCCGCGAAGCCCGACGTCCCCCTCCTCGACACCGTCGGGCCCGCCGAGGACCAGACCGTCCAGCCGCCGGGTACGGGCGGGGAGACGGGTGACCGGTCGACGGGCACGAAGGAGGCGCCGGACGGCTCCGGCGGTTCGGGAGGCTCGGGGACGTCCGGCGGTCCGG
This sequence comes from Planomonospora parontospora, assembly GCA_014647935.1. Taxonomy (GTDB): domain Bacteria; phylum Actinomycetota; class Actinomycetes; order Streptosporangiales; family Streptosporangiaceae; genus Planomonospora; species Planomonospora parontospora. The sequence continues at coordinate 41,374 of BMQD01000011.1, forward strand.
GAGGCTCGGGGACGTCCGGTGGTTCGGACGGAGCGGGAGGCTCGGGCGGGGCGGAGGACTCCGGGGCCCGGGAGAGGGCGGACGGTTCCGGCGGGACGGGAGGTGCCGGGACGCCCGGCGGTTCCCTCCCGGACGGGGGCGCCGACGCCGCGCCCCGGTGGACGACGACCGGCGACGTGGTCTCCGTCCGGGTCGACCTGCCCGATCTGGAGGCGATCAGGACGCTCGCCGACAACGCGCGGGCGATCGAACCGCTGGAGATGCCCGGAGTGCAGGTCCCCGACGGCGAGACGTGGGGTGAGGGGGCCTGGGCGGCCATGGAGGTCGGGCCGGACGGTTCCCCGGGAGAGGCGGGCCCACAGGACCCGCGCAGGCCCGTCCCGCCGCCCGGCGGCGGCTCGTCAGGCGGACAGTCGGTGTAAGGAGTCCTGGAAATGTACGCAGACCCGCCCGCCCCGCAGCCGCTCCAGCCGGGGGAGACCCCGCCGTCGGGGGGGACCTCGGGCGTGCCGGCGCCGGGCGCCGCCGCGGCCTGGGAGTTCAACCCCGACTACCAGCGCCTGATCGTGCTGTGGGGGCAGGTCGTGCCCCTGCTGGACACGCTGGACGCCTCACTCGACAAGGCGTACCGGATGGGCCGGAGCCGCGACGTCTGGGACGCACCCGTCGGGGAGCGCTACGTGAAGGACCTGACCGAGTGGAAGGCCCGCCTCGGCCAGTACCGCCAGGCGATCCTCACCTCGATCAGCGACCAGGCGGCCGACACGCCCCGCTGGATACCGGTCGACGCCGGCGCGCCGCACGCGTTCTCCTGACGGGCCGGCGCCGGCCTCCGCGCGTCCCGCCGGGCCCCGTCCGCGTCGCGGCGGCGCGCCGTCCCGGGCGGCCGGGCCGGGAACCGGAGGGGGTCGTCGGCCTCGGGGCAGGTCGGGGCCGGGGAGGACGCTTCACGGCGGGCTTCTCCGGGAAGGGGAAGCACGGTGACACGGTGACCGGGCGGCGGCGCGCAACGCCGCGGCCGGCATGGGGAAAGCCACCGATCACCGGCGCCCGAGCCGCTGAACGGAGTGAGTCGATGAGCTCTGTGCCCTACTACGGCCCCGACTACGGTCTCCTGCTCCGCCGAGATCCCGAGATGGCGGAGGTCCTCCTCGGCGAGCTGGAGCGGCTGCGCGGCGGCCTCCAGCTGATCGCCAGCGAGAATCTCGCCTCGCCCGCGGTCCTGGCCGCGCTCGGCTCCACCCTCACCAACAAGTACGCCGAGGGATACCCCGGGCGGCGCTACTACGGGGGGTGCGAGGTCGTCGACCGGGCCGAGGGACTCGCGATCGACCGGGCCAGGCGGCTGTTCGGGGCCGACCACGTCAACGTGCAGCCGCACTCGGGCAGCTCGGCCAACCTCGCGGCGTACGCGGCGCTGCTCCAGCCGGGCGACGGCGTGCTGGCGATGGCGCTGCCGCACGGGGGGCACCTCACCCACGGATCGAAGGTCAACTTCTCCGGGCGGTGGTTCGACGTCACGGAGTACGGCGTGCGGCGCGACACCGAGCTGATCGACTACGACGAGGTCAGGGAACTGGCCCTGCGGCACCGGCCGAAGGTGATCATCTGCGGCGCCACGGCCTACCCCCGGAAGATCGACTTCGCGGCCTTCCGGGGGATCGCCGACGAGGCCGGCGCGTGGCTGCTCGCCGACGTGGCCCACACGGTCGGGCTGATGGCGGGAGGGGCGCTGCCGTCCGCGGTGCCGTACGCCGACGTGGTCACCTTCACCACGCACAAGGCGCTGCGCGGGCCGCGGGGCGGGGGGATCATGTGCACGGCCGAGCTGGCGGCGCGGATCGACCGGGCGGTGTTCCCGTTCACCCAGGGCGGTCCGCTCATGCACGCGGTGGCGGCCAAGGCGGTGGCCTTCGGCGAGGCGCTCCGGCCGGAGTTCGCCGACTACGCGCGGCGCGTCGTGGAGAACGCGCAGGTGCTGGCCGAGGGGCTGGCGGCGGAGGGCATGCGGCCGGTCTCCGGAGGCACGGACAGCCACCTGGCCCTGATCGACCTGCGGGGGTTCGCGGCCTCCGGCGCGGTGGCCGAGCAGCGGTGCGCCGACGCCGGCATCACGCTGAACCGGAACGCGATCCCCTACGACCCGGAGCCGCCCACCGTGACGTCCGGCATCAGGCTGGGGACCCCCTGCGCGACCACGCAGGGGATGGGGACGGAGGAGATGAAGGAGGTGGCCTCGCTGGTGGCGGAGGCCGTCCGCAGCCCCGACTCCGCGGGGGAGGTCAGGGCGCGCGTCCGTGAGCTGACGAGTGCATATCCGGCATATCCCAGCGAATTGTGAGTTGCTCTGTGCCGTTTTCCGGTCACAAGCGGCCGGACTATCCGCGAAACTAGGTCCGTGCGCGAATATCTGTTGATGGCGTTGGTGGCGGCCGCGGTGACCTACCTCCTGGTCCCCGGGGTCCGGGTCTTCGCCATCCGCATCGGCGCGATGCCCGAGGTCCGCGACCGGGACGTGCACACCACCCCGACGCCGCGGCTCGGCGGCCTGGCCATGTACGGCGGGCTGGTGGCGGGCCTGCTGGTCGCCCGGAGCCTGCCGTACGCCGGAGGGCGGCTGGCGGACGCGGAGGTGGCCGACGGGAACGTGGTGCTGGCCCTGATCCTGGCGGGCGGCCTGATCACGCTGACGGGCTTCCTGGACGACTGGTGGGGCATGGACGCCTTCATCAAGCTGGCCGGGCAGATCGGGGCGGCCGGCGTGCTGGTCGCCTTCGGGGTCAGCCTCCCCTGGCTGCCGCTCCCCAGCGACATGGGCGGCGCCTACGTGCTCGGCTCGACGCTGGGACCGGTGATCACGATCATGATCGTGGTGGTCATGATCAACGCGGTCAACTTCGTCGACGGGCTGGACGGGCTGGCGGCCGGGATCGTCGGCATCGCCGCGATGGCGACGTGGACCTACTCCATCATCCTGTCCACCGACAACGGGGACACCACCATCAACGTCACCGCGGCGGTCGCCTCGGTGCTCATCGGGGTGTGCCTGGGCTTCCTGCCGCACAACTTCCATCCTGCGAAGATCTTCATGGGCGACACCGGGGCCATGCTGATCGGCCTGGTCCTCGCCTCCACCATGATCACGATCACGCCGCTGGACTCCAGCACCATCAACGACTTCCCGGTCGTGCTGCCGCTGCTGATCCCGATCGCGATCCTGGTGCTGCCGCTGCTCGACCTGATCATGGCGGTGATCCGGCGCACCTCCAACGGGCTCTCGCCGTTCGCCCCCGACCGGGGTCACCTGCACCACCGGCTGCTGGACATCGGCCACTCGCACCGCAGCAGCGTCCTGATCATGTACGCCTGGACGGTCCTGTTCGCCTTCGCCGTCGTGGCGATGTCCGTCGTCGGCGTTCCGCTGCTGCTGTTCCTGCTCACCGTGCTGCTGGCCATCGGCGGACTGGCGCTGGTGGCGCTGCCGCGCTGGCGCTCGCGCCGGAACGGGAGCGGCAGGGGGGCGCACGCCGCCGGGCGCCGCGCCCGCCCGGACGAGGGGCCCGCGGAGCAGGTCGCCAGGGCCGTCCCGGCGCCGCCCGCCGCGCAGGAGACCTGGACGCCCCCCGCGCCCGCGCCCGCGCCCGTGGCCTTCCCGCAGCCGCTGGCCGCCCCGGTCGCCCCCGAGGGGGTCCCGCGGTTCCCGGCCGCCCCGGCGGTCCCCGAGGCGTCCCCGCGGTCTCCGGCTGCTCCGGCGGCCGGTCCGGTGCCCTCCCCGCAGCCGCCGCGGTCTCCGCAGTCCCCGCGGTCTCCGCAGTCCCCGCGGTCTCCGCAGTCCCCGCGGTCTCCGCAGTCCCCGCGGTCTCCGGCCGCCCCGGCGGTCCCTCCGGCGGCCGAGCCGGGCGACGACACGGCGGTGCTCTCGATCGTCCCCGACCTTCCGGGGCCGTCACGGTCCGCCACCCGGGGTCCGGCGGCGAGGTTTCCCAATCCCTGAGACGACCTGGTCGGTACCGGCTGGAAACCTCTAGATCGTTTACTTGAAACGGCAGGTAAAGGCGCTCTTCCAAGAGCTTGTGATAGCTTTCACTAGCAGGTGTTCGGCAGTCCGAGCCTGCTAGGTAGCAATCGCTCGCTTGATAACAGCCACCTGGAGTGCCGATGCAGGCCAACGACGTGCGCGTCCTGAAAGGGGCCGCGATACCCACCGCGGTCGTGGGCGCGGTGGTCATCGGCGCCGCCGCCCTGCTCGCCGGCGGCGCCGGGGCTCTGGGCGCCGCGATCGGCCTCGCGACCGTCGCGGTCTTCTTCACGGTCGGCCTGGTCGCGGTCTCCTACGCGAGCCGGGTCTCCCCGGCGGTGATGATGGTCGCCGCGGTCACCACCTACGCGGTGAAGGTTCTGGTCATCATGGCGCTCCTGAAGACGTTCGAGGACGCCACGGCGTTCGAGCCGGTGGCCTTCGGCTGGTCGGCGATCGTCTGCACCGTCGTCTGGACCGCCGGCGAGATGCGCGGCTTCGTGAAGACGAAGATGCTCTACGTCGATCCCGGCTCGCCGGGTCCGCGGGCGGGTTGATCGCGATGAGGCGTATTATGGCCACGACCGGGTCCGATATGACTAGTCAACAGCCCGACTGCTATTGTCATGCCCGCGATGAGCGAACAAGAACGCAGGCCGGAGGACGACGGCCGCGACTTCGCCAACGCCGCCTGGTCAATCCCCAGCTACATCCTTTCCGGGATCATCCTGTACGGCGGCGGGGGCTGGTTGCTGAGCCGCTGGACCGGCGTGGCGGTGTTCACCCCGATCGGAGTGATCGTCGGTGTCGTTCTCGCCATCTACCTGGTCTACCGGAAGTACGGTCGCTGACCTCACGCGGCGGTCGCCTCGCGGAGGAAGCAGTCTTGATCCATTACCACGTTGAAGGGAACGCCGCGTGAAGGCGCTGACGGTCCTCGCCGCCGACGAGTTCAAGGCCCCAGGGCTTGAACTGTTCGAACTTCCGCCGATCATCTCGGGCGTGACCTGGTTCACGAAGCCTGTCCTGCTCGCACTGCTGAGCTCGCTCGTGGTCGTGCTCTTCTGCTGGTCGGCCTTCGGCAACCCGAAGCTGGTGCCCCGGGGCATCCAGAACGTCGGCGAGTACGGCTACATGTTCGTCCGCGACCAGGTCGCCCGGCCCTTCCTGGGCAAGGACGCCGACCGGTGGATGGGACTGCTGCTCAGCCTGTTCTTCATGGTCTGGGTCTGGAACCTGATGGGCGTCATCCCGTTCCTCCAGTTCCCGGTGGCCTCGCACATCGCCTTCCCGATCGTGCTCGCGGGCACCGTGTACCTGATCAAGATCTACCTGGGAATGAAGCACCAGGGGCCGATCGGCTACTTCAAGAACATGATGTTCCCGCCGGGCCTGCCCAAGGGCATCTACGTGCTGCTCGCGCCGATCGAGCTGCTCTCGAACATGATCGTGGCGCCTTTCACCCACGCGGTGCGACTGTTCGCCAACATGTTCGCCGGCCACATCATCCTGGCCTTCTTCAGCGCGGTCGGTTTCTGGTTCCTCTTCGAGAAGCTCACCCCGCTCGGCGCGCCGGTCGGCATCGTCAGCGTCGTCATGGCCATCGCGATGACCGGGCTGGAGCTCTTCATCCAGTTCCTGCAGGCCTTCCTGTTCGCGCTGCTCGCCGCGATGTACATCGGCAACTCGTTGCACGCCGAGCACTAAGACCCTTCCCCCTCCAGTCCAGACCGGTGGAATCCCGTTCACCGGCCATCCCGAAAAGGAAACAAAAATGGGCATCCTCGCTGAGGTCTCCGGCAACATCGGCTCGATCGGTTACGGCCTGGCCACCCTCGGCCCCGGCATCGGCGTCGGCCTCATCTTCGGCAACGGCCTGCAGGCCATCGCCCGCCAGCCCGAGGCCTACGGCCTGATCCGCCAGAACATGCTCCTCGGCTTCGTCCTCGTCGAGGCGCTCGCGCTGATCGGCCTTGTCGCGCCGTTCATCTACGGCTGATCGAAAACCCCTGACGGAAGGCTGCATCGATGACAATCGCAGCTAAGCTCCTCGCGGCCGAGGGCAGCAGCCCGATCATGCCGCACCTGTACGAGCTGGTCGTCGGCGGCTTCGCGTTCTTCGCCGTCCTCTTCGTCGTCGGCAAGATCCTCACCCCTCGGATCCAGAAGACCCTGGCCGAGCGGACCGAGGCGATCGAGGGCGGGATCCAGAAGGCGCAGGACGCCCAGGCCGAGGCCCAGGCGCTGCTCGCGCAGTACAAGGAACAGCTCGCCGAGGCGCGTCACGAGGCTTCCCGCCTGCGTGAGGAGGCTCGCGAGCAGGGTGCGCAGATCAAGGCCGAGCTCCGCGAGGAGGCGCAGGCCGAGGCCCGCCGCCTCATCGAGGCCGCGCACGTCCAGATCGAGGCCGACCGCCAGCAGGCGTTCGCCCAGCTCCGCGCCGAGCTCGGTCGCCTGTCGATCGATCTCGCGGGCCGCATCGTCGGTGAGTCCCTCGAGGACGAGGCGCGCCAGCGCCGCACCGTCGACCGGTTCCTGGAGGAGCTCGAGTCGAGCAACGCGGCGGTCCGCTGATGATGAGAGGGCTGAGCAGGGCCTCGCTGGCCGAGGTCGAGGAGCGCTTCAACGCCGTGGCGGGAAGCGCGGACCTCGGCACGCTGGCCGATGAGCTCTTCGCGATCGCCGACCTGTTCGACCGCGAGCACGGGCTCCGCCGGAGCATGTCCGACGTCGCCCGTCCGGCGGCGCAGAAGGCCCAGATCCTCCGGGTCCTGCTGGAGGGCAAGGTCGGCGCCGCCGCGCTGGAGACGGCCGTCGCGGCCGTCTCCGCCAAGTGGGCGCGCGCCGGCGACCTGGCCGACGCGGTGGAGCGGCTCGGCGTCATCGCCGCCTCGGCCGAGGCCGAGGCGCAGGGCAGGCTCGACGACGTCGAGGACGAGCTGTTCCGGTTCGGGCGCATCGTCGCCTCGAACCTCGACCTGCACCGGACGCTGGCCAACCCGGCCGTGCCCGAGCAGGGCAAGCGCGAACTGCTCGGCTCGCTCCTCGGCGGCAGGGCCACCCCCACCACCATCCGCCTGGTGACCCAACTCGTGGTGCATCCGCGAGGACGTAGCCTGGATGGTGGGCTGGAGGAGTTCGGTCACCTGGTCTCCGCACAGCGGCAGCGTCTCGTCGCGGTGGTGCGCAGCGCCGTCGCGCTCTCCGAGGAGCAGAAGCAGCGGCTGGCCACGTGGCTGCGCACCTCCTACGGCCACGACGTTCACCTGAACGTCGAGGTGGATCCGCGAGTGCTCGGTGGGTTCTCCGTCCGCATCGGGGACGACCTCATCGACACCACCATCGCGGGACGAATCGAAGAAGTCCGCCGCCGGTTGGCCGGCTAGGCGAATAGGGAGACTGAAGAGAGATGGCGGAGCTTACGATCCGGCCGGACGAGATCCGGGACGCGCTTGAGCGCTTCGTCCAGGCGTACGAGCCGGAAGGCGCCGCGCGTGAGGAGATCGGGACCGTCGTCGACTGCGGCGACGGCATCGCCCATGTCTCCGGCCTTCCCTCGGCGATGGCGAACGAGCTGCTCGAGTTCGAGGACGGCACGCGTGGTCTGGCACTGAACCTGGACGTCCGGGAGATCGGTGCCGTTATCCTGGGCGACTTCAGCAACATCGAGGAGGGCCAGTCGGTCCGCCGGACGGGCGAGGTCCTGTCCGTGCCGGTCGGTGACGCCTTCCTCGGCCGAGTGGTCGACCCGCTGGGCAACCCGATGGACGGCAAGGGCGCCATCGAGTCCGAGGCGCTGCGCGCCCTCGAGCTCCAGGCCCCCTCGGTCGTCCAGCGCCAGCCGGTCAAGGAGCCGCTGCAGACCGGTCTCAAGGCGGTCGACGCCATGACGCCGATCGGTCGCGGCCAGCGTCAGCTGATCATCGGTGACCGCGGCACGGGCAAGACCGCCATCGCCGTGGACACCATCCTCAACCAGCGGGAGAACTGGCTCTCCGGCGACCCGGACAAGCAGGTCCGCTGCGTCTACGTCGCCGTCGGCCAGAAGGGCTCGACGATCGCCCAGGTCAAGGGCCGCCTCGAGGAGGCGGGCGCGATGGAGTACACCACCATCGTCGCCGCCCCGGCGTCCGACCCGGCCGGTTTCAAGTACCTCGCGCCCTACACCGGTTCGGCCATCGGCCAGCACTGGATGTACCAGGGCAAGCACGTCCTCATCGTCTTCGACGACCTGACCAAGCAGGCCGACGCCTACCGCGCCGTCTCGCTGCTGCTGCGCCGCCCGCCGGGCCGCGAGGCCTTCCCCGGCGACGTCTTCTACTTGCACTCGCGTCTGCTGGAGCGCTGCGCCAAGCTCTCCGCCGACATGGGCGGCGGCTCGATGACCGGTCTGCCGGTCATCGAGACCAAGGGCAACGACGTCTCGGCGTTCATCCCGACCAACGTCATCTCCATCACCGACGGTCAGTGCTTCCTCGAGACCGACCTGTTCAACTCGGGTGTGCGCCCGGCCATCAACGTCGGTGTCTCGGTCTCCCGAGTCGGCGGCTCGGCCCAGATCAAGGCGATGAAGAAGGTCGCCGGCACGCTGCGCCTGTCGCTGTCGCAGTACCGCGACCTGGAGGCCTTCGCCTCCTTCGCCTCCGACCTGGACGCGGCCTCCCGCGCCCAGCTGGAGCGCGGCCAGCGCCTGGTCGAGCTGCTCAAGCAGTCCCAGTACAGCCCGTTCCCGGTGGAGAAGCAGGTCGTCTCCGTGTGGGCCGGCACCACCGGTGAGCTCGACGACGTCCCGGTCGAGGACATCCGCCGCTTCGAGGCGGACTTCCTCGACTACCTGGGCCGTGAGCACAAGGGCGTCTTCGACGCGATCCGCGAGACCAAGGACTTGTCGGACGACACGGTCACGACCCTCAAGGACGCGATCGCCCAGTTCAAGAAGGGCTTCGAGACCTCTTCGGGCGAGCTGCTGGTCAACGACGAGCCGGTCGCGGCGCTCGGCGCCGACCAGGTCGGCCAGGAGAAGATCACCAAGCACGTCCGCGCGGACGAGAAGAAGTAGCCGATGGGTGCCCAGCTAAGACTGCTGCGGCGGCGGATCAAGTCGGTAAAGTCCACCGCCAAGATCACGCGTGCCCAGGAGCTCATCGCTTCGTCGCGCATCGTGAAGGCGCAGCAGCGGATGCAGGCGGCTGAGCCGTACGAGCGCGAGATCACCCGCGCCGTCTCGGGCGTCGTCAGCAACACCGCCAGCGTCGACCACCCGCTGACCACGGCGAAGGAGCAGCCGCGCAGGGCGGCCGTGCTCATCGTGACCAGCGACCGCGGATTCGCCGGCGGCTTCAACGCGAACATCCTGCGTGAGGCCGAGGCGCTCGGCGGCCTGCTGCGGGGCAAGGGCATCGAGCCCGTGCCGTACGTGGTGGGGCGCAAGGGCATCGCCTGGCACAGCTTCCGCGGCCGGGAGATGGGCGGCCAGTGGGGCGGGTTCTCCGACAACCCCTCCTACGGCAACGCCAAGGAGATCGCGGGTGCGCTCATCGCGGCGTTCTCGGACGAGGACGGGATCGACGAGATCCACGTCGTCTCGACCGAGTTCATCTCCATGCTGACGCAGGAGGTGGCGGTCAAGCGGATCCTGCCGCTCGAGGTCGTGGAGACCACCGAGAAGCCGGAGACGCCGCTGCCGTACTTCGAGTTCGAGCCCACCGCGGCCGACGTGCTCGACTCGCTGCTCCCGCGCTACGTGGAGTCGCGCATCTTCGCCACGCTGCTCCAGTCCGCGGCCTCGGAGCACGCCGCGCGCCGCCGGGCCATGAAGTCGGCGACCGACAACGCCAACGAGCTCATCCGCGTGTTCACCATGCAGATGAACCAGGCTCGCCAGGCCGAGATCACCCAGGAAATCAGCGAGATCGTCGGTGGCGCCAACGCGCTGGCTGACGCCGCAGCGGGGAAAGAGTGAAATGACTGCAGAGACTGTGGAGAACGTCGCGACCGGTGTGGGCCGCGTCGCCCGAGTCACCGGTCCCGTCGTCGACGTGGAGTTCCCCGTCGAGGCGATGCCCGACATCTACAACGCCCTGAACGTCGACGTCACCGTCGGCGGCGAGACCAAGACCCTGACCATGGAGGTTGCCCAGCACCTGGGTGACAACCTGGTCCGGGCCATCTCGATGCAGCCCACCGACGGCCTGGTCCGCGGTGCGGCGGTCTCCGACTCCGGCGCGCCGATCTCGGTGCCGGTCGGCGACGTCGTCAAGGGCCACGTGTGGAACGCGCTCGGCGAGTCCCTGGACGTGCCGACCGCCTCCCTGAAGGTCACCGAGAAGTGGGGCATCCACCGCCCCTCCCCGGCCTTCGACACCCTCGAGTCGCGCACCGAGATGCTGCCCACCGGCATCAAGGTCATCGACCTGCTCACGCCGTACGTCAAGGGCGGCAAGATCGGTCTGTTCGGCGGCGCGGGCGTCGGCAAGACCGTTCTGATCCAGGAGATGATCCGCCGCGTCGCGCTGAAGTTCTCCGGAACCTCGTGCTTCGCGGGCGTCGGCGAGCGCACCCGTGAGGGCAACGACCTCTGGCTGGAGATGGAGGAGGCGGGCGTCCTCAAGGACACCGCCCTCGTCTTCGGCCAGATGGACGAGCCGCCGGGCACGCGTCTGCGCGTCGCGCTCTCCGCCCTCACCATGGCGGAGTACTTCCGGGACGTGCAGAAGCAGGACGTGCTCCTGTTCATCGACAACATCTTCCGGTTCACCCAGGCCGGCTCCGAGGTGTCCACCCTGCTCGGCCGCATGCCGTCCGCGGTGGGCTACCAGCCGACCCTGGCCGACGAGATGGGCGTGCTCCAGGAGCGCATCACCTCGACCCGCGGTCACTCGATCACCTCCATGCAGGCGATCTACGTCCCCGCGGACGACATCACCGACCCGGCCCCGCACAACGCGTTCGCGCACCTCGACGCGCAGACCGTGCTCTCGCGGCCGATCTCGGAGAAGGGCATCTACCCCGCGGTGGACCCGCTCGACTCCAGCTCCCGGATCCTCGACCCGCAGATCATCGGTGAGGAGCACTACCGGGTGGCCCAGGAGACCAAGCGGATCCTGCAGAAGTACAAGGAGCTGCAGGACATCATCGCGATCCTCGGCATCGACGAGCTCTCCGAGGAGGACAAGGTCACGGTCAACCGGGCCCGCCGCATCGAGCGCTTCCTCTCCCACCCGATGTACGCCGCCGAGGCGTTCACCGGCCAGCCGGGTGAGTTCGTGCCGCTGGACGAGACCATCGCGTCCTTCAAGGGCCTGTGCGCCGGCGAGTACGACCACCTGCCCGAGCAGGCGTTCTTCATGGTCGGTGGCATCGAGCAGGCCATCGCCAAGGCCAAGGAACTCGCCCGCTAGTCGCCTTAGGCGTCGGTACGGCCGTGCGCCGTACCGGCGCCTGGTTCGAAAGGAACTGAGGAGAAAGTGGCGAAGCTGCGAGTAGGCGTCGTCTCACCGGAGCGGGAGATCTGGTCCGGCGAGGCAGACATGGTGATCGCCAAGACCGTCGACGGCGAGATCGGCATCATGCCCAGGCACACGCCGGTGCTCGGCGTCCTCGTCGAGGGCGGCGTGCTGACGGTGAAGCGCGGCGGTGGCGAGCCCGACCTCGTCGCCGCGGTCCACGGGGGGTTCCTCTCGGTGGCGGACAACGAGGTCTCGATCCTGGCCGAGGTGGCCGAGCTCGGTTCCGAGGTCGACGTCGCCAGGGCCAAGAACGCCCTGGACCGCGCCCAGGCCTCGGTCGAGGCCGAGATGGCGGAGTCGGACGCCGCCGCGCTGAAGCGAGCCCGGGCCCGGTTGCGCGCGGCAGGCGAGGAAGTCGGATAAGTTCTGCTTCTGAGCGGTGCTGGTTCTGGGGGCGGCGGACATGATGGCGCGTGACGTACTCATCGTGGCGGCGCTGCTCGTCGCCCTCCTGCTCGTCCGAGCCCTGGTCCTGATCCGTTCCCGGGGCTCGGTGCTGTGCTGTCTGCGCCCGATGCCGGGTGAGCGGGGCTGGCGGGTGGGAGTCGCCCGCTACGCGGAAGGTCGCCTCAAGTGGATTCCGCTCATAGGTCTGCTGCCGAGGCCGCGCCACGTGATCGTGAGGCGCGGCCTCGTGGTTTCCGGACGCCGGAAGGTCGGCCCCGGTGAGTTCTTCGGGTTCCTGGAGGGTGTGACCGCCCTGGAGTGCCGGAGCGGCGAGTTCGGCTTCGAGCTGGCCATGGGCTACCGGGCGCTGACCGGGTTCGTCGCCTGGCTGGAGTCCGCCCCGCCCGGCGCCCACCTCGACGTCGCCTGACGCCGGCCTGACCGGCCCCGGCGCCCGCCCCGACGGCCTCCCCGGCCCGCCCCTTCCCGGTACGGCCCCGCGCGCCCCGATGACCCCGTCCTCTTCCCGGTACGGCCCGGCGCGCGCCTCGGCGCCGCCCGGCCCGCACCGGAGCGGAAGGTCAGCGGGTGCCGCCGGGCTTCCAGAGGATCTCGTCGCCGCCCGCCGCGATGCGGCAGAGGATGAACATCAGGTCGCTGAGCCGGTTGAGGTACGTCGCGGTGAGCGGGTTGACGTCCTCGTGGGCCTCCAGGGCCGACCAGACGGTGCGCTCGGCCCGCCGGACGACGGTCCGGGCGACGTGCAGCTGGGCGACGGCCGGAGTGCCGCCGGGGAGGATGAAGCTGCGCAGCGGCTTGAGGCGCTCGTTGAACTCGTCGCAGCGGGCCTCCAGCCACTCGACGTAGGACGCCTCGACGCGCAGCGGGGGGAACTCGGGGTTCTCCGTGACCGGGGTGCACAGGTCGGCGCCGACGTCGAACAGCTCGTTCTGGATCCGGGTGAGGACCGCGGCGACGTCGTCGTCGAGCGCCCCGTACGACAGGGCCACGCCCAGCGCCGCGTTGGCCTCCTCAACGTCCGCGTAGGCGGCCAGGCGGGGATCGGTCTTGCGGGTGCGGCTCATGTCGCCGAGCGCGGTGGTGCCGTCGTCTCCGGTACGGGTGTAGATCTTGGACAGCACCACGGGGTTGTCTCTGTCGGCTCGCGTCATGGATGCCAGCGTATCGGGCAGAAAAACCCCATGTTCTATCGCATAGCGGACAATATGATTTAGCGATGTCTTCTGGTTCTTACCTGCGATTTCCCCATTTGTCCGGCGAGCTGCTGACGTTCGTCGCCGACGACGACGTCTGGGCGGCTCCCGCGGACGGCGGCCGGGCGTGGCGCCTCTCCTCCGACCGGGCCCCGGCAGGACATCCCCGCCTCTCGCCCGACGCCACGAAGGTCGCCTGGACGAGCGTCCGCGACGGGGATCCGGAGGTGTTCCTGGCCGATCTGGAGACCGGCTCCGCCGAGCGGCTGACCTACTGGGGCGACGTCCGGACCCGCACCCGCGGCTGGACCCCGGACGGCAGGGTCCTGGCGATCAGCTCGACCGGCCAGCCGTTCGCCTCGCAGACCTGGGCCTACGCCCTGGACGGCGGGCGGGCCGAGCGCCTGCCGTACGGCCCGGTCACCGACCTGGCGGTCGCCGGGGACCCCGGCGGCTCCGCAGATGCGGGGAGCGCCGGAGACACCGGGAGCGCCGGGAGCGCCGGGAGCGCCGGGAGCACGGTGGCGCTGCTCACCGCGGCGCTGGCCCGCGACCCGGGGACCTGGAAGCGCTACCGCGGCGGTACGGCGGGCCGCCTGTGGATCCGGCGCGGGGACGGCGACTTCACCCGGCTGCTCGCCGACGTGGACGGCCACTTCGCGAACCCGATGCTCGTCGGCGGGCGCCTGGTCTTCCTCTCCGACCACGAGGGCGTCGGGAACCTCTACTCGGTGGCGGTGGACGGCACCGGCCTGCGCCGGCACACCGACCACGACGTCTTCTACGCCCGGCACGCCACCACCGACGGGACCCGGATCGTCTACCAGAACGCCGGGGACCTCTACGTCCTGGACGGCCTGGACGCCGAGACCCGCAGGCTCGACGTCCGGCTCGCCTCCCCGGCCCGGGGGCGGCAGCCGCGGACGCTGAACGCCCGGTGGCTGCAGGACCTGGCCGTGGACGCGACCGGGCGGGCCAGCGCGGTGGAGATCCGGGGCACGGTGCACTGGCTGACCCACCGGGACGGCCCGGCCCGGCAGCTCAGCTCCTCGCTCGCGGCGGGCCGGCCCCGGATCTTGGGCACCGGCCAGGTGGTGTGGGTCTTCGACGACGGCGGGACGCAGGGCCTGGAGATCGGCCCGGCCGGAGGCGGGGAGAGCCGCAGGATCGCCGCCGGCAAACTGGGCGAGGTCGGCGACCTGGCCGTCGCGCCCGACGGCCGCACGATCGCGGCGGCGGCCAGGGACGGCCGGCTGCTCCTGGTCGACGTGGCCTCCGGAGAGGTCGTCGAGCTGGCCCGGGCCAACGGGGAGATCGACGGCATGGCCTGGTCGCCGGACTCGGCCTGGCTCGCCTGGTCGCACCCGGAGGCCACGCCGCTGCGCCGGATCCGGCTGGCCCGGGTGGTGGACCGGGCCGTGCACGACGTGACCGACGGCCGCTTCGTGGACGTCTCGCCCGCCTTCACCGGCGACCACCTGGCGTTCCTGTCGCGCCGCGGCTTCGACCCGGTCTACGACGCGCACTCCTTCGACATGTCCTTCCCGTACGGCTACCGCCCCTACCTGGTGCCGCTGGCGGCCTCCACCCCGTCGCCGTTCGCGCCCAGCGTGGACGGGCGGCCGGTGGGCGAGCCGGAGGACGACGACAAGAAGGACAAGAAGGAGGACGCCGCCGTCACCGTGGACGTGGAGGGGATCGCCGCCCGGGTGGTCCAGGTGCCCGTGCCCGAGGGGCGCTACTCGGCGCTGCGCGCGGTCAAGGGCGGGTTCGTCTGGCTGCGCGAGCCGCTGGCCGGGGAGCTCGGCGAGGACCGGGGGGACCTCGACGGCGAGCCCCCCAGGCCCGCGCTGGACCGCTACGACCTGGCCAAGCGCACGTGCGAGGAGATCGTCGACAAGCTCGACTGGTACCGGGTGAGCGGTGACGGCACCCGCCTCGTGGTCTCCGACAAGGGCACGCTCACGGTCCGCCCGGTCGACGGCAAGGGCGACGAGGCGACCGTGGACCTCTCGCGGATCCGGATCACCGTCGACCCGGTGGCCTACCGCCGGCACGCCTACGCCCAGCTGGGCCGCCGGATGCGGGCGGACTTCTGGGTGGAGGACATGGCGGACGTCGACTGGGAGGGCGTGCTGGAGGAGTACCGGCCGCTGGTGGACCGGGTCTCCACCGACGACGACTTCGCCGACCTGCTCTGGGAGGTGGTCGGGGAGCTCGGCAGCTCGCACGCGTACGTCATGCCCGCGCCCTGGGGGACCCCGGCCGCGGGGCCGGTCGGCCTGCTCGGCGCGGACCTGTCCAGGAACGCCGAGGGCCGCTGGCAGGTGGACCGGGTGCTGCCCGGCGAGTCGTCGGACGTGCACGCCCGCTCCCCGCTGGCCGCGCCGGGCGTGGGAGTGCAGCCGGGGGAGACGCTGCTGGCGGTCGACGGCCGCCCGGTGCCGCCGGAGGGCCCGGACCGGCTCCTGGTGGGCGCCGCGGACAAGCCGGTCGAGCTGACGCTGGGCGGCGGCCGGCGGGTGGCGGTCACCCCGCTCCTCGACGACCGGCGGCTGCGCTACCAGGACTGGGTGGCGGGCCGGCGGGCGCACGTGCGCGAGCTGGGCGGCGGACGGCTGGGCTACCTGCACATCCCGGACATGGTCGCCGAGGGCTGGGCGCAGTTCCACCGCGACCTGCGCCGGGAGATGGCCTTCGAGGGGCTCGTGGTGGACGTGCGGGGCAACCGCGGCGGCCACACCTCCGAGCTGGTCATCGAGAAGCTGCTGCGCCGGGTGATCGGCTGGGACATGCCCCGGGGCCTGGCGCCGATCACCTACCCCGAGGAGGCCCCGCGCGGGCCGCTCGTCGCGGTCACCGACCACAACGCCGGGTCCGACGGCGACATCGTCACCGCCGCCTTCAAGATCCACGAACTGGGCCCGGTGGTCGGCACCCGGACCTGGGGCGGCGTCATCGGCATCGAGGACGACCACCCCCTGGTCGACGGGACCTCCGTCACCGTACCCCGGTACTCGTTCTGGTTCGAAGGGCTCGGCTGGGGCGTGGAGAACCACGGCGTGGACCCGGACGTCGAGGTGGACATCACCCCGGACGACTGGGCGGCCGGGCGGGACCCGCAGATCGAGGAGGCCGTACGGCTGGCGCTGGCCGCCCTGGCCGAGCGTCCCGCGGCGACCCCGCCCGACGTGGCGGCCCGTCCCTCGCGGCGCCGTCCCGCCCTGCCGCCCCGGCCGTAGGGTCCCGTCCCCTGCGTCGCGGTTCCCGCCGCCACCCGCCCGCTTCGCCCCGCCGCTCCGGCGGCGGGGTCCCGAAGCGGCCGCGGGAAGGCGGGACCGTGACGTCGGGCCGGGTGGGGGCCGAGGTCCGGCGGCCGCCCGCCGCCGGACATGACATCTGTCATGCGGATCATCCGTGAGATCCATACTCCTCCGGTGATATCGGCGACTGCCCGGGAATCCGCCGGTGGAAGAAGATTTTCCGCATGAGGACACCACAGCTTGCGGACACGGCCGGCGCCGCCCCCCACGGCCTCGACGACGTGATCGAGGTCGGCGGCCTGCGGCAGAAGTACGGCGACTTCGAGGCCGTGCGCGGGATCTCCTTCACCGTCCCCCGGGGGGAGGTCTTCGCCCTGCTCGGCACCAACGGCGCCGGGAAGACCACCACGATGGAGGTCCTGGAGGGCTTCACGCCCGCGACCGACGGCACCGTGCGCGTCCTCGGCCTCGACCCGGTGCGGCAGCAGCGCGAGCTCCGGCCCCGGGTGGGCATCATGCTGCAGGAAGGCGGGTTCCTCGGCGACCTCACCGTCGCCGAGACGGTGGACCTGTGGAAGGGGCTGAGTGAGGACGCCGGCCGCCCGGTCACCCTGTCCGGCGGCGCCGAGCTGCCCGGCCGCCTCACCCTCATGGGCCGGGTGCGCGGGGTGGACCGGGCGACCATGGGCGCGCTGGAGCTGGTGGGCCTGGAGAGCAAGGCGCGGGTCAAGGTCAAGCAGCTCTCCGGCGGGCAGAAGCGCCGGCTGGACCTCGCGCTCGCGGTGCTCTCGGCGCCCGAGGTGCTCTTCCTGGACGAGCCGACCACCGGGATGGACCCCGAGGCGCGCCGGACCACGTGGAAGGTGATCGAGGACCTGCGGGACGCCGGCACCTCCGTGCTGCTGACCACGCACTACCTGGAGGAGGCCGAGCGCCTCGCCACCCGGCTCGCGATCATGCACGAGGGCCGGATCCACACCCACGGCACGGTCGAGGAGGTGGTGGCCACCTCCGGCGACCGCATCGCCTTCCGGCTCCCCGGCACCGCCTGGACCTTCGGCGACCTGCCGGTGCTGGACGGCGTCACACCGGTGCTCACCTACGCGGGCGGCGGCGACGGAACGGCCGCCCGGTCCGTCACCGCATCCTCCACCGCATCCTCCACTGTGCCCTCCACCGGGCCCTTCACCGAGGTCGTCTACACCCTGACCGGCGCCGACACCGAGACCCGCGCGCACGCCGCGCTCCGCCCGCTGATGGCCTGGGCCGACGGCCGGGGCGCGGCCCTGGAGCGGCTGGCCGTGCGCCGGGGGACCCTGGAGGACGTCTTCATGCGGGTGGTCGGGGAGCAGCGGTGAGAGCGGCATACCGGGAACGAGTCGTCCACGTATCGACGGGAAGCGGGAAGTGACCATGAAGACCGACGTTCTGCACGCCGTACGGCTGGCGAGGCTCGACCTGACCCTGGTGGCCAGGAACACCACCGTCTTGTTCAACGTGCTGCTGCTCCCGCTCCTGATGGCCTGGATGTTCACCGGGGCGCAGGGCGGCGCGGAGGTCGCCGGGGTGCCGGGCGGAGCCTTCGTCCTGACCGGCGTGCCCGGCCTGATGCTGGGCTTCGCGGTCTTCATCAACCTGGTGAACTCCTTCACGGCCCGCCGGGAGGAGCTGGTGCTCAAGCGGCTGCGCGGGGGCCAGCCGTCCGCCCTGGCGGTCATGGCCGGCAGCGGGCTCGGCGCGCTGGCGCTCCTGCTCGGCCAGATGGTGCTGCTGGGGATCTGGCTGCACCGGACCGAGGGGGTCCTCCCGGCCAACGTGCCGCTGATCCTGCTCGCCGCGGTGCTGGGCGTCATCGTGTTCGGCCTGCTGGCCGCGGCCTTCTCCGGCCTGACGCCGAACGCCGAGATGGCCCAGATCACCGTGTTGCCGGTGCTGATGGTCATGCTGCTCGGCGCGCCGATCGCGTTCCCCCTCGACGTGCTGCCCGGCCCGCTGGGCACGGTGTCCGGCCTGCTCCCGGTGACCCCGGTGGTGGAGATGATGCGCACCGGCTTCCTCGGCGCGGACCACTTCTCCAGCGGCGGCGAGGCGCTGAGCACGGCCGGGCAGTGGGTGGCCGCGCTGCCCTCGATCGGGATCATGGTCGTCTGGATCGGGGTGACCGGGCTGCTGGCCAGGTGGCTGTTCCGGTGGGAACCCCGGCACGGCTAACGTTGGTCGCCGGATGACGACGAACACGACGGAAGAACAGGGGACGGGGCGCCTGAGGCGCCTCGTCCCCGCGGCGCTGCCCCGGCGTCGCACGCGCTCACAGGTCGAACGGCTCCGCCGGCTGACCGCCTGGATGCTCGGCATCGGGATCTTCCTGGCCTGGGTCGGCCCGCTCGGCTGGTTCGCCAACAGCACCTGGCCGGTCCCGGTTCTCTCCTGGAGCCTCGGGCTGCTGGGCCTGGCGGTCTTCACCGTGCTCCAGACACGGATGATCAGGGCCGCCCTGGACGGAGCCACCGCCTACCGGGAGACCGCCGCCTCGGGCGCGGTGGCGCTGGCCGTGCTGCTGGTCCAGGACGGCCACCTGCTGGCCTGGGGGCTGATCGCCCCGGCGTGGGCGTCGGGCGCGGCACTGGTGCTGAACCGGTCCGCCACGTTCGCGGCCACCGTCGTGGCGACGGCGGCCGGGCTGTACCTCATGTGGCCGGACGCCTGGGCGGCCTTCTACCCGGACCAGGAGACGTTCGGCGGCGCGATCGGCGGCTACGTGGCGGCGTCGCTGACCGTGCCGTGGATGAACCGGTTCCAGCTCTGGTTCTGGGAGGTGGTCCGGGCCGCGGAGGCCGGCAAGGCGGCCCAGGCGCAGCTGGCCGTGACCGAGGAGCGGCTCCGCTTCGCCCGCGACCTGCACGACCTGGTCGGGCACAGCCTCTCCGCGATCGCGCTCAAGAGCGAGGTGGCGGCCAAGCTGGCGAAGAGCGACACCGGCCGCGCCGCGGCCGAGATGGACGCGGTGCGGGGGCTGGCCCGGGAGGCGCTGAAGGAGATCCGCACGGCGGTGCGCGGCTACCGGACGGTCGACCTGGAGGCCGAGCTGCGCAGCATGACCGCGGTGCTGGAGGCGGGCGGCATCCGCTGCGCCCTGGAGGCGCCGCCGGACGGCTTGCCGGAGGAGGAGGCCACCCTGCTGGCCTGGGTGGCCCGCGAGGGCACCACCAACGTGCTGCGGCACAGCTCGGCGACCCGCTGCCGGATCTCCGTCACGGTGCACGGCGGCACGGCGGTGCTGGAGATGGTCAACGACGGCGTGACCGGGACGGGCGTCCGCGGCGGCACGGGCCTGATCGGTCTGTCGGAGCGGCTGGCGCCCGCCGGCGGCACGGTCACCGCCGGACCCGGGAGACCGGGGGAGTTCAGGCTGCGGGCGACGGTCCCGCTGGAGGGAGCACGATGATCCGGGTCCTGCTGGCCGACGACGAGCACCTGATCCGCGAGGCGATCGCCACGCTGCTCGGGCTGGAGCCGGACATCGAGGTGGCGGCCCAGGTGTCCAGGGGCGACCACGTGGCGCAGGCCGTACGGGAGCACGCTCCCGACGTGATCGTGCTGGACATCGAGATGCCGGGCATGGACGGGCTGAGCGTGGCCGAGACGCTGCCGGGGCACGCCGTGCTGATGCTGACCAGCTTCGGGCGGCCCGGCTACCTGCGGCGGGCGCTGGCGGCGGGGGTGCGCGGCTTCGTGCCCAAGGACGCCTCCTCCGACGAGCTGGCGGCGGCGATCCGCAAGGTCCATGCGGGAGGGCGCTACCTCGACCCGGAGATGGCCGCCTCGGCGATGATGGCGGGGGAGAGCCCGCTCACCGACCGGGAGCGGGACGCGCTGGCGCAGGCGGCGCGGGGCGCCTCGGTCGGGGAGATCGCGGCCGCGCTCCACCTCACCGAGGGCACCGTCCGCAACTACCTGTCCAGCGCGATCACCAAGCTGGGCGCCGCCAACCGGATCACCGCCATCCGGGCCGCCCAGGAGAAGGGCTGGCTCTGACCGGCGGTCCCGGGCTCAGCCGGTCGGGGACCGGCGGAAGATGTGCATGGCCGTGCCGGTCAGCCGACCAGGGACCGGCGGAAGATGTGCACGGCCGTGCCGACCAGCTGGTCGACCGGGGGCGGGTCGGCGGCCAGCGTCCACTCGATGAGCAGCTCCTGGACCACGCCGAGCAGGCCGAGCACGACCAGGCGCGGCTCCACCCCGCCCTTCTCCGGCAGTTCGAAGAGGCTGGTCTCCAGGATCTGGCAGAAGGCCGCCGAGGTCTGCTGTCGGGACGCGGTGAAGCCGTCGTCGGCCCGCCGTACCTCCAGGTACATGATCCGGGCCCGGCGCCTGTCCCCGGTGATGAACCGGATGTACTCCGAGATGCCCGCCTCGATCCGGTCGGGCAGCGTGTCGGGAGCCCGCTCGACGGCCTTGGCCACCGTCTCCAGGGTCTCCCGCACGCACCGGTCGTACACCACCAGCATCAGCTCGTCGCGGCTCTCGAAGCACTCGTAGAACGCGCGGTTGGAGATGCGCGCGACGGTGCAGAGCTTCTCGATCGTGGTGTCGGGGAAGCCCAGCTCGGAGTAGAGGACGTAGGCCGCCGAGATCAGCCGCTCCCGGCGTTCCGCCAACCGCTCCTCTGCCGACATTCCCCTATAGGATCGGCCATTCATGCAAGCCCTCGCTGCGGGGGAGGGCTTGACAAGTCCACGCATATTCGCTTCCACCTCATGATCTTTGCTCCCCGAACCAACTATTATGGGTGCAAGATCCTTTTCATGGAAGAGGGAATGCCCTATCTCTTCCGGCGACCATGCAAGAAAGTCACAATTTTCACCAGCTGGTCAAGCTCCTTCTGCCCGCGGTCGAACGAGGTGAGGTTCATCCCGGGCAGGGCGAAGCGCTGCCGGGCGATCGCCTTGGGCCGGGCGAACTCGCGCAGGCCGTCCGCGCCGTGGATCCGGCCGAAGCCGGAGTCGCCGAGACCGCCGAAGGGCAGGGCGGGCACCGAGGCGAAGGAGATGACCGAGTTGATCGCGGTCATCCCGCTGCGCATCCGGCGCGCGAGCTCCACCGCCCGCCGCGCGTCGCCCGAGAAGACCGTCCCGGCCAGGCCGTACGCGCTGGCGTTGGCCCGCTCCAGCGCCTCCTCCGCGTCGGCGACGCGCTTGACCGTCACCGTCGGGCCGAACGTCTCCTCGCGGACCGCCGGGGAGTCCTCCGGCACGTCCTCCACGATCACCGGGTCCACGTACGGCGCGCGCACCGACTCCGGCCCGCCCACCACGGCGCGGCCGCGCGCGACGGCGTCGTCGATGTGCCGCCGGATGACGTCGAGCTGCGCGGGCATGGTGATCGGGCCGTAGTCCTCACCCGCCCTGATCGCGGCGGCCCGCCCGGTCAGCTCCCGCATGAACGCGTCGTAGACCGCGTCCACCACGTAGACCCGCTCCACCCCGGCGCAGGTCTGCCCGGCGTTGGACATCGCGCCCCACAGCGCCGCGTCCGCCGCCGCCCGCACGTCCGCGTCGGCGTCCACGATCAGCGCGTCCTTGCCGCCGCACTCGGCGACCAGCGGAGTCAGGTTCGCCGCGCACGCGGTCATCACCCGCTTGGCGGTGGCGGTGGAGCCGGTGAACGCGATCTTCTGCACCCCCGGGTCGCCCGCGAGGGCGGCGCCCGTCTCGCCCAGGCCGGTCACCGTGCGGAACACCGGCTGCTCGGGCACGGACTCGGCGAACAGCTCGGCGAGCAGGGCCCCCGTCCCCGGCGTCAGCTCGCTCGGCTTGAACACCACCGCGTTCCCCGCGGCCAGCGCGTAGGCGATCGAGCCCATCGGGGTGAACACCGGGTAGTTCCACGGCCCGATGACCCCCACGACGCCCAGCGGCTGGTACTCCAGCGTGGCCGCGAGGTTGGCGCCGACCAGGCCGGGGAAGACGCGGCGCGGGCCGAGGACCCGGCGCGCGTTGCGGGCCGCCCAGTCGAGGTGGACGACGGTCAGGACCACCTCCAGCACGGCGTCGGCCTTCGGCTTGCCCGTCTCGCGGTGGACCGTCTCGGCGATCCGGGCGAGGTCGCGGGTGACGACCGCCTTGTAGTCGAGCAGCCGCCGCCTGCGCTCGGCCCGGCTCAGCCCGCCCCACCACCGCGCGGCGCGCCCGGCCTCGGCCACGGCCGCGCGCACGGCCGCGGCGTCGTGGATCGGATGGGTCCCGACGACGGTCCCGGTGGCGGGGTCGAGGGAGTCGAAGGTGCGCTGTCCGGTCGCCGTGGACATCACGGGCCTCCTCGCGTGCGGAGCGGACACCCGGCGGCGGCGCGCGTCCGAGGGGCGTGGCCGGCCGAACGGGCACGGTGGGCCCACGATAGACCGGGTCCGCCCACGGGGTAAACCATCACTTACCCCTCTTACCGGATGAGGAGTCCCAGGTCGATGGCCGTGGTGACGGCGGCGGTGCGGTCGGAGACGCCGAGCTTGCCGAAGACCCGCAGCAGGTGCGTCTTGACGGTGGTCTCGCTGATGAACAGGGCCCGGCCGATCTCGGCGTTGGTCAGCCCGCGCGCGACCAGGGAGAGCACCTCGGTCTCGCGCGGGGAGAGCGACTCGGCCGCGGGCGCCCGCATGCGCGAGACCAGCCGGGTCGCCACCGACGGGGAGAGCACCGTCTCCCCCCGGGAGGCCGAGACGACCGCGGCCAGCAGGTCGGCCCGGGAGGTGTCCTTGAGCAGGTATCCGGCGGCCCCGGCCTCGACGGCGCGCACGATGTCCTGGTCCGTCTCGTAGGTGGTCAGCACGATCACCCGGCTCTCCGGCCGGTCCGCCAGGATGCGGGGGATCGCGGCCACCCCGTCGCCGCCGGGCATGCGCAGGTCCATCAGGATCACGTCCGGCGCGAGCTCGCGCGCCCGCACGACGGCCTCGTCCCCGGACGCCGCCTCGCCGACCACGGTGACCCGCGGGTCGGACTCCAGCATCCCGCGCAGCCCCTCCCGGACCACCGGGTGGTCGTCGACGATCATCAGACGCAGCATGCGGTCACACTCCCTGTTCTGCGGGGGCGGAGGCTCCCGGGGAGGCGGCGCCCGGGTCCGCGGTCCCGGCGGCCGCCCGGGCCGGTTCCTCCGGGGAGGCCGCCGGGCCGGTGGGAACGGTCACGGCCAGCACGGTCCCCGCACCGGGCGCACTGGTCAGGGTGAGCGTCCCGCCGACCTGCTCCGCCCGGGCGCGCATCCCGCGCAGGCCGTACCCGCCGGCGGCCTCCGGGTCGAGGCCGATCCCGTCGTCGCGGACCTCCAGCGTCACGGTCCCCGGCCCGTAGACGGCGCGGACGTCCACCCTGCTCGCCCCCGCGTGCTTGCGCACGTTCGCCAGGGCCTCCTGCGCCGCGCGGATCAGGACCACCTCGGCGGGCGGCGGCAGCGGGCGCGACCGCCCGCCGACGACGGCGACCGCCTCGATCCCCGTCTCCTCGCCCAGCCGCGAGGTGAGCCTGCGCAGGGCCTCGTCCAGCGTCGAGCCGTCCAGCGGAGCGGGGGACAGGGCCGCGATCAGCCCGCGGGCCTCGGCCAGGTTCTCCCGCGCGGTCCGTACGGCCAGCGCCAGGTGCCGGGCCGGGTCCGGCTGCGCCTCGGCGGCCTGGAGCAGCATGATGATGCTGGTGAACCCCTGGGCCAGGGTGTCGTGGATCTCCCCGGCCAGGCGCTCCCGCTCGGCCAGCGCGCCGCGCTCGGCCGAGAGCCGGGCCACCTCGGCCCGCTGCGCCTCCAGCTCCGCGATGAGCGCGGCCCGCTCCTCGCTCTGCTCCATGATCCGCTCCAGCCAGACCCCGAAGACGGCGGAGAAGAAGACCACGATCGTGGTGACGGTCAGGAAGTTGAACGTCCCGGCCCAGCCGTCGTCGGACAGGGTGAAACGGAGCGCGGGCCCGAGGTTGAACACGACGACCCCCGCCACCGCGGGCCTGGCCCGCAGCACCATGAAGCACTGCGGGCACAGGCCGAAGAGCGCGAACGTGGCCGTGGGGGCGATGAGCACGGCCGGCGTGAACAACGCGGCGAGCAGGACGATGTAGACGATCCCGCGCGGCCGGTCCTCCCGCGTGATCGCGGGCCGGCCGAGCAGGAGGTAGACCACCGGGACCGCGGCCAGCAGGCCCGCGGCGAGCAGGTGCTCCGGGGTGCGGGGACCCTCCAGCACGATGAACGAGGCCGGCAGGAGCGTCGTGGCTGCGAGCAGCAGCTCCCAGCCGCGCAGCGACTCCCAGGCGTTCGGCCCGGCGGGACCGGCGGGCCGCCGGCCCCGGCGCAGCAGTGGGAACGCGGGGCGCGCGGCCGGTCCGCGCCGGGCGGACGCCTCGTCCGGGCCGTCGCTCATCCGTCGCGGCGGCCCTTCCAGCGGAAGGTCGTCAGGCACAGCACCAGCCCTCCGACGACCCAGGCGCCCAGAATCAGGGCGACCCGGTCGAGTTCGTATGATTTCGCCAGTTCGAGTGTGGCACCTCCGTCGCCCAGGAACACCGACCGGAAGCCCTGGCACATCCACTTGAGCGGGAAGAACGAGGCGACCCGGGTCACCCACTCGGGGAGCTGGCTGATCGGGATGAACACCCCGGAGATGAACTGCAGGACCACGAACGGCATCGCGATCACCGCGCTCGCGCTCTTGGCCGACCGGGGCAGGCTGCTGACCGCGATGCCGAGCAGGGACGACCCGAGCACGCCGAGCACGAACACCCAGGCGAAGGTCAGCCAGTCGGAGAGCGCCGAGGGCAGCTCCAGCTCGAACATCGCCACCCCGATGGCCAGCAGGATCGCCACCTGGACGGCGGAGACGAGCAGCGTGTTCAGCGCCTTGCCGACGAAGTAGGCGGCGGGCGGCATCGGCGTCCCGGCCAGCCGCTTCAGCGTGCCGTCGTCGCGGTCCCCCGCGATGCCGATGCCGAGGTTCTGGAAGCCGGTCATGGCCGCCGAGCCGATCAGGCCGGCCACGTACAGCTGGGAGACGTTCAGGCCGGTGCCCTCCAGCTCGGCCTTGAAGATCGATCCGAAGATCACCAGCAGGACGATCGGGAAGGAGAAGGTGAAGATCACCGCATCCTTCTCCCGGAAGAACATCCGGGTCTCGAAGGCCGCCCGGGACAGCCCCACCCTGATCACGGAGGGCGGCCCGGCGGATGCGGGTGCGGGTGCGGCGGATGCGGGGGCGACGGTCTCGCTCATGGGAATCGGTTCTCCATCGTCTGTCTACGGGGGATCGCCGGACTCGTCCGGCGGGGAGTCGGCGGGCCGCTCTCCGGAGGGGGACCGGAGGTCAGTCTCCGATGAGGCCGAGGTAGACGTCCTCCAGGGACGGCCGGGTCACGGTCAGCTCCGGGACCTCGCCGTCGAACCGCTCGCTCAGCTCCCGTACGGCCCGGGTGGGGGTGTCGGTCTCCAGCGACCCGCCCGCCCAGCGGACCGTGGCCTTGGCGGTGGCCCGGCCGCCCAGGGTCGCGGGCTCGCCCTCGGCCACGATCCGGCCCTTGGCGATCACCGCCACCCGGTCGGCGAGCGCCTCGGCCTCGTCCAGGTAGTGGGTGGTGAGCACGATCGTGGTGCCCCGGTGGGCCAGACCCTGGATCAGGTCCCAGAACCGCCGCCGCGCCTCGGGGTCGAACCCGGTGGTCGGCTCGTCCAGGAAGAGCAGCTCGGGGCGGCCGATCACGCCGAGCGCCACGTCCACCCGGCGCCGCTGGCCGCCGGAGAGCTCCCGGACCCGCTTGCCGGCCTTCTCCGTCAGGCCGACCTGCTCGATCACCGCGTCGGGGTCCTCGGCGTCCGGGTAGTAACCGGCGAAGTGCCGGACGGTCTCCCGCACCGTCGCCTCGGTCATGTCGTTCGCGGTCTGCAGCACCACCCCGACCCGGGAGCGCCACTCGCGGGTGGGCCTGCCCGGATCCACCCCCAGGACGCTGACCTCACCGGCGTCCCGCTTGCGGTAGCCCTCCAGGATCTCCACCGTGGTGGACTTCCCGGCCCCGTTTGGGCCGAGGATCGCGAACACCTCGCCCGGGGAGATGTCGAGGTCGATGCCCCCGACCGCCTGCACGTCGCCGTACCGCTTGGCCAGGCCGCGCACTCGCACCGCTGTCGTCGTCATGCCCCAAGCCTCGCCGGGGCAGGGGCCCGGCGGTACCGCCGGCCGGTGGAACGCCGTGTCCTCCGTTCGGTGGACACGGCCACCCGCCCGGAACGCCGTACGGCTCCCGGAGCCGGGCGGGCCGTGGACGCCGAGCACGCCGTACGGAGGAACCCGGGGGCCGGGCCGTACCGGCTAGAACAGCGTGGGGTTCTCCGGCTCGATGCCGCGCAGCGCGGCGTAGTCGAGGGTGACGCAGTCGATGCCGCGGTCGGCGGCCAGCACGCGGGCCTGCGGTTTGATCTCCTGGGCGGCGAAGACCCCCCGCACCGGCGCCAGCAGCGGGTCGCGGTTGAGCAGTTCCAGGTATCTGGTGAGCTGCTCCACGCCGTCGATCTCGCCCCGTCGCTTGATCTCCACGGCCACGGTGGCGCCGTTCGCGTCACGGCAGAGGATGTCCACCGGGCCGATCGCCGTCATGTACTCCCGGCGGATCAGCGTGTAGCCCGCGCCCAGCGTGGTGATGTGCTCGGCCAGCAGCTCCTGCAGGTGTGCCTCGACGCCGTCCTTGATCAGGCCGGGGTCGACGCCCAGCTCGTGGCTGGAGTCGTGGAGGATCTCCTCCATCGTCAGGACGAGCTTCTCGCCGGTCTTGCCGTGGGTGACCGTCCAGGTGCCGTCCTCCTCGCGGAGCCTGCACGGCGGGTTCATCCAGTTGAGCGGCTTGAAGGCGCGGTCGTCGGCGTGGATCGACACGCTGCTGTCCGCCTTGATCAAGATCAGACGGGGTGCCATCGGGAGATGGGCGGTGAGCTTCCCTACGTAATCCACGCTGCAACGCGCGATGACCAGCCGCATGGGCCCCAACCCTACCCGCCGGAAGGGGGCGGCCGCCCGGCGAAGCGGACGGCCGCCGGGGAGCCGGTCAGCGCACCACCTCCGTGAGCTTGACCCGCGCGCCCGTGCGCAGGACCGCGCGCTCGTAGATCCGGGCGCCGACGGCGAGCATGCCCGCCGTCGCGACGAGCATCAGCGCCGCCGCCACGCCGATCTCCCAGAGCGGCACCTCGCCGCCCGCCATGCGGACCGGCATGACCATGGAGGAGAACGGGGGGATGAGCGACATGACCCGGGCCAGTGCGGTGCCGGGCTCCATGGTGGCGAAGAAGGCCACGAAGTAGGAGACCATGACCAGCATCTGCAGCGGGGTCAGGACGCTGCTCACCTCCTCCTGCCGGGAGACCAGCGAGCTCAGCGCCGCCGCCAGCACCGAGAAGAAGGCGTAGCCGAGCAGGAACCAGAACAGGGTGCCCAGCACGATGCCGGCCATCCCCGGCGGCAGGTCGACGGCGAAGCCGGTCGCGGCGGCGGCGCCGAGGCCGACCACCATGATCACGACGAGGTTGGCCAGCGCGAGGACGCCGAGGCCGAGGACCTTGCCGCCGAGCAGCTGCCAGGGGCGGATGGAGGTCAGCAGGATCTCCACGATGCGGCTGCCCTTCTCCTCGACCACGCCCATGGCGACGAACATGGCCGACTGGAAGATCAGGAAGAACAGCACGAAGACCACGATGGTCGCGATGCCGGTGCGGGCGGCCGCGTAGCGGGTGTCGGCGCCGACGGACACCTGCTCCAGGGGGGCGACCTGCATCGCCTGGCCGACCTTGGCCGGGTCGAGGCCCGCGTCGGCGAGCTGCTTCTGCGTCTGCGCGGTCCGGTGCGCGCTCTCCAGCAGCGCGCCGAGCTCCCGGTCGACCTCGCCGTCGGCGAGCACCCGGCGGTCGTCCACCACGGCCGCGTCCACGTCGCCGTCGAGGACCGCCTTGCGCGCGGCCGCCTCGTCGGCGAACGGCCTGGTGGTGACCTCCGTCTCTCCCGCCGTCGAGGTGAGCGCGGGCTGCAGCGCGGAGGAGCCGACGACGCCCACCGCGTAGGAGTCGGGCCCGTCGAAGACCTTGGGCAGGAAGGCGAACGCGCCGACCAGCACCGCGCTCACCACCAGCCCGGCGATGAACCCCTTCGTACGGCCGCGCGTGACGATCTCCCGCCGCGCGACCAGCCACAGTCCGTTCACCGGCGCACCGTCCTCAAGTCGTCGTGGGGGAGGCTCATGCGACGGCCTCCCGGAAGATCTCGGTGAGCGAGGGCCGCTCCCAGCCGAAGTGCTCGACCCTGCCCGCCGCCGTGGCGGCCCGCAGGATCTCCTGGCCGTCGCCGTCCACACCGGTGAAGAGCACCTCGTCGCCGTTCGCGG
Source organism: Planomonospora parontospora (assembly GCA_014647935.1). Classification (GTDB taxonomy): domain Bacteria; phylum Actinomycetota; class Actinomycetes; order Streptosporangiales; family Streptosporangiaceae; genus Planomonospora; species Planomonospora parontospora. Next base: position 70,165 of record BMQD01000011.1, read on the forward strand.
CGAGGTCGCCGGGCAGGCCCGCGGTCCAGCCGGGGGCCGCCTCGCGGACGACCACCCTCAGCACACCGCGCCCCTCCCCGGCCCGCAGCTCCCCGACCGTGCCGCTGGCGACCATGCGCCCGGCCGAGATGATGCCGACCGCGTCGCACAGCCGTTCGACCAGGTCCAGCTGGTGGCTGGAGAACAGCACCGGCGCGCCGGCGCGGCGCCGCTCGACGAGCACCTCGGCGAGCGCGTCGACGGCGATGGGGTCGAGACCGGAGAACGGCTCGTCCAGGACCAGCGCCTCGGGCTCGTGCACCAGCGCGACGGCGAGCTGGACCCGCTGCTGGTTGCCCAGGGAGAGCGCGCCCACCTCGTCACCGGCCCGATCGGTGAGCGAGAGCCGTTCGAGCAGGTCCGCGGTGGCCTTCCGGGCCGCGGCCGGGGCCAGGCCGTTGAGGCGGCCGAAGTACTCGACCTGCTCGGCGACCTTCATCTTCTGGTACAGCCCGCGCTCCTCCGGCATGTAGCCGAACCTGCGCCGGTCGGCGAAGGCCAGCGGCCCGCCGTTCCACCGCACCTGGCCGGAGTCGGCGGTCAGCACGCCCATGAGGATGCGCATCGTGGTGGTCTTGCCCGCGCCGTTGGCGCCCACGAAGCCGAACATCTCACCCGGTTTCACGGAGAAGGACACGCCCGCGAGCGCGGTCTTGTCCCCGTAGCGTTTGTGCAGGTCGTCGATCTCGATCACTCGGAAAGCCCTTCCGTCAGTCGTTTCAGCACCGAGACATAATCCCGGAAGGCGCGCCGCCCGTCGTCGGTGAGGGAGAGCCAGGTGCGCGGGCGCTTGCCCACGAAGACCTTCTCCACCTCGACGTAGCCGGCCTCCTCCAGGGTGAGGATGTGCTTGGAGAGCAGGGAGTCGCTCACCTCGATCGTGTCGCGCAGAAGGCGGAACTCCGCCTTCTCGGCGGCGGCCAGCGCGGCCATGATCGACAGCCGGACCGGGGCGTGGATGACGTCGTCCAGGTCGTGGCGCGGATGCGAACCGTCGCTCACCGCTCCGCCCGCAGGATCCGCCGGCCGCCGTAGAGGGCGGGGAGACCGGAGAGCACCGCCAGCGCGATCAGCGCCGCGGCCCACCCGGCGCCGGGGTCCTCCGGCCGGAAGAGCATCCCGAAGAGGAACGTGACCAGCACGGAGGCCACGTAGGCGACCGAGACCGGGGAGGTCGGCCGGTTGACCCAGGCGACCTCGGCGTCCTGGACCCGCAGGCTCCCGAGGTAGAAGGTGCTTGCGATGGTGAGGGCGACCCAGGCCACGCCCGCGACGGCCTGCGCCCACGTCGGGCCGAGGAACATGGCGGGCCAGTAGAGCATGGTGCCGAATCCGGTGGCCACGAAGGTCCAGCCGGCCGTGCGCACGGGCCGCCGCACCCGTCGCTCCGCCTCTTCGATCCGCCGCAGGGCGTCCCTGGGGGTGAACCTCTCTTCCATCACTCCTCCTCTGCTCACGTACTCAAACAGTAGCTAGTACTCAACCGCCGTTCAAGTATTTTCCGTACCCGGGTTTTGGGTCGGGTCGCACCTCTCTGGGAGACTGGAGGGCACGGGGCCGTCGAGCCCCGCCGATGAGCGGTCCGCGCGCGTGATGGGGAGAGGGATGGCCAGCACCTTTGAGACGGTCGGCGTGGTCGGCCTCGGCACGATGGGGGCGGGGATCGCCGAGGTGTTCGCCCGTGCCGGGATCGCGGTCGTCGGCGTGGAGACCGACCCCGGGGCGCTGGAGCGCGGCCGGGGCCACCTGGATGGCTCCACGGGCAGGGCGTTGTCGCGCGGCAGGCTGACCGAGGCCGAGCGGGCGGAGATCCTCGGCCGGGTGGCCTTCACCACCTCCCTGGAGGACCTGTCGGACTGCGACCTGGTCATCGAGGCCATCCCCGAGGTCATGGACTTCAAGCGGGCCCTGTTCACCGACCTCGACCGGGTCTGCAAGCCCTCCGCGGTGCTCGCCACCAACACCTCCTCGCTCTCCGTCACCGCGATCGCGGCCACCACCACCCGGCCCGGCCGGGTGGTCGGCATGCACTTCTTCAACCCGGCGCCGGTCATGCGGCTGGTCGAGGTGGTCCGCACCGTGAGCACCGAGGACGGGCTGGCCGAGGAGGTGGCCGGGCTCGCGCGCCGCCTGGGCAAGACGCCGGTGACCGTCGCGGACCGCGCCGGATTCGTGGTGAACCGGCTCCTGCTGCCCTACCTCAACCACGCGGCCGCACTGCTGGAGCAGGGCCTGTCCACCCGCGACGACATCGACACCGCGATGCGGCTCGGAGCGGGCTTCCCGATGGGCCCCTTCGCCCTGCTCGACCTGATCGGGCTGGACACCTCGTACGAGATCTGCGAGGCGCTGTTCCGGGAGAGCCGCGAGCGCCGCCACGCCCCGGCCCCGGTCCTGCGCGAGCTCGTCACCGCCGGGCTGCTCGGCCGCAAGTCCGGGCGCGGCTTCCACGGTGAGGAACCGCCCGCGAACCCCTCCGCCGAGGAGAAGCCGTCGGCGAGCACCGTCGCGGTCGTCGGCGGGACGGCCGCGAACGGGACGGGCGCGGCGGACGGAGCCGCGGAGGCGTTCGCCGAGCGGCTCTCCGCGGCGGGCTTCAAGACCACCCCCGTCGAGGAGGCCGACCTGGTCGTCGCCGTCTCCCGCACCCCGGTGATCGAGCAGGCCGTACGGCTCCCGCACCCGGCCCGCCTGGTCGGCCTCAACCTGGTCGGCGACCAGGTCGCGGAGGTCGCCTCCACCGTGCTCACCTCGCCCGGCGCCGCCCAGGTGGCCCGGGGCCTGCTGCGCATCCTGGGCCGGACGTCCGTGTCCTGCCGGGACCGGGCCGGGTTCGTGGTCGGGGCGCTGCTCCATCCCCACCTGAACGACGCCGTGCGGATGTACGAGTCGGGCTACGCCTCGATGGAGGACATCGACACGGCGATGCGGCTGGGCTGCGGTTACCCGGCCGGGCCGTTCGAGATGCTCGACCGGCTGGGCCTGGAGACCGTCCGCGACGGCCTGCGCGCCCTCTACGCCGAGTACCGCGACCCCTCCTTCGCCCCCGCACCGCTCCTCGACCAGCTCGTCACGGCCGGTGTGCGGAGCATCCGCGACCTGTCGTCGTGAGCCCGCGCAAGGCACGGCGGACGGACCCCTTCGACCGCGGCGGGAACCGGGGCGGAGCCCGTCCCGTCGGCGGGTCCGTGCCCGGAGTCGACCAGGTGGAGGAGTGGCCGGACGGCGACTGGCGCGTGCGCCGGGTCACCGGTGCGGCGGCCGGCAAGGTCTACCGGTGCCCCGGGTGCGACCAGGAGATCCGGGCGGGGCTTCCGCATCTGGTGAGCTGGCCCGCCTGGGCGGGCGGGGAGGACGAGCGCAGGCACTGGCACACCGCCTGCTGGCGCAACCGGACCAGGCGCGGCCCCGGCCGGAGCCGATACTGAGGGCCGGCGGGCGCCGGACGCGTCCCGGGTCCACCGGTCGCGGAGTCCTGGGCCCACCGGCCGTGAAGAAGGAGAACGATGGAGATCCGGGCCTCTACGGTCCTGCCCGCGCGGCGCGAGCCGATCGAGCTGCACACCGGTGACGGGCTGACCCTCGTCGGCGAGCTGGCCCTCCCGCCGGAGCGCCCCCCGGCGGCCACGCTCGTCTGCCTGCACCCGCTGCCCACGCACGGCGGCATGATGGACAGCCACCTCTACAAGAAGGCCGCCAACCGGCTGCCCGCGCTGGCGGATCTGGCGGTGCTGCGCTTCAACACCCGCGGCACCTCTTCCGAACGGGGCACCTCCGAGGGTGCCTTCGCCGACGGGGAGGGCGAGCGGTTCGACGTCGCGGCCGCGCTGGAGTACGCCGAGTTCCACGACCTGCCCCGGCCGTGGCTGGTCGGCTGGTCCTTCGGCACCGAACTGACGCTCAAGTGGGGGCACGACCCGGCGGTGCAGGGGGCGATCCTGCTCTCGCCGCCGCTGCACCGGGCCACCGACGCCGACCTCGACGCGTGGGCGGCGTTCGGGCGGCCGCTCACCGCCCTGGTCCCGGAGCTCGACGACTACCTCCGGCCGGAGGAGGCGCGCCGCCGTTTCGCCCGGGTCCCGCAGGCCGAGGTCGTCGGCGTGGACGGCGCCAAGCACCTGTGGGTCGGCGAGCCGTACGTGCGGATCGTGTTCGACGAGATCGTCCGCCGGGTGAACCCCGCCGCCCACCCCCTGCCCACCGAGGTCGCCGGGGCGTAGGTCCCCGCCGGTCCCCGCGTGACGAGGCCGCCGGGGCGCGCGGCCCGCCCGTCCGTCCGGGAGCGCGCCGCGGGGCTCGTCCGTCCGGGAGCGCGCCGCGGCGACCCCGGGCGGGTGGCCGCCGACGGCCGGGTATGCGACCCGTCAAGCGTCAGGGGGTGCCAGAGCGGCGGTCCCGGATTACGGTGGACGGCGTGCGCCTGTACACCCGGTCGGCGGGCGAGGGACTCCCGGTCGTCCTTCTCCACGCGTTCCCGATGTCATCGACGATGTGGCTGGCCCAGCGCGAGGGCCTCGCCGCCACCTGCAAGGTGATCACTCCGGACCTGCGCGGGTTCGGCGGCTCGCCGCTCGGAGACGACGAGCCCTCGGTCGACGTGATGGCCGACGACGTCGTGCGCCTCCTCGACGAGGAGGGGATCGACCGTGCCGTCGTCGGGGGCCAGTCCATGGGCGGCTACGTCACCATGGCCCTGTGCCGACGGCATCCGGACCGGCTCCTGGGGGCGGTCCTCGCCGACACCAAGGCGACCGCCGACTCCGAGGCGGCCAGGGCGGGCCGGGAGCGCATCGCCGCCGCGGTCCTGGAGCGGGGCACCTCGGTCCTGGTGGAAGAGGTGCTCCCGGGACTGGTCGGATCGACCACCCGGCAGCGCCGGGCGATGGTCTTCGGCCGGGTCCGCGGCCTGGTCCAGTCGGCCCCGCCCGCCGCCGTGGCCTGGGCCCAGCGGGCCATGGCCGCCCGCCCCGACTCCTTCGGCACCCTGCGCGGGCTCAAGGTGCCGGCGCTGGTGATCGTGGGGGAGGAGGACGGGCTCTCCCCGCCCTCCGACGCCGAGGCGATGGCGGAGGCGGTGCCGGACGGCCGCCTGACGGTGATCGAGAAGGCCGGCCACCTCAGCGCGATCGAACAGCCCGAGGCCTTCAACCGCGCGGTCGCGGCCTTCCTGCGGGACCGGATCCTCTGACCTGCTCCCCGCCCTGAAGGGCAGGGGACTCCCGTGCCGCTCACGCGGCGGCACGCGGCACGCCGCGCGCTGCGGAACGGGTGCGCGAGGCACGGCCCGGTCCCGAGAGGGCCGTACGGGAGGCGGAGAACAGCAGGAGAGCCCGGCGACCGCGAAGGTCGCCAGGCTCTCCCGTAGCCGTCGTCGATGCCCCGGAGCCGGGGGCGGTGCTACTCCTGCCACCACTCCGCGTCGTCCTCGGCCTTCTCGGCCTTGGCGGGAGCGGGGACCGGCTTGTCGGCGCTGCCGTTGGACGGGGCGGCGATGGCCGGCTTGACGGGGGCCGCGGTGACCGCGGGCTCCGGCTCCACGGCCGGGAGCGGCGCGCCGCCGAGCAACTGGCGGAGCTGCGCCAGGTGGCTGGTGATGCTGTCGCGCTGACGGGTCAGCTCGTCGACCTGGCGCTGGGCGACCGAGCGGCTCCGCTCCGCCTCGGCCTTGGCCTCGGAGACGATCGACTCGGCGCTGGCCTTGGCCTCGGAGACGACCTGGTCGGCGTTCTTGCGGGCGTTGGCCAGCAGCTGCTTGGCGTGCGTGTCGGCCTCGCGGCGGGTCTGCTCGGCCTGCTGGGTGGCCTTGGTGGCGCGCTGCTCGGCGGTGGCCGCCCGCTGCTCGGCCTCGGCGACCAGCTTCTGGGTGGCGGCCTGCGCGGTGGCGTGGCGCTCGGCCTCCTGGCGCTCGGCCTCCTCGCGGCGGGCGGCGAGCTGGATCTCGAACTCGGCCTCGTCCTGGGCCCGCTTGGCCTCGGACTCCTCCAGGACCCGCTGGGCCTGGGCCCGCATCTCGTCGGCCTGGCGCTTGGCGGTGGTGAGGATCTCGTCGCGCTCGCGCTTGGTCGAGGCGCGCAGCTGGGCGACCTCGCGCTCGGTGGTGGTGCGCAGCTTGGCGATCTCGCGCTCGGCGTCGGCGCGCTTCTCGGCGACCTCGTGGTCGGCGGTGGCGCGGAGCTTGGCGACCTCGCGCTCGGTGGTGGAGGTCAGCTCGTCGGCCTCGCGGCGGGCGGTCGAGCGGATCTCCTCGGCCTCGCGCTCCGCGGTGCCGCGCATGTCGTCGGCCTCGCGGGTGGCCAGGGCGCGCTTCTCCGCCGCCTCGTTCTCGGCGGCGGCGCGCATGTCGGCGGCCTCCACCTTGGCCGCGGCCTTGATCTCGTTGGCCTCGGCGCGGGCGGCCTGGACGAGCTCCGTGGCCTGCTCCTCGGCGAGGCGGAGCAGCTGCTCGATCCGGGCGCCGAGCCCGGAGTAGGTCGGGCGCTCCTGCTCCTGGAGCTGGCGCTGGGAGTCGGCCAGATCCCGCTGCAGGCCCTGGAGCTGTTCGCGGGCCTGGCGCAACTCCCCGTCGAGCTGCTTCAGGTGGTCGTGGACCTGGTGCCGGTCATAGCCCCGGAGCACCACGTCGAATTCCCGAGCGGGGGCGTCTTCAAAGAAGTTGTTGAGCTGGGCGTCGATGTCGGACTGCATGGAGGCTCGATCCTGGGTTGTCGAGACGGCTACACGGGCCGGACGGGGGGTTTCGGACATCCGAGGCGGGAGCCGGGGCGGGATCCACGTCCGGTGGTACGCCAGCGTACTCCGCCGCTGCCGCGTTGGCCTCCTCCTCCGACTATCTGCGTGACTTGTTACGTATGAGCCTTTCTTGTGTTCCGCGTGGTCAAGGTCGCCGCGGGCGGGGCCGCCGCGGCGCGGCAGGGCGGCCGCGCCGCCGCGGCCGGTGCCGCCGCGCCCGGAGCCGCCGTGGCGCGGTCAGGGCCGCCGCGGCGGGGCCTGGACGAGTTCGGTGAGCATCCCGCCCACGTCCTTGGGGTGGAGGAAGGCGATGGAGGAGCCCATGGAACCGTGGCGCGGCTTCTCGTCCAGCAGCCGGACCCCCCGGCCGCCGATCTCGCCCAGGGCCGCCTCGACGTCCGGCACGCCGAACGCGACGTGGTGCACCCCCTCCCCGCGCTTGGCCAGGAACCTGCCCACGGGGGTGTCGGGGCCGAGCGGTTCGAGGAGCTGGATGTAGGAGCCGCCGCCCTCGCCGTCGGCGATGTGCAGCATCGCCTCCTTGACCCCCTGCTCCTCGTTGACCTCCCTGGCCACCACCGTGAGCTCGAAGGTCCGCTCGAAGAAAGCGATCTTCTCCTCCAGGTCGTGGCAGGCGATTCCCACATGATCGATGCGCATGAACATAGGACCGTCCTCCATGGCGGGTGTCCGGGTACTCATGGGTATCGTGGCAAACGCGTCACGTCCTCCGCGAGGGCGCGCCGGTGAACGGGACCGAGGAGTGGAGAATCTCCGAGGGGCCGAGGGTGGGGATCCGGCCGCTTTCCGTCCGGGCCGTGACGCGCAGTGCCGCCATCGACACAGGAAGGCCCCTCCCATGCCTGGTTCCGTCATCGTCGCCGGAGCTCGTACCCCCATCGGCCGCCTGCTCGGCTCCCTGTCCGGCCTGTCGGCCGCGGAGCTCGGAGGCATCGCGATCAAGGCCGCGCTGGAGCGCTCCGGAGTCGCCCCCGAGGCCGTGCAGTACGTGATCATGGGCCAGGTGCTCCAGGCCGGGGCGGGGCAGATCCCCTCCCGGCAGGCGGCCGTGCAGGCCGGGATCCCGATGTCCGTGCCGTCGCTGACGATCAACAAGGTCTGCCTGTCCGGGATGGACGCCATCGCCCTGGCCGACCAACTCATCCGGGCCGGCGAGTTCGACGTCGTGGTCGCCGGCGGCATGGAGTCCATGTCGAACGCCCCGCACCTGCTGCCCGGCCTGCGCCGGGGAGTGAAGTACGGCGAGGCCGGCATCGTGGACTCGATGGCGCACGACGGCCTGACCGACGCCTACGACCAGGTGTCCATGGGCGAGTCCACCGAGCGGCACAACGCCCGCCTGGGCCTGACCCGCGAGGAGCAGGACGCGTTCTCCGCCCGTTCCCACCAGCTCGCCGCCGCCGCGATCAAGAACGGCGTGTTCGACGACGAGATCGTCCCGGTCACGATCCCGCAGCGCAAGGGCGACCCGGTGGTCTTCTCCGCCGACGAGGGCGTGCGCGGCGACACCACGGCCGAGACCCTGAGCCGGCTGCGCCCCGCCTTCAGCAAGGACGGCACGATCACCGCGGGCTCCGCCTCGCAGATCTCCGACGGCGCCTGCGCCGTGGTGGTGATGTCGAAGGCCAGAGCCGAGGAGCTGGGCCTCGAGTGGCTGGCCGAGATCGGCGCCCACGGCAACGTGGCCGGACCGGACAACTCGCTGCAGTCGCAGCCGGCCAACGCGATCAAGCACGCCCTCGGCAAGCAGGGGCTCTCGGTGGACGACCTCGACCTGCTGGAGATCAACGAGGCTTTCGCCCAGGTCGTCCTGCAGTCCGCCAAGGAGCTCGGCGTCCCCCTCGACAAGGTCAACGTCAACGGCGGCGGCATCGCCCTCGGCCACCCGATCGGGGCCTCCGGCGCCCGCATCGTCCTGGCCCTGGCCCACGAGCTCCGGCGCCGGGGCGGCGGGCTCGGCGCGGCGGGCCTGTGCGGCGGCGGCGGCCAGGGCGACGCCCTGATCATCCGCGTCCCCTCGGCCTGAGGGCCGGGATGGGAGACCGGGCGGCCGCCCCGGCCGCGCCGGCGTCAGGGCAGCAAGGCCGGGCGGCCGCTCCGGCGGCGCCGGGGCACCACGACCGGCGGGACGGAGGCGGTATGGATCTGGACGTCCTGGTCGAGGGCGTCCGCCAGGGGCGGCCCCGGGCGGTGGCCCGGCTGATCACCCTGGTGGAGAACGGCTCGCCGGTGCTGCGGGAGATCTCCGCCGAGCTCGTGCGGCTCTGCGCCGCCCGGCCGGAGCGAGCCCGGATCATCGGGCTCACGGGCTCGCCCGGCGTGGGCAAGTCCACCTCCACCGCGATGCTGGTCCGGACGTTCCGCGAGCGCGGCCGGAAGGTGGGTGTGCTGGCGGTCGACCCGTCCTCGCCGTTCACCGGCGGGGCGCTGCTGGGCGACCGGGTGCGGATGCAGGACCACGCCACCGACTCCGGCGTGTTCATCCGCTCCATGGCCAGCCGCGGCCACCTGGGCGGCCTGTCCTGGGCCGCGCCGCAGGCGCTGCGCGTGCTGGAGGCCGCCGGGTGCGAGGTCATCCTCGTCGAGACGGTCGGGGTCGGCCAGGCGGAGGTGGACATCGCCTCCCTGGCCGACAGCACCATCGTGCTGCTCGCCCCGGGCATGGGCGACGGCGTCCAGGCCGCCAAGGCGGGCATCCTGGAGATCGCGGACGTGTTCGTGGTCAACAAGGCCGACCGCGACGGCACCCAGGCGACGATCCGCGAGCTGCGCAACATGCTCGCCCTGGTGGAGCGGGCCTGGCGGCCGCCGATCGTGCCGACGGTGGCCTACCGCGGCGAGGGCGGCGGAGACGTGGCCGACGCGCTGGACGCCCACCTGGCGCACCTGGAGGAGTCGGGGGAGCTGGAGCGCCGCCGGCGCGCCAGGGCGAGAGACGAGATCGAGGCCGTCGCCCTGGCCGCGCTCCGCTCGCGCTTCGCCCACCTGCACGGGGACCGGCGCCTGGACGCGCTCGCCGTACGCGTCCTGGCCGCCGAGCTCGACCCCTACGCGGCGGCGGACGAGCTGCTCGCCTCGCTCGGCTGACGGACCCCGCCGGCGGACCGCCGGCGGGGCCCCGCGCCCCTCGGAGGCGGCCCTGGATCAGGGCTCGTCGGAGAACTTCACCGTGACCTTCGTGAAGCCGAGGCCGTTCAGCATGCCCTGCAGCATCGCCTTGGTGTTCTGGTCGGCGCGGTTGCGCAGGTCGCTGGCGAGGGCCGCCTCGGCGATCTTCTTCTCGGCCAGCACGTAGAGCTCCTGCTGGTCGGCCGGGGAGGAGGACAGGAAGTCCCCGACCCGGTCGAACAGGCCGCGCTGCTGGTCGTAGACGTAGGAGCGCCGGTTGTCGAGGTTGGGCTTCTCCAACTGGGCGCGAGGGAGCCGTACGGTGACCTCGGTGCGGTCGGGGGAGACGGTCAGCGCGTCCTTGGCCAGGCCGCCGAAGTCCACGTAGGCGTCGACGCCGCCCGCGCCGACGAAGAGGGTCCGGGTGCCCTTGATGGCGTCCGGCAGGAAGTCGGCGTCCTTCTCCAGGTCCACGATGACCTGGAAGTTGCCGGTGGCCGCCTCGAACCGGCTGAGATCGTGGATGGACTGCAGCAGGGCGGGCTGGCTGCGGTCGACCGTGGTCTCGCCGAAGGGGTCCAGCCACGACCAGGCGACCCTGGCCCCCACGGCCAGGAGGACCACGGCGACGAGGAACCCGGCCAGGAAGCGCCAGCGGCGCCGGCGCGGCGCCGGGGGGGCGACGTCGGGGGGTGCTTCCGGGGGAGCGTTCACAGCCGTGTCCTTCCCTCGGGGGCCGCTTTCTCACCTGGACCCTACGCGGATCCCGTCACCGCCGCGGCAGGTGCCCGGAGGCCGCGTCCCGCAGGCGCCACCGGAGCACGTCGCGGACGCTCCCGAGCGGTGAGCCGTCCGCCCGGTGCGGCTCGCCGCCGTGGCGGTCCCCGGTCCCGCCGCCCGCCGGCTGACGGGACCTGCCGCCGTGGTGGTCCCTGGGCCCGCCGTCCCCGCGGCCGCGCGGCTCCCCGTTCCCGGGGCCCTCGTGGCGGGGGCGGTCTCCGGAGGGGCCGTCCTCCGGGGCGGGACCGCGCCGTCCGTGCGGCGGGGCGGGCGCCTCCGGGGCGGGTGAGACGGCCGGTCGGGCGAACAGCACGTCCTCGGGCGCCTGGTAGAGCTGGCCGGCGCGGGGCGCCCCCTCCGCGAGGCCCGTCCGCCCGAGGCCGGCGGTCCCGTCCCCGGCCCGCTCCCGCGCGGACCCGCCGCGGCCCTTCGGCTCACCGGTCCTGCGCGTGCCGGAGCTCTGGCGGCTCCCGGTCTCCCGGGGCTCGGAGGTCTCCTGCTGCGACCGGCGGGTCTGCTCGCTCTGGGCCGTCTGGGCGCCGAAGTGGGTGCTCTGCAGCCGGCAGCCGGTGAAGTCGGAGTAGTAGAGCCGCAGCCAGCCGCGCCGCTGGGCCTCGGTCAGGCCGGAGAACCAGGCGGCGGCGTATTGGTGCTCGGGCAGCGGCCCGCCGGGCAGCGGTTCACCGCGCAACCAGGCCGTCACGATGTCGCGGTATCCGTCCGCCACCGTGCCCTCGCACTCCTCGGCGAGGCCCTCCACGAACTCGTCGGCCGCCCGGTCGGCGAACCCGGCCGACAGGTCGTCGACGTGGACGGGGACCACGCCCGGCGGGAGGACGGCGTCGTCGCGCCGCGGGCGCTGCTCGACCCGGGAGAACTCGCCCGGGGTCCCCGCCAGCCGGGAGGCGATCTTGACGAACGCCGAGCCCAGCTCGTCCAGCCCGGTGCGCATCCCCGGATGCACGCAGACCATGATCGGCCATTCCTGGCAGCTGTAGACCACCCGCTGGATGGCGATCGGCTTCGGTTCGGAGAGCAGGCGGGCGACGCCGGTGCCGGCGGCCAGCACCGCGAGCAGCGCGGCGGCCAGCACCAGCGCCTGGCGGGTCACGATGGCGGCCCAGCCCAGCAGGAGCGCGGCGCTGACCCCCAGCAGCCAGAGCGTCTGGTCGGTGAAGGCCGCCGCGCTCAGTCCCTGGAAGAGGTCGTACGGCTCCCGCGTGGCGGGGGCGAGCCGGTCGGCCCAGGTCGAGCCGTCCGCCAGCCAGCTGAACAGGGCGTAGCAGCCGAGACCGGCGAGCGCCGGAGTGATCGTCCAGGGCAGCAGCCACCCGGTCACCCAGCCGATGGTGACGTACAGGGCGAGCCCGGACACGCCCATGATCAGGCCGCTGGGCAGCAGCCGCCCCGCCTGCTCGCTGAGCATGGTCTTGACCGCCAGGACCAGCACCGTGGCGGTGTAGGAGCCCATGACGACCACCAGGATCGCCAGCGGGGCGCGCACCGCCTGCCACGTCGTCAGGGCCCTGCCGCCGGTCGCGCGCCGCCTGCGCACCGCCACCCAGGCGGCGAACGCGGCGGCGACCGGTCCGGTGATCCGCAGTGAGCCGATGAGAGCGACGATGAGGTTCTCCCAGGCGCTGACACCGGGAATGAGGACGCTCCACGCCGCGACCACGCCGAGCACGAGCAGGACGGCGACCGCCACCAACGCGCTCTGCTGGAGTTCCTCGCGTGAAACGCCCCTGTGCTCACGCACGGGAGGGCGCGGGCCGGGCCCACGCCGCGTCCACCGCCGCGTCCACCGCCGCGTCCACCGCCGCGTCCACCGCCGCGTCCACCGCCGCGTCCACCGCCGCGTCCACCTCCGCGTCCACCGCGCCGGAGCCCGGACCGGAGTCCGGGCCGCAGCCGGCATGGCGTGCGAACGCCTTCGAATCGTCGTCCATCAAGCACCCCCCGTGCGGTGAATGTGCGGAGCCGGTCCCCTCGGCGTCCGGTCCCGCCCGCTTCCCCCGCGGGCCGGACTTGAGTCCCCGTCGCCACTTGGCTGCGGCCTCACCATTCGATGTGGGAACCATAACTGAGTGTGACGTTTCACGTCCGGGTTCTTGGCCAAGCCGCCAATCTGATCACTCTACGTATATGGGCGAACCGGGACGAGGCCGCGCTACCGTAGCCTGTGTGGCTACCGACCAGCTGAACCTGCCGTTCGACCCCATCGAGCGTGCCGCGGAGACGTGGCGCACCCGCTTCGGGCCGTCGTCGGCGATGGCCGCGGTTACCTCGATCATGAGAGCGCACCAGATCCTGCTGTCGCAACTGGACACGCTGCTCAAGCCGTATGACTTGACCTTTGCCCGGTACGAGGCACTGGTTTTGCTCACCTTCAGCAGGGCCGGGGCGCTGCCGCTGTCGCGGATCGGCGAGCGGCTGATGGTGCACCCGACGAGCGTCACCAACACCGTGGACCGGCTGGAGCGGGCCGGGCTGGTCCGGCGCAGGCGCAATCCCAGGGACGGCCGCGGGGTGCTGGCGGAGATCACCGACCATGGCAGGGAGGTGGTGGCCCGGGCCACGGAGGCGCTGATGGGCGCCGACTTCGCCATGCCGATGTACGGCGAGGCGGAGCTGGAGCAGCTGTTCGGCCTGCTCAGGACCCTCAGGGTGGCCGCCGGCGACTTCGCGGCCGAGCACGGTGTCGATCACGGTGCCGATCACGGTGCCGATCACAACGCCGATCGCCGTGCCGACCACCGTGCCGGGCGCGGGACCGGGTGCGCCGCTCCCGGTCTGGCGAACAAATACTAGGACGTCCTAGTATTTTCCGCAGGGCCCCTCCCCGGAGCCGGCCGCCCACAGGCGGGCACGGACCGCGGGAGGAGGGGCCGGGGCCACGAGCCGGACGGAAGAGGTGGGGCATGAACGCCGAGGAGATCGAGGCGGGCAGGGCGCGCTGGCAGGCGCGGTTCGACCGGGCCGCCAAGCGTGAGTCGGAGTTCCGGACGCTCTCCGGCATGGAGGTGGAACCCGTCTACGGCCCGCCCGGGGAGGACCCGCGCTTCGAGCGCATCGGCTGGCCCGGGGAATACCCCTTCACCAGGGGCCTGCACGCCACCGGCTACCGCGGCAAGACGTGGACCATCCGGCAGTTCGCCGGGTTCGGCAACGCCAGGCAGACCAACGAGCGCTACAAGATGATCCTGGGGGCCGGCGGCGGCGGGCTGAGCGTGGCCTTCGACATGCCGACGCTCATGGGCCGCGACTCCGACGACCCGCGCTCGCTCGGCGAGGTCGGGCACTGCGGCGTGGCGATCGACTCCGCCCAGGACATGGAGCTGCTGTTCGACGGCATCCCGCTGGGCGACATCACGACCTCCATGACGATCAGCGGCCCCGCCGTGCCGATCTTCTGCATGTACGTCGTCGCGGCCGAGCGGCAGGGCGTGCCGGTCGGCAGGCTCAACGGCACGCTGCAGACCGACATCTTCAAGGAGTACATCGCGCAGAAGGAGTGGCTGTTCGCCCCCGAGCCGCACCTGCGGCTGATCGGCGACCTGATGGAGTTCTGCGCCGCGGAGATCCCGGCCTACAAGCCGCTCAGCGTCTCCGGCTACCACATCCGCGAGGCGGGCTCCACGGCCGCGCAGGAGCTGGCGTTCACCCTGGCCGACGGCTTCGGCTACGTGGAGCTCGGCCTGTCCCGGGGCCTCGACATCGACGTCTTCGCCCCCGGCCTGTCGTTCTTCTTCGACGCGCACATCGACTTCTTCGAGGAGATCGCCAAGTTCCGGGCCGCCCGGCGGATCTGGGCCCGCTGGCTGCGCGACGTCTACGGGGCCAGGACCGACAAGGCCCAGTGGCTGCGCTTCCACACCCAGACGGCGGGGGTCTCGCTGACCGCGCAGCAGCCGTACAACAACGTGGTCCGCACCGCGGTCGAGGCGCTCGCGGCCGTGCTCGGCGGCACCAACTCGCTGCACACCAACGCGCTGGACGAGGTGCTGGCGCTGCCCACGCAGAAGGCCGCCGAGATCGCGCTGCGCACCCAGCAGGTGATCATGGAGGAGACCGAGGTCGTCAACGTCGCCGACCCGCTCGGCGGGTCCTGGTACGTCGAGGCGCTCACCGACCGCATCGAGGCCGAGGCCGAGGCGATCTTCGCGAAGATCCGGGACATGGGCTCCGACGGCTCGATGACCTCGGGCATCCTGCGCGGCATCGAGGACGGCTGGTTCATGTCGGAGATCGCCGAGGCCGCCTTCGACTACCAGCGCAAGCTGGAGAAGGGCGAGAAGCGGATCGTCGGGGTGAACTGCCACACCGCCTCCGCCGAGGAACCCCTAGAGATCCTGCGGGTCAGCCACGAGGTCGAACGGGAGCAGAACCGGGTCCTGGCCGCCCGCCGCGCCGCCCGCGACCAGGATGCCGCCGACGCCGCGCTGGCCGCGCTGGTCCGGGCCGCCGAGGGCGAGGGCAACATGATCCCGGCCATGCTCGACGCCGTCCGCGCCGAGGCCACCCTCGGCGAGATCTGCGACGCCCTGCGCGGGGTGTGGGGGGTCTACACCGAACCCGCGCGCTTCTGACGGACTTCCCCGCCGTGCCCCGCCGTGCCCCGCCGTTTCCCGTCGGCCCCGGCCCCTCGCGGGCGCTCCCGGGCGCGCGGAGTACGGCCGGGCCCTCCTCATGCGGCAGGATTGGAGGTATGAGCCCAGCGGATTTCACTCCTCGACCCGGATCGCTCTACGGTGCCGTCGACCTCGGCGCGCGCAAGCAGGCGCTGGAGGCGCAGGCGCGCAGGGAGACCACCGCGCAGCAGACCGGAGGCGTCCCGGCGCAGGTCATCGATGTCGACGACGCCAGCTTCGCGACGGAGGTCGTCGAACGCTCCATGAACAGCCTGGTGCTGCTGGAGCTCACCGTCACCCGGGCCGAGCAGGCCAGGGACTACAGCCTCCTGCTGGAGAAACTGGCCGCGGAGAACGCCGGCCGGTGGGTGCTGGCCCGGGTGGACGTCGAGGTCAGCAGGCAGATCGCGCAGGCGCTCCGGGTGCAGAACGTGCCCGCCCTGTACGCCATCTTCCAGGGGCAGCCGGTGGCCGTCGTCCCGGGCATCGCCACCGAGCCGCAGCTGCGCGACTGGCTCACCCAGCTCATGGAGGCCCTCGCGCAGTACCTCCCGCCGCCCGCCGAGGGGCAGGAGGGCGAGCCCGCCTCCCAGGAGCCTCCGGTGGACCCGGACGTCCTCGCGGCGGAGCAGGCCATCGACGCCGGCGACCTCGACGGGGCGACGGCGGCCTACGAGCGGCTGCTGGCCCGCTCCCCGAACAACGAGGACGCCAAGCTGGGACTGGCCGGGCTGGGCCTGATCCGCCGGACCACCGGCGTCGACCCGGCCGACGTGGAGCGCCGCCTGGCCGACCCCGCCGACGTCGCGGCCCAGCTCCTGGCCGCCGACTTCGAGATGCTCTCCGGTGAGGTGGACGCCGCCTTCGACCGCCTCGTCGGGGTCGTCCGCCGGACCTCCGGCGACGACCGCGACAAGGCCAGGGTGCACCTGCTCGGCCTGTTCGAGACGCTTCCCGGTGACGACCCGTCCGTCGTCAAGGCCCGCAGGAACCTCGCCTCCGCACTGTTCTGAGCCGCGCCCGGAAGCCCGCGTACACCCGATCGTGACCGTGCCCGCGGACCCCGGCAGGCGGTCCGCGGCACGGACACCCGTCCGTTGGTGGCACGATGGAGGCATCCCGAACCGGGCTTGTCGCGAAGGAGCGGATTGACCGTGGCCACCGTGCCGAGTGTGTCGTACTCCATCACCGTGCGCCTCGAGGTGCCCGCCGGCGGCAAGGCCGTCAGCCAGCTCACCCACGCCGTGGAGTCCGCCGGGGGCGTGGTCACCGCGCTCGACGTGACCACCGCCGGGCACGAGACCCTGCGCATCGACGTCACCTGCGCCGCCCGCGACACCGACCACGCCCAGGCGATCGTGGACCAGCTCGACGCCGTCGAGGGCGTCGTCCTGCACAAGGTCTCCGACCGGACCTTCCTCATGCACCTCGGCGGCAAGATCGAGATGCAGTCCAAGGTGCCGCTGCGCACCCGTGACGAGCTCTCCATGGCCTACACGCCCGGCGTCGCCCGGGTCTCCATGGCGATCGCCCGCAACCCCGAGGACGCCCGCCGCCTGACCATCAAGCGCAACAGCGTCGCGGTGGTCACCGACGGCTCGGCCGTGCTCGGCCTGGGCAACATCGGCCCGGCCGCCGCGCTCCCCGTCATGGAGGGCAAGGCCGCGCTGTTCAAGCGGTTCGCGGGCATCGACGCCTGGCCGATCTGCCTGGACACCCAGGACGTCGACGAGATCGTGCAGATCGTCCGCGCCATCGCCCCCGGCTTCGGCGGCATCAACCTGGAGGACATCTCGGCGCCGCGCTGCTTCGAGGTGGAGCGGCGGCTGCGCGACCTGCTGGACATCCCGGTCTTCCACGACGACCAGCACGGCACCGCGATCTGCGTGCTGGCCGCGCTGACCAACGCGCTGCGCGTGGTCGGCAAGGAGCTGAGCGGGGTCCGGGTCACCCTCGCCGGCGCCGGCGCCGCCGGCACGGCCGTGCTCCGCCTGCTGCTCGCGGCCGGGGTCCGCGACGTGGTCGTCTGCGACTACCTGGGCGCCGTGCACCTGGGACGCGAGGACCTGGACGACTCGCTCCGCTGGATCGCCGAGCACACCAACGCCGAGGGCTACTCCGGCGACCTGCGCGGCGCGGTCAAGGGCGCGGACGTGTTCGTCGGAGTGTCGGCCCCCGGCATCCTCAGCGGCGACGACATCGCCACGATGGCCGAGGACGCCGTGGTCTTCGCGCTGGCCAACCCCGAGCCCGAGGTCTCGCCCGACGACGCCCGCGAGCACGCCGCCGTGGTCGCCACCGGCCGGTCGGACTACCCGAACCAGATCAACAACGTGCTGGCCTTCCCGGGCGTCTTCCGCGGCCTGCTCGACGCGCAGGCCAGCGTGGTGACCGAGGAGATGCTGCTGGCCGCCGCCCGGGCGCTGGCCGCGGTGGTCACCGACGAGGAGCTCGGCCCCAACTACATCATCCCCAGCGTCTTCCACCCGGACGTGGCGGGCGCGGTCGCGGCGGCGGTGCGCGAGTCGGCCGGCGGCCGGGCGCGCACGGGCATGACCGAGGCGTAGCCCCCTCCCGGCACCTCCGGACCCGCCCCACCCGCCCCGCCGGGCCGTACGGCGGGCGGGACCGGAGCCGATTCCGGGCCACGGCGGGGCAAGGCGGGGGGTAAGGCGGCACGATCCGCGTCCAGCCATCATGATGGGTGTATGGCGGAGGCGATCTATGTCGGCGGGCTGCTGGTGGCGACACCTCAGCTGGAGGATCCCAACTTCCGGCGTTCCGTGGTCCTGATCCTGGAACACGACATCGACGGGGGCACTCTCGGGGTGGTGCTCAACCGCCCGAGCGACGTCTCGGTGACGCAGGTGCTGCCCAGCTGGGACGCCCTGGTCACCGGCCCGCCCGTGCTGTTCCAGGGCGGGCCGGTCCAGACCGACAGCGCGCTGGCGCTGGCCGCGGTCCCGAGCGGGCAGGAACCGCTGGGCTGGCGGAGGCTGCACACGGGGGCCGCCGCGGTGTCGCGGCTGGGGACCGTCGACCTCGACGCCCCGCCGGAGATCCTCGCGGGGGAGATCGCCCAGATGCGGATCTTCGCCGGTTACGCCGGATGGACCGGCGGGCAGCTGGAGGCCGAGATCGGCGACGGCGCGTGGTACGTCGTGGACGCGGAGCCCGGCGACACCTTCCACGCGGCCCCCGAGACGCTGTGGCGCGCGGTCCTGCGCCGCCAGCGCGGCGAGCTGGCCTACGTGGCCACCTGCCCCGACGACCCCTCGATGAACTGACCTGCGGGGCCGCGTGACGGGGCCTGCCGCGAGGGGCGGTCCCAGCCGGGGCGCAGGGAGCGCTCGGCCAGGGCGAGCATCTGCTCCAGGCGTTCGGTGAGGGCGCCCAGGTCGTCGGCACTCCGAGCGGTGCAGTGCTCGAGGCCGACCCGTGCCACGGTGGTGAACAGGGCGACCACGAAGTGGGGGAGGTGGTCGTCGGGGGAGACGCCCTCACGCCGCGCCACCTCGGCGATCAGCCGCCGCTCGTTCTCCATCATCCGGCGGACGTTCCCGGCGAAGAGCGCGGGGGTGACCTCGATCAGCTCCCGGGCCCTGAGGAACCTCGCGACGTCGGTGGGCTCCCCCTCCCTCAGCTCGGCGACGACGGCGCGCATGGCGTGGCCGAGCGCGGTGAACGGCGCCTCCCCGGCGGGGCGCGCGGCCAGTTCCCTCAGCATCACCTCATGCCCGTCGACGGGAAGGGAGAGCGCGACGTCCTCCTTGGTCGCGAAGTAGCGGAAGAACGTGCGGGGCGAGACGTCGGCGGCGGCCGCGATCTGGTCGACGGTCGTGGCCTCGTAGCCCTGGGCCGCGAACAGTCCGAGAGCGGCGTCGACCAGCGCCAGCCGGGTTCGCTGCTTCTTGCGCTCGCGTAGGCCGGGCTGACTCATGGTTGTCATCTCCTCGCAACATATGCTGCAGAGTCTGCCATATGTCATGCCGTGCCTCATAAAACGATTTGTCATGTGTCAGTCCCTGCCATAAATTACCGACCGTCAATGTCCCAAGATGGGACGTATCCAGTGATGGGGGGACCCTTCCATGGCTCAGGCCAAGACGGTGGCGACACCGCCGCCATCGGATCGGAGTGCGTCGAGGCAGGGTCATCCATGGCTCACGCTGCTGGCGGTCTCGCTCGGCGTGATGATGGTGATGCTCGACGGCACGGTCGTCGCGATCGCCAACCCGGTGATCGGTGCGGAGCTCAAGGCCTCGCTCGGCGACCTGCAGTGGGTGACCAGCGGTTACCTGCTGGCGCTGGCGGTGTTCCTGATCACCGCGGGCAAGCTCGGCGACCTGTTCGGGCACAAGCGGATCTTCATGATCGGCATCGTGGGCTTCGCCCTCACCTCGCTGGCCATCGGCCTGAGCGACTCCATCGGCATGCTGATCGCCTTCCGCGTGCTGCAGGGCCTCTTCGGCGCGCTGCTCCAGCCCGCCGCCCTCGCCCTGCTCCGCGCGGCCTTCCCGGCCGAGAAGCTCAACATGGCGATCGGCGTCTGGGGCGCCACGATCGGCCTGTCCAGCGCGGCCGGCCCCATCGTCGGCGGCCTGCTGGTGGAGAACGTCAACTGGCAGTCGGTCTTCTTCATCAACGTCCCGGTCGGCGTCGTCGCGCTGGTCGTCGGCCTGCTCGTGATCAAGGAGAGCCGGGCCGACTCCCTGTCCAGGGTCGACTGGCTCGGCGTCGTGCTGCTCTCCGGGGCCATGTTCTGCCTGATCTGGGCGATCATCAAGGCTCCGGAGGACGGCTGGGGCGACACCCGCACGCTCGCGTTCCTCGCCGGGGCCGCGGTGCTCGGCGCCGCGTTCGTCTGGTGGCAGGGCAGGGCCGCCGAGCCGCTGGTCCCGCTCAGCCTCTTCCACAACCTATCGGTCTCGATCGGCACCGTGCTGATGGTGCTGATGGCCTTCTCGATGTTCGGCGCGATGTTCTTCCTCACGTTCTACTTCCAGGGCGTGCACGGCCTCGACCCGCTGGACGCGGGCATCCGCATGCTCCCCATGAGCGCAGGCATGATCGTCGCCTCTCCGCTGGCGGGCGCGGCGATCAGCAGGTTCGGCCCGAAGATCCCGATCGCGGTGGGCATGCTGATCACCGCCTCCGCGATGTTCCTGTTGTCCCGCCTGGGCCTGGAGGACGGCTACGTGGCCAGCGCGATCCCGTTCGTGCTGCTCGCCTTCGGCCTCTCGCCGGTCATGGTCGGCGCCACCGAGATCATCGTCGGCAACGCCCCCGAGGAGCTCAGCGGCGTCGCGGGCGGCATGCAGCAGTCGGCGATGCAGGTCGGCGGCTCACTGGGCACCGCGGTGCTCGGCGCGATCGTCGCGGGCAAGGTGGGCGACGTGCTCCCCGGCTACTGGAGCGAGGCGAAGCTCCCCCCGCTCCCCCCGGAGCAGATGGAGCTCGTCAAGCAGGGCGCGTCCTTCGCCGAGGCCGGTGCGCCCCCCGGCACGCCCGAGCCGATCGTCCAGGCGATCACCGGCGTGGTGAACTCGTCCTTCCTGGACGGCATGCACCTCGGCTTCCAGGTCAGCACGGGCGTCGCGGTGCTCGCGGCCCTGCTCGCGCTGCTGGTCAAGGCCGGCCGCAAGACCGAGGGCGCCCCGGTCCACATGGGTTGAGGCGCCCCGCCCGCCGTACGGCCCCCGCCCCCGGATCCGTCCCGGGACGGGGGCCGTATCCGTTGCCCCGAGGTGGCGGACGGGTTGCGGAACCCGGATCGGCGCGGGACCCGGCGGAGCGGGGACATAAAATCGACAGGGTGAGCACGAAGATCCTTCCTGAGAGCGACGTCCGGCCGAACCTGTCGCACGGCGACGGCGACCACGAGCGGTTCGCCCACTACGTCGAGAAGAACAAGATCATGGAGAGCGCGGTCACCGGGACCCCGGTGCGCGCGCTCTGCGGCAAGGTCTGGGTGCCGAACCGTGATCCCCAGAAGTTCCCGGTCTGTCCCGAGTGCAAGGAGATCTACGAAGGGCTGCCGAAGGGCGAGGACGACAGCGGCAAGGAGTGAGTGTCACTCCCGGTCGATCGCCCCCGATGAGGTTACGGTCAGGATGGCGCTGGAGACCATCCGGCCAGGTCAGACCACTCATCGGGGGAGTGCATGGTTGCGCGTGCGATCGCCGTCGTTTCGGCATGCCTGTTGACGGCGGGCGCCGTTCCCGCCTCCGCCCCGCCACCGTCGCGCCTCGCGCCCGCGGCGGTACCGGACGGATGCGAGACCGGCGCGCGGACCGCGCACCCGGCGGCCCGGACGGCCCGGACGGCCCGGGAGACTCCGCTGATTCCGGCGACCCCGGTGGGTTTCGCGACCTCGGCGGGTTCCGTGGCCCCGGCGGCCCCCGACACCCCGGGCCGGGGGATCGAACCGCACGCTCCAGGCCCGGAGCAGGTCGCCGAGATGCTCGCCGACCTCGACCGGCACCGGCCGGCGCAGCGCCGCGCGCCCGCGGAGACGGTCACGGTGCCGGTCTGGGTGCACGTGATCACCAGCGGGCGGTCGGGCGCGTCCGACAGCGCGGTGCGCAGCCAGGTCGCCACGCTCAACGCCGCCTACGGCGGCCGGCTCGGCGGGGCCGACACCGGCATCAGGTTCCGGCTCGCCGGGATCACCAGGACGAACAACCCGGCCTGGTTCACCAACCCGATCGCCAACGAGGACTCGGTGAAGCGGCTGCGCAGGGGCGGCGCGGAGACCCTCAACCTCTACGTCGCGCAGCTCAGCCGGCTGGTGCTCGGCTACTCCACCTACCCCTACTGGTACATGAACGAGCCCCGCGCTGACGGCGTCGTCGTCGACTGGCGCAGCCTGCCCGGCGGGACGCTGCGCAACTTCGACCGCGGGTTCACCGCGGTCCACGAGATCGGCCACTGGCTCGGGCTGCTGCACACCTTCGAGAACGGCTGCCAGACGCCGGGCGACGGGGTGGCCGACACCCCGCCCCAGGCGGCGGCGACCGAGGGCTGCCCCGTGGGCAAGGACACCTGTCCCGGAGACGGGCCCGACGCCGTCCACAACTTCATGGACTACTCCTACGACACCTGCATGTCGCAGTTCACCGCGGGACAGGGGGCCAGGATGAGGGAGTCGTGGAGGCTGTACCGGGCGGCGGGACCGGACATTAACCTTGACAGGTGACAGCACCGAAGACTCTCGACACTCCGTACGCCCCTCCCCGGATCTTCGGCCCGCGCTACCGGACCGCGACCCTCGGCATCCTGCTCGTCGTCACCCTGATCGCCTTCGAGGGCATGTCGATCGGGGCGGTCATGCCCGACGTCTCGAAGGACCTCGACG
This sequence comes from Planomonospora parontospora, assembly GCA_014647935.1. Lineage (GTDB taxonomy): Bacteria > Actinomycetota > Actinomycetes > Streptosporangiales > Streptosporangiaceae > Planomonospora > Planomonospora parontospora. The sequence goes on from BMQD01000011.1 coordinate 92,830, forward strand.
CGCTCGACCTGTACGGCATGAGCTTCTCGGCGTTCCTCATCGCCGGCCTGTTCGCCAACGTGGCCGCCGGGCTCTGGTCCGACCGGCGCGGCCACGCCGTACCGTTCCTGCTCGGCGTGGCCCTGTTCGTGACCGGCATGGTGATGGCGGGCGCCGCCGGGTCGAAGGAGGTCTTCATCGCGGCCCGCGCGGTCCAGGGGCTGGGCGGCGGCGCGGTCATCGTCGCGATCTACGTCATGATCGTGCGGGTCTACCCGCCGGAGGCCCGGCCCAGGGTCTTCGCCGGGCTCTCGTCGGCCTGGGTGCTGCCCGCGCTGGTCGGACCCGGCCTCGGCGGGCTCATCGCCGACACCGTCGGCTGGCGCTGGGTCTTCTACGGGATCGTCCCGCTGGTGGTCCCGGCCCTGGTGATGCTGCTGCCCGCGCTGCGCGGCGGCGACGGGGACACCCCGGAGCCGGGCACCGGACCCCGCTCCCGGCCGCTGCGGATGACCCTCGCGGCGCTGGCGACGGCCGCCGGAGGCGGCACGCTGCTCTACGGGGTCGAGCGGCTGGACACCGCCCCGCTGCCCGGCGGAGCCGCCACCGCCGCCGGACTGGTCCTGCTCGCCGCGGGGCTGCCCCGGCTGCTGCCCCCGAAGGCCCTGCGGTTCGGCCGGGGACTGCCCACCACGGTGATGATGCGCGGCGTCCTCGCCTCGGCCTTCTTCGGGGTCAACGCCTTCATCCCGCTGGTGCTCAAGGAGGAGTTCGGCTTCAGCACCACCCAGGCCGGGGTCGCGCTCACCATCGGCGCCCTGGGCTGGAGCGGCGGTTCCTACCTGCAGACCCGGCGCGAGTTCGACCGGCCCACCCTGGTACGGCTCGGCGCCACGGCGGTCACCGCGGGCATCCTGCTGACGGCGCTCGCCCTGCTCCCCGGCATGACCGGATGGATCATGGCGCCCGCCTGGATGGTCGCCGGGTTCGGCATGGGCATCGGCACCACCAGCGTGAGCATCACCACCATGCGCCAGTCGCCCGACGACGAGCAGGGCGCCAACTCCGCCGCGCTCCAGGTCGTCGACACCCTGGGCGGCGCGCTCACCATCGGGTTCGGCGGCGTGCTGGTGAACCTGATCGGCCACGACGACATCGCCACCGGGTACACCGCGATCATCGCCATGACGGCGGCCATCGGGGTGCTCGGCACGGCCGTCGCCGGCCGCATGCGCGACCTCCCCTGACCGGGCCGGCCCGTCCCATATCGGAGATCGCCTATGGCCGGACCGCGGCGGGCGAGGCATGGTAGGACGGAAGGCCGGGACCACCGGGAGGAGGAGGCGTGGGCGAACCACCCCACCGCGCGTGGCCGCCGGAGGAACCCCCGCGGCGGGCCCGCGACCCCCGCCGGGCACGGCCGTACGGGGCGCCGGTGGACAGGGCCGCGCCCCCCGGGCCGTCCGCGCCTCCCGTGCCCCCCGCGTCCCCGGCGCCTCCCGCGCCGCCCGACCTGGAGGCCCTGCGGCCCGGCCAGGCGTGGCCGCCCCGGCAGAGCGGATGGAGCCCCGCCAGGCCCGGCAGCGCGGGCCCGCCCGGCCCGGACGGGGGCGAGGACCTGCCGCCCTCGGCCCGCCGGTACGGCATGCCCGCGACGCCGTCCGGCCCCCGGATCCCGCGCCGCCTGCGCCGCCTCCTGCTCGGCCTCCTCGCGTCGGCGGCCTGCGCCGTGATCACCGCGGGCGTCGTGACCGCGGTGCTCCGGGCGCTGCCCGCCCCGGAGCCCGCCCGGGTGACGGACCGGGCCGCGGGCGTCGGCTACCCGCTGCCCGAGGGGTGGCGGACCGGAACGGCGCCCCCGGTCACCGGGTTCACCTCGGTGGCCGGAGACGGCCGGACGGCGACGGTGCTGGTCCGGCCGGGCGGCCGGGTCACCGACGCCCGCGAGGCCGCGGTCACCCTCGCCGACCTGTACGGCAGGCTCCTGCTCCACGGTGACGAGGTGAAGGTCGAGGACGACCGGACGATCACCGTGGGCGGGCGGACCGGGCACAGCCGGACCCTCCGGGCGGAGTACCGCGACGTGGTGAACCGCCCCGCCTACCTGCGTGTGGTGTTCCTCACGGCGAGCGCGGGCCGGCCTCCCGTGGTCGTGCTGGCGGTCGCCAAACCGGACGGCCCCCGGACGCGTGCCGAGATCGACGCCGTGCTCGCCGGGGTCCGCTGAGCCCCGTCGGCACGGCCGCGGCGCGGCGGGAGCACGACCGCGGGGGGAGCGCTCCGGGCCCCGGCGGGACCGGAGGGCGATTCCCGGCGGGTCCGCGCGGATCGGGGCCGATCGGCGCGCCCGGCCGGTGACGCAGATTAGTCTGTTGAGATTGTGAGTGAGCCAAGCGAGCGGACCATCAGACACGGCAGGCCCGTCGACGCCCCGACCGGCCGTCAGGCGAGGAGGGGCGCATGAGCACTTTCGCCGCCTCCCACCTGCCTCCCTCCTACCCCGAGAGGGCCGCCTGGGGCACCGCGCCGAAGCTCCGCGCCTGGCAGCAGGAGGCCTTCGACCTCTACCTCAGGCGCGAGCCGCGCGACTTCCTCGCGGTCGCCACGCCGGGCGCGGGCAAGACGACCTTCGCGCTGCGCATCGCCAGCGACCTGCTGTCGCGGGGGATCGTCCGGGCGGTGACGATCGTCACCCCCACCGAGCACCTCAAGCAGCAGTGGGCCGACGCGGCCGGGCGGGTCGGCATCCCCATCGACCCCGAGTTCAAGAACAGCCAGGGCGCGACCTCCCGTGACTACACCGGGGTGGCCGTCACCTACGCCCAGATCTCGATGCACCCGGCGCTGCACCGCGCCCGGACCGAGGCGCGCAAGACGCTCGTCATCTTCGACGAGATCCACCACGCGGGCGACGCCAAGTCCTGGGGCGACGGCGTGCGCGAGGCCTTCGAGCCCGCCGCCCGCCGGCTGGCCCTGACCGGCACCCCCTTCCGGTCCGACGTGAACCCGATCCCGTTCGTCACCTACGCCGAGGACGGCGAGGGCGTGCGGCGGAGCGTCTCCGACTACTCCTACGGGTACGGCCCGGCGCTCGCCGACGGCGTCGTCCGGCCGGTCATCTTCCTGGCCTACGCCGGAGAGATGCGCTGGCGGACCCGCGCGGGCGACGAGATCGCCGCGACGCTCGGCACCCCCCTCACCAAGGACCAGCTCGGCCAGGCGTGGAAGGCCGCGCTCGACCCGAAGGGCGACTGGATCCGGCAGGTCCTCCAGGCCGCCGACCGGCGGCTGACCGAGGTCCGCCGGGGCGTGCCGGACGCGGGCGGCCTGGTGATCGCCACCGACCACGAGACGGCCCGCGCCTACGCCCGGCACATCCGCGCCATCACCGGCGAGGGCGCCACGGTCGTGCTCTCCGACGACCCCGAGGCGTCCAAGAAGATCAAGCAGTTCTCGGCGTCGAAGGACCGCTGGCTGGTGGCGGTCCGCATGGTCTCCGAGGGCGTCGACATCCCGCGCCTGGCCGTCGGAGTCTACGCCACCAGCACCTCGACGCCGCTGTTCTTCGCCCAGGCCGTCGGCCGCTTCGTCCGGGCCCGCAAACGCGGCGAGACGGCCTCGGTGTTCCTCCCCTCGGTACCGACCCTGATGGGCCTGGCCGGGGAGATGGAGGCCGAGCGCGACCACGTGCTCGACCGCAAGCTGCCGGAGGAGGGGCTCGACGACTTCCTCGTCGAGGACGCCAACCGCAAGAAGGACAATCCCGACGTCCTGGGTGACGAGCTGCCGTTCGAGACCCTGGAGGCGGTCGCCACCTTCGACCGGGTGCTCTTCGACGGCGGCGAGTTCGGCACGGCCGCCGAACCCGGCTCACCCGAGGAGGAGGACTTCCTCGGGCTGCCCGGCCTGCTGGAACCCGACCAGGTGCGGACCCTGCTCAGCAAGCGCCAGTCGGAGCAGCTCAAGGCCGGCCGGAGCAGGCCCGAGCCGAAGGAGCCGCAGCTCGCCCCGCACGAGCTGATCGCCAACCTCCGCAAGGAGCTCAACGGCCTGGTCGGCGCGTGGAACCACCGCACCGGGCAGCCTCACGGGGTCATCCACGCCGAGCTCCGGCGTGCCTGCGGCGGCCCCGCCATCGCTCAGGCGACCGCCGAGCAGGTCCAGGCACGGATCGACAAGATCCGCCAGTGGGCCACCCAGCGGTCGCGCTAGACCATCCCGGCGACCGCCCGGCGTGCAGGGCGGTCGCCCCCGGGCCGAGCGGTTCCGGCCGGTGCGGGTCGGCCGCCTCGTCCTCATGGCGACCGGCAGACCCGGTGCGACCGCTCTCCACCGGAACGCGGGCCGGTGCTCCGGCCTTCAGACCGGGGAGAGCGTCGATCGCGTCGGTCAGCGCAGGGCGATCGGCCGGCCGGTGCGGCCGTCGACCGCGGTGAGGTCCGTTCTGCCTGGCAGCGGCGGGACGAGGCGGACCCGCGTGGAGGCCGTACCGCCGGTGACATTCACCGGGAGCGTCCGGGCGCCGGCGGGATGGTCCGGCACCGCCGTACCTCCGTGCAGCCACACCTGGAGCGTGCCGCCGCGGCGGCGCACGGCGACGGTCGCGGTGTCGCACCCGTCCGCGGCGGCCGTCCAGGAGAGCGCCACCGCACGGAGCGCGCCACCGCGCGTGATCAGCCGGGCCTCTTCGGGCACGAGGGGGGAGGCGGAGCAGGGCGCCGGATGTGCGATCACGTTCTCCGGCCGGGTGGGGGCGGGTGCCATGGGCCGGGGGGACGTGGTCGTCCCGGGCCGGGAAGGCATGGGCGCCCCGGGCTGAGGGGACACAGAGGACGCAGAGGATGCGGAGGCGGGCCGGGAGACCTCGGGAACCGCGGTCCGCGGGACCGACGGCCGGGCGGCCGGCGCCTGGGACGGGATCCCCGCGTCGAGCCAGACGGTGGCCGCCTCCAGCACGGCGAGTGCCAGAACGGCGGCCACCCGCGCCCAGGCCCGGCCGCGGAACAGCAGCCATAGGCACACGGGGGCCAGGAGCAGCCACGAGACACCGAGCACGAGCATGTGGTCACCACCGCGAGGTATGAGGATTTCAACTCTCCGTCATACTCCTGTCGCAACGGGTGATGGAGGTGTTTACCGCTTCCTTGCCGATCGGTGATCGTCCGCATCCGAAGCGTGAGGGATCCGATAGCGTGTCCTCGTCCTCGTCGCCACACCCCCTCCTTCGGTGGCCACTACGCTTCCCCCAGAAGGAAACATGCACATGCTGCAGCTGCAGAAAGCCCTCCGAGCCGAGATCAGGGAGTACACGGCGCCCATGTTCGAGCAGCTCATGGTGAGGATGGAGGACTTCGCCACGAAGGCGGACCTGGAGCGGTTCGCGACCAAGGCGGACCTGGAGCGGTTCGCCACGAAGGCGGACCTGGAGCGGTTCGCGACCAAGGAGGACTTGGCCGAGGTCAAGCAGGATGTGGCGGTCCTGAAGACGGACGTGGCGGTCCTGAAGACGGACGTGGCCGACCTCAAGCACGACGTCGCAGGGCTCAAGCAGGACGTGACCGGGCTCAAGCACGACGTCGCAGGGCTCAAGGCGGACGTGGCCGGGCTCAAGACGGACTTCCGCAGGATGGACGGGAAGATCGACCGGATCATCGACTTCCTGGGGATGCCGGCCGCCTGAGGCCGGATCAGGAGGCGCGGACCACCGGGGCGCCGGTGAGGACCACTCCGGCCGAGTCGAGCTCGGCCAGGGCGGCCTCGGTGGTCTGGCGGGCCACCCCGGCGGTCAGGTCCAGCGGTACGTGCACGGCCAGGCCGTTCTCGACGGCGTCCAGCGCCGTGGCGCGCACGCAGTGGTCGGTGGCGATGCCGACCACGTCCACCGCGTGGACGTGACGCTCGGCGAGCCAGTCGGCCAGCCTGGTGCCGTCGGCCGACGTCCCCTCGAAACCGCTGTAGGCGGCGGAGCGGGCGCCCTTGCTGAACACCTCCTCCACCCGTCCGGCGTCGAGGGCGGGGTGGAAGTCGGCGCCGGGGGTGCCGGCCACGCAGTGCGCCGGCCACGAGGTCACGAAGTCGGGCTCCGCGGCGAAGTGGTCACCGGGGTCGACGTGGAAGTCGCGGGTGGCCACGACGTGGTCGTAGCCGTGTGAGGCCGCGTGCCGGGAGATGGCGGCGGCGACCTCGGCGCCGCCGTCCACGGCGAGGCTGCCGCCCTCGCAGAAGTCGTTCTGGACGTCGACGATGATCAGCGCGGTTGCCATGGCTCTAGTCAAACACGGTGGGAAGCGCGGCGTCGCCCCGGGACAGCTGGTGCGCGGTGACGGGGAGCTCGGCGAAGGCCTCGCGGTGCCTGGCGCGGGCCTCCTCCGGCTTCTCCCGCACGACGACCTCGCCGCCCCGGACCAGCGGGGTCTGCAGCGGGCGCGCGCCGGGCGGCCGCCGTCCCGCGGTCGTGACCAGCTCGGCGACCGCCGTGCCCGACTCGTCGAGCCGCCGGAAGGCCTCCTTGCGCCCGCCCCGGCTGGGCTTGCCGACGGACCTCTTGGCCACCGGCTGGAGGACGCCCGCGGAGTCCTCCCGGGCGACGAGTTTGTAGACCAGGGCGGCGGTGGGCGAACCGGAGCCGGTGACCAGGGAGGTCCCGACGCCGTAGCCGTCCACCGGGGCGGCGGCCAGCGCCGCGATGGCGTACTCGTCGAGGTCGCCGGTGACCAGGATCCGGGTGCCGTGCGCGCCCAGGCCGTCGAGCTGCGCGCGGACCTCGCGGGCGGCCTCGGTCAGGTCACCCGAGTCGATGCGGACCGCGCCCAGCCCGGGACCGGCGAGCTCGACCGCGGTCCGTACGGCCCGCGCCACGTCGTAGGTGTCCACCAGCAGCGTGGTGCCCGTGCCGAGGGAGGCGAGCTGGGCGGCGAACGCCTGCTCCTCGGAGTCGTGCAGCAGCGTGAACGCGTGGGCCGCGGTCCCGGTGGTCGGCACGCCGTACACCCGGCCGGCCATCAGGTTGGAGGTGGCGGCGAACCCGCACAGGTAGGCGGCGCGGGCCGCGGCCACGGCGGACATCTCATGCGTGCGCCGCGAGCCCATCTCGATGAGGGGCCGCGAGCCGGCGGCGCAGACCATCCGGGAGGCGGCGGTGGCGATCGCGCAGTCGTGGTTGAGGACGGACAGGATCAGCGTCTCCAGCAGCACCGCCTCGGCGAACGTGCCCTCCACGGTCATGATCGGGGAGCCGGGGAAGTAGCACTCGCCCTCGCGGTAGCCGTGCACGTCGCCGCGGAAGCGGTAGCCCGCCAGGAAGTCCAGGGTGGCGTCGTCCACCACCCGGTTGGCGGCCAGGAACGCGAGCTCGTCCTCGCCGAACCGGAAGTGCTCCAGCGCGTCGAGCACCCGGCCGGTCCCGGCGACCACCCCGTAGCGCCGCCCGCCCGGCAGCTGCCGGGCGAACACCTCGAACACGGCGCGCCGGGAGGCCGCTCCGCTGCGCAGGGCCGCCTGCAGCATCGTCAGCTCGTAGTGATCCGTCAGCAACGCCCCGCTCATGCTCATCGTCACGAGTCGAAGACTAAGCCCGGGATAGGGCAGACTGGTGAACGTGGGTACCACAGCTCCGATGGAGGTCGAGCGTCCGTCGATCGACAGCCGGCCGGATCTGCCCTGGCTGACGATCGTCTGGAACGACCCGGTCAACCTGATGTCGTACGTCACGTACGTCTTCCAGTCCGTCTTCGGCTACTCGCGGGAGAAGGCGGAGAAACTGATGCTGGACGTGCACCACAAGGGCAGGGCGGTGGTCTCCAGCGGCACCCGCGAGGAGATGGAGCGCGACGTGCAGATCATGCACTCCTACGGCCTGTGGGCGACCGTGCAGCAGGACGCATGAGCAGTGGGTTCGCCGCGGGGCGCGACGGCGGTGTGACCGCCCGCTTCGACGCCGCGGAGATAGCGGTCCTGCGGTCCCTGATCTCCCAGATCCTCGATCTGGTCGAGCCCGGCGCGACCGGGGACGACCCGCTGGAGCGCGCCCTGGGGATCGGTTCGGCCGAGGAGCCCACCGACCCGGTGCTGGCCCGGCTGTTCCCCTCGGCCTACGCCGACGACGACCTGTCGGCGGAGTTCCGCCGCTACACCGAGGCGACCCTGCGGGACGGCAAGCGCTCCGACGCGCGGACCATGCTGGAGACCGCGGCGCCCGGCCGGGTGGAGCTCACCGCGGAGCAGGCGCAGGCGTGGATGCGGGCGCTGAACGACGTGCGGCTGGCGCTCGGCACCCGGCTGGAGGTGACCGAGGAGGTGCACGACGAGATCGCCGGGATGGGCGAGGACGACCCCCGCTATCCGGCGTACGTGACCTACGACTGGCTGACCTACCTCCAGGACAGCCTGGTCCGCGCTCTTTGGTAGCTTCCAGGCATGCTCACGATCTCCCAGGAACTGGTCGACAAGATGATCGCGCACGCCCGGGCCGACCACCCGGACGAGGCGTGCGGCGTGATCGCGGGCCCCGAGGGCTCCGACACCCCGGCGCGCTTCGTCCCGATGGAGAACGCCGAGCGGTCGCCGACGTTCTACCGGTTCGACTCCATGGAGCAGCTGCGGGTCTGGCGCGAGATGGACGACCGCGACGAGGAGCCGGTGGTCATCTACCACTCGCACACCTCGACCGAGGCCTATCCCTCGCGCACCGACGTCTCCTACGCCTCCGAGCCGAACGCCCACTACGTGCTGGTCTCCACCCGCGAGGAGCTGGGGGAGGAGGCGGAGGTGCGCTCCTACCGCATCGTCGAGGGCGTGGTGACCGAGGAGGAGGTCGTCATCCTGCCGTCGTGACGTCCACCACGTGACACGGCCGTGGGGCCCGGCGCCCCTTTTGGGTAAACTGGACGGCATGCCGACCGCCGACCCGAACCCCGAGGACGTCGTGCGCTCGCGTCCCGGCGTTCGCGTGCGGCACGCGGGCCTCGCACCCGTGCAGAACTTCCTCTTCGGGCACACCCCTCTCTCCGTCGTCTACGACTGTCGCTGACCGGCCCCGCCGGAAATCCCCCCAGCCCCACCGGTGTTCTCATCCGGTGGGCGTTCCCATGACGACACGAGTTCCCACGACGACACGAGGAGACCGATCCACGATGGCCATCGAGGTCCGCATCCCCACCATCCTGCGCACGTACACCGACGGCGCCAAGGCCGTGGACGCCAAGGGCGCCACCCTGGAGGAGCTGATCGGCGACCTGGAGTCCCGGCACCCGGGCCTGCAGGCCCGCCTGGTCGACCAGGGCGCGCTGCGCCGCTTCGTCAACGTCTACCTGAACGACGAGGACGTCCGCTTCCTCGGCGGCCTGGAGACGCCGGTGGCCGACGGCGACACCGTCACCGTGCTGCCCGCCGTGGCCGGCGGCTCCCGCTGACCCGCGCCGTGCCGCCGGGACCGCGTCCGGGCCCGGCGGCACGACCCGACGTCTCTCGTCCACCGACACGGAGCGGAAACCCGCACTCATGCGTTTTGACTCGCTGATCGACTCGGTCGGCCGCACTCCCCTGGTCGGGCTGCCCCGCCTGTCGCCGTCGGAGGACGTGCGGATCTGGGCCAAGCTCGAGGACCGCAACCCCACGGGTTCGATCAAGGACCGTCCGGCGCTGTGGATGATCGAGCAGGCCGAGAAGGACGGGCTGCTCACGCCCGGCTGCACGATCCTCGAGCCCACCAGCGGCAACACCGGCATCTCGCTGGCCATGTCCGCCCGGCTCAAGGGCTACCGGCTGATCTGCGTGATGCCGGAGAACACCTCCGAGGAGCGCCGCCAGCTGCTGCGCATGTGGGGAGCGGAGATCATCTCCTCTCCGGCGGCGGGCGGCTCCAACGAGGCGGTCCGGGTCGCCAAGGGGCTGGCGGCCGAGAACCCCTCCTGGGTGATGCTCTACCAGTACGGCAACCCCGCCAACTGGCGCTCCCACTACGAGACGACCGGCCCGGAGATCCTCGAGGACCTGCCGTCCGTCACCCACTTCGTCGCGGGCCTGGGCACCACGGGCACGCTGATGGGCGTGGGCCGGTTCCTGCGCGAGCGCGTGCCCGGCGTGCGGATCGTCGCCGCCGAGCCGCGCTACGGCGAGCTGGTGTACGGCCTGCGCAACGTGGACGAGGGCTTCATCCCCGAGCTCTACGACCCCGAGGTGCTGACCACCCGGTTCTCCGTCTCCTCGGGCGACGCCCTGCGCCGGACCAGGGAGCTGCTGGCCGCCGAGGGCATCTTCGCCGGGGTCTCGACCGGTGCCGCCCTGCACGCGGCCCTGGGCATGGCCGCCAAGGCGGTCAAGGCCGGAGAGCGCGCGGACATCGTGTTCGTGGTGGCGGACGGCGGCTGGAAGTACCTGTCCACCGGAGCCTACGAGGGCACGCTGGACGAGGCCGAGGAGCGCCTGGAGGGCCAGCTCTGGGCCTGACGGCCAGCTCTGGGCCTGACCTCCGGCCGGTCCGGCCGCCGCGGAACGGCGGAGGGGCGGGCGTCCTCCCTGGACGCCCGCCCCTTTTTCATGTGCCCTCAGCCGGATCCGTCCGGGATCAGTCGAACAGGACCCGCACGGAGAAGTCCGCGTCGCCGCCGGACTGCGTGCCGCTGATGCCGACGGCGCGCAGGACCTTGAGGTTGGCCTGCTCGTCGCCCTGCAGGTTCTGCAGGTAGAGCTTCTCGAGCTTGTTGAGGTCGACGTACGTGGCGAAGGTCGCGTCGCCGGCGTTCGGGACGGCGAGCTGGAAGCTCTCGCTGTCGGCCAGGGTGCCGTCCTTGGCGAGCTCGGCCGCGTAGTCCTGGGCGCTGGCCAGGACGAGGAAGCCGTCGCCGGGGACCTTGGCGATCTGCGGGGCGGCGGTGCCGGAGTCGGCGAGGAACCGCTCCAGCTTGCCGACGACCTCCTGGGCCTTGGCAGGGTCGGTGGTGATCCGGGCGCCGATCTTGGGCGAGTTGGCCTCCAGGCCGTTCTCGTCCAGGGCGACGGTGAGGTTCTTGCCGAGCAGCGTCACCAGATCGGCGGGGAGCGCCAGCCCGTACTTCTGCTGGGCCTGGTCGACGAACTGCTGGAAGGACTGGCCGCCGCCGGCCTGGTCGGCCGCCTTCATGAGCTCGGTCCACTGCTTGCCGATCGCGTCGCCGAGACCGGAGACCGAGACCGCCGCGGCGGTGGAGGCGGGGAGCTTGCCGATCTGGGAGGGCTGGGCGTCGCCCATGCCCACGTCCTTGGCGCCGCGGACGATGGCGGCCAGCTCGACGTAACCGCCGTCGAAGCGGAGCGCGCCGGCCACGCGGGCGTTCTTGAGCTGCGCGAGGGTGGCGGGGTCCTGGGTGGCCAGCTCCGGAGCGAGCTCGGCGACCTTCCCGGCGTCCAGCCAGAAGGACATGACACCGGTCTCACCGAGGTCGCCCTGGTCGGCGGAGAAGTTGGCGTTCTGCGACAGCGGGGCCGCGGCGGCGGCCTGGTCGGCCTGCTCCTGCTTCTCGGCGAGCAGCGCGTAGTCCTCGCGGAAGGCGATGCCGAACTTGCCCTCGCCGCCGGCCAGCTTGGCGATGCCGGCCTTGGCCTTGTCCTGGTCGGTGACCTGGACGGCCACCACGACGCCGGGCTCCTCGCCGCGCTGCGCGGGGGGCAGCACGGCCACGCCGACGCGGGAGCCGAGCCAGGGCTCGACGTCGGCGGCGTAGTCCAGCTTGCTCAGGCTCTGGTCGTCCTTCTTGATCATGTCGAAGAGGGACTTGCGCGGGTCGTCGCCGGTGAAGGAGTCCTTGGTGACGGTGAACTTCTTGGCGATGTCGAACAGCGCCAGCTTCTGGTTGGCGGCCGGGTCGAGGTCGACGCGGACGTAACCGAGGGCGTTGCCGGGCAGCACCTCGTACGGCTGGGTGCCGCCGCCGCTGAGCAGGCTGACCGCGGCGTAGCCGCCGCCGCCGAGGAGGGCCACGACCAGCGCCGCGATCAGCGCGACCAGCCAGCCCTTGCCGCCCTTGCGGGCCGGCGGGACCGGAGGCTGCCCCGCGCCCAGGAACTCGGGGCCCTGCTGCTGCCAGCCGGGCTGGCCGTACGCCTGCTGGCCATGGGCCTGCTGACCGTAAGCCTGCTGGCCGTACGGCGGCGGCTGCTGGCCGTACGCCTGCTGCTGGCCGTAGGGCTGCTGGGGCGCCGCCTGCTGCGGGTAGGGGGGAGGAGCCTGCTGGTACCCGCCCGGGTTCTGGGGGTGTCCGCCGCTCTGCGGGTGGCCGGGCTGACCCTGCTGCGGGTAGGCGCCGCCCGGCTGGGGGTACCCGCCCGGCTGGGGATAGGCCTGGGTGTGGGGCTGGTCGTGCTGCTGGGGACGGTATGCGATGGTCCTGTCCGGGCTCTCATTCGGATCAGGGAACTGTCCCGGAGGGGTGTTGGCAGACATGCTCACTCACAAGGTGGACTTCGGGGATATGTAGAAGTTAGTGCATCTTCCTAGCGAACCGCTTGCATTGAACTAACTGCGTCTTTGCTGCGTCTAAGGATGAATTGCCGCGGGCAGTGCTTCTGACCAGGGCTCTTGTCCCCCTGTCGGAGGCCTCGCGTCAAGGGCCGTGGAAATCGCCCATACGGGTGATCAGGGAACGACCACCCCAAAAACAATCTTCCAGCGGCCGGTCTGCTGAAGTCCTCCGTCCCGCCCTCCGGAAGTCGTCCGGAGTGCGCCGCGGCCGGTCGGGCGGGATCGGAGCAGGGCGGAGCCCGCGCCGGATAGTAGAGTGAGCTCACTAGAACAAGGTTCGGGAGGTCGGTCCGGCGGACGCCGCCGGACCGGACGTCAGGAGCGAGGGGACGCGACGGCCCGGCGCCGGCCGCGGACGCCCGAGCCGCCGGGTGAAGCGAGGTAGTGGACACAGATGACGAAGTTCGACGAGGCGACGCAGGCCATCCGGGTAGACGAGAACACCTACGACGTGTGCCTGGACCCCGGATACTCGATCGGCGGCCCCCTCAACGGCGGCTACCTGATGGCGGTGGTCCTGCGCGCCGTCGTCGACGCCTCCGCGCACGAGCACCCGGTGACCACCAGCGCCCAGTTCCTGCGCGCGGCCCGCCCCGGCCCCGCCCGGGTACGACTGGAGCGCATCAAGACCGGCCGCACCGCAGAGATGACCCGTGCCACCCTGCTCCAGGACGGCCAGGCGTTCATCGAGACCCTCGTCACCACCGCCACCCTCACCGCCGGCGCGGTCCCCGACTGGACGGACGGCCCCTCGGCCGCCATGCCGCCCGTCGAGCGGTGCGTCAGGCTGCCCGACCCCAGGCCCGAGTCGAACATGACGCTCAACGCCCAGGTGGAGATGGTCTTCGACCCGCCCACCGTCGGCTGGCTCGACGGCGCCCCCAGCGGCCGGCCGGAGTCGCGCGCCTACTTCCGGATGGCCGAGCCGCAGGACCCCGACCCCTTCGTGCTGGCCTTCGCCGTGGACGCCCTCCCGCCGGTGGTCTTCTCCGCCGGAGCCCGCGGCTGGGCCCCGACCGTCGACCTCACCTGGCACCTGCGGGCGCTGCCGGCCCCCGGCTGGCTCACCGTGCTGGGCAGCGGACGGATGATCGGCGACGGCTGGTTCGACGAGGACGTCGAGGTCTGGGACTCCGCCGGACGGCTCGTCGCCCAGTCCCGCCAGCTCGCCCGCGTCGGCCGCGGCTGACCGGAGTCCCTCCGCGCGGCCCCGCACGCGGCGCGCGACCGTTGTGAGGATTCTTACCGTGAGCGGTAGTCCCAGGTCGCCTAACCTTGGGAACCGTGTCGCAAGCGAGCATTGGAATCTTCGACAGCGGTGTCGGCGGCCTCACGGTGGCCAGGGCGATCATCGATCAGCTGCCCGGTGAATCGGTCCTCTACGTGGCCGACACCGCGCGGCAGCCGTACGGCCCCCTGCCGATCGCCCAGGTCCGGTCCTACGCGCTGGAGGTGATGGACCACCTCGTCGAGCACGAGGTCAAGATGCTGGTGATCGCGTGCAACAGCGCCAGCGCGGCGGTGCTGCGCGACGCCCGCGAACGCTACGACGTGCCCGTCGTGGAGGTGATCCAGCCGGCCGCCCGGCGGGCCGTGCGGGCCACCCGCAACGGCAGGGTCGGGGTCATCGCGACCCGCGCCACCATCCAGTCGATGGCCTACCACGACGCGTTCGCCGCGGCCCCCGACGTCCGGCTGACCGGGGTGGCCGCACCCCGGCTGGTCGAGTTCGTGGAGCGCGGCGAGACGATGAGCGAGGAGCTCATCGAGGTCATCCGCGGCTACCTGGAGCCCGTGCTCGACGACGGCTGCGACACGCTCATCCTGGGATGCACCCACTACCCGCTGCTGACCGGCGCGATCTCCTACGTCGCCGGGGACGGCGTCACGCTGGTGTCCAGCGCCGACGAGACGGCCAAGGACGTCTTCAGGATCCTGCACGACCAGGGCCTGGCCGCCCTCCCCGGCACGCTGCCCCGCCACCGGTTCCGCGCCACGGGTGAGACCGGGCTGTTCGCCAGGCTCGGCCGGCGGTTCCTCGGCCCGGAGATCGAGGCGGTCGAGGCCGCCCCGGTGGGAGCACCGGTGGGGACGCCGGTGCCGGCACCCGTCCGCGACGCCGGCGTCGCGGTGACCACGCGGTCGGGGACCCCGGCCTGAGGGCCGGACCCCACGCCGGAGGCAATCGATGAAACAGGAGGCCGCGTTGAAACTGACGATCGTCGGATGCTCGGGAAGCTTCCCCGGGCCGGACAGCCCCTCGTCCTGCTACCTGCTGGAGGCGGAGGGCTACCGGATGCTGCTGGACTTCGGCAACGGCGCGCTGGGCGCCCTCCAGCGGCACATCGGCCTGTACGACGTGGACGCGATCTGCCTGTCGCACCTGCACGCCGACCACTGCCTGGACCTGTGCCCCTACCACGTGGTGCGCACCTACTCCCCGGACGGCCCGCGGCCGAGGATCCCGGTCCACGCCCCCGCCGACGCGCCCAGGCGCCTGGCCGCCGCCTACGGCATGCCCGACGAACCCGGCCTGGACACCGCCTTCGACTTCGCCGCGCTCACCCCCGGCACCTTCGAGGTCGGACCGTTCGAGGTGACTACCGCCCGCATGAACCACCCGGTCGAGACCTTCGGCTTCCGCGTCTCGTACGGCGGGCGCTCGGTCGCCTACTCCGCCGACACCGGCGAATCCGCCGAACTCGTCAAGCTGGCCGCCGACGCGGACCTGCTGCTGTGCGAGGCGTCGTTCCTGGACCGGCCCGACCTCCCCGAGGCCCTGCACCTGTCCGGCCGCCAGGCCGCCGAGCACGCGGCCAGGGCCGGAGCGGGCACGCTCGTGCTGACCCACCTCGTCCCCTGGTACGACCCCGCGGACATCCTCCGGGACGCCTCCCGCGGCGGCTTCGGCGGGCGGATGGAGCTCGCGCGGAGCGGGGCCGTGTATGACCTAGGGTGATGTCCATGGCTCGTGCAGACGGACGCAATCCCGATCAACTCCGCCCGGTGACCATCACCCGGGGCTGGCTCGCACACGCGGAAGGCTCGGTGCTCGTCGAGTTCGGCGGCACCAGGGTGCTGTGCGCCGCCTCCGTGCAGGAAGGCGTGCCGCGCTGGCGCAAGGGGAGCGGCCAGGGCTGGGTCACCGCCGAATACTCCATGCTGCCTCGGGCCACGAACACCCGCAACGACCGCGAGTCGGTGCGCGGCAGGATCGGCGGCCGGACGCACGAGATCTCCCGCCTGATCGGCCGCTCCCTGCGCGCCTGCGTCGACTACAAGATCCTCGGCGAGAACTCCGTGGTGATCGACTGCGACGTGCTCCAGGCCGACGGCGGCACCCGCACCGCCGCCATCACCGGCGCGTACGTCGCGCTGGCCGACGCGGTGAGCTGGATGCGCGAGCGCAAGATGTGCAAGGGCGACCCCCTGGTCGACTCGGTCGCGGCCGTCTCGGTCGGCGTCGTGAAGTCCACCCCGCTGCTCGACCTCTGCTACACCGAGGACGTCGCCGCCGAGACCGACATGAACGTCGTCATGACGGGGGCCGGCGAGTTCGTCGAGGTCCAGGGCACCGCCGAGGGCAGGCCGTTCGACCGGGCCGCGCTGGACCGGCTGCTCGACCTGGGCGTCGCCGGCTGCGCCGAGCTCACCCGCCTGCAGAAGGCGGCACTGGCGTGAGGCGGGTCGTCCTGGCGACGCGGAACACCGGGAAGATCGTCGAGCTCCGCCGCATCCTGGCCGAGGCCGCGCTGCCGGTCGAGATCGTCGGCCTGGAGGAGTTCCCGCAGATCGGCGACGTCGCGGAGACCGGCCTGACCTTCGCGGAGAACGCCCTGCTCAAGGCCCACGCCGTCGCACAGGCGTCCGGCCTGCCGGCCGTCGCCGACGACTCGGGCCTGTGCGTGGACGCGCTCAACGGCATGCCCGGCATCTTCTCCGCCCGCTGGTCCGGGACCCACGGCGACGACAGGGCCAACCTGGACCTGCTGCTCGCCCAGGTCTCCGACGTGCCGGACGGCCGACGGGGGGCGCACTTCGCGTGCGCCGCGGCCCTGGCCCTGCCGTCGGGGCAGGAGCGGGTGGCCGAGGGCGCGCTGCACGGCTCGATCATCCGCGCCCCGCGCGGGACCGGGGGGTTCGGTTACGACCCGGTCTTCGTGCCGGAGGGCGGGACCCGGACGACCGCCGAGCTGGCCCCGGAGGAGAAGGACGCGATCAGCCACCGGGGCCGGGCCTTCCGCGCGCTGGCCCCGATCCTGGCCGAGGTGCTCGTCCCGGAGTGACCCGTCCGGCCGCGCCGGGCCCGGCGCGGAGTGACCCGTCCCGCCGGGCCCGCTGCGGGCCTCCGGTAATGAACGGGTAAGAACTCCCGGTCCCCGGCGGGCGTAGCGTCGAGCCATGGAGAGCAACGGGCGCGCACCCGCATGGGCCGCGGCACTGATCGGGCTGGTCGCGGGCGCGGTGGCGGTGGGGGTGTCCCTGCCGGTCGCCGCGCTGGTCAAGGCCTCGGCCTTCCCCGTCGTCGCGGTCGGGGACGCCGCGGTGGACCTGGCCCCCGCGTGGCTGAAGGAGTGGGCGATCCGCGCCTTCGGCGAGAACGACAAGACCGTCCTGCTCGTCGGCGTCCTCGCGGTCCTCGCCGCCGTCGCCGCCGCCACGGGAGCGCTGGCGGTCCGCGACCTGCGGTACGGCCTGGCCTGCCTGGCCGCGTTCGGCGCCGTCGGCCTCCTGGCGGTCCTCACCCGTCCCGGCGCGGGCCCCGGCGACGCCCTCCCCACGCTGCTGGGAGTCGCCGCCGGGATGTCCGCCCTGTCCCGGCTGCTCCGCCGCGCCCGCCTCGGCCCCCCGCCCCTTCCTGCGGCCCGTGGTGGGGCCCGTGGTGAGGCCGGAACGGCCCCGGAACCCGGAACGGCCCCGGGGACCGGGGCGGGTCCGGAGGCGGCGGAGCGGCACGGCGTCCCCGGCCCGGCGGTCATGCGCGCGGGGGAGGACCTGCGCTCCTTCGACCGGCGCGGACTGCTGACCGCGGCGCTCGGCGGAGTGGCCGTGGCCGGGATCGGCGGCGCGGCCGGGCGGCTGCTGTCCGGAGGGGCCGAGGCGGACGCGGCCCGCAGCGGGGTGGTGCTCCCGCGTCCCGCGGTCCCCGCCCGGCCGGTCCCCGCCGGAAGCGATCTCAGGATCAGCGGGCTGTCGCCGTTCTTCACCCCAAACCGCGACTTCTACCGGGTGGACACCGCCCTGCTCGTCCCCAGGGTCGACCCGCGCGACTGGACCCTCGCGATCACCGGCATGGTCGACCGGCCGGCCGAGCTGACCTTCGCCGACCTGATGGGGCGGCCCCTGGTGGAGGCCGACGTCACGCTCTGCTGCGTGTCCAACGAGGTCGGCGGGCCGTACATCGGCAACGCACGCTGGCTCGGCGTCCGCCTGGCCGACGTCCTGCGCGAGGCCGGCGTGCACGCCGGCGCCGACATGCTGCTCAGCACCTCCACCGACGGCTGGACCTGCGGCACCCCGGCCGACGTCGTCCTCGACGGCCGGGAGGCGCTCCTGGCCGTCGCGATGAACGGCGAGACGCTCCCCGCCGACCACGGCTTCCCCGCCCGACTGGTCGTCCCGGGTCTGTACGGCTACGTCTCCGCGACCAAGTGGGTGACGGAGATCAAGGTCACCCGGTTCGACCGGGACGAGGCCTACTGGACGCCGCGGGGCTGGTCGGCGAAGGGTCCGGTCAAGACGCAGTCGCGCATCGACCTCCCCAGGCCCGGAGCGGTCCTCCCGCCCGGCCGCACCGTGATCGCCGGGGTGGCGTGGGCGCAGCACCGGGGGGTGGACGCGGTCGAGGTACGCGTCGACGGCGGGCCGTGGCGGCGGGCCCGGCTGGCCGAGGCGCCCACGGCCGACACCTGGCGCCAGTGGGTCCTCGACGACTGGGACGCCGCGGCGGGCGAGCACACCATCGAGGTGCGGGCCACCGACGCCACCGGCCGCACGCAGACCGCCGAGCGGGCCCCGGTGGCCCCGGACGGCGCCACCGGCCTGCACGCGGTCACCGTCAGGGTCGCCTGAACCTCGGGCTTGCACGCGGTCACCGCCGGGACCGCCCGAACCCCCCGTCTTGCGTGCGGTCACCGTCAGGGCCGCCCGAACCCCCGGCTGAGCCCTCGGCCCGGAGGAAGTCCACCGGCCCGGATCTGGTCAACTCACCCGCACCGCCGCGGTGACCGCCCTACGATCGGGGCTGCGAAACGTGGAGCGAGGGGGGATTCATGTGACGCGATGGTCCGTGCCCGCGGGTGTCTACAACCCGGTCGTGACCGCCGACGGGAAACGGTGGCGCGACTTCGAGCTGGACGGAGCCGTCTCGGTCGTCGTGGCCGCGCCCCGGGAGCCCGAACGGGAGCCCTGGAGGCCGCCCCGGCTGGACCGGTGCAGGCCGTACGGCACGGCGGGTGGGCTGTCGAGGCCGGAGCCGCAGGCCCAGGCCGACATCGAGCAGGCCGTCCCGGTCGACGAACGGGGCGCGCCGCGGCGCTTCCCCGATCCCCGGGGCATGTGGATCCGGCTGATCAACGCCACCGGCCCGGCCGACGACCCGTTCCGCGCGACCAACGCGATGGACTGCGCCATGGCGGTCCTCGCCACCTGGTACGGCATGCCGACCGTCGCCGCCCCCCGGCACGCCGAATACGACCGGATCGGCAAGCCCGTGCTCACCGGCGAGACCGGGGGACCGGCCCGCGCCGAGCGGTGGCTGGGCCACCGCTTCCAGCTCGTCGGCCAGGGCCGCGGCGCCTACGCCCTCATCGCCCAGCGGCTGCTGGCCGGGGGACACGGCTCCGCCGCGCTCCTGGTGACCCGCTGGCCGACCGGCGGCAGCCACGCGTGGAACGCCGTCAACTCCGGAGGAGAGGTGATCTGGATCGACGCCCAACGGGGCCACATGGCGGTCGAACCGCCGTACGACACGGTGACCGGTGTCTTCTGCGTGGCGCTCGACCGCGAGGGACGGCCGCTGTGAACCTTGACCAGGCAAGGGCCGTGGCGGAGGAGTACTTCAACGGGGTCCGCCCCCTCGACGCCGCCCTGGAGGTCAGGGTCCACACCTTCAAGGAGGGCTACGTCGCCTGGACCAGGGACCCCGGGGAGGACGACCCGGCCGCGCCGCCCGAGACCGTCGGCGCCGGATGCATCGTGATCGACAGGGCCACCGGCGAGGTCTTCGTCCGCCCGCTCCTCAGCCCCGAGATCGTGGCCGAGCAGTGGCCGGGGCGCCGCCCCCGCTAGTGCGCCGAGTCGGTGGTCCGCCGGCAGCATGAGGTGAGGGTGCCGAAGGTCTCCTCGCCCGTCCTGGTCCGCACGAACGGTTTCGGGTCCTCGTTCCAGGTGGTGATCCGGATGCGGATGTCCTTCTCCAGCGCCTGGACCGACCTGTGCACACCCCTGCGTATCCGTTCGTCCGTCAGCTCCGCGAACCACCGCTCGACCAGGCCGAGCCGGGACGCGCCGCTCACCCCGGCGTGTGAATCCGGCCGGTACCGGCCCGGGGAGAAAGCTCAGAGGCTTGTCTCCATCCGCGTATCGAAAGCACCGCGTGCGCGTTCGATGGCGGGCATGTGCTTCGAGGCCCACGCCAGCAGTACGTCGACGGGCTGCCGCAGGGTCTTGCCGAGCGGCGTGATCCGGTAGCTGACCGCCACCGGGCGCGTGGAGACGACCTCGCGTTCGATCACCCCGTTGCGCTCAAGGCGCCGAAGCGTGGCGGTCAGCGACTTCTGCGTGACCGCAGGAATGGCCCGGCGGAGCTCGTTGAAGCGGCAGGGGCGTTCGCAGAGCTCGTTGAGAACGCCGAGGGACCACTTGTCGAGCACCTGATCGAGGAGCTCGCGGTGCGGGGCGTCGATGTGGAGCCGGCCCTCGGTATCCATGGTGAAACCTGGTCTCGTTGAAGTGTCCTTTATGTACTAGATATCTTACGGGTACCTACTTTGAGAAGGAGAAACGGCCATGACCGTTCAGCACTTCACGCCGGAAGGCATGATGCAGCCCGTCCCCTACCATCACGTGGCCGTCGGCAAGGGCACCACTCAGGTACACGTCAGCGGGCAGGTCGCCCGCCGGGCGGACGGAACCCCGGTGGCCCCCGGCGATCTCGCCGGGCAGGTCGCCCACGCCTTGCGGAACACCGCCCTCGGCCTGGCGGGCGCGGGCGCCTCGTTCGCGGACGTGCTGCGCCTGACGTTCTACGTGACCCGGTGGAGCCCGGAGAAGATCGGCGACTTCATGGCCGGAGTGGAGGCCGTCGCCGAAGAGGTCGGCCTCCCGCTTCCCATGCCGCCGGCCAGCCTCATCGGTGTCGACCACCTCTTCGAGCCGGATGTGCTCGTCGAGGTCGAGGCGACCGCACTGCTCGACTGATGCGGTGCACGTGGCCCGGGTCACGTCCGGACTCTCCCGTGCGCGTCCGGGGGAGCCGCCCGCCGGGCGTCGCCGGCACCGGCCCGCCGGACGCGCCGGCGGGCCCGGCTGTGCCAGGCGAAGCAGAGCGCGGCCAGCACCTGGACGCCGGCCGCGGCCAGGAGCGCCCCGGGGAGCGACCGGTCCGCGAGCGGTCCGGCGACGCCCGCCCCCAGCGCGAAACCCGTGATCTTCAGGCTCGCGCCCGTCGTGAAGACCTGACCGCGCAGCCGCCCGGGCGCCTCCCGATGACGTACCGCGAACAGCGCGGTGAGCTGGGGGCCCTCTCCGATGCCGGCGATCACCATCGCGGCGATGAGCAGGGCCGGCCGGCCGGTCGCGAGGAGGACGAGCGCGACGGCGAGGACGATCGTGCTGCACCAGATGACGGTGTCCGGGGCCAGGAGCCGGGGACGGCGGGCGAGCACCGCGTTGGCGGCGAGCGCGGAGGCGGCGGTGACGGAGAGGAGGATCGCGCCGTGCCCGGCCGAGCCGAGGGACTCTCCGAGCAGCGGGACGCACGCGATCAGCATGCCCTGGCCCGCACAGGAGACCGTCGAGGTGGTCGTCGCCCTGGACAGTCCCCGGCTGCGGAGGATGACGCGGACTCCGGCGAGGAGATCGGAGGTGATCGAGGCGGCCGGCCGGCTCCCCGCCGGATCCGGGACCGCGGGCAGCGCCAGCGCCGAGGGCAGCGCTGAACAGATCAGCGCCGCGGCCGCGACGACGCCGGCCGGGGCGCCCCACACCCCCGCGAGGACCCCGGCCAGCGCCGGGCCCACCAGGCTCGCGAGGTTGAACGTCATCGCGTCGAGCGCGTTGGCGCGGGGGAGCCGCCCACCGGTCGCGACGCGGGGCAGCTGGGAGGTCCATCCGCCGGACAGGGCCGGTCCCAGCAGCCCGGCGCACACGGCGATGAGGATCGTGGCGACGAGCGGGACGCGCCCCAGGCCGGCCAGGACGGCCGCGAGTCCCACCGCGTAGAGGCCGAGCGCCCAGGCGAGCAGACGGCCCGGCCTGGCCGCCCTGTCGAGCAGTACGCCGAAGACGGGACCGCCGATCGCCGCCGAGACCGTGATGCCCGCCAGCAGCCATGAAGCCGTGGAAGCGGATCCGGTCACCGCCAGCCCGGCGAGCAGCAGAGCCGGTCCTGACATCTCGTCCCCGGTGCGGGCGGCGACCGCCCCGACGGCGTACCACCACATGGCGTAACGCTTTTTCACGAAGGTCACGTTACGCAGGTAACTCAAAACTTGACCAGATGCGTTACATTCGACCGGTGACCGCTTCGAGCCGTGAATGGTCCACCCGTCATTCGGTGCAGGCCGTCGCCCGGCGGACCGCCGCCCTCGTCAACGCCCTGTCCGGCGAGGACCCCACCCCGGAAGCGGTCGCCGACCTGCTCCGGGAGCACGGGGAGACCGGCTCCGTCGATCTCTCGCCGAGCGATGTCGCCGAGATGCGCGCCGCCGCCGTGCAGCTGCGGGAGATCTTCGCCGCCGCCCACGTCGACGCCGCCGCGTCCCTGCTGAACCGGCTGCTGCGGCAGAGCCCCGGAACCGTCCGCCTCACCTCGCACGGCGGCCTCACCCCCTGGCACCCCCACCTCGACAGCGACGACGACGCACCCTGGGGGGAGTGGTTCCTCGCCTCGTCCTGTCTGGGCCTGATGGTCCTCATCTGGGATCGCCAACGTCCGCCGGGCGGCCTGTGCGCATCGCCCGGCTGCCGGAACGTCTATCTCACGCAGGGAAGCGGCCTGTCGCGCCGCTACTGCTCACGCCGCTGCGCGACGCGCGAACGGGTGGCGTCCCACCGGCGCTCACGAGCCACCGGTTCTGTCGTCCGCCAGTGATATTCATGGCCTCCACTGCGATCTTCGAGACGTGTGAGGCGATGAAATGGCGACGGTCACCTTCCGGGACGAGACGGCGACGGGGAAACCGCTGGCCGAGTTCGCCCTGCCGGATCTGCCGGAGAGCATCTCGGCCCGGGAGTTGGTACGGCTGCGCGTGCGCGAGGAGGTGGCCCGCCACAACGCCGCGCCCTCCCATCACTTCCGCGGCCTGGTCAAGCCCACCGAAGCCGAGGCCGAGCTGAACGGCTACCGGATGCGGACCGCGCGCAGACTGGACTGGGAGAGGCAGGCCGACGCGGCCGAGGCCGCCTTCGTCCGCAACGGCTTCCTGCTGCTCGTCGGCGACCGGCAGATCGAGGACCTGGACACCGAGATCGACCTGATCACCGACCCGGTCGTGTCCTTCATCAAGCTCGTCCCGCTGGTCGGAGGCTGACGCCGACGGCGGCGACCGTCTTATCGCCCTTCGAGGAAGACGACGGCATGCTCTCGGTCATCCCGTCCAAGGCGTCACCGCCGTCACCGGCCCGTCCCTCACCCGCCGGATCCGCCTTGACAGGAACCACCGAAATGAACCTCTCCCCCCTCGCCCAGCGCCTGCTCCAGCTGACCACCGGGACCGTGAACGACCCCTCGTACTGGTCTGACGCCTCACAGCTGAGCGTCGGACTGGTCGGGCTGGGCAGCGGGCGGGTCCAGGTCGACGACGGCGACCCGATACCGGTCCGGTACGCGCTCGACGAGCAGGCCAGGCAGCGGCTGGTCGCACCGGCCCGCGAGCTGGTCGAGTTCCTGCTGGAGGACAGGATCCGGATTTACGGACCCTTCGCCGCGCTGGTGGCGGCCGGGCTGGCGGGTATAGACGCCGACGTTCGCGCCAAGATCGCCGAAGGGCAAGGGCCGATCGCGGTAGCCGAGCTGGAGCTGCTGCTCGGCTGGGACGTGGAGCGGCGGGCGTTGTTCGCCGAGGCGGTGCGGGGACGGCCCGACCACGTCACCCCGCTGCACGGCGTGACCGAATGGCTCGGCGGCCTGCCCGGCTACCCGGACTTCGCCCGGACGGCCCTGGAGGCGGCCGGGACCCGGGTCGCGGCGATCCACGCCGGTGGGATCCCCTACCGGGCGGAGAAGGCGTTCACCCGCGAGGAGACGGCGGCTCTGGGCCGGGCCGTACGGCTGGCGCTCCTGAAGGACGAGCCCTGGCTGCCCGACCTGCTGGGTGAACTGCTGCCCGGGGTAGCGGTGGCACCCACACAGGCCAAGACCCTGCCCTCCCAGGGACTGCTGTTCGAGGTCGCCCGAGCGATGGAGGAGTACCCGACCCCGGAGGCGGTCTCCGCGCTGTACGCCGCCCGCCGGGCCACCCGGCACGCCGGGGTGCCCCTGCAGCTGGACCGCAAGTTCAAGCGCATCGAGCCCGTCCTGGCCGACCGGCGGGAGGTGGCGTTCCTGCTGGCCGCCGACACGGCCATCACCGACCCGTCCATCACCCGCTAGCTCAGCGGATGAGACACGCCCCGCCGGTGACGGGCCCTTCACGGGATCCCCACCGGCGGGCACGCCCTCAGCGCCGGGACCGGGGCACCGCCCCCGTCGAGGGTGTCCCGGCCCCGGCTCCCGCCTCAGCTCGGTCTCCGCCCCGGCTCCGGCCGCGCCCCGATCAGCCGCTCGCCAGCGAACCGACGATGGACGCCCGCGCCGCCCTGCGCGCGGGCAGCACCGCGGCGACCACCCCGGCCAGACCGGACAGCGCCACGAACGCCAGGATCTGCAGCACCGGCACCTGGAAGGAGACGTCCGTCGTCATCGTCCGGGCCGCCGCCCAGGCGTAGACCACCCCCAGCGCGACGCCCACCAGAGCACCGATGAGCCCCAGGATCAACGCCTCCACCGAGAGCATCCGCCGCAGCTGGGGACGGGTCAGCCCCAGCGCCCGCAGCAGCGCCGACTCCCGGGTCCGCTCGTGGACCGAGAGCGACAACGTGTTCGCGATGCCCAGCAGCGAGATGAGGACCGACAACCCCAGCAGACCCGTGATGATCATCAACATCATGTCGAGCGACTCGTCGAACTCGCTCCGGACCTCCGTCGAACTGGCGACCTTCGCCGTCGGGTACGGATCCGCCGCCGCGTCCACGGCCGCCCGAGCCCGGTCGAAAGCGACCCCGTCGCGGGCATTGACCATGATCGATGAATCGCCGACCTGCCCGAAGTAGCGGTCGAACTCCGCCTCCGGCACCGTCACCCCCGACAGACTCGCCCGCTGCGGATCGAACAGCGCCACGACCGTGAGCTCCACCGTGCCGGCCTCGGCCGTCTTCACCGGCACCCGGTCCCCGACCTTGACCCCCAGGTCCTCCGCCACGTAGTTCGCCACGACCGCCGTACCCGGCTTGAGCAGGTCGATCGACCCCGACTCCAGACTCGGCCGGAAGTCCCGCGACGCGGTGAAGGTCCCCACCTCGTACTCCGCGCCCTTCCCCCCGACCTCGGCGACCGCCCCGCGCAGCGCGACCACCGACGTCAGCTCCGGCCGGGACCGCAGATCCTCCGCCAGCGCCCGCGACAGCTCCGACCCCCGGTCCTGCGGCTGGACCATGTAGTCGACCGGGAACTGCTCGTCCAGCTTCGCCGAGTACGTCACCCGCAGCGTGCCCGTCAGCACCGCGATCAGCGTCATCAGCGTCACACCCACCGTCAGCGCCACCGTGGTGGTCGCCGACCGCTTCGGATTGCGGCGCGAGTTGTCCGTGGCCAGCCTGCCCGGCACCCCGAACAGCCTCCTCGGGACCCAGCCCACGAACGCCGAGAGCGGCCTGACCAGCACCGGCCCCAGGATCAGCAGCGCGAAGAAGACCAGCGAACCACCGGCCATCACCACCACCAGCGCCGCCTGGCCGACCGGCATGCTCAACGCCGCCACCGTGGCGCCCGCACCCGCCACCAGGAACAACGCGGCCGCCACCACCCGCACCGCCCCGGTCCGGAAGACCCGCTCCTCCACTTGCGTGCGCAGCGCCGCGATCGGCGCCACCCGCGTCGCCGAACGCGCCGGCAGCAGCGCCGCCCCCACCGTCACCGCGAGCCCGATGACCAGACCCAGCGCGATCGTGCGCGGCGCCAGCGACGGCGTCACCGCCGGCAGCGGCACGTCCAGCGACGACAGCACCGCCAGCGCCCCCGCCCCCAGCCCGTAACCGAGCAGCAGACCCAGCCCCGAGGAGAGCAGGCCCACCACGACCGACTCCAGCACGATCGAACCGAACACCTGCCCCCGGGTCGCGCCGATGCAGCGCAGCAACGCCATCTCCCGCGTCCGCTGGGCCACCAGGATGTTGAAGGTGTTGTAGATCACCAACGCGGCCACGAACATCGCCACCAGGCCGAACATCAGCAGGCCCATCGTGATCACGTCGTCGTCGGCGCCGTTGGCCCGCGCCATGTCCGCGGCATAGGCCTCACCGGTCTTGACCGTGACACCGCTCCCGAGCGCCGCCGCGACCGAGGCCCGCAACTCCTCCTGGCCCACCCCCTCGGCGGCCAGCGCGTCGATCTCGTGGAACCCCTCCGCCCCCGTCATCGACCACGCCGTCCCGGTGGTGAAACCGACCGCGCCGGTGTAGACCAGCTCCTGGTCCAGACTCAGATCCACCAGCCCGACGAGCCTGAACTCGTGCCGGACCTCCTTCGCGTCCAGCACCGCGATCGTGTCGCCCACCTTGAAACCGTGCCGCTCGGCGGTACCCTCGTCCAGCACCGCCTCCCCGCCGTTCCGCGGCGCCGCACCACCGGCGATCACCGTACGGTTCAACCGGCCCTCGGGAATCGAGATGCCGCTCGTCGGACGGTCCCCGGCGGCCTTCCCGTCCTTGCCGAGCAGCGCCGCCGTACCGCGCACCAGCCCCTGCGCCTCGGCGAGACCGTCCACCCCCCGGACCTTCTCCAGCGCCGCGGCCGGCAGGGACGGCTCCTCCTCGCCGCGCCGCCCGGAGTCCGGGAACACCGCCACGTCGATCCTGTCGCCCGCCGCCGCGAACTTCTGCGTGAACCCCGCCTCGATGGTGTCGGTGAGCACGAACGTGCCCGCGATGAAACCCACCCCCAGCGCGATCGCCAGAGACGTGAGCAGCAACCGCAGCCGGTGCGCCCGCAACCCGGCCAGAGTCGTCCTGAGCACCGTCACGCCTCCAGCTTCATCAGCGTGTCCAGCACCGCCTGCGGCGTCGGCCGCTCCAGCTCGCTGACCAGCCCGCCGTCCCGCAGGAAGACCACCCGGTCGGCGTACGACGCCGCGACCGGATCATGCGTGACCATCACGATCGTCTGCCCCAGCTCCCGCACCGACGAACGCAGGAACGACAGCACCTCGGCACCGCTGCGCGAATCCAGGTTCCCGGTCGGCTCGTCGGCGAAGATGACCTGCGGCTTGCTGATCAGTGCCCGGGCCACCGCCACCCGCTGCTGCTGACCACCCGACAACTCGGTCGGCTTGTGCCCCAGCCGATCACGCAGCCCCACCGTCTCCACCACCCGGTCGAACAGCACCCGGTCCGCCTGCCGACCGGCGATCTCCAGCGGGAGCAGGATGTTCTGCTCGGCCGTCAGCGTCGGCAGCAGGTTGAACGCCTGGAAGATGAACCCGATCCGCTCCCGCCGCAACAGCGTCAGCTGCTTGTCGCCCAGCCCCGTCAGCTCCACGTCCCCGATGCGGACCCGCCCGCTGCTGACCGTGTCCAACCCCGCCAGGCAGTGCATCAGCGTGGACTTACCGGACCCCGAAGGACCCATGATCGCGGTGAAGGCGCCCGTCGCGAAGGAGACGTCCACCCCGCGCAGAGCATGCACGGCCGTGTCCCCCTGCCCGTACACCTTGGTCAGGCCCTCGGCCACCACGGCCGGTGCCCCGCTCTCCCGCGCGCTCCACGCGCCGACCTCTCCGGTGACGGTCATGTCGACCCCTCCTCGGCATAGATGCGTTATGACGGGCAAAACGCTATTGCCGGGAAAGCTGGGATCCATCGGACGAGCGGCCGGACTTCCCCTCCGCCGAAGAGATACGGCGACACCACCGGTGCGACCTCCGGCGTACCGGCCCCATCGGCCATTCGGCCGATGGAACCCCCACCGCCGCCGGCCTACCCCGCCGAATGCGGGACGACCAGCCCCGCCTCATAGGCGAACACCACCACCTGCGCCCGATCCCGCAACCCCAGCTTCGCCAGCACCCGCCCCAGATGCGTCTTCACCGTCGCCTCCGCCAGCTCCAGCCGCCCCGCGATCTCCGCATTCGACAACCCCCGCGCCACCAGCACCAGCACCTCCCGCTCCCGCGCCGTCAACCCCGACACCGCCCCCGGCTCCACCCCGCCCGACGCCGGAAGATGCACCGCGAACCGCTCCAGCAACCGCCGCGTCGCACTCGGCGCCACCACCGCGTCCCCACCGTGCACCGAACGGATCGCACTCACCAGATCCACCGGCGGCACATCCTTCAACAGAAACCCCGACGCCCCCGCCTTCAACGCCGCGAACACGTACTCGTCCAGATCGAACGTCGTCAGGATCAGCACCCGCGGCCCCCCCTCTACCGCACGGATCAACCGGGTCGCCTCCACCCCGTCCATCACCGGCATCCGCACGTCCATCAGCACCACGTCCACCTCGACCCCGCGCAGCACCTCCACCGCCGCCCGCCCGTCGGCCGCCTCCGCCACCACCTCGACGTCCGGCTGCGCCCCCAGCACCATCCGGAACCCCGTCCGCAGCAACTCCTGATCATCGACCAGCATCACCCGGATCACGCCGCCCGGCTCCCGCCCACCTCACCGAACGGCAACCGCACCACCACCTGGAACCCGCCCCCCGGCCTCGGCCCCGCCTCCACACTCCCGCCGAACATCGCCACCCGCTCCCGCATCCCCACCAGCCCATGACCCCCCGGCCCGCCCGGCGCCGCGGCCCCCCGCCCGTCATCGGCCACCCGCACCACCAGCTCCCGCACGCCGTACTCCATCTCCACCTCGGCCCTGCTCGCCGGACCGCCGTGCTTGAGCGTATTGGTCAACGCCTCCTGAACGATCCGGTACACCGTCAACTGCTCACCCTCCGGCAACTCCCGCACCGTGCCCGAAACCCGCAACCCCACCGGCAACCCCGACGAACGGACCTGCTCCACCAGATCGTCCAACTGCGACAACCCCGGCTGCGGAGCGTAATCACCCGGGACCTCCCCGTCCTCCGCCCCCGCATCCGCCCGCAGCACCCCCACCATCCGGCGCATCTCCGCCAGCGCCCGCCGCCCCGTCGCCGAGATCGCCTGCACCGCCAGCCGCGCCTGCTCCGGATCACCGTCGATCGCGTACCCCGCACCGTCCGCCTGAACGATCATCACGCTCACGTTGTGCGCCACCACATCGTGCAACTCCCGCGCGATCCGCGCCCGCTCCGCCGCGGCCGCCAACCGCGCCCGCTGATCCCGCTCCCGCTCCGCACGCTCCGCCCGCTCCTCCAGACCCTCCAGATAACGACGCCGCGTGTTCGCGTAGATCCCCGCGATCCACACCGCCACCACGAACACCGACGTACTCGCCCACGACCTCGGATCGGGCCGCTCCGTGATCCGCCCGTACGAGAGCGCCAACCCCAGCTCCGCCACCAGCCCCGCCGCCACCGCCCAGCGCAACGGACGGTACGACGCCACCGCGTACATCGCGATCAGCACCGACAGGTTGACCGGCAGCGGCTCCACCCCGAACGACCACTGCACGAAACTGGCCAGCGCGACGACCGCGAACACGCCCACCGGCCACCGCCGCCGCCAGAACAGCGGCACCAGCAGCACCACGCCCAGCACCCCGTGCACCACCAGCGGAGGACCCCCCGGCAGGAAAGCCGGATCCGTCGCCAGGACCACGAAATTGGACGCACAGAACACCAGGAACGGCGCCAGCCACAGGGCGTCCACGATCCTCGGATGGCGCCCGCTCCAGGCGTGAAGTCTGCCGAACATGACACCACCCTACGTATCCCCAGCTCAGCGCCCTTCCCCCGAAAGGGGGAGACCCGCCTACGACTCAGGTCGCACACCCACCACCGCCCGCGCCGTCCCTTACATCCCGCTTACGCCTCTTCCGGCACCATGGTTTCCGGGAGCACCCCCTCGGGGGTGAGTAAAGGGAGAGATTGCCTGTGACGGCGGATCGCAACAACCCCGGGCCGCGCGACGACGAGAACACGCCGCGCGACCCGGGGCCCCGGGACGGAGACACCCGGAACCTCCC
This sequence comes from Planomonospora parontospora, assembly GCA_014647935.1. Taxonomy (GTDB): domain Bacteria; phylum Actinomycetota; class Actinomycetes; order Streptosporangiales; family Streptosporangiaceae; genus Planomonospora; species Planomonospora parontospora. The sequence continues at coordinate 122,903 of BMQD01000011.1, forward strand.
CGCGCAGGACGACGCGCCCACCGCGCACACCCCCACCGACGCGTACGGCGCCCCCGCCGCACACGGCCCCGGCGGCACCGGGATCTCCACCGCGTACGGGCCCCACGGCCCCGGCGCCCCCACCGCGTACGGGCCCCACGGCCCCGGCGCCCCCACCGCGTACGGGCCCCACGGCCCCGGCGGCACAGGCTGGAACACCCCGGGCCCGCACACCCCGACCGACGAACGACCCCGCCCCGGCCGCTACGCCAGGCTCGCCCGCGCCACCCGCGGCAAACCCTTCCAGGTCGCCGCCGCAGCGGTCATCGGCGCCGTCCTCGGCGGCGGAACCGTCGCCGTCGTCGACACCATCGGCGACCGCCACCGCGCCGGAAACGCCTTCGACCGCGTGGACGACCACCGCACCCCGCCCGGCGACGGCTTCGACCGCCTGCTCGAAGGACGCGGAGACGAAGGGTACGGAGCCGGCGAACGCGGGAACGGCGAAACGCGCATCTTCCAGGGCGGAAGCGACGAGTGGAACCCCGGCGACGGCTTCCGGACGCTCGACCAGTGCGAGTCCACCCAGGACGGCTTCCGCTGCACCGCCCCCACCCCGACGCCCTTCACGCCCTGACCCCGGCGGCAACGCCGTCCGCAGTCAGGACGGCATGTGGCTCGGTTGAGCCGAAGCGTCATTTGGGCCGATGCGGTCTTGTCGCTGGGCACCACGGCAGACGGGGTCTCGTCACTTCGGTGGATCAGGGGTTCCATCATCTGCGACGGTTTCCCACTCGCTGAAGGCGATGTAGTACTCGTCTTCCAGACTCATGCTCAGTTGCATGTCATCCATGTTGTACAGGGCATCGGCCGGTCGTTGACGACTCCCTGGCGCCGTAGGGATCTCCGGCTCGCTGGTACGGCGTTCTCGCGGCTCCGTGAGTGAGACGAAGCGCTCTTCTTCCTGGTCTCTCTCCCGGAGAAGGAGAAGTGCATCGCGGATTACCGCGGAACGGGATGTTGATTTATTGCGAGAGAGATAATCCTCGATGAAAAATACATCCTGCGGGGAAAGAGTTACGCTAGTGGTCATTGATTTTAGGTCGAACGCGTTACTCTTCGCTCTTCTGTGGGGTTGACGGGATTCGAACCCGCTCTTTACGCCACCTAAAGACGTCGCCTCTACCGTTGGGCTACAACCCCTATTTTCCCTGCGAAATTCTCTGTTTGTGAATGGCAGTTTGGGCAGAGGAATCGCAGGTTCTCTCTTCTGTTGTCCAGCCAGTCACCGTTGATGTGATCGACATGCAGTATCAAGGGCCGACCCTGCCAGACGCCCTCGATCTTACATCCCGCGCACTGGTATGGCATCCCGGTTGCGATCAGGCTTCTCCTGAGGCGGCTGGGGGTGGGGCGTGCACTGCCCTTCGGCAGCATGACGAGAACGTGCTCCGGCCGGCGACGTCGGGGAGAGGGCTGGCCCTTGTTCGGGGAGATCCTGCGGAAGTGTGAGGTGTCGATCCCGAAGCGCTTCAGCTGGCGGCTGATGTGCGCGTGGTTTCCGCCCGCGACGGTGATGCCCAGGCGGCGGAGAACATCGGTGACGCTGAGGGAGTTGGCTGCGGCCTCGGCCAGCATTTCGGGGGTGTACTTGTACTTGGTGGCCATGCCCCAAGTATAGGTAATGAGCCGACAATTCTTGGGGCATGGGCAAATCGTACTAAATGACAATTAATACTATTCAGTCGAGGCCGAGTTCGCGGCGGAGGCGGGCCACGTGGCCGGTGGCCTTCACGTTGTAGAGGGCCTTCTCCACCTTTCCGTCGGCGTCGATGACGAAGGTGGAGCGGATGACGCCGACGGTGGTCCTGCCGTACATCGTCTTCTCGCCGTAGGCGCCGTAGGCCTTGTGCACCTCCAGCTCGGGGTCGGAGAGCAGGGGGAAGGTCAGGGCGTCGTGCTCGGCGAACTTCGCGAGCTTGGCGGGGGTGTCCTTGGAGACGCCGAGTACGGCGAAGCCCGCGGCGGCGAGGGAGTCGAGGCTGTCGCGGAAGTCGCAGGCCTGCTTGGTGCAGCCGGGGGTCATGGCGGCGGGGTAGAAGTACAGGATGACGCGCCTGCCGCGGTGGGCGTCGAGGGAGACGGTGGTGCCGTCGGCGGCCGGGAGGGCGAACTCCGGGGCGGCGTCGCCTGGTTCGAGTTTCGTCACGTTTCCTCCGAGGAATGGTTCTCCCTGGTCAACTTACCGGCCTGCCCGAAGTGTCAGGGGAGCGCCGGACCTGAGAGACTGATCGTCGTCGAGGGCGACGAGAGGAGAGCCATGGCGGAGACCGATCCGGCTGAGCTGGAGCGGCGGATCGAGCGCACGCGGGCGGAGTTGGCCGAGACGGTCGACGCCATCGCGGACCGGGTGCGTCCGAAGAACGTCGCGCGGCGGACGGTGGCCAGGGTGGAGGCGAACGCGAAGCAGTTCGTCGCGTCCGTCGGGGACAGGATCGGTGACGCGGTGGGGGTCTCGCCGCGTCCGGTGAAACCGGCGGGTGAGCCCGGGGACGACCTGTGGGCGGACGAGGCGCCGGGTCTGGCGCCGGTGCTGATCGGCGTGGGGGCGGTCCTGGTGGTCGGGGCGGCGGTCCTGCTGGTGAGGCGGCGCCGCCGGAGGTGACATGCGGGGCGGGGGTCAGAGGAAGGTGCGGCCCTCGCCCCGGTAGGTGGGGACCTCGTCGACGATCTCGTCGCCGTCGATGAGGTGGAGGGTGGCGAAGCGTTCGCAGAGTTCGCCGGCCTTGGCGTGGCGGAACCACACGCGGTCGCCGAGGCGGAGGTCTTCGGCGGGCTGACCGATGAGCGGGGTCTGGACTTCGCCGGCGCCTTCGCGGGGGTCGTAGCGCAGGCCGCAGGGCAGGTAGGGCTGGGGGAGCCGGTCGGGCCCGGGTGCGCCTGAGGCGGTGTAGCCGCCGCCGAGGACGGTGGCGACGCCGGGGGCGGGGCGGCGGACGACGGGCAGGGCGAAGAGCGCGGCGGGGCGGCCGGTGAAGCCGCGGTAGAAGTCGAACAGGCGCGGGTGGTAGAAGCCGGAGCCGGCGGTGAGTTCGGTGACGGCTTTCTCGCGGGTGGTGGTGGCGAGGCTGCCGGTGCCGCCGCCGTTGACGAATTCGAGGTCGGCGAGCTGGCGGACGGCCTGGACGACGCGGCCTCTGCGGAGGATGAGTTCGCGGCGGGAGCGGGTCTGCATCCAGCGGATGGCGCGGGCGGTGAGGGGGTGGCCGGGCGGGTCGTCGCCGACTCCGGCGATCTGGGCTTCGTAGGCCATGAGGCCGGTGAGGCGGAGGCCGGGGCGTTTGGCGATGTCGGCGGCGAGGTCGGCGGCCTGGTCGGCGTCGCGGACGGGGGAGCGGAGGGCTCCGGCGCGCAGGCGGCCGCCGAGGGCGGTGTAGCCGGCGTCGACGTCGAGGCAGAGGCGGATCTCGTGGTGGTCGCGGAGTCCGGCGGTGGCGGTCTCGATGAGGTCGAGGTGGTCGGTGCGGTCGACCATGAGGGTGATCTCGCGGGCGGCGCGGGGGTCGGCGGCGAGCCGGGTGACGGCGGTGCGGTCGGCGGTGGGGTAGGCGACGAGGATGTCGCGCAGGCCGGTGGAGGCGAGCCAGAGGGCTTCGGGGAGGGTGTAGGCCATGGTGCCGGTGCAGCCGTCCATGGCGAGGATGCGCTGGAGGACGGGGCGGGAGCGGATGGACTTGCTGGCGACGCGGATGGGTTTGCCGTGGGCGCGCCGGGTCATGTCGGCGGCGTTGGCGCGCAGGGCGGCGAGGTCGAGCACGGCGAACGGGGGTTCGAGGTGCGCGGTGGCCCGGTCGTAGCGCTGGCGGTCGTCCATGGGGGCAGGATAACTCTACCGAAGATACATGAGTAGTTCTCATGTTAACCGGCCGCAGGTAAATTCTTCCTCCGGATCGGGTCAGCAATCGCGTCGGCCGGTGCGTCGTGCCGTACCGGGGTGGGGGCGGACGCCGTAGACCTGGCCGGGTGATGACTACTCTCCAGGAGATCCTGGCGGGCCCGGGAGGCGCGCCGGAGGCGCCCGAGGGGCCGCGGCCGCAGGCGGGCGGGCGCAGGGCGGTGCGGTTGCTGCGGCCGAGCCGGGGCCCGGCGGGCGCGGTGGTCGCGCTGGCGGCCTCGGTGGTGCTGTCCGGGCTGGCGGCGGGCACGGTGGCGCTGCTGACCGGGTCGTCCTCGGCGCTGGCGGTGTACGGCGGGCTCGCGGCCGGGCCGGGGGCGCTGAGCTGGTCGGACCCGGTGGTGCTGGGGGCGGCGCTGGGCGTGGTGGCGGTGGGCGCGGCGCTGGTGGCGGTGGCGGTCGTGCCCGGGCGGCCCCGGCTGGTGCCGCTGGAGACGGGTGATCCGCTGGCGGTGATCGGCCTGACCCGGTCGGGGCTGCGCCGTACGCTGCGGGCCGCGGCGGAGTCGGTGGACGGGGTGGGCCGGGCGCGGGTGCGGCTGGGCCGCGGCGGCGTGGAGGTCCTGGTGGTCGCGGAGACGGACGGGACGGGGCGGTTGCTGCGCCGGGTGGGGGCGGAGGTCGGGGACCGGCTGGCCGTTCTGGGCGCGGTGTGCGGCGACGAGGTCGTGGTGCGGTTGCGCAGCCGGGGGATCCGATGAGGGCGTATCTGGGCAACCGCGTCGGTCTGACCGTCACCGGGCTGGTGCTGGCCGGGGCGGGAGGGTACGGCGTGCTGCGCGGGCTGGGGGAGGTCCCGGGGCACGCGGCGGAGGCGCCGCTGCTGGACCCCGGGCTGCCGGCGCGGCTGGCGGAGGATCCCGGGGCGGGGTGGCTGGCGGCGCTAGTACTTGTAGTACTGGGGCTTGTCGCGGTCCGCTGGCTGCTGCGGTCCCTGGGCTGGGGGCGGCGGGGCCGCCGCAGTGAGACCGGGATCGCGATGCTGGGGGTCGCGCTTAAAGAAGTCGAAGGGCTGAGCCGGGTCCGGGTCCGCACGGTCGAGGGGGACCGGATCCGGATCGGGGTACGCTGCGGGCCCGCGACCGACGTCGGCGAGCTCGTAGCGCGGATGAACGAGGACGCCGTCGACAGGGTTCGGCGGGCGGTAGGGGACGATGCGCTGGGGGTTTCCGTCCGGGTGCACGTCCGCCGTCGCTGAGGCCCGCCGGGCGGTCTCGTCCGGGGGATTCACGGGGTCCTCGGCGGGGTCCCCGGTGAGGGCGGGGGTGCCGGCGGCGGTCTCGGAGTCGCGCCCGCCGAAGGCCAGCCCGGCGGCCAGGCAGGCGAAAGGAGCGGCGACCGCCGCGTGGCGGTGGTCGAAGGCCGCGGTGAACTGCGGCAGCGCGATCAGGGCGGCGGCCGCGGTCCAGGGCGGGAGGAGGGCGCCGCCGAGGCGCCGCCAGCGGGTCAGGACGCCGATCAGGCCGATGGCCAGGACGACGCCGAGGAAGGGGCCGCGCAGGAAGCCGTGTTCCTGGTAGGCGCGCAGCCAGCCCGCGTAGGGGTCGACGAGGCGCGGTTCGCCGGGGTCGTCCTGGTAGGCGGTGGTGAGTTCGGCGGCGGTGCGGCCGCCGGCGGCGGGGGTGTCGGGCAGGGAGGCGGCGGCGTCGGGGAAGACGTGGGCGCTCTGGTCCTCGGCGGTGGGGTAGACGCGCCGGTCCCAGTCGAAGACGTGGGCGAGGTCGGCGAGTCCGGTGCGCAGGAAGTCGGCGGGCTGGGCTCTGACGGCCTGCAGGGCGAAGTCGCCGGCGAGCGCGTCGCGTTCGGCGGGGGAGCCCTGGAACGTGTTCAGCGGCGAGCCGCCGTCGGAGAGGTAGGCGGGGGGCGGCTTGCGCTCACCGAGCGGTTCGGCGGGGCAGAGGGCGGCCGCGGGGCCGGTGGGCCTGATCCGGGCGCAGTCGGCGAAGGTCGTCGTGCGGGCCCAGAGGTGGGCGTTGCCGCGGGTCAGGCCGTGGTGGCCGAACTCGGCCGCGAACCAGACGGCGTGCGCGCCGAGGACCAGGGCGGCGGCCGCGGCGGTGGCGGTGACGGCTCTCCAGCCGGCGCGGCGGACGGCCAGGCAGACGAGGACCAGCAGGAGCAGCGGCAGGCCGAGGGCGCGGGTGGCGGCGGCCGCGGCCAGGAGGGTCCCGGCGAGCAGGGCGGTCCGGGCGGACGGGCGGCGGTTCCACAGCAGCAGGGTGAGGGCGAGCACGGCGAGGGACTGGAAGAGCGCGTCCGCCGTGACGAGGTGTTCGAGCTGGATCTGGTGGGCGTCGAGCAGGGCGGGGAGCGCGGCGAGGGTGGCGCCCCAGCCGGGGAGGCGGGCCAGGCGGCGCAGCAGGAGGTAGACGCAGCAGGCGGTGGCGAGGCCGAGCAGGTGCTGGGCGGCGACCACGGCCTGCACGCTCTGCAGCGGGCTCAGCAGCCGCAGGAAGAGGGGGTAGCCGGAGGAGTGCGACCCGGTGGGGCGGAGGGCGAGGGCGGCGTCGAGGTGGGTGAAGGAGTCGGGCCAGAACCACAGGGCGGGGCGGTAGCCGAGTACGGCGAGGGCCCGCAGGCCGCCGCCCGCCAGCAGCGCGACCAGGAACAGCCAGTGGGTGCGGAGGAAGCGGTCCGCCGGTTGGGCTTCCGTCGTCACGCGACCTCCCTGACCTTCACGAACAGGTTGACCACGATAGCTCCAGGGGCGGGCGGTCCTGTCCGCGATGGAGAACTTCGCGGCGCTTGGTGGTGTTCGCAGTGTCCGCCCGGATGCCCACCTGGATATCCGGATGTCCGCCCGGATACCCGGATGTTCCTCCAGACGTCCGCCGGGGCCGCCGGGGTCTTCCGGGCGGACATCCGCCGTCAGCACTCGATGACGTTGACGGCGAGGCCGCCGCGGCTGGTCTCCTTGTACTTGTCGAGCATGTCGCGGCCGGTGTCGCGCATGGTCTTGATGGCCTTGTCGAGGGCGACGAAGTGCCGGCCGTCGCCGCGCAGCGCGATGCGGGCGGCGGTGATGGCCTTGATGGAGGCGACGGCGTTGCGCTCGATGCACGGGATCTGGACCAGGCCGCCGACGGGGTCGCAGGTCAGGCCGAGGTTGTGCTCGATGCCGATCTCGGCGGCGTTCTCCACCTGCTCGGGGGTGCCGCCGAGAACCTCGGTGAGTCCGGCGGCGGCCATCGAGCAGGCCGAGCCGACCTCGCCCTGGCAGCCGACCTCCGCGCCGGAGATGGAGGCGTTCTCCTTGAACAGCACGCCGATGGCTCCGGCGGTGAGCAGGAAGCGGACGACGCCGTCGTCGTCCGCGCCGCCGCCGGGCCGGCCGTCCGCGCCGTCGGCTCTGCGGACGAAGCGGTCGTAGTAGGTGAGGACGGCGGGGATGATGCCGGCCGCGCCGTTGGTGGGGGCGGTGACGATGCGGCCGCCGGCGGCGTTCTCCTCGTTGACGGCGAGGGCGAACAGGGAGACCCAGTCCATCGTCTGGAGGGGGTCGCTGCCGGGGTCCTCGGCCTGCAGCTGCCGGTGGAGCTGGTGGGCGCGCCTGCGGACCTTGAGGCCGCCGGGGAGCATGCCCTCCTTGGCGATGCCGCGCCGTACGCACTCGGACATGACGCGCCACAGGTCGAGCAGGCGGGCGCGGATCTCGTCCTCGGTGCGGCCGAAGGCCTTCTCGTTCTCGAGCATCAGGCCGGAGACGGACAGGCCCGTCTCGCGGCACCGGGCGAGCAGCTCGGCGGCGGTGGTGAAGGGGTGCGGCAGTTCGGTGTCGTCGGACTTGATGCGGTCGGCGCCGGTGGCGTTCTCATCGACGACGAAGCCGCCGCCGACGGAGTAGTAGACCTTCTCGCGGAGGGTCTCGCCGTTCTCGTCGAAGGCGGTGAAGCGCATGCCGTTGGGGTGGCCGGGCAGCGAGATCTTCCGTTCGAAGACGAGGTCCTCGCCGACGACGAAGGGGATCTCGCGGGAGCGGTACAGCCGGATGGTCCCGGAGGACTTCATGGCGGCCAGCCGCTCGTCGACGGTGTCGACGTCGACGAGTTCGGGCTTCTCGCCGGACAGGCCGAGCAGGACGGCCTTGTCGCTGCCGTGGCCCTTGCCGGTCAGGCCGAGGGAGCCGTACAGCACGGCCTCGACGCGGGCGGTCTTGTCCAGCAGGCCGTCGCGGTCGAGGCCGCGGGCGAAGCGGTGGGCGGCGGCCATCGGCCCGCCGGTGTGGGAGCTGGAGGGGCCGATGCCGATTTTGAAGAGGTCGAAGACGCTGATCGCCATTGATCGGTCCTTGTCCTTACGTCACCGGGACCGCGCGCGCCGGGCGGCGCGCGCGATCACGGTGCGGGAGAGAAGATTTCAGGATTCGCCGGAGGTGAGGGCGGTGTACTCCTCGGCGGAGAGCAGGTCGGCGGCCTCGCCTTCGAGGCGGAGGCGGAACAGCCAGCCCTCGCCGTACGGGTCGCCGTTGACCAGGGAGGGGTCGTCGACGACGGCGGTGTTGACCTCGACGACCTCGCCGCCGACGGGGGCGTAGATGTCGCTGACCGACTTGGTCGACTCGACCTCGCCGACCGCGTCGCCGGCGGCGACGGTCGTGCCGACCTCGGGGACCTGCACGTAGACCACGTCACCGAGGGCCTCGGCGGCGTAGGCGGTGATGCCCACGGTGAGGGTCAGGCCGTCGTCGACGCCCGCGATCCACTCGTGTTCCTTGGTGTAGTGCAGTTCGTCGGGAATGCTGCTCACTTGTTCCTCCTGTAGAAAGGCAGGTCGACGACCTCGACCGGCTCGTGGCGGCCCCGGATGTCCACCGCCAGCGCTTCCCCCGTCGCGGCGGTGTCCACGTAGGCCATGGCGATGGGCCTGCCGAGCGACTGCGAGGGGGCCCCGCTGGTGACCTCGCCGACGACCGTGCTGCCGCCGGAGGCCAGCACCACCGGGTAGCCGTGGCGGGGCACGCGGCGGCCGGCCGCGACCAGGCCCGTCAGGCGGCGGGCCGGGGGGACGTCCTTGAGGGGTTCGAGGGCCGCCCGGCCGACGAAGTCGCCCGGTTTGTCAAACTTCACCACACGGCCGAGGCCGGCGTCGAACGGGGTGAGGGCGGTGGACAGCTCGTTGCCGTACAGCGGCATGCCCGCCTCCAGGCGGAGGGTGTCGCGGGCGGACAGGCCGGCGGGGAGCAGGCCGTGCGGCGCGCCCGCCTCGGTGAGCGCGGTCCACAGCGGCTCGGCGTCGTCGTTGGCGACGAACAGCTCGAAGCCGTCCTCGCCGGTGTAGCCGGTGCGGGCGATGAGCGCCTCGCGGCCGGCGACGGTGGCGGGCAGCCCGGCGTAGTACTTGAGGCCGGCGAGGTCGGCGTCGGTGAGCGCGGCGAGGATCTCCTGGGACCTGGGGCCCTGGACCGCGACGAGCGCGTACTGCTCGGAGCGGTCCTCGACGGCGGCGTCGAAGCCCTTGGCCCGTTCGGCGAGCCTGGCGGCGACCGCGGGGTAGTTGGAGGCGTTGGCGACGACCATGAACTCCTCGGGGGCGAGGCGGTAGACGATCAGGTCGTCCAGCACGCCGCCGCGGGAGTTGACGATCATGGTGTAGCGGGCGCGGCCGGGCTCCAGTACGGACAGGTGGCCGACGAGCGCGTAGTCGAGGGCCTGGCCGGCCTGCGGCCCGGTCACGAAGATCTCGCCCATGTGGGAGAGGTCGAACAGGCCCGCGGCCTGGCGGACCGCGTTGTGCTCAGCGGACTCGCTGCCGTAGCGGAGCGGCATGAGCCAGCCCGCGAAGTCGGTCAGGGTCGCGCCGAGAGACGTGTGGACGCCGCGCAGTGGCGTGGGTCGGGGCATGATCGCACCTCAGGCATGGGTCGGATGAGAGCATCCTCCCCCTCTGTCGTGGATGCCTGAGAGTTTCGCCCGGTTTTTACCGGACTTTCACCTTCGGCGAGACCTCGGGGGTCTGCTTTCCAGAGGGCACCTACCCGCACGGTCCTTTGCCTTGAGAGGTTCGCGGGGAGGGCTTGCTCCTTCAGGGGTCCTGGCCTGGATGTCAGGACGCTCTCCCGCACGGGGTTCACATCGGTGTCGCGGTCAGCCTAACGGCCCGGGACCGCCGAGCGAAATCCCCCACCGGGACTCTCCGTCGCGTCGCGGGCGCGGTCGACGAGGGCGGCGAGGAGGGCGCACTCGTCGTCGGCCTCGGGGTGCCACTGGACCGCGAGGGCGAAGGGGTGGCCCGCGAGCTCCACGGCCTCGACGGCGCCGTCCTCGCTCCGCGCGGTCACCGCCAGGCCGTCGCCCACGCGGTCGGCGGCCTGGTGGTGGTGGCAGGCCACGTCGGCCGTCCCGGCGCCGAGGATCTCCGCGGTGCGGCTGCCGTGCGCGAGCCGTACCGGCGTGCGGCCGAAGCGGCCGGGAGCCGGGGAGTGGCCGGAGTGCCCGACCACGTCGGGCAGGTGCTGGTGCAGGGTGCCGCCCAGGACCGTGTTGAGGATCTGCAGGCCGCGGCAGATCCCGAGCAGGGGCAGGCCCGCTCCGAGCGCGGCGGCGGCCAGGTGCAGCTCGAAGTCGTCGCGGGCCTTCCGGACGTATCCGGTCCTGTCGTGGGGGGCCTGGCCGTACCGGGCCGGGTCGATGTCGCCGCCCCCGGCCAGGACCAGCCCGTCCAGGCGGCCGAGCAGCCCGGCGGGGTCGCCCGCAGGCGGCAGGATCACCGGCTGGCCGCCCGCCCGGAGCACGTGGTCGACGTAGCCGTACGGCAGGAGCGCCGCGGCCGTCTCCCAGACGGTGAAGCGGGCGGGCTCGACGTAGCAGGTGATGCCGATGACGGGGCGGGACACGGGACCTTCCTGGCTCTTCGGCGGGGTTCCGGTGGGGACCCCGCACGGCGCGGTGTGCGGTGGTGCCTCACGGCGGGCCGCCGCTCCTCGGCGGGCGGCGGTGCGCTACAGCGGGGTGACGTAGGCGCCGGAGATGCCGCCGTCGACCAGGAACTGCGAGGCGGTGACGAAGCTCGCGTCGTCGGAGGCCAGGAACGCCACCGCGGCGGCGATCTCGGCGGCCTCGGCGAACCGGCCGAGCGGGACGTGCACCAGGCGGCGCTGCGCCCGCTCCGGGTCGGCGGCGAACAGCTCCTGCAGCAGCGGGGTGTTCACCGGTCCCGGGCACAGCGCGTTGACCCGGATGCCCTCGCGGGCGAACTGCACGCCCAGCTCCCGCGACATCGCCAGCACGCCGCCCTTGGAGGCGGTGTAGGAGATCTGGCTGGTCGCCGAGCCCATCACCGCGACGAACGACGCGGTGTTGACGATGGAGCCCCCGCCGCGCCGCCGCATGTGCGGGATGACGTGCTTGCAGCACAGGTAGACGCTGGTCAGGTTGACCTCCTGGACCCGGCGCCAGGCGTCCAGGCCGGTCTCCAGGATCGAGTCGTCGTCCGGCGGGGAGATGCCCGCGTTGTTGAAGGCGATGTCCACGCCGCCGTAGGCGTCGGCCGCCGCCTGGTACATCCGGATCACGTCGTCCTCGTCGGTGACGTCGGCGCGCACGAACAGGCCGCCCACCTCGGCGGCGGCCTTCGCGCCGGCGGTCTCGTCGACGTCGGCGCAGACCACCTTCGCGCCCTCCTGGGCGAACCGGCGCGCGGTGGCCAGCCCGATCCCGCTCCCCGCCCCGGTGATGACGGCCACCCGGTCCTGCAGGCGCTGCATCGGTCCTCCCTGCATCAATCCTCCGAAATGAAGACGTTCTTGGTCTCGGTGAACGCGGCCAGGGCGTCCGCCCCCAGTTCGCGGCCGAGCCCGGACTGCTTGAACCCGCCGAACGGCGTCCAGTAGCGCACCGACGAGTGGGAGTTGACGGAGAGGTTGCCCGCCTCGACGGCGCGGGCCGTGCGCAGCGCCCGTCCCACGTCGCGGGTCCAGATGGAGCCGCTGAGGCCGTACCGGGTGTCGTTGGCGATCCGTACGGCGTCGGCCTCGTCGTCGAACGGGACGACCGACACCACCGGGCCGAAGATCTCCTCGGTGAACGCCGGGTCGGTGACCTCGGGCGTCAGGACGGTGGGCGGGAACCAGAAGCCGGGCCCGGAGGGGCAGGAGCCCTGCAGGTAGGGGGTGCCGGTGACGAAGGAGGCGACCCTCTCCCGGTGGGCGGCGCTGATCAGCGGCCCCATCTCGGTGTCGGCGGCGCGCGGGTCGCCGACCTTCACTGCGAGCACCGCCTCCGACAGCAGGCCGAGGAACTCGTCGTGGACGGAGCGCTCCACCAGGATGCGGGAGCGGGCGCAGCAGTCCTGGCCGGCGTTGTCGAAGACCGCGTACGGCGCGGTGGCGGCGGCCCTGGACAGGTCGGCGTCGGCGAAGACGATGTTGGCGCTCTTGCCGCCCAGCTCCAGGGTGAGCCGCTTGACCCGCCGGGCGCACACGGCGCCGATCTCCTTGCCGACCTCGGTCGAGCCGGTGAACACGATCTTCGCGACGTCCGGGTGCTCGACGAGGCGGGCGCCGGCGGTCTCGCCCTCGCCGGGCACGACCTGGAGCACGCCCTCGGGCAGGCCGGCGTCCAGGGCCAGCTCGGCCAGGCGCAGCGCGGTCAGCGGGGTCTGCTCGGCGGGTTTGACGATCACGGTGTTGCCCGCCGCCAGCGCCGGGGCGGCCCCCCAGGTCATGACGACCATGGGGAAGTTCCACGGCACGATCACCCCGACGACGCCCAGCGGCTCGGCGAAGGTGACGTCCCAGCCGCCGGGCACCGGGATCTGCCTGCCGTGGTCGCGCTCGGGCGCGCCGGCGTAGAAGTCCAGCACGTCGCGGACGTTGCCCGCCTCCCAGCGGGCGTTGCCGGCGGTGTGCCCGGCGTTGGCGGTCTCCAGGGCGGCCAGTTCGGCGGCGTGGGAGTCGACCAGCGCGGCGAACCGGCGCAGCAGCCGGGCGCGGTCGCCGGGGGCGACCCGCCGCCAGGCGGGGAAGGCGGCCCTGGCGCGCTCGACCGCCCGGTCCACCTCGGCGGCACCGGCGAGCTCGACCTCGGCGACGACCTCCTCGGTCGCCGGATTGACGATCTTCATGTTCACATCCGTTCGAATCCGCGCACCAGCTCCCAGTCGGTGACGGCCGCGTCGAAGGCGGCCAGCTCGACCCGGGCGGCGTTGGCGTAGTGCGCCGCGACCTCCTCGCCGAAGGCGTCGCGGGCGAGCTCGGAGCCCTCCCACAGGGCCAGGGCGTCGCGCAGCGTGCCCGGGACCGTCTCGGAGCCGGAGGCGTAGGCGTTGCCGGCGAACGGCTCCTCGAGCTCCAGCTCGTTCTCGACGCCGTGCAGCCCGGCCGCGATCATCGCGGCGACCGCCAGGTAGGGGTTGACGTCGCCGCCGGGCACCCGGTTCTCGATCCGCAGCGCCGTCCCGTGGCCGCCGACCAGGCGCAGCGCGCAGGTCCGGTTGTCCACGCCCCACCGGACGGCGGTGGGGGCGAAGCTGCCCGGCGCGTACCGCTTGTAGGAGTTGACGTTCGGCGCGTAGAGCAGGGTGAACTCCCGCAGGCAGGCGAGCTGCCCGGCGATGAAGCGCCGCCCGGTCTCCGACAGCCCGTACGGCCCCGGCCCGGCCATGACCGGGTCGCCGTCCGGCGAGCGCAGCGACAGGTGGATGTGGCAGGAGTTGCCCTCGCGGGCGTTCGGCTTGGCCATGAAGGTCAGCGACACGCCCTCCTGGGCGGCGATCTCCTTGGCGCCGTTCTTGTAGACCGCGTGGTTGTCGCAGGTGGTCAGGGCGTCGGTGTAGCGGAAGGCGATCTCGTGCTGGCCGAGGTTGCACTCGCCCTTGGCCGACTCGACGTACATCCCGGCGCCCTCCATGCCGAGCCGGATCCGGCGCAGCAGCGGCTCGATCCGGGCGGTGCCGAGCAGCGAGTAGTCGACGTTGTAGAGGTTGGCCGGGGTCAGGTCGCGGTAGCCGCGGCGCCAGGCCTCCTCGTAGGTGTCGCCGTAGACGACGAACTCCAGCTCGGTGCCGGCGAACGCGTGCCAGCCGTGCTCCGCCAGCCGGGCGAGCTGGCGGCGCAGGATCTGCCGGGGCGAGGCCGCGACGTCCGAGCCGTCCTCCCAGACCAGGTCGGCCATGAGCAGGGCCGTGCCCTCCTGCCAGGGCACGCGGCGCAGGGTGGACAGGTCGGGCCGCATCACGAAGTCCCCGTACCCGCTGTCCCACGAGGACATGGCGTAGCCGTCCACGGTGTTCATGTCGACGTCCACCGCGAGCAGGTAGCTGCAGCCCTCGGCGGCGTGCTCGGCGACCTCCTCCAGGAAGTAGCGCGCGGACAGCCGTTTGCCCTGCAGCCGGCCCTGCATGTCGGCGACCGCCAACAGCACCGTGTCGATCCGCCTGGCCGCCACCTCGCCGCGCAGCTCGCTGAGGTCCACGCGCCCTCCTCGCCGGAGTCTCATTGGGCTAGTGTCAGACCATTGATGTGCACCGAGGATGGGGTTGTCAAGAGCCGGAGGTGATGTTTGGACGAGTCGCCGCTGACGGCGGTGCTGCGGCCGGTCCGGTCGGGCAACGCCTTCGAGGAGACGGTGGAGCGGCTGCTCCGGGCGGTCAAGCTCGGGCTCGTCGTGGAGAAGCTGCCGCCCGAGCGGGAGCTCGCCGCACGGCTGGGGATCAGCCGGGTCACGCTGCGCGAGGCCATCCGCGCGCTCGCCGAGGCGGGCTACCTGGAGGTGCGCCGGGGCCGGTACGGCGGCGCGTTCGTCACCTACGCCCCGCCCCCGCCCCGGCAGGGGGACCTGCGCCGGGCCGTGGCCGACATGGGCACCGGCCACCTGGCCGATGCGCTCACCTTCCGCACGGCCGTCGAGTGCGGCGCGGCCCAGGTGCTGGCCACCGCCGAGCCGGCCGGGGAGTGGCGCGAGACGCTCCGCCGCCGCCTGGCGGAGGTCAACTCCGCCGGGCCCGACGACTACCGCCGCCTGGACACCGCCTTCCACCTGTCCATCGCCGAGCTGACCGGCTCCCCGCTGCTCGCCGCCGCCTGCGCCGACGCGCGCCTGCGGGTCACCGACCTGCTGAACGCGATCCCGGTGCTCCAGCGCAACATCGAGCACGCCGCGGCCCAGCACGAGGCGATCGTCGCCGCGATCCTGGCCGGTGACCCGGACGCCGCCCGCCGCGCCGTGACCGAGCACCTGGAGGGCACCGCGGCGCTCCTGCGCGGGTTCCTCGCATAACCTGGACGGACTGTGGGGGAGTGGTTCCATCAACGGATCATCGAGACAGGACGGCTGCCGCTGTTCTGCTTCTTCGTCGCGCTGATCGTCGCCTTCGTGTTCACCCGCGTCAACGTCCGGCTCATCCGGGCGCGGGTCGGCTGGTTCCGCAACGTCAGCGTCGGTGAGATGCACATCCACCACGTGGTGTTCGGCGTGGTGCTCACCCTGCTGAGCGGGGTCGCCGGGCTGCTCGTGTCGGGCGTCTCCGACACCTGGTACGCGGTGACGGCCGCCCTCTTCGGGGTCGGCGCGGCCCTGATCCTGGACGAGTTCGCGCTGATCCTGCACCTGCACGACGTCTACTGGGAGGAGGAGGGCCGCACCTCGGTCGACGCGGTGTTCGTCGCCGTCGCGGTCACCGGCCTGCTCCTGCTCGGCCTGCGCCCGCTGGGCTGGGAGGACTCCGGCGAGACCCCGCAGGGCCCCTGGACCGCGGTCGGCCTCATCGTCGCCAACCTCCTGCTCGCGGTCGTCACCCTGCTCAAGGGCAAGATCTGGACCGGGCTGGTCGGCCTGTTCGTCCCGGTCCTGCTGATCTTTGGCGCGCTGCGGCTGGCCCGCCCCGGCTCGCCCTGGGCCCACTGGTTCTACGCGCCCGCCGCGCGCCGTCCCCGGCCCGGCCTGATGGCCCGTGCGGTGCGGAGGGAGAAGCGCTGGCGCCGCCCGGTCATCCAGGCCAAGATCGCCTTCCAGGAGTTCGTCTCCGGCCGCCACGACCTGCCCTCCACCCGGCTGCGCCCCCGGCGCTGAATCCCCGGTCCGGCGGGCATGCTGGAGTCATGGACGCGTTCACACCCGGCACATCCGGCCCGGCTCCGGACGAGGTCCGGGACGAAGCGGCGGGCGAGGCTCCGGACGAGGCCGTCGGGTCGATGATGCGCGCCCTGCACGAGCGCGGCCTCGCCCGCGACGTCGCCGCCGTCGCGGGCGTCTCGGAGTCGTACGGATTCCGCGAGCTGGAGCGCCTCGGCCGGCTCCACACCGGTGACTTCTCGCTGGCCGAGCTGATGATGCGGTTGGAATTCGTCGATCTGATCGCCGACGAGGACTTCGAGGCGTGCGGGGCGGACACCGGCCGGATCAGGGAGATCCGGCTGTTCGCCACGGCCTGGGTGGAGGACATCAAGCTCCGCCGGGCCGAGGAGGGCGATGCCGACTACGACTTCGATGTTCCCGGCATCGACTGAGGGCAGGGGCGTGAGCGCCGCCCGGAAGCCGCTCGGGAGCGCATGATCGAGCGGGTCCCGGGTAGGCGGTCGCCCAGTCCGACGAAGGAGTGAGCCCCGTGGAGAAGTTCGGTCTGCGTGAACTGAAGGCCCGCACCAAGCGCCTGCTGGGCAGGAGTACCGGGAACCGCCGTCTGGCCGCCGAGGGGCGGACCGAGGAGGCCGAGGCGAAGCTGCTGCGGACCCAGGAGGAGATCCTGGAGACCGTGGCGGAGGCGCGCCGCGAGCACGCCGCCCGCCGCGCTCACTGATCCGCTTCAGACCCCTCCGGCGAGCTCCAGGAGGAGCGCGGTCTCGGCGTCGTGACGGCCGCGGGCCAGGCGGGGGACCGCGACGGCGACCGCCAGCGCCCGGCACCAGGCCATGACGCGGCCGGTGTCCTGACCGAGCCGGGCAACGGTCTCCTCCGCGTGGGCCGCGCCGCCGCCGAGGACCCAGTCCACCGCGTCGAAGGCCGGATCCCCCACGCTGGGGCGGGGGTCGATGACGACCAGGCCGCGAGCCCCGCCGTCGAGGACGTTCCCCGGATGCAGGTCACCGTGGACCAGCCCGGTGGAGCCGTCGCCGGACAGGGCGAGCGCGGCGGACAGGGAGCGATCGAGCAGGTGTTCGGCGGTCCTGAGGAGCCCGGCGGCCTCGGCGGCACCGCCGTCCCCAGCCGTGGGGCCGGATCGCAGCCTGCGCCGGGTGAGGTCGAAGAGGAACTCCACCCGCTCCCGCAGCGGCGGCAGCCCCGCAGGGACCTCCTTCACCCGGAGTGAGCGCAACAGGGCCGACACCTGATCCGGGGAGGGCGGTACGGCGAGTCCGCTGACGGGCGTGCCGGGCTCCACGGCCTCCAGGAGCAGCGCTCCGGCCCCTTCGTCGGCGTCGATCAGCCGGACGACGTGCGGGCTGCCCGCCCAGGCCCGCAGGGCGAGGGCCTCGGCGGCGCAGATCGCCGGTTCCGGGGTCAGCTTGAGGAAGCCGGCCGAGCCGTCCGCCCGCCGTACCCGGAAGGCGCGTGAGGTGTTCCCGTGCGGGACGACCCCGGTGACCTCCAGGTCCCACCGTACGGCGAGCCGCTCGACGAGCGGGGGCAGAGCGGCCAGCCAGCCGCGCACGCCGGGGCCGAACCGGGTCACGAGACGGGCCTCGGCATCGGGCGCGGTGCCCGATACGACATCCGGTACGGCGTTCGGCAGGCTGTCCGGCTCGGTGTCCGGTACGGCGTTCGACATGGTTCGAGTCTGCCACCTACGTCAACTTCTGTTGACGTCGCCCGTGTCGTCAACCTATGTTGACTGTGTCGTCTTTGGTTGGCGAAAGGCGACTTTGGTCTATGGAAACGGGCGAAACGCTCGGGGAGACGGCATGGGCGGTAGACAAGAAGGGCGGCGGCCGGGGAGCGGTCAAGCCGGTGCGGAGAGGACGAAGGTGACCGAGAGCCAGCGGACCGAGCGGACTGGGGACGCCGGACAGGACGGGCCGGCTGGACCGGCGGTGGAGACGGCCGTGGACGCGGGGGCGGCCGGACGGGTCGGATCGTGGCGGCTGCTGCTGGGCTATGTCCGGCCGTACCGGGGGGTGCTCGCGTTCGGCGGGGTGCTCAGCCTGGTCAGCTCGCTGGCCGGGCTGGCGATGCCGCTGCTCGCCAAGACGGTGATCGACGCGTTCGGCGAGCAGAGGTCCCTGGCCGGACCGGTGCTCGGGCTGACCGCCGCGGTGATCCTGGGCGCGGCCGTCGGCGCGTTCGGCAGGTACGTGCTGGAGCGCATGGGCGAGGGCATCGTCTTCTCCGCCCGGCGGTCCCTGGTGGACCGGATGCTCCGCCTGCGGGTCTCCGAGGTGGACCGGCTCAAGCCGGGCGACCTGCTCTCCCGGGTCACCTCCGACACCACCCTGCTGCGCGCGGTGTTCACCGACGGGATCGTCGAGTCGGTCGGCGCGGTGTTCATGCTGGTGGGCGCGATCGTGATGATGGCGCTGATGGACGGGTTCCTGCTGCTGGTCACGCTGGTGATCCTGGTCCTGGTCGGCGGGCTGGTGGGGCTGGTCATGCCGCGCATCCAGCGGGCCTCGGTCGAGGCGCAGGCCTCGGTGGGGGAGATGGGCGCGGTGCTGGACCGCGTGCTGCAGGCCTTCCGCACGGTCAAGGCCAGCGGCGCCGAGGACCGGGAGATCGCGGCGGTGGGGGAGGCGGCCCGCCGGGCCCGGGACCGGGGCGTCGCGGTCGCCTGGTGGACCTCGATCGCGGGCATTTCCGCGTGGGTCGCCGCCCAGCTGGCCTTCGTGGCGGTGCTCGGCATCGGCGGGGCACGGGTCGCCTCCGGCGCGCTGGAGGTGTCGTCGCTGATCGCCTTCCTGCTCTACCTGTTCTACCTGGTCGCGCCGGTCGGCCAGCTGGTCCAGGGGGCCACCCAGGTGCAGGGCGGTCTGGCGGCGGTGCGCCGGATCCGGGAGGTCGAGGAGCTCCCCGTCGAGGAGGCGGCCGCACGGCGGGGGCCCGGCGGAGCGGTCCCGCCCGCCGCCGAGCCGGCCGGGAGGGCGGCGCCGGCCGGGGTGGTGTTCGAGAACGTGGCCTTCCGCTACGGTGACGACCGCCCGGTGGTCCACCGCGACGTGTCCTTCACCGTTCCGGCGGGCGGGATGACCGCGCTGGTCGGCCCGTCGGGGGCTGGCAAGTCCACGGTGTTCGCCCTGCTGGAGCGGTTCTACGACCACCAGGCCGGGACGATCGCGGTCGACGGCCGGGACGTCCGGGAGTGGCCGCTGGCCGAGCTGCGGGCCGCCCTCGGCTACGTGGAGCAGGACGCGCCGGTGCTGGACGGCACGCTCCGGGAGAACCTCGTCTTCGCCGCGCCGGACGTGACGGAGGCGGATCTGCGCCGGGTGCTCGGGCTGACCCGCCTGGAGGACCTCGTCGCCCGGTTCCCCGAAGGGCTGGAGACCAAGGTGGGCCACCGCGGCGTCATGCTCTCCGGGGGAGAGCGCCAGCGGGTGGCGATCGCGCGGGCGCTGCTGCGCCGTCCCCGGCTTCTCCTGCTGGACGAGGCGACCTCCCAGCTCGACGCGGTCAACGAGCTGCGCCTGCGCGAGGTGATCGCCGAGGTGGCGCGGGAGACGACCGTGCTGGTGATCGCGCACCGGCTGTCCACGGTGACGCGCGCCGAACGGATCGTGGTGATGGAGGCGGGCCGGGTCAGGGCCGCCGGTACCCACGAGGAGCTGCTCGCCGGTGACGAGCTCTACCGGGAGCTCGCCGCCACCCAGTTCCTGGTCGCCGCCGAGGACGCGGCCGTGCCGACCGGAGAGCACCGTGCCGGAGAGGACGCCGGAGAGGACGCCGTCGGGGAGGTCGTCCCGGCGGCGGAGGGCACCGCGGTGTCCTCCGCCGCCGCCGACGGGACCGGCCGGGAGTCCGTCTCCGTAGACTCCTGACAAAATCTCGGTCTCGCTGGAGCCCTGAACTGGGAAAATTGCACTAAAAGTCGGTTTTTTCGGGTGGGTCCGGGAACCCCGCCTCCTACGGAGTCTCTCCTCCGTTCAGGGCGCCTGCGGGCGCCCGCCGCGCCGATCCCCCGGTTCCGTCCGTGCGGGGCGGAGCTGGGACGGTGGCCGGCAGTGAGAAGGCACCCCGGGGAGTCCCTCTCCGGGGTGCTTCCCTTCACGGGTTGACCCGTGGCCCGCGAGTGACAAATATGAATGCGTTCATTCATGTCATCAGGGAGGCTCGGCCATGACCGGCAGCCGGACCGTCCGCGCGCCGCGCGGCACCACGCTCACCGCCAAGGGGTGGCCGCAGGAGGCGGCGCTCCGCATGCTCCAGAACAACCTGGACCCCGAGGTGGCCGAGCATCCGGAGCAGCTCGTCGTCTACGGCGGCTCGGGCAGGGCGGCCCGCGACTGGCGCTCCTTCGACGCGATCACCCGCACGCTCACCACCCTGGAGGGTGATGAGACGCTGCTGGTGCAGTCCGGCCGCCCGGTCGGCGTCTTCCGCACCCACGAGTGGGCGCCCCGCGTGCTCATCGCCAACTCCAACCTGGTGCCCGACTGGGCCGACTGGGAGGAGTTCCGCCGCCTGGAGGCCGCGGGCCTGACCATGTACGGGCAGATGACCGCCGGGTCGTGGATCTACATCGGCACGCAGGGCATCCTGCAGGGCACCTACGAGACCTTCGCGGCCGTGGCGGCCAAGCGCTTCGGCGGCTCCCTGAGCGGGACGATCACGCTGACCGCCGGGCTCGGCGGCATGGGCGGCGCCCAGCCGCTGGCCGTCACCATGAACGGCGGCGTGGCGATCTGCGTCGACTGCGACCCCCGCAGCATCGAGCGGCGCATCGAGCACCGCTACCTCGACGTCCGCGCCGCCGACCTCGATGAGGCGCTCCGCCTCGCCTACGAGGCCCGCGACGCGCGCCGCCCGCTCAGCATCGGCGTCGAGGCCAACGCCGCCGAGGCCGTCCCCGAGCTGCTCCGCCGGGGCGCGGAGATCGACATCGTCACCGACCAGACCTCGGCCCACGACCCGCTGATGTACCTCCCGCTCGGCGTGGCCTTCGCCGACATGGCCGCCGAGCGGGACAAGGACCCGGCCGCCTTCACCGTGCGGGCGCGCGAGTCCATGGCCCGGCACGTGGAGGCCATGGTCGGTTTCGCCGACGCGGGCGCCGAGGTCTTCGACTACGGCAACTCGATCCGCGGCGAGGCCAAGCTGGCCGGCTACGGGCGCGCCTTCGACTTCCCCGGCTTCGTGCCCGCCTACATCCGGCCGCTGTTCTGCGAGGGCAAGGGCCCGTTCCGCTGGGCCGCGCTGTCGGGGAACCCGGCCGACATCGCCAGGACCGACCGGGCGATCCTGGAGCTGTTCCCCGACAACGAGCCGCTGGCCCGGTGGATCCGGATGGCCGGGGAGCGGGTGCACTTCCAGGGGCTGCCCGCCCGCATCTGCTGGCTCGGGTACGGCGAGCGCCACCTGGCCGGGGAGCGGTTCAACGACATGGTGGCCTCCGGCGAGATCGAGGCCCCGCTGGTGATCGGCCGCGACCACCTGGACTGCGGTTCCGTGGCGAGCCCGTACCGCGAGACCGAGGCGATGCTCGACGGGTCCGACGCGATCGCCGACTGGCCGCTGCTGAACGCCATGCTCAACGTGGCCTCCGGCGCCGCCTGGGTCTCCATCCACCACGGCGGCGGCGTCGGGATCGGCCGGTCGATCCACGCCGGACAGGTCACGGTCGCCGACGGCACGGCGCTGGGCGCGGAGAAGCTCCGCCGGGTCCTCGTCAACGACCCGGGCACGGGCGTGATCCGCCACGTCGACGCCGGTTACGAGGAGGCCGCCGCGGTCGCGGACGAGCGCGGCGTCCGGGTGCCGATGCGGGAGTCGCCGGAGACCCGGGGCTGAGGCGGCGCCGGGAGGAGATGAGGGCCCCGGAACCGACGGCGGCGCAGGGAGAAGCGAGGGTTCCGGGCACGACGGCGGCCTCGGGCACGACGGCGGTGCCGGGAGGCGGCGGGGATCCCGGGAATGACCGCGGGACCCGGCCGGTTGGAGGGGGCGTGGGCGACGGACTCGAGCGACTTCTGGAGGGCCGGAGGCTCTCGCCGGCGCAGCGGCGGATCGCGCGCTACCTGGACGGCCACCTCGCGGAGGCGATCTTCCTGTCCAGCGTGGAGCTGGCGGACCGGGCCGGGGTGAGCCAGCCGTCGGTGACCAGGTTCGCCATGGCGCTCGGCTTCGCCGGCTATCCCGAGCTCCGGCAGGCGCTGCGCCCCCTCGTCGTCGGCGGGGACGACAACACGGCGGGCCCGCACGCGCCCGCCGGTGCGGGGGCGGGCGGCCGGGCCGCCCCGCGCGCCAACGGCCTGCAGGCCGCGATCGACGCGGAGGTCGGCAACCTCCGCGCCGTCCGGGAGGGGCTGGCCGACCCGTCGGCCGTCACGGAGCTGGGCGCCGCGCTGGCCGGATGCGAGCCGCTACCGGTGCTGGGACTGCGCGTCTCCAGCGGCCTGGCCACCACGTTCGCCTACTACGCCCGCCGGATCCACCCGGACGTGCGGCTGCTGGTCCACGGCGGGTCGGAGCTGGCCGACGGGCTGCACGCCGCCCGCCGGGCGGGGGCGGCCTGGCTGCTCGCGGTGGTCCTGCCGCGCTACCCGGCCGAGGCCGTGCGGGCCCTGGCGGACGCCCGCGGGATCGGCCTGCGGACGGCCGTGATCACCGACCGGCGGGACGTGCCGTTCGACGCCGACGTGGTCCTCGCCGCGCCGGTGGGCGAACGGCTGGTGTTCGACTCGCACGCGGCGCCGCTCGCCCTGGCCATGGTGCTGGTGGAGGCCATGGCGGACGCGGCGCCGCTGCGCACGCAGGCCCGGCTGGAGGAGTACGAACGCATGACCGACCGGGCCGGGGTCTTCGTCTGCTGACCGGTGTCCCGGTTCCCCGGCGGCGGACGGAGGCCCGGCCGCCGGGCGCGGGTCTAGCCGGCCAGCTTCCGCAGGGAGCGGACCGACCAGGTCAGGGTGAGCACGCCCAGGACCAGGAAGAGGCCGAAGGCGGTCGGGATGGTGCTGTCGGAGTAGTCGCCGGCGAACATCGCGCGGCCGGCCTCGACCGCGTAGTAGAGCGGGTTGAACCTCGCCGCGGTCTGCATCCAGTCGGGGGCGACCGACATCGGCAGCATCAGGCCGGACAGCAGCATCAGCGGGAGCAGGAAGAACTGCACGATCTGCGACATGCCGTTCTCGTCGCGCACCGCCAGCGCCAGGCCGTACGACAGGTTGGCGGCGAACAGGCCGGTCACCGCCATGAGCAGCAGCATGAGGCCCATCGCGGGCAGGCCGATCCGCAGGCCCATCAGCGCGGCCACGCCCAGGATGACCAGCGACTGGAGAACCAGCATGATCATGTCCTTGGCCACCCGGCCGAGGATGATCGCGGGCCGCCAGGCCTGGCTGACGGCGAGCCGCTCCAGCACCCCGTTGCGGGTCTCGTTGATCATGCCGAACCCGGCGAACATCGACCCGAACAGGGCGATCATCATCAGCGCGGCGGGGGTGAACACGACCAGCGCCTCCTCCAGCGTCCCGTTCGGGGTGATGCTGGTCAGCAGCGGGGCGAACAGCAGCAGGTAGAGGACGGGCTGCATGATGCCGAGGATCGGCCAGGCCGGGTTGCGGCGGAGGTTCCCCAGCTCGTGGCCCAGGAACAGCATCGTGTGGCGGAACATCGGAAGGTCGTTCCTCTCGGGGTCAGGCGGCGTCGCGCAGGGAGCGGCCGGTGTGCTTCAGGAAGACGTCGTCGAGGGTGGCCCGGTCGAGGGAGATGGACCGGATGGCCAGGCCGCCCGCCTCCAGGGCGCGCAGCAGCGCCGGCAGGTTGTGCTCGCCGTCGTCGAGGTAGGCCCGCAGGGACCCGCCCTCCTCCTGCGTCTCCTTGATGTACGGCTCGGCGTCCAGCAGCCCGCGGGCCGCGGCCAGGTCGTCGAGCCGGAGGGTGACGACGTCGCCGGCGACCTCCTTCTTGAGCTCGGCCGCGGTGCCCTCGGCGACGATCCGGCCGTGGTCGACGATGACCAGGCGGTCGCAGAGCGCGTCGGCCTCGTCCAGGTAGTGGGTGGTCAGCAGGACGCTGGTGCCCTGGTCGCGCAGCGCGCGGATCTCGTCCCAGAGGTTGGCGCGGTTCTGCGGGTCCAGGCCGGTGGTGGGCTCGTCCAGGAAGACCAGCGGCGGCCGGTTGACCAGCCCGATGGCCAGGCTGAAGCGCCGCTTCTGCCCGCCGGAGAGGGTCTTCACCGGCCGGTCGGCGATCTCGGTCAGGCTGAAGGCGGCCATCAGCTCGTCGGCGCGGCCCAGGGCCTGCGCGCGGGAGAGCCCGGCGATCCGCGCGGCCATGACGAGGCTCTCGCGGCCGGGGGCGTTGTCGTCGATCCCGCCGGCCTGGCCGACGTAACCGATCTTCTCCCGGACCTTGGCGGCCTCCTTCACCACGTCGAACCCGGCCACCCGCGCGGTGCCCGAGGTGGGCACGGTGAAGGTGGCGAGCATGCGGACCGTGGTGGTCTTGCCCGCGCCGTTGGGGCCGAGGCAGGCGAAGATCTCGCCCTCGCCGACGGACAGGTCGATGCCCCGCACGGCCTCGACCTCCTCGGTCTTGCCGCGTCCGCGTCTGGCGGTGAAGGTCTTGCGCAGGTCGTGCGCTTCGATGATCATGATTTCTCCGTATGTCGGGGGATGTCGAGCATGAACCCTCTCCCTGTGGGAGGGGCAAGCGGTTTTCCGGACGGTGACCCCGGGCGGGACGGTCAGGGCAGCTCGCCGTTCCTGACCCGTTCGAGGGCACTGCCGATCCAGTCCAGCTGGGCTTCGAGCTGGGCCGCGTTGAGGCGGAGGGTCTCGTCGATGTGCCGGGGCGCTCCGTGGCCGCGTTTGGCCTCGATCGCCCGTCCGAACATCCCGATCGCCGCCTTCAGCTGCACCGCCCTCGCCTCCATCGCGCCGATCAGTTCGGCAGGGGAGAGCCGGTCCATGAAGGTCAGCGCGACCTGGAAGGGGTCCACGATGGGTTTGATCTCCCACCAGTGGCTCATCAGCCGCGTCATGAACTCGGCCCGGCCCGCCTCGGTGATCTCGTAGAGGGTCTTGCCGCCTCTCCCCTCCTCCATGCGGTGGAGGAGGCCTTCGTCGGCCATCTTGCCGAGGCCGTGGTAGATCGAGCCGTAGGCCACGTTGGCCCACGTGTCGGCGCCCCACATCTCCAGGCGGCGCCGTACTTCGTATCCGTGCAGCGGGCCGTCGAGGAGCACACCGAGAAGGAGAACACGGGTGGAGGACATATTCAAGTTTTTATTAAAATTTGTATACAGTGTCAACCGTGAGAGAGATAAGACGCGATGACGACGGTGCGCTGCTCGGTTTCGTGCGCGAGGCGGACGGCGGCTGGGAGCCCCTGACGGTGTTCGGCTATCCGCTCGGCGGGCCCCGTGGTGAGGAGGAGGCGCTGGAGGAGGTCCGCCGTTCGGGACTGGAGAAGCTGATGCGGCCCTGGGAGTTCCTCCAGGACGGGGAGTGGTACCGATGCGTGATCGTGGAGGCCGCGGCGGGGGAGGTGAGGATCCGGCCGCACGACCATCGTTACGCGTCTGATCTCCATGTGCTCACCCTGGAGCGCCCCGGCCCCGAGACGTTCCGGCCGTGCCCATAGTCTTGGCCGCATGTCAGCACGCCCGACCGCACTGGTCACCGGATCTTCCCGAGGCGTGGGGGCCGCCGTGGCCCGCGCCCTGGCCCCCACCCACGACCTGCTGCTCGGCGGGCGCGACCGCGACGCGCTGGACGGCGTGGCCGCGGAGCTGCCCGGCGCGCGGCCCTGGCCGGTCGAGCTGACCGCGGTGACCGCGGCCGACGTCGCCGGGATCGACCGGCTCGGCGTGCTGGTGCACAGCGCGGGCGTGGCGACGCTGGGGCGGATCGAGGAGACCCCGGCCGAGGTGTGGCGGCGCACGATGGAGGTCAACGTGGTCGCGGTGGCCGAGCTGACGCGGCTGCTGCTGCCCGCCCTGCGGGCCGGCGCCGGGCACGTCGTGCTGGTCAACTCCGGTTCCGGGCAGCGGGCCAACCCGACCTGGGGCTCCTACGCCGCCAGCAAGTTCGCGCTGCGGGCCTTCGCCGACGCGCTCCGGCTGGAGGAGCCGGGGCTGCGGGTGACCACGGTCTACCCGGGGCGGGTGGACACCGACATGCAGCGCGGGGTGCGCGAGCAGGAGAACGGCGCCTACGAGCCGGACAAGTACCTGCGGGCGGACTCGGTGGCGCGGGCCGTGCTGGCGGCGGTGACGACCTCCCCGGACGCCCACGTCACCGAGATCACGGTCCGCCCGTCGGCGGGACCGGCGAACTGACCGCCGGGGGTTCCGCGGACCGGCTCTCGGCGGGATCGGCGAACCGACCGCAGGAGGCTGGGAGGCGGACCGGTCGCCGTCGGATCCCGCGAACCGTCCGGAGACGCGGGAGGGGCACGGCCCGCCCGGCCGTGCCCCTCCCCTCCGTGCGGTCCCGCCCGCGTCAGCAGCTCAGGTTGCCGCCCGGGGTGACGCCCAGGATCCGGGTGAACCTCTGGTAGGAGTCGATCCGGCTCTGCACCTGCGCCGGGTTGCGGCCGCCGCACTCCAGGCTGCCGTTGATGCTGCGGATCGTCTCACCGAAGCCGCGGCCGTTCACCATCGCGTTGTGCGGCGTCATCGTGCCGGGGCCGCTCTGGGTGTTCCAGTACCACAGGGCGGTCTTCCAGGCGATCGCCGCGTCGGTCTGCACCAGGTTCGGGTTGGCCAGCAGGTTGACGCCGAGCGCGTCGCCCGCCGCCTTGTAGTTGAAGTTCCAGCTCAGCTGGACCGGGCCGCGGCCGTAGTACGCCGACTGGCCGGCCGGGCAGCCGTACGGCTGGCTCCGGTCGCAGTAGTGCGAGTAGTTCGCGGTGTTCTGCTCCACCACGTGGACCAGGCCGCCGGTCTCGTGGTTGACGTTGGCCAGGAAGGCCGCCGCCTCCTGCTTCTTCACCGTGTCGCCGCCCGTCCTCGCGAAGCCCGGGTAGGCGCTCAGGGCCGCGGTCAGGCCCTTGTAGGTGTAGAAGGAGTTCCGGTTCGGGAACATCTGGTTGAACTGCGCCTCGCTGACGACGAAGCCGGACGGGTCCGACGGGTTCGACGGGGGCGGGGTCGAGGGGCCGGGGTTCGAGCCGCCGCAGGCGTGCGGCTCCCAGTACCACGTGCTGATGACGGGGTCGTAGCCCGGGTTGTCGTGCTCGGCCCGGTAGTATTTCCCGTCGGTGTACCTGACGATCGAACCGGCGGCGTACCACGTGCCGGCCTTCCAGGCGGGGTGGCTGCAGGTCCCGGACGCGGGCGGCTGAGCGGGGGCGGAGCCGCCGCCGCACGCGCCCTTGTCCGCCCAGACGCCGGAGGAGGCGGCTCCGGGGGTCTCGTTCTGGGTCCACCACTTGGCCGACCAGTTGCGCCCCTTGTAGGAGACGTTCGCACCACCCGTGTAGGCCGTCGCGGAGTTCCACGCGGCCGCGCAGTCGGCGGCGGAGGCGGGGGCCGCCGGCCCGGCGACCGTGAGCGCGCCCGCGGCGGCCGCCGCGACGGCGAGGGACGACATGATGCGCTGTCTCGACACCTGATCAACTCCTTGGCGCGGCCCGCGGCCGCGCGCGATCGACGATGGTGGACCGGCCCGTCCGCGCGCGCCGCACCGTGGCTTCCGCCGGACGGGCCGGAGACGGGAGGCCCGTGTGCCGGGAATGCTGGCAGACGTCGCCTTAACGGCGCCTTAAGTGATCCTTTCGGGCTCCATATCGGTCCGCCGTATCGCCAATGAATGGATTCATTCACATAATGGGAGGGTGTTCGACGAGATGTGGGGTGCCATCGAGCACCTCGGACGCGACGGCCGGACCGGCGGCTACCTGCGCGACGCGTGGTCGCCCGCCGACCTGGAACTGCGGGAGTGGTTCCGGCAGGAGGCCGCCCGGCGCGGCCTGGACCTGCACGAGGACCGCAACGGCAACCTCTGGGCCTGGCGGGGCGACCCGTCGCGGCGCCCCGGGGTGGTCACCGGCAGCCACCTCGACTCGGTACGGCAGGGCGGCGCCTTCGACGGCCCCCTGGGGGTCGTGTCGGCCTTCGCCGCGCTCGACCTGCTCGACGCCCGGGGCTTCCGGCCGGGCCGGCCGCTGGGGATCGCCTGCTTCACCGACGAGGAGGGGGCCAGGTTCGGCGTGCCGTGCACCGGCTCCCGGCTGCTCACCGGCGTCCTCGACCCCGACCGGGCCCGCGGCCTGACCGACGACGACGGCTCCTCCCTGGCCGACGTGCTCCGCCGGGCCGGGCGGGACCCCGGCGCGCTCGGCCGGGACGACGAGACCCTCGGGCACGTCGGCGTCTTCGTCGAACTCCACGTCGAGCAGGGCCGCGGGCTGGTGCACGCCGGCGCCCCGGTCGGCGTCGCGAGCGCGATCTGGCCGCACGGGCGCTGGCGGTTCGACTTCCGCGGCCGGGCCGACCACGCGGGCACCACCCGGCTGGAGGACCGCGACGACCCCATGCTGCCCTTCGCCCGGACCGTGCTGCGGGCCCGCGAGGCCGCCCGGCGCCGCGGCGTGGTCGCCACCTTCGGCAGGCTGCGCGTCTCGCCGGGCAGCGCCAACGCCATCCCCGGCCTGGTCAGCGCCTGGCTGGACGCCCGGGGCGGGGACACCGGCGCGGTCCGGGCCCTGGTCGCCGAGCTGGCCGAGTCCTCCGGCGCGGAGGTGACCGAGGAGTCGTGGACCCCGGCCGTGGACTTCGACGCCGCCCTGCGGGACCGCCTGGCGTCGGCCGCCGGGACCGCCGTCGCCGCGGCCCTGTCCTCCGGGTCCTCCGGGTCCTCCGGGTCCTCCGGGTCCTCCGCGCGCCGTCCGGCCGCCGGGCCGCCGGCGGAGGACCCGCGGCACCCCGAGGGCGGATCCGCTCGGGACCCGGCCCCGGGGCCCGTGCCGGTGCTGCCCACCGGGGCCGGGCACGACGCCGGGATCCTCGCCGCCGCCGGGGTTCCCAGCGCGATGGTGTTCGTACGCAATCCAACGGGCATCTCACACTCTCCGGAAGAACACGCGGAGGCGTCCGACTGCCACCTGGGCGTCGCCGCCCTCGCCGCCACCTTGGAGGAGCTGTGTCGGAGCTGACCTACTGGTGCGAGCTGGCCTGGCTGCCGCCGGGGGAGGTCGCCGCGGGCGTCGTCGTCACGGTCGGGGGCTCCCGGATCACGGCGGTCACGCCCGGCGTGGCCGAACCGCCGGCCGGGGCGGTCCGCCTGCGCGGCCTGACCCTGCCCGGTCTCGCCAACGCCCACTCCCACGCCTTCCACCGGGCCCTGCGCGGGGTGACCCAGGCGGAGAGGGGCAGCTTCTGGACCTGGCGCGAGCAGATGTACGGCGTGGCCCGCGCCCTGGACCCCGACTCCTACCTCCGGCTGGCCAGGGCGGCGTTCGCCGAGATGGCGCTGGCCGGGATCACCTGCGTCGGGGAGTTCCACTACCTGCACCACGGACCGGACGGCACGCCGTACGACGATCCCAACGCCATGGGGCACGCGCTCGTGGCGGCGGCGCGCGAGGCGGGGCTGCGGATCGCCCTGCTGGACGCCTGCTACCTGAGCGGCGGGATGGGCGTCGCGCTGGACGGCGTCCAGCACCGGTTCACCGACGGGGACGCCGAGCGGTGGGCGGCGCGCGCCGAGGCCCTGTGCGCCGCCTACGACGGCGCGCCGGACGTGGAGGTCGGCGCGGCCGTGCACTCGGTCCGGGCCGTCCCGCCCGAGCACATGCGCACGGTCGCGGCCTTCTCCCACCAGCACGGGGTCCCGCTGCACGTCCACGTCTCCGAGCAGCGGGCCGAGAACACCGCGTGCGTCGAGATGTACTCCGCCACGCCCGTCCAGGTGCTGCACGAGCACGGCGTGCTCGGTCCGCGCACGACCGCCGTGCACGCCACGCACGTCTCCGAGGCGGACGTCTCGCTGCTCGGGCAGTCCACCACGTACGTGTGCATGTGCCCGACGACCGAGCGGGATCTGGCCGACGGCATCGGCCCGGCGCGGGCGATGTTCGAGGCGGGCTCGCCGATCACGCTCGGCTCCGACAGCCACGCGGTCGTCGACCTGTTCGAGGAGGCCCGCGCGGTCGAGCTGGACGAGCGGCTGGCCACCGAGCGGCGCGGCCACTGGCGGGCCGCCGAGCTGCTGACGGCCGCCACCGCCGCCGGGCACGCCTCCCTGGGCTTCCCCGACGCGGGCACGCTCTGCCCGGGCGCCTGGGCCGACCTGGTCTCCGTCCGGCTCGACTCGGTCCGTACGGCGGGCGGCGGCGCGTCCGCCGGAGGTCTCGGCGCGGCCGAGGCCGTGGTCTTCGCCGCCACGGCCGCCGACGTGCACTCGGTGGTCTCCGGGGGCCGCCAGGTCGTCGCCGAGGGGCGGCACGTCCTGGGCGACGTGGGCGCGCTGCTGGAGACCGCGATCGTCGAGGCGCGAGGGGTGGGCGTGTGACGAGCACGGTCTTCGACCGGATCGGCCTGCTGTACACCGGCGACCCCGAGCGGGAGGAGGTCGCCGGCGCCGCGCTGGTCGTCGAGGACGGCCGCGTGGTGTGGACGGGCCGGGCGGGGGACGACCCGGGCGCGGACGAGCGCGTGGACGTCGGCGGCCGCTGCGTGATCCCCGGGTTCGTCGACAGCCACGCCCACCTGGTCTTCGCGGGCGACCGCACCGCCGAGTTCACCGCCCGCATGTCGGGGGAGCGCTACACCGCCGGGGGCATCCGCACCACGGTCGAGGCCACCCGTGCGGCCACCGTGCCCGAGCTCGCTGCCGGGACCGCCGCGCTGGTGGCGGAGATGCTCGCCCAGGGCACGACCACCGTCGAGATCAAGAGCGGCTACGGGCTCACCGTCGAGGACGAGCGGCGCTGCCTGGAGATCGCCCGGGGCTTCACCGACGAGACGACGTACCTGGGCGCGCACGTCGTGCCCCCCGACGCCGCCTCCGCCGACGACTACGTGCGCACGGTGACCGGGGAGATGCTCACGGCCTGCGCGCCGTACGCGCGCTGGGTGGACGTCTTCTGCGAGCGCGGCGCGTTCGACGCCGACCAGAGCAGGGAGATCCTCACCGCCGGGGTCAAGGCCGGGCTGCTGCCGCGCGTGCACGCCGGCCAGCTGGGGGAGGGGCCGGGTGCGCTGCTCGCGGCCGAGCTGGGCGCCGCCTCCGCCGACCACTGCACCCACCTGACCGACGCCGACGTCGAGGCGCTCGCCTCCGCCGGGGTGGTGGCCACCCTGCTGCCCGGGGCGGAGTTCTCCACCCGCTCGCCGTACCCGGACGCCCGCCGCCTGCTGGAGGCCGGGGTGACCGTGGCGCTGGCCACCGACTGCAACCCGGGCTCCTCCTTCACCTCGTCCATGCCGTTCTGCGTGGCGCTGGCCGTACGGGAGATGGGGCTGACGCCGCTGGAGGCGGTCCGGGCCGCGACGGCCGGCGGCGCGGCGGCGCTGCGCCGCACCGACGTCGGCGCGCTCACCGTGGGGGCCCGTGCGGATCTGGTGGTCCTGGACGCGCCCTCCTATGTCCACCTCGCCTACCGCCCGGGGGTACCCCTGGTGCTGCAGGTGTGGAAAGGAGGCCGCCGGGCCGTTTGACGGGCGCCATCCCGGGTAATCCGCACCGCTTGTGTCATGGCGGCCGGAGGCATCCTCCTTGAGGAGGAAAGTGAAACCGTCCTCCGGGCGTAGTTCTTTAGGGAATCTTTGCCCTGATCCATGCGTTGATTAGGCAAGCGACGTGTCCGTGCGCGCGGGGCGTATGAGCGAGCGGGCGGGCACGCCATAAGCAGGCGGAGCGAGGTGCCATCGAATGGCAAGGCCGACGGGGAATCGGACGCAGGACCAGCACGTCTCGGATCGGGACCTGCTCGGGACCTACCTGGCGGAGATCGGGCGGGTCCCGCTGCTGACCGCGGAGGAGGAGGTCGAGCTCGCGAAGCGGATCGAGGCGGGCCTCTTCGCGGAGCAGTTGCTGGACGGCGGGTCGACGGAGCCGAGGATCGGCGACGCCGCCGACGAGGAGCTCGAGCGGCTGGCCGTTTCGGGGCGGCGGGCCAAGGATGAGTTCATCCAGGCCAATCTACGTCTTGTGGTGGCGGTTGCGCGCAAATACTCCGGGCGCGGAATGCCGTTGATCGATCTGGTCCAGGAGGGGAACCTCGGACTGGTCCGCGCGGTGGAGAAATTCGACTACCGGCGCGGTTACAAGTTCTCCACCTACGCCACGTGGTGGATCCGCCAGTCCGTGGGCCGGGCCATTCACGAGCAGGCCCGCCCGGTCCGGCTGCCCACCCACGCCGGGGAGCAGATGACCCGGCTGATGCGGGTCCGCCGCGACATGCTGGCCGAGTTCGACGCCGAGCCGACGGACGCCGACCTGGCGGCGGTGCTGGAGCTGCCGATCGAGCGGGTCCGCGAACTGCGCCGCTGGGCCTCCGACCCGGTCTCGCTCCAGCTCGGGGTGGGCGACGAGGACGAGACGGAGCTCGGCGACATGATCGCCGACGAGACGTGGGCGGACCCGGAGCAGCAGGCCATGGACATCCTGGAGCGCGAGCGCCTGGACCAGTGGCTGACCGGGCTGGAGGGGCAGACGCGCGAGATGCTCCGTTGGCGCTACGGCCTGATCGACGGGCGCGAGCACACGCTCACCGAGGTCGGCGAGCGCTACGGCATCGGCCGCGACCGCGCCCGCCGCATCGAGCGCGACGCGCTGGCCCGCCTCCGCAAGATGGCCACCGCCGCCTGACCTTCCGCCGGCTCCCGGCCGGATCCCGTTCTCGTACGGTGGTCCGGCCGGGTGCCGTTGCGGCCCCCTGTCAAGAAGGAGCTCGGAGCCGGGCGCTGCAGGGAGCGGTGTGGGCGGTCCGGTCAGGTCACACGCCGTCGGTCCAGAAGAGCTGGAGTCTGGCGATGGCGGCTTCCCTGGTCATCCGCGCGATCTCGGCTTCGGCCAGGCCGACTTTGGTGATGAGCAGGTGGACGAGGTCGGCGGGAAGTGTCTCGGCGGGAACGACCGGGACTCCGCGGTCCGGTTTGCCGCCTTCCTTCACGCACTTCCAGAAATCCTCCTCGGTGACGGCGAGCTGGTCGCGGAGGATGTGGCTCCAGAGGCTGCGGCCGTAGGAGGTGCGGTCGGGTGGATGGGAGATCCTGGTGCGCAGGATACGGCCGTCGGGAAGGCGCAGCTCGTAGGTGACGTGGTGGGTGCCCGAGCGGCCCCGGGCGTCTCTGACCGGGCTCCATCCCTCCACCAGGCAGAACCGCTCGTGCTCTGCTCTGGTGGCCTGGGGCCAGGTCATGCGGTCTGCCCGGTGAGCCAGCGGCGGAGCTCCTCGTCGTCGCTGAGGGCGATCAGCTGGACCAGGCCCCAGTTCTCCCGGTGGTTGGGGGCGTTGAGCAGGTGGTCCTGCCAGTCCTCGGCGTATTCGCGGAGGGCCTCGACCATCTCGCCGATCGCCTCTTCGAAGGTGGATCCGTCCGCGGCGACCGGGAGTCCGGGGATGAACACCGACCAGCCGCCGTCCTCGGCGATCACTTCGGCGCGCGAGGGGGTGACGGCGGCCAGGAAGTGCTTCAGCCGTTCCGCGTCCACCACGACCGCCCGGGTCTCCTCACGCCGGACGGTGGCGGTCCGGCCGAGCGCCGCCGCATCCAGAAGATCTTTCAGATGCGCTCGCGCCTCGGTGTAGCTGTCGTAGTGGAGAGAGCTCATGCCGCCTTCTTCCGGATCCATCGGCCGTATTCTCCGACACGAGAGTACGTCACGTACTCAGAGTACGTGACGTACTCGGCGGAGAGGAAGTATTGGTTCCTTGCGACGGCCTGGAAACCGGCGGCCGAACGTCGCAGGGTGTGAACCGGTCATGCAGGTTCAGCCGCCGTGCGAGTGCGGTTACAGATGGTCGTCCTTTGGCGTGTGAGCTGTCCGAAACGAGGTCGAAACATCATCCCGGCGGGTTTCACAGATGTGAAACATGCGCGGTCGCGCCCCGAAACGGCGGGCGAAGACGCTGTGGCGCACGGAAGGGAAAACCTTGGCGGAACCGGTCGGGACGCGTGAGCGGACCGGGGCCCGCGGGGCGAGGCGGACCCCGTCCGTCAGGTACGTCAGTGCGCGGCCGGTCGACGAAGCCCTGGAAGCGCCCACTGCGACTGCACAACCGGCCACACGCCAATCGGAAGGAGGGTCGCATCAGATGAAGATCGATGGCGGCTCCACTGCCTGGATGCTCATGAGCACCGCGCTCGTACTGCTCATGACGCCGGGCCTCGCGTTCTTCTACGGGGGCATGACCAGGGCCAAGAGCGTCCTCAACATGATGATGATGTCGTGGGTGAGCATCATCGTGGTGACGGTCGCCTGGGTCCTCTACGGACACTCGCTGGCCTTCGACGCGGCCGGCGACGGCGGCGGCATCGTCAACAAGCTCGTCGGCGGCCTCGACAACCTCGGGTTGAGCGGGCTCGTCGACACCGCGACCAAGGACGACGGCACGGGCATGCCCAGCCTCGTCTTCTCCGCCTTCCAGATGACCTTCGCGATCATCACCGTCGCACTGATCAGCGGCGCGCTCGCCGACCGGGTCAAGTTCGGCGCCTGGGTGGTCTTCGCGCTCGTCTGGGCGACCGTCGTCTACTTCCCCGTGGCCCACTGGGTCTGGGGCGGCGGCTGGCTGAGCAACCTCGGCATCGAGGACTTCGCCGGCGGCACGGTCGTGCACATCAACGCCGGCGCCGCGGCCCTGGCGGTCGCGCTGGTCGTCGGCAAGCGCGTCGGCTGGCGCAAGGACCCGATGCGGCCGCACAACCTCACGCTCGTCCTGCTCGGCGCGGGCCTGCTCTGGTTCGGCTGGTTCGGCTTCAACGCGGGCTCCGAGCTCGCCGTGGACGGCACCACCGGCCTGGCGTTCATGAACACCCAGATCGCCACCGCGGTGGCGGCCGGCGCCTGGCTCCTCGTCGAGAAGCTCCGCGACGGCCACTCCACCACCCTCGGCGTCGCCTCCGGCGCGGTGGCCGGCCTGGTCGCGATCACCCCGGCCTGCGGCTTCGTCGACCCCTGGGCCGCGTTCGTCATCGGCGCGCTCGCCGGTGTCGCCTGCGCCTACGGCGTCGGCCTGAAGTACAGGCTCGGCTACGACGACTCGCTCGACGTGGTCGGCGTGCACATGGTCGGCGGCGTCGTCGGCGCGGTGGCGCTGGGCTTCGTCGCCGCCTACCCGTTCGCCGACGGCCAGGAGAAGGGCCTGCTCTACGGCGGCCCGATCTCCCAGCTCGGGGTGCAGGTGCTCGGCCCGGTCGCGGTCGGCGCCTACTCCTTCATCGTCTCGTGGATCATCGCCAAGGTGGTCGACAAGACGATGGGCTTCCGGATCTCCGCCGAGGACGAGGTCGCGGGCATCGACATCACCACCCACGCCGAGACCGGCTACGACCTCGGCACCGTCCACTCCTCCGGAGTGGCGTCCCCCAACGGCCCGGCCGTGGTGCCGGCCGCGAAGAAGGTGGAGGCATGAGACTCATCACCGCGGTCATCAAGCCCTTCAAGCTCGACGACGTGAAGGCGGCCCTGGAGCAGTTCGGCGTCAAGGGCATGACGGTCAGCGAGGCCAGCGGCTACGGCCGCCAGCGCGGGCACACCGAGGTCTACCGGGGCGCCGAGTACCAGGTGGACCTGGTGCCCAAGGTCCGGCTGGAGGTGCTCGCCGAGGAGGAGGACGCCGAGGACGTGATCGACGTCATCGTCAAGGCGGCGCAGACCGGCAAGATCGGTGACGGCAAGGTCTGGTCCGTCCCGGTCGACACCGTCGTCCGGGTCCGCACCGGCGAGCGCGGCCCTGAGGCGCTCTGACCGGTGAGAGGCGAGACTCGCTCGTACGCCGCGGCCCGCAGGGAGCGGGCCGCGGACGTCGACCGCTGGCTGACGGACCTGCTCCGCACCGCCTGCGGCACGCCGTACGGGCGTCCTGGGAAGGGGCCGGACCCGAGGGACGGCAGGAACGGCGACGAGCGCGGCCCCCTGGGCGGGGTCGCGCTCGTCGCGGTCGGGAGCCTGGGCCGCTCGGAGCTGGCCCCGGGCAGTGACCTGGACCTGGTCCTGCTGCACGACGGGCGCGACGACATCGCCCGCGTCGCCGACCGGGTCTGGTACCCGGTCTGGGACTCCGGGGTCCGCCTGGACCACTCGGTCCGGACCGTGGAGGAGGCGGCGAAGGTCGCCCGGGAGGACCTCAAGGCGGTGCTCGGGCTGATCCAGGCCCGGCACGTGGCCGGGGACCCCGAGCTGACGCGCGCGGCGCGCGAGACCGTGCTCTCCGAGTGGCGGGCGGACTCCCGGCGCCGCCTGGGCGAGCTGCGCGAGGCCGCGGACCGGCGGACGGAGACCAGCGGGGAGCTCGCCTTCCTGCTCGAGCCCGACCTGCGCGACGCGCACGGCGGGCTCCGCGACGTCCAGGCGATGCAGGCCGTGGCCGCCGCCTGGGTCGCCTCGGCCCCGGGCCCCCGGGTCCGCGAGGCCTACGAGCTCCTGCTCGACGTCCGGCACGGCCTGCACCTGGTGACGGCGCGCGGCACCGACCGGCTCGTCCTGCAGGAGCAGGACGCGGTCGCCGGGATGCTGGGCCTGCTCGACGCCGAGGCGCTGATGCGCAGGCTCGCCGAGGCGGGCCGGACGATCGCGCACGCCTTCGACGGCACCTGGCGCACCGTGGACCGGCTGCTGTCGGGGCCCGCGCCGCGAGGGCGCCGGCCGCTCGCCGACGGCGTCGTCGAGCACGGCGGGGAGGTCGTGCTCGCCCGCGGGGCCGATCCGCGCAAGGACCCGGTGCTCGTGCTGCGCGCGGCGGCCGCCGCCGCCGAGGCGGGGCTGCCGCTCGCCCCGGCCACCGTGGCCGCGCTGGCCTCCCAGTCCCCGCCGCTCCCGGTGCCCTGGCCGGACGAGGCCCGCGACGCGCTGGTGGCGCTGCTCGGCGCCGGGCGCGCGGCCGTGCCGGTCTGGGAGGAACTGGACCAGGCCGGCGTGCTGGTCCGGCTGCTGCCCGACTGGGAGCGGGTGCGGCACCGCCCGCAGCGCAACCCCGTGCACCGCTACACGGTCGACCGCCACCTGATCGAGACCGCGGCCGGGGCCGCCGCGTCCACCCGTGAGGTTTCCCGGCCGGACCTGCTGCTCATCTGCGCGCTCCTGCACGACATCGGCAAGGGCTATCCCGGCGACCACTCCGACACCGGCGCGGTCGTCGCCCGCGACATCGGCGCCCGGATGGGACTGCCCCCGGCGGACGTGGAGATCCTGGAGAGAGTGGTCCGCCACCACCTGCTGCTGCCCGAGACCGCCACCCGGCGCGACCTGGACGACCCGGTGACGATCTCCCGGGTGGCCGAGGCGGTCGGCTCGCGCGAGGTGCTGGAGCTGCTCGCCGCCCTGGCCGTGGCCGACGGCAACGCCACCGGGCCCGCCGCGTGGAACGCCTGGAAGGCCTCACTGGTCACGGACCTGGTGCGACGGGTGCGCTCGGTGCTGTCCGGGACCCCGCCGCGGCCCGCGCCCTCCCTCTCCGCCGGGCAGGCGGCCCTGGCCCGGCACGGCGGGGGGGCGGTCCGGGTCAACGGCGGGTCGGTCACCGTGGTCGCCCCCGACCGGTCGGGGCTGCTCTGGAGCGCGGCCGGGGTGCTCGCCGCGCACTGGATGGTGGTCCGCGCCGCCTCTGCGGCCTCGGCGGGGTCCACCGCCGTGATCGAGTTCTCGGTGGTCCCGGAGTACGGCTCGCCGCCCGACCCGGCGACGCTGGAGGCCGACCTGCGGCTCGTCCTGGCCGGCCGGCTCGACATCGAGGAGCGCCTCGCCCGCCGTACCCGCTCGCTGCGACCGGCCCGGGTGCCGGTCGCGCCGCCCCGGGTCACCCTCGTGGACGACGCGTCCACCACGGCGACCGTCGTGGAAGTACGCGCTCACGACCGTCCGGGGCTATTGTGGCGGATTGGTAGAGCATTTGGTGAGTGTGGTCTTGACGTGCGCGCTGCGCGTGTGGAGACTCTCGGCGCAGAGGCGGTGGACGTCTTCTACGTGGTTGACAGGGCTGGACGTCCTCTGACGGACCGGACCCAGCGTGCGCAGGTACGGGATCAGGTCCTCAGCGCTCTGAGATAACCATCGGAAATCAGTCTTTCGTCGCATCCGTAACGATTAAGTCCGTTTTGTCGGATATGCCGCTTCTGTCCCGTGGGTCTATGGTCTGATGATGGCCACTTGTGTCGTGATGGTGAAGGGTAGCTAGAGCGGTGACGACGGGACCTACCGATAGCGAGACCGCATCGGTGCGCGACCGCGGCAAGCGGCCTGCCGCCCGATTCGGTTTGCGAAACTGGCGCGTGCGAACGCGTCTCACGGCGCTGATCCTGGTGCCGACCGCGGTGGGCGTGCTGCTCGCCGGAGCGCGGGTGGCCGCCTCCGTCGAGGGTGTCACCGTGCACCAGCGCACGGCGGCCGCGGCGGAGTACTCCGGCCGCCTGCGCGACCTCGCGCAGGCCATCGGCCTGGAACGTGACCGGGGGGCGTGGGCGGCGTTCCAGCCCGCGAACAAGGGACTGGAGAGCAGCTTCACCACCCAGCGGAAGGTGGTCGACGATCTGCTGCAGGAGGTCCGGGTGGACCTGCGGGCGATCGACGACTCCTACGGCCCCCGAGCGGTCAAGGCCGCCCGTGACGCCGCGTACCAGCTCGAGAGCCTCGGCAAGACCCGTGAGCTGCCCGGCACGGCCCGGGCCGAGCGCTACGTCTTCCTGATCAACCCGCTGCTCCAGCTGCACGAGGAGCTCACGCTGGTCAGCGACGACCCGGAGATCATCGGCAACACCCGGGGACTCAGCGCGCTGGCCTACGCCAAGGAGGAGGTCTCCCGGCAGCGGGCCCGCCTGCTGGCCGGCTACTACGCGCCCGCGCTGGTCAACGCGCAGCAGGTCGAGGAGTTCATCGCCTCGCGGTCGCGGCTGGAGGAGCGCAAGGCCGAGTTCGCCATCGAGGCGGGCGCCGAGAACGGCCAGCTGCTCAGCACCCAGCTGGTGGACGAGCGGGTGCACCGCGCCGAGCTGACGAAGTCCAAGGCGATCGCGCTGGCGGGCCGCCCGAACGCCTCCGGGCGCCTGCTGAGCGACCTGACCGAGGTCAAGCAGTGGTTCGGGGACAACACCGAGGTCCTCAACCGGATGAAGAAGGTCGAGACCAAGGTCGCCGGTGACGTGATCACCCGGGCCCGGGAGCTGGAGGACGCCGAGCAGCGCGCCGCGATCATCGCGGCCGGCCTGATCCTGACCCTGCTCCTGCTGGTCCTCGGCCTCACCGTCCTCATCGCGCGCTCGATGGTCCTGCCGCTGCGCCGCCTCCGGGTCGAGGCGCTGGACGTCGCGGGCAACCGGCTCCCCGACGTGGTGCGCAAGCTCCGGATCTCCGGAGAGACCCAGACCCCCGAGGTCGAGCCCATCTCGGTCGACAGCAGGGACGAGATCGGCGAGGTCGCCAAGGCCTTCGACGAGGTCCACCGCCAGGCCGTACGGCTCGCGGCGGAGGAGTCCGAGCTCCGGTCCAACATCAGCGCGATGTTCGTCAACCTCTCGCGGCGGACCCAGACTCTGGTGGAGCGGCAGATCTCGCTCATCGACGGTCTGGAGAAGGGCGAGCAGGACGGCGGCCGGTTGGGCGACCTGTTCAAGCTCGACCACCTGGCCACCCGCATGCGCCGCAACTCCGAGAACCTCCTGGTCCTCGCCGGCCACGAGCCGACCCGCAGGCGCAGCCAGCCGGCCAAGCTCGTCGACGTCGTCCGCGCCTCCCTGTCGGAGGTCGAGGACTACGAGCGGGTCCAGGTCAAGGTGCACCGCGCGATCTCGGTCGCCGGAAGCGCCGCCAACGACATCGTCCACCTGGTGGCCGAGCTGGTGGAGAACGCCATCCAGTTCTCCCCCCGGGCCAGCCAGGTCGTCGTCTCCAGCAGCATGATCGAGGGCGGCGGCGCGCTGCTCGCGGTCAGCGACGCGGGCATCGGCATGACCGCCGAGGAGCTCGTCGAGACCAACCGGCGGCTGGCCGACCCGCCCGTCGTGGACGTGTCGGTGTCGCGGCGGATGGGCCTGTTCGTGGTCGGCCGCCTGGCCTTGCGCCACGGCATCCGCGTCCAGCTCCGCCCGCAGGAGACCGGCGGTCTCATCGCCATGGTCCTCTTCCCGCCGGAGCTCGTCGTCGAGGCGACGAACCCGGTCCCGGCCGCCTCGTGGGGGTCGGAGTCGCTCACCTCGCAGAGCTCGTTCGGCCAGGCGTCGCTGAGCGCGAACCCGTTCAGCCAGGCGGCTCTGAGCCAGGGCTCGTTCGGCCAGGCGTCGATGGACCAGGGCCAGGCGTCCGCGGGCCAGAACCCGTTCGGCCAGATCCCCGGACAGGGCGCGTACGGCCAGGCCTCCATGGACCGGTCGGTGGACCGGGGTTCCTTCGGCCAGGCGTCGATGGACCAGCCGATGGACCAGCCGGCGGACCGGAGCCCGTTCGGTCAGGGCTCGTTCGGCCAGACCTCCGCGGACCAGGGTTCGTTCGGCCGGCCTCCCGCGCCGCAGGCGCCGTCGTTCGGTTCCGCCGACCAGCCGCTCCCCGAGCGGCGGCCGGCGCAGGCGGCCCCCTTCGGGGCGCCGCCGCAGAGCACCGAGGCACCCCTGCCGAAGCGCCAGGTCGGCGCGTCGAACGGCAACGGAGCCTCCGCGGGCGGCGGGGACGGCGTCGCGGGCGCGTTCTCGGCGTGGGGGCAGGCCTCCCACGACGACCCCGTCACCGCCTCGATGCCGGCGGTCGGAGTCTCCCCGCTCGAACCCGAGCAGGAGGAGTTCCTGCCGATCTTCGCCTCGGTCGAGTCGGCCTGGTTCCGCAGGGCCGACGGCCCCGCGGAGCCCGGGGACGCCGAGGCCGTCGAGAACGCCGGGAACGCTGAGGACGCCGAGGACGCCGAGGACGCCGGGCGTCCGGACAGGGCGGAGCGGCACATCGAAGCCGCGCCTCCCGTCGTGGAGCGCGTGCCCGAGGCCGTACCGGCTCCCGAACCGGTGCCCGCGCCGGTCAGGGAGGCGGTCCCCGCATCGGTCCAGGGCCCGGCCGTCACCCCGCTCCGGCGGACGATCCCGGCCCGCCAGCCGGAGAACTGGCAGACCCCGGCGGACGCGGGCTGGCAGGCCGCCCAGGCGGCCAGCGACCCCAGCCTCGGCGGGATCACCGCCGCGGGCCTGCCCAAGCGGACCCCCAAGGCCAACCTGGTGCCGGGTGCCGCGGCCAGCGCACCGTCGACGCCGATGCCCCCGATCTCGCCCGAGCGGGTGCGGAACAGGTTGTCGAGCTTCCAGCAGGGCGTGCGGCGGGGCCGTGCGGAACTATATGAGGACACCGCCAAGAACGTGGCGGAAAAGGAGGAGGGCCAGTGACTACTCTGAGCCATGAGGCCCGCAGGTTCGACTGGCTGATCACCGAGTTCGTCCGGGGCACCCCAGGTGTCGCGCACGCGGTGGTCGTGTCGGCCGACGGCCTGCGGATCGCCAGCTCCGAGGGGTTCCCGGACGACCGGGCCGACCAGCTCGCCGCCGTGGCCGCCGGGCTGCTCAGCCTGACCGTGGGCGCGTCCCGCGTGTTCGAGGGCGGCGCGGTCACCCAGACGGTGGTCGAGATGGAGCGCGGTCTGCTGCTGGTCATGGCGATCAGCGACGGTTCCGTGCTCGCCGTGCTGGCTTCGCCCGAGTGCGACATGGGCCTGGTGGCCTACCAGATGACCCTGCTCGTCGACCGGGCCGGCCAGGTCCTCACGCCGGCGATCCGGGCCGAGCTGCAGTCCTCGCGGGGGCGCTGATGACCGGGTCGGCACACACTCGGCGAGCCGGGAGCGCGCGGACCGCCCGTCCGTCCGCCCCGGCGTCCGCACCTGGAGAGGGCCGTGCTGGGCGTTGACGGAACCGGGGACGAGGAGCCCCTGTTCCGTCCGTACGCGGTGACCGGCGGTCGCGCCGAGCCGCGCTATCACATGGCGATGGAGACCCTGGTCTCCTCCTCCCCCATCATGGACGAGGAGCTGGCCCTGCTCACCCCCGAGCAGGACGCCATCATCAGGCTCTGCCGCTCGTTCCGGTCGGTCGCCGAGATCTCGGCGCTGCTCCGGGTCCCGCTCGGCGTGGCCCGCGTACTGGTGGCGGACATGGCGGACGAGGGTCTCGTCCGCCTCCACCAGCCGCGTCTCGACCAGGGACAACCGGATCTCAACATGCTCGAAAGGGTGCTCAGTGGACTTCGCAGGCTCTAACCGCGGCGGCCTGACATCGACGAAGATCGTCGTAGCAGGCGGGTTCGGCGTCGGCAAGACCACGTTCGTGGGCGCCGTCTCGGAGATCCTCCCGCTGACCACGGAAGCGGTCATGACGGAGGCGAGCTCGGGCGTCGACGACCTGGGGCTCACGCCGACCAAGTCGACCACCACGGTCGCCATGGACTTCGGCCGCCTGTCCCTGGACCAGGACCTGATCCTGTACCTGTTCGGCACGCCCGGGCAGCACCGGTTCTGGTTCATGTGGGACGACCTGGTCCGCGGCGCCATCGGCGCGGTGGTCCTGATCGACACCCGCCGTCTGGCCGACGGCTTCCCGGCGATCGACTACTTCGAGGAGGCCAAGCTCCCCTTCGTGGTCGGCATCAACGGCTGGGACGGGCAGTTCCCGCACTCGGAGGACGAGGTGCGCGAGGCCCTGGCGCTCGCCCCGCACGTCCCCATCGTGCGCACCGACGCCCGCTCCCGCGACTCCGTGAAGAGCACGCTCATCACGCTGGTCGAGCACGTCCTGCGGGTGCGCGCCGCCTACGGCATGTCGGTCTGACGGCCCCCGGCCCGGCCGGTACGGCTCCCGCGGGAGCCGTACCGGCTTCCGGCGTCCCCCGGGCGCCGGGGCTCAGCCGGGGTGGCGGTGGAACTCCACGGGTTCGGGCGGCAGCGGGGTGACGCCGAGGATCAGGTCGGCGGCCTTCTCGGCGAGCATCATCACCGGGGCGTAGATGTTGCCGTTGGTGATGTACGGCATGGCCGAGGCGTCCACCACGCGCAGGCCCTCCACCCCGTGGACCCGCATCGACGCCGGGTCCACCACGGACATCTCGTCGGTGCCCATCCGGCAGGTGCACGAGGGGTGCAGGGCGGTCTCCCCGTCGCGGGCGACCCAGTCGAGGATCTGCTCGTCGCTCCGCACGGCCGGGCCGGGGGAGATCTCGCCCCCGTCGAAGGGGGCGAAGGCCGGCTGGGAGAGGATCTCCCGGGCCTTGCCGACCGCCTCGACCCACTCGCGCCGGTCGGCGGCGGTGGACAGGTAGTTGAACCGGAGGGCGGGTTTGACGCGAGGGTCGGCGGACCTGATCCGCACGCTGCCGCGCGAGTCGGAGTACATCGGGCCGACGTGGACCTGGTATCCGTGGCCGGTGGCCGGGGCCGAGCCGTCGTAGCGGATCGCGATCGGCAGGAAGTGGAACATCAGGTTCGGGTAGGCGACGTCGTCGTTGGAGCGGATGAACCCGCCGGCCTCGAAGTGGTTGCTCGCGCCCGGCCCCGAGCGGCGCAGCAGCCAGTCCGCGCCGATGAGCGGCCGCCGCCACCGGGCCAGGGCCGGCGCCATGGAGACGGGCCGGAGGCAGGCGTGCTGGACGTAGACCTCCAGGTGGTCCTGGAGGTTCTCGCCCACGCCCGGCAGGTGGTGCACGACCTCGATGCCGAGCCCCTTCAGCAGATCGGCGTCGCCCACGCCGGACAGCTGGAGCAGCTGCGGGGAGTTGACCGCCCCGCCGCACAGGATCACCTCGCCCGCGCGGACCCGCTTGCCGTCGAACTCGACGCCGACCGCCCGGTTCCCCTGGAAGACGACCTTCGAGACGTGGGCGCGGGTCCGCACGGTGAGGTTGGGGCGGTCCAGCACCGGGTGCAGGTAGGCGCGGGCGGCGCTCAGCCGGCGGCCGCGGTGCAGGTTGCGGTCGAAGGCGGCGAAGCCCTCCTGGCGGTAGCCGTTCACGTCGTCGGTGAGCGGGTGGCCCGCCTGCCGTACCGCCTCGAAGAACGCGTCGTACAGCGGGCCCTCGGCCGGGCCGCGCTCCAGGACGAGCGGGCCGCCGTGCCCGCGGAACGGGGTCCCGGGGTCGGCCAGGCAGTTCTCCATGCGCTTGAAGTACGGCAGGCAGTGGGCGTAGTCCCAGTCCGCCATCCCGGGGTCGGCCGCCCACCGCTCGTAGTCCAGCGGGTTGCCGCGCTGGAAGATCATGCCGTTGATGCTGCTGGAACCGCCGAGGACCTTGCCGCGGGCGTGGTAGACGCGGC
The DNA here is from genome assembly GCA_014647935.1 of Planomonospora parontospora. Lineage (GTDB taxonomy): Bacteria > Actinomycetota > Actinomycetes > Streptosporangiales > Streptosporangiaceae > Planomonospora > Planomonospora parontospora. The sequence goes on from BMQD01000011.1 coordinate 167,300, forward strand.
GGCCGTGCATGTGCGGCTCGGGCTCGGACTCGTAGCGCCAGTCGTAGAAGCGGCTGCCGATGGGGAACATCAGCGCGGCCGGCATGTGGATGAACACGTCCCACCGGTGGTCGGGACGGCCCGCCTCCAGGACCAGCACGCGCACCGACGGGTCGGCGCTCAGCCGGTTCGCCAGGGCGGAGCCGGCCGAGCCGCCGCCGACGATGACGTAGTCGTAGCTCACCGGGGCATCCAGTCCTTCCAGACGATCCTGTTGGCGTCGACCCAGGCGCGGGCCGCCTCCTCGGCGGACATGCCGCCCTCGGTCATGTCCCGGGCCACGGCGTTCTGGTGCGCGTTGGTCCAGGAGAAGTTACGGACCAGCTCGTAGGCCTTTCCGCCGGTGTCGGCGAACCGCCTGCTGACGATTTTGTCCAGCAGATAGGGCGGGTAGTCGCAGGCGACCTTTTCGGCGTCGGCGTCGCAGCCGATTGCATAGGGGGGGAGGTTGACCTTGACCAGTTTCACCTGGGTGAACAGCCACTGCGGTTCGTAGAAGTACATCAGCAGCGGTTCGCGCCGCGCGGTCGCGCGCCGGGCGGCCTTTATCAGGGCGTCCTCGCTGCCCGAGTAGACGACCTTGTAGTCGAGGTCGAGATTGCGCACCAGGGCCTCGTCGTTGGTGACGTAGGACGGGTCCCCGTCGAGGATCTGACCCTGGTTCCCCGTCTTCGCGGTCCGGAAGAGCGGCGCGTACTTGTTGAGATTTCGCCAGTCCGTGATGTCCGGATATTTCTCGGCCATCCACTGCGGGACGTACCAGCCGATGATGCCCTTGTTGCCGTTCCGGCCGGCGGAGACCGCGACCTTCTTCTCCTCTATGTAGGTCTTCTTCTCCGCCTCCCGTCCCCAGTTCTCGACGATGACGTCGACCGTGCCCTGCTCGAAGGCCTCCCACGACCGGGCCTCGGTCAGCTCCACCTCCTGCACCTCGTAGCCGAGCTCGCGCTCCAGCAGCAGCGCGAGGACCGCGGCGCTGGCCCGGTAGCCGGCCCAGTCGTTGATCGCGATCCGCACGGTGCCGCCGGTCCGCTCCGGGGCGGCCTGCTGCGCGCTGCACGAGGTGAGCAGGAGCAGCACCGCGAGCCCGGCGGGCCCCGCGGCGGGAGCCGTACGCCGCCGCCCGCCCGGCGGGACGTTCTTGCGTCTCATGAAAAGCCTCATGTCGACCTCCGCGACTCGGGCCCGGCGGGGCGGCGGGACCGCCCCGCCGGGCCGGACCCGCCTACTGCGGGATCCAGGCGGCCCAGACCGACGGGTTGGCCTCGACCCACTTCTTGGCCGCCTCCTCGGCGGACATGCCGTTGCTGGTGATGTCGTTGGCGACGGCGTTCTGGTGCTCGTTGGTCCAGGAGAAGTTCTTGACCAGCTGGTAGGCCTTGCCGCCGGTGTCGGCGAACCTCTTGCTCACGATCTTGTCGAGGTCCAGCTCGGCGTAGTCGCAGGCGACCTTCTTGGGGTCGGCGTCGCAGCCCTCGGTGTACGGGGGCAGGTTCACCCGGGCCAGCTCGACCTTGCTGAACAGCCAGTGCGGGTCCCAGAAGTAGAACAGCAGCGGCTTCTTCTGCCGCTGCGCCTGGGTGGCGGACTCGATCAGCGCCGCCTCGCTGCCGCCGACGACCACCTTGTAGTCCAGCTTCAGGTTCTTGATGATCGCCTCCTCGTTGCTCACGTAGGAGGGGTCGCCGAAGAGCAGCTGGCCCTTGCCGCCGGACTCGGAGGTCCTGAACAGGCGGGCGTACTTGTTCAGGTTCTTGTAGTCGGTGATGCCGGGGTACTCGTCGGCCATCCACTTGGGGATGTACCAGCCGATGACGCCCTTGTTGCCGGTGGAGCCCGCCTCGACGGCGACCTTCTTCTCCTCGATGAAGGTCTTCTTCAGGTCCTCGTGGCCCCAGTTCTCCACGATGACGTCGACGTCACCGGTCTCGAAGCCCTCCCAGGAGACCTGCTCGGCGAGCTCCTTCTTCTCGACCGTGTAGCCGAGCTCCTCCTCCAGCAGGTGGGCGATGACCGCGGCGCTGGCCTCGTAGCCCGCCCACGGGTTGACGGCGATCTTCACGGTGCCGCCCGCGGCGGGCGCCGACGATCCCGCCGCGCCCGCGGACGGCTGCGCCGGACCGGCGCCGGTCTCCACGGTGGCCCCGCCGCAGCCCGCCGCGGCGAGTCCGAGGGTGAGCACACCGGCGAGCAGCCGGACCCTGGTTCCGATCCTCATGCGATCCTCTTCTTCTTCCAGGTTCTTGTCAGGTGGACGTGCGGGTGAGCGGGCGCCGGCCGGCGCCCTGGGTGATCCGGTCGAGCGTGATCCCGAGCAGCACCGTGGCCACCCCGGCGGCGAAGCCCATGCCGAAGTCGGAGCGCTGGGAGAACCCGGAGACGACGTCGTAGCCGAGCCCGCCCGCGCCGACCAGCCCGCCGACCACGACCATGGCGAGCGTCATGACGATCCCCTGGTTGGCGGCGAGCAGGAGGGCGGGCCGGGCCATCGGGAGCCGTACCTTCCACAGCAGCTGCCGCTCGGTGGAACCGCAGGACAGGGCGGCCTCGACCGCGCCCGGGGCGACGTTGCGGACGCCCTCCTCGACCAGGCGGGCGACCGCGGGCACCGCGTAGACCACCGAGGCGAAGATCGCGGTGAACCGGGTCGCGCCGAACAGCGCCAGCGCGGGCAGCAGGTAGACGAAGGCGGGCAGGGTCTGCGCGGCGTCGAGCAGCGGCCGCTGCACGGCGGCGAACCGGGGCGAGCGGGCCGCCGCCACGCCGAGCACCAGGCCGGCGAGCAGGGTCAGCGCCACCGCCACCAGCACGGTGGTGAGCGTCTCCATGGTGTGCTGCCAGAGCCCCAGCAGGGCCGTGGCGAGCAGGCAGCCCGTGGCGACGGCCGCGGGCCGGGGCCCGCCGGTCCGCCACCCGATCGCGAGCGCGACCGCCGCGACCAGCCACCAGGGCGCCTCGGTGAGCACGGTCTGCAGCGGGTTGAGCAGTCCCTCGGCGACGGCGCCGCCGACCGCCTGGGTCAGGCCGTACCAGGAGGTCTTCGCCCAGTCCACGGCGTCGTTCACCGGGCCGGCGAAGTCGAGCGCCCACGCGCCGGGGAACTCCGCGGGCAGCACACGGCCCAGCAGGATCCCGGTGGCCGCCAGCGCGCCCGCGGCCGCCCGCCGCACCCGGGAGCGGCGGGCGGCCGCCCCGGGTCCCAGGGCCTCCTCGTACGGCGGGCGCGCCGCGGCCGTGACCACCCGGTCGAGCACGACCGCCATGGCGACGATGGCCAGGCCCGCCGGGAGCATCAGGCCCACGTCCGCCCGGGACAGACCCCGGATGACGTCCGAGCCGAGACCCGGGGCGGCGATCAGCGCCGCGATCACCACCATGGACAGCGCCATCATGATGGTCTGGCCGGCCGCCAGGCCGATGGTGCCGCGGGCCAGCGGGAGGCGGACCCCCCGCAGGGTCTGCGCGCGTGTCGCGCCCAGCGACTCCGAGGCCTCCACCGCGGCGGGGGAGACCTGCTCGACGGCGAGCGCGGTGATCCGGATCGCCGGGGGGATCGCGTAGACCATCGTGGCGACGGTGGCCGCGGCCGGGCCGATCTGGAAGAGCAGCACCATCGGCGCGAGGTAGGCGAACGTCGGCATGATCTGCATGACGTCGAGGAGGGGGGTGAGCAGGCGGCGCAGCCGCGGGGACAGGCCCGCCCAGACCCCCAGGGGCAGGCCGACCGCCAGGGAGAGCAGGACGGCCGCGAGCACCAGCGCGAGCGTGTCGACGCTCGCCTGCCACACCCCCAGCACCCCGAACGCGCCGAACCCGGCCATGGCGAGCAGCCCGGTGCGCGCGCCGCCCGCGAGCCAGCCGAGCGCGCCCGCGCACCCGGCCAGACCGGCCCAGCCCAGGCCGTGCAGGACCAGGTGGAGCAGGTCGTGGACACTACCGACGCCGAGCCGTACGTAGTTGACGAGGAACAGGAAGAACGGGCTCCGGTTGCGCTCGGCGTCCGCCCAGGCCCGCAGGTCGGCGACGATCCGGAACGGGGCGGCGTCGTCGTCGTGGGGGAGGGTCGCGGTGCCCTGGAAGGCGGCGTAGGCGGCGTAGGCGGCGACCGCCAGGCCCGCCGCGGCGAGCGCCGGCGCCCAGCGGGGCACCCGTACGGCGCCGCGGCGGGCGGCGGGCGGGGCCGCGGACCCGGTCCGGCCCGCGGGCGGCCCTGCCGACGGTCCTGCCGACGGTCCTGCCGACGGCTCTGTCGGCGGTCCTGCGGGCGGCCCTGCCTGCGCCCCGGCCGGCTCGGCCGCGCCGACCGTCCCGGAGCTCACGAGGCGGCTCCGGGAAGGCCGGCCAGGGCGGACAGGACGTCACGGCGGTCGACCACGCCGATCGGCCGGCCGTCCTGGACGACGCGGACCGGCAGGTCCGAGTGGAGTACGGCGGGCACCGCGTCGCGGATGACCGTCTCGGCGGGGAGCGCGGTCTCGCCGGGCCGCTCGCCGTCGGCGGAGTCGCGGCAGATCCAGCGGAGCGACAGGACGTCGCCGCGGGGGACGTCCCTGACGAAGTCGGCCACGTACTCGTCGGCGGGGGAGCCGACCAGCTCCTCGGCGGTGCCGGTCTGGACGATCTCGCCCGCGCGCATGACGGCGATGCGCTCGCCCAGCTTGAGGGCCTCGGACAGGTCGTGGGTGATGAACAGCATGGTGGTGCCGACCTCGCGGTGCAGCCGGACGACCTCGGTCTGCATGTCGCGGCGGATCAGCGGGTCGAGCGCGCTGAACGGTTCGTCGAAGAGCAGCACCTCCGGGCCGGTGGCCAGGGCGCGGGCCAGGCCGACGCGCTGCTGCATGCCGCCGGAGAGCCGGTCGGGCAGGGTCTCGGCGAAACCTTCCAGGCCGACCAGAGTGAGCATCTCCCGGGCCCGCTCGTGCCTTCTCGCGCGCGGGACGCCCTGGATCTCCAGGCCGTAGGCGACGTTGTCGAGGACCCTGCGGTGCGGCAGGAGGCCGAAGTGCTGGAAGACCATGCTGACCCGGTTCCGGCGCAGGTCCCGGAGCCGGGCGGGGGAGGCGGCGCGCACGTCCTCGCCGGCGATGGAGATCTCCCCCGCGGTCGGTTCGACCAGCCGGGTGAGGCAGCGGACCAGGGTGGACTTGCCGCTGCCCGACAGGCCCATCACGACGAACACCTCGCCGGGCCGCACCGTGAAACCGACGTCCCGCACCGCGGCGACGCAGCCGGTCCTCTCCCGCAGCGCGACGGGGTCCAGCCCGGCGTCGGGACCGCCGAGAACACGGTCCGCCCGGGGGCCGAAGATCTTCCACAGGCCACGAACCTCGATCGCGGCGCCGTCGGGTGAGGCCACTTTCTCCTCCAAAGCTCACCGCTCCGATGCGGATGAGGCTAGGGGCGCAAGGGGTCACGATATGGCGGAAATATCAGGAATCACAATGCCGTGATCTTCTGGAGGCGCTCGTGCTTCTGATGTGTTATCCCGGATGCTGTGTTTTGGAACGGTACAAACAGCCATATAGGTACGACAAATACTTAATGCAGGTATCGGAGGGTCCGAATTAGAGTGCCGGATTGGAATTGGAGCTCCAGGTTCTCGCCTCTCTTGTCTCATGAGTGAGCATTTGTATGGCTATGGTCGGTGGTCTTGACTGGTTGAGATGTGCTCGAATAGCTGGGAACCATGGCGAATTCGGCCAGCGCGTTCGTCCACCGAGAGGGCAGCGGTCGGTGAGTACACAGAAGACCCGGGACGGCGGATTCCGTCTGCGCAACTGGCGGGTGCGTTCCAGGCTGATCGCGCTCATCCTGGTGCCGACCGCCGCCGCCGTGCTGCTGGGAGGCGTGCAGGTCTTCGGCTCCGTGCGCGCCGCGGCCGAATACCAGCGCGTCAACGACCTGGCCCGGCTCTCCGACCACATCGGCGCGCTCACCCACGAACTGGCCGGCGAGCGCGACCGCACCGCCTGGTTCATCGCCCTCGGCCGCCCGGAACGCGGCGAGCAGGGCGTGCGCGACCGGATGAACGCCGTGGACCGCGCGGCCGTGCGGGTGCGCGAGAGCGGCGCCCTGCTGCGGGACGCGATCGGCGGCCGCACCGGGGACGAGATCGAGGCCGCGCTGGCCCGCCTGGAGGACCTGGCGCAGCTGCGACGGCAGGCGCTGGAGGAGACGCTGCTGCCCGACGCCGCGATCGACGCCTACAGCCTGGTCATCGCCGACCTGCTCTCCCTCCACGACGAACTGGGCAAGGGCAGCTCCGACGACCTGCTGTTCGGCCGGTCCCTCACCCTGGACGCGCTCGCCCGGGCCAAGGAGAGCCTCTCGCTCCAGCGGGGCCTGCTCTCGGTGGTCCTGGTCGCGGGCCGGTTCGAACAGGAGCAGATGGAGCGGTTCCTCGGCGCGCTGGCCTCCGAGCAGAGCGAGCGCCGGGCGTTCGCCGCCGAGGCCGGAGTCGCCGAACGGCGCTTCTTCGACGAGGCGGTCAACGGCGGCGGCACCGACCGGTCCGGGTTCCTGCGGGAGCTGGTCCTGCTCCGCGCCGCCTCCGGAGCCCCGCTCCGGGGCCTGGACCTGGCCGAGAAGGACGACGCCGGGCAGTGGTACGAGGCGGTCTCGGCGACGATCGACCGGATGCGCACCGTCGAGGAGCGGCACGCCCGGCAGATCGTGGCCCGCAGCGGCGAACTCGGCGACGCCGAGCGGAACCGCGCCCTGCTGGCCGCCGGATCGGTCGCCGGGCTGCTGCTGGCCGTACTGCTGATCACCAGCGGGGTGGCGCGCTCACTGGTCCGGCCGCTGCGGCGGCTCCGCCGGGAGGCCCTGGAGGTCGCCGGCGAACGGCTGCCGCAGTACGTCCAGCGGGTGCGGGAGTCGCGCGACGGCGAGATCGGCGGGCTCGGCGACATCGCGGCCGAGGTGCCCCCGATCGGGGTCCTGTCCCGCGACGAGATCGGCGAGGTGGCCCGCGCCTTCGACGAGGTCCACCGGGAGGCCGTACGGCTGGCGGGCGACGAGGCGAAGCTGCGCCACACGGTCAACGCGATGTTCGTCAACCTCTCCCGCCGGAGCCAGACGCTGGTGGAGCGCCAGCTCACCCTGGTGGAGCGGCTGGAGCGCGGCGAACGCGACGACCGCCGCCTGGCCGACCTGTTCAAGCTCGACCACCTGGCCACCCGCATGCGCCGCAACAGCGAGAACCTGCTCGTCCTCGCCGGGCAGGAGGTGGCGCGCCGCTGGCGCAACCCGGTCGAGGTCATGGACGTCGTCCGCGCCGCGCTCTCGGAGGTGGAGAACTACGACCGGGTGGTCACCCGCGTCCAGTCCGAGGTGGCCGTAGCCGGGCCCGCGGTGAGCGACGTGGTGCACCTGCTCGCCGAACTGGTGGAGAACGCCCTGTCGTTCTCGCCGGGCGAGACCGAGGTCGTCGTCTCCAGCAGCCGCATCGACGGCGGCGGCGTGATGATCTCGGTGACCGACCAGGGCATCGGCATGACCGCCGACGAGCTCGCCGAGGTCAACCGGCGCCTGGCCGACCCGCAGCCGGCCGATGCCTCGGTGGCCCGCCGCATGGGCCTGTTCGTGGTCGGCCGCCTGGCCCTCAAGCACGGCATCCGGGTCCGGCTCCGGCCCCAGGAGTCCGGCCTGACCGCAATGGTGCTGCTCCCGGAGGACCTCCTCGCCCCCCTGCCCGGCGCGTCCCCCGCCGCGCCCGCCCAGGCGTCCCCGTTCGACCTGGCGGCGAGCCGCTCCTTCCCGCCCTTTCCGTCCTTCCCGTCCGGTCCCGAGGCGGTCCCCGCGGCGGGACCGGACCGGGGACCGGCCCGCCCCCGGACGCCCGCCACCCTGTCGGCGCCCCTGCCGGAGGGGGTGACGGCCCTGCCGCCGCAGACCCGGCAGCCCGGGCCGCTGCCGGGGACGGGCACCTCGGCCCTGGACGCCGGGGACGAGTACCTGCCGATCTTCGCCTCGGTCGAGTCCGGCTGGTTCCGCACGGGCACCCTCGAACCCGTGCGCGGGCCCGGACCTGCGCGCGAGGAGCCCGCCTCCGCCGGAGAACCCGGTGGGCGGCCGCCCACCGCCGCACCCGGGCAGGACTGGTCGTCCCCCGCGGACAGCGGCTGGCAGGCGGCGCGGGCCGTGAGCGAGCCCGCGCACGGCGGGCTGACCACCTCGGGACTGCCCAAACGGACACCCAAGGCCAATCTGGTCCCCGGCTCCGTGCCCGCCTCCCCGGCCCAGGCCCCGGCCGGCCTGCGTCCCCAGAGTCCGCCGGGTTCCTCCGGGACCCCACCGCAGCCGCTCGCCCGGCCGCCGCAGCCGGTGGCGCCCCTGTCCGCCGAGCGGGTGCGCGACCGGATGGCGAGCTTCCAGCAGGGCGTGCGCCGGGCCCGCAACGAACTCCCGAACCGGGAGAGCTGAGCCGTGACCGATCCCTACTGGAACGACCCCCGCGGCCCCGGCTACGGGCCCCCGCCGGGTCCGAGGCACGGCGGGGGCGGAGAGTACGGGCGGCCCCCGTCCGGCCCGCCGTACGGCGGGGGCGGGGAGTACGGCCCGGACTCCGGAGCGGGGTACGGCCCGCCGCAGGAGGAAGAGGAGAGCTCGCTGGTCCGCATGTACGCCGTCACCGGCGGGCGGACCGCACCCCGGACCCAGCTCGCGATGGAGGCGCTGGTCTCCTCGGCGACCTCCGGCCGGCTGGGGCTCTCCTTCACCCGGGAGTACCGCGCGATCAGCGAGCTGTGCCGCCACGTCCGTTCGGTCGCGGAGATCTCCGCGCTGCTGGGCATTCCCCTCGGCGTCGCCCGGGTGCTCATCGCCGACATGGAGTCCGAGGGCCTGGTCCGGATCTACCATCCCCAGGTCCAGGAGAGCGGTCCCGGCCGCGACCTCCTCGAACGCGTCCTCGGCGGCCTCCGCCGCCTCTGACCTCGATGGTCCGGGCGGGTCTCGTTCCGTCGCACCAAGCCCGACCACCGCACGGAGCGGGACCCGGCCGGAGCGAGGGGCGGAACCGCGCGGTCAGGGGAGCCACCAGCAGGCGGCGACGAGTTCGCAGACGAGGGTCTCGGTCAGCAGCGCCACGTCAGGGTCGTCGTCGTGCCGGTAGCGGACGGAGGCGGCGGCGCCGGGGACGTCGCCGCCGACGGTCAGGACGGTGGAGCCGCGCTCCCGGATCCACTCCATGGCCTGCCCGTCGTAGCGGGAGCCGGGGAACAGCACGGCCCGGTAGTCGAGGGTCTTGGTGAGGTAGACGTCGACGTGCGCCCAGTCGCCGGTCTCGCAGGCGTCGGCGGCCCGGCGGGGCCCCTCGCGGAACATCAGGGCGGACTGCTCGGCGGACGACAGCCTCTCGGCCGGGGCGATCGTGTAGACGCCGGCCGGGCCGTCCAGCAGGGCCATGGCGGGTTCCAGCCACTCGCCGCGCCGGTCCAGCAGGTCGGCCGTGGCCTCCGCGCTCCGGCGCAGCAGCGCGGGCACGTCCGGGCCCGCGCCGGTCAGGCGGCCGTTCAGGGCCAGCAGCAGGGCGAGGGTGTGCTGGAAGGTACGGCAGGCGACGCCGCCCCGCTCCTCGCCCGCGAGCATCGGCACGACCAGGTCGGCGCCCTCGGTGATCGGCGAGTCCGGCCGCTCGGTCATCGCCGCCACGAAGGACCGGCCCCGGTGCCGGGCGACCGCGTCCAGGGTCTCGCGGCTGCCGCCGGTGGCGGAGACGGCCACGACCAGGGTCTTCGGGTCGGCCGGGTAGGAGAGCGAGGCCGAGGCGTACTCGGCGGCGGCGTCGACCCCGGCGGCGCGCAGGCGGAGCGCGGCCACCCCCGCGGCGTACCGGGAGCTGCCCATGCCGAGGAGGATGACCCGCCGGATCCCCTCCGGCGGCAGCGCCCCGAACGGGTCGCCGGCCTCCAGGGCGTCGGCCAGGCCGGCCAGGGCGGCGGGCTTGGCCTCCAGATCGGCGAGGTACAGCTCGGAGTTCACGTCGTCTCCTCGGTCAGGTCAGGTCAGGTCGGGTCGGAGCGGGGCGGGACGCGCACGGACGGTGCCGGGCCCGGGTGCCGGCGCGCGTCGTCATCCGGGATCGCCGGCGGGTCGGGTCCGTGCCCGGCCGTGCGGCGGCGGGTGGTCAGCCGTACCAGGAGCGCAGGACGCCCATGGGGGCGTAGCGCCAGCGGGGCAGGTGGCGGGCGGCGTAGACGAGTTCGCGGCACTCCTGTTCGAGGGCGAACGCGCTCAGCAGCCCCTCGTGGAGCAGGTGGGCGTGCCCGCGTTCGCGCAGGCGACCGGTGTAGGCGTCCCGCAGGGAGAGGGTCGCCCGCGCCGCCCACCGCGCGGTCGCGGCGGGGTCGGCGCCCCGGCGCCGGATCGCGATCTGCCCGGCGTGCTCCAGGCTGGTGGACAGCTGGGCGAGGTCGCGGGCGGCCGGCTGGTAGGGGTCGGTGTCGGAGACCGTCGGGTTGCCGTCGAAGTCGACCACGGCGTAACCGCCGGACCAGCGGAGGATCTGGCCGACGTGCAGGTCGCCGTGGATGCGGATCAGCGGGGTCGCGTCGTGGCCGTTCAGGGCGCGGAACCTCTCCGCCATGAGGCCCGCGCGGGCGGCCAGCCACTCGCCGTCCTCGCCGTCGGTCAGCGCCAGCGCCTCGCGGAGCGCCGCCTCGGCGCGGGCCGCCCACGGGCCCGGCGGGCACGCGTCCGGTCCCGGGTCGCGGGGCCGATCGGGTCCTCCGCTCCCCGGGCTGTGGGCGAACGGTCGCTCACGCCCGTCGGGCGGGAGCCGTACCGGGTCGGGGAAGGTCCCCGACGGGGCGGCCAGGGCGACGTGCAGGTCGGCGGCGAGCACGCCCAGGCCGGCGGTGAAGTCCGTGCGGCCCGCGGCGGCCTCGTCCACGCACCATTCCCAGCCGTCCCGGGCGTCCGGCAGGTAGGCCGTCACCAGGGCGAGGAGCTCGCCACCGCGGGTGAGCGCCGCGTAGGGCGCGGCCGTGGCGGTGAAGCCGACCGCCGACAGGTGGGCGAACATCTCGGGGGCGGGCTGGGGGAGCGGAGCGGGAGGTGTGAGCCATTTCACTACGACGGTCTCGCCGACGACCACCGAGTGGTTGGTCTGATCGACGTCGAAGCCGCGTTCAACCGCCCCGGCGGGCAGGACGGGCAGCGGGTGGAAGCGGGTGACGTCGTACGGTGCGGGAACGTGCCATGCCAGGGCGGACAGCAGCTCGGCGGTCCGGCCGTCGCCGGCGCGGGGGGCGCCGTCGAGGCGCTCCCATATTGAAGGTCCGTTCAGCAAACAGATCAAGCTTCCACGTGGTGATGTCGCGATCAGTGTTGCTCAAGTTGATGTTGCCTGCAACACTCCTGCTTTGGTCTGTCACGTCCGAAACGACCGAACCACCCTCATACATCTGAATTATGAAGGAGTAGCGGCTGTGTCCCGTTCCCGGTACACCCGTCGTCTTCCGGCTGCCGCAGTGGCCGCCGGTCTCGCGCTCGCACTCTCGGCGTGCGGCGGGGAGGCCGCCGACACCGCCGCGTCCCCCGCGTCCGGCGCAGCCGTCGACCAGCTCGACCCCAACGCCGACCTGTCGAAGCAGAGCCTCACGGTGACCGTCTGGGACGGTTACACGCCCAAGGAACTGCCCCAGGAGATCAAGAGCAAACTCAAGTTCGACCTGAAGGTCACGCTGCACGACACCAACGAGGTCGCGATGGCGAAGCTCACCTCGGGCGCCGACACCGGCATCGACGTGGCCTTCGTCTCCGGGCAGTACGCCCAGGCGCTCAACGAGGCCGGGCTGCTGGAGCCGCTGCACCCCGAGCTGATCCCGAACCTGGCCAACCTCTACCCCGAGGCGAAGGAGCTGGCCTACGACAAGGGCAACACCTTCTCCGTCCCCTACACCTGGGGCACCACCGGCATCTGCTACCGGGAAGACCTGGTGAAGACGAAGCCGGCCAGCTGGAACGACATCCTCGACCCGCCCGCCGAGGCCAAGAAGAAGGTCACCATGATGACCACCGAGCGCTGGCTGGCACTGCCCGCCATCAAGGCGCTCGGCTACTCGGTCAACACCCGCAGCGACGAGGAGCTGGCCAAGGTCAAGGAGAAGCTGCTCGCGGCCAAGCCGAACCTGCTCGCCTACGACGACACGACCTTCGGCGACCGCCTGAAGAGCGGCGAGGCCGTCATGGTCGAGGCGTGGGACGGCTGGTGCCCGACCTCCGAGAAGAACATCAAGTTCGTGGTCCCCAAGGAGGGCAGCGACCTCTGGGTGGACACGATGGTCATCCTGAAGTCCTCCAAGAACAAGGAGGCCGCGCACGCGTTCATCAACCACATCCTGGACCCGAAGGTGCACGGCTGGGCCGCCTCGAACATCCTGTACAAGGTGCCGAACAAGGCCGCGATGGACATCGTCGACGCCGACCTGAAGGCGCAGAACACGCCGCTGCAGATGAGCCCGGCGGACCTGCTCCAGGGTGAGTCGATCATCGACCTGGGCGAGGACTCGGCCAAGTTCACCCGCCTGGCGACCGAGGTCGCGGCGAAGCAGTGACCGGTTCCACCGTCGTCTCCGGCGCGGCCGCGGCATCGCGGTCGCGCCGGTCGCGCGCGCTGGGGCGGCTGGTCTTCCTCGGGCCCGGCCTCGCCTACCTGGTCGCGTTCCTGCTGATCCCGCTGGCGCTGGTGCTCGGCTACACGGTGTTCCGCCGCGGGCGGTTCGGCGGCGTCGTCTACGAGGTGACGGGGGAGAACTTCACCCGGCTGCTGGACCCGCTCTACCTCGAGGTCGTGCTCGGTTCGCTGAAGCTGGCCACGATCGCCACGGTGATCGCGCTGCTCGCCGGGTATCCGACGGCGTACCTGATCGCCCGGCTGCCCCGCCGGTGGAAGACGGTCGCGCTGGTCGCGATCGTGCTGCCGTTCTGGACGAACTTCCTGGTCCGCGTCTACGCCTGGATCGTGCTGCTGAGCGGTCCCGGCCTGCTCAACGGCGCGCTGGAGAAGATCGGCCTGGGCCCGTACGAACTGCTCTACGGCCAGGGCGCGATCGTCACCGGCCTGGTCTACTCCTACCTGCCGCTGATGGTGCTCCCGCTGTACGCCGCGATCGAGCGGCTCGACCCGCAGCTCCGCGAGGCCTCGGCCAACCTCGGCGCCTCGCCCGCGCGCACGTTCTTCTCGGTGACGCTGCCGCTGACCAGGTCCGGGGTGGTCACCGGGTGCCTGTTCGTCTTCGTGCCGAGCTTCGGCAACTTCATCGTCCCCGAGCTGCTCGGCGGCGGGCGTTCGATCATGGTCGGCAACCTGATCAGGGACCAGTTCCTCAAGGCGCGCGACTGGCCGTTCGGCTCCACGCTCGCGCTGGCGCTGCTGGCCGTGCTGATCGTCCTGCTGCTGCTGCAGGCCTGGAGTGCCCGCCGTGCGTAAGCCCCGACTGCTGTACGTCCCCTTCTGGGCGACCTACCTCTTCCTGTACGCGCCGATCGTGGTGCTGGTCGCCATGTCGTTCAACTCCGGCGGCTCGCCGTACTCCTTCGACGGCTTCAGCCTCAAGTGGTACGGCGAGCTGGCCGGCAACGCCGAGATCCGGCACGGCCTGGTCAACACCCTGATCGTGGCCGCGGGGGCCACGGCCCTGTCCACGGTGCTCGGCACGCTGCTGGCGGTCGGCATGGCCCGGCACAGCAGGTCGAAGGCGCTGGACGCGATCGGCGTGCTGCCTGCGGTGCTGCCGGACCTGGTGCTCGGCATCGGCCTGCTGATGTTCTACGTCTGGGTGAAGATGGAGCTGGGCCTGCACTCGGTGCTGCTGGCGCACGCGGTCTTCGGCACGGCGTTCGTGGCCGCGGTGGTCCGCACCCGGCTCGCGCACGCCGACACCTCGCTGGAGGAGGCCTCCCGCGACCTGGGCGCGACCCCGGTGACCACGTTCTTCCGGATCACCCTGCCCCAGCTCGCGCCGGGCATCGCGGCGGGCGCGCTGCTGGCGTTCACGCTCTCCGTCGACGAGTTCGTCATCGCGTTCTTCACCTCGGCGCCGACCGAGCCGACCCTGCCCATCGTCATCTACTCAATGGTCCGCTTCGGGGTCACCCCGGAGATCAACGCGCTGGCCACCGTGCTGCTCGCGGTGAGCTTCACCGTGGTGATCGCGGCCCAGCGGATGACCCGACTGACGGAGTCCCTTTCCTGATGCTGCAGATCACCGGTGTCAGCCGCCGCTTCGGAGACGTCACCGCGCTGTCGGACGTCTCCCTGGAGATCCGCCAGGGCGAGTTCTTCGCCCTGCTCGGCCCGAGCGGCTGCGGCAAGACCACGCTCCTGCGGATCCTGGCCGGGTTCGAGTCGCCGGACGCCGGCTCCGTCACCCTCGACGGCGCCGACCTGCTGGGCAGGCCCGCGCACCGCCGCCCGGTCAACCTGATGTTCCAGTCCTACGCGCTGTTCCCGCACATGACCGTGGCCAAGAACGTCGCCTACGGCCTGGAGCGGGAGCGGCTGCCGAAGGCGGAGGTCCGCACCCGGGTCGGCGAGGTGCTGGAGAAGGTGGGCCTGACCGAGGCGGCCGGGCGCAGGCCGCACCAGCTCTCCGGCGGCCAGCGGCAGCGGGTCGCGCTGGCCCGCGCGATCGTCAAGCGGCCGCGGCTGCTCCTGCTCGACGAGCCGCTGTCCGCGCTGGACAAGCAGGTGCGGGCGGAGATGCAGCTGGAGCTCAAGCGGCTCCAGCACGAGGTCGGCATCACCTTCGTCGTGGTCACCCACGACCAGGAGGAGGCCATGTCGCTGGCCGACCGGATCGCGGTCTTCAACGCGGGCCGGGTGGAGCAGGTGGACGAGCCGGTCGCGCTCTACGAGCGGCCGCGCACCCCGTTCGTCGCCGGGTTCGTCGGCGCGGGCAACCTCTTCCCGGGCCGGGCGTGCGCGGTGGGCCTGGCCGCCGACGGGCTCGGCGTGCTGCCCGGCGCCTCCGACCTGCCCGACGGGACGTCCGCGCTGCTGGCCGTACGGCCGGAGCGGGTGCGGCTGGCGCCCGAGACCGCGGAGGGCGCCGGCACGCTGCGGGGCGAGGTGGCGGACGTGAGCTTCTACGGCGGCGTCTCGCACGTCTCCGTCGCCGTGCCGGGCTGCGAGCGGCCGGTCCTGGTGGCCGTCCAGGGCGCCACCCGGGCCCGGCCGGGCACGCGGGTGGCGCTGTCCTGGGCGCCCGAGGACGGGGTCCTGGTGCCTCAGTGAGACGTCTTCAGCGGGTTGCCCGTGACCGTCCGGGCGTAGGAGAGGATCAGGTCCGCCGCCTCCTCCGGGCCGATCACCGGATGGCGGGCCGTTATGCGGTAACCGTACGCGTCCTCCAGCGCGACGAGGTTGCGCGCGATGACCAGGGAGTCGTCGGCCAGCGTGAAGGTCCCCAGCGCGCTGCCGGTCTCCAGGATGCTCTGGTACATCGAGACCTGCCGGTCGTAGAGCGTGGTGAGCAGCAGGGCGTACATCCGGTTGCGGGAGGCGGCGCCGCCGAGTTCGTTGAGCAGCCGCACGTCCGGGTCGTCCGGGCCGTGCGGCAGGCCGGAGCGGATGGTCACGACGAGCTTCTCGGCCGGGTCGCGCATGCCGCTGATCCGCTTGAGGCGCAGCTCGTAGAAGCGCTCCATCCCGGCGTGGTGGGCGTCCACCAGCAGTTCGCCGAGGTTGGGGTAGTGGTAGAGCACCGCGCCGGAGGTCAGTCCCGCCTCCTCGGCGACGTGGTTGAGGCCGACGCCGTCGGTGCCGTGCCGGATGATCGCCCGGCGCGCCGCGTCGATGAGGTCCACCCGTCGGTCCGACCGGCTCTTGCGCGCCATATTTCCCCGTTCGTCACCCTTGGTTTATGCCGGGGTCCATAGTGACCGCTGTCCGGCATTTCCGCTAGATCAATATTTAAACCAGTATTCACCAGATTCCAAAACCCCTGATCTCGGAGGACACGATGGCTCTTACGATCCTGTTCATGCCGGAGAGCGCCTACGGGCCGACGAACAACTGCATCGGCATCGGCGACATTCTTCGTAAGCGCGGCCACCGGGTCGTTTTCGCTGCTGAAGCCTCGTGGAAGGGGAAATTGACGGCGCTCGGCTTCGAGGAGGACCTGGTCGACCTCGCCCCGCCGTCGGAGGAGGAGCAGGACGCCGGGCAGTTCTGGAAGGACTTCATCCGCGACACCGCGCCGGAGTACCGCAAGTCCACCGCCGAGCAGCTGGAGACGGTGACCAAGCCGATCTGGGACGCGCTCATCGACGGCGCGAAGTACTGCGAGCCGCAGCTCAAGGAGATCATCGAGCGGGTGCAGCCGGACGTCATCGTCGAGGACAACGTCATCGCCTTCCCGGCGCTGGTGACCGCGGGCAAGCCGTTCGTCCGCATCGTCTCCTGCAACCCGCTGGAGGTCCGCGGCGAGGGCGTGGCGCCGGTCTTCTCCGGCCTGCCCGCCGGCGACCGCTCCGAGTGGGACGCCTTCCGCGCCGAGTACGACCGGACCCACCGCGAGATCTGGACCGCCTTCAACGAGTGGGTCGTCGAGCAGGGCGCCCCCGCCCTGCCGGACCTGGACTTCATCCACTCCGGCGACCTGAACCTCTACGTCTTCCCGGAGATCGCCGACTACACCGACGCCCGGCCGCTGGGGCCGAGCTGGCACCGCCTGGACTCCTCGGTCCGCGAGACCGACGAGGAGTTCGAGCTGCCGGAGGCACTGAAGGGCGGCGAGGGGTCGCTGGTCTACTTCTCGCTCGGCTCGCTCGGCTCGGCCGACGTGGAGCTCATGCAGCGGGTGATCGACGTGCTGGCCACCACCCCGCACCGCTACATCGTCTCCAAGGGCCCGCTGCACGAGGAGATCAAGCTCGCCGGCAACATGTGGGGCGCGGAGTTCCTGCCGCAGACCAAGATCCTGCCGCTGGTGGACCTGGTCATCACGCACGGCGGCAACAACACCGTCACCGAGGCGCTGCACTTCGGCAAGCCGATGATCCTGCTGCCCCTGTTCTGGGACCAGTACGACAACGCCCAGCGCGTCCACGAGCTCGGCTACGGCGTGCGCCTGTCCACCTACGGCTTCGCCGACGCCGAGCTGACCGGGGCGGTGGAGCGGCTGCTGGGCGACGCCGCCCTGCGCGGGAGGCTGGCCGCCGCCGGCGAGGAGATCCGCCGGCGCGACGGCCTGCGCCGCGCCGCAGACCTGATCGAGCAGGCCGGCACCGGGGCCTGACGGCCGACCACATCTACCAGGGACGTTCCATGGGCATTCTGATCAACCCGGCGACGGGCGAACCGCTGCACGAGGCGCCCGACACCCCGGTCGCGGAGGTGGCGGCGGCCGTACGGCGGGCGCGGGCGGCCTTCGCGGAGTGGGGCTCGGCGACCCCGGCCGAGCGGGCGCGGGTGATGCTGCGCTTCGCCGACCTCGTCGAGGCCGACGCCGAGGAGCTGACCCGGCTGGAGGTCGCCGAGACGGGCAAGCCCGCGGCGGTCTTCCGCGACGGCGAGCTGCCCTTCGCGGTCGACAACCTCCGCTTCTTCGCCGGGGCGGCCCGCTCGCTGGACGGCACCGGGGCGGGGGTGCTCAGCGCCGGCTACACCTCGGTGCTGGTCCGCCGCCCGGTCGGCGTCGTCGCCTCGATCGCGCCCTGGAACTTCCCCCTGGTGATGGCGGTCTGGAAGGCCGGGCCCGCGCTCGCCGCGGGCAACGCGGTGGTGGTCAAGCCCGCGCCGCGGACGCCGGGCAGCACGCTGCGCCTGGCCGAGCTGTTCGCGGCGGCCGGCGCGCCCGACGGGCTGCTGCAGGTGGTCCTCGGCGACGCCGAGGCCGGCGGGGCGCTGGTGGACGACCCGGGCGTGGACATGGTGAGCGTCACCGGTTCCACCGAGACCGGCCGCGCCGTCATGCGCGGGGCGGCCGGCTCGCTGAAGCGGGTCCATCTGGAGCTCGGCGGCAAGGCCCCGGCCCTGGTCTTCGGCGACGCGGACCTGGCCGAGATGGCCCGGGGCGTGGCGATGGGCGCGACCTACAACACCGGCCAGGACTGCACGGCCGCCACCCGCGTCTACATCTCCCGCGAGGTCTACGACGAGGGCGTCGAAGCGCTCCGCGCGACGCTGGAGCGGATCAGGCCGGGCGACCCCTGGGACCCGGCGACCGACATCGGCCCGCTGATCTCCGCCGGGCACCGGGACCGGGTGCACGGCTTCGTCGAGCGCGCGGTGGCCGAGGGCGCCTCGGTGCTCTGCGGGGGCGCCCCGGCCGAGGGGCCAGGCTTCTACTACCCGCCGACGCTGATCGCCGGAGCCCGTCAGGACAGCGAGATCGTCCAGGGGGAGCTCTTCGGGCCGGTGCTGGTCGCCCTGCCGTTCGACGGGGAGGACGAGGCGGTACGGCTGGCCAACGACACCCCCTACGGCCTGGCCTCCTCGGTCTGGTCGGCCGACGTCGCCCGCGCGCTGCACGTCTCGCACCGCCTCGACGTGGGGGTCACCTGGGTCAACGACCACCTGCCGATCGCCTCGGAGGCGCCGCACGGCGGGGTCAAGGGCAGCGGCTTCGGCAAGGACATGAGCCAGGAGGCGGTCCAGGAGTACTCCGTGACGCGCCATCTCATGATCAAGCACCAGGCGCCGGAGGCGAGGGACTCCTTCCGGCCTGCCTGAAAACGATGGGTGATTAGTGCCCGAATATCCCATTTATAGGGATTTGTCGATAGTTACTCCATTCGTAGTGACGATAAAGGATGTGCTCAAATTGCTTCCGCCGCTTCCCTACTCGGCGAGGGGTTACCTAGGCCAGTGAAGACACAAGACCGCCGGAGCCACCGGCCGGTGGGAGTACTCGGCAGCCTCCTGCCCGCCAACTGGCGTGTGCGTCCCCGTCTGGTCGCGCTGATCCTGCTCCCGACCGTGGCGGCCGTACTGCTGACCGGGCTCCAGCTGACCACCGCGCTGTCCACGGCGACGGAGTACCGGCGGATGTCCGAGGTCGCCTCGCTCGTCGAGCGGCTCGGCGTCCTCTCCCACGAGATGGCTCTCGAACGCGACCTCACCGCCTGGTTCATCGCCGACCAGCGCCGGCCCGCGCGCCTCGTCAAGGTCAGGGAGCAGCGCGAGGTCGTCGACCGGAGCGCCACCGAGACGCTGAAGGCGGTGGCGGCCATCAGCGGCGAGCACGCCACCCGCGTCCGGACCGAGGCCTCCCAGATCCGCCGCTGGCTGCACGGCCTCCCCGGCCTGCGCCGGCTCATCACCGAGGGCAGCGTGCTCCCGCGCGCCGCCCTCGGCATGTACTCGCGGATGATCGCCGACTTCGTCACCCTCCACGACGACCTCGGCCGCAGCGGCGGCGACGAGCGCCTGACCGGTGACTCGCTGGCGCTGGGCGCGCTGTCCCGGGCCAAGGAGCAGGTGGCCAGGCAGCGGGGCATCCTCCTGGTCGCCCGCCTCGAGGGCGGCTTCGACTTCGACGACCCCGCCGACTTCCTGGGCGCCTACCGCAGCCAGGTGAGCGAGGTGGCGGCCTTCCAGGCGACCGCGAGCGCGGCGCAGAACAGACGCTTCCGCGAGCTGGTCGGCGGTCCCGAGGTCGACCGGGCCGACGCCACCCGCGCCCTGGTCATGTCCCGGATGCGGGAGAACCGGACCCTGGGCACCGTGGGCATCCGCAGCTGGTTCGACTCCTCCACCGCGATCGTGGACGGCATGCGGACGCTCGAGCGCGACATGGCCGCCGCGGTGGTCGCGCGCAGCCAGGAGCTGGAGGGCGCCGAACGGCGCAGCGCCATGATCTCCGGTGGCGCGATCCTGGTCCTGCTGGTGCTGATCCTGCTCATCACCGCCTGGGTCGCGGGCACGCTGGTCCGTCCGCTGCGCAGGCTGCGCAGCGAGGCCCTGGAGGTGGCCGGCAGCAAGCTGCCCGAGACCGTCCGCGTGCTGCGCGAGTCCGGAGACCTCGCCCCGAACATCGAGGTGCCCTCGATCGGCGTGCTCTCCCGCGACGAGATCGGGGAAGTGGCCCGGGCCTTCGACGAGGTCCACCGCGAGGCCATCCGGCTGGCGGGCGACGAGGCCCGGCTGCGGGCCAACGTCAACGCGATGTTCGTCAACCTCTCCCGGCGCACCCAGTCGCTGGTGGAGCGGCAGATCGACCTCATCGACGACCTGGAGCAGGGCGAGCAGGACGACGACCGGCTGGCCAGCCTCTTCAAGCTCGACCACCTGGCCACCCGCATGCGCCGCAACTCCGAGAACCTCCTGGTCCTCGCGGGCCAGGAGCAGAGCCGCCGGTGGAGCGAGCCGGTCCCGCTCGGCGACGTCGTGCGCGCCTCGCTGTCGGAGGTCGAGAACTACGAGCGGGTGACCCTCCGGGTGGAGGCCGGCACGCTGATCATCGGCCAGGCCGTCAACGACATCGTCCACCTGATCGCGGAGCTCGTGGAGAACGCGATCTTCTTCTCGCCGCAGGACACCAAGGTCACGGTGACCAGCAACGGCAACGAGATGGGCAGCGTCGTGCTGGCGGTCACCGACTCCGGCATCGGCATGAGCGACGAGGAACTGGCCGAGGCCAACCGGCGGCTGGCCGAGCCGCCCGCGGTGGACCTGTCGGTCTCCCGCCGGATGGGCCTGTTCGTGGTCGGCCGCCTGGCACTGCGCCACGGTATCCGCGTCCAGCTCCGCCGTCCCGAGGCCGGCGGCCTCAGCGCCGTCGTCCTGCTCCCGCCCCGGGTGGTGGCCCAGTCCATGCGGCCCGACCCGGCGGCCCTGGCCGCCGCGGCCGCGGGCCGGGCGGCCACGCCGGAGGCGGACCCGTTCGCCGCGGGCCTGCGCCACGACCCGTTCGGATCGGCGCCCGCCGGGGTGGGAGCCGGTACGAGGGCCGGTGCGGGGACCGGTTCGTTCGGTCCGGGGCACCCGTCGTTTGAGATGTCCTCCTTCGGGGCGTTCCAGTCGGCCGAGGCCCCGCTCGCGGCGCCCAGCCCGGCGGAGGCCCCGCCCGCCGTACCGCCGATGCCGCCGGTGCGCCGGCCGGGCGAGCGGCCCCCCTTCGGGATGCCTCCGATGGACGACACGCCGTTCGGCGCGCCGCCCGGGGCGAGGCCGGCCGCCGGCCCCGCTCCGGCCGAGGCCGGTCCGGCTCCGCAGGCCCCCGCCGGGCCGCCGCCCAGCGTGGCGGACCTGTGGTCGAAGCCGGTGGTGTCGGCCTCGGAGGTGGAGAGCCTGTGGTCCTCGCCGCTGACCCCGACCCCCGCGCCGCCGTCCCGGCGTCCGGTCCAGCCGTCTCAGCCGCCCCAGCCCTCCTGGCAGGACCAGCCCTCCTGGCAGGAGGCGTCGGCCGCCCCCGAGCCGTCTGCGGCCCCGGCGGCCCCGGCGGCCCCGGCGTCCTGGCAGGACCGGTCGGCGCAGCCGTCCTGGCAGGAGGCGTCGGAGGCGGACCCGTGGTCGCCGCACCGGCTCGACCCGGGCGAGAACACGCAGACGCTGCCCGCGGTCGGGGTGTCGGCGACCGAGCCGGAGCCGGAGGAGTTCCTGCCCATCTTCGCGGCGGTGGGCTCCGACTGGTTCCGTAGCAGCATCCCCGCCGACAAGACGGATAAGCCGGATGAGACCGCCGGGTTCGGGCCGGTCGAGGACTCTGGGGCCTCCGGGGTCTCCGGGGCGGAGCACCGGTCCGCGCCCGCGCCCGCGGCGGCGGCCGAGCGGCAGCCCTGGAGCAGCACCCCCGCCGACCAGGGATGGGCCGCGGCCGAGGCGGCCAAGAAGCCCGCCGAGGGCGGCCTGACCGGGGCGGGCCTGCCCAAACGGGTGCCCAAGGCCAACCTGGTCCCCGGATCGGCTCCCTCCGCGCCCGCGGCGCCGGTCTCCCCGATGCCCCCGATCTCGGCCGAGCGGGTGCGCAGTCGTCTGTCCAGTTTCCAGCAAGGTGTACGGCAGGGTCGCGCCGAGATGAACGAGCGGTCCAACGCCGCCGAGGGAGAGAAGCAGTGAACCACCAACTCAGTCAGGCCGCCCGCGGCTTCAATTGGCTGATCACCGAGTTCGTCAAGGAGATGCCCGGCGTCGCCCACGCGGTGATCGTCTCCGCGGACGGCCTCCCGCTCGCCTACTCGCAGGGCTTTCCGAAGGACCGCGCCGACCAGCTCGCCGCGATCACCGCGGGTCTGATCAGCCTGACGCAGGGGGCCGCCCGGGTCTTCGAGGGAGGGCCGGTGGTGCAGACCGTGATCGAGATGCAGCGGGGCCTCCTGCTGACCATGTCGATCAGCGACGGCTCGGCGCTGGCCGTACTGGCCTCGCCGGACTGCGACATGGGCCTGGTGGCCTACCAGATGACGCTCCTGGCGGAGCGCGCGGGGCAGACGCTGACCCCGGCCCTGCGGGCGGAGCTCCAGGCATCTCAGCGGTAGGCGGCCGTCACTCGCGCAACAGCAGGACAATAACCGATAAGGAGGGATAGCATCCGATGAACGAGCCGCCGCCTCAGGCCAAGAGCGGGCGAGATCGTCTGATCCGTCCGTACGCTGTGACCGGGGGAAGGACCGCTCCTCGGACGCAGCTCGCGCTCGAGGCGCTGGTCTCCTCGGCGACCGCTCCGAGTGTGGATCCCTCCATGCTCTCCACAGAGTGTCAGGCGATCATCTCGATGTGCCGTCAGGTGCGTTCGGTCGCCGAGATCTCGGCCCTGCTGCGTATGCCGCTGGGCGTGACTCGGGTGTTGATCGCGGACATGTCGGCCGAGGGCCTGGTACAGATCCACCAGCCGTCGCTGAATGCCGGAAAGCCGGATCTCAACTTGCTTGAAAGGGTGCTCAGTGGGCTTCGCAGGCTCTGACGCCGGGATGACCTCGACGAAGATCGTCGTTGCCGGCGGCTTCGGTGTCGGCAAGACGACCTTCGTCGGAGCGGTCTCCGAGATCATGCCGCTGACCACGGAAGCGGTCATGACGGAGGCGAGCTCGGGGGTGGACGACCTCTCGCACATCCCGACGAAGCGGACCACCACCGTGGCGATGGACTTCGGCCGGGTCTCCCTGGACCGGGACCTGATCCTGTACCTGTTCGGTACGCCGGGCCAGCACCGGTTCTGGTTCATGTGGGACGACCTCGTCAAGGGCGCGATCGGCGCGATCGTCCTGGTCGACACCCGGAGGCTGGCGGACAGCTTCCCGGCGATCGACTACTTCGAGGAGGCCGGCCTGCCGTTCGTGGTCGCCCTGAACGGCTTCGGCGGCGCCCACCTCCACGGCGAGGAGGAGGTGCGGGAGGCGCTGACGATCTCCCCGCACGTCCCGATCGTCAGGACCGACGCCCGTTCCCGCGAGGCGGTGAAGTCGACCCTGATCACCCTGGTCGAGCACGTTCTCACCCTCCGCGTCTGACGGCTCCCGGCCGTTCCCGGCCGGCCTCCGGCGCGGGCCCGCCCTTCCCGGCGGGCCCGCGCCGCGTCAGCCGGTCCGGCGGGCGCTCCGGTGCCAGGCGAGCACGCGCCGCTCGACCCGGAGGAAGAGGGAGTTGAGCACGAACCCCAGCACTCCGAGAAGCACGATGGCCGTCCACATGGACGCGATGTCCACCTGGCTCTGGGCCACCAGCATGTGGTAGCCGATCCCCTCCGTGCTGCCGACGTACTCCGAGATGATCATCATGATCAGGGCCAGCGCCACGCTGATCCGCAGGCCGGCGAAGACCTTGGGGGCCATCGCGGGCAGGATGACCCGGAGGAGCTGCGCGGTCCTGGAGACGCCGAACACCTCGCACGTCTCCAGATAGGCGCGGTCCACGTGCCGCGCACCGTCCAGCGTGTTGATGAGGACGGGCCAGACGACGCCGAAGACGATGGCGGCGAGCTGGAGGGGCGTGCCCACCCCGGTCAGGGTCATGGCGATCGGGATCAGCAGCGGCGGCGGGATCGACCGGAAGAAGTGGATCAGCGGGTTGACGCAGTCGTACGCCGAGGCGGAGCGGCCCAGCGCGACCCCGGCGACGACGGCGACCGCGCACGCCGCCGCCCACCCCAGCAGGAGGCGGCCCAGGCTGGGCAGCAGGTGGTCGACCGCCTCCTGGGTGAGGAAGAGGCGGCCGAGCGGCCCGGAGAACCACAGCTCGTGCAGGCGGACCAGGATCGCGGAGGGCGGCGGGAAGTAGACCGCGCCGGCGAGCCGGGCGGCCAGCTCCCACCCGAGGAGCGCGACGGGGACGATCCACAGCCGGGCGATCCACGCCGCCGCCGAGGCCGCGCGGTCCCCGGCTCCGGGCGCGGTCATGCGGCTCCCTCCCCGGCCTGCGTCCGGTGCCAGCGGAAGGCCCGCCGCTCCGCCCCGCTGAGCACGGAATTGACCAGCAGGCCGATGACCCCCGTCCAAGCGGTGGCCGCGATCATCAGATCTCGGCGGTTGCCCGCCGCCGCGTCGCTGACGAAGGTGCCGATGCCGTCGCCCCCCGCCACGAGCTCGACGCTCACCGCGACGATGAGGGCGACCGAGGCGGAGATCCGCACGCCCGTGGCGATGAAGGGCGCTGCGCTGGGCAGGGACACCCGGCGTACGACGGCGTAGCGGCCGAAACCGAAGCTCTGCAGTGTCTCCTTGGCCAGCGGGTCGACGTCGCGCAGGCCGTAGAGCGTGTTGATGAGCACCGACCAGTAGGAGGTGTACACGATCAGCGCGATCTTCCCCTGGTCCGCCAGGGCGAAGAGCGCGAGGGGCAGCAGCGCCACCGAGGGGATCGGGCGCAGGAACTCCACCAGCGGCCGCACGGCGCGCTCGGCCCTGGGGAAGGTGCCCAGCACCAGCCCGGACGGTACGGCCGCCGCGGTGGCCAGCAGCAGTCCGGCCGCAGCCGAGGAGAGGGTGTCGCCCACCCCGGCGAGGAACTCTCCGTCCAGCAGGAGGCCGAACGCGCCGGAGAGGACGGAGGAGGCCAGCGGGACGGCGTACGGGTCGACGACCCCGGTCCTGCCCAGTGCCTCGGCGACGAGGAGGAACCCCGCGATGCCCAGGGCACCGCGGAGCGCCGTTCCGGTGTTCATTGCGGGGCTGCGGCCAGCAGGGAGGCGGCGTCCACCTTGTTCTTGGTGATCGCGAACTCGGAGAGCAGGTCGGCCACGCGCTGGACCCGGGTGGGGTTCAGCGAGGTGGAGAAGGTGCCCATCGCCATGGTCGCGGCCACGTCGGCGGGGATCTGCGTGAAGGTCGGGATGACCTTGTTGAGGGCCTGGCGGTCGGACGCCGCGATCTGCTGCGCCTTGCCGATCGCGCGCTGGAAGGCCGCGGCGGTCTTGGGATGCTTGGCGATCCAGTCGTCGGTGGAGGCCCAGCCGTCGAGCGGGAGCCCCTCCGTGGGACCGGACAGGGTGTCGATCAGCAGGGTGGCGCCGAGGTCCTTCTGCGCGGCGGAGATGTAGGGCTCGGTGAGCCACGCCGCGTCGACGGTGCCCGCCTTGAGCTGGGCGAGCTGGTCGGCGAAGGGCACGGGCACGAACTTGACGTCGGACGGCGCCAGGCCGTGGACCTTCAGCTGGGCGCTGACGGTGACCTCGCCGAGGGCCTTGACCACGTTCACCGCGATGGTCTTGCCCTTGAGCTGCTTGGGTTCGCGGATGGGGGAGTCCTTGACGACGACGACCCCGTTGACACCGGGCGCCCCCTGCTGGGACTCCGCGAGCATCTTGAGCTTGGCCGCACCGGAGTCACTGATGGTGATCAAGGAGACGTAACTGGTCAGGAAGGCGTCGATCTGACCGTTGAGGATTTTCGGCATGACCGCCTGCGGAGCCTGGATCGTCTCCGTCTTGATGGTCAGGCCCTCCTCTTTGAAGAAGCCTCTTTCCTGCGCGATGAAAAGCGGAGCGGAGGACGGCACCGGTACGACGCCGATGGTCAGCTCGGTCTTCTCAAGGCCGTTGGACGCCGCCGGTTTCTCCGCTTCGGTGCCAGAGGTGCCGCATGCGGCGAGTGTCAAAGCCGTGGCGAGTCCGATGAGGGAGTTGCGGATCACGCGTTTGTTTCCCATGGAACCTCCTTAATCGGAAGCCGCGTTCTCCCGTATCGGTCCCATGCGGGAGAAGGTCGCGGCACGACGGCGCGTCAGCCTAGCGGATACGTGATCGTTAAAGCGAGGCGGCGGATATTACTTAAATAATGGCCTGTCCGAAAACGGGGGAGCGAAATGCTCTCGGAGACCCCGGCGGCCCGGAATGCGCGGAATGCGCGGAGCGGCGACGGCTTCCCGGCGGCCGGGAACGCGCGGGGCGCCGGAGGCTTCCCGGCGGCCGGGAAAGCGGCTTCACGGATGGCGGAAGGGCGAGTGGGCGACGCCGTGCCGCAGGCGGTTCCCGTCCGGGCGGGGGCGATCCGCCTTGTGCCGGACGGCCCGCGCGGTCGCCCCGGTGGTGCGTGTTCGGGACCTGCCCCCGCTCTCGGTGGCCAGGTCGCCGCGGCAGGGCGCCGCCGTCCCGGTGGAGGGCCGGACGTTCCGGACGCTGCTTCAGTATCGGCGGCCGCCGGTGTTTTCCCGTACTCCTCACCACCTGTTATGTGAGGAGTGCGGTACGGGCGTCTGTTGAACGGTCATCCAGGAAAGGACGGCGGTTTTCCGGTCCCGGGTGCCCCCGTGCCGTTCGGATTTCCGCAGGAAGGGCCGTGAGGCGTACGGGGAAGCCTCGGAAGAACCGGACCGGAAGTGCGGCGCCCCGGAAAGCGTCCGATGCCGGCCGAGCCGGACACCGCAGGGCCGGTCCGCTGATCTGCGGTCCGGCGGCGCGGGGCGGGGAAACGGCCGCCCGCTCGCGGGGCGGATCCGAGCCGGGGCGGCGGCCCGGCGGGGGGATTTCGGAAGCCGTACTCGTTGAACTGCGATTGAAGAGCGGTCGGGCCGGGGTTCATCCAGGATTGCTTGACCGTTTTGTGGATGTTTTCTCCACATCATCAAGTTATGCACCAAGAGGGGGACTTGATACTAGAGTGGCGGGGGTAATTTAATCGACATTCCCCGCTCTGTGATCCCGCCATTTCCGGAGGCCGCCGCCCTGTGCCGGCCGGCCTTCTCCGCTTTCCTCCTGGAGGACGCATGAAACTCCGTTCGTCGTTCGTCGGTCTGCTGACGCTGGCCCTGATGGCGGTCGCCGGGTGCGGCGGCGCCGATGAGCCGACCACGGCCTCCGGGGCGTCCGGGGCCTCCGCGGGCGGCGCCGGCCTGGAGAAGACCACGATCAACGTCGGCACGATGCCGGTCGTCGACACGGCCCCGCTGCAGATCGCGATGGAGAAGGGCCTGTTCAAGGCCGAGGGCCTCGAGGTCAAGCCGAGCGTACTGGCGGGCGGCGCGGAGGCGATCCCCAAGCTCAAGGGCGGCAGCCTGGACATCAGCTTCGGCAACTACGTCTCGTTCTTCAGCGCGACGGCCAAGGGCGCCATCGACCTGAAGATCGTCTCCGACGGCTTCCAGAGCGCGCCGAAGACGCATGTGATCATGGTCCCCAAGGACAGCCCGATCCAGACGGTCGCCGACCTCAAGGACAAGACCATCGCGGTCAACACCAAGCGCAACATCAGCACGATGCTGATCCGCGTCGCGGGCAAGGCGCACAACATCGAGCTCGACGAGGACAAGAACTTCGCGGAGTTCCCCTTCCCGGAGATGGAGGGCGCGCTGAAGGCAGGCACGGTCGACGCGGCCCAGGTCGTCGAGCCGTTCGGCACGTTCATCGCGCAGAACATCGGCGCCCGGGTCGTCTGGGACACCTCTCAGGGCCCGACCGCGGACTTCCCGATCGCCGGCTACGCGGCGACCTCGGAGTTCGTCGCCGCCAACCCCAAGACCGTGGCGGCGTTCCAGCGGGCGATGAGCAAGGCCCAGGAGCTGGCGGCCGACCGGGCCAACGTGGTCGCGGTCATCCCGAAGTACACCAAGATCCCCGCGACCGCGGCCGGCAGCCTCGCCATCGGCGCCTTCCCCACCACGCTGGACGCCACCCGCCTCCAGCGCGTCGCCGACAGCATGCACGAGTACGGCCTCCTCGACGCGCCGCTCAAGGCGCAGGACCTCATCTTCGCCGGAAAATGATCGGAACCCGTGCCGTCCGCGGGGTGACCGGGGTCTGCGCGGTGGTGGCGCTGGCCGAGGCGGCCGCCCGGCTGGAGGTCGTCGACCCGGAGCTCGTCCCGCCCGTGTCCGCAGTGCTGGTCCGCTCCGTCACGCTGGCGGGGGACCCGGTGTTCCTCGCAGGTATGGCGGACACGGTGCTGGCCTGGCTGGTCGGGCTCGCCTTGGCCCTCGTGGCGGCGGTCGCGGCCGGCGTGGTGCTCGGATCGGTCCCGTGGCTGAGCGTGCCGAGCCGGATCGTGGTGGAGTTCCTCCGCCCGATCCCCTCGGTGGCGCTGATCCCGCTGGCGATCCTGCTGTTCGGGTCGGAGACGGAGATGAAGGTCTCCCTGATCTTCTACGCCGCGACCTGGCCCATCCTGCTCAACACCCTCTACGCCCTGCGCGACGTGGACCCGCTGGCCAAGGAGACCCTGCGCAGCTTCGGCTTCGGGCCGCTGGCGGTGCTGTGGCGGGTCTCGCTGCCCAGCGCCGCGCCGTTCGTCGCGACCGGTGTGCGCGTCGCCGCGGGCATCGCGCTGGTCGTGGTGGTGGGCGCCGAGCTGCTGAGCGGCGGGACGAGCGGCCTGGGCGTCTTCCTCATCGAGGCGGGCAGCGCCGGGGGCAACACCGACGTGACGCTGGCCGGCGCGGTCTGGGCCGGGACGCTCGGCCTCCTGGTGAACGCCCTGCTGGTCAAGGTCGAGCAGGGCGCCTTCCGCTGGCACTTCGCGCGCACCGGAAGGGCGGCGGCATGAGCCCGCGGCCCGGTACGGCGGGCGGGACCGGTCAGGTCGTGCGGGGGCTGTTCTCCCGGCTCTGGCTCGCGGCGCTGCTGCTCGCCGGCTGGGAGGCGGTCACCCGGATCGTCGGGGAGAGCTACTTCCCGCCGCCGTCGGAGATCGCCGTCACGATGCACGACCTGTGGTTCTCCGGCCCGGCGAGCCGGCTCTTCCTCACCGAGGACGCGCTGGAGGACTTCGGGCACAGCCTGTACAACCTGTTCGGCGGCTGGGTGCTGGCCTGCGTCGCCGGGGTCGCGGTCGGTGTCGCGCTCGGGCTCTCGCGCCGGCTGTCCGACTACGTGGAGCCGATGGTCCACTTCGGGCGGGCGATCCCCCCGCCCACCCTGCTCTCCTTCTACGTCGCGGTCTTCAGCCTCGGCACGCCCATGCAGGTGGCGACCATCGTCTCCGGCGTCGTCTGGCCGGTGCTGCTCAACACCGTCGACGGCGTCCGCACGGTGGACCGGCTCCACCTGGACACCGCCGAGGTCTTCGGGGTGCGGGGCGGCCGCAGGCTGCTGCGGGTCGTCCTGCCCGGCGCCGCACCGAAGATCGTGGCGGGGCTCCGGATCAGCCTGGGCATCGCGCTGATCCTGATGGTCCTGTCCGAGCTCGTCGGCAGTACGGCGGGCATCGGATCCCTCCTCATCGGAGCCCAGCGCAGTTTCGAACTGCCCGAGATGTGGGCCGGGATCATGCTGCTCGGCCTGCTGGGATACCTGCTCAACGCCGCCTTCGTCGCGGTGGAGCGGCGGGCGCTCGGCTGGCACCTGAACGCACGGGAGGCGGCGTGAGCCTCCGACGGACACCGGGGAAGACATGCGCGTACTGATCATCGGTGGAGGCATCGGAGGACTGGCCACCGCGCTGAGCCTGCACGCCGCGGGCATCGACTGCACGGTCGCCGAGGCGGTCACGGAGCCGCGCCCGCTCGGCGTCGGCATCAACCTGCAGCCCCACGCGGTGCGCGAGCTGACCGAACTGGGCCTGGGGGAGGAGCTCGCCGGACTCGGCATCTCGATGAACTACTTCACGTTCACCGACAGGTACGGCGGGGTGATCCTCCCGCTGCCCCGCGGGACGATCGCGGGCTACGACTGGCCCCAGTACGCCGTCCACCGCGGCGAGCTGCAGATGACGCTCCTGGCGACGGTGCGCGAACGCCTGGGTCCCGGTGCGGTCCGCACCGGTCTCTCGCTGGAGGACTTCGAGCAGGACGGGACCGGGGTCACGGCGTCGCTGCGCGACGTGCGCACCGGCGAGACCCGGAAGGAGACGGCCGACGTCCTGGTGGGCGCGGACGGCGTCCACTCGGTGGTGCGCGCCCGCCTGCACCCGGACGGCGGGCCGCTGCTGTGGAACGGCATCCGGATGTGGCGGGGCACGGCCGAGGGGGAGTCCTTTCTCGACGGGGCCACGCAGGTCGTCGCGGGCTCCAACCGGTCGGCCAAGTTCGTGGTCTACCCCATCGCCCGGCGGGGCGGCGGGCGGGTGCTGATCAACTGGGTGGCCGAGGTGCTGACCGGCGAACCCGGTCCCGTCACGGCCGCCGACTGGTCCAGGCGGGGCCGGCTGGAGGACGTGCTCCCGCACTTCGAGGGCTGGCGCTTCCCCTACCTGGACGTGCCCGCGCTCATCTCCGCCTCCGAGCGGATCCTGGAGTACCCCATGGTCGACAGGGACCCGCTCCCCTGGTGGGGCCGGGGCCGGGTCACCCTGCTGGGGGACGCCGCGCATCCGCTGTACCCCATCGGCGCGAACGGCGGTTCGCAGGCCGTGCTGGACGCCCGGATCCTGGCGAGGGAACTGGCCGTCGCCGCCGATCCCGTCGCGGGGCTGGCCGCCTACGAGGCGGAGCGCCGGCCCGTCACCGGCGAGCTGGTGCTGGCCCACCGGGAACTGCCGATGGAGAAGACCATCGCGCTGGTCACCGAGCGGGCGCCGGACGGGTTCGACGACATCGCCGACGTGCTCACGTCGGAGGAACTGGCGGAGATGGCCGCCGCGCAGCGCCGGATCACCGACACGGACGTCAGATTCCTCAACGAACGGGCCTCGTGGAGCGTCACCCGCGGCTGACCCGGTCCCCGCCGGCGGACCCGGGAGCGGTGCGGAAAGGAAACGGGAGGCGCACGGCCCTTTCCGCCGCGCATTCGCCGTCCGATCCGGAATCGGGCTCCGGGCGGGCGGCGGCCCCGAAAGGGAAATCGCGGTACGGCGGCCGCCTCGGCCACCGGATTCCATCGTTCTCCGGCCGGACGGCACCGGATCCGTGAATCCGGGTGATTCCGGATCCACGGATCCGTGCTATTCCGGATCCGCGCATTCGAGCGGTTCCGGATCCGTGGATCCGGGCGGCGGGTGAATTCTCCTCCCGGACGCGGCGCCAGGCGTTCCGGAGGCACGGGCGGCGGGCGGGTGCGTCCGCGCGGCGGGCTCCGGTCCGCCGTCCTGCGTCGCGGAATGGCGGACTTTCTCCGGTTCTGCATTCCGGGAATTGGAAATGTTCATGAATTCTCCGGGAGCGACCCGCGCATTCTCCGGGAAGGAGGGCCGGCGGTGGGGAGCCTCCCGCCGCCGGCCGGTGCGGTGGAGCCGTCCGGCTCACGCGCGGCGGGCCGGAGTCCTCACGCGGATGCCCTCACGTGGACGCCCTCACGTGGACGCCCTCACGCGGGCGCCCCTGCACGGACGCCCCGCGGGCGCCTTCGCCCGGGCCCTACACGGGCAGGGCCTCGACGACGGCGGCTCCGCCGGGCAGCTCGATCTGCCGCTCGAACCGGAGGGCGGCCTTGCCCAGCAGCTCGGCGTACTCGGACGTGCTGCGCTCCACCCCCTCGCCGAACAGGGCGAGCATCCGCATGTCCACGTCCTTGCTGATGTGCGGCCTGTCGTCGTCCGGCACGACCAGCTCCACCAGCAGCACCCGGCCGTCGTCGGCCATCGCGCTCCTGACGTTGCGCAGGATCCGCACCGCGTCCTCGTCGGACCAGTTGTGGATCACGCTGCCCAGCAGGTAGGCGTCGGCGCCGGAGGGCACGGAGACGAAGAAGTCGCCCGCGACGCATTCGCAGCGGTCTTCAAGACCGGCCTCGGCGAAGAACTCCCGCGAGCCCGGGACCACGGCCTCCTGGTCGAACAGCACGCCGCGCACGTTTGAATGCGCCTTCAGGACGGCGGCCAGGATGTGCCCCTTGCCGCCGGCCACGTCGACCAGGGTGCGCACGCCGGAGAAGTCGTAGCGCGAGGCCACGGCCTCCGCGAACGGCCAGGCGCGGGCCACCATGTACTCGTCGAACAGCCGCCCGGCGGCCGGGTTGTCCCTGAGGTAGCCGTAGAGCGGGCCGTGCCGCTCGGCGAAGGCGGACCCGCCGGTGCGCACGGTCCGCGGAAGCGCGCCCATGCCGTACCAGAAGCCCTCCTCGCCGATCATCCGGACGGCGGCCCGCATCGAGTCGGGCACGTCGCTGCGGAGTACGGCTCCCGCGGGGGTCAGCCCGTACACGCCCGGGGCCGTCGCCGAGACGAACCCCATCGAGGCGAGCTGGCGCAGCACCCGGCCGAGGGCGGACGGGTCCGCGCCGCAGCGGGCCGCCAGCTCGCCCGTGCTCAGCGGGCCCTCGCGCAGGTGGTCGGCGCAGCCCAGCTCGGCCATCGCGGCCAGGGCGGCGAAGCGGGACACCCCGCCGATCACGTCCCAGACCGGCGCCTGCGGGTCGTCCATTGACGGTCCTCTCTCTCGGGAATCTCTTGGAAGCCGTACCGGGGAGCGGTTCAGGAGGCGGGGGCGGACTGGCTCCGCATGCCGCGGACCAGCCGGCCGACCTCGGCGCGCAGGTGCACGAAGTCGGGGTGCTCCCGGGTGGTGATCTGGTCGCGCGGAGCGGGCAGGTCGACCCGCAGGTCCCCGACGATCCGGGCGGGGGCCTTGGACAGGACCACGACCCGGTCGCCCACGTAGACGCTCTCGTCGATGTCGTGGGTGATGAGCAGGATGGTCATGTTGTGGTGGCTGCGCACGCGCAGCGTGAGGTCCTCGAGGTCCTCGCGGGTCTGCGCGTCGACGGAGCCGAAGGGCTCGTCCATCAGCAGCAGCGAGGGGCGGTAGGCCAGCGCGCGGGCGATGGACACCCGCTGCTGCATGCCGCCGGAGAGCTGCCACGGATACTTGGCGGCGGCGCCCTCCAGCCCGACCTGCTCCAGGGCCTCCATGGCGGCGCTCCGGCGCTGCTTCTTGTCCATGTCCTTGCGCCGCAGCGGCAGGGAGACGTTGTCGGCCACGGACATCCAGGGGAAGAGGGAGCGGCTGTAGTCCTGGAAGACCACGGCCAGGTCGTCCGGGGTCCGGTCGACGGCGGTGCCGCCCAGCACCACCTTCCCGCCGGTGGGCCGCAGGAGCCCGGCGATGGAGCGCAGCAGGGTGGACTTGCCGCACCCCGAAGGGCCGACGATGCAGACCAGCTCGCCCTCGGCGACCTTCAGGTCGATGCCGCCGAGGGCGTGGTGGGCGCCCGGCCCGCTGCCGTAGGTGTGGGTCAGGTTGGAGATCTCAAGCACGGCGGGTCCTCATATCGTCTGCTTGGCGGCCCGGTGCCAGGACAGCAAGCGTCGCTCGGCCGCCAGGAAGGCCGAGTTGAGCACGTATCCCAGGACACCGAGGACCACGATGGTCCCCCACACGCCGGGCAGGTCGAACGACCGCTGGGCGTCCAGGAGCTGGAAGCCGATTCCGTTGGTGCTGCCCACCAGCTCGGAGATGACCATCAGGATCAGGGCCAGGGAGAGGCTGAGCCGCAGGCCGGCGAAGATCTTGGGCATCGCGGAGGGCAGGATGACGCGGAGCAGCCGCTGGCTCCGGGAGAACCCGAAGACCCGGGACGTCTCCAGGTGCTGCCGGTCGACGTGGCGGGCTCCGTCGCCGGCGTTGAGCAGGATCGGCCAGATGATGCCGAACACGATCGTGGCGATCTGCATCTGCGCGCCGGCGGCGAACAGGGCCAGGAAGAAGGGGAGCAGGGCGGGGGGCGGGATGGCCCTGCCGAACTCGATGATCGGGTCCAGGAACCGGGAGAGCACCGGGGAACGCCCCAGCATGAGGCCCAGGGCGATCCCGATCACGCCGGCGAGCAGCCAGCCCGCGAAGAGCCTGCCCACGCTCGTCGGGATGTTCTCCACCGCCGCGTCGGTGAGCCAGAGCCGTTCGGGCGGGCCGGACAGCCACATCTCGTGCATGCGGACCGCGATCGCGGTGGGCGGGGGGAAGAAGTTGTCCTCGGCGGCGCGGGTGGCGGCCTCCCAGGCCACCAGCACGACGGGGACCAGCCAGAGGCGGCCGAGGCCGCGCAGGACGCGCATCACCGGGCGCCCTCCGTCCGGGCGAGGTGCCAGCGGAAGAGCCGCCGCTCCACCAGGGTGAACAGGGTGTTGGAGACGATCCCGATGACGCCCGCCCAGATGGTGGCGGCGACGATGAACTCCAGGGCGTCGGGACTGCTCCCGGCCTCGATGATGAACGTGCCGATGCCGCTGGCGCCGCCCGCGAGCAGTTCGGCGCTGATCGCCAGGATGAGCGCGATGGAGGCGGCCAGCCGTACGCCGGTGGCGATGAACGGCGCGGTGCTGGGCAGCGAGACCCGCCACAGCACCGCCAGCGGCCCGAAGCCGAAGCTGCGCAGGGTCTCCTTGGCCAGCGGGTCGACGTCCTTGAGGCCGTACATCGTGTTGATCAGGACCGGCCACGAGGCGGCGTAGACGATCACCGCGATCTTCATGTCGAACCTGTCGGAGAACAGCAGCAGGGCCAGCGGGATCAGGGCCACGGAAGGGATGGGCCGGAGGAACTCCAGGACGGGCCGGAGCGCCGACTCCACGCGGGGCATGGTGCCGAGCGCGAATCCGGCGGGAACGGCGACCAGCACGGTGAGCAGGAGGCCGGCGGCCCAGGCGCCCAGGGTCGAGACGACGTCGGCGAGGAAGTCCCCGTCGGCGGCGAGCGCCGCCGCGCGGCCGGCGATCGTGGAGGCCAGCGGGAACACGATCGGGTCGATGAACCCGGTCCGTCCGGCGAGTTCCACCAGGCAGAACAGCCCTGCGACGCCGACGGCGCCGCAGAGCGGTCTGTTGTCGAGCAGGGAGCGCCCGGTCATCAGCCGTTGGCGCCCGGGAGGATGGTCTTGGCCTCGATCGGGCTCTTCAGGTACCCCTGCTCCACCATCAGGTCGGCCACCCGCTGCAGACGGGTCTCGTCGAGGCTGGTGGGGAAGGTGCCGAGGGTGATGACGGCCGCGGTGGCCGCGTCGATCTTGGTGTAGGTCGGCAGGATCTCCTCGACGGCCTTGCGGTCCGAGGCGGCGATCTGCTGGGCCTTGGCGACCGCGCGCTGGAAGGCGGCGACGGTCTTGGGGTTCTCGTTCACGAACTTCTCGGTGACGATCACACCGGCGATGGGGAAGTCCGCGGTCGGGCCGGTCATGGTGTCGGCCAGCTTCTGGGCGCCGATCTTGGTGGCGGCGGCGGTCAGGTGCGGCTCGGTCATCCAGGCCGCGTCGACGACGCCCTTCTCCAGCTGGCCCGCCATGTCGGGGAAGGGGAACTCGAGGAACTGCACGTCCTCGGCGGTGAGGCCGTGCGTCTTCAGCACCGAGGTGACGGCCAGCGTGCCGATGTTCTTGAGGCTGTTGACGGCGACCTTCTTGCCCTTGAGGTCGGCCGGGGTCTTGATGGGGGAGTCCTTGGCGACCATCAGGTTGAAGGAGTTCGGCGTCGCCTGGTAAAGGTCAGAGATGATCTTCATCTTGTTGCCGGCCGAGACGGCGAGGAAGGTCGAGACGTAGTTGGTCTGCGTCGCGTCCAGGGAGCCGCCGAGGAGGCTCTGCTGCGCCTGCGCGCCGCCCTGGATCGGCTCGATCTTCACGGTCAGGCCCTCTCCGGCGAAGAAGCCCCGCTTGTTGGCGATGTAGAGCGCGGCGGAGTCGGGGATGGGCAGGGCCCCGATGGTGAGCTGGGTCTTCTCCGGGCCGCCGGCCCCGCCGGGCGCCGCGGCGGCCGTGGTCTCCGGGTCCGATCCGCCGCAGGCGGCGAGCGCCAGCACGGCGGCGAGTCCCGCCGCGGCGGCCCGTCCGGCAAGTCTGAACCTCATGGGGTCTCCATTCACTGCGTTGATCCGCCCTGGCGGGACTCGCCGAAGCAGCGGGCGGCGCGGAGGTGGTCCCGTGAGGCAGGTGATCAAGGGGGATGTCGATCGCGGATCAGAGTAGCGGAGAGGATGAACCAAATAACAAATATCGGTCCATATGGTCAAATGGGCATAAAAGGTCTTTTATCGTCCTTATGGACCCTTGTCGGGGTTTGGCGGAAGCGGATGGGGTGCCTGAAGGGGAAATTCCCGGTTCTGCCCGACCCTGCCCGGCGAGACGGAGAGTTGTTGTCCGGTTGCGGATGACATGTGGGGGTTACGGATAATCCGCGACTTATGCGCCGTTGGCCGAACTCATCCGGCTGTGCTCCAATAACCCCTACCCCATGGATGCGTCGGCGTCACATGCGTATCAACCGTTGTGACGCGATCCCCCCTCTAAGCAGACGATCCGAGGAGAGGCAGCGGAGGCCAGTGAGGACAGCGTCAACCCCCAGCGAACGCGAACCGAGGCCGGGCGCCGCCGCTCCGGGGGAACCGCCGCAGGGCGATCGGGTGCCCGGCACCGAGGCCGGCGGCAACGTGAAGAGAGACAGGAAGCTGGCCCTCCGCAACTGGCGGGTGCGGTCGCGACTGATCGCGCTCATCGCCATCCCGACCATGGCGGCGATCGTCCTGGGCGGTCTGCGGACGGTCACCTCGCTCAGCAGCGCCGCCGAGTACGAGCGGGTGCGCGCCGGCGCCGAGCTGACCGCCGAGATCAGCGAGCTCGCGCACGAGCTGGAGGAGGAACGCGACCTGTCCGCCCGCTTCGTGGCGCAGGGGCGCGGGAGCGCCGCCCTGGCGAAGCTGCAGGAGCAGTACGAGGCCGTCGACCGGGCGGCCGGTGACGTCGGCGACCGCATCGACCTCATCCTCGGCGGCGGGCAGGCCGACGACTTCGGCGACCGCGGCAGGGCCGAGCTCGCCCAGATCCGCAACCGCATCGACGAGCTCAAGAGCATGCGCGAGACCGCGACGAAGACCCGGCTCCCCGCCCAGCCCACGATCGCCATGTACTCGCGGACGCTGGACAACCTGCTGGCCCTGCACGACGAGATCGTCCAGGGCGTCACGGACCAGGGGCTGGCCGGCAGCGCGAACGCGTTCGCCGCGCTGGCCCGGGCCAAGGAGAGGGCCTCCGCGGAACGGGCGATCCTCGCCGTGGCCCTCGCCGAGCGGAGGTTCACCTCCGAGGGCCTGGACGCCTTCGTCGCCGCCCGGGCCGAGCGGGACAGCGAGCTCGTGACCTTCCAGTCCGAGGCGACGGTCGCGCAGCGCCAGCTGTTCGACGACACCGTCAGCAGCCAGAAGAAGGACCGCGCGGAGTCGATGCGGCTGCGCGCCCTGGTGCTGGCGAACGAGCAGGCCCCGCTCCTGCGCGTCGACGTGTCCCGGTCCGGGGCCGGAGACCAGGCGATCTGGTTCGACGCCGCCTCCGACACGGTCGACCGCATGCGCGAGGTCGAGAAGCGGATCGCCGACACCGTCATCGCGCAGAGCCGCGCGCTCCAGGAGACCGAGCAGCGCGGCGCGCTGATCACCGCGGGCCTCACCGCGCTGCTGCTCCTCATGGTCCTGGTCGTCACCGCGATCGTGGCCCGCTCCCTCGTCAAGCCGCTGCGCAGGCTGCGCACCGAGGCGCTGTCCATCGCGGGAGAGCGCCTGCCGGAGACCGTGCAGGGCATGCGCGAGCGGGGCGAGGTCACCTCGGTGGAGGTCCAGCCCATCGGCGTGGTCTCGGCCGACGAGATCGGGGAGGTGGCCCGGGCCTTCGACGAGGTCCACCGCGAGGCCGTACGGCTGGCGGGCGAGGAGGCGACGCTGCGCAGCAACGTCAACGCCATGTTCGTCAACCTCTCCCGGCGCAGCCAGACCCTGGTCGAGCGCCAGCTGGCCCTCATCGAGAGCCTGGAGCACGGCGAGCAGGACGAGGGCCGACTCGGCAGCCTGTTCCGGCTGGACCACCTGGCCACCCGCATGCGCCGCAACAGCGAGAACCTCCTGGTCCTCGCGGGGCAGGAGCCCGCGCGGCGGTGGAGCCAGCCGGTCCCGCTGATCGACGTGGTCCGCGCCTCGCTGTCGGAGGTCGAGAACTACGAGCGGGTGGACCTGCGGCTGTCCGGCGGAGTCTCCGTGGCGGGCACGTCCGTCAACGACGTCGTCCACCTGATCGCCGAGCTCGTCGAGAACGCGATCTCCTTCTCCCCGAGGGAGACGAAGGTCATCGTGTCGAGCAACCGCATCGACGGCGGCGGCGTGATGGTGTCCGTCACCGACCTCGGCATCGGCATGACCGGCGAGGAGCTGGCGCAGGCGAACTGGCGGCTGGCCAACCCCCCGGTGGTGGACGTCTCGGTCTCCCGCCGGATGGGCCTGTTCGTGGTCGGCCGCCTGGCCCTGCGCCACGGCATCCGGGTACAGCTCCGCCAGCAGGACAGCGGAGGCCTGACGGCGATGGTGCTCCTCCCGGAGAACCTGCTCGCCCCCACCGGGCAGATGCCGGGAGCGCAGCCCGGGGCGCACGGCGGCGACTGGGGCGCGCAGGCGCCCCCGACGCCCTCGGCGGAGCGGCCTGCGGTGATGGCCAGCCCGGTCTCGCTGGACTCCTCCCGGCCCGCGTTCGCCTCCTTCGAGGCGGCGCAGCAGGCCTTCAACTCCTTCGACGCGGGAGCGCGCTTCAACTCCTTCGACGCCTCGCAGTCCTCGTTCGCGGGGGACGGGCGCTCGCCGTTCGACGCCGTGCAGTCCTCGTTCGACGCGGGGCAGACCTCCTCCTTCGGGGACGGGCGCTCCTTCACGGCGGAGGGCCACCTGGGCCGGGCGCCGGTCGACACCCCCTGGCCCGGGCACGTGCCGGCACCGGGTGTCGGCCCGGCCTGGCCGACGACCTCCCAGGAGGGCCCGGGATCGTGGCCGAGCGCGCCCATGCGCGGGGACACCGGCGTGTGGCCGGACCCGCGCCAGGGGACGCGGCCGGGCGCGGGAGCGCAGGCGCGCCGCACGTTCGACGCCGAGGCGGACAACACGGGCCCCCTGCCGGTGGTGCGCGAGCCCTCCGCGCTGGAGGAGGAGCGGGAGGAGTTCCTGCCGATCTTCGCGGCGGTGGAGTCCGACTGGTTCAGGAAGGCCGAGCCGGCCGCCGCCGCGGCGGACTCCGCGCCCGGCCCGGGCGCGGACCTGCAGGAGACGGCCGCGCTCCACTCCCCGGTGCCCGCGGCCCCCGCCCAGACGAGCGGGTCCGCCTGGTCCTCGCCGGCGGACGCCGGCTGGCAGGCGGCCCGGGCGGCCAGCGAGCCGGCGCTCGGCGGGGTCACCGGTGCGGGCCTGCCCAAGCGGGTGCCCAAGGCCAACCTCGTGCCCGGCACGGTCGCCCCCGACGCGGGCGGCGCTCCGCCGGCCCCCGCGCTCCGGCCGACCGTCTCCCCGGAGGCGGTGCGCAACCGGCTGGCGAGCTTCCAGAAGGGAGTGCGGCAGGGCCGGGCGGTCGCGAGGGGAGAGGCCTCCGAGGAGCAGGCGTATCCCGGCTTCGGCCGGGACGTTGAAGGAAGCAGGGAGGAGCGGTGAGCGAGCCCATGACGATGACCGAGGAGGATGACCGGTGCGCGAACTGAGCCAGGCCGCTCGGGGGGTCAACTGGCTGATCACCGACTTCGTGAACAACGTCCCAGGCGTTGCGCACACGGTCGTGGTCTCGACGGACGGCCTGCCGCTGGCGTACTCGGACGGGTTCCCCCGGGACCGGGCCGACCAGCTGGCCGCGGTCGCGGCCGGACTGCTCAGCCTGACCCAGGGCGCCTCCCGGGTCTTCGAGGGCGGCGCGGTCACCCAGACCGTGGTGGAGATGCAGCGGGGACTGCTGCTCATCATGTCGATCAGCGACGGCTCCTGCCTCGCGGTGCTCGCCTCGCCCGACTGCGACATGGGCCTGGTGGCCTACCAGATGACCCTGCTCGTCGAGCGGGCCGGCCAGGTGCTGACGCCGGCCGTCCGCGCCGAACTCCAGGCCTCCCACCCCCGGTGACGACCCGAACGGGCGCACCGGGGCACTTCCCTTTCGGAGCCGAAGGAGCCCGCGCATGAGAGACGAGGGAAGAGATCGGTCAGCATCCGGGCCGCGGCGCGTCGGCGCCGCGGCGGACACCGCCCTAGGAGGACGCCGTGGCAGGCCGCGGATGGCCAGGTGAGGGCGACCCGCTGGGCGGGCCGCCCCACCGGTCGATGGACGACGCCCGCATGCAGCCGGGTGGCCCCGGCTACCCCGCGCAGCCGGGCATGCCCGCGCAGCACGTGCAGCAACCGGGCGGTCCCGGCTACCCCGGGCAGCACGTGCAGCAGCCGGGCGGTCCGTCGCATCACGTGCAGCCGGCGCCGGCGGAGCAGAGTTCCCTGGTCCGCCCCTACGCCGTGACCGGGGGGCGGACCGCCCCCCGGACCCAGCTCGCCATGGAGGCGCTGGTCTCCTCGGCGACCTCGATTCACCATGATCTATCCACCCGCACTCCGGAGTATCAGGCGATCAGCGCCCTGTGCCGGCAAGTGCGTTCGGTCGCTGAGATCTCCGCGATGCTCCGCATCCCCCTCGGCGTCACCCGGATCCTCGTCGCGGACATGGCGGCAGAGGGGCTGGTCCAGTTGCATCAGCCGCAGCTGAACGCGGGCAAGCCGGATCTCAACCTGCTGGAAAGGGTGCTCAGTGGACTTCGCAGGCTCTAACCGGGGTGCCGGCCTCACCTCGACGAAGATCGTCGTCGCCGGTGGCTTCGGCGTGGGAAAGACCACGTTCGTGGGTGCGGTGTCGGAGATCCTCCCGCTGACCACGGAGGCGGTGATGACCGACGCCAGCGCCGGCATCGACGACGTCGGCCTCACCCCCAACAAGACCACGACCACGGTCGCCATGGACTTCGGCCGGGTCTCCCTGGACCAGGACCTGATCCTGTACCTGTTCGGCACG
Source organism: Planomonospora parontospora (assembly GCA_014647935.1). Taxonomy (GTDB): domain Bacteria; phylum Actinomycetota; class Actinomycetes; order Streptosporangiales; family Streptosporangiaceae; genus Planomonospora; species Planomonospora parontospora. Next base: position 208,360 of record BMQD01000011.1, read on the forward strand.
CCCGGGCAGCACCGGTTCTGGTTCATGTGGGACGACCTGGTCCGCGGCGCCATCGGCGCGGTCGTGCTGGTCGACACCCGCCGCCTGGCCGACAGCTTCCCGGCGATCGACTACTTCGAGGAGGCCAAGCTCCCCTTCGTGGTCGCGCTCAACGGCTGGGACGGCACCCACCCGCACGGCGAGGAGGAGGTGCGGGAGGCGCTGACGCTCGCCCCGAACATCCCGATCTCGCGGACCGACGCGCGCTCCCGGGACGCGGTGAAGAGCACGCTCATCATGCTGGTCGAGCACGCTCTGACGGTGCGGATGGCCGTCCCGGGCTGGGGCCGCTAGGGACGCCGGATCCCCTCCCTCGCCGCCGCGCGGCCCGGCGGCGCCTCACCGGGGCGCCGGGTGCGGCCGTCAGCGGATAGGCTGGGAGGTCGAGTCGCAGACCTGTAGCGCAGAGGCTGGCCAATCACGTGTTCGAGACGCTTTCCGACCGGCTCACATCGGTCTTCTCCTCCCTCCGATCCAAGGGTCGGCTCTCCGACGCCGACATCGACGCGACGTGCCGCGAGATCCGCATCGCGCTGCTCGAGGCCGACGTCGCGCTGCCCGTGGTCAAGACGTTCGTCGCCCAGGTCAAGGAGCGCGCCCGCGGAGCCGAGGTCTCCCAGGCGCTGAACCCGGCCCAGCAGGTCGTCAAGATCGTCAATGACGAGCTGATCGAGATCCTCGGCGGTGAGACCCGGCGGCTCCGTTACGCGAAGACCCCGCCGACCGTCATCATGCTCGCCGGTCTCCAGGGCGCCGGTAAGACCACGCTGGCGGGCAAACTCGCCCGCTGGCTGCGGGAGCAGAACCACACCCCGCTGCTGGTCGCCGCGGACCTCCAGCGGCCCAACGCGGTCCAGCAGCTCTCGGTCGTGGCCGAGCGGGCGGGGGTCGCGGTCTACGCCCCCGAGCCGGGCAACGGCGTCGGCGACCCGATCGCCGTGGCCCGCCAGTCGATCGACCACGCCCGCCGGCAGCAGCACGACGTCGTCATCATCGACACCGCCGGCCGCCTGGGCATCGACCAGGAGCTGATGAAGCAGGCGGCGGACATCCGCGACGCGGTCACGCCCGACGAGGTCCTGTTCGTCGTGGACGCCATGATCGGCCAGGACGCCGTCTCCACGGCCCAGGCGTTCATGGACGGCGTCGGCTTCGACGGGGTGGTGCTCACCAAGCTCGACGGCGACGCGCGCGGCGGCGCGGCCCTCTCGGTCCGGCACATCACCGGCAAGCCGATCATGTTCGCGTCCACCGGTGAGAAGCTCGAGGACTTCGACGCCTTCCACCCGGACCGGATGGCCTCCCGCATCCTCGACATGGGCGACATCCTCACCCTGATCGAGCAGGCGCAGAAGACCTTCGACGAGGAGCAGGCCGCCAAGATGGCGGGCAAGCTCACCTCGGGTGAGGGCTTCACGCTGGAGGACTTCCTCGAGCAGATGATGATGGTCCGCAAGATGGGGCCCATCAAGAACCTCCTCGGCATGATGCCCGGCATGGGGCAGATGCGCGACCAGATCAACCAGGTCGACGACCGCGACCTGGACCGGATCGCGGCCATCATCCGCTCGATGACCCCGGGCGAGCGGCAGGACCCGAAGATCATCAAGGGGTCGCGCCGCGAGCGCATCGCCAAGGGGTCCGGCGTCACGGTGACCGAGGTGAACAACCTGGTCGTCCGGTTCTTCGAGGCCCAGAAGATGATGAAGCGGATGGCCGGCGGCATGGGCATCCCCGGGATGCCAGGCGGGCGCAAGGCCGCCAAGGCGGCGCAGAAGAAGGCCGCCAAGGGCCGCCGCGTCAGCGGCGACCCGCGCAAGGCCGCGCTCGGCAAGGGCGCCAAGACTCCTGATGCGGGCCCTGACATGAGCGGTGCCCTCGGCAACCTGGGCGCCGGCCAGCTCCCTCCCGGCCTGGAGCTGCCGCCGGGCTTCGACCCCTCCAAGTTCAAGCTTCCGGGGCAGTGATGAGCGACGACGGCGACGACAGGTTCCACGGGCGCGCCCGCTGGATCTGGCTGGTCATCATGGTGGGCTTCATCACCATCGCGGCGCTGGAGCTCCTGGGCGTCCGGCCCAAGTGACGCCCGGATGACGCGGTGCGGGTGACCCCACGGGGCGCCCGCCCGAGGACTTTCCCCTTTCCGGACACGGAAGAAGGGGATCGGTTGGCCGGGCATCCCCAGATGTCTGGCACAATTGCATGTTGGAACATCGTGACCACGCGGGCGCCCTCTAACCCCCGCCGGTCGCGCCTGTCCCTGCAGCGGCCGGCTCTTCGCGCCCCACTCGACGAGACGCCGCTGACCCACGCTCTAATGCAGGAGAGACCACACCAGTGGCAGTCAAGATCAAGCTCAAGCGGCTCGGCATGATCCGCAACCCGCAGTACCGCGTCGTCGTCGCCGACAGCCGCACCAAGCGTGACGGCCGGGCGATCGAGGAGATCGGCCTGTACCACCCGAAGGAGAACCCCTCGCGCATCGAGATCGACGCCGAGCGGGCGGCCTACTGGCTGGGTGTCGGCGCGCAGCCGACCGAGCCGGTGCTGAAGCTCCTCAAGCTCACCGGTGACTGGCAGAAGTTCAAGGGCGAGCCCGCTCCGGCTCCGCTCCTGGTCGCCGAGCCCAAGGCCGACCGCCACGCCGCTTACGAGTCCGCGGCCAAGGAGGCGCTGTCCCTGGACGCCGCCACCACGCCTAAGAAGTCGGCCAAGAAGGCCGCTCCCAAGGCCGAAGAGGCCGCCGCCGAGACCCCGGTCGAGCCGGCCGCCGCCGAGGAGAAGCCGGAAGGCGAGGCCTGAGATGCTCGAGGAGGCCCTCGAGCACCTGGTGAAGGGCATCGTCGAGCATCCCGACGACATCCAGGTTCACGCCCGCCGCATCCGCAGCGGGCGGGTGCTTGAGGTCCGGGTCCATCCCGAGGACCTGGGCAAGGTCATCGGCCGCGGTGGCCGTACGGCGAAGGCGCTCCGCACGGTGGTGAACGCCCTCGGCGACGGCAAGTACATCCGGGTCGACCTGCTCGACCTGGACGAGGCCCGCTAGGCCCCGGCCGACACGAGATCCATCGAGCGGACGGGTCACCCACCGGTGTGGGTGACCCGTCTGCTTTCTTTCGACACGACATTCAGGAGACGGGCGTGCAGCTTGTCGTAGGCCGGATCGGCCGTCCGCACGGGCTCCGCGGCGACGTGACCGTCGAGGTCCGCACCGACGACCCGGAGAGCCGCTTCGCCTCCGGGGCGGTGCTCGCCACCGACCCCGCGTCCGCCGGTCCGCTCGTCGTCGCGTCCCGGCGCTGGCACTCCGGGACCCTGCTGGTCCGCTTCGCGGGCGTGGACGACCGCGACGGGGCCGAAGGCCTCCGCGGCACCGTGCTCGTCGTCGACTCGGCGGACGTCCCGCCCTCCGACGACCCGGACGAGTTCCACGACCACCAGCTCATCGGCCTCACGGTCGTCACCCCCGACGGGGAGCGGGCCGGCGAGGTCGTCGACGTGCTCCACCACGGCCAGGACCTGCTGGTCGTACGGCGCGGCGGCGCGGACGTCTACGTGCCGTTCGTGAAGGCGCTGGTCCCGGAGATCGACCTCGAGGCGGGGACCCTGCTCGTGGACGGGCCGCCGGGGCTGCTGGACCCGGACCAGATGGCCTGACCATGCGCATCGACGTCATCTCGATCTTCCCCGAGTACTTCGCCCCGCTCGACGTCTCCCTCATCGGCAAGGCCAGGGAGCGCGGCATCCTCGACGTCCACCTGCACCAGCTCCGCGACTGGGCGCACGACGTGCACCGCACCGTGGACGACACCCCCTACGGCGGCGGCCCCGGCATGGTCATGAAGCCCGGCCCGTGGGGCGAGGCCATCGACGACGTGCTCGCCGCCGATCCGCGGTCCCGGCCGCGGATCATCGTGCCGACGCCGAGCGGCGTGCCCTTCACCCAGCGGCTCGCCATGGAGTACGCCGCGGAGCCGTGGCTGCTGTTCACCCCCGCGCGCTACGAGGGCATCGACTCCCGGGTCATGGCCGAGTACGGCTCGCGCCTGCGGGTGGACGAGGTCAGCATCGGCGACTACGTGCTCGCCGGAGGCGAGGCCGCGGTGCTGGTGATGGTCGAGGCCGTCGGACGACTGCTCCCCGGGGTGCTGGGCAACGCCCGCTCCGCGGTGGACGACTCGTTCGCGCCCGGGGCCATGGAGAACCTCCTGGAGGGCCCGGTCTACACCAAGCCGCCCGAGTGGCGGGGCCGGGAGATCCCCGAGGTCCTGCTCTCCGGCCACCACGGGAGGATCGCCCGCTGGCGGCGGGACGAGGCGCTGCGCCGTACCGCGAAGAACCGCCCCGAGCTGCTGGCCGAGCTCGATCCGGAGAGCATGGACAAGCACGACCGGCTGCTCCTGGAGGAGCTCGGATTTCCGGTGGACCGCGAGAATATGGCACACTGAACCATTGCCGCGGACTGCCCGCAGGCCGGCGCGCGCCGCCGGGTCGCAGCTCCCGGCTTCACGACCGACACATCAGTCCAGCATGTGCGTCCATCACGATGCCGCCCCGTCGCGGCCGGGTGGACCTCCGCGTGCTCGCGTAAATGAGGTACCACTGTCATGCACACGCTGATCACCGAGCTCGAGAAGGCCACGCTCCGCAGCGACGTCCCGGACTTCCGGCCCGGCGACACGCTCGAGGTCCACGTCCGGGTCATCGAGGGCAACCGCTCCCGTGTCCAGATCTTCAAGGGCTTCGTGCTGCGCCGTCAGGGCGGTGGCGCCCGCGAGACCTTCACCGTCCGCAAGATCAGCTACAGCGTCGGTGTCGAGCGGACCTTCCCGGTCCACAGCCCGGTCATCGAGAAGATCAACGTCGTGACGCGCGGTGACGTCCGTCGCGCCAAGCTCTACTACATGCGCGACCTGCGCGGCAAGGCCGCCCGCATCCGCGAGAAGCGCGAAGCCCGCTAGTCGCACGCGACGCCGTCCCGGCCCGCCTCCCCTGGGAGGCGGGCCGTTCGCGTGTCCGGGCACGCGATCTCCGTGGGCGACCGTACCGCCGGGAGCCGGCGGAACGCGCGCAGACGGGACAACGCTGATGCAATCAGGGGCGGCCCTTAACCCGCGGCCTCGACCATCGCGCCTCCGCCATCATCTAGGCTCGTCAGCGATGACTAACGAGGGCCAGGCAAGCGGCGGGGAATCGCCCCGGTCTGTCGAGGACGAGGTGGACGTGGTCGCGGAAGACACCAAGAAGACCGCCAAGGGCGGCAAGGACAAGAAGAAGGGCTCCTTCTGGAAGGAGCTGCCCGTCTTGGTGGTCGTCGCGCTGCTGCTCGCGCTCTTCATCAAGACCTTCATCGTCCAGGCCTTCTACATCCCGTCGGAGTCGATGGAGAACACCCTCCTGAAGAACGACCGGGTCCTGGTCAACAAGCTCGTCTACCACGTCCGGGACATCGAGCGCGGCGACGTGGTGGTCTTCTCCGGCGTGGACTCCTGGGACGGCGAGGTGCAGATCGAGGAGCCGTCCAACCCCTTCGCGGCCTTCTTCCACTGGGTCGGCACCGCCTTCGGCGTGGTGCCCGGTGAGAAGGACTACATCAAGCGGGTCATCGGCGTCCCCGGGGACGTCGTGAAGTGCTGCGACGCGAAGGACCGCGTCACGGTCAACGGGGTGGCCATCGACGAGCGGCAGTACCTCTACCCGCACGACCTGCCGTCCCAGAAGCCCTTCGAGGTCAAGGTCCCGCCGGGCCGCCTGTGGGTCATGGGCGACCACCGGGGGGTCTCCCTCGACTCCCGCGAGCACATGGGCGATCCCGGCGGCGGGACGATCCCGATCGACAAGGTGATCGGCCGGGCGTTCGTCATCGTCTGGCCCTTCTCCAGGGCCACGATTCTCCCCATTCCCGACACGTTCAGCCAGCCGGCGCTGAACGCCGCCGCAGCCGTGGGAGGGGCGACCCCGCTCCTCGCCGGCTTCGCCGGGGCGGTTCCGCTGGTGCTGTGGCGTCGTCGCCGACGTGCGAGGCGGTAGCCGTACCCCATGACAGTCGAACCCGACAACAAGCAGGACGACGTGCCGGAGGACGAGGGCAGGCCCGGCCCGGACGACGGGCGGGACGAGGGTCCCGGCGACCGGAGCGGGTCCTCCCGCAAGGGCAGCCTGCGTGAGACGCTGATCCTGCTGGTCTCCGGCGTCGTCGTGGCGCTGCTGCTCCAGGCGTTCGTCTTCCAGTCCTTCTGGATCCCCTCGGAGTCGATGGAGAAGACCCTGGTCGAGGACGACCGGGTGGTCGTCAACAAGCTGCACGGCGCGACCGAGCGCGGCGACGTGGTGGTCTTCAAGGGGTGGGACGGCGAGGACACCATCAAGCGGGTCATCGCGATCGGCGGCGACACCGTCAAGTGCTGCGACGCCCAGAAGCGGATCACCGTGAACGGCGTGCCGATCGAGGAGAAGGACTACATCCACCCCGACGACCTCCCCTCCGGGGACGAGTTCGAGAAGGTGGTCCCGAAGGGCCGCCTGTGGGTCATGGGCGACCACCGCTCGCAGTCCCGCGACTCCCGCAACTGGGAGGAGCAGGCGGGCGACGGCACGATCTCGGAGGACGACGTGATCGGGCGGGCCTTCGCGATCTACTGGCCGTTCTCGCGGGCGGCTATCCTCTCCACCCCGGAGACGTTCACCAGGACGTTCACCAAGGGCGGATAGCCCGCTTCCGGTGGAGAGGGCGGCGAGGTCTGGCCGGACGGGACCGATGGGCGAGAATGAAGTGGGGGCCGGCGCCGCCTGATCGGGCGGGCCGGAAAGGCGTGTGACAGGAGGACCGGTATGAGCGCAGAGGATCTCGAGAAATATGAGACCGAGATGGAGCTGCAGCTTTACCGCGAATACCGCGACGTGGTCGGCCTGTTCACCTACGTCGTGGAGACCGAGCGGCGCTTCTATCTCACCAACTCCGTCGACCTGGACGTCCGCACGGCCGAGAACGGCGACGTGTTCTTCGACGTGAAGATGCAGGACGCCTGGGTCTGGGACATGTACCGGCCGGCCAGGTTCGTCAAGAACGTCCGCGTGGTCACCTTCAAGGACGTCAACGTCGAGGAGCTGGCCAAGTCCGACCTGGAGATGCCCAAGGAGGGCTTCTCCGGCTGAGGACTTCTCCACAGGCGCCCCCGCCTCCGGCCGGATGTCCACAGAATCAGGCTCGAGCGGACCATGAGGCTGCGAGCTGCGCGAAGGTCTGGAACCGGAGGTGGTTCCATGGCCGCGAAGGACGAGCTCGGCAGGCACGGCGAGCAGATCGCCGTCGACTATCTGCAGGCGCACGGCATGCAGATCCTGGATCGCAACTGGCGGTGCCGGGCCGGTGAGATCGACGTGGTCGCCCGGGACGGGCGGGCACTCGTCGTGGTGGAGGTGAAGACCCGCTCCGGGCGGAGCCACGGCACCGCCTTCGAAGCGGTGACCGGGGCGAAGCTGGCCCGGCTGCGCGGGCTGGCCGGTAGGTGGCTGGGCGGGCGGTGCGAGCGGTTCGACTCCGTCCGGGTCGACGTGGTGGCGCTGGAGCGCTTCGCGGGGGAGTTCGTCATCCGCCACGAGCGGGGGGTGTGCTGATGCCCTCCGAGTCGTTCTCCGCGTCCTCCGGGCCGTCCTGGGTGCCCTGCGGACCGTCGTCCGGGCGGCCGGACGCCCCCGGGCTGTCATGGATCGTCCGCCCCGCCCCGGGGGTGGTGTGAGTGACCGTCGCACGCACACGCTGCGTCTGCCTGATCGGGGTCACCGGGCACGTGGTCGACGTCGAGGCCGACGTCGGCAGCGGCGTGGCGGGCACGCATCTGATCGGCATGCTCGACACCGCGCTGAGCGAGGCGCGCGACCGGGTCCGCTCGGCGGTGGTCAACAGCCGTCACGCCTGGCCGGACGCGCGCATCACCGTCAGCCTGTTCCCCGCGAGCCTGCCCAAGCGCGGCAGCATGTTCGACCTGGCGATCGCGGTGGCGCTGCTCGCCGCGGCGGGGATCGTGCCCAGGCAGCGGGTCGCGCCGTTGTTCTTCCTCGGTGAGCTCGGTCTCGACGGGTCGGTCAGACCGGTGCGGGGCGTGCTCCCCGCCGTGCTGGCCGCGGTCGTCGCCGGCGCCCGCACGGTCGTCGTCCCCGCGGGCAACGCGGCCGAGGCCGGCCTGGTGCCGGACGTGACGGTGGTCCCGGTCCGGGCGCTGGGCGACCTGGTGGGCTGGCTGCGTGCTGACGACCCCGGTGGCCCGCCCCGTTCCGGTGGTGTCCCGGCGGCCGTCGGGACCGGGTCCGGCCAGGGGAGCGGAGCCGGCGTCCCGGATGGTTCGCACGGCTGGGACGGTCCGGGACCGCCAGGCGAACCGGGCGGGCCGGGCGGCTCGGGACCGTCCGAAGGGTCGGGAGCCGCCGAGGCCGCTCCCGACCTGAGCGACGTGGCCGGTCAGCCCTTCGCCCGCCGGGCCCTGGAGATCTGCGCCGCCGGAGGCCACAACCTCTGGATGCTGGGAGCACCGGGGACCGGTAAGACCATGCTCGCCGAACGGCTCCCGACCCTCCTCCCGGCCCTGGAACGCGACCAGGCGCTCGAGGTGACGGCGATCCACTCGGTCGCCGGGACGCTCCCGGCCGACCGGCCGATGCTGACCCGTCCTCCCTTCATGGCACCGCATCACACGGCGACCATCGCGGCCGTCATCGGCGGCGGCAGCGGGGCGATCCGGCCGGGTGCGGTCTCGCTGGCCCACGGAGGGGTCCTGTTCCTGGACGAGGCCCCCGAATTCGCGATGAGCGTCCTCGACGCGCTCCGCCAGCCCCTCGAGTCGGGCCGGGTGACGGTGTCCAGGTCGCTGGGCTCGGTCACGTTCCCGGCCAGGTTCATGCTCGTGCTGGCGGCCAACCCGTGCCCGTGCGCGCAGCCGTCCCGGCCGGAGGAGCCCTGCCGGTGCTCCCCCAGCGCCCGTCGCCGCTATCTGGCCCGGCTCTCCGGCCCGTTGCTGGACCGCGTCGACGTCAAGGTGACGCTGGTGCGGGCGACCCGGCGGGAGCTGCTCGCCGACCGGCGGTTCATCGAGCCGAGCCGGACGGTGGCCGAGCGGGTGCTCCTGGCCAGGGAACGGGCCGCGAAGCGGTTCGCGGGCAGGCCCTGGAGACGCAACGCGGAGGTGCCCACCAGGGTCCTGCACACCGACTACCGACTGCCGGCGAAGGTGATGTCACCGCTGCTGAGATGCCTGGACAACGGCGTGCTGAGCGCCCGGGGACTGGACCGGGTGCTCAGGGTCGCCTGGACGCTGGCGGATCTGAAGGACGGCGGCAGACCCAGGGCCGAGGAGGTCAACGCGGCGCTCGGGTTGTGGCTGGGGGAGGAACGGTGAGGGAACGGCTCGCACGGGTCACGTTGATGCGGCTGGCCGAGCCCGGTGACGCGGTGATGGGCAGGCTCGTGGCCTCCTGCGGTCCGGAGGCGGCCGTCGAGCAGGTCCGGAGGGGGACTCTGGACCCGGAGTTCGTCCGGTGGTTCGCGAGCACCCGGCGCGGACGCTCGGCAGAAGGCACAGGGGAGGCGGGCGCGCGGCTCGACCGGATCCTCGCCGCCTGGGCGGCCCGGCTGGAGGCGGCGGACCCCGCCGGAGACCTGGCCGCGGGCGAGCGGGCGGGAGCCCGCCTGATCGTGCCGGGCGAGCCGGAGTGGCCCACCCAGCTGGACGACCTGCTGGACTCCCGGCCCCATGCCCTGTGGCTGCACGGGCAGGCGAACCTGCGCTTCGCCTGCATCCGGTCGGTCGCGATCGTCGGCTCCAGGGCCGCCACTCCCTACGGGGCGCATGTCGCGGCGGAGTTCGGTGCGGGGCTCAGCGAGCGGGGACACGGGGTGGTCTCCGGAGGTGCGTACGGCGTCGACGGCGCCGCCCACCGCGGAGCTCTCGCAGGAGGCACGCCCACCGTCGCCGTGCTCGCCTGCGGCACCGACGTCTCCTATCCCAGCGCGCACCACGACCTGTTCGAGGTCGTGCGGACCCGGGGTCTGCTGGTGAGCGAGAGTCCCATGGGGGTGCGGCCCACCCGGCCGCGTTTCCTCGTCCGCAACCGGATCATCGCCGCGCTGGCCCGGGGGACGGTGGTCATCGAGGCGGCCGTGCGCAGCGGGGCGCTCAACACGGCCGGTCACGCGGTCGCATTGAACCGGATCCTGGCCGCTGTGCCGGGGCCGGTGACCTCCGACACCTCCACCGGGTGCCACCGGCTGATCCGCCAGGGCGCGGCGACCTGCGTCACCACCCCGGCGGAGATGGCCGAGTTGGTCGGAGCCATCGGAAGCGACCTGGCTCCCGAGCCGAGAGGTCCGGTGCTCCCGCGCGACCGGCTCGCTCCCGAGGTCCGCCGGGTCCTGGAGGCGGTGCCCGCGCGGGCCGGGGTGGGCCCGGCGGTGATCGCGGTGGAGGCGGGTGTCGATCTGCAGACCGTGCTCTCCTGCCTGGGCGGGCTGGCCGCCGCCGGGTACGTCGAGAAGACCTCCCGGGGCTGGCGCCTGTGCCCGGAGAAGCCTTCCTCCGGGTAGGAGGGCCGGCGGACCGGTGCCGTCAGGGGACTCCGGATGGGAGGGCGGGCGGACCGGTGCTGTCAGGGGACTCCGCCGGTCGGCAGCGGCAGCGGCAGGAGCCGGACCTGGCCGTGGCCCAGGAGGAGCAGCGGGTCGAGATAGCGCCGGTCGTGGAGCAGGCCCCAGTGCAGGCAGCCGGTCGGGCAGTGCCCGGGCGCGTCTTCGACCGTGCCGATGGCCTCGCCCCGTTCGACCACCTGGCCGCGCCGCACCGACGCACGGACCGGGAGGTAGGTGGTGCGCAGGCCTGCGGAGTGGAGCACGGTGACGACACCGCGTCCGGCGAGGGGACCGGCGTAGCCGACCGTTCCCGGGCCCGCCGCGTGGACCGGGGTGCCGGAGGGCGCGGCGAGGTCGACGCCCCGGTGCCCGGGGAGCCAGGGCTGGGAGGGAGGCGCGAAGGCCCGCAGGATCCGGGGGCGGCCGGGGAGCGGCCACGCCCAGCGCGACGCGGCCGCCGGCCCGCTCCGGGGCGTCTCCGCCGGCGTGACCGGCGGTTCAGGCGCGGCGGGCTCCGCGCTCGCGGGGCTCGGGGAGGGGCGCTCGGACGCGGCCGCCCGGTCCGTCACGCGATCCGCCGCGCGCTCCGTCGCACGGGTCGTGTCGGTGGGGCCCGGAGACGCGGCCAGGAGAGCCGGCAGAAGGGCCAGGGCAGGGAGGGAACGGGAGATCACAGGCGCAAGCATGAACAGCGAAGGCCGCTCGCGCTGCGGTGAACGGGATTCTGTGGACGAACCGGCGGTGTTGTGGACGTGGCGGGGGTGGAGGCGGACCGGGGGCGTCATGGACGTGGCGGGGCCGACCGGCAGGTGTGTTCCGTCTTCCGGACCGGGAGCCGGGGTCGCCTCCACGCGGTGGTCGGGCGTGGTTTGACCCTGAAAGGTCAGGGTGCGGCGCCGCGGCGGGTACACTTTCCGATGGCCTGTAACTCACGGGCTGACTTCGCATGCCCCATCCGGGGCCGTTTCCCTCGGTCCGGGCGAGAGCCCGGCTGGAGCGGTCCGGGGGCATCAGGGCGGTGGCCGAAGGCCGCCGCGTCAACCGAGAACAGCGCTCAGCGATGGGCGCCCCGACCTGGAGGACAATCACATGTCCACCCCCGTCGTCACCATGCGACAGCTGCTCGAGAGCGGCGTGCACTTCGGTCACCAGACCCGGCGCTGGAACCCGAAGATGAAGCGCTTCATCTTCACCGAGCGCAACGGCATCTACATCATCGACCTGCAGAAGTCGCTCGCCTTCATCGACCGGGCGTACGACTTCGTCAAGGAGACCGTCGCGCACGGCGGCACGATCATGTTCATCGGCACGAAGAAGCAGGCGCAGGAGGCCATCGCCGAGCAGGCCGCCCGCGTCGGCATGCCGTACGTCAACCAGCGCTGGCTGGGCGGCATGCTCACCAACTTCTCCACCGTGCACAAGAGGCTCCAGCGCCTCAAGGAGCTCGAGGAGCTCGACTTCGACAACGTCGCCGCGTCGGGGCTCACCAAGAAGGAGCTCCTCATGCGCCGCCGCGAGAAGGAGAAGCTGGAGCGCACCCTCGGCGGCATCCGCGACATGTCCCGCGTGCCCAGCGCGGTGTGGGTCGTCGACACCAAGAAGGAGCACATCGGGATCAGCGAGGCCCGCAAGCTGAACATCCCGGTCGTCGCGATCCTCGACACCAACTGCGACCCCGACGAGGTCGACTACCCGATCCCGGGTAACGACGACGCCATCCGCGCCGTCGGCCTGCTGACCCGCGTCGTCGCCGACGCCGTCGCCGCCGGCCTCATGGCTCGTGCCGGTGCGGCCCGCGGCGGCGAGGACAAGCCGGCCGTCGCCGGTGGCGCCGAGCCGCTGGCCGAGTGGGAGCAGGAGCTTCTCGCGGGCGCCCCCGAGGCCGAGGCCGCCCCGGCCGCCGACGCGGAGGCCGCTCCGGCCGCCGAGGCCGAGGCCGCTCCGGCGGCTGAGAACGACGCCGACGCGGAGGCCGCTCCGGCCGCCGACGCCGAGCAGGCCTAGTTCCTCCTCGTACGGCGCAGCCGTACGACTCGCAAGGCCCTTTCCGGGTGGGCGTGCCCGTCACGGGGACGCCCACCCGATCCACCCAGCCTGATCTCATGCCGACTCCCTGAGATCAGTGACGACTCCCACGAGGAAAAGACAATGGCTTCCGTGAACATGGCCGACGTCAAGCGGCTTCGTGAGCTGACCGCGGCCGGCATGATGGACTGCAAGAAGGCTCTGGAGGAGTCCGAGGGCGACTTCGACCGCGCCGTCGAGCTCCTGCGCCTCAAGGGCGCCAAGGACGTCGGCAAGCGCGAGGCGCGCACCGCCTCCAACGGCCTGGTCGCCCTGAAGCAGGACGGCGACTCCGTCGCCGCGCTGCTGGAGCTCAACTGCGAGACCGACTTCGTGGCCAAGGGCGAGCGCTTCCAGGAGGTCGCGGCGCAGGTCGTCGAGCACGTCCTGGCGACCAAGCCGGCCGACGTCCCCGCCCTGCTCGAGTCGCAGCTCAACGGCAAGACCGTCAAGGAGCTGCTGGACGAGACCAACGCCGCGCTCGGTGAGAAGATCGAGATCCGGCGCTTCGCGGTCCTCGAGGGCGGCTACGTCGGTGCCTACATGCACCGGACCGACCCGCAGCTCCCCCCGGCGGTCGGTGTCCTCGTGCAGCTCGACACCGCCAACGCCCAGGTCGCCAAGGACATCGCGCAGCACGCCGCCGCGATGGCTCCCAAGTACCTCAGCGCCGAGCAGGTCCCCGCGGACGTCATCGAGAAGGAGCGCGCGCTCTTCGAGGAGATGACCCGCGAGGAGGGCAAGCCCGAGGCCGCCATCGGCAAGATCGTCGACGGCCGCGTCAACGGCTGGTACAAGGACTTCACCCTGCTCCAGCAGGCGTTCGTCAAGGACAACAAGAAGTCCATCCAGAAGTTCGCCGAGGAGAACGGCGTCAAGGTCGAGGCCTTCGTCCGCTTCAAGGTCGGCCAGGCTTAGGCTTAGACCAGCTTCTCTCAGCAGAACACCCCTACGAGGAGGCCGCCGTCGTGCAGGAGAATCCAGAACCCGCTGCGTCGGCGGTTTCGTCGTATGCGGGCCCGCTTCGCTGGAAGCGCGTCATGCTGAAGCTGTCCGGCGAGGCCTTCGCCGGCAGCGAGCCGATGGGCATCGACCCGGTCGTGGTCGGCCACCTGGCCGACTCGATCGCGGAGGCGGTCCGCGGCGGCGTGCAGGTCGCGGTCGTGGTCGGCGGGGGCAACATGTTCCGCGGCGCGGCCCTGTCCGCGGGCGGCATGGACCGCGCCCGGGCCGACTACATGGGCATGCTCAGCACCGTCATCAACTGCCTGGCGCTCCAGGACTTCCTGGAGAAGCGGGGCATCGAGACCCGCGTCCAGACAGCCATCACCATGCAGCAGGTGGCCGAGCCCTTCCTGCCCCGCCGCGCCATCCGCCACCTCGAGAAGGGGCGGGTGGTGATCTTCGGCGCGGGACTGGGCTCGCCGTTCTTCTCCACCGACACCTGCGCCGCCCAGCGCGCGCTGGAGATCGGCGCCCAGGCGCTGCTCAAGGGCACCCAGGTGGACGGCGTCTACGACGCCGACCCCCGGAAGAACCCCGACGCCGTCAGGTTCGATCACCTCGAATATGGTGAGGTGCTGACCCGCGGCCTCGGCGTCATGGACGCCACCGCCATCAGCCTCTGCATGGACAACGGCCTGCCGATCGTCGTCTTCGACCTCATGGGCGAGGGCAACATCCTGCGGGCGGTGCACGGTGAGAAGATCGGCACACTCGTGAGCCCGGCAGGGAAATAGGAAGCGAACCTGACGAGCGAGCGGAGCGGTACGCGACGGAGGAGCGGCCCGCGAAGCGCGCGAGGAGGGCGAGCGACCAGAAGACAGGGAGCGAGCCCGACGGAGCGAGCGGAGCGGTACGCGGCACGGGTCCGCCGGAGGTGATCCTCCGGCGGGCGGCGGCCCGCGAAGCGCGTGAGGAATGGTGAGTGACCCAGAAGACTAGGGAGCCGCTGTGATCGACGAAACCCTCCTCGAAGCCGAGGAAAAGATGGACAAGGCCATTGGGGTGGCGAAGGACGACTTCGCCGGCATCCGCACGGGCCGCGTCACCCCGTCGATGTTCAACAAGATCAGCGCTGAGTACTACGGGACGATCACTCCCATTCAGCAGCTGGCCTCGTTCCACGTCCCCGAGGCTCGCATGGTCATCATCCAGCCCTACGACAAGGGCTCGATGGCCGCGATCGAGCGGGCGATCCGAGACTCCGACCTGGGCGTCAACCCGGGCAACGACGGCAACGTCATCCGGGTGGCCTTCCCCGAGCTGTCGGAGGAGCGCCGCAAGGAGTACATCAAGGTCGCCCGTACCAAGGCCGAGCAGTCCAAGGTCTCGGTGCGCAACATCCGCCGTCACGCCAAGGAGGCCCTCGACAAGCTGGTCAAGGACGGCGAGGCCGGCGAGGACGAGGTGCGTCGCGCGGAGAAGGAGCTCGACGACCTGACCCAGAAGCATGTCGCCAAGATCGACGAGCTGCTCAAGCACAAGGAAGCCGAGCTGCTCGAAGTCTGAGCCCGATCCTTGTCCTGCGCGGGCACTCCGCGCGGGACAAGGATTTTGTGTATGTGTGTATGAGAGTGGGACCCCTTGGAATCTGCGGCGGGCGGTAGCCGTACCGGCCGGAATCTCCCTGCCGCGGTCGCGGTCGGGGCCGGTCTGGGAGCGGCGGTCATCCTCTCCCTCTACTACGTCGAGGAGCTCTTCCTCGCCGTGGTGCTCGTGGCGGTGGGCGCCGGGGTGGTGGAGCTGGTCCGGTCGCTCGCGACCAGGGACATCCGCGTCCCGGCGGTCCCGGTGCTGGCCGCGCTGGCCGCGATGCTCGCCGGGGGCTACTGGGGCGGGCCGGTCTGGCTCGTCGGCGTCTTCGCGGCGGCCCTGCTGGTCCTGATGATCTGGCGGATGTTCGCCGGAACCGAGGGCTACGTCCGCGACACCGCCGCGACGGTCCTGGTCACCGCCTACCCGGCGCTGCTCGCCGGGTTCGTGGCGCTGCTGCTCGCCCAGGACCAGGGGCCGGACCGGGTGGTGGTCTTCATCGCCACCACCGTCGCCAGCGACATCGGCGGCTACTTCGCCGGAGTGCTCTTCGGCCGGCACAAGATGTCCCCGGTGATCAGCCCGAAGAAGACCTGGGAGGGCTTCGCGGGATCGGCGCTGGCCTGCATGGCCGTCGGCGGCTGGCTGACGGCGTGGCTGCTGGAGGCCGAGGTCTGGAAGGGCGTGCTGATCGGCGCGGTCGTCGTGGTCGCCGCCACGCTCGGCGACCTGGTCGAGTCGGTGATCAAGCGGGATCTCGGGATCAAGGACATGAGCAGCGTGCTGCCCGGTCACGGCGGGATGATGGACCGCCTCGACTCCCTCGTCGCCGCGCTCATCCCGGTCTGGGCGCTGCTCACCCTGCTGGTCTGAACGCCCGGTGGCCGCCCCGCGCCGGCGGCCGGTCAGCCCGTCCGCAGGAGCCGGTCGGCCGAGAGCCGGGGCGCCAGAGCCTGATAGCCGTCCGACGCCGTCAGCCGGAGCTCGCCCGCGGTGACCGGGAGCAGCCAGAGCCAGCGCACGGCGTCCCCGCCGAAGGTGAAGCCCGACAGATCCGGCAGGCCGCGCAGCCGGGAGAGCAGGACGACGCCGCTGTAGTCCGGCCCCAGCGGGAACGTCTCCGGCCGGTGGTACCAGTGGGCGGTGTGGCCGTCACCGAGCCAGGTGACCGAATGCCACGGATACTGGCCCAGCCAGACCAGCAGCCGGGCGGCCTCCCGGGGGTCCCCGCGGGTGGCGGTGGCGAGCTCGATCCTGGCGTAGGCGTCGGGCCGGTCGATGTACCGCTCGACCGAGGGCATGCGCTGGCAGCTCATGCCGACGGTGGACAGGATCGTGTGCCCGCGGCCCCGCTCCGGCGGACGCTCGGTGATGCCCACGGTGGGCAGCCGCCCGCCGCCCGCGTCCCAGAACCGGCCCGCCGATCCGACGGCCCGGTCCAGGTGGCCCATCACGAACTGCTGGAACGAGGCCCAGGCGCCGTCGCCCGCGCGCCACTCCCAGTAGGAGCGGGCCGCCGTCAGGCGCGGAGCCAGCTCGTCGCGGGCGTCCGCCAGCGACCAGGCGAACGGCGTCCCACCGATCATGTCGCGTGCGTATCCCGGCATGCCCCTGCCGATGTCGGCCCAGCCCGGAATGACCGCGAGGAGCTCGTCGTTCTCGTAGAGGGCGACGCCGTCGCCCTCCTCGAACCAGAGAGGCCGGAGGGACCCCAGCGGCGGTCTGCCCGAGGGGTGCCGGGTGTTCGCCCGGGGCGCCACGGGAGGCAGCCCGGCATCCAGGCGGACCGGGTCGGCCGAGGGCGGGGCGGGCACGTGGTTGGCCAGCCAGACCGCTCCGTGCACGGTGCCGCCGGACGCGCACAGGTAAGCTACCGAGGACATCTCGTCGCGCTCGACCACCAGGGTCCGGCTCCCGTAGGGATTGACGTCGGTGAGCACGACCTCGACGCCGTCTCCCCTCGTCTCTGAGGGGCGGAATGTCGCCATACCTCCGGACTCTAGATCAGGGTCGAGCACCGCTTCGAGTATTCGCGCAACCGTCGAGAGAAGGCATTGGACGTGTCGACCACCAGCCAGACCGGGACCCCCGCCCCCGGCCAGCTCACCTTCGTGGCGCCCCGCCGGGCCAAGCCCGCGCGCCACCTGGCCGACCTGACCATGGCCGAGCGCCGGGCCGCGGTCGCCGAGCTGGGGGAGAAGCCGTTCCGCGCCGACCAGCTCTCACGGCACTACTTCGACCGCCTCAACGGCGACCCGGCCACGATGACCGACCTGCCCGCCGCGGCGCGCGAGAAGCTCGGCAGCGCCCTGTTCCCGCAGCTGCTGACGCCGGTCCGGGAGATCACCTGCGACGGCGGCACCACCCGCAAGACGCTGTGGCGGCTGTTCGACGGCGCGCTGGTCGAGTCCGTGCTCATGCGCTACAGCGACCGCACCACGATGTGCGTCTCCTCACAGGCGGGCTGCGGCATGAACTGCCCGTTCTGCGCCACCGGCCAGGCGGGCCTGACCCGGAACATGTCGACGGCCGAGATCGTCGAGCAGGTCGTCGCCGGGGCGCGCGAGCTGGCGGGCGGCGAGGTCCCCGGCGGCCCCGGCCGGGTCAGCAACGTGGTCTTCATGGGCATGGGCGAGCCGCTGGCCAACTACAAGGCCGTCATCGGCGCGGTCCGCCGGCTGGTCGAGCCCGCCCCCGAGGGCCTGGGCATCTCCGCCCGGGGCGTCACGGTCTCCACCGTCGGCCTGGTACCCGCGATCGGCAAGCTCGCCGCCGAGGGGCTGCCGGTGACGCTGGCGGTCTCCCTGCACGCCCCCGACGACGAGCTCCGCGACACCCTGGTGCCGATCAACACCCGGTGGAAGGTCGCCGAGGTGCTCGACGCGGCCTGGGACTACGCCGCGAGGACCAAGCGCCGCGTCTCCATCGAGTACGCCCTGATCAAGGACATCAACGACCAGGAGTGGCGGGCCGACCTGCTCGGCAAGCTCATCAGGAACAAGCTCGTGCACGTCAACCTGATCCCGCTCAACCCCACCCCCGGTTCCAAGTGGACGGCCTCGCGCCCCGAGGACGAGCGGGCCTTCGTCCGCCGGCTGGAGTACCACGGCGTCCCGGTCACGGTCCGCGACACCCGCGGCCGCGAGATCGACGGCGCCTGCGGCCAGCTCGCCGCCGCCGAATAGGGGCCGCGACGGTCTTCCCGAACAGGATGCCGGGCACGGTCGTCACCAGAGGGATACAAGTGTCACGCAAGTGCCCTGCTGAATCCTCAGAGGGTGAACATCGTACGAATCTCCCTGACGGCGCTGATGGCAGGCGTCCTGACGGGATGCACCTATTCCGTTGAGGCCGACCTGACGGCCGGTTCCGCCGAGGCCGGCCCGACGGCCGGCACCGAGACGACCAAGGCGCCCGGCTCCTTCGCCGAGCCGTTCCCCGAGAGGCTGTTCACGATGGACCGCGTCTCCGTCGCGCCCGCCGCGGGAGACGACGCGATCCCGGACGGACCGCACCACAAGTCCGCCGGTGGGCAGCTCACCGTGACCTACCGGAGCGGTTCGGGGGTCACCGCGGGCCAGCAGGTCACCGCCACCGGATCGCAGGCCCAGGTGAGCGACCTCAAGGGCGCCCTGGACTGGCTGACCGGGAAGGCGGGCAAGCCCGCCGGCGCGAGGACGGACTGGGTCCCCGTGAGCCCCGGCTCGTCCCCCGCCGCGGCCGCCTGCCAGAACCTCGCCGAGGGGGAGGGCACCCGCTGCTACTGGGTCGACGCCGACACCGTGGGCTACCTGCACATGTCGAAGGAGGCCGCGCCGTACATCCCCTTCGGCAAGACCAGGATCGCGCTGGAGCAGCTGGAGGAGAAGCGGTGACGCGGCTCCGTCCCGCACCGTCCTGAGGCATGATCGGTCTGGGGGTTGCGGGTGGATGTGTCCGTCGCGTCCGCCCGCCGTACCGACTCGAGACCGCACGACGCCGGGAGACGCACATGCCGGGACCGCGACCGCCGCGTCCGGACGATCCGGTCCGGCTGGGGGAGTACCGCCTGCTCGGCCGCCTGGGCGAGGGCGGGCAGGGGGTCGTGCACCTCGGGGAGTCGCCGGCGGGGACGCGGGTCGCGATCAAGGTCCTGCACGCTCACGTCGCCGGTGACCCCGATGTCCGCAGGCGGTTCCTGCGCGAGGTGGAGGCGGCCCGCCGGGTGCCCCCGTTCTGCACGGCGCGCATCCTGGACGTCGGCACGGCCGGGGACCAGCCGTACGTGGTGAGCGAGTTCATCGACGGGGAGTCGCTGGAGCAGCGGGTCGGCTCGCGCGGGCCGCTCGATCCGCGCGACCTCGAACGGCTCGCGATCGGCACGGCCACCGCCCTGGCGGCGATCCACCGCTCCGGGATCGTCCACCGCGACTTCAAGCCCGCCAACGTCCTGCTCGGTCCCGACGGGCCGCGGGTGGTCGACTTCGGCATCGCGCGCAGCACGGACATGGCCACCACGTCCGTCAGCGTGATGGGCACCCCGCCGTACATGTCGCCCGAGCAGCTCTCCGGAGGGCGGCTGGGACCGCCCTCCGACCTGTTCAGCTGGGCCGGGACCATCCTGTTCGCCGGGACGGGCAGGACGCCGTTCGGCCGCGACGGCGCCCTGGCGGCGCTGATCTACCGGATCCTCCACCAGGAGTGCGACCTCACCGGCCTCCCGGCGGGCCTGAGGCCGGTCGTCGACCGCTGCCTGGCCAAGGCGCCCGAGCACCGTCCCACGGCCGAGGAGGTCCTGCTGGCGCTGGTCACCGGTGACGGGGCGGTGCGTTCCGGTACGGCGGCGCCCGCCGGAGGAGACCTGCTGAGCACGGCCATGGGACGGCTCGGGCAGCCGCCTCTGCAGGCCGGACCGTCTCCGCAGGCCGGACCGTCTCCGCAGGGACCGTCCGCGCCGGTGGGCGCACCGCCGTCGTCGGCCTGGCCGGCCTTCCCGCCGGAGGCGCAGCCGTCTCCGGCGATCGGGCCGCCCTCTCCGCAGGAGGCGTTCGGCCAGGGACGGTTCGGCGCGCAGTCCCCCACCGGTCCCTCCTGGACGGTGCAGCCGCCCACCGGCACCTCCCGGGCGGAGCCGCCGTCAGGCGGCGGGGTCCCGACCGCGCCGGCGGAGGGCGCCTTCCCCGTGGCGCCGCCCACCGGCCCCTCCCGGGGAGCGGAGGCCCCGCCGGGCGGGCTCTCCCGCCGGAGCCTGCTGATCGGCGGAGGGAGCGCGCTGGTCACCGGTGCGGTGACGGCGGCCGCGATCCTGCTCCCCCGCTATCTGCGGGAGGGGGCCGGGCCGGTCACCTCCTCGCCCGGGCCGGATCCGAGGGCCGCGAGCACCCCGCCCCCGTCCCCGTCGACCTCTGCGGCGACCTCTGCGGCCTCGGCCGGGCCGACGGCGTCCACGGCCGCCGCCACCCCGAGCCCGTCCCGGCTGATCACGTCGGGGCCGGGCGAGCCGCTGGTGCTGCGGAACGGCAACCTGGTGCAGGGCCTCGCGATCTCCGCCGACGGCCGTACGGTGGCCGCCGGGTGCTGGGACGGCAAGGTCCGGCTGTGGAAGGTCCCGGCCGGTGAGGTGACCGCCGAACTGGACGACCGCGAGTTCTACGTCCAGGGCGTGGCGCTGAGCCCGGACGGCCGGAGACTGGTCAGCGTCGGCGGGGTACGCGACACCGAGGCGCACGTGTGGGACGTGGCCTCCGGGCGGCGCGTCGGGAAGCCGGTGGTCGGCGCCTTCTTCGCGGGGTTCAGCCCCGGTGGGGAGCGGTTCGTCACCGGCAGCGGATTCGAGTGGGTCCGGCTCTGGCGGACCTCCGACCGCAGGCAGGAGGGCGCCTCCATGCGCCACGGCCAGCTGGTCGCCGGTGCGGCGTTCAGCCCCGACGGGCGGCTGCTGGCCACCGCCGGATGGGACCGCGCGGTACGGCTGTGGCGCACCTCCGGTAAAGCCGCCGGAGTGCTGAACGGCCACAAGGACCAGGTCAACGCCGTCGTCTTCCTCGACGGCACCACCCTGGCGAGCGCGGGCTACGACAAGGTGGTGCGGGTCTGGGACGTGGCCTCCCGGAAACCGGAGGGACCGGTGTTCAAGGGGTCCGGTTCGACGGTCAACGGCCTGGCGTGCAGCCCCGACGGGACCGTCCTGGCCGCCGGGACCGACGAGGACGGCGTCTGGCTGTGGGACGTCGCCACCCGCCGGAGCCTGCGGCCGCCCCTGCCTCTCGGCCAGGTCCACGCGGTGGCCTTCAGCGGCGACGGGCTCGTCCTGGCGGTGGCCGCCGGCAACGACGTGCTGCTGTACGACGTCGGCGGCCTGCGCGCCGCCTGAGGGGTCGCCGGGCGTTGCGCGGTCGCCGGGCGCGGTCAGGGGCGACCGTGGTCAGGGCCGGGCATGGTCAGGGCCGGGCGCGGTCAGGGGCGACCGTGGTCAGGGCCGGGTACGGCGGAGCCGCGCGTAGGCGAGGGTGCCGGCGGCGGCCCAGAAGAGGGTCGCGGCCGTGACCGGGAGCAGGACCGCGTCGAGGGTCCCGGCGTTGGCGGCGCGCATCCACGGCATGATCGGGACCGCGAACCCGGCGGCCGGGGTGAGGCTGAGCAGCAGCAGACCCAGGTAGCCGCCGAACAGCGTCAGCATCGAGGCCGCCGGGGAGGACAGGATCGGCCTGCTGGTCAGCGCGCCCAGGGCGGTCCCGGCGCTCAGGCCGAGCAGGTGCAGCACCACCCCCCTGGCGAGGTCGCCGGAGGAGGGGAGGACCGCGAAACCGTGGAGCAGCGGCAGCGCCACCGCGATCGCCGCCAGGCCGGCGTTGACGGCCAGCGCCGCGAGCAGCCCGGCGCGGACCTCCCGGCCGGGTCCTCCGGCCGCCGTCGTCGAGACCACCCGCTGGGCGGCGGGCTCGGTGTCGAGCAGCCCCCGGGCGGCCCAGGCGAAGACGACGATCAGCAGCCCGGCCGAGTCGGCGTAGGAGGCCAGCTGCTTGCCGTCCGGGACGACAGTCGAATAGAAGATCAGCATCATCGTGAACAGCACGAGCAGCGGTTGCAGCAGCCGGTGGGACCTGGCGTAGGCGGCCAGCTTGAACCGGGTGAGGGCGAAGGTCACCGGGCGCTCCGAGGGGTGCGGGCGGGGGTGCGGGCGGTCGTGGGGGTCTGCTCCCGCCTGCGGCGGTCCTGCTCCCGCCGGGTGACGCGGGTCTCGGCGGAGGGCTCCCCCGGCCCGCGGCGGTCCCGCCTCCGCCGGGGGCCGCGAGGGCCGCGGGCGCTCAGGAGATCCGCCTGGTGGTGTGGCCGTCGGCGCGGAGCTTCTGCTCGAGCTCGTCGGCCTCGGCGGCGTCCATGGTCACCTCGATGACCGCCCGGCGCGACCGCTCCCCGTCCCACGTGGCGACCGTGCCGTCCGCGACCAGCCAGCGGCCGGCGCCGGGGAAGTCGCGCAGCTGGTTCTGGTGGTCGCTGACCACGACCGCACCGCCGCGGGCGGCGATCTCGCCGATGATCACGGGAAGCTCGTCGCGGGTCTGCTCGTCGAGACCCGCGAAGGGCTCGTCCAGGATGAGCAGGCCGGGCGGGGCCAGCAGGGACTGGATCAGGCCGATCTTCTGCGCGCTGCCCTTGGACAGGTCGCCGAGCGGCCGGTCGAGCAGGTGGGTCGCGTTGAGCCGCTCGGCGAGCGCCGTACCGGAGGCGGGGGAGACGCGCCGGACCCCGGCCATGTGGGCGAGGTAGGCCGAGACGGTGAACGGCTGGTCCACCGGGAACACCTCGGGGGCGTATCCGACGACGGGGGGCCGCTCGGCGACCGAGCCCCGGGACGGCGGGACGACCCCGGCGAGCAGGCGCAGGAGCGTGGACTTCCCCGCCCCGTTGCGCCCGGTGACCTCGACGACGGATCCGGGGCGGAGGGAGAGCCCGACGTCCCGCAGGATCCAGGGACTCCGGCGGGAGTAGCGGAAGGACACGTCGGAAAGCCGCATAGGCCCGTCACCCTACCGCCGGGTCTCGCCTTGCGGGCTCTTGTCCCGCCAGAATGGGGATCACACGGGAACGCCGTATAAGGGACGGAAAGGATGCGGGGTTGAACCGCTTTCCACGGGTGCTGGGCGTGCGCTACGGCTATGACCCGGACCAGGTGGACGCGCTGATCCACCGGATCGAGAGCACCCTCGGCAGGGGCGCGCCGACCGACGCGCCGATCACCGCCGACGAGATCCGCGAGGCCCGCTTCCGGGTGAAGCTCGGCGGCTACAACGAGACCGCGGTGGACTACGCGCTGGACGCCTTCATCGTGGCGGTGGAGACGCTCGCGGCCGGGGAGCGCGCGGTGGAGAAGCGCGCGGTGGAGGCGCGTACGGCCGGTCACCACCCGGCCGAGGTCCCGGCGGGAGCGGGGAACGGCCCGCGGGACGGGACGCCGGACGAACAGGAAGCCGCCGTCACCCCACCGGTCTCGGCCGCGGTCCCGCCTGCCCCGCCCGCTCCGCCCGCGGTGGAGGAGGCGGCGACGGCTGCGCCGGCCGTCCAGGACCCGGAACGGGCCCGGACGCAGGACCCGGAACGGGATCAGGTGCAGGGCCCGGAGCAGGACCGGGCGCAGGACCCGGAACGGGCCCGGACGCAGGCCCCGGAGCGGCGTCCGGGCGCCGGGGAGGATGGGGGGCCGGGCGGTCCGGGAGGCGGGGAGCCCGTTCTCTCCGGGGAGGAGGAGGCCGCCAGGATCGAACGGGTCGCCTTCCGTGCGGGACGGCTGGGCATGGGCTATGACGAGGGGGAGGTGGACGTCTTCCTCGACCGGGTCGCGGCCACGCTGCGCGGGACCACCGACCAGCCGGTCACCCCCGACGACGTGCGCGAGGCCAGGTTCAGCACGGTCGTCTTCCGGCCGGGATACGCGGTGAGCCAGGTGGACGACTTCCTGCACGAGCTCGTCGGCGTCGTGGAGCGCCACCTCGGTCGCTGAGCGGTGGGCGTCCGTGTCCCAGGGGACCGCTGCGGGCGCCTCAGGAGACCGTCAGCGGGTGCCCCAGGAGTAGGTCTGCTTGTGGAGCTTGAGGTAGACGAAGGTCTCGGTCGCGCGGACGGTGGGGATGGCGCGGATCTTGCCGAGGATCTCCAGGAGGTGCTGGTCGCCCTCGCAGACCACCTCCACCATGATGTCGACGGACCCGGCGGTCAGCACGACGTAGTCGATCTCCTTGATGGCGGAGAGCTCGTCGGCCACCGTCTCCAGGTCGCCCTCGCACTTGATGCCGATCATGGCCTGGCGGGGGAAGCCGAGGGTCAGCGGGTCGGTCACCGCGACGATCTGCATGACGCCCGCGTCGAGCAGGCGCTGGACCCGCTGGCGGACCGCGGCCTCGGACAGGCCCACCGCTTTGCCGATCGCCGCGTACGGCTTGCGCCCGTCGCTCTGCAGCTGCTCGATGATCTGCTTGGAGATGTCGTCGAGCACGACGGGACCGGGCCTGCCGTCGTGGTCGCGGCGGACCTTCGGTGGCGTCGTCATGCGCGCGCTCCCTCGCGTCTGGATTGCGGGGCTGTCGCCGTCGGGTTACGGCTTCGATGCGACATGTTGTCAGCTATCGGCCTTCTGTCAAGCGATTCCGTAGCAATTTGGTATCTTCGCAACGAAATCCCTTGTCGTGACATTCCTGCTCTGTAAGAGTCGCGACAACTCAGCCCCCTTCACAGGAGGTCAACGGTGACCACCCGTCTGCAGAACTACGTCAACGGTGAGTTCGTGGACGCCAAGAGCGGCCGATTCTCCGACGTCATCGACCCGTGCACCGGGGAGGCCTACCTCCAGGCGCCGGTCTCCGGGGCGGAGGACGTCGATCAAGCCTACGCCGCCGCGGCCGCCGCGTTCGAGTCGTGGAGCCGGACCACTCCGGGCGAGCGCGCGAACCTGCTGCTCAAGGTCGCCGACGCGATCGAGGCGCGGGCCGGGGAGCTGAACGAGGCCGAGTGCCGCAACACCGGCAAGCCGCCGGCCCGGATGGCCGAGGACGAGACCCCGGTCGCCGCCGACCACTTCCGCTTCTTCGCCGGTGCCGCCCGCACCCTGGAGGGGCCGACGGCCGGCGAGTTCCTCGCCGACCACACCTCCGTCATCCGGCACGAGCCGATCGGCGTCGTGGGGCAGGTCACGCCCTGGAACTACCCGATGATGATGGCCGTCTGGAAGATCGCCCCCGCGCTCGCCGCAGGCAACACCGTGGTGCTCAAGCCGTCCGACACCACCCCGGTCTCCACGGTCAAGCTGGCCGAGATCATCGGCGAGGTCCTGCCGAGGGGCGTCTTCAACGTGGTCGTCGGCGACCGCGAGACCGGAGCCCTGGTCGTCGGCCACCCGGCCGCGCAGATGGTCGCGATCACCGGTTCGGTCGGCGCGGGCATGGCGGTGGCCAAGACCGCCGCCGAGGACCTCAAGCGGGTCCACCTGGAGCTCGGCGGCAAGGCCCCGGTCGTCGTCTTCGACGACGTCAAGGACCTGAAGGCCGCCGCGGAGTCCATCGCCACGGCCGGGCTCTACAACGCCGGGCAGGACTGCACCGCCGCCTGCCGGGTGCTGGTCCACGAGGACGTCCACGACGAGTTCGCCGCCGCGCTCGCCGAGGCCGCCGCGAACACCCGGACCGGCGACCTGTCCGACACCGAGGCCCTGTACGGCCCGCTCAACAACGCCGTCCAGCTGGAGCGCGTCGCGGGCTTCTTCGACCGGCTCCCCGGCCACGCCAAGGTCCTGACCGGCGGCCACCGGATCGGCGACCGGGGCTACTTCTTCGCCCCCACCGTCGTCGACGGCCTGCAGCAGGACGACGAGATGGTGCAGAACGAGGTCTTCGGCCCGGTGATCACCATCCAGACGTTCACCGACGAGGCCGACGCGGTGGCCAAGGCGAACGGCGTAAAGTACGGATTGTCTGGTTCGGTGTGGACCTCCGATCACGGCCGGGCGATGCGGATGTCGAAGCGGCTCGACTTCGGAGTCGTGTGGGTCAACACGCACATCCCGTTCGTCTCCGAGATGCCCCACGGAGGGTTCAAGCACTCGGGCTACGGCAAGGACCTGTCGGTCTTCGGCCTGCACGACTACCTCCGGGTCAAGCACGTCATGCACTACATCGGCGAATAGCCGCGAGACAGAGGGACGAGCCTGGTATGACCGAACCCCAGGCGGGCACGGAGGCGGCCGCGGCCGCCTCCGCCGCACCCCAGGTGCCCGCCATCGAGCTCGACGGAGTCGTCAAGGAGTACCTCGCCCGCGGTGAGGTCGTCCAGGCGGTCAAGGGGGTCACCCTGACGATCGCCGAGGGCGAGTTCTTCTCGCTCCTCGGCCCCTCCGGCTGCGGCAAGACCACCACCATGCGCATGGTCGCCGGCTTCGAGGAGCCGTCGCGCGGCACGGTGCGGCTGCACGGCCGGGACGTCACGAACGTTCCGCCCGACAAGCGCGACGTGAACATGGTCTTCCAGTCCTACGCGCTGTTCCCGCACATGAACGTCTGGGAGAACGTGGCCTTCGGCCTGAAGCGCAAGAAGGTCCCCGCGGCGGAGATCACCCGGCGGGTCGGCGAGATGCTGGAGATCGTCGACCTGACGGGCCGCGAGAAGCGCCGCCCCAGGGAGATGTCCGGCGGCCAGCGCTGGTCAACCGGCCCCGCGCGCTCCTGCTCGACGAGCCGCTCGGCGCCCTGGACCTCAAGCTCCGCCAGGCCATGCAGATCGAGCTCAAGCGCATCCAGCGCGAGGTCGGCATCACGTTCGTGTACGTCACCCACGACCAGAGCGAGGCGCTCACCATGAGCGACCGCATCGCCGTGATGAACGACGGCCTGGTCGAGCAGCTCGCCGGGCCCCGGGAGATCTACGAGCGGCCCGCCACCGCCTTCGTGGCCGGGTTCATCGGCACCTCCAACCTGCTCCGCGGCACCGTGGACCGGGTCGAGTCCGGCGCGGCGGTCCTGCGGCTGGGCCAGGAGGGCCGGGTCCTGGTCGCGGAGGCCCCGCACCGGGCCGGGGACGCGATCGCGGTCACCGTGCGCCCCGAGAAGATCACGATCTCCACCGAGGAGCCCGCCGGGGGCGTCAGCGCCGTGCGCGGGACCGTGTCCGAGGTGGTGTACCTGGGCCTGTACAACAGTTATGCGGTCAGCCTCGCCGACGGAGCCGAGGTCACCGTGTTCCAACAGAACGCGCTGGACAGCACGAGTACGGCGGAGCGTGGCGACGCCGTGTGGCTGTCGTGGCAGCCGCACCACTCGTACGCGATCGGAAGTTGAGCC
Source organism: Planomonospora parontospora (assembly GCA_014647935.1). Classification (GTDB taxonomy): domain Bacteria; phylum Actinomycetota; class Actinomycetes; order Streptosporangiales; family Streptosporangiaceae; genus Planomonospora; species Planomonospora parontospora. The sequence continues at coordinate 235,921 of BMQD01000011.1, forward strand.
CTCACATGGACCCCCGCACCACCCCCGCCTTCCTGCGCGGCATGACGCAGAGCCGCTCCGTGACCCGACGTGACGCCTTCCGCCTGGCCGGGCTGTCGGCCGCGGGCCTGGCCCTGTCGGCCTGCGGCGTGCAGGGCAAGAAGGCCGCGCCGCCGAAGAAGGACGCCGTCGCCGAGTACTGGGCGTCGAAGAAGAAGAACGGCACGCTGCGCTTCGCCAACTGGCCGCTCTACATCGACAAGGACGGCAAGAAGTACCCCTCGCTGGAGCTGTTCACCGCCGACACCGGCATCCAGGTGACCTACGCCGAGGCCATCCAGGAGATGCCCGCCTTCTTCGGCAAGATCCAGCCGCAGCTCGCCGCGGGCAACGACATCGGCCACGACCTGATGGTGCTGACCAACAGCATCCAGCTCAACCGGGCCATCCAGCTCGGCTACCTGGTCCCGCTCGACCACTCCAAACTGCCGAACTTCGCGGCCAACGCCGGCGCGCGCTTCAAGAACCCCGTCTGGGACCCGGGCAACACCTACACGGTCCCGTGGGCGGGCGGCATCACCGGCATCGCCTACAACCCCAAGTACGTCGACGAGGTCACCAGCATCGAGGACCTGTGGAACCCCAAGTACAAGGGGAAGGTCGGCATGATGACCGACACCCAGGAGGTCGCGAACTTCGGCATGTTCGCGCTGGGCATCGACCCCGACAAGTCCACCGAGGCCGATTGGAAGAAGGCCGGGGACAAGCTCCGGCAGCAGCGCGACGCGGGCCTGGTGCGCAAGTACTACGAGAACGACTACGTCGACGCGCTGGTCCGCGGCGACGTGTGGATCACCATGGCCTGGTCGGGTGACGTCTTCCAGCAGGTCGCCGAGGGCAAGGACCTGAGGTTCGTGGTGCCCGCCGAGGGCGGCACGATCTGGACCGACAACCTGTGCATCCCCAAGACCGCGCAGAACCCGGTGGACGCGCTGACGCTGATGGACTACGTCTACCAGCCCAAGATCGCCGCCATGCTGGTGGAGTACATCAACTACATCGCCCCGGTGCCCGCCACCAAGGACATCCTCACCGCCAAGGCGGCCACGGAGAAGGGCGAGGACAAGGAGTTCCTGGAGCAGGTGGCCGCCAGCCCGATGATCTACCCCTCCGACGCCGACATGGCGAAGCTGCGCTCGTACAAGACGTTGAGCCCGGCGGAGGAGAAGGTCTTCGAGGACATCTTCCAGCCCGTCACCCAGGGCTGAGAGCCGCATGAAACGCCTCACCCCCTACCTGCTCGTCCTGCCGGGCGGCCTCTGGCTGGCGGTCTTCCTGGTGGTGCCGATGGTCTTCATGGCCTCGGTCTCCACCCAGGAGGGCGACCTGGTCAACGGCTTCGCCCAGACGTTCAACGTCGGCGTCTACGGCGACGTGCTGAGCCAGTACGGCACGCAGTTCCTGCGCTCGGCCGGGTACGGCCTGGCCGCCACGGTCCTGTCCATCCTGCTGGCCTACCCGGTGGCCTACTGGATCGCCTTCCGGGGCGGCGCCCGCAAGTCCACCTACCTGCTGCTGGTGCTGCTGCCGTTCTTCGTCTCGTTCGTGCTGCGCACGGTGTCGTGGAAGTTCCTGCTCGCCGACGAAGGCATCCTGCTGGCGCCGCTGAAGTCGGCGGGCCTGCTCCCCGGAGACTTCCACGTCCTGCAGACGACCGCCGCGGTGATCGGCGGGCTGGTCTACAACTACCTGCCGTTCATGATCCTGCCGATCTACGTGGCGCTGGAGCGGGTCGACCCCCGGACGGTGGAGGCGGCGCAGGACCTGTACGCCTCCCGGCGCGAGGCGTTCACCAGGATCGTGCTGCCGCTCTCGCTGCCCGGGGTGTTCGCCGGGGTGCTGATGACGTTCGTCCCGATGACCTCGGACTACGTCAACGCCGCCATCCTCGGCGGGCCGGAGAACACGATGATCGGCAACATCATCCAGACCGAGTACCTGGTCAACAACGACTACCCGACCGCGGCGGCGCTCTCCTTCACGCTGATGGCGGCGATGCTGGTCGGCATCTTCGCCTACGCCAGGGCGCTGGGGACCGAGAACGTGCTGGAGGCGGCGGCCCGATGAGCGCGAGCGAACCCGGGAGCACGGGCGGGGTGCGGACGAGGCCGCGGGGCCGGGCCGGCGACCGGCTCCTGCGGGTCTACGTCTGGCTGGTCATCGCCTGGCTGCTCCTGCCGATCGCGGTGATGATCGTCTTCGGCTTCAACGACACGCAGAGCAAGTCCAACGTGAGCTGGCAGGGCTTCACCGCCAAGTGGTGGGGCCGCCTGGACGAGTACCCCCAGCTGCTCGACGCGGTGGACTACTCACTGAAGATCGCGCTGCTGAGCGTGCTCGTCACCACGGTGCTCGGCACGCTCATGGGCCTGGCCCTGGGCCGCCACCGGTTCCGCGGGCAGGGCGCGACCAACCTGATGATGTTCGCCGCGATCTCCTCGCCCGAGCTCGTCATGGGCGCCTCGCTGCTCTCGCTGTTCATCAGCACCGGGGTGGAGACCGGTTTCTGGACCGTGGTGATCGCGCACGTGCTCTTCTCGCTCTCGTTCGTGGCGATCACCGTGCGGGCCCGGGTGGTCGGCATGGACGCCTCGATCGAGGAGGCCGCCCGCGACCTGGGCGCCTCCGCCTGGACGACGTTCTGGCGGATCACCTTCCCGATGATCCTGCCGGGCGTCGTGGCGGGCGCGCTGCTCGCCTTCGCGCTCTCCATCGACGACTTCGTCATCACCCAGTTCACCACCGGCGGGGACGTCCAGACGTTCCCGCTGTGGATCTGGGGCGCCACCCGGATCGGGGTGCCGCCGCAGGTCAACGTCATCGGCACGCTCATCTTCGCCGCGGGTGTCGCGATCGCCGTGCTCAACGCGGTGACCGCGCGCCGACGCGGCACCTGACCACGCCGAGGCCCCGCGTCCCCCTCCTCGCAGGAGGGGGACGCGGGGCCTCGGCGCATCCGCGCCCGTGACAGGGCCCCGGCACGGAACAGGGAGGCGAGATCGGACTCAGGCGGGGGGAACCCGCGTGTGATCCCCCGGATCACACGACACCACATACGAAAAAGACCTGACTCACGTAGGGAAGTGAGATCTGTGGATCCGCTGAAGGCTCTTGCTGATGCGGAGCGCAAGCCGTACTGGCTGGACAGTCCGGCGAAACCCGAGCCGCGACCGCGGCTCACCGGAGACACCGCCGCCGATCTCGCGGTGGTCGGCGGCGGCTTCTCGGGGCTGTGGACGGCCCTGATGGCCAAGGAACGCGACCCGTCGCTCGACGTGGTCCTGCTCGAAGGACGCAGGATCGGCTGGGCGGCCACCGGCCGCAACGGCGGCTTCGCGATGGCGACCCTCACCCACGGCATCGCCAACGGGCTGGAACGCTGGCCCGAGGAGGTCCGGACCCTGGAGCACCTGGGCCTGCGCAACCTCGACGAGATCGGCGAGACCGTCGAACGGTACGGCATCGACTGCGGCTACGAGCGCACCGGCGAACTGCACGTGGCGACCGAACCCTGGCAGCTGGAGGAGATGCACCGCAACGCCGAGACCGCCCGCGAGATGGGCGTGCGGTTCGACGTGATGGACGCCGGCCAGGTCAGGGCGGAGGTGGACTCGCCCACCTACGTCGGCGGCATGTGGGAGCGCGACGGCTGCGCGATGCTCGATCCGGCCGCCCTGGCCTGGGGCCTGCGGCGGGCCTGCCTGGAGCAGGGGGTGCGCATCCACGAGCGCACCCCGGTCCGCCACATGCGGGAGACCCCGACCGGCATGGAACTGCTGACCCGGGACGGCACCGTCAGGGCGCGCGCGGTCGCCCTGGGCACCGGCGTCTTCCCACCGCTGCTGCGGCGGCTGAAGCACTTCGTGGTCCCGGTCTACGACTACGCGCTGGTCACCGAGCCGCTCTCGGCGGAGCAGCTGGCCTCGATCGGCTGGCGCAACCGGCAGGGCGTCGGAGACTCGGCCAACCGGTTCCACTACTACCGGCTGACCGCCGACAACCGCATCCTGTGGGGCGGCTACGACGCGGTCTACTACAACGGCGGCAGGATGAAGCCGGAGTACGAGCAGCGCGACGCGACCTTCACCACGCTGGCGGAGCACTTCTTCACGACCTTCCCCCAGCTGTCGGGTCTGCGCTTCACCCACCGGTGGGGCGGCGTCATCGACACCTGCAGCCGCTTCAGCGCCTTCTACGGGCGCTCGCACGGCGGGCGCGTCGCCTACGCCGTCGGCTACACCGGCATGGGCGTCGGGGCGACCCGCTTCGGCGCCAACGTCATGCTCGACCTGCTGGCCGGGCGGCAGACCGAGCGGACGCGGCTCCGGATGGTCCGCGAGAAGCCGGTCCCCTTCCCGCCCGAGCCGGTCCGCTCGGCCGGGATCCAGCTGACCCGCTGGTCGATCGCCCGGGCGGACCTCAACCAGGGCCGCCGCAACCTCTGGCTGCGGACCCTGGACCGGATGGGCCTGGGCTTCGACTCCTGACCCGCCGACCCGGGCGGGACCCCGGGAGCGGGTCTCCCCGGCTCCCGGGGTCCCGCCCGGGACCCCGTACGGCCCGCGTTCCCGGTTGGCGCCGGGAGCGCGGGCCGTACAGACTTGGGGGATGACCGAGAGGGTTGAGTTCACCGCCGACGGTGTCACGCTCGTCGGCGACCTGCGCGCCCCGGGAGGGCCGGGGCCGCATCCGGCGCTGGTCCTCACCGGGCCGTTCACCGGCACCCGCGACCAGGTCACCGGCCGGTACGCCGCCCGGCTGGCCGAGGCGGGATACGTGACGCTGGCGTTCGACCACCGCAACTGGGGCGAGTCCGGCGGGCAGCCCCGCTGCGACGAGGACCCGCAGGGCAAGCTGCGCGACCTGCGGGCCGCCGTCTCGCTGCTGCGGGCGCGGCCCGAGGTGGACGGCGGCAGGATCGGCGCGGTCGGGATCTGCCTCGGCGCGGGCTACGCGCTGAAGTTCGCCGCCTTCGACCCCCGGGTGCGGGTCTTCGCCGGGATCGCCGGGGCCTACAACAACCCCTACACGATGCTGGCCGGGATGTCGCCCGCCGGATACCAGGGGGCGCTGGCCTCCTTCACCGAGGTCCTGGAGCGCCAGGACCTCGGCGGTCCGGTGGAGTACATCCCGGCCGTCGCGGAGGAGGGCGAGGCGGCGATGCCGGGCGACGAGCCGTTCGCCTACTACGGCACCTCCCGCGGAGCCTCGCCGCACTGGCGCAACGAGGTCACCCGGGCGTCGGTCCGCGAGCTGATCACCATGGACAACATGACCGGCGCCGACTTCCTGGGGCCCCGGCCCGGGCTCGTCGTGCACGGCGTCGTCGACCGGTTCTGCTCCCCGGAAGGGGCCGAGGAGGCCTACAAGCGGATGGAGGGGCCCAAGCAGCTCGTCTGGCTGGACGCCAAGCTGCACATCGACCTCTACGACGCCGAGCCGTACGTCACCCAGGCCGTCGACGCGGTGACCTCCTTCCTCGCCGACCACCTCTAGCGGGGCGGTCCGGGCCGCGCGGTCCGGGCCGTGCGGTCCGGATCGCCGGAAGTAGCGGACAGTCGGCAGCCGCGGTCCGCCGGAAGTAGCGGACCGGTGGAGGCCGCGGACCGACGAAGGCCACGGGCCGTACATCCATCGATGTACGGCCCGGATGGGTCCGCGCGACGATGTACGGCGCCGCCGCGGCCGGAATCGTGGAAGGCATGACGAGTCAGCGCATCGACGCCCTCGACGTGCTCCGCGGCATTGCGATCATGGGCACGCTGGGCACCAACATCTGGATCTTCACCAGTCCGGCGGGGCCGGCGGGGGCGCTCGCCGCGCTGGAGCCGGCGGGCGCCCTGGAGACCTTCCTGCGCTTCCTGACCAACGGCAAGTTCCTGGCCCTGCTCACCCTGCTGTTCGGGGTCGGCCTGGAGCTGCAGTACCGCTCGGCGCGGCGGCGGGGTACGCCCTGGCCGGGCTGGTACCTGTGGCGGGCGGCGCTGCTGTTCGCCGAAGGGCTGATCCACTATCTGCTGATCTTCGAGTTCGACGTGCTGATGGGCTACGCCGTGACCTCGATGGTCGTCGCCTACCTGATCGGCCGGAGCGACCGCGCGGTCCGGTGGTGGATCATCGGCGTGGGATCGGCGTTCACCGCGGTCATCGGCCTGCTCACCGCCGCGCTGCTGACCGCGCCGGAGCAGCGGGCGGGGCGGGCGGACGAGCCGGTCACCCTGTTCACCGAGGGAAGCTACGCCGACCAGGTCGCCGCCCGGATCGACTCCTTCGCCCTCTACCGGCTGGAGGCGGTGTTCATCGTCCCGCTGGGCATCGTGCTGTTCCTGCTCGGCTCGCGGCTGATGCGCGCCGGGGTCTTCGAGGGCTCGGAGCGGGGTACGGTGCTCCGCCGCAGGCTCATGCTCCTCGGATTCGGCGTCGGCGCGCCGCTGAACCTGCTCACCTCCTTCGCCGGGGAGGGCTGGTTCCTGGTGGACCGCTACCTGCTGCCCCCGCTGGTGGCCCTCGGCCTGCTCGCCCTGGTCACGACCGTCGCGCACCGCCTGTCCGGGGCTCCGGGTCTCCTGCGCCGCGGCCTGACGGGCGTCGGCCGGACCGCGCTCAGCTGCTACGTGCTGCAGAACCTGGTGGCGGCGGCGCTCTGCTACGGCTGGGGACTCGGCCTGGCCGGGCGCCTGGCCGACCAGGGGCCGTGGTGGCCGGTGGCCGCCTGGGCGGGCGTCTGCGCCCTGTTCACCGTCCTGGCCGCGCTCTGGCTGCGCCGCTTCGACCGGGGGCCGCTGGAACTGGCCTGGCAGTGGGCCTACCGGGCGCCGCAGCGGTCCCGGAGGTCCGGCGGTCCCGGCGCGGACGGCGCCGAGCGGTCCCGTGACGCGGTCCGGAGCCCGTGAGCCTCGGCATGCGGGTCTCACGGCGCCTCAGGACCGGCGGGGCGGGGCGATGACCGGCCGGAGGGCGTCCAGCACGGCCGGGTCCTCGATCGTCGAGGGCACCGGCTCGTCGGCTCCCTCGGCCATGCCCCGCATGGTCTTGCGCAGGATCTTCCCCGACCGGGTCTTCGGCAGCGCCGGGACCACGTCCACCCGTTTCAGCGCCGCCACCGCCCCCACCTGCTCGCGCACCGCCCGGACCAGCTCGGCCCGGAGCGCCTCCGGATCGGCGTCCACGCCGCTCTTGAGCACCACGAAGCCGCGCGGCACCTGGCCCTTCAGCTCGTCGGCCACGCCGATCACCGCGCACTCGGCCACCGCCGGGTGCGCGGCCAGCACCGCCTCCATCGACCCGGTGGAGAGCCGGTGCCCGGCCACGTTGATCACGTCGTCGGTGCGGCCCATCACGTACAGGTAGCCGTCGGCGTCCCGGTAGCCGCCGTCGCCGGTCAGGTAGTGGCCGGGGAAGGCCGACAGGTAGGACTTCACGTAGCGCTCGTCGTCCTGCCAGAGCGTGGGGAACGTGCCAGGCGGGAGCGGGAGCCGCAGGCAGATCGCGCCCTCCTCGCCGGGGGTGCACTCCGACCCGTCGGGGCGGAGCACCCGCACGTCGTAGCCGGGCACGGGCACGGTGGGGGAGCCGGGCTTGACCGGCATCGGCTCCAGGCCGCGCAGGTTCGCCGCGACGGGCCAGCCGGTCTCGGTCTGCCACCAGTTGTCGATCACCGGGACGCCGAGCCTCTCCGCGGCCCAGCGGTAGGTGTCCGGGTCCAGCCGTTCCCCGGCCAGGAACAGCGTCCGCAGCGACGAGACGTCGTAGGCGCCCAGCAGCGCCGCGTCCGGGTCCTCCCGCCGGATCGCCCGGAACGCCGTCGGCGCGGTGAACAGCGCGTTCACCCGGTGCTCGGCGACCACCCGCCAGAACGCGCCCGCGTCCGGCGTGCCCACCGGCTTGCCCTCGTACAGCACTGTCGTCGCGCCGAGCAGCAGCGGGCCGTACACGATGTAGGAGTGGCCGACCACCCAGCCGACGTCGGAGGCGGCCCAGAACACCTCGCCGGGCCGCACGCCGTAGACGTTCTCCATGCTCCACAGCAGGGCCACCGCGTGCCCTCCGTTGTCGCGGACCACGCCTTTGGGCAGGCCGGTGGTCCCGCTGGTGTAGAGGACGTAGAGCGGGTCGGTCGCCCGCACCGGCACGCACCCGGCCGGTTCGGCCCGCGCGGAGGCCCAGTCGACGTCCCGGCCCTCGACCAGCTCCGCCGGGGCCTGCTCGCGCTGGAGGATCACGCAGTGCTCCGGCCGGTGCTCCGCCAGGTCGAGCGCGGCGTCCAGCATCGGCTTGTACGGCACGACCCGCGTGGGCTCGATCCCGCAGGAGGCCGAGACGACGACCCGGGGCCGGGCGTCGTCGATCCGGACCGCCAGTTCCTTCGGCGCGAACCCGCCGAACACCACCGAGTGCACCGCCCCCAGCCGCGCGCAGGCGAGCATGGCGACCACCGCCTCGGGGACCATCGGCATGTAGACCACCACCCGGTCGCCCCGGGCCACACCCAGATCCCGCAGGACCCCGGCGAAGCGGGCGACCTCCTCCAGCAGTTCGGCGTAGGTGAGCCGCCGGCACGTTCCGGTGACGGGACTGTCGTACACCAGCGCGATCCGCCCGCCGTGCCCCGCCTCGACGTGCCGGTCCAGCGCGTTGAAGCAGGTGTTCAGCTCCCCGTCGGGGAACCACCGGTAGAACGGCGGGTCCGCGTCGTCCAGCACCCGCTCCGGAGCCCTGCTCCAGGAGACGGCCCGAGCGGCCTCTCCCCAGAAGCCCTCGGGATCGGCGATGCTGCGGGCGAAGACCTCGGCGTACGGCATCCCGTCATCATGCATCGCCACCGGCGCTCGGTCGAGGAGCCTTCCCGCGTCCGGCCGACGGCTCCCGGCACCCCGTCCGGGTGTCGAGCGCGGTCGCGCACCCGGATCACAGGCCGAGCGGCACGGGCCCGGCCGGGACCCCTCCGGTGATCAGCGCTGCCAGCGGGGTGGCCAGGTCGCGCGGTGAGAACAGGTCGGGGCCGCATCCGTTCCGGACGGCTCCCGACGAGGCGCGGGACGACGCTCAGACCACCAGCAGGGTCTTGCCGACCACGTCGCGGGCCTCGATCGCGGCGTGCGCGTCGGCGGCCCGCTCCAGCGGGAAGGTCCGTCCGACCACCGGCCGGAGGCGTCCCGCCGCGGCCTCGGCCAGCGCCCGTACGGTCAGCCGCCCCGCCTCCTCGGGTGCGAACTGCACGTCCCGGATGCCGCGCAGGCTCACCCCGCGCTCCCGCGCCTCCTCCGGGTCGATCTCGGCGAAGCCCCCGGTGGGCGCGCCGTGCGCGGAGAACCGGCCGCCGCGCGCCGTCACCCCGAACGCCTCACCGCCGACCCGCCCGCCGACCCCGTCGAAGACCACGTCGGCTCCGGCGCCGCCGGTCAGCTCCCGCACCCGCTCCGCCCAGCCCTCCTCGGAGGGGTCCACCACGGCCTCTGCGCCGAGGTCCCGGACCAGGTCCGTCTTCCGCGCGCCGCGGGCGGTGCCGATGACCCGGGCCCCCGCCGCGTGCGCCAGCTGGACGAGCAGGAACCCCATCCCGCCGCTCGCCCCGGTCACCAGCACCCGTTCCCCCGTCCGGACCCGCGCCGCCTCGAAGACGCCCAGCGCGGTGACGCCGTCGTGCACGAGGGCCGCGGCGTCGGGCAGGTCCAGGCCGTCGGGCACGGGGACCAGCGCCTCCACCGGGACCGCCGCCCGCTCGGCGTAGCCGCCCGCCGTGCCGGTCTTGGCGACGACGCGCCGACTGGTCCAGGCGGGGTCCACCCCCTCCCCGGTGGAGAGCACCCGCCCCGCGATCCCTCCGCCCGGCACGTACGGCGGCTGCACGTCGAAGTATCCGCCCATCTCCCCGCCGCGGATCTGGGTCTCCACGAACAGGGTGTCCACGACGGCCACGCCGACCACGACCTGACCCGGCCCGGCGACCGGGTCCGGAACCTCGCGCACCGCCAGCACCTCGGGCCCGCCGAACGCCTTCGCCTCGATCGCTCTCATGTCCGCTCTCCTCACGTCGTGCTCGCTCGCATCCGTCAGAAGCAGTCTCGAACCTCGACTTTGCTTGAGGTCAACCGGGAGTGACCGGCGTCACGCGGCGCCGCCCGGGGCCGTACGGCGTCCCCGCTCAGGACGCGGCGGACGGGGCGGAGACGGCGACCGTGCCGGAGGTGCCGTCCACGGTGATCTCCTGGCCGGTGACGACCCGCCCGGTCGCGCGGGCCACTCCGACGACCGCCGGGATGCCGTACTCGCGGGCGACCACCGCGCCGTGCGAGTTGGCCCCGCCCATCTCCATCACCAGGCCGCCCGCGGTCAGGAACAGCGGGGTCCAGCCGGGGTCGGTGGACGGGCAGACGAGGATCTCGCCGGGCTCCAGGTGCGCGCCCACCGGATCGAGGACCACCCGGGCGAGGCCGGTGACGCTGCCCGCCGAGGCCGGAGTCCCGGTCAGCGCGCCGTCCGCGGCCACGGCGGCGCCGGCGACCGCCTCCGGCTCGGTCCCGTCGGACAGCAGCACGCGCGGCACGTGCCTGCGGCGGCGCTCGCGGGCGGCCTCCTCGCGCCGCCCGGCGACGAGCGCGCGCAGCGCCCCCGGCCCGGCGGACGGCCCGGATCCGCCCGGAGCCCGGGTCCCGGCCGAGGGCCCGGATCCCTCCGGCGCGCCCGCCCCGGCCGTGGCGCCGGGGCGGGCCGGGGCATCGGATCCGGTCAGGGCGGTGCGGGCCTCCCGCAGGGTCAGGAAGAAGACGTCGTCCGGGGATGCGAGCAGGCCGCGCCCGGCCAGCTCGGCGCCGACGGCGGCCAGCTCCGCACGGGCCGCGGCCAGGGACGTGACCAGCAGGAACTTGGGGAACTCGCGCAGCCCGCACAGGGCGCGGGCGCGGCCGAGGGCGAAGCGCACCACCCGGCCCCGCAACCCGCCGGCCCGGGCCGCCAGACCCTCCACCACGGCCTCCGCCTCGGCGGCGCCCCGGGCGAACTGCACGTCGGGGGCCAGGGCCGGGTCGTCCAGCCGCAGGTAGTTGGCCAGCACGCCGATGACGTGCGCCGGGTCCTCCGACCAGCGGGGCACCCCGAGATCGATCTCGGCGACCGCGCGCACGCCGTACTCCCGCAGGAACTCCCGCAGGCCCTCCTCCACCACGGCGGGCAGCGCCCCCGCGTGGAAGCGCGCGGCGAGCTCGGCGGCGGGGGTGCCCAGGAGCAGGGCGGCAGCGGGGGCGTCCCGGCGGATCCGGGCCGCCAGGTGCCACAGGGCCAGGTCCATCTCGGTGGTCACGTTGCGCGGCAGGCCGCGCAGCACGGTCGGGAACTCGCCGGGCCGGGCGCGGCCGCCCAGCAGCCGCACGGCCAGGCCGAACATGGCGAACCCGGCCAGCGGGCCCGGAGCCACCTCCGGGACGAGCCGGAACGTCCAGCGGCTCAGGATCAGCTCGGCCCGGTCGAGGCGCTGGAGCGCGGTGGCGTCCGGCGGGGAGGCGAGGTGCGCCCGCAGGGCCGACTCGGTCGCCCGTGCGTGCCGGTGCGCGCTCTCGGGCCGCAGCAGCGCCCGCAGCGCGCGCGGCAGGACCCGGTAGCGGCCCCCGACCCGCAGGGCCCGGCGCAGGGCGGGACGCACGGACCGCCGGGTCACGCCGAACCGGGGATCGGCCGCCAGGGCCCGCAGGACCACCGCCGACCTGGCCTCCATCACGTCGAGCACCCGGGGGAGGATGGCCTGGCCCACGCGGCTGCGCATAATCCCGGTGACGTCCAGGAAGAGCCGCCCGCCCGCCTCGGCGAACCGCGGCGCCCCGGCCCGGGGATCGGCCACCGGGTGTCCCAGCAGGCCGAGCGCGGCCGACGACATCAGCCGGAAGGCGGCCATGCCCATCGGGGTGATCGGCTGGTGGAGGCCCTGGGCGAGGCTGAGGCAGACGTGGATCCGGAGCCCGTCGTCGAGGTCGCCGGAGGCGTCCGCCGCCACGTCCGGACCGGCGTGGCGGGGGATCGGGTGCAGGGTGGTGATCGGGCGCGACTGGGTGAGCCGGAGGGCGCCGTCCGAGTCGACGGCCCACTCGATGTCCTGCGGCGCCCCGTAGTGCTCCTCGACCCGGTCGCCCAGCTCGGCCAGGGCCCGGACCTGCCCGTCGGTGAGGCAGAACGCGCCCTCTGCCCCGTCCGGGGTCTCCGCCGCCGGGCCCGCCGCCCCGGTCGCGGTCCCGTTCGTCCCGCCCGCGGTCCCGTCCGCCGTTCTCCTGCCGGCCGTTCCGGCCGCCGCCCTCTCGTCCGCCGTTCCGGCCGCCGGGGTCTCGACGTGCTCGACGCCGCCGCCCGCCCGCGACCGTACGGCCAGCCGCTTGTCGCCCGCCCGCCGGTCGGTGATCCGCCCGGTCGCGACGTCCACCGTGAAGCGGTCGGGGTTGACCGCACCGGAGACGACCGCCTCGCCCAGGCCGGGAGCGGCGTCGATCACCGCCTGGCGGCGCCGCCCGGTGACCGGGTCGGCGGTGAACATCACCCCGGCGACCTCGGCCTGCACCATCTCCTGGATCACGACGGCCAGTCGCACGCTCCGGTGGGCGACGCCGTTCGCCGCCCGGTAGGCGACGGCCCGATCGGTCCAGAGCGAGGCCCAGCAGTGCCGGACCGCCTCCAGCACGGCCTCCGGCCCGACCACGTTCAGGAAGGTGTCCTGCTGCCCGGCGAAGCTGGCGTCCGGGAGGTCCTCGGCGGTGGCGGAGGAGCGGACCGCGACGGGGCCGTGCGCGCTGCGCCGTACGGCGTCGGCGACCTCCTCGGGGACCGGGGCCGAGAGCACGGCGGCGCGGGCGGTGCCGGCCAGCTCGGCCAGGGCCCGGGTGTCGGTGGGGGAGGTCACCTCCAGGGCGTCGAGCGCGGCCTCCAGCGACCCGGACCGCTCGGTGACCCGGCGGTAGGCCTCGGTGGTGAGGCAGACGCCGGGCGGGACCGGGAACCCGGCCGCGGCGAGCACGCCGAGGTTGGCCGCCTTGCCGCCGACGAGCGGCAGCATCCCGGCGTCGATCTCCTCGAACCTCAGGACCAGCGGAATCTCCATGGCACGCCTCCTACGGCAACGGTAAGCCTGCCCCGCACAATAAATCAACAAGTGATGAAATATGGCCTTTTCGTGCTCTTCGGGCATGCGGGATCCCCCGGGGTGGCCGTGACCCGGTCCGATGCCCGGGTCGGAGGGCTCGGCCTCGGAGGCGGGGGCGAGGGTCGCCACCCGCCGCCCGTCCAGGAAGGAGCGGGCGGTCGGTGGAGGAGAGGCGTGACCGGGGCCGGTCAGGGAGCGGGACGCAGGCGCACGCAGCAGTGGCTGGGGGAGAGGGCGAGGCGGGCGGTCAGGCCGGGGGCGTCCAGGCCCTCCAGCAACCCGTCGAGCAGGCGGAGGTTCATCCCGCACACCAGCTCGGTGTGCTCGCGGGCCAGCCGGTGGAAGGGGCAGTTCCGCAGGACGACGTCGCCGTCCTCGACGACGGGCTCGTAGCCGTGCTCCGCGAGCGCGTCCAGCGCGGCCGTCCGGGGGTCCCGGCCGCCGGTGGCGCGCGCGGCCCCGCCAAGTTCGACGCCCAGCCGGTGGGCGCGCCGGTCGAGGGCGGCCCGGGGCGTGTCACCCGAGCGTTCGGCCTCGACGAGGGCGTCGGCCAGCAGGAGGCCGGCCAGGTCGTAGTGGCGTTCCGGCAGGGAGACCGCGATGTCGCAGGCCGGGCGGCGGTACAGCCACCGCCTACCGGGCCTACCTGCTGCTGCGCACGGTCTTCACCGCGGCGCCGGTCCTGTTCGGGATCGACAAGTTCACCGGCCTGCTCGCCGACTGGCCGGCCTACCTCGCGCCGTGGATCGACTCCCTCGTCCCCGGCACCGCCCGGCAGGCCATGTACGGCGTCGGCGTCATCGACGGCCGGTCAGGGCAGCCGCAGGTCGGCGAAGACCGGGCGGTGGTCGGTGCCCGGCAGCGAGTGCACGCTGAAGGCGTCCACCGCCATCCGGGCGTCGGCCAGCACGTGGTCGAGGGCGACGCCGGGGACGGGCTCCCAACCCCGCTGGGGCCAGGTCGGCGTCAGCCCCTGCCCGGTCGTGTCGGCCGCGTCGCGGTAGCCGCCGTCCAGCAGGTCGCGCACCGGTCCGTGGTCGAGGGTGGCGTTGAAGTCCCCGGCGAGCACCCGCAGCTCCCCGCCCGCGCGAGGCAGGGCCCGGAGTCCGTCGAACCAGCAGGGCACCTTGTAGTCGTAGCGCGGTGCGCACGGATGCACCGAGACCACCTCGATCCGGCGCCCTCCCGGGTACTCGAGCACGGCCCGGGCCTGCCTGAACCGTCCCTCCTCGATCAGCGGCAGCTCGGAGAGGCGGTGTCGGGAGTAGAGACCCGACCCCCACACCCCGTTCTTCGAGCGGTCGACGGTGTACGGGAGAAGCGTGCGGAGTCCCGCCGCCTCCAGGCGTGCGACCGCCTCCGGGGTGAGCTCCTGCAGCGCGAGGACGTCGGGGTCGAGGGCCCGCACCAGATCCATCAGGGCCGCGGTGTCACCCGCGCCCACCGCCAGGTTCGCGGCGAGCACCCGCAGCCGCTGCGGCCCGGCGGGCGGGTCTCCGTCGGCGAAGTGCCGGGGGAGCACGGCGAGTGCGAGCACGGCGCTCACCACGAGGGCGACGGCGGCCGCCGCCCGGCGGCGCAGCCCCAGGGCCAGCAGCAGCGGCGCCCCCGAGGCCGCCGCCACGTACGGGGTGAACGCCACCAGCGCCACCCACTGCCACACGGGGGTCCAGCCGGTGGCCCTGAGCACCGCCCAGCCCGCGAACGGCAGCAGCGCCGCCCAGGCCAGCGCGCCCGCCCACCTCGATCGGATCATGAGGTGGAGCGTATCGACCGCCCGTGCAGATTCCGTGAAGATCCATAGCGGATCCGGACGATCCACCGGTCACGGAGGATGAGCGGAGAGTCCGTTTCATGGCATAACATGGTTCTTCGATGCGTTGTGAACGCATACACGTAATGACCGCCCGGCGGCCGCCACCTGAAAGGGGCGGTATCTACCTCGGTCGAAGCCCACCACGACGGTGCGCTCCCGAGCCCGGGCCGCGTCCTCCGTCTGGAATCTCGACGGAGACGTCTCAGTGAAGTCCTATCTCGCGGTGCTCGGCACGCCCGGAGCCTGGCGGTTCCTCGCCCCCGCGTTCGTCGCCCGCCTGCCGTACGCCATGCTGCAGCTCGGCATCCTCCTGCTCGTGCACTGGTCCACCGGCTCGTACGGCGCGGCGGGCATCGCCTCCGCGGCCGCCGCCGTGGCGCAGGCGCTGATCGGCCCGCAGACCGGCCGCCTCGCCGACCGGTACGGCCAGGCGAAGGTGCTCGTCCCCCAGGTCCTCGCGCACGCCGCCGCCCTGGGCGGCCTGCTCGCGCTCGCCGCCGCGCACGCGCCGGGCGCCCTGCTGGTGGCCGTCTCGGCCCTGGCGGGCGGCTCGATGCCGCAGGTCGGCTCCATGGTCCGGACCCGCTGGGCCCACGTGCTCGGCGGCTCGGAGGGCTCGGCGAAGCTGGGCACGGCCTTCGCGCTGGAGTCGATCACCGACGAGCTGACCTTCACCGTCGCCCCGGTGCTGCTGGTGGCCCTGTCGACCGGGTTCTCACCCGTCTGGGCGCTGCTGGCGGCGCTGGTCATGGTCGTGGCCGGCACGCTGGCGTTCGCCGCGGTCCGCAGGGGCGCCCCCGAGCCGATGCCGGTCCGGGTCCGCTCCCGGCGGGGGGTGCTCCGGCTGCGCGGCGTGGCCGTGCTCGCGGCCGCGTTCGTCGCGCTCGGCACGGTGTTCGGCAGCCTGCAGGTCGGCATCACCTCCTCGACGGCCGCGCTCGGCCAGGCCGGGGCGGCGGGACCCGTCTACGCGACCTTCTCCGGCGCCAGCCTGATCGGCGGCGCCCTCTACGGGCTCGTCCGCTGGAGGGCCGGGGCCGCGCACCGGCTGGCGGCGGCCGTCGGCCTGCTCTCCGCGGCGACGGTCGCGCTGACCTCCGCCGGGTCCGTCCCGGTGCTGTACGGCACGGCGGCCCTGGCCGGGTTCGTCATCGCCCCCGCGGTGATCACCGGCTACACCCTGGTGGAGCAGCTGGTCCCCACCGAGGTCAGGACCGAGGCGTTCACCTGGCTCAACGGCGCGATCGGCCTGGGCATCGCCACCGGCGCGGCGGTGGCGGGCCAGCTCGTGGACCGGTTCGGCACAGGCTTCGCGTTCCTGGTCCCGCCGGTCACCACCGGCCTGGCCGCCCTGCTGGTCCTGGCCTTCCTGCGGCGCCTCGCCCCCGCGGGCGGCGCCGTCCGGGCCCGGGAACTGGTCTCGGCCTCCTGACGCCCGTCAGGCGCGGGCGGCCTGGGCGGCGCGGCGGGCCTCGCGGCGCTCGACGAAGCGCGAGGCGGTGACCTCGGTCCGGGCCAGGAAGTCGGCGAGCTCCTCACGGGCCTTCTCGCCCTCGGCGTCGAGCCCCCCCATGTCGAAGACGGCCCACTGGCGCAGGACCGGCATGAGCACGTCGTCGAGGTGCAGGCGCAGGTCGTAGATGCCGGCGTTGGCGATGACGAGGGCCTTGCGGGTGAAGCCCTCGATGCCGGTGCCGGGCATCTGGAAGGTGGTGACCACGTCGGTGACGGCGCGCATGGTCTGGCTCGGGGTGAGCTGGAAGGCCGCGTTGAGCAGGTTGCGGTAGAAGAGCATGTGCAGGTTCTCGTCGGCAGCGATCTTGGCGAGCAGGCGCTCGCAGTTCGGGTCCTGCGAGGCCTTGCCGGTGTTGCGGTGGGAGATGCGGGTCGCCAGCTCCTGGAACGAGACGTAGGCCAGCGAGTGGAGCACCCCCTCGTAGGAGTTGGTGAAGCCCTCGCCCATGTGCGTCATCCGGGCCCGCTCCAGGGCGACCGGGTCCACGGCGCGGGTGACCGTCAGGTAGTCGCGGATCGCGGTGCCGTGGCGGCCCTCCTCCGCGGTCCAGCGGTGCACCCAGGTGCCCCAGGCCGCGTCGCGGCCGAAGGTCGTCGCGATCTCGTGGTGGTAGCTGGGGAGGTTGTCCTCGGTCAGCAGGTTCACGATGAGGGAGATGCGCGCCTCCTCGGGGATCTCCGAGTCGGTCGGCGACCAGGGCTCGCCGCCGAACACACCGTCGTAGTCCCTGCCCTCGGACCACGGGATGTACTCGTGCGGGAACCACTCCTTGGCGACCTTCAGGTGCCGGTCCAGCTCCCCGGCGACGACGGGCTCAAGCTCAAGCAGCAGCTCGGTCTGACTGAACTCTCGCATGGGGCTTCTCCTCGCAGATTACGGAACCGTAACCTACGTTAGCGTAGGTAAAAGTGCGCCCGGTTAGTGTGAACGACCCTATTTATTGACCCAGGGTTTGTGGTTTTCCTACTTGTGCTGGAGGACCGGTGCCCCGGACCCGTGCCGGGCGGCGGCCGGACGCCGCGGCGGGTGCCCGGCGGCCTCTGGCAGAGCCCTGCCGGAGGCGTGCCCCGCGGCCAGGAAGACCAGGGTGATCTCGGCCAGCAGCAGCAGGCGCTCGACCAGGCCGTAGTAGCCCGGCCCGCCGATCGGCTCCGCGATCGGGGAGCCCGGGTGCGCCGCCAGGAACAGGGCGAGCAGCGCCACGCAGGCCGCGCTCACCGCCGGCAGCGCGACCCCGCCGGACCGGCGGCCGAGCAGCCGGCCCGCGCACGGCAGCGCGGTGAACACCACGGCCGCCGACCAGCGGTGGATCTCCCCGGCGATCGAGGTGACCCCCGGCGCGGCGTCGGTGGGGAACACCGCGGTCAGCAGCAGGCCGAGCGCGCCGGCGACGAGCAGCACGCGGGCGGCCGCGCTGCGGACGGGGTCCGTCCGGGCCAGGCCGTACGCGGTCCACAGGCAGGCCGAGGCCAGCGCGAGCGTGCCGCCGACCAGCGCCCAGGCGGTGGCGTCGTGCAGCGCGTAGTCGCTGACCAGGTCGCCCATCGGGTCCACGGTCCCGCCGGCGGCCAGGTGCGCGTAGCCCATCGCCACCGCCGCGAGCACGGCCCCGCCCCTGCCGAGCTCCCCGCCCCTGCCGAGCTCCCCGCCGTTGCCGAGGTTCCCGCCTCCGCCGGAGCCCCTGCCCCCGCCCGGCCCCTCATCGGGCCGGTGCCGTACGTCCCGGCCGCTCACCGTGCGACCTCCCGGTAGATCTCCTCGAACCGGGCCAGGGAGGCCTGGTGGTCGTGGGTCAGGGCGATCTCGCGGCTCGCCGCCCCCATGGCGGCGCACAGGGCCGGGGACTCGAGCAGCGCGGTCAGGTGGCGGGCCAGGCCGTGGACGTCGCCGGGACGGTACAGGTGACCGTTCTCCCCGGGCCGCACCAGGTGGGGCAGGGCCATCGCGTCGGCGGCGACCACCGGCAGCCCGGCGGCCATCGCCTCCAGCGTGGCGATGCTCTGCAGTTCGGCCGTGCCCGGCATGGCGAACACGTCGGCGGCGGCGTAGGCGTCGGGCAGCATGTCGTCCGGGACGAACCCCAGGAAGGTGACGCGGTCGCCGACGCCGATGCGCCGCGCCAGCCGCTCCAGCGAGGCCCGCCGCCCGCCGGTGCCGGCCAGCGCGAGCTGCGCGTCGGTCCCGTTGAGGACGTACGGCAGCGCCCGGATGAGCTCGTCCAGCCGCTTCTCCTCGTCCAGCCTCCCGACGAAGAGCACGGTCCGGCGGTCGGGCAGGTCCACGGCCTTGCGCGCCCACGCCCGGGGCTCCTTGCGGGGCCGGAACCGGCCGAGGTCGATGCCGCAGGAGACCGGCTCCACGGGACGGGTGAAGCCCTTGCCGGCGAGCAGCCCGGCCGCGATGCGGGTCGGGGTGGTGATCCGGTCCGCCCGGGAGAAGACCCGGTTGAAGTCGCGCCAGGCGAGGTCGCCCGCCCGATCCCGGAGCGGCTCGGGCACGTGCGCGAACTGGAAGAGGTTGTCGGGCATGAAGTGGTTGGTGGCGACCACGGGCACGCCCGCCCGCCGGGCGGCCGAGATCGCCGCGCGGCCGACCACGAAGTGCCCCTGGACGTGGACCACGTCGGGGGCGATCGCGGCGACCAGCCGGTCGAGCCTGGCCGGCACCGAGATGCGCATGGTCGGGTGGACGAGCACCGGCGCCGAGCGCAGCCGGTGCACGGTCACCCCGTCGACGTGTTCGGTCCTGGCCGGGCCGGTCTCCGAGGCGCAGACCACGTGGACGTCGTTGCCCCGCCGGGCGAGGCCCCGGGCCAGCCGGTGGGTGAAGTAGGCGGCGCCGTTCACGTCCGGCGGGTAGGTGTCGGTCCCGATCAGGACCCGGCACGGCCGGGTGCCGGAGGACCCCGGCGCGGAGGGGGACTCGGTGGGAAGGGGCTCGGCGGTGGACACGGCGGAGGAAGGCATGGAGGGGGTCATGACCATGGGGGAAGGATCCGTTCGTCAGGGTTAATTGGGATTCGTTGGGGATGATCGGGATTCGTCGAGGTTCAGCCGGACCGAGCCAGGTTCGGTCGTACCCGGCCGGGTCCGATCCGGCCGGGTACGACCGGGCCCAGGGGAGTCATCGGGCCGCCGGGTCGGGTGCGGGGGTCATCGGGGTGGTCCGGGCCAGGGCGACCGTCCCGGCGGCGGCCAGCGCTCCGGCCCCCAGGGCGACGAGTGTGCTCACCGCCCCGGTGGGCAGCGGCTCACCCAGCAGGAGGGCCCCGAAGGCGACGGCGGTGAGCGGGTCGGTCACCTGCAGCGCGGCGAACGCGACGCCGAAGTGGCCCACGGCGTAGGCGCGCTGCAGCAGGATCAGCGCGAGCAGGGCGGGCACCGGGACGGCGGCCAGGAACCAGGGCTCCCAGTTGCCGTCGACCAGCACCCGGGCGAGTGTGGCGGTCGCGCCGTACAGCACGCCCGCCGCGGTCGCGAGCAGCGCGGCCCGTGCTGCGGGAGAGGACCGCCGCCCGGCGGCCCACAGCACCAGTGATACGGCGGCCGCGCCCCCGAGCAGGACCGCCGCCTCGCCGGTGCCGAGGTACGGCGAGCCGGTGTGCTCGGGCACCACCAGGACCAGGCCCATCAGCCCGATCGCGATCACCGCGGCGGAGGCGAGCTCGCCGGGCCGGGGCCTGCGGTGCCGCAGCGCGGCGGCGCAGGGCAGGGCGAACAGGAGGCTGGCCACGCCCATCGGCTGGACCACCGTGAGCGGGCCGTACTTCAGCGCGACGATGTGCAGGGCCGTGCCCGCGCCGATCGCGAGCCCGCCGAGCAGCCATCGGGGGCGGCGCAGCAGGCGGCGGAGCGCGGGCCCGGAGGCGCGGGCCGCCTCGAACTGCTGCAGCGCCGCGCCGAGGGCGAAGAACAGAGATCCCACCAGTGCCAGTCCGGCCGCGAGCACAGTCATGCGCACTCCTCCCAGAGCAGATCAAGACATGGCGAGATGACCGTGACGTCTCGCGGAGGCGTCCGGACGAGGTCTTCCGGTGAACCACTGGCAGCGTCCCGCGGCCGGGACACCGGAGCCATGGGGGATCTCCCTGAGTTTCCCGGGAGATCCCTGGGATCCGCCCCGAAGGGGCGAGAGCCCGCCGGGCCGTCACACGGCCCGGCGGATACCGGCGACCGGTGGCCGGCGCCCGGCGGAACCGGCGGGCGCCGGTCAGTCGGAGGCGGCCAGGACCGGTTCGGACTCCCGGGCCCCCTCCCGGGAGGAGGCCCGGCGGTGCCGCAGGTACCGGACCACCTCGACGACCACCGTGATCGTCACGGCGATGCCGAGGCCGAGGAGCAGGCCCTTGATCGGGTCGTGCTCGAACGCGGCGCCGCCCACGTAGCCGATCAGAGCGGAGTAGACGGCCCAGGAGGCGGCGGCGACCGCGTCGAAGAGGGCGAAGGAGCGGCGGGGGTAGGCCACCGCGCCCATGGTCAGGGTGCAGGCCGTCCGGCCGCCGGGGATGTAGCGGGCGACCACCAGAACGAGTCCGCCCCGCTCGGCCAGCGCCCGCTCCGCCCAGGCGAAGGCCTTGCCCGTCCGCCTGCCGCCGCGCAGCCGGCCGTTGGCGGTCCGGCCGATGGCGTAGGAGATGTGGTCGCCGGTGAAGGCGCCCAGCGCCCCCACCGCGATCACCAGGGCCAGGTCCGGCGCGCCGGTCGAGGCGGCGAACACGCCCGCTGTGATGAGGGACGTCTCGGCGGGCACGATCGGGAAGAAGCCGTCGAGCACCGCCAGCGCGAACAGCGCCAGATAGATCCAGGGCGAGGCCATCGCCTGCTGGACCGCGTCGAGGATGGCTTGGGTCACGACGAAGCTCCATGCGTAGGGGGGATCTGCCAGGCCACACTGACGGCCCCGCGGTCCCGCGGGAAACCGGGAGGATCCCTGAACCGGCGGCGCGGAGCCCCTGAGATCCCTCAGGGTTCCGTCGTGGCGACCGTATGGATTCTGCCGGTTCCGCCGGTGCGCGGGCATCGCACGAACGGCCCCCTCCCACCCCTGACTTTCGTCAGGGGGCGTCCGGCACCTCCGGCGGAGGAGGCGTGATCGGCGCGCCTGTACCGTCGCAGGGTGACGATTCCCCGGTCGGTCCGGCGGGACCTGCTGATCTGGGCGGTCCTGTGCGCTCCGCTGCTCGCGTCCCCTCCGTTCATCGCCTGGTGGGACGCCTCGGACGGCTGGGCGCGGGGGGTCTCGGCGGGCGCGGCGATCCTGGCGGGCGCGGTGCTCGCCCGCCGCCGGGCCCCGCTCGCCGCGGCGCTGGCGGTCCTGGCCGCGGGCTCGCTGGACCTCGGCTACGGGGTGGTCACCGTCCAGCTCTCGTGGATCGGCGAGTCGGTGAAGCTGGGCCCGCTGAACGGGTTCACCCTCGCGATCGCGGCCCTCAGCTTCCGGGTCGGCCGCCGGACGGCCCGTGCCCGCCCGGCCGCGCTGGCCTACACCGCGATCCTGGGCACGGGAGTGCTGTGCGCCCTGGCCGTCTCCTGCGGACCGGCGCCCGACCCCTCGATTCCCGGGTTCTGGTTCCCCGCCCTGTCCGGCGTGCTGTTCAGCGCGGTCCTGCCCTGGTCTGCCGGCCTGCTGCTGCGCCAGCGCGCCGAGGCGCACGACCGGGAACGGCGCCTGGTGGCCGGTCAGGTCCGGCTCCGCGAGCGCAACCGGATCGCTCAGGACATGCACGATTCGATCGGCCACGACCTGGCGCTGATCGCCCTGCGTGCCGCAGCCCTGGAGATGGCGCCCGACCTGGACGAACGGCACCGCCGGGCGGCGGGCGAGCTGCGGGCGGCCGCCGCCGACACCACCGAGCGCCTCCGCCGGGTCATCGGCGTCCTGCGTGAGGACGGCGAGGCGCCGCTGACCCCGGCGGCGGAGAGCGTCACCGGGATCGTGGACCGGGCGCGGGATTCGGGCATGCGGGTGGAGCTGCGCGGTGAGGGCGGGCTCCGCGACCGCACGGCCTGCCGGATCGTCCAGGAGGCGCTGACCAACGTCGCCAAGCACGCGCCCGGCGCCCCGGTGACGGTCGAGGTGGTCACCGGGCCCGGCGGGATCGAGCTGGCCGTGGCCAACCCCGCGCCCGGCGGTGCGACGGCCCCCGCCGTGCGGTCGCCCGGCGGCGGGCTGGGTCTGATGGGGCTGCGCGAGCGCGTACGGCTGGCGGGCGGCACGTTCGAGGCGGCCCCGCACGCGGGCGGCTTCCGGATCACCGCGCGGTTCCCCGAGGAGGACGCCGCCGCGGCACGCCCTCCGGAGGGGAGCGCGGGGACGGACCTCCGCGAAGCGGACCTCGGAGAGCAAGAACGTCCGTGAGCGGAACGTCCGAGAGTGGAACGTCCATGAGAAGAACATTCGAGAGAAGAGCGGAGCACGATGATCCGGGTGCTGCTGGCCGACGACGAGGCCATGATCCGGGCGGGGGTGCGGGCCATCCTGGCCGCCGATCCGGAGATCGAGGTGGTCGCCGAGGCGGGTGACGGGAGGGAGGCGGTCGACCTGGTGCTCGCCCACCGCCCGGCCGTCGCCCTGCTCGACATCCGGATGCCCCGCCTGGACGGCCTCGCGGCCGCCGCGGAACTGCGCCGGGTCGCGCCGGAGACGGCCGTGCTGATGCTGACCACGTTCGGCGAGGACGAGTACATCGCCCGGGCACTGAGCGGGGGCGCCGCGGGTTTCCTGCTCAAGGCGGGGGACCCGCGCGAGCTGCTGGCCGGGATCCGCGCCGCCGCGGAGGGCGCGGCCTACCTCTCGCCGCGGATCGCCCGCCGGGTCATCGCCGAGCTCACCGGCGGCCGGCTGACCCGGGCGGCGGCGGCCCGCGACCAGATCGCCGGGCTCACCCCCCGTGAGCGGGAGGTGCTGGCACTGCTCGGGGCGGGCCTGTCCAACGCGCAGATCGCCCGCCGCCTCCACCTGGTGGAGGGGACCGTGAAGGCCCACGTGAGCGCGATCCTCACCCGCCTGGGCGCCCGCAACCGGGTGCAGGCGGCGATCCGGGCCTACGAGGCGGGGCTGCTCGACCAGGAGGCGGCCGACTGACCGGACGGGCCGGGCCGTACGGGATCGGGGCGGTGAGCCTCGGCGGGGCCGGGCGGGGTGACGACCAGCGGATCGGGATCGGACGGACCGGGCCGGTACGGGTGTTCAGGTGAGGGCCGGCGGGTCGGGACCGGGCGGACCGGGCCGGTACGGGTGTCAGGCGGAGGGGGCCGGATCCTGCTGGAGCCGGTGCAGCACCCGGCGGAAGGCGTAGACGGAGACGGCCGCGGCCAGGCCCGTGATCACGGCGACCGTCGTGGTGCGGATCAGCAGGTAGGGGCCGACCAGCAGCTGGCTGCCGACCGACTGCTGGATCAGCAGCCAGATGCTCACCGTGGAGTTGGCCAGCAGGACGAAGGCCCACAGCAGGGTGATCCGGGCGAAGAACCGGCGGACCCGCTCGTGCTTCAGCACCACTGCGGGCAGATGGACGTAGTCGAGCGTGAGCTTCTGCACCAGCGGCCGGCGGAGCCGTACCGAGGCGAGGAAGACCATGCTGAGGCAGATCGTGCCCAGCTCGGGCTGGAGGAAGTAGAACTGCGCCCCGCCGAACCAGATGCTGACCAGCACGCGCAGGGTGATCGCCAGGGAGGCGAGGTACATCGTCGCGGGCACCGGGACCCGCCGGACCAGCCGCCAGCCCACTCCCGCGTACACCCAGGTCATCGCCGCGGCCATCCCGCCGACCTCGCCGAGCAGGGCGAAGGCGGTGTAGAAGACGGCGAGGGGGGCGACGACGCCCTCCAGCAGGCGCGGCACCGCCTGCCGCAGGAGCGCGGTCAGACGGGGCAGGGTGACGGGCGGGTGGTTCATCACGCTCCACTGGACGGAGGAACGACGACGCTGGAGGACCGGCGTCTACCCCGGCAGACGATTGCCAGACATGCCGGGAATGTCGCATGGGCTTACGGGAGGGTCACTCCCTTGTGGATCGGCGACTCACGCTACCCGACCACCGGGAGTGCAAAGGAGGCGATGAGGCAACCATGCCCGATGGGTGACGGTTCCGGAACCGGCGCTTTCCCGGAGGGGCCGGTACCGGCCGGGGACCGCCCGCGGACCCGGCGGACGGCTCAGCGGAAGGACCCGGCGGACGGTCCGGCGGCGGGTCAGGCTGCGGGTCGGGCCGACTCCCGGGCGGGTCAGCCGAGCGACGCGGTGGCCAGCCTCGCGCCGAAGCCGACGAACAGGACGCCCGCGACGGCGGTGAGGGTCGCGGCCAGCCGGCGGCGTCGGCGGAACTGCGCGGCGAGGTAGGTGCCGCCGAAGATCAGCGCGGTCAGGTACAGCATGCTGAAGACCTGCAGGATGGTGCCGAGGACCAGGAACGACAGGGCGGGGCTGGAGTAGGCGGGGTCCACGAACTGGATGAAGAAGGAGATGAAGAAGAGGATCGCCTTCGGGTTCAGCAGGCTGACGACGAGCGCCCTGCGGAACGGGTCGGCCCCCCTCTCCGCCTCCGCCACCGCTTGTGCGGTCTCCTCGGCCTGCACGCTCTCCGGGGCCCGCCGAGACCGCCAGGCCCCGCGCAGCATCTGCAGGCCCATCCACGCCAGGTAGGCCGCGCCCGCGTACTTGACGGCGGCGAACAGCAGCGGCGTCGTCTTCAGCACCGAGGCGGCCCCGGCCGCGGCGAGGGCCATCAGGACCGTGTCGCCCACGAACACCCCGGCCGCGCCGCGGTAACCCTGCGCCACCCCGTGCCGGGCGGCGGTGGCCAGCACGTACAGGGAGTTGGGGCCGGGCAGCAGGATGATGAAGAACGCACCGGCGACGTAGGTCCAGAGGTCGGTGATGCCGAAGAACATGTGGTGCTCCAGGGGGCGAAGCGGAAGGCATCATCACCGTACTCCCAGTTGGGTGCTTACCAGTCCGGAGGGCCGGGCGGCTCCGCCTCCGGGGCTCGGGCGGCGGCGTTTGGAACGCGCCTCGCTGGGGCGTTGGAAGCCGCGTCCTTTGGGTCTTGTGGAGGTCTGCTGTCAAGGCTACGATCGCCACAACTCTTAGGAAACTTTCCTAAAAAAAGAACCGAATGGGAGTCACCGTGACCCGTTCGCATCCCCCGTAACCCCTGAATACCTGCGATAACCCGGATGAGGGAGCCGCAGTCCTCCGGCGCCCGGACAGCAGGACGGCCCGCCCGTCCGATCCGACCGCGGCGGCCCCGGCCTCTGTGCGCTCTCCCGTCTTACTCGTCCTGACAAGTCCGGCAAACTCCCGGACGCCGACACCGATGCCGACATCGACGTCGGCGCCGCGACACCGGCCTGACGCCGCGACACCGGCACGACGCCGACCCGACACCGGCCGGGAGCCGCACACCGGGCAGGTCGGCGGACTCCGTCCGGACCGCCCCGCCCGTCACCCGGACCACGGCTCGCACCCGCCCTCCTGCATCCGCGGAGGCGAGCCCTCCCCGCCGTACGGCCCGCGCCCCGCCCCTCCCCGACCCCCGACCGGGGGGACTCCCGGCGGGGCGCAAGCCGTACGGCCACCCCCCACCGAACCACCGAGGTCATCGAGGTCAACGTGAGATTCCGCCTCATCACCCGATCCGCCGTCGCCCTGGCGGCGCTCCTGCTGGGCACGGCGGTCGCGCCACCGGCCCAGGCCGCCGAGCCCGCCGCGGTCACCGCCGCCTTCACGAAGACCGCCGACTGGGGCTCCGGCTTCCAGGGCGGATACACGATCAAGAACGGGACCTCCGCCACGGTCAACTCGTGGAAGGTCGAGTTCGACCTCCCGGCGGGAGTGAACGTCGGCTCCTTCTGGGACGCCTCCCTGACCCGCAGCGGCCAGCACTTCACCTTCTCCAACCTCGGCTGGAACGGCACCCTGGCCCCCGGCGCCAGCGTGAGCTTCGGCTTCCTCGGCTCACCCGGCGGGGCCGCGGCCGTACCCGCCAACTGCAAGCTCAACGGCGCCGACTGCGGCGGCGACGGCGGCGGCCCGACCGACCCCGTGCTGCCCGGCAGGCCCGGCACCCCGAGCGCGACCGGCGGCAGCAAGAGCATCGCCCTGACCTGGGGCAGGTCGTCCGGCACCGTGACCGGCTACCGCGTCTACGAGGGCAGCGCCCGCAAGGCCGAGGTCACCGGGACCAGCGCCACGATCTCCGGCCTGGGCGACTGCGAGACGCACACCTACACCGTCAAGGCCTACAACGCCGAAGGCGAGTCGCCCGCCAGCGACGAGGCGACCGGCACCACCACCGGCTGCACGCCGAGCCCGCTGCCCAAGCACTTCCTCACCGGCTACTGGCACAACTTCGACAACGAGGCCGTCGAGCTCAAGCTCTCCGCGGTGCCGACCTCCTACGACCTGGTCGCGGTCTCCTTCGGCGAGGCCACCTCCACCCCCGGCGAGGTCACCTTCGCCGTCGATCCGGGACTGTCGGCCTCCCTCGGCGGCTACACCGATGCCCAGCTCAAGGCCGACGTCAAGACCCTCCAGTCGCGCGGCCAGAAGGTCATCCTCTCCGTCGGCGGCGAGAAGGGCCGCGTGCAGGTGGCCAGCGCCTCCGCGGCGACCAGGTTCGCCGACACCGTCCACGCCATCATGCAGTCGTACGGCTTCGACGGCGTGGACATCGACCTGGAGAACGGCCTCAACGCCACTTACATGGGCCAGGCGTTGCGGTCACTGCGCGCCAAGACCGGCCCCGACCTGATCATCACGATGGCCCCGCAGACCATCGACATGCAGTCGACCGGCGCGGAGTACTTCAAGCTCGCGCTGAACATCAAGGACATCCTCACCGTCGTCCACACCCAGTACTACAACTCCGGCGCCATGCTCGGCTGCGACCAGATGGCCGCCTACTCCCAGGGCACGGTCAACTTCCTCACCGCGCTGGCCTGCATCCAGCTGGAGAACGGCCTGCGCCCCGACCAGGTCGCGCTCGGCCTGCCCTCCGGCCCCGGCGCGGCCGGCGGCGGCATCGTCTCCCCGTCCGTGGTCAACCAGGCGCTGACCTGCCTGGCCACCCGGACCGGCTGCGGCGGCTTCGTCCCGCCGCGCGCCTACCCGGGGATCCGCGGCGCGATGACCTGGTCGATCAACTGGGACGCCTCGAACAACTGGAACTTCTCCAAGACCGTCAAGCCGCACCTCGCCACCCTCCCCTAGGAATGATCATGAGACTACGTCGTACGGCCGTCGCCGTACTCTCCGCCGTGGCAGTGACGTCCGCCGGGCTGACCGCCGCGGCCACCGCCGCCACCGCCGCCCCCCACGCGAGCGTCGTGCTCGCGGCCCCGGCCTGGCAGGCCTGGACGGCCTACGCCGTCGGCGCCCGGGTCAGCTACAACGGGTCCGAGTACGAGGCCGTCCAGGGCCACACCTCCCTGCCCGGCTGGGAGCCGCCGAACGTCCCGGCCCTGTGGAAGCTCGCCACCGGCGGCCCCACCACGCCGCCCGGCACGCCCGGCCAGCCCGGCGCCCCCTCGGTCACCGGCACCACGAACTCCGCCATCTCCCTGACCTGGGGCGCATCGTCCGGCACCGTGACCGGCTACCGCGTCTACGAGGGCGGCGCCCAGAAGGCGCAGGTCGCCGGGACCAGCGCCACGATCTCCGGACTGGGCACCTGCGAGACGCACACCTACACCGTCAAGGCCTACAACGCGCAGGGCGAGTCGGTCGCCAGCAGCCAGGTCACCGGGACCACCACCGGCTGCACCAACCCCGACCCGCCCGGCAAGCTGCCCGGCGCGCCGTACCTCTACATGGGCTGGGGCAACCCGCCGAGCCCGGCCACGGTGATGGACGCGACCGGCGTCAAGTCCTTCACGATGGCGTTCATCCTGGCCCAGAACGGCTGCAACCCGGCCTGGGACGGCCAGCGCCCGCTGACCGGCGGCACCGACGCCTCCGCGATCAACACGATCAAGTCCAAGGGCGGGAGCGTCGAGATCTCCTTCGGCGGCTGGAGCGGCAACAAGCTCGGCCCGAACTGCTCCACCCCGCAGGCCTTCGCCGGTGCGGTGCAGAAGGTCATCGACGCCCACGGCCCGGCGGTGGTCGACTTCGACATCGAGAACACCGACGAGTTCGAGAACCACACCGTCCAGGACCGCATCCTCAACGGCCTGAAGATCGTCCGGCAGAACAACCCGAACGTGAAGATCGTCGTCACCATCCCGACGTTCAAGACGGGCCTGAGCGCCGCGGGCATCCGGCTGGTCAACCAGGCCAAGGCGCTGAACGTCCCGATCGACAACTACACGATCATGCCGTTCAACTTCGGCGGCACCGACATGTACCAGGACACGGTCAACGCCTCCGAAGGGCTGAAGAGCTCGCTGAAGAGCGCGTTCGGCTGGAGCGACGCCGAAGCTTACGCGCACATGGGCATCTCCGGCATGAACGGCAAGTCCGATCAGGGGGAGACCACCACCCCGGCCACGTGGACCCGGATCCGCGACTGGGCCAAGTCCAAGGGCCTGACCAGGCTCTCCTTCTGGTCGACCAACCGCGACCGGGTCAACGGCGGCGGCGCCCCGCAGGCCGAGTGGGAGTTCACCAGGATCACCGCGGGCTTCTAGCCGGTACGGCCCGCGCCCCCGCCCCCCGGGGGGTGCGGGCCGTACACCTCCGACACCCCCCAGCAGAGCCTCGTGAGGCAGGTCATGAACCAACGATCGGCGCGGATGCGGCTGGCGGCGCTCGCCGTCCTGGCGCTGGGCGGAGCGACGCTCTCCGCCTCGCCCGCCCATGCCGCGAACATCACCACCAACCCCGGGTTCGAGGACGGGCTGACCGGGTGGACCTGTTCGGCGTCCTCGGGCGCGGCGGCGGTCTCCTCTCCGGTGCACGGCGGGTCCAGGGCCCTGCAGGCGACCCCGGCCGGCTCCGACACCGCGCGCTGCTCGCAGACGGTCGCCGTGAAACCGAACACGTCGTACACGCTCTCGGCCTGGGTCCGCGGCGGCTACGTCTTCCTCGGCGCGAGCGGCACCGGCACGACGGACGTGAGCACGTGGACGTCCTCGCCGTCGGCCTACGCGCAGCTGACCCGGACGTTCACCACGGGCCCGTCGAGCACGGCCGTGACGGTCCACGTCAACGGCTGGTACGGCCAGGGCGCCTACCAGGCCGACGACGTCGTCCTCGACGGCCCGCGCGGCGACGGCGGAGGGGAACCGACCCCCACGCCCACTCCGACCGTGACCCCCACCCCCACCCCGACGCCGACCGTGACACCGACCGTGACACCGACGCCCGCGGGCGACCGGGTCCTGGTCGGCTACCTGCACGCCTCGTTCGCCAACGGCTCCGGCTACGTCCGGATGGCCGACGTGCCGGACGAATGGGACATCATCAACCTCTCCTTCGGTGAACCGACCTCGGTGACCTCCGGCGACATCCGCTTCACCCGCTGCCCGGCCGCCGAGTGCCCGAACGTCGAGTCCGAGGCCGAGTTCACCGCCGCGATCAGGGCCAAGCAGGCCGCCGGGAAGAAGGTGCTCATCTCCATCGGCGGTCAGAACGGCCAGGTCCAGCTCACCACCGCCGCCGCCCGCGACGCGTTCGTGCGCTCGGTGAGCGCGATCATCGACAGGTACGGCCTCGACGGGCTGGACATCGACTTCGAGGGCCACTCCCTCTACCTCGATGCCGGCGACACCTCGCTGCGGGCCCCGACCACCCCGGTGATCGTCAACCTGATCGCCGCGCTGAAGGCGCTCAAGGCCAAGTACGGCGCGAAGTTCGTGCTGACCATGGCCCCGGAGACGTTCTTCGTCCAGCTCGGCCACCAGTTCTACGGCCCCGGCGCGAACGGCTCCGCCGACCGGCGGGCCGGGTCCTACCTGCCCGTCGTCCACGCGATGCGCGACGACCTGACGCTCCTGCACGTCCAGGACTACAACTCCGGCCCGATCATGGGCCTGGACGGGCAGTACCACACCATGGGCACGCACGACTTCCACGTGGCCATGACGGACATGCTGCTCGCGGGCTTCCCCATCGCGGGGAACCCGGCCAACGTCTTCCCCGCCCTGCGCCAGGACCAGGTCGCCATCGGCCTGCCCGCCGCGCCCTGGGCCGGGAACGGCTTCACCACGGTGGCCGAGGTGCACAAGGCCCTCGACTGCCTGACGAAGGGGGCGAACTGCGGGCCGTACCGGCCGAAGGCGACCTACCCGCACCTGCGCGGCCTGATGACCTGGTCGATCAACTGGGACCGGTACAACGGCCACGAGTTCTCCCGCAGCCACCGGGCCTACCTCGACCGGCTCGGCTGACGATCTCCTCGCCGCCGGGGAAGACGGATCCCCGGCGGCGAGGCCCCGCCCTCACTCTCCGTCGCACTCCCGCCCCTCCGGTCACATGAAGCCACGGCATCCCGGGTAATAGGGCCGCATGCCGGACGGAACACGCAGCGGCCAGACGCCGAACCTCATCCTCGCCACGGCCGCGTTCGCGGTCACCTTCTGGGCGTGGAACCTGATCGGGCCCCTGGCCAGGACCTACAGCGGGCAGCTCGGCCTGTCGCCGACCCAGACCTCCATGCTGGTCGCGATCCCCGTCCTGGTCGGCTCACTCGGCCGCATCCCCATGGGCATGCTCGCCGACCGCCTCGGCGGCCGCCTGATGTTCGCCGTCGTCTGCTTCGTCTCGATCATCCCGGTGCTCGGCGTCGGCTGGTCCGGCTCGTACGGCGCGCTGCTGCTGTGGGGCTTCCTGCTCGGCGTCGCCGGCACCTCCTTCGCCGTGGGCGTCCCGTTCGTCAACGCCTGGTACGAACCGGCCCGCAGGGGCTTCGCCACCGGCGTCTTCGGGGCCGGGATGGGCGGCACCGCGCTGTCGGCCTTCCTCACCCCCCGCCTGGTCGAGGTGCTCGGCCGGACCCAGACCCACCTGCTGATGGCCGCGGCCCTCGCGGTCACCGGCGCCGTGATGCTGCTCCTCAGCAGGAACTCGCCCGACTGGCGGCCGTCCACCGAGCCCGCGCTGCCCCGCATGCGCGACGCGATGCGGATCAAGGCGACCTGGCAGTGCGCGTTCCTGTACGCCGTCGCCTTCGGCGGGTTCGTCGCGTTCTCCACCTACCTGCCCACCCTGCTGCAGAGCGTGTACGCGTTCACGCAGACCGACGCGGGACTCCGCGCCGCCGGATTCTCCGTGGCCGCGGTGCTCGCCCGGCCGCTCGGCGGGATCCTGTCCGACCGGATCGGCCCGGTCAGGGTGCTGACCGCCTCCTTCGCGGGCACCGCGGTGATGGCGCTCGTCCTGGTGCTGGAACCGCCCCCGGAGATCCCCGCCGGGCTCACCTTCGTGGTGACGGCGTTCTTCCTCGGGCTCGGTACCGGCGGCGTGTTCGCCCTGGTCGCCAAGCTCGTCGAACCCTCGCGGGTGGGCACCGTGACCGGCCTGGTGGGCGCCGCCGGAGGACTCGGCGGCTACTTCCCGCCGCTGGTCATGGGCGTGGTCTACTCCGCCTTCGGGGCCTACGCGGTCGGCTACGTCCTGCTCGCCGCGACCGCGCTGGCCGCCCTGGTCTACACCCGCAGGGCGTTCCCCGCCGCCCGGCCCGGCGCGCGGGCCTGACCGCACGGGACGCGCGAGCCTGGGAGACAGGTCTCGTTTCCCCGTCCGGGTGGTTGTCCGCTCCCCGGATCAGGCAGGCTAGGGGCCGCCATGGACAACGCAATTCTCACGGGGATCGTCCTCGTCACAGGTGTCGTGCTCGCCGTCGTCGCGCAGTGGAGGGGCTGGCGCCCGTCGCTGCCCGTCGTGCTGGCCGTCGGGGTCGGCTTCAGACTGCTCATCATGGCCGTCGCGGCCATGAGCGAGTGGCAGCCGGTCGACTTCGTCAACAGCTTCAAACCCGCCGGTGAGGCGGTCCTGAACGGGCAGGACCCGGTCCTGGGCAGCAAGGGCGGCTGGCACTTCCTGCCGACCATCCCGTACGTGTACGGCCTGCTGCTCTGGCTGGGCATCCCGTGGGAGTGGGGCGGCCGCCTGGTCACCGTGGTGGCCGACATCATCCTGATCCCCCTGGTCGGCAGGCTCGCCGGCGGATCCGCCGCCTCCCTGCGCGCCTTCCAGTACGCCTGCAACCCCCTGGCCATCCTGGTCGCCTCCGTGCACGGCCAGGTCGAGCCGGTCGCCCTGGTCTTCGGCGTCGCCGCCTTCGTCGTGGCCCGCGGTCCGGGCGACCCCGACCGGCCGGGCCTGCGCCACGACCCGGTCACCTACGTCCGGCAGGCCGTCGCCGCCCACGGGTTCGGCGGCGCCGTACGGCGGGCGAGGGAGTACGGCATCGGCCGCGCGCTGCGCCAGGGGACGGCCCGGGGGCTCACCCCGCGCGAGGGCGACCGGGCGGCGCTGCGCCGGGCCCTGTTCGCCGGACTGCTGATGGGACTGGCCCTGTGCGCCAAGAGCTGGCCGATCTGGCTGATCCCCGGCATGCTCCTGCTGCTGCCCACCGTCCGGGCCCGCGCCGTCGCGTTCGTGGCGACCGGCATCATGCCGGTCCTCTTCATCGTCACCGAACCCCTCCTGCTGAACGCCTCCCTGGACGAGATCGTCCAGGCCCTGCGCACGATCGGGGACATCCGCCCGATCGTCGGCGAGTGGGGCTACAGCGCGATCCTCGTCGGCGGCGACTGGACGCTCGACTCCGGGATCGCCACCTTCGGCACCCGGCTGATCTACGTCACCGTGCTGGTGACGGCCTTCCTGTGGCGCCGCGCCGACCCGGTGGACCTCACCACCGCCGTGCTGCTCGCCTTCATGGTCGTCACCCCCCGCCTCGGCGCGCAGTACCTCCTGTGGTTCATGCCGTTCCTCGTCGCGCGGCCCACGCCCAACCGCTTCTACTGGCCCGCGGTCATCGGCGTCTGCCTGTGGGCCGGGTACGGCTACCTCCCCATGACCCAGTCCTGGGAGATCTGGTCGACGCAGCACGCGGCGTGGGCCCAGGCCTCGGTGGCGCTGCTGCCGATCCTGGCCTACGCCATGCCCTGGGACCGCCGGGTCCCGGTCGCCTGCGTGCAGGGCGAGGCACCCGGCCGACCGGCCCCGCAGCCGTCCGACCGGACGGAAAACCCGGTGCGGACGCCGGGGTGACTTGTCACCCTTGTCGGCATGCAGGCAACGGTCACCGTCACCCCCGCGCAGCTCCCCGGCGTGCTCCTGCACGTCGCCGTGGTGCGCCCCGTCTTCCTCTGGGGCGCACCCGGCATCGGCAAGAGCTCCCTCGTCCGGGACTTCGCCGACGCGCTCGGACTGGAGTGCGTGACCATGCTCGGCACCCAGCTCGCTCCCGAGGACCTCATCGGCGTGCCCGAGCTGGTCGGCGGCCGGAGCCGGTTCGCCCCGCCCGAGACCATCGCGCGGGACGAGCCGTACTGCCTGTTCCTCGACGAGCTCAACGCCTCCGCGCCCGAGGTGCAGAAGGCGTTCTACTCGCTCATCCTCGACCGGCGCATCGGCGCCTACGAGCTGCCCGCCGGCTCCGTCGTCATCGGGGCGGGCAACCGGGCCACCGACAACGCGCTGGCCCGGCCGATGGCCTCGGCGCTGGTCAACCGACTGGTCCACGTCCACCTGCGGGCCTCGGCCACCGACTGGCTCACCTGGGCCACCGGTAACGGCATCCACCCGTGGATCGTCGAGTACCTCACCCAGCGCCCCGACCACCTGTGGAGCGCCCCGCCCAAGACCGAGGAGCCGTTCTCCTCACCGCGGGCCTGGCACATGCTCTCCGACGTCATGCACTCCTACGGCGACGGCATCGACGACGACACCCTGGCCCTGCTGGCCTTCGGCACCCTCACCACCGCGCACGCGTCCGCCTTCCGCGCCTACGTCAAGACGGTCCGCCACGCCTACGACCTCGACGCCGTGCTCAAGGGCGACGTCCCCTGGCCCCGCGCCCCCGAGGAGCGCGACCTGCTGTACTTCCTGTCGGAGACCTTCCGCGCCCGCCTGATGAAGGAACTGCCCGCCGACAAGCGCGGTGCCTCCTCCCGCGGGCGTGACCTGGCGTTCCGGGCGAAGACGCTCCTGGTCGAGCTGGCCGAGATCTCCCTGGAGTGCGCCCAGCTCGTCATCGCCAACGACGCGAACGGAGCCCCGGCCCTGCCCACCTGGTTCCTCGTCGAGGTGGGCCGCGACCTGCCCCGCCTCGTCGCCGCGAGGAACTGATGCCCAGGCAGAAGGCCAAGGTCGACCCCTGGCGCCAGAAGGCGGAGCAGGGGTGGCGGCTGACCACGGACCACCCGCTCTTCCGCGCCTACCGCTACCGGCTGCACGTCGCCCGGGACAGCGAGCTCGCGCCGGACGCCTGGGGCGCGGTCTCGGCCGAGGGCAGGGTCCGCCACCACCCCGGGCGCCGGGCCGAACCCGAGGAGTGGGCGTGGGTCTTCGCCCACCTCCTGCTCCACCTCGGCTTCGGCCACGCCGACCCGCGCTCCGCCCTGCCCGGGGACATCGGGGAGAGGACCGGTGACCGCTGGGAGACGGCCTTCCTGCCCGACCCCGCCTACCGGGCCGCCTGCTGCCTGGCCGTCGACCGCTTTCTGCGCACCCTCAAGCTCGGCCGCTGCCCCGAACCGCTCCCGGCCGAGCTGCCCCACGAGGACGAGACCACGCTGTCGGAGCGGTGGCGCCGCCTCGGCCTGCCGGCCGAATACGAGCCGACCGGCCCGCCCGACTTCGTGATCGGGGACGAGGAGGCGGCCAAGCAGATGGACTTCCAGCGGAACTTCGCGATCGGCGTCGCCGACACGGCCACCGCCGCGCTGGATCTCGCGGGCGCACCCCGCTCCACGGGGGACCGGCACGTCGACGGGCCGTGGGATGCGGCGCTGCGCTGGTTCGTCTCCTCCTACCCGCTGCTGGGCGCCCTCGCCGCCGGGATGAAGATCGTCGCCGACGTGGAGCTGGCCAGGGGCTGGGACATCTCGATCGCGGCGGTCAGCGCCGAGTCCGCCGAGATCTACGTGAATCCGCTCGTACGGATGTCGGTGGAGGAGTGGCGGTTCGTGCTGGCCCACGAGATGCTGCACGCCGCGCTCCACCACGGCGAGCGCGTCGGCGGACGCGACCCCTACCTGTGGAACGTCGCGGCGGACTACGTCATCAACGGCTGGCTGGTGGAGATGGCCGTCGGCGAGATGCCCGAGGGCCTGCTGTACGACCAGTCGCTCGCCGGGCTGTCCGCCGAGGCCGTCTACGACCGGATCGCCGCAGACCTGCGCCGCCTGCGCAAGCTCGGCACCCTGCGGGGTCGCGGCCTCGGCGACGTGCTCGACCGCCCGCTCCCGCACCCCGGAGCGCCCGGCCGTCACACGGACCTCGACGAGTACTACCGCAACGCCCTGTGCACCGGGCTCGCCTACCACCACAACAGCGGCCGGGGACTGCTTCCCTCCGGCCTGGAGCAGGAGATCCGCGCCCTGGACCAGCCCCCGCTGCCCTGGGACGCCGCGCTGGCCCGCTGGTTCGACGAGCACGTCCCCTCCGCGGACCGGCGCCGCTCCTACGCCCGCGCCTCCCGCCGCCAGGCCTCCAGCCCCGACATCCCCCGTCCCGGCTGGATCCGCCCCGAAGAGCTCGTGCGGCGGGCGACCTTCGGCGTCGTCCTGGACACCTCCGGCTCGATGGACACCAGACTCCTGGGCAAGGCCCTCGGCTCCATCGCCTCCTACGCCACGGCCCGCGACGTGCCGCGCGCCCGCGTGGTGTTCTGCGACGCCGCCGCCTACGACGCCGGATACCTCCCGGTGGAGGAGATCGCGAACCGGGTCCGGGTCCGCGGCCGGGGCGGCACCGTGCTGCAACCCGGGGTCAACCTGCTGGAGCGGGCCGAGGACTTCCCGCCCGCAGGCCCGATCCTGGTGATCACCGACGGGTGGTGCGACGTGCTCCGCATCCGGCGCGAGCACGCCTTCCTCATCCCCGAGGGCGCCCGCCTCCCCTTCGCCCCCCGCGGTCCGGTCTTCCGGATGAGGTGAGGCGGCGCCAGCGGGGGAGGCCGGGAAGGACACCCTTCCTTCGGCGTGGCCTCGGGCTCCGGCGGGCGGACCGCGTCCCGCCCCGGGTCCGTGCTCCGGGGCGGGACGCGGTCCGGAGCACGGTCCGGAGCGCGGTCCCGGACACGGCGGCTGCTAGGTTCCTGGAAATGTGAGGAACAATGTGGAAGTCCTGCGCTACACCGCCTTCACCCATGATCCGGCGGGCGGCAACCCCGCCGGGATCGTCCTGGACGCCGCCGGCCTGACGGCCGAGGAGATGCTCGCCGTCGCCGCCGAGGTGGGCTACTCCGAGACCGCCTTCCTGACCGAGCGCGACGACGAGAACCGCGTCTTCCGGGTCCGCTATTTCGCGCCCTCGGCGGAGGTCGACTTCTGCGGGCACGCCACGATCGCCACCGCGGTGGCCCTGGCCGAGCGGCTCGGGACCGGTCCGCTGGCCTTCCGCACCAACGCCGGAGAGATCGCCGTGCAGACCGGTGTCGAGGGAGAGTCGCTGCTCGCCACCCTCACCAGCGTGCCCACCCGCTCCGCGCCGGTGGCCGAGGACGCGCTGGACGAGGCGCTCGCCGCGCTGCGCTGGTCCCGTGACGAGCTGGACAAGGCGTTCCCGCCGCACGTCTCCTTCGGCGGGGTCAGCCACCTCATGCTCGCCGCCGCCTCCCGCGAGCGGCTGGCGGACCTCCACTACGACTTCGAGGCGCTGCGGTCGGTCATGACCCGCCACGGCTGGACGACCGTGAACCTCTTCTGGCGGGAGAGCGACAGGCGCTACCACGCGCGCGACCCGTTCCCGGTGGGCGGTGTGGTCGAGGACCCGGCGACCGGGGCCGCGGCGGCCGCCTTCGGCGGCTACCTCAGGGCCCTGGAGGACGGAGTGAAGGAGTTCACGGTCATCCAGGGAGTGGACATGGGACGGCCCAGTGAGCTGAAGGTCTCGATCGCCGAGCCCGACGGCCGCACCCGGGTGAGCGGCGGCGCCGTCGCGATGGAGATCCCCTGACCGTCCGGCCTCCCGGTCTGCTTCCGGATTCCGGCCGTCCGGCCTCCGGCCTCCCGGCTTGCCTCTGGACTCTGACCATCGGGTCCCCGCCGCCCGGCCGTCTGGCCCCAGGTCTCCCGGATCGCCGATCCGCGGAGCGGGCGGGGCGGCGCGCGTCCGATTCCTGCAAGACGCCCGGCGGCGGCCGGGCGTACGGTCGGGGCATGAAGACGCTGACGAACGACGCCCTGGCTGCGGCCAGGCGTTACCTGCTGCTCAACGCCCGGCTGATCGACCGGCTGAGGTGCGAGAGGCTGCTCGACGGCGGACCGGTGGACCGGGCGCTGGCCGTACTGCGGAGCTACCAGAACGCCGACGGCGGGTTCGGCAACGCCCTGGAGCCCGACCTGCGCGGGCCGGAGAGCCAGCCCGAGCCGGTCGAGGTGGCGTTCTGGATCCTCGACGAGCTGGACGCGTTCGACGACCCGATGGTGATCCGGGCCTGCGACCACCTGCTGACGGTCACCGCGCCCGACGGAGGGGTGCCGTTCGTGCTGCCGAGCGTGCGCACCTCGCCCCGCGCGCCCTGGTGGGAGACCCCCGACGATCCGCCCGGCTCCCTGGTGCCGACCGCCTCCATCGCGGGCCTGCTGCACAAGCACAAGGTCGAGCACCCGTGGCTCGGCCCGGCCACCGAGTTCACCTGGGCGGCCATCGGCGGGACGAGCGAGCTCCAGCCCTACACCGCCCGCGCGATCCTGCACTTCCTGGAGCACGTCCCGGACCGCGACCGCGCCCACGACGAGTTCGCACGGCTCCGTGAGGCGATCCTGGCCACCGTCTCCCTCGACCCGGCGGCGGAGGGCGAGGCCCACTTCCCGCTGGACTTCGTCCCCGAGCCCGGCACCCTCCCGCTCTTCGGCGAGGAGGTGCTGGAGGCGCACCTGGACGCGCTGATCGACCAGCAGGGCGAGGACGGCGGCTGGGCGCCGAACTTCCCGATGTGGACGCCGGTCGTCGCCCACGAGTGGGGCGGGTTCCTCACCGTGTCGCGGCTGAGGACGCTCAAGGCCTACGGCCGGCTGACGAGCTGACGCAGGGGCACGCCGGCCAGCCGCCGCACCTCGTTGGACATGTGCGACTGGTCGGCGTAGCCGCTGGCCAGCGCCACCTCGGCCAGCCCGGCCCCGCGCCGGGCCAGCCGGACCGCCCGCTGGAACCGGACGACCCGCTGCAACGTCTTGGGACCGTACCCGAACGCCCGCACGCACCGCCGGTGCAGCTGCCGCTCGCTGAGCCCGAGATCCCGGGCGACCTCCCCGACGCTCCGCCCGGTCCGCAGCGCCTCGGCGACCACCGGCGCGGCCGGGTCCGGCCCTGGCGTCGCACGCAGCCGTACGGCCAGCGACTCCTGGACGGCCCCGAGGACGTCACGGACGTCTCCGTCGCCCGCGGTCCCGGCGGCTGCAATCGCGGCGGACACGGCCTCGGCGTCCAGTCCCGGCAGTCCGCCGAGGTCGGTCAGCGGCACCCGCAGGTCCCGCAGGGCCTCGACCGGCACTCCGAGCGCCTCGCCCACCGCGCCCGGCCGGAACCGGATCCCGGTGTAGCGGTCGCCCGGGGACATGGCGACCGGCATCGGCCCGGTGTCGGGCCCGGCCACGTGCGGCCCGCGCGGGCCCCAGACCAGGTCGACGCATCCGTCCGGCACGACCAGCCCGGTGCCGCCGGACGCCGTGACGCGCGTCCAGACGCAGACGAGCCGGTCGGCGAGGACGGGGTCGGGGGCCCACTCGCGGTACATGGCATCAGGGTACGGCGGAGGCCCCGGGGGGAGGCGCGGTTCCCGGTTCCGCGGGCGGGGCGGACCCGTCACCGGAGGAGGCGCGATCGCGTTCCCCCTCGGCAGGGAGCTCTCCGGAGACGAGCGCCGCGGCCCACCCGCCGCGCGGATCGCCGTCGATGAGCACGGCGCGGACCAGCAGGCTGAGCGGGATGGCCAGCAGGGCGCCCAGAGGGCCGAGCACGAAGGCCCAGACGATGAGGGACAGGAACGTCACGGTCGTGGACAGGCCGACCGCGTCGCCGAGGAACTTGGGCTGGACGAGCGACTGGACCACGAAGTTGATCGCGATGTAGGCGGCGATCACCAGGAGCATCGTCTCGAATCCGCCCTCCAGCAGGCCGAGCAGGGCGGGAGGGATGAGCCCGATGACGAAGCCGATGTTCGGGATGTAGTTGGTGATCAGGGCGAGGACGCCCCACAGGAGGGGGAGCGGGACGCCCAGCGCCCAGAGCGCGGCGGCGTCCAGCGCGGCGCAGACGAGGCCGAAGACCGTGGAGACGACCAGGTAGCGGCGGGTCTTGTGGGCGAAGTCGTCGAGCGCGGCGACGAGCTTCGGCCGGGAGGCCCGGCCGTGGGCGAGGACCTTGGAGAAGGAGCGCGCGTCCAGGCACATGGCGAGCAGCAGGACCACGATGAGGACCAGGCCGGAGAAGGCGCCGAGCAGTCCGGAGGCGAACCCCTGCACGAAGGTGAAGACCTTGCCCGGGTCGAACGACCTGATCGCCTGGTCGATCTGCTTTCCGCCGATCCCCAGCCGGGCGGCGAAATCCCGCAGTTGGGCGACGATCTCACCGAACTGGTCGCCGTAGGTGGGGGCCAGGCCGGCCAGCTGCGCGACGGAGAGGGTGAGGACGGCCATCATGCCGAGCAGCACGACCAGCACGATGGCCAGCGGGACCGCGACCTGCAGCCAGCCGGGGGCGCCGCGCGCGTCGAGCCGGGTCCTGACGGGGGAGACCGCCATGACGAGCACCAGCGCGAGGAGTACGGGGCCGAGGATGGAGCCGACCGCCTTGAAGCCGGCCAGCGTGACCACGGCACCCGCCGTGCAGAGCAGCAAGACCAGTGGCCGGGGGAGCACTCGTTGATCTGTCACGTCCGGTACCTACCCAGGGGGCGGAGAACACGTCTCGGCCGGGGACGCGGCTGATTTGACGGGGGTGTGGGTCGTACATATAGTTCACAGGCCCGAGGGGGTCGGCGGAGATCGCCGAGGACCTCGGGAACCCCCTCTGATCAGCTTCTTCGGTGGGACGCGTGCGTCCCGGCGAAATCCGGTTCG
Organism: Planomonospora parontospora; assembly: GCA_014647935.1. Taxonomy (GTDB): domain Bacteria; phylum Actinomycetota; class Actinomycetes; order Streptosporangiales; family Streptosporangiaceae; genus Planomonospora; species Planomonospora parontospora. The sequence continues at coordinate 276,591 of BMQD01000011.1, forward strand.
ACACGAACGGGATGTCGAGGTAAGTTAGAGGGGTTGCCCCGGAAACGGGGCGGTTCCGGT
>BMQD01000012.1 GCA_014647935.1 Planomonospora parontospora
GGTCAAGTACACGCCCGGCGGCGGCACGGTCACCGTCACCGCCGGCCACGACACCGGCACCGGCGCAGGGGAGGACGGGCAGGACGGGCAGGAGCGGGCAGGAGCGGGCCGCAGCGGTCGTGGTGACGGTGGCCGACACCGGCATCGGCATCCCGGCCGAGCAGTACGACCAGCTGTTCACCCGGTTCTTCCGCGCCTCCACCGCGCGGGCGGCCGGGATCAAGGGCACCGGGCTGGGCCTGGCCATCACCAGGGCCATCGTCGAGGCGCACGCCGGCGCCATCACCGCGGCCCCGCGCGAGGGCGGCGGTACCGTCTTCACCGTCCGGCTGCCGGCAGACCCGCTGGCCCCACAGTGAATCGGCCGCCCCAGCCGTCACCGGCTCTTTGCTCCTGCCGCCGGGATGGCCGCGGCCGGAATGAGCCGCGGGGGCGTCACCAGCCCTGTGAAGCGGAAAGAAGAAGCTCCGCTCGGTCTCCTGGTGGCCGGATGGTGGTCAGCGCCGCGGTGAACAGCACCGCCAGTCCGGCCGCCGCTCTGCTCATCCCGCGGTCCAGGCGCGGCCACGAAGTCGGCGATGAGCGGGGCGATCTCCGGCAGGTGGGTTTCGAGGGCGAAGTGGCCGGTGTCGAACAGGTGCAACTCGGCCTCGGGCAGGTCCCGTAGGTAAGCGCGGACGCCCGGCTCGGGCACCGATCGGCCGTACCGCCGACTGGCTGCACCTGTCCCAGGCGCGCGTCAGCCAGGTCGTCCAGAAGCTGGAGCGGCGCATCGGCACCCCCTGTTCGACCGCACCAGCCGCCGAGTGAGCCTGACCCCGGTCGGGCGCCGTCTCTGCGAGGACCTGCGGCACGCCCACGATCTCGTCCAGGCCGCACTGCCCGGCGCCCGGGCGCCGGGCAGACCGAATGAAGGCCGGGCGGGATCTCCGACGGATGCGATCACGCCCCGTTCGCCCACGCGGACTGCCCGGGCGACGGACAAGATCGAGGAGGTTCCCGTGTTCACTGATCGATCGATTGTCGGGCAGACGCGCTGCCCCTGCCGCGGTCTCTGCGATCGAGTGCCGAAACGCCCCCTTGAGCCTCAAGCAAGGCCGAGGCGGGTCAGCTCGCGACGGGAGCGGATGCCGAGCTTGCGGTAGGCCCGGTACAGGTGGTGCTCCACGGTGCGTGGGCTCAGGAACAACTGGGCGGCGATCTCCCTGCTCGTGCCGCCGTCCCTCGCCAGCCGTACCACCTGGAGTTCCTGCGGTGTGAGCCGCTCCAGAGGGTCGGCAGCCGTCGGCCGGGCGGCCACGACGGACTCTCCGGCCGCCTTCTGATCCACCAGTTCCTGTCGGACAACACCAACCGACGCACCGACGCCTCCGGGCAGGGCGCGTTCGCGGCGCGCGCCACCGCGGCGGTGCCCGACAGGGCGTGGGCGACGGCCATGGGCCTGTTCAACCTCTGCTACCTGCTGGGTGCCGCGTTCGGCCCCGCCATCGCGGCCGCGCTCACCGGCTGACGAACGGCTCCGCGAACCACCACATGTTGGCGGTGAGCGCCGCCCCGGTCGCCGCCGCCGGGCCCTGCGGCAGCAGCTACCTCCCGGGTCGGCGTCTATGCCATCTCCGGCGGAGACGGGACCCGCACGGGCACGCTGGAGGTGTACTACAGCTCCAGCGCCGGCAAGAACTGCGCCCTGACCTACGGCTACGGCGCCTACGCCGACACCGCGAGCTGGAAGAGGGTCACGATCTCCAGAGGCGACGGCAGCGGCGAGGACACCGACACCGGGCAGTACAAGTACTACGCCGGCCCGGTGTACGTCTCCGCGTCCGGTCAGTGCATCGACGTCGCCGGAACGGTGCCGGGCCGGGCGCATCCGCCGCCGGGCCGGCATCCTGCTGGACGCCGACCGCGTCGACGCCCACGGCGGACTGCGCCTGAACCTGCAGCCCGTCTCCGTCTACGACGCCGCCCCTCCTGGTGCCGGCCGATCGATCACCGGGCAGGCCGATCACTCCGCGGACAACGCCTCGCCGGTGCCGGCGGGTCCGGCGTGCACGCGCCGGCCCAGCAGCGCGTTCACGCGGGTGGTGAGCTCACGGGGCTGAACGGTTTGGTCATGTAGTCGTCGGCGCCCGCGCGAAAGCCCTCCTCCACGTCGGCCTCCCCAGCCTTGGCGGTCAGCAGGAGCACCGCCACGCCGTCCATGCCGGGCATCGTCCGCAGGTGGCGGCACACCTCCGGCCCGGCCATGCCGGGCATCATCCAGTCCAGGATCACCAGGTCGGGCCGCTGGTCCCGGGCCGCGGTCAGGGCCTGCAGGCCGTCGCCGACGGCCCGCACCGCATGGCCGTCCTTCTGCAGCCGGAAGGCGATCAGGTCGCGGATGTCGGGGTCGTCTTCGGCGATGAGAACCGCAGGCATGACCACCCCCCGAAACATGCCCGTTTCCCCTGCCGGTAACTGCCCCTTTCGCTGGTTCCTACGCCTGGATGAGCACCCCGGAGCAGGCCGCGTTCCAGGAGGTGAAGGCGGGAACCCCGCCTCCGGGGAGTCGGAGAAGGCCGCATCGAGGTTGGCGTCGACGCCCCGTAAAGTCGTTGATCTTGACCGGTGCGGGCCTTCCCTCCAGGCCGTGATGAACTGCCGGATGCCCGCTGGCCTGCAGGTTGCGTCTATGGCGCTTACTCGGTCCGACCCCCAGGACGCCGTCTTGTGATCTTGTTCAGGAGTCGGTCGGTTGATGAGAGCCGGTGGCTGCGGGGGCGGTCCATGCGAGCAGCATGTGGAGGGAGTCGTGGGAGGAGGTGCCCGGCTGGGCCGCGTATGTGATCAGTGCCTGGTCGGGGTCGTCGGCGGCGCGCAGGGTTTCGTAGGTCAGTTCCAGGTCGCCGACCAACGGGTGGTGGAACCTCTTGATGCCCGAGGTCTTGTCCTGGACCGGATGTTCCGCCCACAGGCGGCGGAAGTCCTCGCTCTTCATAGACAGCTCCCCGATCAGGTGTGCCAGCTGCGGGTCGCTGGAGTGATTTCGTCCTGCCTCCAGATGGAGGTAGGCCACGTTCTCGCGGGCGCAGGAGGACCAGTCCGCGTACAGTTCCCGGGACGCCGGGTCGAGGAAGGTGATCCGGGCGATGTTGCGCTCGGCCGGGTCCACGGTGGCGTAGTCGCCGAAGAGGGCGCACGCTGCCGGGTTCCAGGCCAGGATGTCCATGCGCCGGCCCATCACCACTGCCGGTACATCCTTCAATTCCTCCAGCAGCCGCCGCAGCATCGGCCGCGCGCTCTGCCGGCGGATCCGGTGGTGGCGCGCTGAGCGGGCGGTGCGCCGCGGTCGGGCCAGGTGGTGCAGGTGGCGGGTCTCGTCGTCGTTCAGCCGCAGTGCGCGGGCGAGGGCGTCGAGCACGGCGTCCGAGGGGTTGGACACGCGGCCCTGTTCCATCCGGGTGTAGTAATCGACGCTCATGCCGGCGAGCTCGGCGATCTCCTCGCGGCGCAGGCCCGCGACACGGCGCGTCCCGCCGAAATCCGGTAGGGCCACATCTTGCGGGTGCAGGCGGGCGCGGCGGTTCCGGAGGAAGTCGCTCAGACTGGTCGCGGTGCTCATACGACGATTGTGGCCGATCGCGGTGGTGTGCTGCCTGGCCCTGCCGGTGCCAGGCAGCACACCACCGGTCGGCGACCCGGGGAATGTCAGGCCTGGCGGGTCGGCAGGACGATCGACTGGCGCAGGTTGACGTGCCGGCGACGGCTGACGGTGTACGCGATGAGGTCGGCGATGTCCTCGGCGGTGAGGGCGGGGATCGTGGTGAACATCCCGTCGAGCTGCCCGCGCAGTTCCGCGTTGTCGATGTGCCCGCTGAGTTCGGTGTCGGTCAGGCCCGGTTCGATGGTGCTGACCCGGACGTCGCGGGGGCCCAGTTCGGTGCGCAGTGCGGCGGACAGCTGGGTGAGGGCGGCCTTGGTGGCCCCGTACACGGCGTAGTCGGGGAAGAGGACGTGGGAGGCGATGGAGGAGACGTTGACCAGGTCGGCGGTGCGGCCATCGGCGGCGGCCGCGGCGAGGTCGGGGGCGAACGCGCGGATGACGCGCAGAGCGCCGGTGAGGTTGGTGTCGATCATGCGGGTCCACTCGTCGAGCCGGCCCTCGGTGAGGGGGTTGGGCAACATCACACCGGCATTGTTGATCACCAGGTCGACCAGGCCGTAGGCATCGTGGACGGCCTTGGCCGCGGCGTCGACGGAGGACTGGTCGGTGATGTCGGCGGTGACGGCGAGGGCCTGGCCTCCGGCTGCGGTGAGTTCAGCGGCCAGCGCGTCCAGTCGGTCGGTGCGCCGGGCGAGCAGGGCGACGCGGGCGCCGCCCGCGGCGAGCAGGCGAGCGGTGGCTGCTCCCATGCCGCTGGCCGCTCCGGTCACGACGGCGGTGCGGGTGGCGAGTGAGGGATAGCTCATGGGGTTCTCCTAGGTCTGCTGTGTGGGCCGGTTCCGGTGGGCCGACCCGGTGACTCCGGCGGGCCGGTGCGGTAGGCGGATGCCGACCACTCTGCGTCCGGCGGAGACGGCCAACCAGCGCCCGCCGTTCCCTGGGAGAGCCAGTACCACCCTGGGCCGGACGGCCCGGTCCGCCGGAATCCGCATCCAAGATCACGCCATTGCGGGTTTTGGGCTCATGGGCTGCACCTCTTGTCACCCACAAGCTCCCAGTCGCCGTCCACAGCGACCAGGCGTCGATCAGCTCGTCCGGCTCCCGCTCACTTCGCACCCGAGCCCTTTTGCTCGATCACCGATCCTCGATGAATGAGGGCTGCGATCAAAGAGTGAACGTCCGCTACCGACAGGTATGTCAACCTGTGTGATAGCTACGCACCGGAACTGAGACCTTGCTTGAAGCTGCTTTGCGGCTCGGCGCAGCTAATGGGGGCAGACCAAGCACGCCCGAAAGGGCTGATAGGAGGGGTCTGACTGGACAGAACCCAATATGTCTCCTCGCGCGGGAGCAGGCCCTCGACCGCTGCCGCTGAACCGCCCCTCGGCGGTAGCTCCTTCCCGGAACCGGATGATGATCGTTTAGGATGTGGATCACGAGGAGCTCCACGGTCAGCGCAGAGGAGGGCGCCCGTGACGGCGCCGGATGATCCGTATGCGGTTCTCGGCAACGGGTACGCGCGTCGGCGGCGGCCCGATCCGCGCATCGCGGCGATGATCGAATCGGCTCTCGGCCCGGCTCGCTCGGTACTCAACGTGGGTGCGGGCGCCGGCTCCTACGAGCCCTCCGGGCGACGGGTGGTCGCGGTGGAACCGTCGGCCACGATGATCGCGCAGCGTCCGCCGGGGTCGGCTCCGGCCGTGCAGGGTATCGCCGAGGCCCTGCCCGTGGGGGGCGGGGCGTTCGACGCGGCCACGGCGATCCTGACCGTGCACCACTGGACCGACCTGCGGGCCGGGCTCTCGGAGCTGCGCCGGGTCTCCCGGCGGCAGGCCGTGCTCACCTGGGACCCGGCGGTGAGTTCGCGGTTCTGGCTGGTCGAGGAGTACTTCCCGCAGATCGCCGAGCGCGAGCGCGATCTGGCGACCCTGGACGCGGTCCGGGACGAGTTGGAGTGGGCGGGCGCGCGGGTGGAGGTGATCCCGGTTCCCGTCCCGGCGGACTGCACCGACGGCTTCACGGGCGCCTACTGGCGGCGGCCGGAGGCGTGCCTCGATACGGAGGTCCGGGCGGCGATGTCCCCGCTGGCGCTGCTCGACCCGCCGGACGTCGAGCGCGGCCTGGGCCGGAAAATCACCCGGCACAAGGCCCACTGCGTCCACCCTGTCGTCCATGCTCACCGAACAGACCCCTGCGGGCACGGAGATCGGTGTGCGGGAAACGCGCGGCCGGCTCGGTGAGTCGACGGACAGGGCCCTTCTGTGTCAGATCTCGGTCGGGTTCTTTGCCGGGTCTCCGCCGGATGGTCACTCGCGGGCGGCGACCAGGGCTGTGGGAGACGGTCTGGTCGCTGTCAGAGCGGTCAGGGCGCTGGCGGCGGCGGTGACGGCCAGTGAGGCCATGATCAGCAGGCCGAGGAGGAGCCAGGGTACGGAGAGGACGTGCACGCCTGCGGGACCCGCATAGAAGCTCGCCAGTGCAGCCGCGGCGACCAGGGTTCCCAGCAGCAGACCGATCAGGGTGACCGCGGCGGACTCGATGACGGCCATCCGGACGACCTGGCTGCGGCTCAACCCGGTGGCGCGGGCGACGGCGAACTCGGTGCGGCGTTCTGCGGCGGCGATCACGACGGCGTTGATCACCGCGATCGCGGCGTACAGGCCGGACATGCCCATCAGGACGGCCATGATCCCGGTGGTGCCGCGCTGCTGGGTCTGCACCCGGGCGTCGGCCCATTGGCGGAGGGTGCGCACCTCGCCGATTCCGGCGGCGCGGATCCGGTCGGCGACCGCGTGCGGTGATGTGCCGGGGGCGACCTGGACCAGGGTCTCGGTCGGCGCGTCGGCGAGCATCGCGGTGGGGATGAGGTCGCGCGGTACCAGGAAGTTGTCGCTGCCGTTCTCCAGGACTTCCGGCAGGCGCGCGACGGTGCGCAGGGTGAACCCGTGGGGGCCGATCCGTGCCGTGACCGTGCCGTCGCGGACGCCTTCGCCGACCAGCCCGGGGCCGATGGCGACGGTGCGGCCGTGCAGGGCGTCCAGGGAGCCCGAGCGCAGGGTGAGGCGGTGGGTGCGCCGGTAGGCGGCGCCGTCGACCGCGATGATCCCCGAATGGTGGGTCTGCCGGTAGGAGCGGTGCTCCACGCGGTGCCGGGCCGTCACCGACATCTCCACCTGGCTTTGCGGGGAGGCCAGGGCGACGCCGGGGATCCGGGGGATGCGGGCTGCGGCTGCTCCGGTCGATGCGACCACCAGGTCGGCGGCGGTGCTGCGTTCGAGGTCGGCGCCGGTGGCGCGGGCCAGCGAGTTCAGCGCGCCGGTCAGGCCGACCAGCAGGCCGACCAGCACGATGACGGGTGCGGCCGTCGAGGCGCTGCGCCGTACCGCGTCACGCAGGTTGGCCTGCGCCAGTTCGCCGAGCGCGCTGGTCCGCAGCACCGTCCCCAGCAGCCGGCCGACCAGTGGGACGGCCAGCGGGCTCAACGCGCTCAGGGCGACCGATCCGAAGACCGGGATCGCCATCGCGACCAGCAGGGCGCCCAGCAGATCCGCTCCATGCCCTGCCACAACGAGCATTACGGTCAGCGCGAGTGAGGACACCCCCCACAGCCAGCGGCCGAGGGTCATCACGCGGGTGGCACGGGGGGCGTTGCGCAGGGCGTCCAACGGGCGCACCCGCGCCGCCCGGTAGGAGGCCGACAGCACCCCGAAGACCGCGACGCCGATTCCCACGGCCGGCGACAGCAGCAGCATCCCGTTGGACCAGCGGGCGGAGAAGTCGCCGGGAAGCAGCCCGATCCCGATCAGCAGCCGGGCCTGGATCCAGGTGGCCGGCACGCCCAGCAGGATCCCGAAGGCGCTGCCGGCCAGCCCCAGCAGGAACGCCTCGCCCAGCAGCAGCCTGATCAGCTGAGGGCGGCTCCCGCCGAGCATCCGCAGCAGGGCCAGCTCCGTGCGCCGCTGCTCGACGGAGAAGGCGAACGTCGAGCCCACGATGAACACCGCCAGGAACATCGCCAGCGGTGTGGCCATGCCCAGCAGCGTCGCGGCCCCGACGTACCCCTCCCTGATCTGCTCGGCGACCCGGCCGGAGGTGCCCGGCGGGATCGCGGGCTCGCCCGTGGAGACCAGCACGAGCACCGACGACTGGACCAGGGCCACGCCGAGTGCGACCGTCAGCAGTGCTCCGGCGAACAGCGGCCAGCGGTCGCGAACGGTGCTGGCGGAGATGCGCAGCATGGGTCAGCCCTCCAGCCGGGTGAGCCGTTCGGCCACCTGGACGGCGGAGGGACGCAGCAGGCGGTCGGCGATCCGGCCGTCGGACAGGAACACCACCGCGTCGGCGCTCGCCGCCGCGACCGGGTCGTGGGTGACCATGACGACGGTCTGCCCGGCGGCGTCGACCATACGGCGCAGCAGCCGCAGGACCGTGCGGGCCGACCCGGTGTCCAGGGCTCCGGTGGGTTCGTCGGCGAACAGCACCGAGGGCCGCGTCACCATCGCGCGGGCGATCGCCACCCGCTGCTGCTGCCCGCCCGACAGCTCCCGCGGTCGATGCCGCCCTCGGTCGGCCAGTCCCACATCGGCCAACGCGGTCTGCACATCACGGCGCGACGGCCGGGCCCCGGCCAGCCGCAACGGGAGTGCGACGTTCTGCTCGGCGGTCAGCGAACCGATCAGGTTGAAGTTCTGGAAGACGAACCCCACGGCGCGGCGCCGCAGCCTTGTCAGTTCCGCGTCGGTGGCGTGGGTGATGTCCTGCCCGGCCAGCAGGACGCGACCGGCGGTCACCCGATCCAGGCCCGCGGCGCAGTGCAGCAGGGTGGATTTTCCCGACCCTGACGGGCCCATCACGGCAGTCCAGGAACCGGCCGGGAAGGTCACACTGACGTCGGCCAGCGCGTGCACCTGCGTCTCACCGGCCCCGTAGTGCCTGCTCACCTGGTACAGCTGCACGGGTGCGGCCGGGACGCCCGCGTGCGGCCCCGCGGCGGCGGGAGCCCTCATCGCACGACCTCCAGGCCGATGCCGCTCGCCTGCGCAGGAGTCCGCGGGGGACCGGACGCCGCGTCCACCAAGCCGTCGGCCGATGCCGCATCGGCAAGGACCGCCGGGAGAGCGGTGACGCGTACGGGAAGCCTTCGTCTCATGTCTGGGATCCCACCACCGCGGCACCGGCGCCCGCATCACGGTGATCCACCAACATGAAGGTATGCCCAGCACTACCTCGGTGCCGGAGCGGGTCGCGGGGTCGACTAGCGTACGCCTGTGCCGAACGATCCGCCGCCCACTCCGCTGGCCGCGATGGGACGCCGCGGGTTCCTGCTGACCGCCTGGCCCTGGCGCGCCGCCGGCTACCTGCTGTCGACCGTGCCGGTCGTGCTCACGGCGGGCCTGCCGCTGGTGCTGCTCAGTCTGCCGCTGCTTCGGGCCGTCGCGCCGGACGCCACCTCCAGCGAGAGGGCGTTCCTCGTCGTCCTCAGCGGCCTGCTGGTCGCCGGGCTCGGACCGATGGCGACCATCCCGCTGGCCAGGCTGGAGCGGCGCCGGCTGCGCCTGGTGGATCTCCGCTCGACGGGTTCGGGCCATCGGCGGCCGCCGGGCCGGGGCGTCGTGCCGTGGCTTCGCACCCGCTATACCGAATCGGTCACCTGGCGCGAACTCGGCTACTTCCTGCTGCTGGCCGCCACCACCCCCATCCTTTACGCGGTGCTGTCGTCTGCGCTGGTCTTGCAGCTCTGCGCCATCGCCGCCCCGCTGATCCTGCTGGGCGGCGACGGCCCGATGGCGCTGGGTCTGGTGAAGGTCGCAGCCCCGGCGGCCGCGCTGCCGTACGCGTTGGCCGCGCTCGTGCTGCTGCCCGCCGTTCCGTACCTGCTGGCGCTGACCGCCGGTGCGCAGGCCGCGCTCGCCCGGGCGCTGCTCCAGCGCGGATCCGGCGAACGGCTCCAAGCCGAACTCGTCGAGGTCGCGCGCTCGCGGGCGCGGCTGGTCGACGCGTTCGAGGCCGAACGCCGCCGCATCGAACGCGACCTGCACGACGGCGCCCAGCAACGGCTGCTCTCGCTCACCATGAAGCTCGGGCTGGCCCGGGTGGACCTGCCGCCCGGATCTGCGGCCGCCGTCAGTGTGGCCGACGCCCACCATGAGGCCAAGCAGCTCATGACCGAGCTGCGGGAACTGGTGCACGGCATCCATCCCCGCGTGCTCACCGATCGGGGACTGGCGGCGGCGCTGGGCGAACTGGCCGACCGGTCCCCCCTGGCGGTCACCGTCGCGGCCGACCTGCCCGGACGGCCGCCCCGCCACGTCGAGAGCACGGCCTACTTCGCCGCCGCTGAGGCGCTCACCAACGCCGCCAAGCACAGCGGTGCCGATCGGGCCGGAGTGGCTGCGCACTGGGACGACGGCGTCCTCACCCTGGAGATCGTCGATGGCGGTGCCGGCGGCGCCGATCCCGGCCGCGGCACCGGACTGACCGGGCTGGCCGACCGGGTGGCGGTGATCGACGGCAGACTGCTGGTGTCGAGCCCGGCCGGTGGCCCGACCTGTGTACGTGTGGAGCTTCCGTGCGATCTGAACCGACCGCTGTCCGGGTAGTCCTCGCCGAGGACGGCGTCCTCCTGCGGGAGGGCCTGGCGGGCCTGCTGTCCCGGTTCGCCTTCGACGTCGTGGCCGCCGTGGGCGACGCCGCGGCCCTGCGCGCGGCCGTCGCCGAGCACCGCCCCGATCTGGTGATCACTGATATCCGGATGCCGCCGGACTTCTCCGACGAGGGCCTGCGGGCGGCTGTGGAGCTGCGCCACGCCGATCCGGACCTGGCGGTGGTGGCGCTCAGCCAGTACGTCGAGCTGAGCTACGCCGCCGACCTGCTGGACTCCGGCGCCGGCCGCCGGGTCGGCTACCTGCTCAAGGACCGGGTGGTCGACGTCGCCGACTTCGTCGCCGCGCTGCGCCAGGTGCTGGGCGGCGGCACGGTGGTGGACCCGCAGGTCATCCGCCAGCTCATCACCCGGCGACGAGATCCGCTCGCAGAGCTCTCCCCGCGCGAGCACGAGGTGCTCACGCTCATCGCCGAAGGCCACTCCAACGCCGCCATCGCCCGGCGGCTGGTCGTCACGGACGCGACCGTGGGCAAGCACGTCCGCAGTATCCTCGCCAAGCTCGACCTTCCCCAGACCGAGGACACCCACCGCAGAGTCCTCGCCGTCCTGGCCTATCTCCGCGGCCGACCCGCAAACCCGGAACCTCGTTGATCCCGCTGTAGTGACTCCTGCCGGATGGCCCAGTGCTCCCGAAGACATCGACCGGCCGCCGCGCCGTGACAGCCCTCCGCCCCCGAACATGTCCCCAGCCGCCAGGCAGCGGAGTGAAGGATCAAGCCTGGGTTCGGGCCGTGTGCGCGCCGAGGGCTTCGGTGGCTCTCACTGCGGCCGAACGGCGACCGAATCGGCGGAGAGCGTGACCTCGACGCTGATGCGCGGATTGTCCAGCTGCAGGATCAGCTGGAACAACTGTCTGCCCCGGGAACGGTGCCGGTACCGTGGTGATCATCATGCCTGAAGCGCTCTTCCTCGCCCTGTTCGTCATCTCGCTCTCCTCGCCGGTGTTAGGGATCGCGGCTGTCGCTCTGGTCGTGCACATCGTCATCACCATGGCATGGAGGGAGACCGTGCCCTGGGGGGAACTGGGCGGCGCCGGCCTGCTCGGCGCGCTGGCCGTGTACACCTCCGGAATGTGGTCGGGCGGCTTCTTCTACGCCTCCGGTTACACGGATCTGTGCGCGTTGGAGAGGTACGACTCCGCGCCCAGGCCGTCGAGTACCTGGTGGCCGTTGCGGCATCCCGTGTGCCAGGACGAGAGCGGCCGGGTCGTCGACCTGGTGCCCGCGTTCGTCAACCCGGTCCTTCACCTCGGCATCGCCCTGCTGGTCGCAGGGGTGGCCGGGGCGGTCGTTTCCCGACGGAGGCGGGCCCGGCCTGGAGGGGAGGCTTCGCGGTGACCCTTCTCGCCAACGCCGGCGGGTCTTGGACCCGGTAGGCGGCGGGCGGCCGGGAGGCATCGTCCGGCCGCTGGTGCGCTCGGCTTCGTGAGCTCCGCTGGTGAGTTCCGGTGGTCAGCGGTAGCTCGCCACGGTCTGCGCGGTCACCGGGCGCAGGTCGGCGAGGGCCGCACGTGCCTCGGCCTCGGACGGGGCGCTGACCTCGATCAACGTCTCCTGCCGCTGGGCGGTCACCGAGACCGGCCCGTACTCGTCGGCGCGTAGCCACAGGTTCCCGGGAAGCGGGCGGCAGGTCCGGCGGGATGCGGCGGCGGACGGCCGCGTGCACAGCTCCTCCGCGCTGCCCCAGGACGCGGGAACGAGCGTGACGTCGATGGATCGGATATCGACGGTTCCAGCGGTGTTGCGGAGTTCGTACCACATGCTCAGACCGGCGGGCAGGTCTCCCCCTTGGAGGTCCTGCCAGACGACGGACCCGTTGGACTGGTAGGTGTGCGCGCCGAGGCCGAGGACGGTGAGATCCAGGCCTGCTATCGCCCGCTCCTTGTGCCAGTCGGCGATCGCGGCCCGTCCCTGGAGGATGACGGCGACGAGGACGGAGAGCGCCACGGCCGCCGCGATCCTCGGCCACCGCGGACCGTGACTCGCGGCGATCCGGGCCACCGCCGCGTAACCGATCACCCCGGCGAGGACGAACGGGAGCACGTGGAACGCCTCGGGCAGCTCGGGAGCGGAGTGGCTGGGAATGAGCGCGTCCAGCGCCTGCACCAGGGCCGCGAAGGCGAGCGGCCCTGCCAGCGCCGTCACCCACCAGCGGGGCAGCCGGGCGCGTACGGCCAGCATCGCGCCCAATGGCACAGGCACGAGCAGTATCAGGAACAGGTGGATGACGGCGATGCCCTCGGCGTGCCACCAGATCGCACCCTCCACCGCCCCGACGACGGTGCCGATCAGGGTGCCCCGGCCGGTGACGGCCCAGGACGTCATTGTTCTCATATGGGAATAATCAGGCAGGAGGTGGCATGGATGGGAACATGCGTACCCGGCTCCGGCTGAGTACGCGTACTCATCTTGTCCTGTCGCAGGCCGCCGTGATCTCCAGGCCGAGGAAGAGCGGCGAAGAGGCGGGGCCAGCCGGGCGGGCAGTGCCCAGGTGAGCGCGTCGATGAAAGCGGGCAACCGGGCACCGAGCCCGGCCGGCGAGCTGTAGGAGTACGAGAGCTGGATCCCCGCCAGTCCATCCACGTCCCAGGCCGGCCTCCTGGTGCCCATCCGGGAGGCCGGATCGCTGAACGGCGACCGGGCGGCCCGGCGTCTGCCGCTGACCCTGAAGGAGCGCTGACCCTGAAGGAGATCGAGGCGCTGCTCGCCACCAGGCCTGTCAGCCACGGCGTCTCATCGGTGTCGTCGGCCGCCAGCGGGTGGCGGACCCGCACCGGTGACGCGTCCGCGAACGGGTTCGCCTGCTGGGCCGGCGCTCCCGCCAAGGCCTCCACGCCCAGCTTCAGGTCCGACTCGGCCAGCACCGTCTCGATCGTGCCCGCGGCCGGCTCATTGGCCACCGCCAGAGTGACCGTGTTGCTCGCCGCGAACGCCTCCACCGGCAGAGCCTCCGGCACCGCCTCCCGCAGCATGATCGTTCTCAGTGCCAACCGCTGCTCCCGGGTTCCTCAATCCCGGTGCTCTCGACCATGCCGTCGGCTCAGATGCTGGTCGCAGTGCCCCCGGAGGGGGTGGGGGCGTCCATGCCCCGGTCCGGCGTGCCGTCGAGGGAGATGCCCCGCGCGCTGAGCAGCACCACGAAGGCACAGCTTCCGGTGAGGGCGATGTCAGCGAGGTTGCCGACGAACAGCCCCCCGTAGTCGATGAAGTCGACGACATGGCCCCGGGCGAAGCCGGGCGGGCGAAACAGGCGGTCCAGCAGGTGAGAGGCGGCACCGCCTAGCAGCGCACCCAACGCCACGGTCCAGGCCGTCGAGCGCAGCCGCCGCCCGACATGCGCGATGCCGGCCACGGCCGCGGCCGCAGCCAGGGTGAACACCCACGTCGCTCCCTCGCCGATCGAGAAGGCGGCACCCGGGTTGAACAACAACCGCAGCTGAATCACCCCCGGGATCACCGAGAGGCGCCCGCCGTCGGCCAGCGCCGAGATCGCCCAGAACTTGGAGGCCTGGTCGACGAGAAGAACCATGACGGCCAGCACGAGCATCCACCCGTACGGCCGCATTCCTCGTCGCGCTGCGCGCGCACTTCGTTCGTCCGGCATGCCTTACCTACCTTGCGATCGTGGGATCGAGCGCAGCAAATCTAGCGATACCGGCCTGCTGGTGGATACGGCGATGACGACCCGTCCCTTACTCCCGTGTACCGGAGAAGATTCCAAGACGATCAGGGCGAGCGCCCACCTGGCCTCGGGGCGCTCGCGGTACACGAAAACAGCGCGAATATTCTTGAAAATGTATGAATTACCTTTTCGGTGCTGAATCCGGCATGGCTCGCATGGCGGGACGCCGACGCGAGGAAGAGCCGGACTCCGGCTGGGAAGTGGAAGCTCAACCGGTAGCGTCTGTCATCGCGGGTGACCACCAGGACGTCCACCGGTGAATCCTCGTTCCCGCGTCCGGGGAGCGTGATCTCCGCTCCTCTCAGCGGCACCGTACGGCGGTTCATCCCGGCCTCCCTGTCGATCGAGAACACGACCTGCTCCTCCGACACGGTCAGGAATCCCCGACGCGACACTCCGACGTCGGAGAGGGCGGAGACGGAGGCGGACGGAAGCTGCTCGAACCATCCCTCGGCCATCACCGATCCGTCCGACCGTCGGATCGGCGGCCCGAAACAGGCCTCGGCCAGCCACCGCATCCCACGCCGGATCCAGGACAGGATCGGGGACAGGACGCGGGAGACGATCCATTGCCAGAGCCCTTCGAACAGGAAGAGGACGAGAACGAACCCGCCGGCGAGCAGAGCGATCACGGAGTGTCCGCTGAATCTCAGGGTCCCCCGGTGACTGATCGGGTGACAGGCACGATGATCACTTCCTGCCCGCCCAACGCGTTCGCCCCCGCGCCGGTTCCCCTCGACGGATCTTCCATCCCGTGCGGTCCCGGCCAAGGCCCCGACCCCGCAGGCGGGCCGAGTCCGGACCCGGGCGCAGATCCCCGCGGCGCTGCGCCGGAGCGGACGCCGACGGCGAGGGCGCGGGTGGATCCTCCGCGTTCACGGCGAGCGAGGATCGCGGCGCGCTTGTCGTCGTCGACCACAGGACGCCGACCGTCGGTCCCGCCTCGTCTGCGGGCTGCTTCCAGGCCGTTCCTGGTCTTGCGGATGATGTCGTGGCGCCGGTCTTCGGCCAGGGCGGAGGTGCAGGTGCCGTAGCCGCTCAGGTGGGAATGGACGAACGCTCACAGCCGGGCCAGGACCCGGTCGGCCAGGTGACGCAGGACGTCGACCTGGTCGGGGTCGAGGGCGTCGAAGAACAGGTCCCGGACGGCCTGGACATGGCCGGGGGCGGCGTCGGTGATCGCCTGGCGTCCGGTTGCGGTGAGCACGATGAAGGCTCCCCGGCCGTCGTCGGCGCATTCTTGGCGTTCGACCAGGCCGCGGCGCTGCATCCGGCTCAGGTGGTGCGACAGGCGGCTCTGCTCCCATTCGAGGGCGCGCTGCAGTTCATACGGGCGCAGCCGCCCATCGGGGGCGTCGGTGAGGTGGACCAGCACGTCGTAGTCGGCCAGGGACAGGCCGGAGGCCGCCTGCAGCCGCCGGTTCAGCTCGGCGCTCAACCGCGCCTGCATGCGCAGGTAGGCCCGCCAGGCGCGCTGCTGGTCGTCATCGAGCCAGGAAGGGGTGTCCATGAGCTCATCCTACCCCAGATTAATGATGTGTCATGCAGTTTGCGGAATGAATGATGCGTCATATAGGTTGAAGGACATAGATGACACGTCATGAAGTATGGCGTCGCGCTCACAGGGGAGAACCGACATGACCATCACCACCGACCACACCAACCTGACCGGCACCTACACCATCGACCCGGTCCACACCCAGATCGGCTTCACCGCCCGCCACGCCATGGTCACCAAGGTCCGCGGCGCCTTCGACGACTTCGAAGGCACCGTCGTCTTCGACGCCGCCGACCCGGCCGCCACCGCCGTGACCGTGACCATCCAGGCCGCCGGCATCAACACCCGCAACGACCAGCGCGACGAGCACCTGCGCAGCAACGACTTCCTGGCCATGGAGGCCCACCCGCAGATCACGTTCGCCTCCACCGCCTTCCGGATGACCGGCGAGGCGAGCTTCGACCTCACCGGCGACCTGACCATCAGGGGCGTCACCAACACGATCACCATCCCGTTCGCCTTCGAGGGCGCCTCCGCCGACCCGTTCGGCAACACCCGGCTCGGCTTCGAGGGATCGGTGGCGATCAACCGCAAGGACTACGGCGTGACCTGGAACGCCGCACTGGAGACCGGCGGTTTCCTGGTCAGCGACAAGATCGTGCTGGAGTTCGAGGTCTCCGCCGTCAAGAACGCCTGACGAGACCCGGCCT
This sequence comes from Planomonospora parontospora, assembly GCA_014647935.1. Classification (GTDB taxonomy): domain Bacteria; phylum Actinomycetota; class Actinomycetes; order Streptosporangiales; family Streptosporangiaceae; genus Planomonospora; species Planomonospora parontospora. The sequence continues at coordinate 16,197 of BMQD01000012.1, forward strand.
TCGCCGGCGCCGCCGGTCCCCGGCCGCCGTCCCGCCACCGTCTCGGAACACCCTTTCGAAAGGAACCCGACATGACCACCCTGTCCCTCGCGCCCCGCATCGACGTCCGCCGCGCCGGCGAGCGCTTCGCCACCGAGATCGGCTGGCTGGACTCCAAGCACTCGTTCTCCTTCGGCCACCACCACGATGCGGCCAACACCCACCACGGGCTGCTGCTGGTCAACAACGACGACACCGTGCATGCGGGCACCGGCTTCGACACCCACCCGCACCGGAACATGGAGATCGTCACCTGGGTGCTGCAGGGCTCCCTGGTCCACCAGGACTCCGAGGGCCACAACGGCGTCATCTACCCGGGCCTGGCCCAGCGGATGAGCGCCGGCACCGGCATCCTGCACTCGGAGAAGAACGACTCCTGGCGCCTGGCCGGTGACGTGCACGACGAGCCGGTGCACTTCGTGCAGATGTGGGTGGTGCCCGACGAGGCCGGCCTCGCCCCCGGCTACGAGCAGCTGGAGATCGACGCCGAGCTGCTCGGCGGCGGCCTGGTCCCGGTCGCCTCCGGCATGGCCAAGCACGACGGCGCCGCGGCCATCCGGATCAACAACCGCTACGCCGCGCTGTACGCCGCCCGCCTGCAGCCCGGACAGCACGTCGAGCTGCCCGAGGCGCCGTTCCTGCACCTGTTCGTGCCGCGCGGCTCCGTCACGCTGGAGGGGGCGGGCGAGCTGGGCGCCGGCGACGCGGTGCGCTTCACCGCCACCGGCGGCCAGAAGATCACCGCCGCCGAGCCGGCCGAGATCCTGGTGTGGGAGATGCACGCCACCCTCGCCGCCTGACCCTCACCGCCCGCCTCCGGCACACGCCACCCGCCCTCACGACGACGAGCAGGACCGCGAACATGACCACGACCCCGATTCAGTACGCGGGCAAGACCGCGACGACCTCGGTACCGGTGCACCCGCTGCTGGCCGAGCGGTGGAGCCCCCGCGGCCTCGATGCCACCCACACCCTGGCCGAGGCACGGCTGCACGCGCTCCTGGAGGCCGCCCGCGAGCGCGCCCCGCGTAGCCGCCACCCCCTGGAGGCCCTCCTCCTGCCCGCCGTACCCGCCGCCCCGGAGGGACAGGCCGCCTGAAGGCGGCCGCGTGCCATCACCGACCACAGGGAGCACACCATGGAGCAGCAGACGCACCCCGCATCGTCGACGACCCCCGGGCCGGCCGGTTCGAGATCCTCCCGGATGAGGAGCCGGCCGGGTCCGTGACCTACACGCGCGCCAGGGCAGGGCTGTCGCTGCTGCACACCGAGATCGACCCCCGCTCCGAAGGCCGCGGTCCGGGCTCGGCCCTGGCACGCGGTGTGCTGGAGGCGGCCCGCGCCGGGAACGGTACTCTGCCGGCGGACACGCCCGGCCCTGGCACTCCCCGGTGGTCGCACAGCAGCGGCATACAGTCACCCCCATGAGTGAACCCGACCGGACCGTCTGGTGATCGACGAGGCGGCCGGCGACGGCCGGGAGACGGCCCCGTGGGACCAGGAATGGCAAGGACGGCACGAGGGCTGGATCGAGACCGGTCCCAACGCCCTGGTCTGCACCACGCCCCGGGACCTCACCGCGCATGTCCGGCTCGAACTGTGGAGTGATCGGCCTCCCGCATGTGATCGCCTCCGGGTAAGGTGAGGGCATGCTTTGACGTCTGCCCGGTGATCGGGCACCTCTGCGCTCTCCTTCGTTCGTCGCGGCTTCACCCTGGACCCACGAAGGAGACGTCTTCCATGAGCATGTCGACCCGCATCGACGTTCCTGACCTGTTCGCCGCGTCTTACGGCGCGAACGGCGCCGAGGCGCGCGCGTGGATCAATGATCTGCCCCGCCTCGGCGGCGAGTTCCTGGACCATTGGGGACTGCTGCTCGACGGCCCGGTCGCATACGGCATGGCCTCGCTGGTCCTGCCCGTGCTTCAGAGCGACGGGGCACCTGCGGTCCTCAAGCTCCAACAGCTCCGGGAGGAGACCGCCGGCACCGCCACCGGGCTGCGGGCGTGGAAAGGCGACGGCATCGTCCGCCTGCTCGACTACGACGGGGAAAGCGGCACGCAGCTGCTGGAACGCCTGGATGCGACCCGGCCCCTGTCGGCGGTGGCCGACGACGGTGCGGCCGTGCAGATCCTGGCCGAACTGATGGCCCGCCTGACGTCGCTACCCGCCCCGGAGGGGTTGCGGCGGTTGTCCGACGTCGCCGCGGCCATGCTCGACCAGGTCCCGCGGGCTGTGCCCGCGCTGCTTGATCCTGGTGAGCAGCGGCTGGTGCGCACCTGCGCGTCCGCGGTGGCCGAACTCATCGGCGAGGCCGGTGATCGCCTGTTGCACTGGGACCTGCACTACGACAACGTCCTGGCAGGGGAGCGGGAACCCTGGCTGGCCATCGACCCCGAACCGCTGGCGGGTGACCCGGGATTCGAGCTGCTGCCGGCGCTGGACAACCGGTGGGAGGAGATGGAGGCCACCGGTGATGTGGCGCGCGCGGTGCTGCGCCGCTTCGACCTGCTGACCGAGGTCCTCGGCCTCGACCGGGGGCGGGCAGCCGGATGGACCCTCGGCCGCGTGCTGCAGAACGCCCTGTGGGACGTCGAAGACGGCAAGACCGCACTCGATCCCGCCCAGGCCACCATCGCCCTGACGCTGCTGCGCCGCGGCGAGTGACCGGACTCCTGCGGAGGCGGCACGGGTGCGCGGAGGCGGTCGGTCTCGCCGAACATGACCGGCGGCTCGTTCAGCATCTGCAGAGCAGGACGTCGACGTTGCCGATCGCGTCGGCCGGGCAGGGGATGAAAATGGCTCAATGCTTGGGGTCAGTCTGCCGAAGGCCGGGGCGGGAGGTCTTCCGGTGGCGGTGGGGTGAACCCGTCCGGGATATCGAAGTCCCAGTACTCGCTGGTCATCGAGACGAGCCCGTGCAGGGCGCGCTGGCTGCGCAGCGTGGTGGCATGGGAGCGGACGCGTCGCACGCGGTCGTCTGCGGTGAGCCAGACCTCCCAGGTCATCCGGTCGGCGCCGTGCAGTCGCAGGTACTGATACAGATCAGCGGCTACCGGATCCTCATCGTGGCGAGGTCGCAGCAGGAAGGTGTAGTGACGCAGCTCCTCCCCGTCCTGGTCTTCCCGGGCGAAGGAGCGCATCTGCCCGTTGCGCTGAATCAGGGCGCTGGTCGGGCCCCACTCGCGATGGGTGTATCCCGGCAGGCTTCTCGCCCAGATCCATCGCTTGCCGGTCTTGCGCTGCTCGGCCTCGGGCAGCCGGTGGTAGATCTCAGAACCGATCCGCAGCATGCGGACCGGCCCGTCTCCCGTCGTCATCACGCCGATCTCGAGGTCATCGGCGATGTTCGCGACGCCCTGGGTACGGATCACGGTGTCGCCGCTGTGGCCGTCCAGCACAGTGGTGTGCAATGTCCGGGCGGTGCGGGGCTCCCACCGGCTGGCCAGGAAATCCGCAGGCGGGCCGACCGGTGAGCGGTCTGCGGTCAGCAGCCGGCGAAGTCGCACCATGCGTCGCAGCATATGCCCAATAGGGCAGATAGCGGGCGTCTCTTCCCGGTGAGCGCGTTGACGCGATCTGCTCCGCCATCGGGGGCGGTACGTCCGGCCACGATGGCCTGTCGAAGGCCATCGCCAAGAACGAGGGACCATCCCCGCGCGAGGTGAGGTGAACGACCAGCAGAGCGGTCAGCTCAAGCAGCCGTCCGGCCCCTTGGAAGAAGAACGGCGTGCCTGCCTACGCTGCACTGTCCTACGATGCGGGCGAAATGGTGAATTCGCGAGGGAGACCGGGGCGACTCCATCCCGACGCTCCAGGGGACCGATCATGAACATGTTCGCCCTGCAGTCCGCGCTCACGAGGCACTGCGGCTGAATGGCCCATGGATGGTGCGCCGGTAGCTGCACAGGGCCGGTATGCAGTGGGCGGCCCGAACGCGGTCCCGGCCGTGGCCGCCGTACGCATGCCCACCGCTATCCGTGCGGCGCCTGGAAGGCCGGGCGCAGACAAAGGCGAGCGTTCATCGGCCCTTGCGGCCGGTGGTTTCCGAGTAGGAAGGCCGACAGGATGCCGACAGGCAGCGCAGCCCGCGCCGCGGTTCGTGACCTGGTGGCGGCCGTCGAGCCGTACGATCCGCAGGAAGCGGCTCACCAGGCGTGGATGCTGGAGTGGATCGACTCCGGAGCGCAGCTCTTCCGCCTGGAAAAGCCCTCCACCCCGCCCCGGCATCTGGCGGTGTACGCCGTCTTGATCGACGATCCGACCCGTTCGATCATGATTGTCGACCACCTGCTCGCCCAGGCGTGGCTGTTCCCCGGCGGGCACGTCGACGACCTCGAAGACCCGCGCTCGGCGGTGTGCCGTGAGCTGATGGAGGAACTGCAGATCAGCCCTGCGTTCCATCCGCAGACCGGAGACACCCCGTTCTTCCTGACGGTCACCCGGACGCGGGGGCGGCACAGTCACACCGACGTCACCCTGTGGTTCTGCTACTCCGCGGACCGGAACGCACCGATCACTCCGGATCGGCGCGAGTTCGGCGCGGTCCAGTGGGTGCCGATCGATGACCGGCACGCCTGGCCGGACGGAGCCTATGACCCAGGCCTGGAACGCTTCCTCGGCAAACTCCGGGCGTGCCTCGACGGCGGGGGAGAGCATCGCTTCGCGGGTGGCTTGCGGCCGGCAGGCGCGTGAGGCGTTCCCTCCGAAACGGCAGCCCGGTCGTCCTTGCCGTCTGCAGCACCGGTCACACCCACGACAGGGCCAGGTGCGTGTGCCGCTTGGGAAGGATCCGGCCCACCGCCGGAGACGGCACCGCGACGCCCGCCGGATACAGGGTGAACGCCAGGTCAGGGCCGTAGCGTCGATCGTGGTCTCAGGTGCGAACGTGGTCATGGAGCATCCGGGCGAGGTCGGCGCCGCCGCGGCCGTGTTGCGTGGACGCCGAACTCGCGGCAGGCTCTCCCGCTTCGATCATCAGCTGACTCACATCACGCCAGCCGCCCCGGCGACCCGGTGTGGACAGGTCCGCCTCACCTCGGCTGCCCCTCGCTGATCTTCGGTAAGTCTTCGCCAGGGCGCGGCCGGTCGCGCTGGTCGGGCGGGGCGGCAAGGGTGCTGGGCGGCGGTGCGCACCTGTTTCAGCTTCTCCTCGGCAGGGTTTGGAGGTCGTCGTCGCGGGCGAAGTCGGGGAGTTCGTCGGACAGCAGGTGTTCGGCGCCGCCTTCCAGGAGTTGGGCCATCTCGGTGGAGCGGGGAAGCATGGTGTGCTCGTAGGCGCGGATGGCGTCGTCGATGGTGGGGGCGCCGGCGAGGGCGAGGGCGAGTTCGGCGGCGTCGAGCATGGCGAGGTTGACGCCGACGCCGAGCGGGGGCATGAGGTGGGCGGCGTCGCCGAGGAGGGTGACGGTCGGGTTGTGCGCCCAGGTGTGGGGTGCGGGCAGGGTGTGGATGGGGCGGTCGACGTAGGGTCCGTCGTTGTCGCTGATCAGGCGGCGCAGGCTGGGGGACCAGTGTGCGTACTGCTTGAGGAGCAGGGCGCGGATGGCGTCGGTGTCGTTGATGGTCAGCCCGTTCTGGGTGATCCAGTCGGCGGGGGTGCGCCGGATGATGTAGACGCGGATGTGGTCGCCGCCGTTGCGCTGGGCGAACAGGCCGCGTTCACCGTCGGCCGCGGCGGCGCCGCCCTGGCCGACGAGGTCGGCGATGTCGGGGTGGCGTTGGTCGACGTCGGAGAACCATGCCTCCAGGAAGCTCACTCCGCTGTAATGGGGGACGGCCGGGGAGACGGCGGGGCGGACCCGGGAGAAGGCGCCGTCGGCGCCGATGACCAGGTCGGTCTCGACGGTGCAGCCACCGGCGAAGTGCAGCAGGCGGGGGCCGTCGGCGGGCCCGCTGATCGTGGTGAGGGCGCGGCCCCACTGCACCGTCCCCGGCTGGAGGGAGTCCAGCAGGAGAGTGCGCAGCCGGCCGCGGTCGATCTCCGGCTTGAACAGTTCGCCGTCGCCGGGGACGTGGTGGAACAGGAGCTGGCCGTCGGGGTTCATCTGGCGCATCTCCTGCCCTTCGGGGCGGGCCAGGTCGAAGAACGCCTCCAGCAGGCCGGCCTCGCGCAGCGCGACCTGGCCGTCGTCGACGCGCAGGTCCAGGGTGCCGCCCTGGTCGCGGGCGTCCGGGCCGGCGTCGCGGTCGTAGACGGTGGCCGCCAGGCCGTGCCGCTGCAGGATGCGGGCGCAGGTCAGGCCGCCCGGTCCGGCGCCGATGACGCTGATACGGGCGTGGCGGGGTGCGGGAGAAGTCATGGCTGTTTCCTTGTGATCAGTGGTGGTCAGGGCCTGCGACAAGCGAGCCGGACGCTCACGTCCAGCCCTCGCAAGCACGCAGGCAGAGGGACGACAAAGCCTGTGATGGGCGGGTGCTGCGCCGGCCTGGAAGGATGCGCCGCCGACCTGGGGCCTTGTGACGTTGACGAGACTAAGCACAAAAGTGCAACGAGTCAACTAAGCTAATAAGTGCATAATTTGCATGGTGCCGTCACTGGGTATGCTTCATCCATGACTGTGTCTTCCATCAGCCGCCGCGAGCGCAAGAAGGCGGCCACGCGGCAAGCGATCGCCGATGCGGCCCTGCGGCTCTTCCTCGAGCGGGGCTACGACCAGGTGAGCATCCGTGACATCGCCGATGCCGCGGACGTGTCGACCACCACGGTGTTCAAGCACTTCACCGGCAAGGAAGCACTCGTCTTCGACGAGGATCAGGACCGTGAGGCACAGCTCATCGCCGCGGTCGCGCAGCGCACGCCCGGCCAGAGTGTCCTCGACGCCCTCCGCCGGCATGTCCTGGACACCTGGATCCCGATCGAAACCCACCCCCAGCGAGCCGAGTTCACCCACCTGGTGGACTCCACACCCGAACTGCGCGCCTACGCCGAGCGCATGTGGACGCGGCACACCAAAGCCCTCGCCGCGGCCATCGCCGACGCTTTCGGCGCCGACCACGATGACCTCGCCTGCGCCGCTCTCGCTCGCTACGTGCTGGAAATCCCCGCCCTCGCCCGCGGCCGCCACGACCTCCAGACCGCCGTGGAGACGATCTTCGGCATTCTGACCCACGGCTGGCGCCCGCCCATCACCGGCTGACGGGCGGCATCACCACGCGACCATGCCCATCGACCGCTTGCTCCGGGCGGCGGGCTTCGCGCAGACCCCGCCAACCCGCGGGCGGGACCGGTCAGATCTCGTCGTCCTGCTCGGCATCGGGATTGCGCAGGTCGCGGATGGCGCCGGGGGCCAGGCCGGGCAGGGCGAAGGTGTAGGTGCCGTGGACGCCGAGGTAGGAGTGGACGAACGGCGACAGCCGGGCCATATCCTCCTCCCGCACCGGATAGCCCTGCGCCTTGAGCCGGCGCACGGCGGCGTCCAGGTAGACCGTGTTCCAGAGCGTGACGCAGTTCAGGACGAGACCGAGCGCACCGAGCCGGTTCTCCAGGCCGCGCTCGTAGCGGTGGTAGAGCTCGCCCTTCTTGCCATGGCAGATCTTGCGGGCCAGGGAGTGGCGGTTCTCCTGGAGGTTGCGGATGTCCTTGATGTCGCGCCGGTAGGTCTCGTCGACGTCGATGAACGCCAGGATGTGCAAGGTCTTGAAGATCCGGCAGTAGGAGGCGATCGCCTCGCCGAGCGCGGTGGGGTGACCGTCGCGCTGCAGCATGGTGACGACGTCGTAGGCGCGCACCGTGCCGGTGTAGATCGAGGCGACCACGCGCAGGATGTCCTCCCAGTTGCGGTGGATCTTGCCCAGGTCGATTTTTCTCCGGGCGAAGGTGCTCAAGGGCCCGTAGTCGGCGGAGCCGCTGATCCGCCAGCGCTTCTGATCGGGCAGGTCCGCCAGCGCAGGCCGGTAGGAGATCCCGAGCAGCTCCGGCAGACCGAAGACCAGGTCGCTGTAGGAGCCGGTGTCGGACACGAGGATCTCGGGCAGGTTGCCGCCGTCCAGACCGAAGACGACGTCGACCATGTGCAGGGAGTCCCGGATCGTCCCCGGCGCGATCTTCGCGCCGCGGCCCATGCCACGGTCGTTCATCGCGTTCAGCCAGGTCATGCCGCGCTTGGACCCGAAGTGCTTGCGGCTGGGGCGGGCGAAGGCGGCCGGGACCGGGACGACGAACCGCATCCCGTCGACCGCGGCGACCAAGCCGCCGCCCCACGCCTGAGCCAGCGACAGATCGGCCTGCGGGTTGCGCCACCGGGTGGAGGCGTCGGCGTAGATCTCGCGGCGCTTCAAGGCCCGCCAGAACCGCTCCAGCACGCACAAGGCGTGGACGTGCCGACTCACCGAACCGTCCTCGCGCACCGGATGGCCGAACACCAGCCGCTTCCACGGGCCGTTCACCACCTCGGCGTCGACCAGGCGGCCCGGTTCAGGCGGCCGCCGTGACCACCGCGGTATCGGACGTGGTCACGACCCGGTTGCGGCCCGATTCCTTGGCCCGGTAGAGCATCTGGTCGGCGAGGAGGGTGAGCTCGCCCGGCACGCTCACGTCCGCGGGCAGGCAAGCCACGCCGATCGACACGGTGACGGTGATGGTGACATCCCCGCCGACCGTGATCGGCTCGCTGCGAACCGCCGTGAGAATCCGGTCTGCGATCACCCGCGCGTCGTCGGGCGCCGTGTCGGGCAGCAGGACGACGAACTCCTCGCCGCCGTACCGGGCCGACACGTCGCCCCGCCGGACCGCCTGGGACAGCCGCTGCGCTACCTCGCGCAGAACCCGGTCGCCCCCGTCATGGCCATAGGTGTCGTTGACCCGTTTGAAATGGTCGATGTCCAGCAGGAGCACGGCGGCCCGCCGGTTGCGTCGCTCTGCCAGGCCGGACAATGCTCCGTCCAGGTAGCGCCGGGACCACAGGCCGGTCAGCGCGTCGGTCACCGCCATCCGGCGCTGAATCGCGACCAGGCCCGCCAGCCGGCCGATGACCAGGAAGAACAGCAAACCACAGGACGCGCAGATCAGCGGAACGTACAGCGGGGCGCCGCGTAGGTACTGGACCAGCAGCGCCGCCGGGGCCAGCAGCGAGGTGAGAGCGAGCATGGTCAGCCGCGCCGGTCCGAGGTCGGGGGCGGCTACGGCGCTCGGCGCGTCAACGTCCCGCATCGAGGGGTGCGTGCCACACAGGCCGAGCAGAAGGCCGCCGGCCATCCACAGCACGGAGACCAGGAACGTCCACCGGGTTTCCCCGGCGAGCGCGTCTAACGTGTTGAGTGTGTCCGGAATGACGGTCAGCATCACGTACCCGGCGAGACTGTAGGCCGCTACCCCCTTGGGCCCGCCGTCCAGGAGATGCCGCGCGCAGAAAGCGGCCAGCAGGAGATCACCCAGGGGATACGCAGCCGCGATCAGTCGCGTCGGCAGTCCTGCATCGGTGTCACTGAGAATGGGGTCGATCACATAGATCCAGGACAGCAACGCGGCGGACACCGTGATGATGCCGGCGTCCAGCAGCCCGGGTAGGCTCCAGGCCGGCGTACGACTACGCACGATGGTCGCCTGCGTCCACACACCGACCGCGTAGGACAGCAGATAGAACACGTCCGCGACACTGGGCGGCGACGCGGTGCCGGCCAGTACACCGGACGGGAAGAACCCGCCGACGATCGCCAGCAGCATCCCGAGGATCAGCAGCCACGGCCATCGTGTCGCGGGCCGGTAGCGCCGGGCGCCGATGGCGACGGCGGTGAGACTAACCATCAGGGCGACCTGGCCGAGTACGATGCCCACGACCGCCGGAGCGCCGGCCAGGGTCGTGAACACGTACGCCGCCAGCAGAGCCGCGCCGGTGGCGAGGTACCACACCATGATTTCTCCGGTTCCGCCGACAACGAGGCCAGACTTGTTCAAGGTTCATCGACCGTCTGTGAACGGACATGAGAAACTCCGGGTACACGGTCATGGACATCCTGTTCCGTGAACCCTTTTCATCGTCGGGCGACCTCGTAGTTCTGTAGGACGGTGATGGCCTTGCACAGGTGCCAGGCCCCTTGCTGGGGCTGCAGCGGAGCCGCCGGAGGATGCGCCGGCTCTTGAGTTGGGCGTTGGCGCGCTCGCCGGGACCGCGTAGCCGGGCGTGGGAGCGGTTGGCCTGCTTCTGCGAGACGGGCTTGCCGCGGCCCTTGTACGGCGTGACGACCGGACCTTCGGCACCCTGGTAGCCCTTGCCGGCCCTCGTTCTGGCGCACTTGCGCAACGGCGATACCTACGCCCGCCTGAGCAGCGGGTTCGCCATCGGCACCACCACCGCCTGGCGCTACGTGCGTGAGGCGGTCGACCTGGTCGCCGCCCTGGCCGACGACGTGCACACCGCCGCACGCAAGGCCTCGCACCTGGCCTACGCCGCCGGTGACGGCACGCTTCTCCCGATCGACCGGCTGGCTGACGACAGGCCGTACTACTCCGGCAAACACCACCGGTACGGGGTCAACGTCCCGTTCCTCGCCGATCCGGTCAGCCGCCTGGTGGGGACCTCTCCCACGCTGCCCGGGGCGGTGCACGATCTGACCGCCGCTCGGCGGACCGGCCTGATCGACGCTCTGACCGGCGCCGGTGTCCAGGTCTTCGCCGACCGGGGGTACCCGGGCGCGGGTGGCACGATCCGGACCCCGTTCAAGCGCCACCGGCACCGGCCGCGCCTGTCGCGTTATCAGAAGTCCGTCAACCGCTCCCACGCCCGTATCCGGGCGATCGGCGAACGCGCCGCCGCGACCCTGAAGGCGTGGAAGGCGCTGGTCCGGCTGCGTCGCTGCCCACGCCGCGCCACCGCGATCGTCCAGGCCGTCCTCGTCCTGCAGCTCATCGAAGAGGACCGCTACCCAGGATGAAAAACGCTCACTATGCGGAACATTCCTGCTTTCCCGTTGACGTTATAAATCGTTTCCTGTTGATTGGCATCGGTCCTGCAGCGGTCTGCAGTGGGTTTTCCCTGTCGCGATGCCGCTGTCCGTCCAGGATCGGTCCCTTTTCCGTTTTCGTGTGCGGTTTCCACCGCGCGAAGGAGTGAGCAGATGGCAAGAAATCGCATTGTGGTGTCCCTGTCCGCCATGGCGGTGGCGGGCGGGCTGGTGGCGGGCCTGCCGGCGTCCGCCGCCGTGGCGGCCTCCCCGGCCGTCACCCCGATCTGCGCCAGTGAGTGGAACCCCGCCAAGGCGTACGCCGGCGGGCTGGTCGCCTCCTACGGCGGCCGCAACTGGCGGGCGAAGTGGTGGAACCAGAACAACGTCCCGGGCGGGTCGTCCGGCAACTGGACGGACAAGGGGGCCTGCGAGGCGAACGAGGGGAACTTCGTCGTCACCGAGGCCCAGTTCGAAGAGATGTTCAAGGACCGCAAGCCCTTCTACACCTACAGCGGCCTGGTCACGGCCCTGAGCGCCTACCCGGAGTTCGCGGCCACGGGCTCCGACACCGTCAAGAAGCAGGAGGCCGCGGCCTTCCTGGCCAACATCAGCCACGAGACCGGCGGCCTGCGCCATATCGTGGAGGTCAACACCGCGAACTACTCCCACTACTGTGACCCCGCCAAGCCGTACGGCTGTCCCGCGGGCCTGTCGTCCTACTACGGCCGCGGGCCGATCCAGCTGAGCTGGAACTTCAACTACAAGGCGGCCGGCGACGCGCTGGAGATCGACCTGCTCAACAACCCGGATCTGGTGCAGAAGGAGGCCTCGGTGGCGTGGATGACCGCCATCTGGTACTGGATGACCCAGAACGGTCCCGGCACGATGACGCCGCACGCGGCGATGGTCGGCGGGCACGGTTTCGGCGAGACGATCCGCAGCATCAACGGCCGTCTGGAGTGCGACGGCGGCAACTCCCGGCAGGTGGAGAACCGGGTGAGGCTCTACCTGGAGTTCACCGGGATCCTGGACGTCGACCCGGGTTCCGGCCTGCGGTGCTGACCGTGCGGCGGCACACCGTTCCGTCTGGCGGCGAAACGGTGTGAGGGGAAGGGCGCGGACCGTTTCCGCGTCCTTCCCCGGGTTTCGTTTCCTCGTCTCGGGGAATCGCTTTCGCATGCCTCCGTACGGTTGATTCCCCGGAATTTCAGCCTTGTGAACCACCCATGGTCTGCAGAATTCGGCAATTGCCCCCATGTGAACTCCGACGTCCTCGCACACCACGGCTACGGTCCCGCTTGCGGCAGTACGGTCGCGAAGCGGCCGGGCGGTCTGCCGCTGGGCTGCACACCAACAACCTCGGCCAGGGGCCGCCGCAGGAGGCGGAGCCGCCGGCCCAACGGCCGCAGGACGGTGCTCGCGGTCCACTTTGCCCGGCGGCGCCGCCCGGGGTGATGACGGCGTCACCCCGGGGTGCCGCCGCCGCTTCGTCACGTATCGCCGGAGCGGCGGGAAGTGCGGGGTCTGCTGTCCTGCGTGGTGGCCCGGGCGCTCTCACCGGTCCGGTCGGGAGCCGGGGCGCCGGTGGCGGGCAGCGTGAAGATGAACCGGGAGCCCCCGCCGGGGTTGTCCTCGGCCCGGATCGTGCCGCCGTGCCGTTCGACGATGCGCTTGCAGATGGCCAGGCCGAGCCCGCTGCCGGTGTACGGACCGCCCGTGTGGACGCGGCGGAAGTTCTCGAAGATCATCTGATGCCGGCCCGGGGGAATGCCGATGCCGCGGTCGGTGATCTCGACGCGGACCCAGCCGGGCCGCTCGAGAGCGGAGGTGACGGTGATGCGCGGCCGCTGATCCGGAGCGGTGTATTTGATCGCGTTGCCGATCAGGTTGTCCAGCAGCTGGCGCAGCAGCGCCGCATCGGCCCGGACCGCATCCAGCGGGCCGATGTCGAAGACCGGGCCCGGCCCGTGCGGCAGGCCGCCGCGGGCCGCGGCGACCTGCCGCACGGCGGACTCGAGCGCGACCGGCTCGAGGGCCAGGGGGGCGTCCCGCGCGGTGGCGTGCGCCAGCAGGTCGTCGATCAGTTCCTGCATCTGGGAGGCGGCGCGCCGGATGCGGGCGATGCCGTCGGCCAGCTCACCGGTCGCCTCACCGGCGGGCTCGGCGTCGAGGGCATCGGTCAGCAGCTGCGCCCAGGCACTGACGGTGGACAGGGGGTTGCGCAGGTCGTGGGCGACGATGCCGGCGAAGGCCGTCAGCTCGTCGCGCTGGCGCCGCTCGGCGGTGACGTCGTGGAAGACCACGACCACCGCCCGGTCGTGGGCGGGCAGCCGGGTGGCGCTGACGCTGAGCAGGTGCTCCTGGCGTCCGTCCAGCGGGCAGGCCAGGACGTCCATGTCGCGGACCTCGTGGCCGGACAGGGCCAGCATGTGCGGCTGCCGCCGCTCGCTGAGGGGCGTGCCGTCGGGATGCAGCAGCCGGTACGCCTCGAAGGAGACCGGCACGGACGTCGAGGGGGTGGCCCCGGCTCCCAGCAGGCGCCGGGCGGCCGGGTTGCTCATGACGACACGCCCGTCGGCGTCGACGACCACCAGCCCGTCGTGCATCGCCTCGACGATCGCCGCCAGCATCCCGGCTTGCGCGCCGAGCTCCTGTTCGGCGGCGGCCCGCTGCCTGAAGAGCGTCTCGCGTTCGTCGCGGCCGAGCGCCAGGGCCAGGCCGATCACGGCGACCATGCCGACGAAGACCTGCGCCATCAGCACCCGGGTGGTGGGGGAGCCGATCGCGGCGAACGGGCCGCCGCCGTAGGCGGTGAAGGCGACGGCGGCGGTGCCGGTGACCAGGGCGTGCAGGGCCGTGAAGGTGGCGCCGAACCGTACGGCGGTCCACACCGTCATGCTCATCAGCAGGAACGTCAGCGGCAGGTCGCGCAGGATCCAGAACGTCGCGATGTAGGCCGCGGCCGAGGCCGTCACCAGGGCGCAGAACTCCGCAATGCGCCGGTCGGGGGTGCGGGCCAGCCTCTCGCGGACCGCCTGCCGGGCCGCGGCCGGCCGGGTCAAGACACCGGGCAGGCGCTCGGACAAGCGCCCCAGGCGCAGACCGAGCGCTGTGATCACCAGGATGCTGACGAGGTTGCGGGTCAGCCACACCGCGGCCGACACCGCCGAGACTGGGCCGTCGGAGGCCTCCAGCGCGGCCGGGCCGATGAGCGCGCCGACCCCGGCACCGGCGAGCGCGGCCGCCAGCAGCCCCCACAAGTGCTGGACCCGCTCGAAAGCCCCCCAGCCCGGGGCGTTCCATACCTGCGGGCAGGAACGGGTGAACACGGCCAAGAAGACCAGCAGCTGCGCGACGTTGGCCGCCGCGAGGGCGGCGCTCAGCGGCAGGCCCGCCCCGGTCACCAGGTTGCCCGCAAACGTGATCGCCGCCAGCACCGATACGTCCAGCCACCGGTACCGCACGTGCCGCTGGGCCAGCAGCCACACCGCCCCCACCCCGGCGGCCGGCCATATCAGCCCCAGCTCCGTCCCGCCGATCAGGTCCATCCGGCCGATGAACACCGCGGCGGCGTACAGCACGGTGAACACCGCCGTGCGGCGCGGTGTCATGCCGCTACCCGGCATCGGGACGGCGCTGCGCCGGGTAGCGGGTCGCGGACACGGGGCGCCGACACCGCATCACGGCGCGCCACCGGCCGCCGCCGTGACCGGAAAGGCACAGGCATCCACGGGTCTTCACGTGAGACGGCGGCCGCAAGGCCGGGGCCGAGCCCGGCCGGCAGATCTGCGGCCGCGGCCGCGACCGCCTGGTGCAGGTGCTCGTGCAGGTCGTCCGATCCCGGGCGGCCGAGGCCTGCGGGGGCCGACAGCGGGCTGCCGGTCACCTCGTACCGTTCGGCGGCAGAGGGCGAGACGCCCGCGGTGAAGAGCCATGACCTACGACTACCAGGATCGACCACTCTAAGTAGCCATATTCAGTGAATGTGTCACTCAAGGTGATGTCTGCTTGCGCGCGCTCACCGCCGTTCCGCGCCTGCAGGCGAAGGGCGGCCATAGCGCCCGAGAGGGAGGTCGACCATTGCCTTGACCAACTGTTGACCAAAAGTGTTCGAGCATTTACTTTTAGTGACAGGGGGGAAGGCGGACATCTTCCCCGGCCGTGAACGACACGGGCCCGGCTTTCCGTTCACCGTCCTCGGCCGCCCCGGGCAGGCACGGACGCCGCCCGCGGCATCCCTTCCCCCTTCCCCGCGAAAGGAGCCGCGCCATGCCGCTCGCCGGCGCCCCGCCCACCGGATCGGTGATGATGGTCCACCACGTCACCGGCACCTACTTCATGTGCAACGACTTCCACGACAACGTCGGCAACCACGTCCAGACCTGGGCCCAGGACCCCTTCGCCGACGCCACCAGCCACCGCTGGACGCTGCACCGCAACGCCGACGGCACCGTCGTCATCCGCTCCGCAGCCCACGGCCGGGCTCTGTCCGCCGGCGCCAACCCCGCCGACGTGGTGACCCTCAAGGAGGGCAACGACAGCCTGCACCAGAACTGGCGCTTCGAGCCCGTCGACGTCAGCACCGACGGCTACGTCATCGCCTCGGTCGTCCACCCCTCCTACGCCCTGTCCATCGCCTCCCATCTGCAGGCCAACGACCAGCTCCTCGGCCTGACCCGCATGTGGGGCGGCGCGAACCTCGCCCAGGTGTGGAAGGTCTTCCCCCACGGCGCCTGACCTCTCACCCCGACTCACCCCGGCGCCCTGCCCGGCCGCGAGCCTGCGGCAGGGCGTCACCACGTCCTCCCTGCCTGTGCATCGGGCTGCAGAGTCCGGTCCTGGCGCCGGGCCGTCCTTCGGGAACGGAGTCCGAGCAGGGCGTCGATCACCAGGAAGAGCACCAGCGAGACCCCCATCAGGGGCACGAAGATCCCGGCGGCGGCGGTGAGCACGCCCAGCGGCGTCAGCACGGTCCAGTGCACCTGCCGCCAGCCGCCCCGAGGGTACGGCTGGCCGTAGCCACGGGTGGGCCGCCGTAGCCACCACATGCGGTAGCCGAGCACGATGAGAGCGATCAGGGCGATGGCCAGCGCGGCCAGCAGGATCTGGTTGGCCGGGCCGGACAGCAGCCCCATGTGCCCGTCGACGCCCCACCGGAGGAGTTTCGCGGCGAGAGGGTATTCGGCGAAACGCAGCTCGCCGGTCACCTGGCCGGTGGCGGCGTCGACGGCGACCTGGTCCAGCCGGGTGGGCGCGGTCTTGTCGATCTCCCTGACGAGGTAGGGGCGCCCGGGTCGCCGGGCCAGACGATCTCCAGCGGACCGGACAGGCCCTTGTCCGCGGCGGCCTGGGCGATGCGGTCCACGCCGACGTCGGCCGTGGCGGCACGGTGCCCTCCCGCGCCCGCGTGCGCGGCGTGGCCGCCGCCCTGGGGGCTGATCGACGGAGCGGTCGTCCAGCCGAGCGTCACACTCAGGCCGGTGACGGACAGGAACAGCAGGCCCGGCACCGCCCACAGGCCGACCGAGCCGTGCCAGGACACGTGCGGCGCCCTCCGCGGGCGGCACGGCCGGGGAGCAGGAGCCGGCGCTTCTCACGGCGGCGCCGGGTGACCCACAGCGCCAGAGCGCCGAGCGCGACCACCCACAGCCAGCCGGCGGCCAGCTCGCTGTAGATCCCTCCGGGCTCGCCGAGGTGCAGGTCGCGGTGGAGGTTGGAGATCCAGGCCCGTACGGGCAGCGCTCCCACGTCGCCGTAGCTCTCCAGCTGGCCGTGTACCCGGCCGGTGTGGGGATCGACGAAGACGGCCAGCCGCGTGTTCTCGGGCAGCCCGGGCCGGTCCATCAGCACCTGGGTGGTGTGGCCGGGCTCGGCGGCGGGGCGTACCGCCGTGATCGTGCCCTGGGGCTGCGCCGCCCGGGCGGCCTCGATCTGCCGGCTCAGGGGGAGGGTGGCAGGGCCGGCGGGTGCGGTGAGCTCGTGCCGGTAGACGACCTGCTCGATCTGGAAGGAAGCGGCGTACAGCAGGCCGGTGCCGGCGGCGACGAGCAGGAAGGGGGCGACGAGGATGCCCGCGTAGAAGTGCAGCCGCAGCACCAGGGGGCGCAAAGCGGCCCAGACCGCCGGGCGTCCGGGGAGTGTCCCGGGGGCTTGCCCGGCAGCGCTGCTGCGGTCGGCGGTAGAGGTCATCGGGTGTTTCTCCACTCAGGGGCGGGCGGACCGCGTCAGGGGTGCTCCCGCCGCGGCCGTATGGTCAGCAGGACGCAGGGGACGGGGCCGGAGGCATGCCGGACCGCGGGCTGATGGGCCGGGGCCGGGATACGGGCCGGGCTGTTTCGTGGCCTGGGCTCCTGCGGGCCCCGCCGTCGGCGTACGAGTCCTTGAACGTGGTCAGGCGGCGATGGAGGTGCGTCTGAGGCTGATCATGAAGAACCCCAGCGGGTAAGGCACGGCCCCGCCGACTTCGAGGATCTGCACGATGGGGGAGTGCGGACCGGTGACGAAGAGCGTCAGTCCTCCGGTCGTGTAGACGATGGCCCCCGTCCCGATCAGCAGGCCGGGCCACCTCGCGCCCTGCCTCACCAGGAGGCGCCTCAGCAACGCGCATCCCAGGGGGAACAGCAGTAGCGCCGGCAGTACGACAGCGGCCACGCCGGTGTTCAGGTCGGCGGGAGTGTGCACGATGTCGGGGGCGTAGTGGGCCACCACGGGGTTGCGCGAGCCGTCGATGACGATGAGGGCGAACCAGAGAAGATGACCGATCATGGCTGTGAGCACGGCCGGAATCGCCTTCCGGCCGAGCCGTTGGAAGCTCGGCCCCGTCGACGCGCTGACCATGTCGCCGGTGCCGGGGAAACGACCGATGACCCTCCGGGAGTTCATCGAGCGGGCACGCGAGGACTTAAGGGGGGACGGGCCGCAGGGGTCCGGACCCGGCCCGGCGCGGATCACGGCGCCGTAAGGGCCGGCGCCGGTCGGTGCGCCGAGCCGGAGACGGATCCGGGGTTCCCGCCTGGGACGTCCAGGACCGAAGGCTGAACCGCTGGATGCGAGTGCAGGCGAGCGGGCTGGAGCGGTAGGCGCGACGTAAGGGCGCGGTCTGCCGCAGGGAAGCCCGGTGTCCACGACCTTGCCGCGTTCGGCCGGCGTGTCCGATGCTCAGGACGGGCTCGACGAGCTCCCGCTGCGCATCGGACGGGGTCGGGGGTCTCTGCTCGGCCGTGTACTGCCGGCGCATCTCGGATCGCCCGCACCGGACGACCCCCAATGGGGGTTTTGAACCTCGGTGCTCAGGATTGAGATCTGATCCCCACGCGGCAGCAGGGTGCGAAAGACGGTCGGCGACCGTCCTGCGTGCGGGAGTGCACGAGAAAGATCGCGCACCGCACCGCATCGACACGGCCTACGACCGTCCCGCCTGCCTCACTCCTCAGGAGCCCGACGGATGACACAGGTTCGGCCGGCAGATCACATCGGTATGTGCTGGTCGTGCCCGAGGAGACGCTGACCATCGCGGTCACGGGTGACCCCGAAGGGCTGCGCCCCGGCTCGGGAAGCGGGCTGGCCGTCTCGGCCTGTCTCTGCCCGGCGGGCGGCGGGGACCCGACGCCATACCGCGACGACGGCCAATGCGACCAGCGTGGTGACCAGGAGGGTCACAGGAAGCCAGCGACCAGGTCGGCGAACTCCTCGCAGGTGACGATCCGTACACCCAGGCCTTCGGCCTTGGCCCGCTTGGATCCGGCCTTCTCCCCGGCGACCAGCAGCGATGTCTTCGCCGACACGCTGGAGGAGGCCTTGCCGCCGGCGCGCTCGATCAGCTCGTTGACCTGGTTGCGCGACAGCGCCTCCAGCGGGCCGGTCATCGCACCGGTGGCCACCACCGCCATGCCGGCCAGCGGCAACCCGGCCGCCGGAGCCTCTCCGGTGCCCTCCCCGCCGGCTGCCGGGTCCGCGGGCGCCGCGACGGCGCCGGGCTCGGTCATGCTGACGCCCGCCGCGATCAGCTTGCCGATCAGCGGCCGCAGCTCGGCCAGTTCCTCGAGCATGAGTTTGGCCTTCTCGACGCCCATGCCGTCGACGGCCTGGACGGCGTCGGCGTCGGCATCCAGGATGGCCTCCATGCTGCCGAAGTGGCGGGCGATCCGGCGGCTCATGGACCGGCCGGTCCCGCGCACGCCCAGGGCGCAGAACACCCGGTTCAGCGGGCGGGTCTTGGCCGTCTCGATCGCGGCCAGCAGCTTGTCGGCGCTGGTGGCGCCCATGCGCTCGAGGGTGAGGAGCTGCTCGCGGGTGACGGTGAACAGGTCGGCGAAGTCGGTGATGAACCCCGCATCCAGCAACTGCTGGATGCGGGAGGCGGCTAGGGTCTCGATGTCGAGCTGGTCGCGGCCGGCGGCGTAGGTGATGGAGGCCAGCGCGCGGCAGGCCCGGCCGCGCACGCACCGCCACCGCTCCTGGCTGCTGTCGATCGCATCCCCGCAGTTCGGGCAGACCTGCGGGAAAGCGATCGGCTGCTCGGTGCCGGTGCGCAGGTGCACGAGCGGTGCCTGTACGCGCGGGATGATGTCCCCCGCCTTGTACACGGTCACGGAGTCGCCCAGCATCAGGCCCCGCCGGGTGATGTCGGCGGCGTTGTGCAAGGTGGCGTAGGTGACGACGCTGCCGTCGATCTCGACGGGCTTCAGCTCGGCGCGCGGGGCGATGATGCCGGTGCGGCCGACGTTCCACTCCACGGCGATCAGCTTGGTGATCTTCTCGACGGCAGGGAGTTTGTAGGCGATCGCCCAGCGCGGCGCCCGGGAGCCGAACCCGGCCTGGTTCTGGTCGTCGGCCAGGTCGGCCTTGACGACGATGCCGTCGATGCCGAACGGCAGTGTGGTGCGTGCCTCGGCGATCTGCTCGATACGGGCCTGGACCTCCTGCACCGTGGTGGCGACGATGCCGGCGACCGGCGTGGCCGCAGTGGTGGCCACGCCCCAGGCGGCGACCTGCTCCATGATCTGGCTGTGCGGCAGGGTGCGCAGCCGCTCCGCCAGGTCGGAGGCGTCACCGGGCGGCAGCGGCAGCGCGCCGTAGCCGAAGAACGTCAGCTCGCACACATACGGCCGGTCCTGGGCGCGCAGGGTCCCGGCGGCGGCGCTGCGCGGGTTGGCGAACGTGGTGCCGTCGTGGGCGGTGCGTTTGGCGCAGGCGGCCTCGAACTGCTCGGCCGTCATCATGACCTCGCCGCGGATCTCCACGGTGACCGGCTCGGCGAGCCGCTCGGGCAGGCCGACGATCGTGCCGATGGCGTGGCTGACGTCCTCGCCGGCGCTGCCGTCGCCACGGGTGACGAGCCGGGTCAGGCGGCCGCGCCGGTAGCGGGCGGAGATGGCCAGGCCATCGAGCTTGGGCTCCACGCTCCACACCGTGACGGGTCGGCCCAGGCGGCGCTCCAGCCCGGCCGTCCACCGCTTCAGGCCGTCGGGGTCGAAGACGTTGTCCAGGCTGAGCATGGGCGCCGTGTGCGGAACGTCGCCGCTCACCGCGCCGCCGGCCACCTTTCCGGTGGGGGAGTCGGGCAGCACCTGCTCGGGGTGGTCTGCCTCGTAGGCTTCGATGCCGCGGACCAGCCGGTCGTAGGCGTCATCGTCCAGTGGGGAGGTGCCGGGCCCGTAGTAGGCGGCCGCGGCGTCGACGGCCAGCTGCACGGCCGCGGCGTAGGCGGCCTGGTCGGCGAGAGCGGTGAGGGCAGGAGCGGCAGGGGCGTCGTTCATGGGTTCATCTTGGCGATTAAGGGTGACATTTCCTGAACTGGGCTGCTACGCCGCCTGCCGATGACTCCCGGCGCGGCCACCGCGCAGGAATCGGCCCAGCAGCCACGGCAGCGCCTGGCGGCTCCAACGCCGGGTGCACAGCAGGAACGCGGCATAGCGCACCGCTACCGTCGCAGTCGCAAGGCCGAACGCCAGCCCGGCCACGAGGTTGCCGGCGAGTCCGGCCGCCAGGCCGACGACGACCCCGGAGGCGATACGGCGCCAGCTGGCGCGCGTGCTCAGCACGGGCATGCGCAGGCGCCGCGGCTCCGGCCACGCCCTCGCCGCCACGGTGAGACCCGCTTGACGGGCCGGGGCGCGGCGCAGGGCGAAGGTGACGTTGATCGGTGTGGGATGGCTGCCCAGCAGCCGGTAGCGCTCCTCCTGCTCGGTCGTCAGAACGGCTATGGCCAGGGCGGGCACGGCGAGGCGGTCACATATCCGTTCAGGCCCTCGAAGACGGGGTGGGCACTCAGCGTCTGAGCCTGTTCTCTCGATCACGGAGGTCTGGATTCAGATGCCACATAAAAATCTACATTGTAAAGGGTGCTCTCTATTTCAAAATCAATAACCACCGAAGAAAAAACAACAACGAAGGGAAAGCCGTCGCTGCCCCGGCTGACCGGGTCGGTGCACTTCAGGACCCGAGGACGTCCTCGAAGTGGCCGGGGACGGAGCTCGGCAGAGTTTCCAGTGCGGCGTGGTAGCGCGCAGTCTCGGTCCCCCAGGTGTGGTAGCCGCGCATCCACGCGGTCATGATCTCGATGTAGGCGTCGACGGCGGTGTGATGCGCTTCGGTGAGGCCCACACCGTGGCACATGGCCGGCACCGTGCCGACGAGCTGCTGGAAGCGGGTGACGTGCCGGTGGACCTCGTCGCGGGCTGCGGCCATCGCCTCCTGCGGTCGTCCTGCGCGTCGGCTGGCCCATACTCTGGCGCACTTCGGAGCGGGCCGCACCGGTTGTTCGAGTGCGACCCGCTCCTTCTCTCGGTCAGTGCCGGCCCGGCCTTCGGCCGCCCTGCGCGGGCCGCCTGGTGAGCGTGCATATGAACCCGCTCATGTGAACCGGCTCAGGGGGCTAGCGGCAGCGCCATGCGTAGGGGAGCCGCGGGTGCCCGTCAGCGGCGATCCGGTAGCCGCCCACCGTGCCGTCGTCGCCGAGCTTCACGGGGAAGTCCGTCCTGAGGTCGCCGAAGGTGGAGACCCAGGCGCCCTGAGACCAGACTCCGTACCCGGTGCCCGCGCTGTCGTCGCCGCCGTGGGCCTCGTCGATCCGCCCGATGATCAGACCGTCCCGGTTGATGGTGAACAGTGGGTTGCCGTTGCTGATGTGGTGGCTGGAGTTGGGCAGGACGTGTCCGGTGCCCTGCTGGTCCCAGTAGAGGCCTACCGGCGTGCCGTCGGCGTAGGTGCCGTAGCCGACGGCACGCCCGTTGGACAGGTCGACGCCCTGCGGGTACTGCACTCCCGGTGGTATCTCCAGTGGCGTGACGACGCCGTCCCGCCAGATCGCGACGTCGTACTGCGTCGTTTCGACCAGCATCGAACCGTCTTCGTCGACGGCGATCGGGCGGGTGTAGGGGTAGCCGGGGGTGAGGCCGGGCAGCACGACCACGGTGCCCGGCCGGTCCGCGGGCCAGCGCACGGCGGTGTTGTTGGCGCCGCTCTTCCAGACGTACCCCGTCACGTCGCCGGCGTCGTTGACCGCGACCGCTCCGGCCATGGAGTAGCCGGAGGGGATGGGGAGCACCTCCAGCCTGCCGCCGGTGCTCCGGAAGGCCCTGCTGGCCGAGGAGCCGAACGCGCTGAACGCCGCGGTCCCGACGACCGTGCCGGATCGGCTCTCGTCGTTGACCTTGGAGTGGTAGATGCTTTCGATTCGGCCGTAGTCGGTGTACTTGCCGTCCTTCCAGGCGACGACGTGGTTCGTGACGCCGTTCGCCCGGGCGACGCCGGCGAAGCCGCCGGCTCCGTCGGTCGCCGTCACCTCGCCGGTCTCCCCGGCGGGCACGCTCAGGGCGCTGCTCCGCCAGGTGCAGGTGGGGGTGCCGACTCCGGCCGTACCCGTTTGCGGTGAGGCCGCCGAAGCCGCCGTCGCCGGGGTGAGCACGGCCGTGACGAGCATGGCGCAGGCCAGTGATCTGTGTCGCATCGCGTTCCTTCTCATCGTGTGGCGGGTGGTCGCACCATGCCGCTTCCGCCGGTCGCGGCCAGGGGAGGGGGTGCGGTCGTGCCGGGTGCGTGGATCCTCGGGAGGAGGGGGCGGGCCTGCGGTTCTCCCCGTGCGGCTTCCGGGCTGACGCTCGCCATGCTCACAGCCGGGTTTGCGGCGGTGGATCCCTGGATCACCCCGCATCCCGTACTGCGGGTCCGGCCGTCGTCCGTTCGCACGCGTCCGCTCGGATTCACCGGTTCACCGGCCGCAGCGCCAGATCGTCGGCTGGGACCTGGCGGTGGCCGGGTTGAACCGGTAGCCGCCGATCGTGCCGTCGTTTCCGATGACGGTCACGCTGCTGTCGGCGTTTCCGAGGACGGAGTCGAACGTCTGGAGCCGCCAGATGCCGGCGAGGTAGTCGTTGTTCTTGTCCGGGTCGAGGGCGGCGCCGATCAGGCCGTCCCGGTTGATGCCGGACACGGAGGCGGTGCCGGGCAGGATGTGGACGCTTCCGTCCTGGTCCCACAGCACGCCGTCGGTCGAGGTCTTGCCTGTGGCGTCCGGGCGGGTGGTCTCACCGATCACTCTTCCGTTGGAGATGGCGCGCACGGTGGTGCGTGTCGCTCCCGGGATCTTGGCCAGGTGGGTCGTCGCACCGTCGCGCCACAGTCCTACCGCGTAGGTCCCCTGGTTGCCGTTGAAGTTGAGCAGCATCGTGCCGTCGTCGTCGACGTCCGCGACGACGGCGTCCTTGGGGAGGTCGGGCATCATCTCGAACTCGGTGGGCCGGTCGGCGGGCCAGCGTACGTGGCGGGTCTGCCAGACGCCGTCGAAGGTGCCCCACATCCAGCCGGTGATGTCGCCGTTGTCCTTGATGGCGTAGGCGGAGGAGACGTATACGGTCGCCGGCTTGGGCAGGGGTGCCTTCTTGCCGTTGCGGGTGCTCCAGGCGTGGCCGGCGGGCGGAGCGTAGGCGATGGGGCTGTAGCCGATGATGGTCCCGGTGGAGTTCTGGTCCATCACCTGGTCGTTGGGGCCTCCGGTTCCGTAGTCGGTGACCGTCCCGTCCTTCCACGACAGCACCCGGCGTTTGCCGTCGGCGCCCCACGCCGTGCCGGAGTATCCGCCCTGGTGGTCCGTGGCCGAGACCCGGCCGGATGTGGTGCCGGAGGGCAGGGGCAGTGTGCTCGCCTGCCATGTGCACGCGGTGGCGGCCGCCGGAGTGGCCGCTGCGGCGGGGGTGTGCAGGATGCCGGACAGCAGCACTGCGAAGAGCGCCGTCCTTCCTGGAACTCTGGGTCTCATGGTGATCCTTCCTGCGTCGTGATGGGCGCGGACACGCCCCTTGTCACTTTGGGCGCGTGCCGTCCTTTCCTCGACCCCGGTGACACCCCTGGAGGAGGAGGGAGCGAGCAGGCCTGGTGAGCGAGACGGTCAACTGCTTCGTTGCCATCAGCGTCGAGATCGACAGCGAACCGGCCGAGTTCGACGCCGCCGGGGACGACGGGGCCCCGGGCTCGGGCACGGAAGGCGATCTGCTCACCAGCTGATTGCGGCCGCGACCGGCAAGTGGTCGCTGCCGGTGGCCGGCAGCACCCACGAGCGGTCCGGCTCCACGCCGCGGACCAGGATGTGGTCGAACCGCACCACCGGGAAAGGCTCGGGCCAGCTGAAGCCGAAGCCGTCTCCGGCCGCGTCCTGAGCCGAGCGCAGCTGCGAGGTGAGGCCGGCGAGGGCACGGTCGTCCATGGTGCCGTTCAGGTCGCCGAGCAGCACCACCCGTTTGTTCTGCTCGGCGGCGAGGGCCTTGCCGAGCGCCTGCACGCCTATGTTCCGCGAGGCCGTCCAGAAGCCCGCTCTGGGATTCACCCGTACGGACCCCAGGTGGGCCACGTACACCGTTAGCGGTCCGTGGCCCGTGGTCACTGTGGCGCGCAGTGCCCGGTTGGATGTCGCCTTCTCGTCGGCAGGTACGGTGTCCGCCAGCGTCCCGTGGTTCATGATGTCGATCGGCCGGACATCGGACAGCGGCAGTTTGCTCCACAGTCCGACCGTGCCCCGCACTGCGCGGTAGGGGTAGGTGGTCGCCAGTTCCTTCTCGTAGGTTCCCGTGGCGTGCGGGGTCAGTTCCTCCAGCGCCAGCAGGTCCGCTCCGGAGGTGCGCAGGGTGCGGGCGGTGCCGGCCGGATCGGGGTTGCCGGCGCCGACATTGTGGCTGGCCACGGTGAGGTCGCCGCCCGGGTGGGACTTGTCGCCGAGCAGCCCGCCGAAGAGGTTCAGCCACGCCATGACCGGCAGCAGCAGTGCGGCCGCGGCCGGTGCGCTGCGGCGGCGCAGCGCACCGGCCAGCAGTATCGGGACTCCCAGGCCGGACCACGGCAGGAAGGTCTCCACCAGGCTGCCGAGGTTCCCGATCCGGTTCGGGATCTTCGCGTGCAGCAGCATGGACAGGCCCAGGAGCAGTGCCGACGCGGTGAGCGCCGGGCCGCGTTTGCCGGGTTCCGGCCAGGAGCCGATGCGGATGGCCCGGCGGATGCCCGCGCGCCGGGCACCGGACCCGATGTCCCGACGGCCGTCGTCCTGTCCGGTCTCCGCCGTGTCCGTCTCCGTCATCCCTTGTCCTCGCTCGCCGCCGCGCGCCGTCGCATCCGTCGGTGCCGGGGCGGGACGGTGCGCGGCTCGTTCCTGACCGGCCATGATGGGTGCCGGATGTGCGCGCGTCGTCCGCCGCATGTCACCGTTTGTCGACGGCGGAGTGTCATGCCGAGCCGCTTGCGTCTGTTCTGCCGGCGTGACCTTTGGTTCGCGTGTTGCTCGATCCCCGGGTCTCCGCTGTGCGGCGCTTCGGGTTCGGTTTGTGCGGGTCAGGGCGCGGTGCGGAACCGTTCGGCGTGCTCCCGCGCCCACTGGGCGAAGGTGCGCGCGGGCGTGCCGGTGATGTCTTCGACGGTGGGCAGCACCACACCGCTGGCCTCGGGCGGGTTCGTGGCCAGTTGGATTCCGAATTCCACGTACTCCTCGTCGTATCCGTAGCCGCGCAGCCGGGCGCGCTCCGCGTCCTTGCTCAGGTGCACGAAGGCGATGTCCTGCCCGGTGGCCTCGGCGATGGTCCGGGCGCGTTGCGCCG
Organism: Planomonospora parontospora; assembly: GCA_014647935.1. Taxonomy (GTDB): domain Bacteria; phylum Actinomycetota; class Actinomycetes; order Streptosporangiales; family Streptosporangiaceae; genus Planomonospora; species Planomonospora parontospora. The sequence goes on from BMQD01000012.1 coordinate 42,200, forward strand.
GGGTGAGGGCTTCGGGTCCGGTGATCGGGTAGCTCCGGCCCTCGTGTCCTTCGTGGGTGAGCGCGGTGGCGGCCACGGCGGCGATGTCGGCTTCGTGCACCACCGCGCTGGGGAAGGTTGCGAGCATGGAGACGGTGCCCTGGGAGCGGATCTCATCGGCCCATTCGAGGGCGTTGCACATGAATTCCGCCGGTTGCAGCAAGGTCCAGCGGATCGCACTGGATTCCAGTGCGCTTTCGATGCTGGTGGGCGACCAGCCGCCGAGGACCGTGGCCCGGGTGATGCCGTGGCGTGCGGCGAGGTCGATGATCTCGGGACCGTTGGTCAGGTCGTGGTCGCCGCCGAAGGTGATCAGGTGGATCGCGTCGATCCCGTCGAAGGCTGCTTTGAGCGTGGTGGGATCGGTGAGGTCGCCGGCCACCACCTCGGCACCGGTCGGTAGGCCGGCTTCGGCGGGGGTGCGGGAGAGTGCGCGGACGTCGTGTCCGGCTTCGTGGAGTTGCGCGACGAGGTGCCGCCCGACCTGGCCGGTCGCTCCGGTGACGAGGATGTGCATGTTCGTGGGTCCTTTCGTGGGGGTGCGGTGTACGCTCCGGTCCCGCTTCGGTGACGGTTCTCATCATCACCGGGCTTGTGGCCGCTATATGTCCACAAGTGCGGCTTAGTGTGGGCTCATGTCGACCGGTACCCGCGTCCTCGAGCTCCTCGGCCTGCTGCAGAATCGGCGCCACTGGCCCGGCCACGAGCTCGCGCGCCGCCTCGGCATCAGCCGGCGCACGCTCCGCCGTGACATCGGCAGCCTCCAGGAGCTCGGGTATCCGATCACCGCCGCACGGGGCACCGGCGGCGGCTATCAGCTCAGTCCCGGCGCCTCGCTCCCGCCCCTGGTGCTCAGCGAGGACGAGGCCGCCGCCATCGTCCTGGGGCTGCAGGAGATCACCGCCGGTCCCTTCCCGGGGTCGGCCGACGCCGCGCTGAGCGCCATGGCCAAGATCGTCCAGGTGCTTCCCGTGCGGATCCGGCGCCGCATCGACAGCCTCCGCGCCGTCGCCCTCCCGGCGCGGCCCCCCGAGGCACGCGTGGGCATCACCGATGTCGCCTCGTTGACGACCCTCGCCCTGGCCTGCCGCGACACTGAGACGGTCGAGTTCGCTTACCGCGCCCTTACCGGTCAGGTCGCGGCAAGGACAGTGCACCCGCACCACATCGTCCGCGTCGGGAACGGTCTGTATCTCATCGCCTGGGATCTCGACCGGGCCGACTGGCGCACCTTCCGTGCGGACCGCATCGGTGGTGCGAGCCGCACCGGCGCGACGTTCGCCCCCCGCCCCCTGCCCGCTGACGATCCCGTGGAGTACGTGCGCGCCCGGCTCAGGGCGGTGCCCGCCAGGTATCCCGTCCGGGCCACGGTCGGGGCCCCCGCCGAACGGGTGCGGGAGGAGATCGCGCACTACGGGACGGTGGAGCCCGTCGACGAAACCTCGTGCCGGGTGGAGATCGCCGCCGACTCCCTGGACTGGGCTGCCTTCTGCATCGGAGCGCTCAACGCTCCCGTCGTGGTGCACGGCCCACCGGAAGCCGTCGTCCATATGCGCGCCTGGGGACGACGCCTCACCGCCGGCACCCAGGAGCCGCCGTGACCCGCGTAACGGTCTTCAGGGGCGCAGAAGCGGGTGGTGCCGGTCCCGGAGCAGCGGGCCCGGGCGTCGCCGGGCCGTCAGGGGGTGGGCGGCGGTCCGGCCGGGCCACTGCCGCGCAGCTCCGCTGCGACGGCTCTTTCCCGCAGGCCGGCCGCCTCGGAGCGTGCCGCCTGCAGCTGTTCCCTCAGGTCGGCGGCCCTGGCCTGCTCCAGCAGCAGTGCGGTGCGGGCGTCGTCGCGTTCGGCCCGCATAGACTCGGTCTGCTGCCGTAGTCGTCCGGCCTGGTCCTCGGCTTCGGCGACTTGGTCGGCGGCCCGCCGTTCGGCCTCGGCCACTCGTTGTGCCGCGGCGGTCTCGGTGGCGGCGGCGCGTTCCTGCGCCTGGACCTGCAGCGCCAGCGCCTCGGCTCTTCGGGTCTCGGCCCGTGCCCGTGCCCGGGACTGCTCTTCGGCGCGGGCCAGTGCCCGGTCCCGTTCGGCCGCTGAGGCCTCGGCGTGCACCGCGGCGGCGGCGGCGGATCGCTCTGCCTCGATTCTGGCCTGGTGTGCCTGTTCTGCTTCGGTCCGCGCCTCGTCGCGCTCGGCCAGTGCCTCGGCCGTGCGCCGGCGGTCCTGTGCGGCCTGTGCCAGGGCCTGGTCGCGTTCTGCTCCGGCGGCCTCCACGCGTTCGGCCATCTCCCGTACCGCCGCGTCCCGGGCCGCCTCCGCCTGCTCGGCGCGGCGGCGCGCCTGGGCTTCGGCGTTCCTGGCCAGGCGTTCGGTGGCCGCGGCCTCCCGGAGCGCGGCCAGTGCCTGCTCGCGGGCCGTCTCGGCGTCCCGCAGCGCGGTGTCGCGCTCGGCCAGTGCCTCGGCCGTGCGCTCGGCCATGGTGTCGCGCTCGCGGCGGGCGTGCTCGGCCGCCTCCCGGGCCAGCCGTACCTGCTCGAAGGCCTGTTCCCGCTCGGTGCGTGCGATGGCGACCCTGGTGTGGGCCTCGGCTTGGATCGCGCTCACCCGGGCCTCCACCCCTGCGGGGCTCAGTTCCTCGGCCAGGACCTGGGCCAGGGGGGCGATCGCGGCGGTCATCCCTTTCTCCATGCGTTCGTAGAACTCTTCTGCTCTGGCCAGGGCGCCTTCCAGGCCGGGGGTGGCGCGGCGCAGCTCGCGCTCCCGTTTGGCGGCGGCCTGGCAGTCGCCCTGGAGGCAGTACAGGCGGGGTCGTCCTCGGCCGGGGTGCTGCTGCACAGGCGTCCCGCAGTGCTTGCACGGCCGGGGCGTGGTCGTCTCCTGTGTCATGTGCCGAGCCTAGCATTTTTTGTTTTCTAGAAAATATAAATAAATAAATCTGGTCTGTTGCGCGATGAGAGCTGTTCACCAACTACCGGGAATGAAGATTCCCGCAAGTTGGGGCGAGGGATCCGAGGGAGGAGCGGATCAGGATCGCGGTCGTCCGGCTCCACCCCGACGGCAGTCCCGACGGTAGCTACTCGACGATCATCGACCCGGGGACGGGTCCGGGACCGACACACATCCACGGTCTCGCCGCCGGAGACCTGGCAGGAGCCCCGCGTTTCGGTGAGATCGCCAGCGATGTGGCGGCCCTGCTCGATGGTGCGGTCATCATCGCGCACAACGCCCGCTATGACACCGAACTGCTCAGCGCCGGGTTCGCGCCCGACGATCTCCTCTGTCTGTGCACGCTGACTTCGCCCCGGCGGTTCGGCCGACCAACGGTCTCCCACCGGCTGGCCGAGTGCGCTGCGGCCTACGGCTTCGTGCGGAGTGGCGTGCAATCACCGGAGCAGTCCGAGCCGTCACCGGCCGTGGGAGCAGGCCGGCGGCGCCGAATGCCGGGCCGTCGCACTGCTGCGGACGAAAGATCAGCGATGCGAGTGCGCCGGGGCACCCGATATCGGTCGATCAGAATATGGATTCCGGACCGCCTATTCAGGGAGTGTCGCGATCGGTGGACTCCGTCTCCGAGCAAGGCGCCTGATCCGAAGGCTGACACGAACATCTTTTGACAGTTGACGCTAACGGAAGGCGGAGCGTACTCTCTGTATGTGGTCGCCCACTGTTCCGGAAGTGCCCATGTTGTTTGCGTATTATAAATGGATCCCCTGCAGGACCGCCGGGTCAAGAACTCGCGGACAATGACGACCGCCTTTAAGACGGAGATCTGTACGACTCTCCCCGAAGGCTGACCACGTTATTCAAGCAGGGCCGGTGTAGCGCGCACCCGCCGATCGATCGCTATCGGAGAAATGCCGGATTGTGAAACCTTACGCATGTCTGTGACACGAAGGAGACTGGCCGGAGCTGCGATGACTCGGCGAGCCCGCCGCCGAAGAAAGCATCTCGGGCGCCGATGAACATCGTCCGGAATAATCATCTGAGTTATTTATTCAATTCACCGGGACCCTGCGGGCCGCGCAGGCGAATGAAGGGCGCGCCGGATGGGCCGATTCCTCCTGCCGCTCCGATCATCCGGACGGGACGGCAGGGAACGGGATAATCCATCCATCTGCACTTAATCCGAAGACCGCCGATCTCTTTGCTTTTCCTCTGACGGCCGAGAGAAACCCGTTCCGGTGAGGCCTTTATTTGCTCTGCATATCGTCGGATAGCCCCTGATCGAATGCTGGAAATCGACAATCCCCGAACGCGGAAAGGTGACGTCCATGTCCGATGACCACATGACCTCCTTGAACGAGGCGATCGAGACCACTGTCGCTCCCCAGGCGGCGGAGACGGACAGGGCCGGCGCGTTCCCCCGCTCCAGCATCGACGCACTCGCCAAGGGCGGGCTGCTCGGCCTGATCAGCGCGGCCGAGATGGGCGGGCGCGGCGAAGGGCTCCCCGCGGCGGCACGGGTGATCGAGCGACTGAGCGGTGCCTGCGGCTCCACCGCGATGGTCGTGCTCATGCACTACGCCGCCACCGCATTGATCGAGGCGCACGGTGACGAGCGCGTCCGCCGGGAGATCGCCCGGGACGAGCACCTGACGACCCTCGCCTTCTCCGAAGCCGGTTCTCGCAGCCACTTCTGGGCGCCTCTCGGTACGGCGACGGCCGACGGCGACCGGGTACGGCTGGACGCGCGCAAGAGCTGGATCACCGCGGCGGGGGAGGCCGACAGCTACGTGTGGTCGAGCCGCCCCCTGGAGGCGGAGGGGCCGATGAGCATCTGGTTCGTCTCCAGCAGGTCGCCGGGTCTGGACATCAGCGGGTCGTTCGACGGGTTCGGTCTGCGGGGGAACGCCTCCAAACCGGTGACGGGCCGCTCCGTCACGGTCGATCGCTCGGCCCTGCTCGGAGGCGACGGAGCCGGCCTCGAGATCGCGCTGCAGACCGCCCTGCCGTACTTCCTGGTGCTGAACGCCTCCTTCTCGCTCGGCCTCATGGAGGCGCTGGTCGCCAAGGCGCATGACCACCTCCTCCACTCCCGGCTCGATCACCTGGGCCAGAGCCTGGCCGACCAGCCGTTGCAGCGTGCGAGGTTCGCGGAGCTGAGCATCCGCACCGACATGGTGCGGGCGTTCATCGACGACACCCTCGCCGCTCTGGGAAGCGGGCGCGAGGACGCGACCCTGCGCGTCCTGCAGGTCAAGGCCGTGGCGGCGGAAGCGGCCGCGGAGGTCGCCGACGGCGTGATGCGGCTGTGCGGGGGATCGGCCTTCCGGAAGGAGACGGGCGTGGAGCGGCTGTTCCGCGATGCGCTGGCCGCCCGGGTGATGGCTCCGACGACCGAAGCGCTGCACGACTTCGTCGGCCGGGCGACGCTCGGCATGCCCCTCTTCTAGGAAAGGACCCCCACGATGACATTGGTGATGGGCGCCGTCGCCTACGACCCCAAGGTGGTCACCATCTGGGGAGGCTTCCGGGCTTGGCTGATCGAGCACGGGCTTCCCTTCGACTTCGTCCTCTACTCGCACTACGAGCGGCAGGTCGAAGACCTCGTCGCAGGTCGCATCGACGCGGCCTGGAACTCGCCGCTGGCATGGATCCGGGCGCGCCGCCTCGCCGAGGCGGCCGACCGCCGGCTGACGCCCCTCGTCATGCGCGACACCGATCGGGACCTCACCTCCGTGATCGTGGTGCGCAGCGACTCGCCGTACAAGGACGTCGCGGACCTGAAAGGAGAGACCGTCGCGGTCGGCGCGGTGGACTCCCCGCAGGCCACGCTCATCCCGTCCTCGTTCCTGGCCGGACGCGGCCTGCGGCCGGGGGCCGAGGTCGCGATCCGCCGCTTCGACGTGGGCGTGGGCCTGCACGGTGACCACATCGGGGGTGAGCGCGACGCCGCGCGGGCTCTCATGGCGGGCGAGGTGGCCGCGGCGTGCATGATCGACGCCAATCACCTGCTGTTCGGGCGCGAGGGCACGCTGGCGGCCGGGAGCACCCGGGTGCTGGCCCAGACGGCGCCCTTCGACCACTGCAACATGAGCGTGGGCGACACCGTGCCGGAGGAGGTGATGCGCAGGTTCGGCGACCTGCTCCTGTCCATGTCGTACGCGGATCCGCAGGTGCGGCCGCTGTTCGACCTCGAGGGCCTGACCGTGTGGCAGCCCGGCCGGACCAGCGGGTACGCCGCACTGGAGACCGCCGTCGACGAGAGCGGTTTCTACGACGGGCAGGGTGCGGTCACGGCGGCCGGGTACGCGCCATGACGCCGCACTTCCTGGACCTCGGCGACCTCGGTTTCGAGCGCGGCGCCCACCTGCTCGTCCAGCGGGCCCTGGGTGAACTGCGGCCGGGGACCGAACTGGCGGTCACCGGCCGCGATCCCGCGCTCCTGGTCCATCTCGATGCCTGGTGCCGTAAGCAGGGGCACCAGGTACGGCGCGCCGGCGACACCGACGACGACGTCCGCGCGTGGGTCACGCGGGGCCGGACCGATCTCGACCGCTGGGCGCGCGCGGAACGAGCCGGAGGCCCTGATCCCGGAGGCATCGTCGCCAAGCCTGAGCTGCACTGGGGGCTGGCGGCGCGGGGAGCGCTCGTCGAGCCGGGCGGACCGAAGATCAACGCTGATCTCGTCGACCGCGACTTCGTGTGGGCCGACATCGCGCCGAGCCTGTACGCGCACGCGGCCGCGGCGCAGTGGGACCCGGCGAAGGCGGTGCACTGGGATGCCGAATTCAGCGTCCCCGCGGAGATCGAACAAGCGGTCGTGCAGGTCATGACCTTCCTCGTGGAGAACGAGCAGGCGGCGCTGGTGATCCCCGCCCGGCTTCTGGCCCGTGTCCATCCGCACTTCAGGGAGGTCCTGCAGCTCCTGGCGGTCCAGGCGGCGGACGAGGCCAGGCACGTGGAGGTCTTCACCCGAAGGGCGCTGCTCACGGGAGGGGAGATGGGCACCTCCTCGGTGAGCGGCCGCGAGTCGCTCACGACCCTGCTCACCGAGCCGGACTTCTCGCTCGCGTCGTTCCTGCTGTCCGTCCTGGGGGAAGGCAGCTTCCTCAACCTGCTGACCTTCCTGGACAGGCACGCCCCCGATCCGGTGACACGCCAGGTGGTCAAGCTCGCCCGGCAGGACGAGGCGCGCCACGTCGCGTTCGGAGTCGCCCATCTGCAGCACCAGTCCACGGTCGACTCCTCGCTTCGGGGCCGGCTCCGCAACGCGGTGGAGCACCGGCATCAGGCGTTGATCGCGAGTTCCGGTCTGAACCAGGACGTGTTCGACGCGTTGGTCGTCCTGGCCGCGGGCGAGTGGACGCCCCAGGGCATAGAGCGCGGGTACGCGGCCGTGCAGGAGTTGCAGGCGGAGATGGACGAAGGACGGCAGCATCGGCTCGTCCGTCTCGGCTTCCCGCACGACGAGGCGGCTGAACTGTCAGCTCTGCACACGCGCAACTTCATGTGAGAACGGACGCGGCGCCTCTTCGCCCCAGGCGCCGCGTCCGTTCACCCTGCCGGGCGCGATGGCGCCGGGGGCGTAGGGATCGCCGGCCTTCCCGGCCTTCGCGTCTTCCCGGTCCGCAGGGCCGGTCGATCCGGCGGCGAAGCGGCCGGACCCGGATATCGCCATCCCGCCTCCTCCTGCCCCGCACGCGTGTGAGACTGTGCCGGCAGCGGCACCTGCGCCGTATCCGCCGACCGGGTGATGTCGTCCCGGGTGCTCTGCGGAAGAGTCCAGGACCGCCGCGACGGCCCTGGAACCCCCTCGGACGCCGGGGATCTGCTCCTACCGGCTCCGGTCAGGTGTTTCGGCGAATCACGCACGGCGTATGCGGCCGGACCACATTGCCGGGGCGAGGTGTCGAATCCAGGCTGCCGCCGTTCGTCTAAGGGGTAGGAGGTGGTACACGTGAAGTACGTGTTGATGTTCATAGAGACGGAGCAGTACAGGAAGGACTGGGAGGCCAAGGACCAGGCCGAGCGCGATGCGGCGTTCGAGAAGGTCGGCCGCTGGTTCGCCGAGCACGCCACCAGCATCACGCACAGCACCCAGCTGTACCCCGCGACGGCCGCGACCACGGTGCGGCTGGACGACGGCCGCGACCCGATCATCACGGACGGCCCCTTCGTCGAGGGCAAGGAGGTCGTCAGCGGCTACGTCGAGGTGGAGCTCGGTGATCTGGACGAGGCGCTGCGGGTGGCACGGTCCTGGCCGGCCTGCCCGGTCGTGGAGGTGCGCCCGGCGCTATGACCGCCGACGCTGCACATGACGTGCTGGCCCGCGTGGTGCGTGAGCATGCGGGCCGGCTCTCCGCGTCCCTGATGTCCCTGCTCGATGACTTCTCCGCGGCGGAGGACCTGGTCCAGGACGCGGTCGAGGCGGCACTGCGGCGCTGGCCGGCCGAAGGCGTACCCGAGCGGCCGGATGCGTGGCTGTTCACCGTGGCCCGGAGACGCGGGCTGGACGTGCTGCGCCGGGAGGCGACCTACCGGGACAAGCTCGCCCAGCTGCACTGGCCGCGCCGGCCGGTTGCGGACGACCGGCTGAAGCTGCTCTTCACCTGCTGTCATCCCGCTCTGTCCCGGCAGGCGCAGATCGCTCTCACCTTGCGGGTGGTGTGCGGCCTGACCACGGCCCAGATCGCCGCGGCCTTCCTGGAGCCGGAGGCGACGGTGGCCCAGCGGCTGACCCGGGCGAAGAGAAAGATCACCGATGCGGGGATCCCGTACCGCATTCCCGCCGAGGAGGAGCTTCCCGAACGCCTCGGCGAAGTCCTGGCCGCCGTCTACCTGATGTTCAACGAGGGTTACCTGTCCAACGGCGGCGAGCGGTCGCACTCGCGCAGCCTGGCCGATGACGCCGAATGGCTCGCGGCGCTGCTGGCCGGGCTGATGCCGCGTGAACCCGAGGCCGCCGGCCTGCTGGCCTTGATCCGGCTGCACCGGGCCCGGGCCGCCGCGCGGTTCGACGCCGCGGGCCGGCTGGTGCTCCTGCAGGACCAGGATCGATCGCTGTGGGACCGGGAGGCGATCGCGGATGCGACCGCCCTGCTCACCAGGGCGGCCCGGTGCCATCGGCGTCCGGGTCCCTACCAGCTCCAGGCCGCGATCGTCGCCTGTCACGCCGAGGCCGGCCGGTGGGAGGAGACCGACTGGCCGCAGATCGTCGTCCTGTACGACATGCTGCTCCACCTGACCCCTTCGCCGGTGACGCGGCTGCATCGGGCCGTCGCCGTACGGTACGCCCAAGGGCCGGGTGCGGCGATGAAGGAGCTGGAGAACCTGGGCAGGGAACTCGATCGCTATCCGCTCTACCACGCCGCCCTCGCCGACCTGCTGCGTGCGCTCGGCCGGCTGCAGGAGGCGCAGGCCGCCGACCGGCGCGCGCTGGAGATGACGACCAACCCCGCCCAGCAGGCACTGCTGAGCGAACGGCTCGGCTGGATGTAGGAGCGGCCGGACCTTGTGTTCCGGCACGCCGTCCACCACGATGTCAGGTGCCGTACCGTCGCGGGTCCCTTCGCCGCGAGGAAGGCCCGTCACGTGCCTCCGCTCTCCATCGGCAGGCCGGCCACCTGCCATTCGAGCATGCCGTCGGCGAGGCGCTTGGCGTTCATGCCGCGGCCGGCGAGCAGGCGCACCGCCTCCGGAGCGAACACGCAGTAGGCGCCGCGGCAGTAGGCCACGATCTCGGCGTCGACCGGCAGCTCGTTCAGCCGGTCCGGCAGCTCGTCGATGGGGATGCAGACGGCGCCGGGGATGTGCCCGGCCTCGAACTCCTCGTAAGGGCGGACGTCCAGTACGGTGATCTGTCCTGACGCCGCCCGTTCGAGCAGCTCCTCGCGGGTGACCTCCTCGGTGTGTTCTCCCAGGTACGCCGCCACCGCGACCTGCACGTCCGCCAGGTGGGTGGCCGCCACGTTGCGCAGACGCGCGTACAGGTCGACGACGTCGTCACCGGCCAGGCGGTAGAGCACACGGGTCCCCTCGCGGCGGGTGGAGACCAGGCCGCCCTGTTTGAGGGTCTGCAGATGGGCCGAGGTGCTCGTGACGCCCAAGCCTGCGGTCTGGGCCAGGATCTCGACGCTCCGTTCTCCCTGTGCGAGCAGGTCAAGGAGCTCTAGCCGCTTCCCATGACCAAGAGCCTTACCGACCCGGGCGATTTGGTCGAAAAGGGAGGCTTTCCTAGCCGGATCTCCGACCATATAATCCTCCAAGGAGCAATGGATTAATGGATGCATGGAGGAGTATAGCTTTTTTGATCGTCACTGTCCCCGTTTTCCTTGCTTCGTCAAGCACCGATGCACGACGTCTGCGCTGGTCGTGGCGATCCAGCGCGTCCGAGCCTGATCGATGGCTCTTCTGCTGCGTGTCCGCACCGAAAAGATGATCACGTCTCAGTTCGGCGGGAGCTCTGCACCATGTCAAAGACCGTTGTAGTCCTCGGGGCCGGCGTCGGCGGCCTGACCGTCGCAAGCCGTCTTCGCGAGCGGCTTCCCGACAAAGACCGCATCCTCCTCATCGACCGTTCCTTCGACGGGACGCTGGGTCTGTCCCTGCTGTGGATCATGCGGGGGTGGCGTACCCCCGAGGACGTCCGGGTCCGGCCGACGGCCACCGCCCTGCCGGGCATCGAGATGATCACTGCGTCCGTCACGCTCATCGAGCCGGAACGGCGCCGGGTCCTCACCGACGTCGGCGGGTTCGACTGCGACGCCCTGGTGATCGCGCTCGGAGCGGAGCTGGCCCCTTCCCAGGTCCCCGGGCTGGCGGAAGCCCTCGAGAGTGAGAGCGCCGTGGAGTTCTACACCGCACAGGGCGCGCTCTCCCTTCACCGGAAGCTGCTGGACCTGCGCCAGGGCCGTCTGGTGGTGCTGATCGCCGGCCTGCCCTTCAAGTGCCCCGCCGCTCCTTTCGAAGCCGCGTTCCTGGCCGCGGACCTGCTGCGGGAGCAGGGGGCCCGGGAACACGTGCAAGTGGACACCATCACTCCGGATCCGCTGCCCATGCCCGTCGCCGGTCCCGTCGTGGGCCAGGCGCTCGTGGACATGCTCGGCCATCACGGCATCGGCTTCCTTGCCCAGCGGGCGGTGGAGAAGGTCGACGGTGACGCGCGGGAACTGGTCTTCCGCGACGGGAGCCGCGAGGGCTTCGACCTTCTGGCCGTCGTGCCGCCGCACCGGCCGCCCGCTTCCGCGGCGGGGACGGGCCTGGGCGGTGCCGGATGGATCCCCGTCGACGCGCGCACTCTGGCCACGGGGGCCGAAGGGGTGTGGGCGCTGGGCGATGCGACGCTGCTGACCCTTCCCAACGGCAAGCCCTTGCCCAAGGCGGCCGTATTCGCTGAAGGGGCGGCCGATGTGATCGCCTCCGGGGTGGCGCGCCACCTCGGGTACGACGCCCCGGAACCCTGGTTCACGGGCTACGGATCCTGCTACATCGAACTGGGAGGTCACCTGGCGGCCAAGGGGGAGGGGAACTTCCTCGAACCGCCGGCGCCCGAGGTGACGCTGTATGAGCCTTCCGCTCGTTTCCACCAGGAGAAAGCAGACCAGGAGGCCGACTGGCTCAAACGCTGGAACGCCTAGCCCCGCCCGCCCCCCTGGTCTGGAAAGAAGTGATGAGCATGTCCACGCACACGATGAGCACCGTGCTCGGCGAGTTCGCCCGCGTGGCCAAGGCCATGGCGAACCCCGTCCGTCTCCACCTCCTCGACCTGCTGTCTCAGGCCGAGCGCAACGTCGAGGATCTGGCGGTCGCCGCCGACGTCCCCATCGGCAACACCTCCGCTCAGCTCAAGGTGCTGCGGGACGCCGGGCTGGTGTGCAGCCGCAGGGAGGGAACGCGGATCTTCTACCGGCTCGCCGGTGAGGACGTCACCTCCCTGTACGCCACCCTCCGGCAGGTCTCCCAGCACCGCCTTCCCGCGGCCGAGGCGCTGAGCGCCGGCCGTGGCGGCACGGCCCGGCCCGCCGAGGTCGTGACCCGGGAGGAGGTGTTGCGCAAGCTGTGGGACGGCAAGACGGTGCTCATCGACGTACGGCCGACGGTGGAGTACGCCTCCGCGCACATCCCCGGGGCGATCTCCATCCCGCTGGAGGAGCTCCGATCCAGGATGAATGAGATCCCCGTGGGCGGTGAGGTCATCGCCTACTGCCGGAGCGCCCACTGCCTTCTGTCCCGGGAGGCGGTCTGGCTGCTGCGGGCGCACGGCCGGTGTGCGCGCCAACTGGAGGAGGGGATGCTGGAATGGCGACTGCACTGCCTCCCGGCGGAATCGCAGCTCCGGCGCAGCCATGTCGTGCCCGCACGCCCGCGGGCCTACGTCCGTGCCTCTTCCGCGCAGAGCGCGTAGGACGCACCACACGACTCTGACAGTTGACGCTAACGAAAGGGAAGTCTATGATCAGTTGATCTCCGGTTGGGCGACGCCCCCGATCGAGTTCGGGTGGCGGGTGCGAGGTGGGCGAGTTGATATCCCCACGATGGAGCAGGACGTCCTCCTGCGAAAGCCCGGTCGGCCGGGATGTGAGCCCGGCCGGTGATGAGGAACGGCGCCGGCCTGGTCGCTCGCTAGAATCGAAGACATGAGCGGGGACCTGGACGACGTGCTGCGAGCCATCGCCGAGCCTCGCAGGCGTGCGATCCTGCGCCTCGTGGCCACGGAGGAACTGCCTGCGGGGCGCATCGCTGAGCACTTCGAGGTCACTCGTTCAGCGGTCTCCCAGCACCTGCAGGTGCTCAAGGACGCCGGGTTGATCGTCGAACGACGTGACGGTACTCGCCGGATCTACCGCGCCAGCGAGGAAGCCCTGGCTCAGCTCCGCGACCTTGTCGAATCCCTGTGGCGGGACAGCATGATCAGGGCGCGTGACACGGTTGAGGGCATTGATGTCGGAGTGCGTAACGAGTCGGCGGTCGGCTGACACATCTGGCAGACTGAGAACGCCGTTCCGCCGTCTGCTGAGGTCATACCGATGAAAAGCTCGACCGGGGTGGAGCCGATCCGCCATGCCGTCACCGTTGAGGCGGATCAGGCCCGGACCTTCAGCACCTTCACCAGGCGGCTGGTGACGTGGTGGCCCATCGACTCGTTCGCCATCGAGCCGGGAAATGTTCAGGACGTGCGCGTCGAAGAGCATGTCGACGGCCGGATCTATGAAGTGCTGAAGGACGGCAGGGAGCGCGACTGGGGTCATATCCTGCGCTGGGAGCCGCCGGCACTGGTGGCTTTCACTTGGGAAGTCATCCAAGGTCCCGTCTTCACGGAAGTCGAACTCGTCTTCAAGCCTCTGGGTCCTTCCCTCACCCGCGTGGAAATGACCCACAAGGGCTGGGAGAACCTCACGCCCCTGCTCATGGACTACTACTTGGCGCACCAGTCGGGCTGGCCGATGATCCTTGGTCGCCTCCAGTCGGCCTGTTCTGCTTAGCCCCTCTGAACTGGTTCTTTACTTGCCGGCCGCCGCCGGATCATGCGCGGCCGGGTTCTCGGCATCGTCTGCCAACACCTCCCTTGACTGCTGCCGAATATTGCCGTTGTATTCCAACCATGCGCCGCCCGGTCATTGATCGAATAACCTGCGAGCGCATGCTCACGGTAGCGGATCCATGGCGGCGCATTATTCAAAAGATTATTATATAATTTGTTCTTCCAGGTCGAGCCCTTGCGGTTGATTTCGTGTTGACATTCGCCCGCCGGTGTTATTAGTTGCTTTCCAGGCCTCTCTCGAATGCAATGGGGTTTGGATGATGACCGCTTCGGGCTCATTACTGAGATCGTTGTTGCGCCGGCCGCTCGCCCTCGACGTCAACGATCTCGATCTCGGCAGGCGAGGCTTCGCACCCGCTTCCCCCCAGGCGCAACCGGCGCTCGACGCCGCCGTGAGGAGTTTCGCCACCGGCTACAACGCCGCGCTCACCCAGGAGCCGGATGAGCTCGCCTTCACGCGGCTCGACCCGGGTCTACGCGGTTTCGCGTTCGAAGGCGCCGCCATGAGCACGGCGCTGCTGGACCTGCTCGCCGGTACGAGAGGCCGCCGCCTGCACGCTCTGCACAACGGAGCCGGACAGCACTACCCCCACCTGATCCACGTCGGAGTGGGATGGGCTTATGCGCGTATGCGCCTGCGCCCCTGGACCGGGATCCGGTCCGGCCATCGGCTGCTGCGATGGCTGGCCTGGGACGGATGGGGATTCCATCAGGCGTTCTTCCGGCCGGTTCCCGTCTTCTCCGGCCGCGTCGAACGGGCAGCCCAGGGACCGGTCCTGCCGATCCGGGATCAGGGAGTCGGACGGGCGCTGTGGTTCTACGCCGGAGCCGAACCGGATCGCATCGCCGGCACCATCGCCGGCTTCCCGCCGAACCGCCGAGCCGATCTGTGGGCAGGGATCGGTCTCGCGGCCAGTTACACGGGCGCCCAATCGGCAGACGTCCTGGACCGGCTGCTGGAAACGTCGACGGACTACCACGAGCACCTCGCGCAGGGCTCGGCCTTCGCCGCGAAGGCCCACGACCTGTCAGGGGGAGTGACCCCGCAGGTGGCGGCCGCCGTACGGGCTCTCACCGGCGCCGAACCGCAGACCGCGGCCGGATGGACCGACGAGGCACTGCACGCCGTGCCCGACGGGCGCGTGACATCACACGACTACGAGGGATGGCGTGCTCGGATCCGTCATGCCTGGACCCTGCACACCGGAGGAGTGACCAGGTGAGAGGACGCATCAAGGTCCGGCTGGCCCAGTTCTGCGCCGCTGCCCTGGTCATCGGGGGATGGCAGGTCGCACGGCTGCCCGAGGCGTCTCCGGCGACGATAGCCTCCCTGACCGAGGACTTCTCCTTCGAGAGGCTGCCGTTGAACTCGGCCGTCACGAACCGTGACATCCGTACCGTGGCCCCCGCCTACGAGAAGATCAACCACTGGATCTCCTCTCTGGGGGCCGCCGTCGCCCTGGCCGACTTCGACGCCAACGGACGGGCGGACGACGTCTGCCTCGTCGACCCGCGCGACGAGTCGGTCACCCTGCAGCCCGCCCCCACGACCGGCGCCCGTTTCACGCCCGTCGCACTCGAGCCGTCCGGCCTCCCCTACGACGCGACCATGGCGCCGATGGGCTGCGTGCCCTCCGACTACAACGAGGACGGGCGGACGGACGCGCTGGTCTACTACTGGGGCCGCTCACCCGTGCTCTTCCTGGGGAACGCCGGACCGCCGACGTCACCCTCCTTCACTCGGCAGGAGCTCGTCCAGCCCTACCAGATCTGGAACACCAACGCCGTCTCCCTGGCCGACCTCGACGGCGACGGCCACACCGACATCGCCCTGGGCAATTACTTCCCGGACGGGGCGCGGGTTCTCGACCCCGAGGCCGACCAGCCCGAACTCCAGATGCAGGACTCGATGTCGGCCGGCTACAACGCCGGGCGCAACCGCGTGCTGCTCTTCCAGGGAGCGCAGGGCGGCAAGACGCCGCAGGCGCGTTTCAGCGAGGCGGCCGGGGCGTTCACTCCCGAGATGGCGAACGGATGGACGCTCGCCCTGGGCGCCCAGGACCTGGACGCCGACGGACTCGCCGAACTGTACGTCGCCAACGACTTCGGTCCCGATCGGCTGCTGCACAACATCTCCACACCGGGCAAGCCGCGCTTCCGGTTGATGGAAGGAGTGCGCCACTTCGCCACCCCCAAGTCGAAGGTGCTGGGAAAGGACTCGTTCAAGGGGATGGGGGTCGCGTTCTCCGACCTCAATCAGGACGACGTCCCTGACATGGTGGTCAGCAACATCACCGAGGACTACGCCCTGCACGAGAGCAACTTCGCCTGGGTCAGCACCCGAAAGAAGGTGCTGGGCCAAGACGGGACCGCCTTCTACGACGACCGCAGCGAACCCCTCGGCATCTCCCGCTCCGGATGGGGATGGGACATGAAGACCGGTGACTTCGCAGGAGACGGCCAGGTGCAGATCCTGCAGGCCACCGGCTTCATCAAGGGCACGAGCAACCGCTGGCCGGAGCTGCAGGAACTGGCGATGACCAACGACGAGCTCCTGAGGAACCCGCACATGTGGCCGCACTTCGGCCCGGGAGACGATCTTTCCGGTGACGACCCCGACAGGTTCTTCGTGCGGGCGCCGGACGGCAGATTCCACGACCTCTCCACCCGGCTGGGGATCGACAATCGCGGACCCACCCGGGGAATGGCCCTGGCCGACATCGACCACGACGGACGGCTCGACTACGCCGTGGCCAACCAGTGGCGGCAGTCCTTCCTCCACCGCAACAACCGCAGCACCCAGCACCCCTTCCTGGGAATCCAGCTCGTGCGTCCGGCGACCTGCGGCGGGGCCCCGGAAGCAGCCACGGCCCCCGCGATCGGCGCCACCGCCCTCGTCCGCTCCGGAGCGGCCGGCGCCAGGACGGCGCAGGTGTATCCGGCCGCCGGGCACGCCGGCGTCTCCTCACCCGAACTGCTCTTCGCCCTCGACGACAGAACCACGGCCGCGAACGTGACCGTCACCTGGCGGGACGCCTGCGGCACCCGGCACGACACCGACCTGTCGCTGGCCCCAGGCTGGCACACCGTCCTGCTCACGACCGACGGCTCAGCACGGGAGATCACCCGATGAAACCCCCATCCGACCCGCGCACGAGCGCGCTGCGCCGCTTCGCGATATCGATCACCGCCTTCAACCTGCTCGGGCACACCGTCCTGGGCTTCGAACAGGCCTACGCCACGCCGCTCGTCGCCCTCGTGGCGGCCTATGGGCTGGAGCTCGGCCTGGAGAAGCTCGACGCCACGGTGAACCGGCGCCCGGTGAAGTACGCCGGCGGCTGGGTCCGGCTGGTCGACTTCCTGCTCCCCGCGCACATCAGCGCCCTGGCCTGCGCCATGCTGCTCTACGCCAACGACCGCCTCGAACCGGTGATCCTCGCGGTCATCGTGGCCATCACTTCCAAATACCTGATCCGGGTGCGGCTCAACGGCGCCTTCCGGCACGTGCTCAACCCGTCCAACACCGGCATCGTCGCCGTCCTCCTGCTCTTTCCCTGGGTCGGGATCGCACCGCCCTACCACTTCACCGAGTGGGTGAGCGGACCGCTCGACTGGATCATCCCGGTCGTCATCCTCGCCTCCGGCACGCTGCTCAACGCCATGCTCACGAAGAAGATGCCGCTGATCCTCGGCTGGGTGGGAGCCTTCGCCGCCCAGGCCGTGATCCGCACGGCGATCGACGGGACGGCGACGGTGACGGCGCTGACCGTGATGACCGGGACCGCCTTCGTGCTCTTCACCAACTACATGATCACCGACCCGGGCACGACCCCCGTCAAGCCGGAACGCCAGGTGCTGTTCGGAGTCGCGGCCGCCGCGGTGTACGGGCTGCTGGTGCACGTCCACATCTCGTTCGGGCTCTTCTTCGCGCTGGTCATCGTGTGCGCCATCCGGGGCACGGCGCTCGCCGTCGTCTCCCTGCGCCGGCATCGCGAGCAGCCGGTACCTGTTCCGGCCCGCGAGGCCTCGACCCGGCGTTCCCTCCCGAACCTCGCACCCGAGCAAGCCGCGAACAGGACGTGACCTGATGTACGAACCCATCGCGATCGTCGGCGCCGCCTGCCGGTATCCCGATGCCGGCGACCCCGACGAGCTGTGGGAGATGGTGCTGTCCGGGCGGAGGGCGTTTCGCCCCCTCCCTCCCGGGCGGCTCAACCTCGACGACTACGCGGCCGCCGGCGCCGACGGCACCTACGCCAGGTTCGCCGCCGTGCTGGAGGGCTGGACCTTCGACCGGACCCGGTTCAGGATTCCAGGTCCCACCTACCGCGTCACCGACCCCGCCCACTGGCTCGCCCTGGAGGTCGCCGCGGACGCGCTCGCCTCCGCGGGCCATCCCGAAGGCCGCGGCCTCGACCGCGACCGCGTGGGCGTCGTCATCGGCAACAGCATGAACGGGGAGTTCAGTCGCGCCTCCGTACTGCGGCTGCGCTGGCCCTACGTGCGCCGTGTACTCCAGCACGCGCTGACCGCGGAGGGCTGGGCTCCCGAAGCCCAGGCGCGCTTTCTCACCGGCCTCGAGCAGACGTACAAGAATCCCTTTCCGGAACCGAACGACGAGACCCTGGCCGGCGGGCTGGCCAACACCATCGCCGGTCGCATCTGCAACCATTTCGATCTCCACGGTGGCGGATACACCGTGGACGGAGCATGCTCGTCCTCGCTGCTGTCCGTCATCACGGCGGCCCGGGCACTGCGAGCCGGGGACATCGACGTGGCCATCGCCGGCGGTGTCGACCTGAGCCTCGACCCGTTCGAACTCGTGGGGTTCGCCCGGACCGGTGCGCTCGCCACCTCGGCGATGCGGGTCTACGACGCCGATCCCACCGGTTTCTGGCCGGGCGAGGGATGCGGCATGGTGGTCTTGATGCGGGCCGAGGACGCGGTCGCGGCCGGCCGGCCGCCACTGGCCCTGATCCGCGGTTGGGGCGTCTCCTCGGACGGCAGAGGAGGAATCACCCGGCCGGAACGGACAGGCCAGCTGCTCGCCGTCCACCGGGCCTACGAGCAAGCCGGATTCGGGCCGGAGACCGTGGCGCTGTTCGAGGGGCACGGGACCGGGACGGCCGTGGGCGACGCCGTGGAGATCGCCGCGCTGGCCGAGGCGCAGCGCGCAATGAGGACTCTCGATCCCGCCGCGCTGGGCTCCATCAAGGCGAACATCGGCCACACCAAGGCCGCAGCCGGGGTGGCCGGACTCCTGAAAGCCACCATGGCCCTGCACCGGCAGGTGATCCCGCCGACAACGGGGTGCGAGGAACCACACGAACTGCTGCGTGCTCACGGGGTGCCGCTGCGCGTGGTCCGCGACGCCGAGACCTGGCCGCAAGAGGCTCCGCTGCGTGCGGCGGTGAGCGCCATGGGCTTCGGCGGGATCAACACGCACCTGGTCCTGGAATCACCGGCGCCGCGCCGGCGTCCCGCGTTCACCGCCAGGGAGCGGCGCCTCGCCCGGCGCCCGCTCGGTCACGAGGTGTTCGTCTTCGGGGCGGCCTCAACCGAGGATCTCCTCACGCAGCTCGACCGTGCGGCCTCCGCCGCCGCGTCCCTCTCCTTCGCCGAGCAGGCCGATCTGGCCGCGAGCCTGGCACGGACCGCGGCGGGCGCGCGCCATCCCCACCGCGCCGCCGTGGTGGCGGCGAACCCGGAACAGCTCGCCCGCCGGGCCCGGCAGGCCGCTCAGCTCGTCGCTGACCGCCGCGACGACGGGTTCGTCACACTGCCCGGGATCTGCGTCGGAAACGGCGCCCCCGGCAGAGCGGGCCTGCTGTTCACCGGGCAGGGCACGGCCGTGCCGGCCGGACCCGGCGCACTCGGCGCCGTACTCCCCGGCGTCGAAGACCTCTTCGACGAGGCGTCCTCCCACACCGGCACCGTCGACACGGCCGTGGTCCAGCCGGCGGTCGTCAAGGCGTCCCTGGCGGGACTGCGCTGGCTGAACCGGCTGGGCGTCGACCCCTGCGGAGCCGTCGGGCACAGCCTCGGCGAGATCACCGCCCTGCACTGGGCCGGGGCACTCTCCGAGGACGACACCATCGGCCTGGTCACAGCCCGGGGCCGCATCATGAGCGACCACGGCGCACCTCACACCGGAATGGCCTCGATCATCGCCGGGGACGAGCCGCTCCGCCGGCTCACCTCCGGAACCGAGGCCGTCGTCGCCGCCGACCACGGAGCCGCACACGTGGTGGCCGGCCCCATCCGGGACCTGGAGCGGATCCTGGAGCGGTGCCGCGAGCAGAACATCTCCGCCAAGCGGCTGAGCGTCAGCCACGGTTTCCATTCGCCCGCCTTCACCGCGGCCGAACCCCGGCTCGCGTCCCACCTCGGCCAGGTCGCCCTGGAGGCCCCGGCCCGTCCGGTGTACTCCACGGTGAGCGGAGGGCTCCTCGACGGTGACGCCGACCTCCGCCGGCTGCTCACCGCGCAGCTGACCGCCCCGGTGCTCTTCCGCCAGGCCGTATCGGAGCTGGCCAAGTCCTGCGACCTGCTGATCGAGATCGGCCCCGGACACGCGCTCGCGTCACTCGCCGAGGACATCACCGGTGTCCCGGCCTTCGCCCTGGACATCGGCGCGACCTCGGGCCGGGAGCTGTGCCACGCGGCCGGAGCGCTGTACGCCTGCGGCGCCGCGGACGACCTGCGGCCGATGTTCGCCGAGCGCTTCCACCGGGAATTCGACCTGTGGCGGGATCTCACGTTCCTGGAGAACCCCTGCGAGCGGGCACCGGAATCCCTCGCGCTGCCCGGTGCGCCGGTTCCCGTCGCCCCTTCGTCTCCGGCCGAGGAACACGGCCTGCAAGAGGACGTCTCCTCCGCCGTCAGGAAAGTGGTGGCCGAGGCCATCGAACTGCCCGTCGACGCCATCGGCGCCGACGACCGGCTGCTGAGCGACCTGCACCTGAACTCGCTGCGGGTGGTGCAGCTCGTCACCCAGGCGGCCGCGGTCTGCTCACGCGCCGCCCCGGTGGAACCGCTGGTCGCGTCCGATGTGTCGGTGTCGGAGCTGATCGGTCTGATCGAGGCGCTTCCTCCCGCGTCGGATGGCGCCCATGAGCCTGCGGTACCCCCCGGGGCGGCCGAATGGCATCGGATCCTGGGCCCGCGTCGCGAACCCGTCGAACTGGCGGAGGAGGCCACCGACCACACCTGGCGGGTATGGGGGAGAGGCGCGCTACGCGCCGAGCTGGAACCGTTGCTGCGCACCGATGACTGGCAGCCCTCGGCCGAGCTGGTCCTCCTGCCGGAGGACCCCGATGACCAGGACATCGCGGGGCTCCTCGACGTCGCGAAGGCGGCGGTCGACAAGGCGGTCCCGCTCGCCGTGATCGAGCAGGGGGACACGGCCGCGGGTTACCTGGCCACCATCCGCCAGGAGCACCCGGACCGGGCGGTCCGCTGGATCGGCGGGGTGTCTGCCGGAACCGCCGCCGCGGTCGCCCGCGCCCTGCGCTCCTCCCCGGACGAGCACCCCGAGCTCGTGATCGACGAGAACGGCAGGGTCTGCACCGTCACGTACGCGCCCCTCCCGCTTGCCCCCGCGCAGGAGGTGCCGCTCGGCGGTGACGACGTCGTCCTGGTCACCGGCGGCGGCAAGGGCATCGGATTCCAGACCGCGCTCGCCCTCGGCCGGTCGTACGGGGCCCGGATCGCGCTCCTGGGCCGCAGCAGGCCGCAGGACGACGACGAGCTGCGCGCGAACCTCTCCCTGCTGGAAGAGCTGAACATCCCGCACCTCTACGTGACCGCCGACATCGCCGACACGTCGGCCGTACGGCAGGCCGCCGCGCGCATCACCGGAGAACTCGGACAGGTCACCGCGGTCGTCCACAGCAGCGGTGTCAACCATCCGAAGCGTTTCACCGAACTGGGCGCGGCCGACTACGCCGAGCACGCCGCGCCCAAGTACCACGGCCTGCGTGCACTCGTCGACGCCCTCGACACCGCATCGCTGCGCCTGCTGATCACCTACGGGTCGGTCATCGGCAGGTTCGGCCTGCCGGGCGAGGCCCACTACGCGCTGGCCAACGGCCGGATGCGCGAGCTGGCCCGCGTCCTGGCCCGCGACTTGCCCGGGTGCCGGGTCTGGAACATGGACTGGACCGCGTGGTCCGGCGCCGGCATGGGGGAACGGCTCGACGTCCTCGACGGCCTCATGCGGGCCGGCGTGGTCCCGTTGCCGGTGGAGACCGGCGTCGCACTGCTGCGGAAGCTGCTCGCGGCCCGTCCGGCCGAGCCGTCCGTCGTCGTCACCGGCCGGCTGCCCCAGCTGGAGTCCCCCCGGCCGGTCGACGCCCATCCGTACCTTCGCCGGGTGCGCACGATGCTCGCCGGCGTCGAACTGGTGGCGGAGGCGGAGCTCGACGCCGAGCGCGATCCCTACCTGCGCGACCATCGCATCGACGGCCTCATGGTCCTGCCCGCCGTCTGCGCGATCGAGGCCATGGCCCAGGCCGCCACCGTGCTCACCGGACGCCCCGTCACCGGTCTGGAGGACTGCCGGTTCGACCGGCCGGTGATCATCCCGCAGGACGCGGTCCGCACGATCAGGATCTGCGCCCTCGTCAGGGACGGCGGCGACGTCGAGGTCGTCATCCGTAGCGACGAGACCGGCTTCGCCGTCGACCACTTCTCCGGGCGCGTGCCGCTCCGCCCGCCGCAACCGGTGGACCTCCCCGCCGGGCGCTCGCCACTGCCCGCGCACCGGGGAGGCGATCTGTACGGGCCCACCTTCTTCCACGGCCCCCTCTTCCAGCGCCTGCGCCGCTACGACCACCTCCAGGCGACGGCGTGCACGGCCGTCCTGGCAGCGGAGGACAGGTGGCGGTTCGGGCCGGGCGTCCGAGGCGGACTGCAGTTCGGCGACCCTTCGGTCAACGACGCCACCGTTCACGTCCTGCAGGCGTGCGTGCCGAACCGGCGCCTGCTCCCTGTGGGATGTGACGCCTTCACCGTCCAGCCCGGGCCGCGCGACGGCGATCTGATCCTCACCGCGGTCGAACGCGAGCACACGGGATCGGAGTACACCTACGACGTCATCGCCCGCGATCACCAAGGCAGGTCCGTGACCGCCTGGACGGGGCTGCGGCTTCGCGACGTCGGCCCGATCGAGCCGAGCGGGGGATACCCGGATGTGCTCATCGGCCCCTACCTCGAACGGAGCCTGGAGACGCTGCTGCCCGGCACCCCCGTCCACGTCGAGGTCCGGCCCAAGCCCGCAGGCAGGACCACCGGCAGGAGGAGCGCACACCGCGGAGCGCCGGGTCCGGCCATCGGCCGCAGCCACCTGGACGACCTGATCCTGCAGGTCAGCGGGACCACGCCGCTGGCCTGCGACTGGGAGTGGGTGACCGACGATCCCGGGCGTCTGCGGGCGGAGAAGGCCTGGTCCGGGCAGGCCGAGCAGATCATCAAGCTGACCGGTGAGCCGGAAGGATACGTGCTCACCCGTCTGTGGACCGCCCGTGAGTGCCTGGCCAAGTCCGGCCGCGCGGCCGCCCAGTCCCCACTGACCATCCAGGGCGCCTACGAGCAGGGCTGGCTCCTGCTGCGCAGCGGAGCCGAGCACCTCGCCTCCGTGGTGATCCCCGCCGGAGACGAACGCCGTCCCGCGGCGATCACCGTCATGTTGAAAGGAGGCTCATGAAGCGTTACTTCTCCCATGAGCATCTGGTGACCTTCGCCGACACCAACCTCGTCGGCAACGTCTACTTCGCCAACTACCTCACCTGGCAGGGCGCCTGCAGGGAAAGGTTCCTGGCCGCACACGCCCCCGGCGTGCTGAGGAGTCTCGCCGAGGACCTCGCCCTGGTGACGGTCTCCTGCTCGTGCGAGTACTTCGCGGAACTGTTCGCGTTCGACACGGTCTCCATACGGATGTCACTGCGCGACATCGACGTCAACCGTATCGTCATGGACTTCGACTACTTCCGGCTCCACTCCGGCCCCGGCCAGCTGGTGGCCCGCGGCGCCCAGACGGTCGCGTGCATGAAGCGGGCAGGTGA
The DNA here is from genome assembly GCA_014647935.1 of Planomonospora parontospora. Taxonomy (GTDB): domain Bacteria; phylum Actinomycetota; class Actinomycetes; order Streptosporangiales; family Streptosporangiaceae; genus Planomonospora; species Planomonospora parontospora. The sequence goes on from BMQD01000012.1 coordinate 65,775, forward strand.
CGATCTGGTTCCCGTCGACGTCCCCCGGGAGCTGTACCAGGCCCTGGAGGTCTACTCCGGCGCGACGCGACACCGCTGACGAGCGCGAGGAGGAGACGCATATGGCGGGCACGAGTCGGCCGGAGGTTTCGTCCGATGACCGGGGATCGCCCGTGCTCGGCGTCATCGGCTGTGGATCCATGGGCGCCGCCCTGGCGGAACTGTTCGCCGCCCGCGGCTTTCCGCTGTACCTGGCGGGCGGAAGACGACGGACCGCGCAAACGCTGGCGGCCCGGCTTCCCTGCGCCGTGGCGGCGAGCCCGGAGGCGGTCGCGTCCGCGGCGCAGGTGCTCGTCCTGGCGACGCCGGTCCACGTCAGCCGCACGGAGATCGCCCCGGGCATCGGGCACCGTCTCGGCGGCAAGGTGCTGCTGGACGTCTCCAACCCCGCAACGGCCGACCTGCACGGCACCGGATACCACTCGGCGGCCGAACTTATCGCGGACGCCTTTCCCAAGAGCTCGGTCGTCAAAGGCCTCAACTGCGTGTCGGCACGCCAGATCCGCGCGTTCATCCACGGCGGGCCGCCCTTCACGGTACCCGTCACCGGTGACGAGCCCGAGGCGAAACGATGCGTGGCCCGGATCCTCGACCGGTCCGGGTTCGACGTGGCCGACGCCGGGCCTTTGAGCAACAGCCGATGGATCGAAGGACTGACCGAACTGCTGCGCCGGATCGGCCAGGAGGAAGGGCTGGGTGACGCGGTGGGGTTCCGCCTGCTGCGCCTCGGCCGTGAGCACACGCACAGCGAACCGCGAGGGCACCCGCTTCCCGGTTCGACGTCCGCATCACGGAAGGAGAACTGGAAGTGACCAACACCGAGGCCGCAGCGGCCACGTCCTCCACCAGCCACGAGCCGAAACCCGCACGGCGGGGTGCCGTCATCGTCTTCAGCGTCCTGGCGGGCTTCGCGCTGACCGTCCTGTGGTCCGCCCCCTTCGTCGACAAGGTCATCGGTGACGGGGTCACCAGCGCGATCCTCGGGCACGAGCCGGCCGACGCACCCATGACCGGCATCCTGGCAGGCGTCGCCTTCGCCTTCGCCAGCGGTCTCGGCGGAACCTTCACCGCATGCAACATCGCTGCTCTGGGCGCCGTCGCGCCGATGCTGGGTCAGGAGCGCTCCGTACGCGGCCGCTTCACTCAGACCCTGCCGCCCCTCGGCTGGCTCGTCGCCGGGATGACCGCCGTGTCCGCCGTCTACGGCGTCATCGCCGGGTTGTTCGGCACCCACATGCCCCAGTACTCGACCGCCACGGTGAGCAGCGGCCTTGCGCCCCGGCTCGTCCAGTCGATGGTGGTCTTCGGAGTGATCGGTCTCGTCCTGTGCTATCTGGGCCTGGCGGCACTGAAGATCGTCAAGGATCCGCTGGAGGGAGCGTCGCGGCGTTTCCCCCACGTCCGCTCCCTCGTCATGGGTCTTCTGATCGGCGCGTTCCTCATCGGTCGTCCGTTCGGGCTCTACCGGCAGCTCTTCCGCGACGTCGCCGACAGCGGCAACCCCCTGTACGGAGCCTTCGCCTTCGTCGTCCAGTCGCTGGGGAACATCGTCGTCCTGGCCGTGATCTTCCTGCTCCTGGCCGTCGCCTCAGGCGGCCGCGTCCAGCGCTGGATCACCGCCAAGCCCGGCCGCGCCGCGGTGATCACCGCTTCCGCCTTCCTCGTGGCGGGCGTGTTCACGTTCCTCTACTGGGACGTTCGGCTCCTCGCCCGCACCGGCGTCATCTGGTACCCGACGATCACCTGGTACTGATCGAGCACTGCCCGCCTGGAGGCCGTAATGGCAACGCACAGCACCCCCCGCGTCCTCGCCGGACTCAACGACCGCCACCACCGCACCGCGCTCGGCGTCTACCTGGTGATCGTGGTGGCCCACTGGGCCGAGCACCTCGTGCAGGCCTTCCAGATCTACGCTCTCGGATGGCCGGTCCACGAGGCGAGAGGCGTCCTGGGCATCCCCTTCCCCTGGCTGGTGCACTCGGAGTGGCTGCACTACGGTTACGCCCTGCTCATGCTCATCGGCCTGGTCATCCTGCGCCCCGCCTTCACGGGAAGGGCGCGGACCTGGTGGAACATCTCGCTCGGCCTCCAGGTGTGGCACCATTTCGAGCACCTGCTCCTGCTCTGCCAGGCACTGGTGGGGATGAACCTGATGGGCCGCCCGGCGCCGACCAGCCTGATCCAGCTCGTCGTCCCCCGGGTGGAGCTCCACCTGTTCTACAACGGGCTCGTCTTCATCCCCATGGTGGTCGCGATGCTCCTGCACCGGCGGCCGTCGCCGCAGGAGCGCGCCGTCATGGCCTGCACGTGCGCGCCGGCTCCCGCCGGGTGACGGTGCATCCGGGCGGTGGTCCTCGCGTCCTCCCCGCGAGGACCGCCGCGCCGTACGGAGAGCATGCAGTCGGCCTGCCTGTTCCGCCCGCCTCCTCCGGGCGGGCGGGTGGGCTTCACCGGGTGCACCGTCCGGTCATCCCCGGTATGGGATCTGGGTCTGGGGGTTGAGCTCGCCATGGCGAACGAACTTCGCGGTGACGGTGCGAAGGTCCCGGATATCGATCACATCCAGGCCCTTCTGCGTGTCGGTGGCGTAGATATAGCCGTTGTAGTAGTAAGCCGACCACGTTCCTCCGAGCAGCAGCTGCGTCGGCGACAGCGGACCCCGGTCGAAGTAGGCGATCTCATGCGGCCGGCGGGCATCGGTGAAGTCCCACACCGACACTCCGCCCTGATACCAGGCCTGCACCATGATGTCGCGGCCCGCGGCCGGGATGAGTGAACCGTAATGGGCGACGCAGTTCTCCGTGTCGGTCTGATGCCGCGGAATCTTATAGTAACTCTGTGGAATCAGCGTACGACGGTCGCCTTTGCCCTTGATCTTGTAGACGGCGTTGGCGCCTCTGGTCGATCCCACCGCCTCGTTGCAGGTGGCGGCGAAACCTCCGCCCAGCTCGTCGGTGAACACGACCTTGTCGCCGCGGTTGTTGAACACGGCCGAATGCCAGAAGGCGAAGTTCGCGGCGTCCCGTTCGGTGGTGATGACATACGGCCGTTCCGGGTCGGAGATGTCGATCAGGACGCCGTCTCCCATGCAGGCGCCTGCGGCCAGGTCCTTGCCCAGGTGGACGGTCAGATCGTGGCAGCCGGTGGTGGGGTACCAGGTGGCGCCGCCGCCGGGGTTGCCCCCGCCGGGGAACAGAACGGGCTCGGCGACGATCGCCGCGCGGGCCGGATCGTTCACCGGCACCTTCACGATGGTGATCTTGTCGTGCGGCGGCCCGCAGCCGGGGAGCGCGGTCCCGGGAAGGTAGTAGGAGGACACGTAGACGTAGACGGCGCCGCGGTTGCGGCCTTTGCCGGGGACCAGCGTGTGGGTGTGCGAACCGCAGGACGTCTCCACGGACGTCACGTACCGGGGGCGCGAGACGTCGCTGATGTCGAAGATCTTTATGCCCTCCCAGGAGTCCCTGTCCGGCGTCGTCTGCGGAGAGCTCTGGCAGGAGTCGTCGCTGCGCGGGTCGTCCGTGGACAGGAAGAGCAGGTCGCCGGCCACCGACACGTCGTTTTGGGCTCCGGGGCAGAGCACCTGGGTGACGAGCCGCGCGGAGCGCGGGTCGGCGATGTCGTAGACGGTGAAGCCCCCGAAGTTGCCGGCGATCGCATACGTGCGGGTGAAGGCCAGGTCGGTGGTGGGGGAGAACATGCCGTCCAGCGGCGGCTGTTTGGCGATGTTCGCGACGGGCCTGATGTTCCTGCTGTGCTGGACGTCGTCGTCGGCTTTTCCGCCCGCCGCGGTGGCCGTGACGTTGCCGCCGAGGGTGAGCAGCGCGATCGATGCCAGGACGAGCGCGGCGCGGGCCCATCGGGGCCGTGCCGGCCGAGGAGGCGGCGCGGCGGCCTTGCGCTTGACGGGATTGCTTGTCTCCATGGACCCAGTGGATTACTTTATAAATATATAGTCAATAGCTCGTTGATCCGGCGGGCCGCCGTTCTCGCCCGGATGCACGACGGCCCTTGCGAAACGTCAAATGACAGTTGACGCTTTCGAAAGGAGAGACTAACGTTCGGAGCCATGCAGTGATCCTCAGATCACCGATCCGGCTGCGAGCGTGAGCCGGTCGCCGTGTGCAGCCGGGCCCGGAGATCTGCGGCACGGGGCGCTGCTCGTACTGCCAATCTGTCTGGTTGGAGTAGCCATGACCCTCAGTGATAATTCCTTACCGGCCTACCCGAAGGCTCGGCAGCGATGGACCCTGATCCTCGCCTCCTTCGCCTCCTTCATGGTCGGCCTCGACGTGCTGGTCGTGACGACCGCGCTGCCCACCCTGCACGAAGAGCTCGGCGCCGGCGTCTCCGGCCTGGGCTGGACCGTCAGCGCCTATGAACTCGGCTTCGCCGCGTTCATCCTGACGGGCGCCGCCCTGGGCGACCGGTTCGGCCGCCGCGCGCTGTTCGTGACCGGCGTGGGGCTCTTCACCCTCAGCTCGGCCCTGTGCGCGATGAGCGGCACGATCGAGATACTGATCGCGGCGCGCGCGCTTCAGGGCGTCGGAGGCGGCATCGCCATCGCACTCGCACTCGCGGTCATCGCGGATGCGACTCCGCCGCAGGAACGAGGGGCGGCGTTCGGCGTCTGGGGCGCGATCTCGGGTGTCGCGGTGGCCGCGGGCCCCCTCGTCGGCGGCCTGATCATCCAGGGATTCGCCTGGCAGTGGATCTTCTGGCTGAACGTGCCGGTCGGCGTGGTCCTCATCGTCATGAGCCTGATGAAGATCGCCGAGACCCGGGGGGAGACCAGAGCCGTCGACCTGCTGGGCCTCGTGCTCTCCACACTCGGCGTCTTCGGGATCGCCCAAGCCCTCATCCGCGGCGGCGAAGTGGGCTGGACCTCGCCCGCCGTCCTCGGCGGGTTCATCGGCGGGGCGGTTGCGCTGGTGCTGTTCGTGATCTGGGAGACCAGGGCGTCCAGCCCGATGATGCCGCTGTCCATGTTCCGCAACCGCAGCTTCACCGGCGGATGCCTGACCAGTTTCGTCCTCGCCGCCGCGCTGTACGGCAACGGCTTCGTCTTCGCACAGTACCTGCAGCTGGCCGAGGGCAACGACCCGCTCGGCGTGGGCATCAGACTGCTGCCGTGGGTCGGACTGGCGATCTTCATCTCGCCGATCGCCGGGAAGATGGCCGACAGCATGGGGGAGCGCCCCCTGGTCATCGTCGGGCTGCTGCTGCACGGGATCGGTTTCCTCGCGATCGCGCTGATGGCCTCGGCCGGCACGGGCTACGGTCCGATGATCTTCCCCCTGCTCCTGGCCGGCATCGGCGTCTCCATCGCGTTCCCGACCGTGGCCTCGGCGGTCATGCGGTCGGTCAGTCCGATGGAGGTCGGCATAGCGGCCGGCGTCAGCAACACCATCCGTCAGGTGGGTGCGGTGTTCGGCGTCGCTGCAGCCGCAGCGGTGTTCACCGCGGCCGGGGGGTACGGCGCGAGCGAGCGGTTCGTGGCGGGATTCACGCCCGCGACCATCGTGCTCGCGGTCATCACCTTCGCCGGAGTGGCCGCCGCGCTGATCATCCGCCGCCCGGATTACGAGGCATCCGCCGCGCCGATGCCTCCGGAGGCGCAGCCGGGACCCGCCACCTCCTGAAAACCCTCGATCCTCCCGGCCGAGCACGCGCCGGAGCAGAAGAAGGCTCCGGGCGTCGACTGCCGGATCACCATCCCCGGGAGGGCCGTCACCCTGACTCCAGGGACAGGCGGCTCGTAGCAGAACACCACCACAGGAAAGGGAGAAGTCATGGGAAAGCCCGTTGCCTGGTTCGACATCACGGCGAAGGACGCGGCCAAGTCGCGCTCGTTCTACTCGGAGATCTTCGGCTGGAAGATCGACGTCGACCCCCAGATGAACTACGGAATGATCGACACCGCCGCCTCCGAGGGCATCCCCGGCGGAATCGGCGAGGCCGGTGAGCACAGCGCCGCGGGCATCGTGCTGTACATCGTCGTCGAGGACGCCGAGGCCACCCTCAAGCAGGTCGAGTCCCTCGGCGGCGAGCGCGAGACGCTGCCGTACGACATCCCCGGGATCGGCATCATGGCCGTCTTCCGGGACCCCGACGGCAACCGCGTCGGTCTCTGGCAGCGCTGAGACGCCGACGCCATGCCTCCCGGTGAGATGCGATCCGTGAACACGGACGAGGAACTGGACACCGTCCTTCGGGCGATCGCCGAGCCGCGGCGGCGGGCGATCCTCAGCCTCATCGCATCCACCGAACTGCCGGCCGGGCAGATCGCGGAACACTTCGAGGTCACCCGGTCGGCGGTCTCCCAGCATCTGAAGATCCTGAAGGAAGCCGGTCTGGTCATCGAACGCCGTGACGGGACCCGCCGCCTCTACCGGGCCAGCCAGGTGACCTTGGCCAAACTCCGCGTGTTCGTCGAACATTTCTGGCAGTCCGGCTTCGACCTCGCCCGTGAAGCCGCCGAGGACGCGGAGCGAAAAAAAAATAACCCCATGACGCCGGCGCACCTCACGGACGCACGGTCCGTCCGGCGCCGCGAGCGCCTCACGTGTTCTGCGGTGACGGCCGGCGTCACTCGGCATCCCGCCGCATACGTTCGCCGGAATCCGGGAGCCCGGGCCCACGCCGCCCTCGGGGCTCGAACGAGGAGCGAAGATGGTGGACCAGCTCAGCGGTCGCGTCCGGCAGGTTCTCGTCCTGGCCCAGGAGGAGGCCAGGATGTTCAACCACAATGCCATCGGAACCGAGCACATCCTCCTCGGCCTGGTCCAGACCGACGGGCTGGCGGGCACGTTGCTGAAGGACCTGCACATCGAGCTCGACACCGTGCACCAGCAGGTGGAGAAGATCGTGGGACGCGGCCAGCAGTCTTCGGCCGGCCGGATCCCGCTGAGCGCCCGCACGGTCGAGTTGCTCGACAGGTCATCGGCCGAGGCCCGAAGGCTCGGCCGTGACCATGTCGACACCGAGCACATCCTGCTCGGCATGCTCGCCGTCGAGGAGGACGCCGCCGTCCAGGTGCTGTCCGGCATGGGGGCCGATCCGGCCCACATCCGCGAGCGCATCCTCGAGATCCTGCTCGACCAGGCCCCCCAGGCGGTCCATGCCGTCGCAGGCCCGATCAGGCCCGCCGACCTCCTGCTGGAACGCTTCGGCCGCAATCTGACCGAGGCCGCCCGGGCGGGGGAACTGGACCCGGTGATCGGACGCGGCGCCGAACTGGACCGGCTGCTGCAGGTGCTCCTGCGCCGCACGAAGAACAACCCCGTCCTGCTGGGAGAACCCGGAGTGGGGAAGAGCGCGCTCGTGGAGGCCGTGGCGCAGCGGATCGTGAACGGCGAGGTACCGGACGAACTCAAGGACAAACGTCTGTACGCGCTCGACCTCGGCTCGCTGGTCGCGGGCACCCGATACCGGGGTGACTTCGAAGAACGCCTGCGGACCGTCGTCCAGGAGGCCGCGGCCGACGGGAACATCGTCCTGTTCATCGATGAGCTGCACACCCTCGTCGGCGCCGGCGGAGCGGACGGCGCCCTGGACGCCGCCGCGATCGTGAAGCCGATGCTGGCCCGCGGCGAACTGCGCACGATCGGCGCCACCACACCGGAGGAGTACCGCCGGCACATCGAGAAGGACCGTGCGCTGGAACGCAGATTCCAGCCGATCCGCCTGGATCCCCCCACTCCCGCGGCCACGATCGCGATCCTCAAAGGGCTGCGCGACCACTACGAGGCGCATCATGGCGTGACGTTCACCGATGACGCCTTGGCGGCCGCGGTTCACCTGACCGACCGCTACGTCACCGCCCGGTTCCTGCCGGACAAGGCCATCGACGCTCTGGACGAGGCCGGGGCGCTGGCGCGGATCCGCTCCCTGGCCGGTCCGTCCCAAGACGGAATTCCGGTTCCGGTCACCGGGGCGCTCGTGGCAGAAGTGGTGGCGGCCGGTACCGGAATCCCCCTTTCCCGGCTGACCGCCGAGGAGACCACGCGTCTGCGGGAGATGGAGAACGAGCTACGAGGGAGAGTGATCGGGCAGGACGCCGCCATCAGGGTGCTGGCACGCGCGATCCGCCGGTCCAGGGCGGGGATCGCCGATCCGAGCCGACCGGTGGGATCCTTCCTCTTCACCGGCCCCCCGGGCGTGGGGAAGACAGAACTGGCGAGGGCTCTGGCCGGCTTCCTCTTCGGTGACGACGACGCGCTGATCCGGATCGACATGAGCGAATACGGGGAGAAGCACTCGGCGGTGCGGCTGTACGGCGCGCCGCCCGGATACCTGGGCCACGACGACGGCGGTCAGCTCACCGGGCAGGTGCGGCGGAGGCCTTTCTCCGTGGTCCTGTTCGACGACATGGACAAGGCGCATCCCGACGTGCTCGATGTGCTCCTGCACATCCTGGAGGAAGGGCGGCTCACCGACGGACAGGGCCGTACCGCCGACTTCGGCAACGCCGTCCTCATCATGACCGCCAACCTCGGCGCCCAGGGCATCGCCTCCGGCGTGCCGACGGGATTCGCTCACGACACCGAAGGCGGCTGGATGCGTTCCCTCGTCGACAGCGAGCTGAAAGGACACCTGCGTCCGGAGTTCCTCAACCGTATGGACGAGGTCGTGGTGTTCGGTCCGTTGACGGCGGCGGACATGACCGCGATCGTCGACCTCGAGATCGCCCGGCTGGACAGGCGGCTCCGCGAAGGCAGGGGCGTCACCTTGGAGGTGACGGCCGCCGCCCGCCGCCTGCTGGCACAGTGGTGCCACGATCCCGCGCTGGGAGCCCGCCCGCTGCGCCGGACCGTGCAGCGGAAGCTCGACGACCCCCTGTCGGAGCTGATCCTGACGGATCGCCTACGAACCGGCCGGACAGTGGTCGTGGACGCCGCAGGAGGAGACCGATCTACTCTCACGTTCACCGCGGACGGGTGAGCGGCATGCCGCCGCGGGCTCTGTGACGGCGCTTCGGTGGCCGGTACCCTGAATCCTCGCCCGGGCGGGAGCGCACCGGGCCCGCCTCTGGCCCTATCCTCCCGCCCCGGGAGCGCTGCCGGCCGGCCCCGGCTCGGCGAGCTGCCCCAAGGCCACCAGCCCGGCCGCGTCGACCATGCGCGTCACCCAGTTGAACTGGCATGCGGTCCAGATCGCCTCCAGGATCTGCTCATCATCCCACCCGGACTCCTTGAGCCGGTCGAAATCGGCCTGGCCCGTGCGGTACGCCTCGTGAGTGATCCGGCGGGCAAGCCGGAGCAGCTCCCGGGTGGCCGCAGGAACGGGCATGTCGTCGATGTCGGAGATCTCCAGGCAGGCTGCCAGACGAGGATCGGCACCGATCATGTCCAGGAAGAGGACATGGGCCTCCACGCAGTAGCCACAGGAGACCTCCCGCGCCACGAAGGCGGCGATGAGCTCCTTGACCCCGCGATCCAGGAAACCCTCGTCGAAAACCGACCGGTATCCGTCCCAGAAGACCTTCAGATAGCTCGGGCGGGTGCTCACCAGCTTGAAGACGTCGGGCACGAGACCGAAACCGAAATGGGCCCGCATCTCCCCGTACAGGGCGGCGGTGGCGCCCGTCGCGGCCGTCTCGCTCACCACGGGCACCCGTACACCAGGCGCTTGAGTCATATCCGCTCCCGGTAGGAATTGGAGGGTTGCATTCAAACACTATCTAGAATTAAAGTAGAGGGAAGACGAGGAGGTCGGCATGAGCCACGTTCGCCGGAACTACGGTCAGTACTGCGGCCTGGCGTCGGCCCTCGACGTCGTGGGCGAGCGCTGGACGCTGCTCATCATCCGCGAGCTGCTCCTGGGGCCCCGGCGGTACGGCGAGCTTCTCGCCGAGCTGCCCGGCATCGGCACCAACCTCCTCGCCGAGCGGCTCAAAAGCCTCGTCGAGATGGGCGTGCTCACCAAGCCCGCGTCCAGGGACCAGGGCTACGAGCTGACCGAGTTCGGCCGGCAGCTCCGGGAGCCCGTCCTGATGCTGGCCCGCTGGGGGATGTCGTTCCTGGGCGCACCGGATGACGGCCAGGAGGTGCGGCCGCACTGGGGGTTCCTGGCCGTCCAGGCCATGATCGACCCCGACCGGGCGTCCGATGTCGACGAGGTATACGAATTTCATGTTGACGACGTCGTGTTCCACATCAGCGTCGACCAGGGCGTCCCGCGCGCCATCGAGGGCCCGGCCACCGGTCCGTGCTCGATGGTGGCCCGGACCGACGCCAGGACCTTCGTCGAGATCGGGGCGAAGCGGCTGGGGCCTTTCGAGGCCCTTGCCTCGGGAAGGCTCACGCTTTCGGGTGATCCGGACGCCATCATGCGGTCCAGTGTGCTGCTCGGGCTGATCCCCGCGGCAGGGGGGGTGCCCCTCAGCGCCGCCGGTGCGCGCTGAGAGGCGCACGACTTCTCAATGGCATAGGACTGCTCCGGGGCGGCCGTGGCTTCGCTTTCGGGCAGGTGAAGGCCTGAGTCCATGTCGGCCCTGGTTCTTCCTGTGCTGACCGGTTCGGCTTCGTGTCCATTGAACCCGCATCTCGTCCACGGTGCAACGCTTGACTATATATCTCTAAAGTTGTCTACTTTGGGGAGCTGGTACAAAACCGCCCCGTAGTAGACGTCGTGAGAAGAATCTGCTGGTAAGCGCTGCGACGCCGTTTCACGGTCGGCTACGGCGGCTCCGAGGGTCCTGCACCCACCTCCGTAGGAGAGACCATGCCGCACATCGCCATGCCCCCTGAGCTCGCTCCTGGAACCCCTGGCCTGTTCCAGTACCGTCCCGAGACGGGCCGCCCCCTGGGCGAGCTCGCCGAGGTGCTCCTGCGCAACCCCCATTCGCTCAGCCGGGGCGAGCGGGAGCTCATCGCCGCCTACGTCTCGGTTCTGAACAACTGCACCTTCTGCAGCTCCACCCACTCCGAGGTCAGCGCCGCCCAGATGGACGGCGGACGGACCTTGGTGGACAAGGCCATCAACGACCTCGACAGCGCTCCGGTCTCGCCGAAGCTCAAGGCGCTGCTCGCGATCGCCGGCGCCACGCAGCGCGGCGGGCACGAGGTCACCGAGGCGATGGTGGACACCGCTCGCCAGGCCGGCGCCACCGACACGGAGATCCACGACACGGTCCTCATCGCAGCGGCCTTCTGCATGTTCAACCGCTACTGCGACGGCCTGGCCGCCATCGTTCCCACCGACCCCGCCGCCTACGCGGGAATGGCCCAGATGATCATCAACGACGGCTACCGGATGTGCGCGACCGGCCACTAGCGCCGATCTCGCGGCGGTCGCTCGGCCTGCCGTCCGTGCAGCCGAGCGGCCCCGGCCGCCCGAACCCGTGATGAGCACCTGGAAGGGAGTGCGATGACCGAAACGACTCGGTACGCCGTCCGCCTCACCTCTCTGTCACCCGGCGCCGGCTGTGCCTGCAAGCTCCCCCAGTCCTCCCTCGAGCAGCTGATGAACGGGTTCGGTCCGATGACTCCGGCGTCCGGCACCGAGCTTCTCGTCGGGCTCCCCGAAGGCGACGACGCCGCGGTCCTGCGGCTGAACGACACGCAGGCGCTGATCCTGACCACGGACTTCTTCACCCCCATCGTGGACGACCCTTACGACTGGGGCCGCATCGCGGCGGCGAACGCCCTGTCCGACGTCTACGCCATGGGAGGCCGGCCGATCCTCGCGCTCAATCTGGCGGCCTGGCCCGGTGACGACCTGCCCATCGGAATGCTCGCCCAGGTCATGAAAGGCGCTGCGGCCGTCGCGGACTCGGCCGGATGCGCGGTCGTCGGCGGACACACGATCGCCGATCCGGTCCCCAAGTACGGCATGGCCGTGCTGGGAATGGCCGATCCCGCACGCCTGCTCACCATCGACCAGGCGAACGTCGGTGATCAGCTGATCCTGACCAAACCGATCGGGACGGGGGTCGTGGTCACGGCGCTGAAACACGACGCCGCCGACCCCGCCGCCGTGGCCGAGGCCGTGAAGTCGATGACGTCGCTCAACGCCGCTGCGAGCGAGGCCGCGATCGAAGCCGGGGCGCGGGCCGCCACCGACGTGACCGGATTCGGCCTCCTGGGGCATCTCCGCAGGATGCTGACGGCCAGTGGAGTCGCGGCCGAGGTGGACGCCGACCGCGTGCCCTTCCTGCCGGACGCCCGGGAACTCGCCGGGAAGGGATTCGTGTCGGGCGGCACCCGGGCGAACATGGACTTCCTGACGCGCTGGGTGCGGATCGACCCGTCGCTCGACGACGAGGTCTCCGTCCTCCTCCACGACGCCCAGACATCAGGCGGCCTACTCATCGCCGCGCCCGCACCGGCGGGCGATCTCATGGACCACCTGTACCGGCGCGGGGTTCCCGCGGTGACGGTCGGGAGGATCGTCGGCGGTCCAGCCGGCCGCATCACCGTACGAGCGGCCGCGGAATCCTAGCGGTTCTCCAGCGGACCGACAGATCAAGATCAAGATGGTTTCGGCCCGGCCGGAGGTGAAGGCGATGAACGGCGACCCGCGTCGCGCCCTGCCCAAGATGGACGTCGTCCTCGCACACCCCTGGATCACTGAGCAGATGCACCTCTGCGGGCGGCCACTCGTGGCGGAGGTGGCCAGACGGGCGCTGGACCTCGCACGCGAGGGCCTGGCCGAGGGGCAGCCCCTGCCCTCGCTGGACGACATCGCGCAGACGGTGACGACCTCAGTCACCGCGCTCACCTCGGGGCGGATCCGCGCGGTCATCAACGCCACCGGAGTGGTGCTGCACACCAACCTCGGCCGGGCACCGCTGTCGGACGCGGCACGCGAGGCCGTCACCGCCGCGGCGGGCTACTCCACCGTGGAGTTCGACCTGCAGACCGGAGGGCGCGGGAAGCGGGGGACCACCGCCAACCTGCTCCTCCGGGAACTCACGGGTGCCCCTGCCTGCCTCGCGGTCAACAACGCCGCCGCGGCGCTGCTGCTCGCGCTGAACGCCCTGGCACGTGACCGGGAGGTCGTCGTATCCCGGGGCGAGCTGGTCGAGATCGGAGGGGAGTTCCGCATCCCGGCCATCATGGAGGCCGCCGGGGTGAAACTCGTCGAAGTGGGTTCGACCAACCGGACGCACCTGTCCGACTACGTCGACGCGATCAGCGAGCGAACGGCCCTGCTGATGGTGGTCCACCCGTCCAACTACCGCATCGAGGGGTTCACCGCCCAGCCGCCGCTGACCGATCTCGTCGACCTGGCCAGGAAGACCGGTGTCCCGCTCCTGCACGACATCGGCTCAGGCCTCCTGCACGGGCAGATGGGGGACGAACCCACGCTCGAGGACAGTCTCAGAGCCGAGGTGGACCTGGCGGTCTTCTCCGGCGACAAACTCTTCGGCGGCCCTCAGGCGGGACTCATCGTGGGACGTTCCGATCTCGTGCAGCGGCTGGCTCGCCATCCCGTGGCACGCGCGGTGCGCATCGACAAGCTGACCCTCGCCGCCCTGGAGGCGACCCTGCTGTCTCATCTGTCGGGCCGGCTGGAGGAACTCCCGATATGGCGGATGCTCAACCTGTCCCCGCAGGACCTCCGGATCCGCGCCGAGCAGATGGCGGACGGGCTCGGCCGGGCCGCCTCCTTACGCGAAGGCGCGGGTGTCGTGGGAGGCGGCAGCCTGCCGGGAGAGCGCCTGCCGAGCGTGCTCGTCGAGATCGACCCTCAGCCCATGAGCGAGACGGCGTTCGTGGCCGGACTCCGCGCTGCGGATCCGCCCGTCATCGCACGCGCGGAGAAGGGGCGTGTCCTGGTGGACCTTCGCACGGTGCCTCCGGAGGAGGACGGGCGGCTGCTGCGGATTCTGCGGGACGCGCTGACGGCCGACGCCTGACACGGACCGGGTGAGATCCCGGAAGGGCCGTCGTCCGCATCCCGATCGGCGGCCGCTGGTCGCTCTTCTCCGAAATCACCGTCCGGATGCGATGTCCGCGCAGGTGGGCTTGGTCGTCAGCTGCAGAGTACGTCGGCCGGCGGGGCTAGTCGCCGGGTGCTCTCATCCTGCGGGTGCTGGAGTCCACCCGTACGGTGTGGCCTCGGCCGTCCAGGTACTCGAGCAGCGGGATGACGACGCGCCGGGAGGTGTCGAGGGCGCTTCTGGCCTCGCTCGCGGTGAAGGGCTGCGAGATCCGGCTGAGGATCTGCACGGCACGGTCCTCTGCGCTGACAGGCAGGACGACGCCCTCGGCGAGCCTGATGAGCGCACCCGCTCGCGCTGCGGCGATCACCGCTTTGGAGTGCAGGCCCAGTTCCGCGAGACGGCCGGCCTCCGGCGCCCTGAAGGGCGTGCTCTTCAGTTCCTCCTCCAGGCGGCGCACCGCCGCGGCGACCGGGGCGGGGAGCTCGGGTGCGGCGGCCGTCTTGTGGATCCGGTTGGCCTTCAGCTGCAGGGGAGGCCGTATCAGGGCCTCCACCAGGCGCCGGTCGGGCAACTGCAGCAGTTGCCTGGCGGATTCGACGGGAAGTCCCGGAGTGAGCGGGTTGCGCTCGGCGTACTCGCTCACGGCTCGGGGCAGCTCGGCGCCCAGCGATTTCCAGTGCTCCGCGTCCACCAGCCAGTCACCGGACACTCTCTGGCCGGCGGGCTCGCAGCCCATGACGGTCAGGTCGTCCTGTGTGAGGAACCCGTGCCTGCGCAGCAGCACGCCCCCGGTGGGCGGGTCGGGCCAGCCGGCCAGTTCACGGGCGGCGGCTGCGGCGGCACCACGGCGGCTGAGCGAGGGTGGCCGCACGTCGAGCACGGTGAGTCCTGCGACGCGCCGGGATCCCGGTTCTCGGATGATGGCGCGATCGCCCACGCGGAGAGGCAGGGGAGCAGAGAGCGTCAGCCGTGCCGTGTCCGTGCCGAGCCTGCGCACCCGCACCGCTGTCGCAGCCGAGCCCATGTGCAGGATGCACTCCCGTGCCAGCTCTCCCGCGGTCGCGCCGCGCAGCCGCACGTCGAGCGTCTTCGTGCTGTTCCACCTGTCCGGAGTCACGAGCGCCATGCCCCGTGCGACATCGCCCAGCTCGACGCCCTTGAGGTTCATCGCCACGCGGGCGACGCCGGAGACGGAATCGACCCGCCTCTTCAGCGACTCCAGGCCGCGGACCCGTACTCGACGACCGGAGGGGATCAGGACCAGTTCGTCGCCGATCGTCACAGTGCCGCTGGGCAGCGTACCGGTGACGACCGTGCCCATGCCCTTGATGGTGAAGGCACGGTCGATCCACAGCCGGACGGGCCCGTCGGCCGATGGGGGAGGAAGGGAGTCGACGAGCCGCTCCAGCGCTTTGACCAGGTCGCCGATGCCTTCACCGGTCTTGCCGCTGACGGCGACGGCCTCCACCCGGCCGAGGCAGGTCTGGGTGATCTCGGACTGGGCCTCCTCGATGGCGAGCTCGGGGTCCTCGCGATCGCATCGGGTGACGACGAGCAGTCCGTGGCCGAGCCCCAACGCGTCGATCACGGCGAGATGCTCAGCCGACTGCGGCATCCAGCCCTCGTCCGCGGCGACCACCATCATGACGGCGGGCACCGGGCCGATACCGGCGAGCATGTTGCTCACGAAGCGCTCGTGGCCGGGAACGTCGACGAAGGCGAGTTCCCGGCCCGAGGGCAGCGCCGTCCATGCGAAACCCAGGTCGATGGTCATGCCGCGCCGGCGTTCCTCCGCCCACCGGTCCGGCTCTATGCCGGTCAGAGCCCGTACGAGCGTGGACTTGCCGTGGTCGACGTGCCCTGCGGTCGCGACTACGTGCATGCGCACTTTCCCATCGCTTGAGGAATGACGCGACGATCTGTAGCGGAGGCGAACGGGAATCGAACCCGCCAGCGACGTCAACGCCGCCCCATCGGTTTTGTAGACCGGGAGGGCCACCAGGCACCCAACGCCTCCAAGAGCTAACTAACGATATCTGTAGCCGAATGTCAATGATCCGAGGATCAAGATCTTCCCGCTCTGAAGCGGCAAGGTCTCTGATGTCCCTATTCAAAAGGGAATTTGTTGATGACGGATCGCCATGAAGGGTTGTGTAGGGTTGCCGCGCTCTAGGTATTGACTATATGAGTTTAAAGTAGTCCACTATGAGTGTGTTGAGGCTCGGCATTGCGAGCCGGTGCTTCGCCGGGTCCGGCGGCTCGAGCGGACAGGAGCCGGTCGGCTCCGCTCTAGAGGCGTCCTGATCAGCCAAGAGCCCAGGTTGGGAGAGAGAGATGACCATCGCTGACAGCCAGCTGTCGACAGCGTCTCCGGACGTTCGCCCCCTGCTCGCCGACTACCGGGAGCAGTTCGTCCCCGCGGCGGTGGACTACCTGGAAAGGAGGATTTCCGCGAACGAGCTGCGTCGCCGCTGGAAGCCGCACTACCTCGGCCCGTTTCACGCCTACGACCTCACGGTCGAGCGCGCATGGCGCGAGACGAGCGGATCCACGGGGGTTCTGGAGTCCGGTGCTCCCCCGGCCGACCCCCGCTTCGCGACGCCGCTCCAGCACTTCCCGGTGAGCATCGCCTACAACAACCTCGATCGCCTGATCGAGGTGCTCGCGATCGAACTGGGCGACCGGACGGTCGACCAGACCAAGATCCGTGAGCGGACAGTCGACTTCGCGCACGTCATCGACTCGCTCGATGCCCTCATGGCGTCACTCGCCGACTAAGCGGGTGCCGCACTGAAGGCGACCACGCTCCATCGCTCTCACTCGAAAGGTTGAACTGTGAGCGAACCACAGGGAATCCTCAGACAGCTCCTCGACAGGGGCATCGCGTCCGGCATCGACGGCGCGACGCTCTCGCCGGCGGAGGTTGTCAAGGGTCACGAGTCCGCGTGGGGAGGACCGGGCAACCTGTACCCGATCCGCCCGTACACGCTGACACCGTCGGCCCTCGAGTCCTTCACCGTCCGCGAGCGCATCCACGTGCGCATCGACGGACTCGGTGAGGACATCGTCGACCTCCACGGCATGGCGATCTATCGTCGCCACGACCCCCACGCAGCCGAGGGCACCGCTCTCGACTGGGCCAGCTCCACGATCACCGCGCAGTTCCTGTCGCTTCAGGTGACCGGACACAGCGAGATCTTCGGGCAGGTCAAGGTGTCGAACTCGCCCGGCAAGGCGGAAGGAGCGCGGGTCAAGCCGAGTCCCGCGCCCGACGACGGCTCGGTGATGCCGATCAAGGACTGTATCACCATGATCTATCCTCGGTTCGAGGTAGAGCAGCTCGGCACGACCGTTGACACCGGCGACCAGGTGGTCCGTCTGGAGTCGCGGGTCGCGATGGTCCCGCCGATCGGGGACGTGTCGCGCACATCCAAGTCCTACACGCTGTACGACGGCGAAGGCCGTCGCGTCGGTGAGTTGATCGCCGCCGACATCGAGATCGGGGCGTTGCTCCACCACGTCCCGATCGCCAGCGCGGTGGTGCCGGCCGAGCTCGCCAGAGTGCTCGCCTAGGCGCCAAGGCGATGAGTGACGTGCGTGTTGCCGGGCCGGCTCGGGCGAACTTCCGCGCGGGCCGGCTCGCGTCCTACGCCTTCAGCGTCGAGGCGACCATCGGGCAGAACCCGATGCGGTACGTGTTCGCACGCCGCTTCTCGGGCTCTGCAGGTCGCGTGAGCGCCGTGACCGCGCTCTTCGTGCTGAAACCCGATGTCCTCTCCGGCACGTACGTGTGGATCGACGAGGACCCCGACCTTCCGGCCTGCCGGATCCACACCTACCTCCCCACGATGAGAAAGCCGGTCCAGGTGGTGGACCGGCTCGTATTCGACTGCCTGCCGCTCACCGACATCGGCTACCTCGACCTCATGGCGTGGCCGCACCCCGCCCTCCGCCTCGTCTCAACCGATCCGGGCGTGTCTCCGGCTTCCGGGACGCCGGGCCGTACCGTGGTGCGGTGTTACACCGGTCCGGCCGGGCTGGGGGTGAGCGAGCTGGTCACGCCGCGCCAGGGCCTGGTGGTCTGCCGGACGGTCCACCACGGCGATCAGGAGGTCAGACGCTGGGAGGTGGTGGAGCAGGGGAGCGCCGAAGAGGACTGGCTGCCCAGGCGGCTCAGCGTGGCGAGATCGCAAAGCGGCCACCGTACGGACTTCATCCGTACGAGTCCGGCGCTGCCGATATCCCACGAGGCGTTCGATGCCGAGCCGCAGTCGCTCCGCGACGCGGTGGAGCAGCGGTTGCGTACCTGGCAGGAGTGACCATGCAGAGTCGGCCTTCGCCGTGGCTGTTGTGCCGGCGCACGCTGCACCTGATCGTCCACGGCTTCCGCACGCTTTCCCGCCTGCTGCTGATCGCGGCCGTGTCACCCCGGGAACACCGGGGTGAGCGGCTGGCCGCCGAAGCCGCCCGGCTGCCCGAGCGGCTCGGCGGCGCGTTCCTGAAAGCGGGCCAGCTGCTGGCGACGCGGGTCGATCTGGTGGGGGAGCAGATGGCCGAGGCGCTCGGCCGGTTGCACGACCGTGTCGAGCCGATGAGTTCATCGCAGGCTCTGCGGGCCGCGCAGTCGGCCTTCGATGAGCTGCCGCTGGGATTCCGGCGGGCCCTGACCCGGCCACCGGTGGCCAGCGGGTCGATCGCATGCGTCTACCGGGTGGATCTGGACGGCGGTCCTGCAGCGATCAAGGTGCGGCGTCCGGACATCGCCCGAACGTTCGCGGCCGACATCGCGATGTTCCGGTTCATGGCCCGTATCGCCGAACGCGTCCCGGCCCTCCGCCGGGTTCCCCTGGCCGACATCGCCGGGCAGATGGGCGACTGCCTCATCGGGCAGCTGGACTTCTCCAGGGAGGCGGTGAACCTCCGCCGTCTGCGTTCGGTCCTGGCGGAGGTGCCCGGGACCGTGGTCCCCGAGCCGTACGCCGCCGCCTGCGCCGATGGGGTCGTCACCATGGAGTTCATCGACGGCCTCGACCGTTCGCTGATCGGCCGTCTCCCCTCCGAGGCTCGGGAGGCGGGCGTGGCGGCCCTGGTAAGAGCCGTCTATCACATGCTCTTCGTCGAGGGATTCATCCACGTCGACCTGCATCAGGGCAACGTGTACTTCCGCCGCGACGGGAAGGTGGTGATCCTCGACGCCGGCTTCGTTTTCCGGATGAGCGATATGGCGCGGACCAGCTTCACGCGCTTCTTCGCCGGAATGATTCAAGGGGACGGCGAATCCTGCGCTGAGATCCTGCTGTCCACGGTGCGCCGCGTCGAAAAGAATGCGGACGTCGGACGATTCCGCAGTGATGTGGCCGGGCTCGTCGTGCGGAATGCGGGCGCTCTGGCGCGGGACTTCGATCTGGCGGCTTTCGCGGTGCAGCTCTTCGAGCTGCAGCGGCGGCACCGGCTCTTCGCCGAGCCGGAGTTCGTCTTCCCCCTGCTGTGCCTGCTGTCCTTGGAGGGGACGGTGCGCAGGTTCCATCCCGCGATGGACTTCCAGCTCGAGGCCGCTCCGTACGTCATGCAGGGACTGCTGACGGACGCCCTGGAGGCCTCGACGTGACGTCGAGGCACCGCACACCGGACAGGCGATCTTGCTGGCGGTGTCAACTCGATCCGCTCTTGACATGTTAAGGAGGAAAAGGGACGATAACTATACTTTTATAAAGTTATCGATCGTTTTCTGGATATCAGATTTCTTCCCGCCAAAACCCGATCCCCATGATCTGGGAGTTTCGCATGTCTACCCAGCCTTCACTGGATAAAAAACCAAATATCGGGTTTCCGGTGGCGGCTCTCTGTTTGATCGCTTTCGTGGTCATGGTGGACACAACGATCATCCAGGTCATGGTTCCCGATCTGATGCGGGGACTGGGTGCCAGCTTGGAGCAGGTGCTGTGGGTCGTCAACGGATTCGTCCTGGTGTACGCCGCGCTCCTCATCACGGCCGGCCGGGCGGGTGGCATCGTGGGCCCGCGGCCCCTGCTGATCGCCGGCCTCCTCCTGTTCGGATCGGCCTCCTTCGCCTGCGGCCTGGCCACCTCACCGGAGCAGCTCATCATCGCCCGCGTCGCGCAGGGAATCGGCGGAGCGATGATCGTTCCCCAGAGCCTGACCCTGGTCGCCCTGATGTTCCCGGAGAACCGCCGCGGGGCGGCTTTGGGAGTGGTCAGCGCCACCATGGCGCTGGCGGCGATCGTCGGCCCTGTCGGAGGAGGGGCGATCATCACCGCGTGGGGCTGGCGCTGGGCGTTTCTCATCAACGTGCCGATCTGCCTCCTGGCCCTGGCCATGGCCCTGCGGTACGTGCCCGGCATGCGGCCCGATCATCACCAGAGCTTGGACTGGGGCGGCGTCGCACTGGTGACGGCAGGGCTGGGCGCGATCACCTACGGTCTCGTGGAGGGGGAGCGGTACGGGTGGGGCACGGTCGCCGGACCCGTCACCATTCCGTCGGTCCTCACCGCAGGCCTTCTGCTTCTGTGCGCGTTCGCCTGGTGGGAGCACAGGCATGCGGCCCCTGTCCTGCCGCTCGGCCTGTTCCGGTATCGGTCCTTCGTCGTGGCGGGCTGGCTCGCCTGCGTCCAGTTCGTCGTGATGCTCGGACTGATGCTGGTCATCACCCTGCACGTCCAGAGGGCCCAGGCGGGCAGCGCGATCGACGCCGGTCTGATCCTGCTGCCCATGGCGGTCATGGCGGGACTGCTCTCGCCCTTGGCGGGATGGCTGACCGACCGGGTGGGCGGCGGCCGGATCATCATGGCCGGTTTCGCTGCGATGGCGGCCGGCGTCGCCTGGTTCGCCCTCCTGATCTCACCGTCGGTCCCCGTCCTCGGACTCGCACTGCCCTCGGCCCTCGTCGGAGCCGGCGTAGGGCTGGTGATGGCACCGGCGAGCACCGAGGCCGTCCGCGGCCTGCCCGCATCTCTCGTGCCCGCCGCCTCCGGCGTGCTCAACACCGGGCGGCAGCTCGCCGGCCTGCTCGGCGTGACGCTCGTGGGTGTGATCCTCCAGACCGGGTCCGCCGTCCGCGAGACGGTGGCGAGCGGACGGCACGAAGGGGCGGACGCGGTCCTCGCCGGTGCCTTCACGGCGGCGGCGCGCCCTGCTCTGATCACCCTCGCCGCCGTGGCGCTGCTGGCGGCACTGGCCTGCCTGCTGCTCAGGTCACGCCCTTCCCGTTCCCCGTCCCCGCAGATGACGTCCCTGGCCCCATGAACCGCTGATCGCCCCACGTCCCACCCAATCTCATCGAGTTCCGAGGAGATCGACATGCGCCGCTGCCTTGACGAACGCCAGCAAAGGTTCCTCGCGCTGGCAGACAAGGTGCTTCCCGCGTTCACCGAACGCGCGGCCCTCCACGACCGCGAGAACACCTTCCCCTTCGACAACTACGGTGATCTGCGCGACGCCGGGCTTCTGCGGCTGACGGTGCCCGAGGAACTGGGCGGTCTCGGCGCGGGCCAGGAGGAGATGCTGCTGGTGCTCGAACGGCTCGCGAGCGCCGACGGCGCCACCGCCCTGTCCTACGCCATGCACGTCGCCCCGCTCGGTTCGTGGGCGTTGACCTGGCGGCGCACCGGCGCACCGCCCCTCGCCCAGGTGCTGCAGCTGGCCGGGCAGGATCGGCTGGTACTGGCGGCGATCGCCAGCGAGATGGGCACCTCCAACCTCTTCGTCGACGCCAAGACCACCGCGACCCGCGTCGAGGGCGGCTACCGGATCACCGGCCGCAAGAATTTCGGCACCAACAGCGCCGTCGCCTCCCTGTGGGCCACGACGGCCAGGTACGACGACCCCGACAACGGCCCCCGCCTGCTGATCCTGCTGGCGGACCCCTCCGCGCCGGGCGTCTCGATCGAGCAGACCTGGGACACGCTGGGCATGCGGGCCACGCAGAGCAACGATGTCGTCTTCGACGGGATGTTCGTGCCGGAACACGGCGTCGTCCAGTCGATACCGGTCGGCCACTTCGACGCCCAGGTCCTGGAGACCATCATCTGCTGGACCGCCCCCAGCTTCGGCGCCGTGTACACGGGCATCGCCGCGGGCGCACTGGAATGGACCCTGGGACAGATCCGTCGCAAAGGCCTCGAAAACGATCCCCGGATCCAGGACGCCGTCGCGGACGTGGAGATCATGCTGGAGGTGAACCGGAGCGTACTGGAGCGCCACGCCGCCGAGGTGTCCAGCCACCGCCTCATCGACCAGCTGACGGTGCAGGAAGGGCTGAGCCGCTGCGCCTTCGTGAAGAACGTCTGCACGAACAACGCCGCCGCCATCATGACGCGCCTCCTCGACGTCGTGGGCGGAGCGGCCTACATGCGGGGCCAGCCCTTCGAACGCATGTGGCGCGACGTCCAGGCGGGGCTGGTCATGCCCATCAACAACCGCACCGGAAAGGAATTGATCGGCGCGAGCTCGCTGGGCATCGCCGTCGCGCCCGTCGCCGCTCCGCAGATGCCGGGGATGCCCCCGGCCGGCGCCGAGGGGCGCACCCGATGACGGCGACGGCATGGCGGGCGGCGCTGGCCGTGCTCTCCGCCCTGGCGTTGATGTCCACCGGGTGCTCGGCGGGAGGCGCGACCCATGCTCACGGCTCTCCGGGCACGCTTCGCGTCGGGATCATCCCCAACATCTCACCCGAGACGCAGCGCGCCCACTACGAACCCTTCCGCAAGTACCTCGCCGACCGGTTGAAGACCGACGTCGAACTCTTCGTCGCGACCAACTACGCCGGCGTCGTCTCCGCCCTGGCGGGCAAGAAGCTGGACATCGCCTACCTGGGCGGGCTGACCTACGTCCAGGCGGAGGCCCAGACGAAGGTCACGCCGCTCGTCACCGAGGTCGACCAGGAGACCGGGACCCCCGAATACCTGTCGGCGATCGTGGCCAAGGCGGACGCCTCCTTCCGGTCGGCCAAGGACGTCGTGGCCGCCGGGGGGAAGTTCGCGTTCGGAGACGTCAGTTCCACCTCCGGCAGCCTCTACCCCCGCGTCATGCTCGTCGACGCCGGCGCACGCTGCCAGACCGGTGACCTCACCGCGTGCCCGCCGCTCGCCTCGGTCGCCTTCACCGGCGGGCATGACGCGACGGCGCAGGCGGTGGCCTCCGGCAGCGTCGACGCAGGGGGCATCGAGTTGCGGATCCTGCACCGTCTCGAAAAGCAGGGCAGCGTTCCGAAGGGAGCACTCAAAGTCGTGGAGACCCGCGAAGTGATGGGCTACCCGTGGGTCGCCGGCCCGGATCTGACCGGTGAAACCCGCGATGCCGTGATCAACGCGTTCACCGCGATGTCCGATCCCAAGCTCTTGGATCTCATGCGCGCCAAGGCCTACGTGAAGGTGTCGGCCGCCGATTACGCCGACGTCCGCAAGCAGGCGACCGACCTCGGCCTCCTGACGGCTCCATGACCGCAGAGGAGAAGAGCCGGGCGATGGACCTGGAGCTGTCCGGCGTCCATGTCGGATTCGGCGACCGCCCCGTGCTCGGCGGTGTGAGTCTCAGTGTGGCACCCGGAGAGCAGGTGGCCCTGCTCGGCCCCTCGGGAGCCGGCAAGACGACCTTGTTGCGCGTGGTCGTGGGAGCCGTCATCCCCTCACGCGGGACGGTGAGAGCCGACGGGATCGACCCCCTCGGCTCCCGCGCCGACCTGACCCGGGTGAGGCGGTCCATCGGCTGCGTGCGCCAGCGCGACGACCTGGTCAACGGACTGACCGCCCGCACCAACATCCTCGCCGCGGCCGCCTACGAGTGGAGGCTCACGGAGTGGGCGGCCGTACTCGTGGGCGCCGTTCCGCGGCGGTTCGCCGGGCGGTTGCGCGAACTCGCCCACCGGCACGAGATCGAGCCGCTGCTCGCGGCGAGAGTCGAGAGGCTGTCCGGCGGAGAACGGCAGCGAGTGGCTCTCGCCCGGGCACTGCTCACCCGCCCCCGCCTCATCCTCGCGGACGAGTGCACCTCCGGCCTGGACCCGGTCCGCACGGCCGTCGCGCTCGACCACCTTCAGCGGTCCGGCGCGACCCTCCTGGCGACCACGCACGACCTCGGTGTGGCCAGGAACTTCGAGCGGGTGGTGGCCCTGCGGGACGGGAAGATCGTTTTCGACGGCAAGCCGCCGGACGCCGAAGAGGTGGAGCGCATCTACGGCAGGTTCGCACCTGAGGGGATGCTGACATGACATCGAACGACCAGCTCCTCGCCTGGCAGTCCCGAACCGCCTGGAGACCCCTGCGCTGGATCCTGGCCGTGGTGATCACCGCGGTCGTGGTCTGGTCCTTTTCCGGGACCGGTATCGGCCTGGCCTCCCTGATCGAGGGCAGAGCCGGGGCCGCTCAGCTGGTATCGGGGCTCTTCCCTCCCGATCTCGACGCCGAACTGCTCAGCCGGGTCGCCACCGCGATGGCGGAGACCGTACAGATATCCGTGGCGGCGCTCGTGTTCGGAGCCGTGATCGGCCTGCCTCTGGCCGTCGTGATGGCCGGCAACGTCCAAGCCCCCCGCTGGCTGTCGGCCATCGCGAGGGGAATCGCCACCATGCTGCGCAGTGTCCACGAACTTCTGTGGGCGCTGCTGTTCGTGGCGACGGTCGGCTTGGGGCCGGCGGCCGGCGTCTACGCGATCAGCCTGCACTCCGCCGGAGTACTGGCCAAGCTCTGCTCGGAGCAGTTGGAGGCGGTGGACCCCGCTCCGGTGGAGACCATGCGGCTCACCGGAGGCTCCCGTCTGACCACGGCTCTGCTCGCCGTCATCCCGCAGAGCCGCGCTCATCTCGCCTCCCAGGTGCTCTACCAGTGGGAGTGCAACATCCGCAGCTCAGTGGTGATCGGCTTCGTCGGAGCCGGAGGGATCGGGCAGGCGCTCGGAGTCGCGCTGCACCTGTTCCGCTACCAGGAACTGGCCACCTTGGTGGCATCGGTGGTGATCCTCGTCATCGGGGTCGACCGGATATCCAAGATCTTCCGGAGCCGTCTGGGCGCGGCGTCCGGGCGCGTGACCGACACCGCGTCACGCCCGCTTCGATCACTCCTCGGAAGGAGCACCAGATGAAGTTCCTATTCGTCCTGCATGAGCCGCCGTACGGCAGTGAGCGGACCTACAACGGCATCCGCTGGGCCAGGCAGATGCTGGAGGAAGACGGTAACGAGGTGAAGGTCTTCCTGTTCGGTGACGCCGTGGTCTCCGCGACGGCCGGGCACAAGACTCCCAACGGCTACTACAACGTCGCGAGCATGATCCGGGGCCTGGTGGGCAAGGAGGCCGAAGTCGGCTGCTGCGGCGCGTGCCTGGACGCGCGCGGCATCAGCGAGGAGAGCGTGGCGGTGGGAACGCACCGCTCCTCGATGAAGGAGCTGGCGCAGTGGACCACCTGGGCGGATAGGACCATCAGCGTCTGACGGCGGCGAAGTGACACCGGCCGGGGGACCTCGGGGAGGCCCGCCCGGCCGGTGCGCGCTCAGGCCAGAGCGGCCATCGCGCGGATCGCGCGCTCGACTTCCTGGGGGCTGGTGACGATGCTGGGGCCGAATCTGACGAAGGACTCGCGGTAGGGCGTCTCGGCGGCCGAGATGCGGTGCTCGGCCGCGAGCTTCTGGACGACCGCCTCGGGCTCCAGGCCCTGCACGGCGCAGCAGATGATTCCTGCGGACAGCTCGGCGGAGCGCGGCGTGACGAGGCGCACGTGAGCCAGTCCGGCGAGCCCTTCCTTGAGCTGGTCGGCTTGAGACCGGACCCGTGCCGCGATGCGGTCCAGGCCGATGGACCGGTGGAACTCCACCGCCTTCGCCAGCGCCCAGCGGTGCTCGAAGGAGTGGTAGCCGCCGGGGGTCGCCAGGTCTCCCGGCGCGCCCTTCGGCGGCTGGTCTGTCAGCCATCCGGTGAACGCGGGCATCGAGAAGCTCGGCACCACCGGCTGGAACCGGGCCCAGGCTTCGGGCCGGCCCCACACGAAGCCCGTTCCTCGAGGACCGAACAGCCATTTGTGGGTGCCGGTCATGAAGAAGTCGCATCCCAGGTCCTGCATCGTCGCGTTCTCGGCGGCGAACCCGTGCACGCCGTCGACGCAGAGGAGCACGCGGTCTGCTTCGTCGCGTCTCGCGTTGATCTCGGCTATGGCCGCGGCCACCTGCTTGACCGGTAGCTTCACCCCGGTGCTCGAGTACACCCAGCTCACCGCCACGGCCCGGGTCCGGGAGGTGATCGCGGCCCGGATCCGGTTCACGAGCTCGTCGGCGGAGACGGCCGCCGGGGCGTCGTAGAGCTTGATCGTGCGGACCACCACGCCGTCGGCCTGCGCCCGCAGGCGCAGGGACTCGTGGGTGGAGTAGAACTCGTGCTCGGTCGTCACGACCTCGTCACCGGCCCGGAGCCGCAGGCCGCGGTAGACCAGCCCGATCCCCATCGTCGTGCTGTCGGTGAGCGCTATCTCCTCCGGCTTCGCGCCGACGTAGCCGGCCAGGGCCTTCCTGACCGCGTCGCTGTACTGGAAGTCCGCCATCCCGAGCCCGTACTGCTGAGGATGGGTGTCCAGGCCGTCGCGGAAGTGTTTGATCGCCGCGGTGACGGGCGCGGGGTGGGAGGCCAGCATGAACGCGGAGAAGTGGGCGTAGCGCCGGGTGAGGGGGAATTGGGCGCGCACCGACTCCCAGCTGCGCGGGTTCAGGCGCGGTGTCTGCGCTCGCGCTTCGCGTGTCGGTGTGTCGGCCGTCGCCGACGAGCAGCCTGCCGAGAGCAGGCCGGCGCCGGCGAGCGCTCCGCCGAGCAGGAGCCCTCGCCGGTCGACTCCGTTTCCGGCCGTGCCACGTTCGTCGCACGAAGTGGCTTGAACATTCCGGTCTGTCACAACGCCTCCTGTGCACTCGCCTCCACGGCGATCAGCGCCAGGAGACTATATTTTTCTGAAGCGTATCATTTGACTATATATATCTGAAGTAAGTGATTTGTCTCCTTTATGGTGATTGCCTGCCTTACGCATCGATGCTGAGGCTCGAACCCGATCGCTTCATCTGTCGAAATGCGGTGTTTGTCGTTCGTCTCTTAGATGGAGGTGCTCACATGCGATACGCCCTTGTGTTCCGTGACGCAGAGCAGGCCGGAAGGAGGTGGGAGGCGATGGGTGATGACGAGCAGGACCTGCAGTTCGAGAAGGTCGACCGCTGGTTCGCGGCCCACGCGAGCAAGATCACAACGTTCCGTCGGCTGAAGTCCATCGAAACCGCCACGACGGTGCGCCGGGGGACCGAAGAAGGGCTCCGTGTGATCGACGGCCCGTTCTGCGAAGACCGGGAGGCGGTCAGCGGTTACATCGAAGTCGACGCCGCCGACCTCGACGAAGTCCTCACCATGTTGCGCACCTGGCCGGGTGCCGCGACGGTCGAGGTCCGTCCCGTCAGATGAGAGATCGGGCGGAACGGCCGAGGCGGATCATCGGGATACCGGCCCGGCGCACGTCTTTCCCATCCCGACCACTGCGAGCAGTTCGAAGTCGGTGGCCGGGGCGGCCGTCTTCATGCCGTGGACTGCGCCAACTGTGAACCCTCGCCTCGGGGAACGGGTGCCGGTCGCTGCGCGGCTTTCGCCGTGCCGATGGTCGACCGAGCGGGAGACCTGCATCCGGCGGACCATCCGGCCGGTTCGGCTCATCGTTGAATCACCCGGCCCCACCGGGCTCCAGCGGGGATCGGTCCATATCGCGAACTGCCGAACCTTCTGACAGTTGACGCTAACGGAAGAGGCGACATACGCTCCCTATGTACCCTTTCCGACAAACAGGAAATTTCGGATAATTACGGACCGTATCGTCCATTGCGAGCTGAACGACCGCTGATTCCGAGTGGTCGTCCACGGAATCCGCTTCCCCTGATGGAGACCTTTCATGGCTCGTCTCGGCATGCTCGTCGACCTGAACACCTGCATCGGCTGCCACGCCTGCTCCGTGGCCTGTAAGGCGGAATTCGACGTCCCCCTCGGCGTCTTCAGGGACACCGTGAAATACGTCGAGCACGGCTCCTACCCGCAGGCCACCCGGCACTTCATCCCGGTGCTGTGCAATCACTGCGAGGACGCCCCCTGCCTCAACGCCTGCCCGACCGGGGCGGTGGTGCGTCTCGAGGACGGCGAGGTCACCATCGAAGAGGGCGACTGCAATCTCAACAGGGCATGCATGTCGGCCTGCCCGTACGGTGCCATCTACGTCGACGTCGACAAGGGCGCTGCGCAGAAGTGCACCTTCTGCACGCATCGCACGGCGGAGGGACGGCAACCGGCGTGCGTCGACGCGTGTCCCACCAACTGCCGGATCTTCGGGGACCTGGACGACGCCGACAGCGCGATCGCGAAGAAAGCGGCCGCGAACGACGTCGCCGTCTGGAAGGAAAGCGAGGGCACACGACCTCGCGTGCTCTACATCGACCCGAGAAACGCGCTCAGCCTGATCGCCGACGCGGGAGTGCAGGTGGATCAGTCGGTCGACCTGCCGGGCGAGAGGGCATGACGGTGCCGCACCCTGCCCAGGCTCCTCTCCCCGAGGCGGCGTGGGGCCCGCTCCTGGCGTCCTACGTCGTCCTCGTCGGCCTTCCCAGCGGTGTGACGCTGACGACGTGGTGGCTGGGGCGACAACGCCTCTCGGAGGCGGCGGCAATCGACCGTTACGGAGCGTGGGGGGCGATGGGGGCACTCGCTCTCATCAGTGTGCTCCTGATCTTCGACCTGGGACGCCCTGAGCGCTTCTACTCGATGATCACTCGTTTCGACAATCTCGGTTCCCCCCTCGCTGTCGGAGCCAAGCTCATCGCCGCCAAGATGTTCCTGCTCGCCGTCCTCATCTACGGATTCGAGCGCGGCCGGCGATCCGCGAATGCGGCGGAGCCGATGGCGGCAGGCAGGAAGACCGGCTCTGTCCTGGCCTGGGTCGTCGTCTTCATCAGCTTCGCCCTCGCCGTCTACCCTGCTTCCCTGCTGTCGCGATCGTGGGCCTCACCGCTGGCCGACAGCAGCGGCTCAGCGCTGATCTTCCTCATCACGGCGCTGCTCATGGGAGCGGCGGCGGTTCTCCTCACCGTCTCCGTGCTGGGCACCGTTCCCGGCACACGAGAACTCCTCCACGCCGGTCGTCGGGCGTTGCTCCTCCTGCTCGGATGCTTCGCCGTCACGCTGCTGTTCGAGATGCTCTCGCTGGCGGGAAGAGCGCCGGACCGGCTTCTGGCCGGGGAGGTCCTCACCGGAGGGTCGGCCGCGATGTTCTGGGGCGTCGTGGTGGCGGGCGGCATCGCCGTTCCCGCGGTGGGACTGCTGTTCTTCCGTACTCACCGAAAGGCCGTCTTCGTGAGTGCCGTCGCGGTGCTGGCCGGTGCCGCGGCGACCCGATACCTGCTCTTCGCCGTCGGTCAGTGAGGAATCGATCGTGTCAATCGAGCATCACCGCCCTGCAGGCTCCTCGTGGATGCTGACCCGCCGTGACCTCCTGCGGATAGGAATGGTCACCGGTGCGGCGGCAGCCGGGCTGGGAGCCATAGAGATCATCGGTCCTGTCGGCGATGTCTCGGTCGACCCGGGGAAGACCGTCGGTGCAGTGCGCAAGATCCCCTCCATGTGCCAGATGTGCACCACCGCCTGCGGCATCATCGCCAACGTACGGGACGGCCGGCTCCTCACCATCGAAGGCAACCCCGCCGATCCCAACAGCCAAGGCTCGATCTGCGCCAAAGGCGTGGCCGGCCCTTCCATCCTGTACGACCCCAACCGCCTGCTTCACCCGCTCAAGCGCGTGGGCAAGCGAGGCGAGGGACGGTGGCGACGCATCTCCTGGGAAGAGGCGTACACGGAGATCGCCGATCGGCTGCGTGTCATCAGGCAGAGTGGCCGCCCAGAGGAATTCGCCTTCCAGCAGGGCCGCAACCGCTCATCCGACATCGTCAGCCGGTTCCTCAACGCCTTCGGCACCCCTTCGGCGTTCAACCACCGCGCCCTCTGCTCCCTCAACCGCAGGGCCGCCATCCTCGCCACGATCGGGGATTCCGACTGGGACCTGGGAGACTTCGAAAACAGCCGCTACATCCTCAACTTCGGCTGCAACTGGGCCGAAGCCCACCAGGGGCACATCCCCGTGGCCATCCGCATGATGCGTGCCCGCGAGCGCAACAACGCGAAGATCGTCACGTTCGACGCGAGGCTGTCCAACACCGCCGCGCTGTCCGACGAATGGTTCTGCGTCAAGCCGGGGACCGACGGCCTGATCGCTCTGGCCATGGCGAACGTCATCTGCACCGAACGGTTGTGGGACAAGGAGTGGTTCGACACATGGTCGAACTACTCCGCTTACGACTACGCCCGGCATGTCCGGCAGTACACGCCGGAACGCGCGGAAGCCGAGAGCGGCGTTCCTGCCGAGAGCATCCGGCGTATCGCCCGGGAGTTCGCCGAAGCGGCGCCGCGGTGCACCACGATCTGCAACCGAGGATCGGCCGCCCACCGCAACGGCTTCTACAACGACCGCGCGATCACTGTGCTCAATGCCCTGGTCGGCAACATGGGCAGAGTCGGCGGCTGGTGCTGGCATCCCCAGAGCGCCTGGGACAAGAAGCAGATACCCGAGCCCGCTCCCGTCCCCGACAAACCCACCGCCCGGAGCCTGATCGCGGAAGCCAAGGACTGGCCGTTGGCCAATGCCTGGCAGAACAACAAGATGCGGGTCGGTGAGATCGTCTACCTGTGGATCAAAGAGCGCCGGCAGCGGATCTCGGCCCTCATGACCTACAACTGCGATCAGGCATGGTCATGGCCGGAGGCCAGCCTGGTCCGGGAGGTACTGGCGGACGAGGAACTCGTTCCCTTTCACGTATGCATCGACGTCATGCCCTCCGAGACATCGAACCTCGCCGACATCGTGCTGCCCTGGACGACCTATCTCGAACGGTGGGACATCGACTCCCGGCCGCCACAAGGGCTCGTCGACTACGTCGGGCTGCGGCAACCCGTGGTCGGCCCTCTGGGGGAGTCGAAGGACCTGCGCGAGATCTTCCCGGAACTGGCCCGCCGCATAGGCGGCGGCATCGAGCGCTACTTCCCCTGGCGAACCGAACAGGAGTACTTCGAGGAGTACTTCCGCCCGGTTCCGGGCGGGTTCGCGCACATGCGGACGGCAGGGGTCTGGCAGGACCCGGCCAAGACTCCCAACTACGCCCCTTATGAGCGGGTCCTCAGCGAGCAGGAACTGCGCGGCAGCGAGACCGATGAGAAGACCGGGATCATCTACAACGGAACGGACCCGAAGACGGGGGAGCGGCAGGCGATCGGGATCATGATCGGCGGTGTGGCCCGGCGGGGATTCTCCACTCCGTCTCGCAAGCTCGAAGTTCACAGCCAGTTCGTGGCGGACAAGGGGAGCGAAGCCGACAAGACGATCTCCCCGCTCCCGGTCTACGAGCAGATTCCCGCTCACCGAGGGGAACTCGCCGAGGACCAGCTCATCATGATCAGTTTCAAGTGGAACGTGCACAACGCCCATCGGACCATGCAGTCCAAATGGCTCCAGGAGATCGTCCACACCAACCCCGCCTGGATCAACACCGCCACCGCGGACCGGCTGGGGCTGCGGCACGGAGACTGGATCGAGGTGACGAGCTTCCGCCCGCGTGACGATCAGGTGCCCAGGGGAGACGGCTCCCGGTTCGGGACCCTGCACACCCGCGTCCACGTCACCGAAGGCGTCCACCCCTCAGTGATCGCCATATCGCACAACGCCGGTCGTACGACGGGCGGCCCGGTGGCCACCAACGGCCGCGACCGTGCCGGCCTGCCCGGACACGAGCCGAGGCCGGACAGGGACGCCGACCAGGTCTGGTGGGCGGGATCCCTCAGCGTGCCCCAGAACGACATCCTGCCGATCTATCCCGACCCGGTCTCGGGCCAGCAGGCCTACCACGACACGATCGTCAGCATCCGGAAGATCGAGGACCGAGCGTGAAAGACCCGGAGCTGCAAACCCTGATCATGGGCCGTGACGTGTTCCTCCTGATGTCTCGGCTGCTCGGCAAGGAGATCGATCGCCCGCTCTACCGGACGCTCCTTGCCGCCGACACCCAGGCGACTGCTTCCGAGACCCTCCTGATCGGAGCGGAAACACGCTCGCTGGGGGAGGACGAAGCTCTCCAGGCGCTCTCAGCCGAGTACTGCCGGTTGTTCGTGGGGCCGCGCCCGGTCTGCCTGCCCTATGAGTCGGTCTACCGGGGCGAGGCGGTGATCGGGGGGCGCGCGGAGCATCGCATCAAGATGTTCATGGAACACCATCACGTCGAGGCCGTGATCCCGACGGCCTACCCCCTGCTGGCATGCGACCATCTCGCGATCGGTCTCGCCGTATTGCATCACCTGCTGGATGTATGCGCGGAGCCATCCGCTGGAACGTCGGCACGAGGGCGGGCGCGGGATGCGGTTCGTCGGCTGATGGACGACCATCTTCTCGCCTGGGCTCCGTCCTTTCTCAATGATCTACATGTGACCGCTCGTCTCGAGCCGTACGGGGGCGTCGCGGGTTTCACTGCGCGGTTGATGCTGGAGCAGTGAACCTTACGGAGTCGACTTCACCTCGGCTGAAATCATGAACAGCGGTCGAGGCCAGGGACGGACCAAGTAAGCCGGAAAGGGGCCAACCGCAGGTCAGAGGCTATGGCGAGGCGCTGATAGCTCTGATCAGTGCCGACGCCGCGGCGGAGCCGGATGCTCGGTGACGGCGGCGATGGCCTCAGCGCCGGGTTTGACGTAGCGCAGGGCGGTGCGGGGGTTCTTGTGCCGGGTCTTGCCCATGATGAGCTGCAGTGGGATCTCCGCCTCACCCAGATGGGTGGCGGCGCTGTGGCGCAGTTGGTGCAGGTCGAGGCCGGCGTAGGTGTCCAGCAGGACGCGGGCGCGGTCGTAGCCGAGGCGGGCGCGGCCGGTGTGCGGGCAGATGTCGGCGGCCGCGGGCCGGCGGGCGGGGACAGGGCGGCGCTCGGACAGGAACCGCGGGCCATGGGTGCGTGAGGTGCCGTCCGGGAGCCGGAGCAGGCGGGGCAGCAGGTGGGCGGTGCCGGACTCCCAGTACACCCACTCGATCGCGCCGCCCTTGGAGCGGACGGGGGCGCGGCGGTGCTCCAGGTCGAGGTCCTCGACGTTCAGGGCGAGGACCTCGGCGGCGCGGGCGGCGGTCTCATACAGCATCCGCCACAGCGTCTTCTCGCGCAGCGGGATGTCGCGGCGGCTCAGCAGCCGGTGGATCGCGCTCTTGGCCACGGCGCGGGTCTCGTCCGCCCTCTCGCGGCGCCGTTCGGCCTCGGCCGGCACCGAGGGGGCGGCCCAGTGCTTCTTGGTCTGGCACCAGGTCAGCCAGGAGGCGATGGCGGCGCGGTTGCGGTTCCAGGTCGCCGGTGCGCAGGCGCCCCACAGCTCGGCCAGCGCGGCGCCGATCTCGGCCTCGGCGACGTCGGCCAGCGGCCGGCCCGGGCCGAGCAGGGCGATGACGCGGTCGATGGCCGAGGCGTAGGCGCGGTGGGTGTTGGGGTTGGCCGTGCGCGCCGTGGCCAGGAAGGCGTCGGCGGCCGCGGCGAGGCTGACGTGCCCGCCGCACAGCGCGGCGACCTTCGGCGCGGCGCTCATGCCGGCCGCCGGGCGGCGGTCGCTGCACCGGCCCAGGAGATGCACCGGATAACGTGCGCCAGTCGCGCACCGCGGCGGGGAAGGATTGTCCTGGTCGCCGCGCCGCCGTGATCGCTCATATACGGGATAATAGATCGTTATCACGTACATCGAGGCTCCTGGAGAGGGAGGCAAGGGGCTTCCGCTGTCCTCATTCATCGAATATCGTCGATTGACGATGAATGGGAACGAAGGGCCCTTGCCGCGGGTGCGGGCCGAGGAGTACGCGAGCTGGTTCAGGGCACTGGCCGACGCCACCCGCATCCAGCTCGTCTCGCTGCTGGCCCGGCGGCGCGCGCCGATGAGCGTCGGCGAGATCGTGACCGCGTCCGGGGTGGGCCAGTCCACCGTCTCCCACCACCTGAAGATCCTGGCCGAGGTCCGCTTCGTGCTGGTCGAGCGGCGCGGCACCGCGAGCCTGTACCGGATCAACGAGGCCTGCGTGCGCCGCTTTCCCACCGCGGCCGACGTGGTCATGGGCGCTCCCGCCCCGGCCGTCCCCGCCGACGAGAAGGACCGCGCGCCATGACCCACGACATCGCCGACACCCCGCGCCCCGAGGCCGCCCGGTCGACCGGGGCCGCCGGTCTGGTCGTGCGGCCGATGGAGGCCGGTGACGCCGAGCAGGTGCTGGACGTCTACCAGGCCGGGCTGGACGGCGGGCAGGCCAGCTTCGAGACGACCGCACCGAGCTGGCAGGACTTCACCGCAGGTAAGATCCGCCACCTGTGCTTCGTCGCGGCAGACGCCGAAAGCGGTGCGGTGGCCGGGTGGGCGGCGGCCTCGCCGGTGTCCTCGCGATGCGTCTACGCCGGGGTGATCGAGCACAGCGTCTACGTCCACCCCGGCCACCGGGGCCGCGGCGCCGGCCGCCTGCTGCTGGGCACGCTCATCGCCGCCTGCGAGGAGGCCGGGATCTGGACGATCCAGTCCGGCGTCTTCCCCGACAACACCCCTAGCCTGCGCCTGCACGAGGCGTTCGGCTTCCGCGTGGTGGGCGTGCGCGAGCGCATCGGCTGCCACCGCGGCGTCTGGCGGGACGTGGTGCTGCTGGAACGGCGCAGCAGGACCGTCGGCACCTGAGTCCGCCGGGAGACGGCCGGGAGGTGTTCATCCGCCGTTTGCCGACCCCGGAATCGATATCTGCCAATATAGATGGCGGACGAATCCGCTGGGCCGACGCGCTGAGCAGGGAGAACGATGGAACCGCTGGAGCCGCTGGAGTGCTGCGCGCCGCTGGCCCGTGAGCCGATCGACCCCGCTCAGGCCGCCGGGGTGGCGAGGGTCTTCAAGGCCCTGGGCGACCCGGTCCGGCTGCGCATCCTGTCGATCGTGGCCAGCCACGCCAGCGGCGAGGCCTGCGTGTGCGACCTGACCGCCGCCTTCGATCTGTCCCAGCCGACCATCAGCCACCACCTGAAGGTCCTCAAGGACGTCGGCCTGCTCACCTCCGAACGCCGGGCCTCCTGGATGTACTACCGCGTGGTCCCCGAACGGCTGGCCGAGCTGTCGGGCCTGCTCGCCGTACCTGCCGCCATGACCGAGCGCTGAAGGAAGACCCATGGCATCACCGTCATCGCCGCCTGCCCGCGTCCCGGCTGTCGCGCCCGATCCCGGGGTGATCGGCGGCCTGTCGACGCTGGACCGCCTCCTGCCGGTGTGGATCGGGGTGGCCATGGCCGCCGGTCTGCTGCTGGGGCGTCTGGTGCCGGGTCTGGACACCGCGCTGGAGGCGGTGCAGGTCGGCGGGATCTCGCTGCCGATCGCGCTCGGCCTGCTGCTGATGATGTACCCGGTGCTGGCCAAGGTCCGCTACGACCGGCTCGGCACGGTCACCGGCGACCGACGCCTGCTCGTCTCGTCGCTGCTGCTGAACTGGGTCATCGGCCCGGTGCTGATGTTCGCCCTGGCCTGGGTCTTCCTGCCCGACCTGCCCGCCTACCGGACGGGTCTGATCATCGTCGGGCTGGCCCGGTGCATCGCCATGGTGCTGATCTGGAACGACCTGGCCTGCGGCCACCGGGAGGCCGCCGCCGTGCTGGTCGCGATCAACTCGGTCTTCCAGGTTGTCGCCTTCGCCGGACTCGGCTGGTTCTACCTGGAACTGCTGCCCGGCTGGCTCGGCCTGGGCGAAGGGACCGCACTGGAGGTCTCCGCCTGGGATATCGCGCAGAGCGTGCTGGTCTTCCTCGGCGTCCCGCTGCTGGCCGGCTACCTGTCGCGGAAACTGGGCGAGCGATCCAAGGGCCGGGACTGGTACGAGACCCGGTTCCTGCCGCGCATCGGCCCCATCGCCCTGTACGGCCTGCTGTTCACCATCGTCATCCTGTTCGCCCTGCAGGGCCACACCATCAGTGAGCGCCCCGGCGACGTCGCGCGGATCGCGCTGCCGCTGCTGGCCTACTTCCTCCTCATGTGGGGCGGCGCCTTCCTCGCTGGGCGGGCGACCGGCCTGCCGTATGACCGCACGGCGACCTTGGCGTTCACCGCGGCAGGCAACAACTTCGAACTGGCCATCGCCGTGGCGGTCGGCGTGTTCGGCGTCACCTCCGGCCAGGCCCTGGCCGGAGTGGTCGGC
Organism: Planomonospora parontospora; assembly: GCA_014647935.1. GTDB lineage: Bacteria > Actinomycetota > Actinomycetes > Streptosporangiales > Streptosporangiaceae > Planomonospora > Planomonospora parontospora. Next base: position 101,996 of record BMQD01000012.1, read on the forward strand.
CCGCTCATCGAGGTGCCCGTCCTGGTCGCCCTGGTCTACGTCAGCCTGGCCGGCCGCCGCCTGTTTTCCACCACCCCGAAGGGAAACGCTCATGTCTGACACGCCCGCCAAGCCCAGCGTCCTGTTCGTGTGCGTGCACAACGCCGGACGCTCCCAGATGGCCGCCGGCTGGCTCGCCCACCTGGCGGGCGAGGCGATCGAGGTCCGCTCCGCCGGGTCCGCGCCCGCCGAGACCATCAACCCCGTCGCCGTGCAGGCGATGCGCGAGGTCGGCATCGACATCACCGGCGCGACCCCGAAGATCCTCACCGCCGAGGCCGTGCAGGACTCCGACGTCGTGATCACCATGGGGTGCGGGGACGCCTGCCCGTTCTTCCCCGGCAAGCGGTATGAGGACTGGAAGCTCGAGGACCCGGCCGGCCAGGGCATCGAGGCGGTCCGCCCGATCCGGGACGAGATCAAGGTCCGCGTCAGCCAGCTGATCGCCGAGCTGCTGCCCGCCTGACGATCGGCCGCGGGATCGGGGAAAACGCCTGGCAGTACGGCCGGGGAGCCGCGTACCTTCTCAGAGGCGGATACCAACGAACAGCGGTATGTTACCGGTGTGTGACCTACCTTGCTGCGCGGATCGCCGACCCAGCCGAAGCGGCGGCGGACCAGCAGGGTGACAGCATCCGCCTGCTGCCAGGCTCCACCAACAGAGCCATCATCACCGCGCTCCCGGCTGCCGAGGCCCTCGCCGCCCTCGCCGCGCAAGATGGCGCGCCGCCGAACGGCTAATGAGCGGGCGGGCTCAGGCGTGGGCGGGCTCGGCCAGCGGCGTGAACAGGGCGCCGAGCCGGTTCACCGCCGCGGGGACGATCCAGTAGTAGACCCAGGTGCCGCGCCGCTCGCAGTCGATCAGCCCCGCCGTGCGGAGGACTTTGAGGTGGTGGGAGATGGTGGGCGCGGTCAGGTCGAAGGCGTCGGTCAGATCGCACACGCATGCCTCGCCGCCGGCGTGGGAGCCGATCATCGACAGCAGGCGCAGCCGGACCGGGTCGGCGACCGCCTTGAGCAGCACCGCCAGCTCGGCGGCCTCGGCCTCGGCGAGCGGCTCGCGGGCGATCGGGGCGCAGCAGGCGGTGGTGGGGGCGGTCATGAGCAGGCTCCTTACTTCGATGCTGGTCTAAATGGTATGCGGTGGTAGGCGGTCAGTGCGAATGCGGCGACCGCGCAGGCGGCGGCCACCGCCGCCATCACCCGGCCGTAGCCGGCGAGCTGGGCCAGAGCGAGCGCCCCGAGCGGGGCCGATGCCTTGGCCGCGACGGAGAAGAACGCGATACGGCCCGACAGGGTGGCGTAGGCGGCGGTGCCGTACCGGTCGACGAGCAGGTGGGGCAGGGTGATGGAGGCGATGCCGAAGCCGAGCCCGAACCCCAGCACGCAGCCGATGGCGCCCGGCACCGTCCGCCCGGCCAGGGGCAGGAGTGCCGCGGCGACGCCTTGCAGGGCGAAGATCGCCGCGGCGATGAGGGCGGCGGGCAGGCGGGTCTGCAGGCCGGTGGTGAGCAGGCGACCGGTCACCGACAGCACGCCCAAAAGCCCGGCCAGCGTGGCGGCCAGGACGGGAGGGTGGCCGAGGTGGACCAGGTAGGCAATCAGCAGGAGGGCCATGGTGGCCGTGGCGCCGCCGCTGGCGGTGAAGGCGGCGACCAGCAGCCAGAACGGGCGGCGGCGGACGGCCTCGTGGGTGATCGCGGCGCGCTGTGCGGCCGCCGCGGGCGCATGGGCGGTGCGCTCGCGGCGGCGCAGCACGAGCGCGTGCAGCGGGACGGCGGCCAAGCCGTAGACCAGGGCCAGGACCACCAGGGCCTGGCGCCAGCCGAACCGCTCCACCAGCAGGCCGGACAGCGGCAGGAAGATCGTGGAGGCGAATCCGGCCACGACGGTCAGCGCCAGCAGCGCGCCGGCCCGACCGCGCTCGTGCCCGTCGAACCAGGCCACGATGACGGCGAAGGCGCTCTGGTAGAGCACCATCGCGCTCGCGACGCCGATGGCGGCGAACACCGCATACAGCTGGATGAGGGTGTGCACCTGTGACCAGGCCAGTACGGCGAGCGTGCCGAGGACCGATCCGGTGGTCATCAGGCCGCGGCCGCCGCGGGCGTCCAGCAGGCGGCCCACCACCGGTGCGCACAGCGCCGAGACCAGCACCGAGCAGGTCAGGGCGGCGGCGACCTGGGCGGTGGACGCGCCCAGGTCGGCCGCCATGGGCAGCAGGAAGACCGAGAAGGCGTAGTAGAGCACGCCGTAGCCGATGGTCTGGGTGACGGCCAGGGCGGCGACGATCCGCGCGCCCTGGCGCCGGGAACGCACCCGACCGCCGCCCCCGGCATCAGGGGCGGCGGTCTCGGCGGCGGTGGACGTCACGCGCTCTCACCGGTACAGGAGATCACGCGGCGGCCGTCGGCCGTCGCGGCCCAGGCGCCCTCTGCTTGGGCGATGAAGCCCTGGGCGGCCAGCCGCCAGGCCAGGGTGCCGGCCATGCGGGCGATCGCCGCGGCATGACCGGGATTACCGCTGACCCGGCGGGCATCGGCCAGGCGGCGACCCAGCCGGTCGGCATCCAGCGGACCGCGGGTGCAGATCAGGCGCAGGGCCTCCTTCTGCGGTGCGGTGGGATAGCCGTCGGACATGGCCGGATCCCGCCTTTCTTCGGATGATCGTGATGCGGGGATCGGTGGATGCGGGTCAGCCGCAGCAGCCGCCGCCGCTTTCGGCCGAGGCGCCCACCGAGGCCAGGGGCAGCGGGGCGGCCAGCAGGCCGCCGCTGATGCCGGTGGCCAGACCCACGCGGGTTTCCTGGGCCTCGGCCAGGTTCGAGGAGCACACGCCGGTCTCGGGCAGCTCCAGCTGCACCTGCCGGGCGGCCGCCCAGTCCCCGGCCAGGGCGGCGACCACCGAGCGGACCTGCTCATACCCGGTGGCCATCAGGAACGTCGGGGCGCGGCCGTAGGACTTGACGCCGACGGCGTAGTAGCCGGGCTCGGGATGGGCGAGCTCGTCGGCGCCGTGCGCGGGCACGGTGCCGCAGGAGTGGTGGTTGGGGTCGATCAGCGGGGCCAGCGCGCGGGTGGAGCCCAGGATCGCGTCCAGGTCCAGGCGCAGCTCGCCGGCGATGGCGTGGTCGGGGCGGTAGCCGGTGGCGGCCACGATCCGGTCGGCGACCACCTTCTGCTCATTCCCGGACGGGTCGCGGCTGATCACCGTGACCGCTTCGCCGTCGGCGGTGACGGCGTGGGTGAAGAAGGCGGTCAGCAGCGTGATGCGGCCCGTCTCGACCAGCGCGCGCAGGCGGGTGCCGAGCGCGCCGCGGGCCGGCAGCGCGTCGGCGGCGCCGCCACCGTAGGTGCGGGCCGCCGATCCGGCGCGGATCGCCCAGGTGATGCGGGTCTCCGGTGCCTCCTCGGCCAGAGCGGCCAGCGCGAGCAGGGTGGTGGCCGCGGAATGGCCGGCGCCCACCACCAGGGTGTGCTTGCCCGCATAGTGCTCGCGGTCGGCGCCCAGCACGTCGGGCAGGGCATGGTCGACGAACCCGGCCGCGGCGTGCTCGCCGTGGGCGGGCAGGCCGGAGGCGCCCAGCACGTTCGGGGTCCGCCAGGTGCCGGAGGCGTCCACGACCGCGCGGGCGGCGATCTCGGTGCCGTCGGCCAGGCGGATCACGAACGGGGCGGTGTCACGGCCGGTGGTGCGGACCCGGTCGAAGCCGAGACGGCTGATGCCTGTGACCTTGGCGTTCAGCCGCAGGTGCGGGGCGATCGCGGGGTGGGCGGCCAGCGGGATGAGGTAGTCCTCGACGAGCTCGGCGCCGGTGGGCAGCCAGTCCTCATCAGGCGCGGTCCAGCCGCCGGCGTCCAGCAGGCGGCGGGCGGCCGCGTCGATGTCGTACTTCCACGGGCTGAAGGTACGCACGTGCCCCCACTGGGCGATGGAGGCGCCGACCTGCTCACCCGCTTCCAGGAGCAGGAAGTCCAGGTTCCGCTCGGCCAGGTGGGCGGCGGCGGCCAGGCCGACCGGTCCGGCGCCGATCACCGCGACCGGCAGGTGGTCCAGCTGCGGTGAGAGCACGACCTGCTCACTGCTGGTGGCCGGGGCGGTCTGGACGGGTACGGCCGGCGCGCTCTGCTCGGCGGGGGCGGCCGGGCCGCAGCATCCACTGCTCATGATCGTTCCTCCGGGGTTCGGGTGGTCGCTCTCGGACGGTCGGTGGGGTTCAGCGGGCGAGCCAAGCGGCGGCGCGGGCACGCTCCAGCACCGCCTCGGCCCGGCAGGCGCGGTCGCAGACGGTGCCGGTGGCCTCGTCGAAGGAGACGGTCGCGGATGTCGCGGGAGCCGGGCGGCGGCGCAGCAGAGAGCGCATCTCACACCTCTTATATTGAAGCTTGTCTAAGTAGTATTCAGCCTGCCACTCTGATTAGAGAGATGTCAAATTAGGTGGCGGCCAAAGCAGGCAGGTCCCCGGTGCATCCATTCCCGGACCGCCCCGTCTACCCCAGTGACGTTGTTCACCCGAAGAACAGGACGATCCGCCATGACCAGCACCGAGACCACCTCGACGGGGCCCGCCACCGAGACGCCCGCCACGGCCTGCTGCTCGACCGCCGCGCTGCAGACCTGCTGCGCGCCCGAGGACAAGGGCGCTTGCTGCGGCACCCCGGCCGGAGATTCGGTCACCGCCCCGGCCGGGGAGGCGCCCGGCAGCTGCGGCTGCCGGTAACACCGCACACCCGCCCGCATACCTGCCCGGGGCCGGGCCGGCCCGGCCCCGGGCAGGGGCCAGGAAGGACACGACCGTGACGACACCCACCCGACCGGCCGCCGACGCCGCGGCGGCGGCGAGCGCGCAGCTGCGCACCCGGCTGGTCGCCTTCGTCGCCGCCCGCATCGACCGGCCCGCCGACGCTGAGGACATCGTCCAGGAGGTGCTGGTGCGCATCAGCCGGACCGTCGCCGGCCCGCGCGAGGCCGGGCGGCTGGAGGCCTGGGTCTACCAGATCACCCGCAACGCGATCATCGACCACCACCGCGCGGCCGCCGCGGCCGGACGGGCGCATGCCCGGGCCGCCTTCGACCGCAGCCTCACCGCCGAGGCGGCCGACCCCGGCGCCCTGAGCGCCCTGGCCGGATGCCTGGCGCCGATGCTGGAGCGGTTGGCCGAGCGCGACCGCCAGGCCATCACCCTCATCGACTACGAGAGCCTCACCCAGGCCGAGGCCGCCGGCCGGCTCGGCCTGTCGGTGCCCGGGATGAAGTCGCGCATCCAGCGGGCCCGGACCCGGCTGCGGGCGCTGCTGACGGCCTGCTGCCGGGTGGAGACCGACGCCCGCGGCGATGTGCGCGAGGTGCGGCCCGCGGGAGCGTGCCCGTGCGGAGGCGGCTGACCGGCCGGGATCCGACCGGCCTGCGGCGGAACGGACCTCATCCGCAGGCGCCGGGCGAGCAGCCGGCCGGGGGGCAGCACGCCTGCAGGCCGGCCTGCAGGTCGGCCAATGCCTGGCCGATCCGGGCCGGATCGGCGCGGTAGTAGACGGTCTTCCACTCGCGGCGCGAGGCCAGCACGCCGCCGTCGCGCAGGGTCGCCAGGTGGGTGGAGGTGGCCGACTGGGCCAGGTCCATGCGCTCGGCGACCTGGCCCACGGTCAGCTCGATCCCACCGGCGAACAGCATCAGGATCTGCTGGCGGGTGTCGCTGGCCAGGGCCTTGAGGAGGCCGCGGGCCGCGTCCGTCAACTCGATGTCGCTTCCCATCTGCATGGGATGATCCTACCCGATCGTATTGTCATTTATGGATTTGACGATACGATGCGCGGCATGGACACCATCGTCATCGGCGGCGGCCAATCCGGCCTGGCCGCCGCCCGAGCCCTGCGCGACGCCGGCCTCACCCCCGTCGTCCTGGAGGCGGGCGAGCACCCCGCCGGTTCCTGGGCCCGCTATTACGACAGCCTCACCCTGTTCTCCCCGGCCCGCTACAGCGCCCTGCCCGGCGCGCCCTTCGACGGCGACCCGGCCCGCTATCCGCACCGCGACGAGGTCGTCGCCTACCTGCAGCGCTACGCCGCCCGCCTGGACGCCGACATCCGTACCGGCACCCGCGTCACCGCCGTACGGGCCGAGAACGGCGGCGGCTTCACCGTGGAACTCGCCGACGGCACCACCCTGTCGGCGCCGTCGGTGATCGCGGCCAGCGGCTCCTTCGGCAACCCGCACCAGCCCGCCCTGCCCGGCCAGGACGGTTTCACGGGGCAGATCCTGCACGCCGCCGCCTACCGCAACCCGGCCCCGCATGCGGGCCAGCGCGTCGTGGTGGTCGGCGCCGGCAACTCCGCCGTCCAGATCGCCCACGACCTGGCCGGCGTCGCCGCGGTCACCCTGGCCACCCGGGCACCGATCCGCTTCGTCGACCAGCGCCCCCTCGGCCGCGACCTGCACTTCTGGTTCGCGATCACCGGCTTCGACCGCCTGCCCGCCCGCCGGGCCGACTCCCCGCCAGCCGTGCCGGTGCTGGATGACGGCCGCTACCGCCGCGCCCTGGCCGACGGCCGCATCGACCGCAAGGAGACGTTCCCCGGCTTCGACGCCGACGCCGTGGTGTGGGCCGACGGCGCCCGCGAGCACGTCGACGCGGTCGTCTTCGCCACCGGCTACCGGCCTCACCTGCCCTACCTGCGCGCCCTCGGCGGCGCCCTGGACTCCTCCGGCCGCCCCCGCCAGCGCGGCGGGATCTCGCTCACCCATCCCGGGCTCGGCTTCCTCGGCCTGGAATGGCAGCGCAGCCCCGCCTCCAACACCCTGCGCGGCGTCGGCCGCGACGCCGCCCACCTGGCCCGGCACCTGGCCCGCCACCTGCGAGCCCGCTGCAGCACACGCATCCGGGCCGGGGCATGACGATGACGAGCGATTCGGCCGTGGTCACGATCGGGCTGGTGGTGCTGCTGACCGCGACCATGCTGACCATCGGCACCGCCCTCACCGGGCAAGGGCTGGCCGCCCTGCTGCGCCGCCCGCGTGCGCTGGTGGCGGACGCCGATGTCATCTCCCGCCTGGCCGCCACCGAGGGCGTCAACGACGGCGAGGCCGCCGCGATGGGCATGTTCCTGCTGTTCGCCGGGCACGAGACCACCGTGACCGCGATCGGTGGCGGCGCGGCTTGGCTGCTGGCCGACCCCGGTCAGTGGCGGGCGCTGGTGGCCGACCCGTCCCGGATCGACGCCGCGGTGGAGGAGATCCTGCGCGCCCGGCCTGGGCGGCGGCGGCATACCCCGCTACGCCCGCACCGACCTTCAAATCGCCGGCGTGCACGTACGAGAAGGCGACCTGGTGCTGCTGGACACCGGCGCGGCCGACCACGACGCGGCCGTCTTCGCCGATCCCGACCGCTTCGACCTCCAGCGGCCGGCGGTGCCGCACCTGACCTTCGGCCACGGCGCACGCTACTGCATCGGCGCCCCGCTGGCCCGTATCGAACTGCAGGTGGTCTTCTCCCAGCTGGCCGCCCGCTTCCCCACCCTGCGCCTGGATTGTCCGGTGGAGGAGCTGACCTTCGACCCGAACGTGCTGACCGGCGGGCTGACCGCGCTGCCGGTCACCTGGTGACCGCCATGAAGACAAACACCCGCCGGCCGGTCTTCGGCCGGATCTACCCCCGGCTGGCCGCCGCCATGGACGAGGGCGGCATGGTCGAACACCGCCGAGCGCTGCTGGCGCATCTGGCCGGGCAGGTGATCGAGGTCGGCGCGGGCCACGGGGTGAACTTCGCCCACTACCCGCCCGCCGTCACCGGCGTGCTCGCCGTCGAGCCGGAACCTCGGCTGCGAAAGATCGTCCGCGCGGCCGCCGCTGCGGCCCCGGTTCCCGTGGAGGTCGCCGGGGCCGTGGCCGAGCACCTGCCGGTCGCCGACCGCAGCGCCGATGCGGTGGTGTTCTGCCTGGTGCTGTGCTCACTGCCGGATGCCGCTGCGGCGCTGGCCGAGGCGCGGCGGGTGCTCAGGCCGGGCGGGCGGCTGCGGTTCCTGGAGCACGGGCGCGCGGACTCGCCCGGCCTGGTGCGCCTGCAGCGGCTGCTGGATGCGACCGTGTGGCCGCGCCTGGCCGGTGGCTGTCACACCGGCCGCGACACCGTCGCCGTGATCGAGCGGGCCGGGTTCACCATCACCGCGCTGGAACGTTTCCTGCTGCCCGAGGCCCGTACCCCGTTCTCCTTTCACACGCGGGGAACCGCCATGGCGGCCACTGACCGCTGACCGTCAGCCGGATCGCGGGAACGCATCGGCGGCGCGCGCGAGCAGCGCGGCGGCCCGCCGTACCTCGGCCTCGGTGCTCCAGCGGCCCAGCGACAGGCGCAGCGCCGAACGCGCCCGCTGCTCGGGCAGACCCATGGCGGTCAGCACCGGCGAGACGACATCGGTGCCTTCGTGGCAGGCCGAGCCGGTGGCGGCGGCGACCTCGGGAACGGCGGCCAGCAGCGCCCGTCCGTCGATGCCGTCGATGCCGACGTTCAGCGTGCCGGGCAGCCGCATCGCGGGGTGGCCGTTGAGACGGACGCGGCCGGGCAGCAGCCGCTCCAGCTCGGCCTGGAGCAGGTCCCGCAGCCCGGCCAGCCGCGCGAGGCTGTCGGGCAGCTCGCGGCCGGCCAGGTCGGCGGCGGCGCCGAGCGCGGCGACGAACGCGACGTTCTCGGTGCCCGCGCGCCGCCCGTCTTCCTGACCGCCGCCGGCGATGACCGGGTCCAGCGCGACCCCGGACCGCACATACAGGGCGCCCACCCCCTTGGGCGCGTACATCTTGTGCCCGACCACGGTCAGCAGGTCCACCCCGAGTGCGGCCACATCGATGGGCACCTTGCCCGCGGCCTGGGCGGCGTCGGTGTGAAACAGCGCCCCGGCGGCGCGGGCCAGGGCGGCCAGCTCGGGAAGCGGCTGCAGGGTGCCGGTCTCGCTGTTGCCGTAGGCGATCGACACCAGCGCCGTGTCCCGGTCCAGTGCCTCCCGCAGGACGGCCGGATCGAGGCGGCCGCAGGCGTCGACCGGCAGCAGCCCTGTGAGGTAGCCGTCGCGCTCCAGGCTCCGGCAGGCCTGCAGCACGGCCGGGTGCTCGGTGGCCAGCGTGAGGATCTGCCGCCGGCCGTCGTCGGCCCGGGCCAGGGCGGCGCCGCGGATGGCCAGGGTGTCGGATTCCGAGCCACCGCCGGTGAAGACGATCTCCTCCGGCCGGGCGCCGAGCAGGTCGGCCAGCTGGACCCGAGCCCGCGCCAAGGCCTCGCGTGGGGCGTGGGCGTAGGCGTGGGCGCTGGAGGGGTTGCCGAAATGCGTGGCCAGGTAGGGCAGGGCCGCCTGCAGTACGGCCGGGTCGACGGGGGTGGTGGCGTTGTAGTCGAGGTAGATCGGTCCCTCGGCCAGTGCGGGATGGCTCATCGCGTCTTCTCCGGGTGGGTCTCGATCATGCGCGCCGCCACCACCAGGCCGGAGGCCGCGGTCAGCGCGGCGACCGTCCAGACGGCGGCTTCCAGGCTCCAGATGTCGGCGATGATCCCGGCCAGCAGCGCGCCGACGGCGAAACCGCCGTCCCGCCACAATCGGTAGACGCCGACCGCGCGAGCCCGCCAGGCCGGGTGGGCGACATCACCGATGACCGCCAGCAGCGTGGGATACACCAGCGCGGTCCCGGCCCCGAGCAGCACCTGGGCGAGCGCCCAGACAGTGAAGGACCCGCCCAGCGCCACGAGCGCGATGGCGGCGGCCTGGGCCAGCATCCCGGCGGTGATCAGGTGCTTGCGGCCCACGTGATCAGACCACCAGCCGGTGGCCGTCTGCCCCAGCCCCCACACGGCCGGATACAGCGCGCCCAGCACTCCGATCTCGGCCACGCTCAGGCCGCGGGCGGCGAAGATCAGCGGGAAGACGCCCCAGGCCAGGGCGTCGTTGAGGTTGTTGACCATCCCGGCCTGGCTGGCCGCCGACAGCGAGCGGTCACCGACGCTGGTGCGCCAGGCGATCTGCCGAGTGGTCAGCTCGGCGTGGTGGGGGCCGCCGGCCGGGTGGGCGGCGGCCTCGGCCCGGGCGTGCTCGCGGGTCTCCCGCACCACCAGGGTGGACAATCCCAGGCCGAGGGCGGCGTAGGCGGCGCCCAGCAGGAACGGTGCCGGCCGCAGCCCGAACTGCTCGGCCAGGTAACCGGTGGCTAGCGCGGTGACGGCCACCGCGAGGTAGCCGGCGGCCTCGTTGAAGCCCATGGCCAGGCCGCGCCGCTCCGGCCCGGCCAGGTCGATCTTCATGATGATGGTCGTCGACCAGGTCAGGCCCTGGGAGACGCCCAGCAGCACGTTCGCGGTGATGATCCAGGCCCAGGACGGGCCCCAGGCGAGCATGGCCGGGATCGGCAGCGCGATCAGCCACCCGGCGATCAGGACGGGTTTGCGGCCGTAACGGTCCGACCAGGTGCCGGCGAAGAAGTTCATGATCGCCTTGGTGGCGCCGAAGGCCAGGATGTAGGTCAGCGCCGCGGTGTGGGCCGACAGGCCGAAGACGGTCTCGGCCAGCAGCGGCAGCGTGATGCGTTCCTGGCCGAGCATGCCGCCGACCAGGGCGTTGACCGCGACCAGCAGGACGAACTGGGGAAGGTTGGCGGCCAGGCCGAGCCGGATGGCCGACTCGGCGTTCTCAGCGTCTCCGGTATCGCCGGTGGCGGGGGTGGTCGCACTCACGCCGGGCCATCCTGCAACGTCCGGCCGGTGTGCTTGGCCCAATCATCGGGGCCGCCCTCCAGCACCCGTACCCCGCGACGGCCGGTGCGCGCCAGCAGGCTGGCGGCGGTCATGGCGCGCTCGCCGTGCCCGCACATCACCACCACCGGCCCGTCCGGCGCATCACCGATGCGGGCAGGCAGGGCGCCGAGTTCGATGTGTGCCGCGCCGGGGAGGTGCCCGGAGGCGTACTCGACCTCCTGTCGCACGTCCAGCACACGCTCGCCGTCGATCCGGCCGGCGCGGATGAGGGCGATGCTCTGCGTCGGGCCGTGCCAGGCGCCCATGCCACCGGCCAGTTCCCCGGCGCACGCCTCGTATCCGATCTTGGCGGCCTGCCAGGCGATCTCCGCGAGGTCCTGACCGGGGTCGCGGACGATGACGTACGGCGTGCCGGGGTCGAGCAGCCAGCCCAGCCAGGAGGCGAACTGCTCCCGCAGTGGGATGGAGATCGCGCCGGGGATGTGCGCGGCCGCGAAATTGCGCACCGGCCGCACGTCGACGACCACCGCCCCCTCGGCCTGCAAGGAGTGCACCGTCTCGGCGTCCAGCAAGGCGATCCCAGGCTCACCGATCAAGACGGGCGCGCCGCGCCGGTTGGCCTCGGGCAGGGTCAGGAAGTACGGCGGGAAGCTGCTCAGGCTCCCGAGCAGGGCGGCGACGAACGTCTCTTCGTCCGGTGCTCGCAGCAGTGCGTTGGCGGCCTTCTCCGCACCGATGGTGGAGGTGCGCTCGGTGCCGGGCGGAGCCGAGCAGAACGAGCCCGCGCCGTGGGTGGGCCACAGCCGGGTCTCGTCCGGCAACTCCGCCAGCCGGCGCAGCGAGCGGTACTGGGCCCGCGTCAGAGCCCCGGTCCGTTCGGGGCCGCACAGGTCGGTGCGGGCGGCCGAGCCGACGATCAGCGATCCGCCGGAGAACACTCCCAGCGGCGTCGCGCCGTCTCGCAGGATGAAGGCCAGGTGCTCGCCGGTGTGGCCAGGTGTGGCCAGGGCCTGCAAGGTCAGACCGCCCAGGTCGATCTCATCGCCGTCGACCAGGCCGGTGTGGTCGAAGGCCCGGCCGCCGGCGGCCGAGGCCAGCACCCGGGCTCGATCGTCGGCGGCCAACTGCCGGGCGCCGGACAGGAAGTCGGCGTGCAGGTGAGTCTCGGCGGCGAACGCCACTTTCAGGCCACGCCCTGCGGCGGCGGCGCGCAAGGCACGCAGGTCCCGGCTCACGTCGACCGCCAGGGCACGGCCGTCACCGAGATCGACCAGGTAAGACGAGTTGCCCAAGCCCTCGTCCACGATCGGAATGATCATGTTGCCTCTCCGCTCTCCAGTAAGTACAGTATTCCAGAGATATTTGGAGGATTGTCAAATGGGTGATGCGGCCGCCAAGACGGCGCTGTTCGAGGCGTTCGCCTCGGTGGGGAAAGCCCTGGCCAGCGGCAAGCGGCTGGAGCTGGTGGACCTGCTGGCTCAGGGCGAGCGCTCCGTCGAGGCCCTCGCGCAAGCGGCCGGGCTCGGGTTGACCACCGCCTCCAGCCACCTGCAGGTGCTGCGCCAGGCCGGGCTGGTGACCACCCGCAAGCAGGGCACGAAGGTCTTCTACCGGCTGGCCGGCACCGACGTGGCCGGGCTCTGGGCGCACCTGCGCCAGGTCGCCGCCGCACACCTGGCCGAGGTAGAGCGCGCCCGTGTCGCCTATCTGGGGTCCGATGACGCCGAGCAGGTCACCCGCGAGGAGCTACTGATCCGGGTCCAGGCCGGGGACGTCATCGTGGTCGACGTGCGCCCGGTCGCCGAGTATGCCGCCGGGCACATCCCCGGCGCCGTCTCGGTCCCGCTGGACGAACTCGCCGACCGGCTGGCCGATCTGCCCGCCGACGGGCAGATCGTCGCCTACTGCCGAGGCGCCTACTGCGTGATGGCCCACGAGGCGGTGCGGGAGCTGACCGCCCGCGGCCGCCGCGCGGCACGGCTGGCCGACGGCATGCTGGAGTGGCGTCTGGCCGAGCTGCCGGTGGCCGTATGAACATGATTGACGCCCGCGATCCGGTCGTGCTGGACGGTGGTGACCGCCGGTGCGTGCAGCTGCTGATCGAGCTGAGGCGGCTGGTCGCCGGACTGGCCCCGGGCACCATCGTGCACGTCATCGCTGCCGACCCGGCCGCACCGGTCGACCTGCCCGCCTGGTGCCATCTGACCGGCCACACCTATCTCGGTCCCGTTGGCGCCCATGCTCCCCGCGCGACCTACGCCCTGGCGGTGGCCGTGCATGCCCGGCCCACCGCGGCCGACCGGCCCTGGCATCCCGATGACCGCTGAAGAGACCGCCGCCGGGATGTCCGGGACGGGTCAGTCCCACGTTGTTTCGGTCTCTGCGTGTCATCGCCGTCGCGGGGCGGTTTGGGAAGATCGACGCGTACGTCGAGGCCGAGGTGTTCCTTCAGGAGGTGCTTGAGCTCGGTACCCTCGATGAGCTGGATACGCCCGTGCCGCGAACTGGCGGCCGGCGCTGCCGACCCATGACGTCGTCACCAGGATTCCCTTGTAGGCGCGCATGTCCTCGATCGATCCCGCCAGGGCACGCACGTCGTTGGGTGAGACGGCGTTCTTGTACCGTTTGGCCTGGATGGTGCAGACGCCGCCCAGGACAGGGTCCTCGTTGACCACCACGCCGTCGACGCCGTCGGCTCTCGACGACTGCGTCGTCCAGAATTTCAAGCCGCGCTGTTCGAACTTCAGCGGGTCCATCTCGACGATGCTGGGTCGTCCGTCGAGCCCGGAAGCGGCGTCGACCTCGTCGATGAATTTGTAGCGGGACAGGCCGAAGTCGACCACAGTCCCCGGCCATCGGGCCGCGCACTACGTCCATGGGCCCAGGGCATTGTGGGAGATCATCAGGTTCGCAGCAGGGGATTGAGCTCGATGAGCTTCTTCTACTCGTCTTGGTCTCCCCCATCGGGAAAGCAACCGAGATCCAACGGCTGGCCCGCTTACATCTCAATGCCACGAAACGGGACGCACGCCGCAGGAATCTGCTTCACCTCGAGGTACAGGGCGAGGAAGATGGACGAGACTCACGGCTCCTCGGGATCCAGCAGGGCGTCCAGCCCGTCGACGGCCGCGGCCAGGGATCCGGTGCGGCGTTTGTAGCGCATGGTGGTGGCCGAGCTGCGGTGCCCGGCCAGCTGCTGGACCTTGTCCAGCGGTGCCACCTCGTGCTCCAGCAGCAGGGTGATGGCGGTGGCGCGCATCATGTGCGCGTGCAGCCGGTCGGCGACGTCGTCAGGCAGGCCACCGGCGCGGGCGGCGCGACGCAGCATGGCGGCCGTCCACCAGCGGTCGATCGGGCGGCCGTCGTCCTTGGTGAACAGCGCCTCACCGGGTGCGCGTCCGGCGCGCAGGGGGATGATCAGCGGCCAGGCGCGCGGCGGCATCGGCAGGTCGGCATGGCGGCCGCCCTTGCGCCGGACGCGGATCGCGATCCGTTCACCGTCGCGGATGACGCTGCCGACCGTCAGTGCCTGCGCCTCGCCGACGCGTAGGGCCGAGCCGATCAGCAGTAGCACCGCGGCGGCGCCGACCGGGTACCGTTCGGCCATCGCCTGGGCTCCGGCGGCCAGCGCGGTCTGCTCGGCGCGGGTGAGCGCCGGGGTGCTGCCGTCGGTGGAGACCGCCGGGGAGGTGACGTTCTCGGCCGGATTGACGGGGACGGCGCCGCGGCGCCGGGCGTAGCGGAAGAAGCTGCGCAGGTGCGCCAGGCGCCGGGCCACGGTGGCCGGCCCCAGGGGTTTGCCCGGGGTGCGCACTCCGGCGGTGGCGGTGCCGGTGCCCAGCGCGTCGCGGTAGGCGACCAACTGGTCCTCGTTCGCCTGCAGCAGGTCGGCGCCGGGCACGGCGGCGTGCAGCCAGCGTACGAACGCGGCCAGGTCGGCCAGGCGGGTCTGGCGGGTGGTGATGGCCCGGGCGTCGGCCAGCCAGGCCGCGGCGGTGCGCCAGGCGGTCCCGCCCAGGGCGTCGATGCGGTCGACCAGCTCTCCGGCGACCTCGCCGCCGTCACCGCGAGCGCGGCGGGGCCGCAGCCCGGGGATCTTGCCGACGGTGTCGACCAGCGGCGCCGGTGGCGATGCGCCCGACGCCGCGGGGGCGGGCTCGGCCGCCGCGGCGGGCGGGGACAGCGGCGTGGCCGCCGGGGAGAAGGCGTGCCGCCCCGGCGGGAGGATCGCACTCGGGGTCAGCTCGTCGGCCGTCATCGGACCGGCCGCCGAGCGGTGAGCGCGCGGCCGTCACCGCCGCGTCGGCAGCCGTCCGGGGTGGCGGTGCGCATGCGCCCGTCGGTGGTGAGCACGAGCATGGTGCGGGGCGGGCGGGTCGCCGGAGCCGCGGCGGCGGGGGAGCGAGCAAGCATCGGCGGGGCCTCCCGGGCGGGTGAGGGGGAAGAGGGACGCGCCGATCATACTACTCCACAGAACTTTTATTCTGTGAAGCCTTCCGAAGTCGATCGGTACATGTTTCCAGAAACTATAAACGTTTCCATTTCAGTAAACGAGACGACCGCTAGGGTGACCGGATGAGTACCCCTTCCTCGGAGCACCCCGCCCCGCCGCCCTCCGCCGGCGCGCCTGCCGTCCAGCTGCTCACCTGCGACCACTGCGGAGAGCGCTTCGCCCGGCCCAAGGCCACCGGCCGTCCACCCAAGTACTGCCCGGACAAAACCTGCGCGGCCGACGCCAAGGCCGCCCGCCAGCAGCACGGCGGCGACGCCCTCGACGAACGCCTGGCCCGGCTGGCCGAGCTCACCGACCGCCACGCCCCGGCCCTGCGCACCCAGCTGGACCTGCTGACCGAACTGCGCGAGCACCTGCTGGCCCGCAACAGCGCCCTGGAGGCCGAGGCCGAGCGCGCCCTCACCGAGGCCCAGGCCGCTGCCGTCGCCGCCGACGCCGCCCGCGCCCGCGCCGAGGCCGCCGACCGGCAGGCCGCGACCGACCGGGCCGCGCGCCAGGCCGCCGAGCAGGCGGCCGAGCAGGCCACGGCCCGCGCCGCGGCGACCGAACGCGACGCCTGGCACCAGATCGCCGTCCATGAGCGCGAACGCGGCAAGGCCGAGTCCCGCGCCGCCGCCGCCGAGGCCACCCGCGCCACCCTGGCCGCCGACCTGCAGGCGCTGCGTGACGCCGCCGCCGCCGAACGTGAGCACGCCGCCGAGGCGCTCGCCGCCGCCCACACGCGCATCACCGGCCTGGAACGCGCCCTGGCCGCCGCCCAGAGCGATCTGACCGTGGCCGGCGAGCGGCTGAACGCCGCCACCGAACGCGCTCGCGCCGCCGAGAGCGCACGTGAGCGCGCCCTGGCCGAGGCCGGAGCCGCGCGCACCGCGGCCGAGCAGGCCCGCGCCGAGCTCACCGCCGAGCGCCGTGCCCGCGATGCGGCCCAGCGTGCCGCCGAAGCCGATCGCACCGCGCTGGCGGTGGCCACTGCCCAGCTCGAGACGGCCCGGCATCAGGCCCGCCAGGCCGAGTCCCGCGCCGCCGCCGACGACGAACGCGCCCGCGCCGACGCCCGCACCATCGCCGAGTTGCATGCCCAGCTGGCCGTGCAGCTTTCGGCGCCCGCGACCGCGGACGGCGTCGATGACGGTCTCTGACGGGTCAGCTCAAAGAGCGGCGGTATCCACGGGCTCAGCCGGCGCCCATGTCCGGGCACGCCTAGAGGCGAGACCTTCGCCGCTCGTGCTCCCGGCGCCGCGCCGCCGGTGCCCCGCCATGTCTTGGGGCGCCCTGGAACGCCCGCCTGATGGTGATCGGGGAGGTCGACTGCTGGCGTGCGCTACTGACATCCGATGACGGAAAGCCACTGACACCAGTGACAAATTCGCAGCTCAGTGGCCCTCGGAGAGCAGCGGAGAGCCTCTCCTCGGCATCCGGTGTCAGCGGCTTGCCGCCTCTTTCGCGCGGGCGCAGGAAAACGGCCGCCGTGACCCCGAAGGAACCGCTCTGACCGGGGGAATGGAGGGCGGCGCACCGGACCGTTTCCACCTACCGCGTCAGTTCGCGTTCCCAAGGCGGGTTCCCCGATGGATGCCCCGGCTCCGCCTTGGGCATCATGATCAAGTTGCCGGTAGCGGTGACAAGGCCGTTCTCCTCGGGCTCTGAGCTCCGGCGATCGTCGATGGCCTCCACCGGTGATACGAGATCCGGAGGGAAGGCGGAGTTTTTCTCATTGACGGCACATGCAGATCTGCCGACACGGCTGCAGAACGCCCAGGCGACAGCGCTGACACCTCGGTGCAGATTCGCACCGAGGGAGGGGCGGATCGCGTACGCCGGAAAGGGGCCGGGTCAGCAGCCGCACCCGCCGCCGCAGCCGGCCCCGGAGGCAGCGGCCTGACGGGCGGTGCGGCGCCAGTGCAGCCACCACATGAGCGCGGCCGCGGCGATCAGCAGGCCGGAGACGGCCAGCAGGGCGTTTTCCACCAGCGCGGCCCCGGCACCGGTCAGCAGCCCGCCGGCGATCAGCAGCGGCAGCGTGCAGCAGGCCGCGCACGCCAGCACCGCCAGGGCGGCGGCGGCCTTGCTGCGCGCCGGCGGCCCGGCGCCGAGCGGGGCCTGCGCGTGGACGGCCGGCTCCGCGCCGGAAGCAGGGGCGGGGTGGTCGTGCAGGGTCATCGGGACTCCTCATCGTGGGCCAGGCCGGCGAACGGCAGGGGGCAGTCGGCGCAGGTGCAGTCGGTGAGGCTGTCGCAGCGGGCGGCCACCACCTGCTCCAGGGCCGTGCGGATGGTCCTCAGATCGTTGATGCGGGCGTCGACTTCGGCGAGTTTGGCCCTGGCGCGCTCCTGCAGGTCCGGGCTGGGGTGGCCGCGCCGGCCGGTGTCGATCAGGTCGGCGACCTCCTCCAGGGTGAAGCCGAGCCTCTGCGCGGCTTTGATCACGCCGAGCAGGGCGACGGTCTCGGGCGGGTAGATGCGGTGCCCGCCGGGGCTGCGCCCGGGTTCGGCGATCAATCCGCGGCGCTCGTAGTAGCGCAGGGTCTGGATGTTGACCCCGGCCCGCTCGGCGACCTGGCCGGTGCGCAGGTGCAGCCCGTCGAATAAGGTCTCCACCGGTCGGCTCACCGCCCCGGCGCGGGCGGGCCGGCCGCGGGCTGATCGGGCACGTCGCGCGCGCCGGGGACGGGCCCGGCGGCGCGGGTCTGCAGCGCGTCCAGCACGTCGGCCTGCTCCGGCGGAACGGCCACCGCCAGCGTCAGGCCGCCGTCGGCGATGGTGAGGGTGAAGGTGAAGAACGAGCAGCAGCCGTTCTCCCGCGCGGCCAGCTCGGCGGTCCGGGCGGCGGTCTGCGGGCTGGAGGCGAGCTGCAGGTGCAGCCGGGTCGGCTCGGGACGCTGCACCGCCTGGACCGCCTCGGCGAACAGGGCGTCGAACTCGGCCACCCGAAGCGGCCGCTCGGTGGTGGGCAGGGTGCACGCCGGGGGCACCCACTGCCGGTCAAGGATGATGTCCTGGGTCATGTTCCGACGGTAAGCCTGTACCCGGGTACCGGATGCAAGTCCCGCGGCGGGTTTTCTTCGCACGGGCGGAAACCACCGGCGGTGCGGTGGCCGGCGGCGAGGGCCGGTGACGTGATCGCTGCGGTCGGTGGTGGGCGCCGGGCCTGCGGTCACAGCGGAATGCCCGGTGGATGCCGTCGTGGTCGAGGCCGGAGGTCCCGATACGGCGCTGACGCCTCGGCGCGGATTCGCAGGCGGCGAGCAGGAGCGGGACGGACGGGAACCGGGCGCGCAGGCGCTGCCCGCTCAGGCGTCGGCCGTGCCGGCCTCATCGGTCTCGTAGACGTCCGGGATGCCGTCGTGGTCGAGGTCGGCGGTCTCGATCTCGTGGATGCGCCGGTAGGCGCGGTTGCGCAGCCGCAGGATCACCGTCGCGATCAGCGCCGCGGTCAGTGAACCGGTCAGCACCGCCACCTTGACGTGCTCGGCGCCCTCGACGCCGAAGGCCAGCTCACCGATCAGCAGGGAGACGGTGAACCCGATGCCCGCCAGCACCGACAGCCCCGCCATGTCCACCCAGGCGAGGTCCTCGTCCAGGTCGGCCCGGGTGAAGCGGGCCGTCAGCCAGGTCGCGGCCATGATGCCGATCGGCTTGCCCGCCACCAGGCCCGCCACCACCCCCAGGACGACCGGGTCACCGAAAGCACCCGTCAGACCGTCCAGCCCGCCCAGGGCCACCCCGGCCGAGAAGAACGCGAACACCGGCACGGCCACTCCGGCGGAGATCGGGCGGAAGCGGTGCTCGAAGTGCTCGGCCAGGCCGGGCCCCGCCTCCGGGCCGCCCGCGTCGTGGCTGCGCAGGACGGGTACGGCGAAGCCCAGCAGCACCCCGGCGACGGTGGCGTGCACGCCCGAGGCGTGCACCAGCGCCCAGACGGCCGCGGCCAGCGGCAGCAGCAGCCACGCCGAGCGCACCCGGCGCTGCACCAGTACGGTGAAGACCGCCAGCAGGACCAGTGCTGCAGCCAGCGGGACCGGAGCCAGGTGGTCGGTGTAGAACAGCGCGATGATGACGATGGCCACCAGGTCGTCGACCACCGCCAGGGTGAGCAGGAAGGTGCGCAGCGCGGTCGGCAGGAACCGGCCGATGACCGCGAGCACCGCCAGGGCGAAAGCGATGTCGGTGGCGGTGGGGATCGCCCATCCCTTGCCCGCGCCCTCCACGCCGCGGGTGATGAGCAGGTACAGCAGCGCCGGAACGATCACTCCGCCGAGCGCGGCCGCGATCGGGACCGCGGCCCGCCGTACGTCGCGCAGGTCGCCGGCGACGAACTCGCGTTTGAGCTCCAGCCCGGCCACGAAGAAGAAGACGGCCAGCAGGCCGTCGCCGGCCCAGCCGGCCAGGGAGAGGTTCAGGTGCAGCGCCTCGGGCCCGATGCGCAGGTCGCGCAGCGTCTCGTAGGCGCCGGCCCACGGAGAGTTGGCCCAGATCATCGCCGCCACCGCGGCGGCCAGCAGCAGTGCCCCGCCGACGGTCTCCTTGCGCAGGATGTCGGCGATGCGGCGGGCCTCGCCCCAGGAGCCCCGGCCCAGCAGGACGGATCGGCGCGGCGGGACGGGGTGCGTCATGGAGTGCTCCGGCTTTCGGGTACGGGTCGGACATTGCCGACCAGACTTCCCGGCGCACCGGGTGCCACTCTACCGAGCGCCCGGCGGGCGCCCGCCGGGCGGGTGCCCGGCCGGCCTGCCACCGGCCGCGGCCCCCGTCGGCGCCGCACCCGCGCCCGCCTGCCTCCCCGTCTCACCCGCGCCGGGGCCCGAGGTCCCGACGGGAAAGGACCTTCGCCGGTACCGGCGGCCACGGGCGGGCCGATGTCATGGAAGCCGCCGGTACGGCGACCCATGTGACGACGAGGAGCGATGTGATGACCACGGCGAAGACCGGCGGGCAGGACCCGGCCGTCTCCGGAGGGCGGGCGGCGGCGATGCTCGCCCTGGCGACCCTGGGGTTCGCGGTGAACTTCTGGGCCTGGGCGCTGCTGAGCCCGCTGGGGCCCCGGTTCAAGGACCTGCTGGGCCTGTCGGCCGCCCAGCAGGCGCTGCTGGTCGCGGTCCCGGTGGTGGTCGGCTCGTTGGGCCGCATCCCCGTCGGTGCCCTGACCGACCGGTTCGGCGGCCGGGTGATGTTCCCCCTGGTGTCGGCCGCCACCATCGTCCCGGTCCTGTTCATCGGTGTGGCCGGGCAGGGCTCGCTGGCGGCGCTGCTGGCCGGCGGCTTCTTCCTGGGCGTCGGCGGGACGGTGTTCGCGGTGGGCGTGCCCTTCGTCGGCGCGTGGTTCCCGCCGCACCGGCGGGGCCTGGCCCTGGGCGTCTTCGGGGCGGGCATGGGCGGCACCGCGATCAGCGCGCTGACCACCGTCACCCTGGTGAGGACCGGCGGTTCCGCCACCCCGTTCCTGCTCACCGCGGTGGTGCTGGCGCTCTACGCGGCCGTCTCCTGGACGTTCCTGCGCGACGCGCCGGGGCGGACCGTGCCGTCCCAGCCGCTCGCGGCGCGCCTGGCCGCCGCCGCGCGCCTGCCGATCACCTGGCAGGCCTGCGCGCTGTACGCGGTGGCGTTCGGCGGCTACGTCGCCTTCTCGGTGTACCTGCCGGCCTATCTGCAGACCGCCTACGGTTTGGAGCAGGCCGACGCCGCCCGCCGGATGGCCGGGTTCGTGCTGCTGGCGGTCCTGATGCGCCCGGCGGGGGGCTGGTTGTCGGATCGGGTCGGGCCGCTGCCCGTCCTGGCCGGGGTCTTCGCGGTGACCTGCGCGGCGGCGGCCGTCGTGGCCTTCACCCCGCCGCTGGTGCCGGTGGGCACCGCGGCGTTCCTGATCATGGCGGCGGCTCTGGGTGCGGGCAGCGGTGCCACCTTCGCGCTGGTCGCCCAGGTCGCCCCGGCCGACAAGGTGGGGTCGGTCACCGGTCTGGTCGGTGCCGCCGGCGGGCTGGGCGGGTTCGTCCCGCCGCTGGTGATGGGCTTGCTGTACGGCCGGTTCGGCTCCTACGCGCTGGGGCTGGTGCTGCTGGCCGTGGTCTCGGCGGTGACGCTGGCGCTGACGGTGACCGTGGTCCGCTCGGCGGCCCTGCGGCGCGCGGCGCAGGGCGTGTCCGGCTCGGGATCCTAGTGTCGGCGGCCGGACGCCGGCGGCTGCGCCGGCGTCCGGGACGCTAGTCGGCGGAGCCCTCGGCGGTATCGTCCTCGTCCGCCTCATCCTGGCCTGTCGGCATCGAGGGCGCGGCGGGAGCCGTGGGAGCCTGGGGCGCGGTGGGGGCCTGGGGGGTGACCAGCGCCGGATTCAGCGGTGTCCCCGGGCCGGTGAAGCACTCGCAGGAGGTCGTCCAGCCGCCGAGACCCGGCAGCTCCGGGAAGTTGGGGTCGGGCTGAGCCGCGGCCGCGGCCGGGGCCAGCAGCAGCCCGAGACCGGTGAACGCGGTGGCTGTGGCGAGCCGAAGATGATGGGACATGATGGGTTCCTCTCTCTTTCGCGGTTTGCACCGTTAATCCCATTTGTCCTTCCTGTCACTTTCTTCCCGTTGTTGACGTCGGCCAAAACCGCTCCGGCCGCCGTTCGGGGAGGCGCCTCCGCCGATGCCCGCCCACGGCAGCTCAGGGGAGACAGTCCCGTCCCGGGTGGTCGCGGCCTCGGCCCGGATACCAGGCTCCCGGCATGACCGGCAGGCGACGGCACCCTCCGCGCACCCGCATGCGGCTGGACGACCTGCCGTCGCGGCTTCGGCCGGTACGGCACATCGCCATGCCTACGGCCGGCGATGGCCGGCGAACAGCCGGGCGACGAGCTCACCGCGGCTGGAGATCCCCGCCTTGCCGAAGGCGGCCTTGAGGTGGCCGCGAACGGTGTGAGGAGAGACGAACAGGGCTGCGGCGATCTCGGTGGTCGGCAGGCCCCGTGCCACGAGCCGGGCGGCCTCGAACTCCCGGGGCGTCAGCCCCTATGCCTGGGCGACGATGACCGCCAGGTCGGCGGGAGCGGCGGGCTCGATGACGAGCGCTGTCGGTCCCGGTCGTCCGCCGGGACCGCTCAGGCATGAGGCGCGACAGGTCAGCCACCGCTTGTCACGGGTTCGGATGCGCATCCTGGCGTCGCCCCGGTCATGGCCTTGCGCGACGGCCCGCGCCTGCAGGGCGGTGCCGATCAGCCAGATGGGCGGCCTCAGCCCGAGCGCCGTGGCCGTGGACGGCCCGTCCGGCAGCAGCGCGAGATGGCGCCGGGCCTCCTCGTTGATCGACGTGGCCTCGCCGTGCTCGTCGAACAGCAGCAGGCCTGGTGCGCAGGAGCCGGGCGCGCCGTCGGAGCCGGACGGACGGGAGAACCGGCGCAGCCGGTCGGCGAGTGGCCCGGACAGGTCGGTGAGCAACGCGATCTCGTGCGGGCCGAACGCCGGCTCTCCCCGCATGCGGAACAGGCTCACCGCGCCCCACGGCCGGTCGCCGATCCGCAGCACGGCCCGCAGTTCGTCGTCCACGCCCTGGTCGCCGAGCAGGCGGCGGAAGCGGGCGCTGCGCGCGGGCAGGTCACCGGTGGCCGCGCGCAGACCGGCCACGGGGACGGCTGCCCGGGCGAGGTCGCGGAACGGCAGGACGTTCTCCTCCAGGAGCTCGCTCTCCCAGTAGGCGGCGCATCCCTCGCCGGAGCCGAGGTTCTCCACCAGCATGGGCGCGGTGACCAGGCCCGTTTCCGGGTCGGTGGCCGTCCATACCGCGGCGTCGAACGGCAGGTGCCGTCGCAGCCCGGCCGAGGCGCGGCTGAAGAGTTCCAGCGCGTCGGCGGCCCGCTCGGTGGTGGACAGGATCCCGGCATGGCGGGGCCCTTCGAATTCGTTGTGTCCGGGTCGGCTTCGTGCCGCTGCGCCGAGCTTCCACCCTGACCCAGGGTCAACCTCAACCGTGATCCAGGTCACAACCGCTTCGGGGACGTGGAGCGGCGTCAGCGGCGCCCGTACGTCAGCCGCCGCAGCGCCGCCTCGGCCGGCCCCCTCCGCCCGCCGGGTGCCGCCAGCGCGGCGAGCACCACGGTGGCCAGCCAGGCGGCCACGGCGATGCCGGACGCCGCGGCGTCGCCGACCCGGGTGCCGAGCCCTCCCGCGTAGGGCGCGAACACCGCCACGAAGATCACTGACTGGAGGAGGTAGCAGGTCAGCGACCACTGGCCGCACGCGGCCAGGGCCCTGACGACCGGCCCGGGATATCCGCGCCGCATCCGGCCGACGGCCAGTGCGATGACCGCCGCGTACGCGAGCCCGCCGGCGATGCCCGTCGTGCTGTGCAGGACGTACGCGGACACGGCCACCGGGTCCGAGGGCGTCCAGAGGCGGGTGTCGATCAGCATCAGCGGCAGCCCGCCCGCGACGGCCAGCCCTGCGCCCGCGAGGGCGACCCGGACGAGCAGGTCCCGGTGCGGCAGCGGGTCCTCCAGCAGGCGGCGGCGAGCCGCCCAGATCCCGAGCAGGAAGGCCGGCACCACGCCGGCGGCGAAGTACGTGGGCGTCATCCCGGCCCACCCGATGAGCCGCATCACCGTCGCCTCGATCGGGTCCGCCATGGCGGCGGGCGTGTCGCCCTTCGGTGCCGAGACGGTGAGCAGCCCGAAGCCGGACAGCACCACGACGTGCAGCACGAGCCCGGCGGCGGCGGCCCGCAGTACGGCCCGGTCCTCGCGCCGGACGAACCCGACGAAGACCAGCCCGATCAGCCCGTACGCGCCGAGGATGTCACCGAAGAACAGCAGCAGCGCATGGCAGAACCCGAACGCCAGCAGCCACAGGCTCCGGCGGCGCAGCACCCCGCGCACCTGCGGCCAGCCCCGGCCCGCGGCGAGCTGCCGGTCGGCGAGCTGCACCAGGCCGTAGCCGAACAGGGCGGCGAACATGGGCAGCGCGCGCCCGTCCACCAGCAGGATCTGCACCCCGGCGACCAGCCGGTCCAGGGCGCCGCCGTCCAGGGCGTAGCCGCGGAAGCCCGTCTCATGGCCCGACAGGTACATGTGCGCGTGCGCCAGCGCGATGAGCAGCAGCATCAGCCCGCGCGCGAGATCGGGCGCCGGCGCGCGCCGGGCGAGGGGAGTGGCCCCGTGGACGGGGGCGAGGGGGGCGACGGACATGACCGTCCCTTCGATATTAGATACACGACTGTAGCTCAAGACCAAGGTAGGATACAGCCGTGTAGCTGAGCAAGGGGGTGGTGATGGGCGAACACCCCGCCCGGACTCGCCGGCGCGGCGAAGAGCTGATCAAGGCCATCCACGACGCCGTACTGCAAGAAGTGGTGGAGGCGGGCGCGGGGCGGCTGACCATGGACGCCATCGCCCGGCGCGCGGCGACACCCCGCACCACCCTGTACCGCCGCTGGTCGGACCCGCTCGACGTGCTCCTGGACGCCCTCTACCACCAGCACCCGGTCGAAGAACCCACCCCCGGCGCAGACGACCTGAGAGGCGACCTCATCCGTGCCCTGCGCCTCATGGCCGACTGGGCCCTCAGCCCCGCCGGCCGCGCGGTCGCCGCCATCCTCACCGATCCCAAGAGCGCCGCGCTGATGTCCGAGGCACTGTTCGAGCGGGTCTTCGCCAACCGGGGCGGCACGTTCACCCGCACCGTGCTGCAGCACTACGCCGACCGGGGCCGCTTCCCGGCCGAGCTGCTCACCCCGGTCGTGGCCGACATCGGCGAGGCCCTCGTCACCAAGCGCCTCCTCGACACCGGGACGCCGCCCAGCGACGAGGACCTTTCCGCCATCGTCGACCAGGCGATCCTGCCCGCCCTCGGGCTCGGCCCGTGAGGACCGCAAGAGGACCGCGAGCAGCGCGCACGAGCCCGGAAAGCACGGCCGACCGGTACGGCGCTCTTCGGCGCCGTACCGGTCGGAGCCTGCGCCGCCGGCCCCACGGGGCCGGCGGGTGCGTCAGCGCGACGGCTCCCAGCCGCGCCGGGGAGCGCGGGAGCCGGTCGGCTGCTCGTCACGGCTGCGGTAGACCACGTACGGCCGGGTCAGGTACCCCACCGGCGCGGTCAGCATGTGCACCAGCCGGGTGAACGGCCAGATCGCGAACAGCAGCAGCGCGCTGAGCGCGTGCAGCCGGAACAGCAGCGGCGCGCCGGCCATCAGCGCCGGATCCGGCTGGAAGTAGAAGATCGACCGGAACCACGGCGAGATGGTCGTGCGGTAGTCGTAGCCGCCGCCGACGATGTTCGCCATCACCGTGGCGGCCAGGCCCAGCACGATGGCGACGGCCAGCACCGCGTACATCAGC
The DNA here is from genome assembly GCA_014647935.1 of Planomonospora parontospora. Lineage (GTDB taxonomy): Bacteria > Actinomycetota > Actinomycetes > Streptosporangiales > Streptosporangiaceae > Planomonospora > Planomonospora parontospora. Next base: position 127,570 of record BMQD01000012.1, read on the forward strand.
TTGTCGTTGCGGGTGGTGGCGGTGAACACCGGGCCCACGGTGCGGCGCCGGTAGATCAGGATGGCCAGGCCGCCCAGGGTGGCCACCCCCGCGATCGTGCCCAGCACGACCGCGACCACGTGGTAGGCGTGCTCGCTGACGCCCGCCGCCTCGGTCCAGCTCTTGGGGATGACCAGCCCGCCGATGTGGCCGAGCAGCACCACCAGGATGCCGAAGTGGAACAGCGGGCTGCCGATGCGCAGCAGCCTGGACTCGTACATCTGCGACGAGCGGGTGGTCCAGCCGAACTTGTCGTAGCGGTAGCGCCACACGTGCCCCAGCACGAACACCGTCAGCGCCACGTACGGCGCCACCACCCACAGCACCACGTCCAGTGCGTTCACCTGCTCGCCTCCATCACGGCGTACGGTTCCAATCCGACCTCCTCGGCCGGCGGGCCCTGGGAGGCCAGCCGCAGCGCGGCCTCCTGGTCGCGCAGGCTCGCCGGGCCGAGCGTGGCCAGCACCGCGGCCACCACGTCGGCGTACGGCGAGTGCTCGGCCTCCAGCGCCCTGCGCAGCAGCTCCACCCCCGCCCGGTTCTCGGTCAGCAGCCGCCTGGCCTCCCGGACGGCGCCGCGCGCGAGCAGCTCGCACACCACCGCCAGGTGGTCGGGCAGCTCGCCGTCGGCGAGCTCGAACCCCGCGCTGCGGAAGGCGTGCTTGAAGCGCAGCAGCGCCGCCCCGCGCTTGCGGGTGTCGCCGTAGGCGTAGTACGTCAGGTACGGGCAGCAGCGCCTCTTCAGGTCGAATGTCGCCACGTAGTGGGCGGCCAGCTCGACCTGCCCGGCGATCCGCGCGTGCTCCAGGAAGGCGGCCAGCCGGTCGCGGACCTCCCCTTCCGGCAGGCCCGCGACCGCCCGCTCGAGCACCTCGCGCTCGCCGTACAGCCGCTCGTCGGGGTAGCCGAGCAGCACCGAGGCCACCAGGTGGGCGGTGCGCAGCGCGCCCTCCTCCAGTGCCGTCATGACTCCTCCTTCTTGCCGTTCTTGGGGAACAGCCCGTCCGGGGTGCCCTTGCCGTCCCAGTTGAGGAGGTTGACCCGGCCGCGCAGTTCGCCGGCGTCGTCCAGGTCGTCGCCGCGCTGGCGCTCCTTGAGCGCGTGGAAGTTCTCCACCGCGATCGGGGCGGGCATGCCGGAGGCCTCCCCGAACGGGCCGTTCATGCCGGGGCCGCCCTCGTAGTCGAGGCTGCAGCCGCTGCCCAGCGCCAGCTCCTCCAGTTGCGCGCCCTGCTCGGCGTGGGCCTTGGGGATGACGTAGCGCTCGTCGTAGGCGGCGATGGCCAGCAGCCGGTGCATGTCCTGGACGCCCTGACCGGTCATGCCTACCGCGGCCGCGATCGACTCGTCGGGTTCCTGGCCGAGGTTGAGGCGCCGCATGTAGGAGCGCATCGCGGCCAGGCGGCGCAGCACCGCGCGCACCGGTTCCGGGTCCCCGGCGGTGAACAGCTCCGCCAGGTAGCCGATCGGGATGCGCAGCGCGTCGATCGCCCCGAACAGGTTGCCGGCGTCCTCCCCGTCGTGGCCGGTGCCGGACAAGACGTCCACCACCGGCGACAGCGGCGGGATGTACCAGACCATCGGCATCGTCCGGTACTCCGGATGCAGCGGCAGCGCCACCCCGAACTCGAAGATCAGCTTGTGGATGGGCGAGTTGCGCGCCGCCTCCAGCCAGTCCTCCGGGATGCCCGCGGCGCGGGCCGCGTCGATCACCGCCGGGTCGTGCGGGTCGAGCATCACGCTCTTCTGCGCCTCCAGCAGCTCCTTGTCGTCGGCCACGGAGGCCGCCTCGGTCACCCGGTCGGCGTCGTACAGGATGATCCCGATGTAGCGCAGCCGGCCCACGCACGTCTCCGAGCAGACCGTGGGCAGGCCCACCTCCACCCGCGGGAAGCAGAACGTGCACTTCTCGGCCTTGCCGGTGCGGTGGTTGAAGTACACCTTCTTGTACGGGCACCCCGTCACGCACATCCGCCAGCCGCGACAGCGGTCCTGGTCGACCAGGACGATGCCGTCCTCGGAGCGCTTGTAGATCGCCCCCGACGGGCAGGAGGAGGCGCACGAGGGGTTGAGGCAGTGCTCGCAGATGCGCGGCAGGTAGAACATGAACGCGTTCTCGAAGTCGAGCTTGACCTGGTCGGATACCTTGCGCAGCACCGGGTCGGCCGGGGCCAGCTCCGGGCCGCCGGCCAGGTTGTCGTCCCAGTTCGCACTCCAGCTGATCTTCGTGGGCTCGCCGGTGATCAGCGAGCGCGGCCGCGCCACCGGCGTGTCGGCCTGCATCGGCGCGGAGAACAGCCGGTCGTAGTCGTAGGTCCAGGGCTCGTAGTAGTCCTGGATCGACGGCATCAGCGGGTTGGCGAAGATCGAGAACAGCTTCTTCAGCCGCCCGCCGGCCTTCAGCTTCAGTCGGCCGCGGGAGTTGAGCTCCCAGCCGCCCTTCCACTTGTCCTGGTCCTGGTAGGTGCGGGGGTAGCCCTGCCCTGGGCGGGTCTCGACGTTGTTGAACCACACGTACTCGGTGCCGGCCCGGTTGGTCCACGCCTGCTTGCAGGTGACCGAGCAGGTGTGGCAGCCGATGCACTTGTCGAGGTTCATCACCATGGCGAGCTGTGCCATGACGCGCATCAGTAGTCGACCTCCTGGTTGCGGCGGCGGATCACGGTCACCTCGTCACGCTGGTTACCGGTCGGCCCGAGGTAGTTGAACGCGAACGACAGCTGGGCGTAGCCGCCGATCAGGTGCGTGGGCTTGATCATCAGGCGGGTCAGGGAGTTGTGGATGCCGCCGCGCCTGCCCGAGGTCTCGCTCTTGGGCACGTCCACCACCCGCTCCTGGGCGTGGTACATGTACACCGTCCCGGCCGGCATGCGGTGCGAGACGATCGCGCGGGCCACCACGACGCCGTTGCGGTTGACCGCCTCCACCCAGTCGTTGTCGCGGATCTTCGCCCGCGTCGCGTCGGCCGGGCTCATCCAGATCGTCGGCCCGCCCCGCGACAGCGTCAGCATCAGCAGGTTGTCCTGGTATTCGGAATGGATCGACCACTTGGAGTGCGGCGTCAGGTAGCGCACCGTGATCCCGTCGGCGATCCCGTCGGCGCCCTCCTGCCCGGCCGAGCCGATGCCCGGCTCGCCGAACAGCGCCGTCATGTTCAGCGGCGGCCGGTAGACCGGCAGCGCCTCGCCCGCCTCGTGGATCCAGTCGTGGTCGAGGAAGAAGTGCTGGCGGCCGGTCAGGGTGTGCCAGGGCTTGCGGTGCTCGACGTTGATGGTGAACGCCGAGTAGCGGCGCCCGCCCGTCTCGCTGCCCGACCACTCCGGCGAGGTCGTCACCGGCACCGGCCGCGCCTGGGTGTCGGCGAACGTGATCTGCTTGTGCTCGTCGGCGAGCCCGTCGAAGCTCGTGCCGGTGCGCCGGCCCAGCGTCGCGAAGCCCTGCGCGGCCAGGTGGCCGTTGGTGGTGCCCGACAGCGCCAGGATCGTCTCGCACATGTGGGTGTCGCGGGCCAGCGACGGCCGCCCGTCGGCCACCCCGCCGCGCACGGTGCCGTTCATCCGGCCCAGCCGCTCGATCTCCCCCGACACGTCGTAGGTCAGGCCCTTGGTGGTGGCGCCGAGCTTCTCCATCAGCGGCCCCAGCGCGGCCATCTTCTGCGCGATCGCGCCGTAGTCCCGCTCCACCACGGTGATCTTCGGGAAGTCCCGGCCCGGCACCGGGGTGCGCCCCTCGGCCCGCCAGTCGCGCACCACCCCGCCCGGGGTCGCGAACTCGTCCGGCGTGTCGTGCAGCAGCGGCACCGCCACCACGTCCTTGCGCACCCCCAGATGGGTGGCGGCCAGCGTGCTGAACGCCTCGGCGATGGAGGCGAACGCCGCGAAGTCGGTACGGGTCTGCCACGGCGGGTCGATCGCCGGGCTGAAGGCGTGCACGAACGGGTGCATGTCGGTCGAGGACAGGTCGTGTTTCTCGTACCAGGTGGCGGCCGGCAGCACGATGTCGGAGAACAGCGTCGTCGACGTCATCCGGAAGTCCAGCGACAGCAGCAGGTCCAGCTTGCCCTGCGGCGCCTCGGGGTGCCAGCGCACGTCACCGGGACGGTGCTCCGGCTCGGCCTCGGCGGCGCGCAGCGAGGAGTCGGCGCCCAGCAGGTGCCGCAGGAAGTACTCGTTGCCCTTGGCCGACGAGCCCAGCAGGTTGGCCCGCCACACCGTCAGCACCCGCGGCCAGTTGGCGGGGGAGTCGGGGTCCTCGCAGGCGAAGCCGAGCCCGCCCGCGGCCACCTGGGAGGCGATGTACGGCCCGGCCTCCTGCCCGGAGGCGGCCGCCTCCTCGGCCAGCTCCAGCGGGTTGCGGTCGAACGTCGGATACGACGGCATCCAGCCCATGCGCGCCGAGGCCGACAGCAGGTCCGCGGTCGCCTTGCCGGTGAACGCGCCGCCGCCCAGCGGCGAGGAGACCGTGCCGGCGCTGTAGGTGTCGTAGCGCCACTGGTCGGTGTGCAGGTACCAGTAGGCGGTGCCGATCATCTGCCGGGGCGGGCGCGACCAGTCGGTGCCGAACGCCATGTGCGCCCAGCCGGTGACCGGCCGGCACTTCTCCTGGCCGACGTAGTGCGCCCAGCCGCCGCCGTTGACGCCCTGGCAGCCGGTCAGCGTGGTCAGCGCCAGGAAGGAGCGGTAGATCGTGTCGGAGTGGAACCAGTGGTTCGTCCCCGCCCCCATGATGATCATCGAGCGGCCGCGGGACTCCTCGGCGTTGCGCGCGAACTCCCGGGCGATCTTCACCGCCTTCGCCGCGGGCACCCCGGTGATCGCCTCCTGCCAGGCCGGCGTGTACGGCGCCGACGCGTCGTCGTAGGAGGCCGGCCAGTGCCGCTCACCGTCGGTGCCCGGCTCGGCGCCGCCGGCGCGGCTGGAGCCGCCCGGCCGGGCCACGCCGTACTGGGCGAGCATCAGGTCGAAGACCGTCGTCACCAGCCGGCCGGCGACCTCGCGCACCGGCACGCCGCGCCGCAGCACCCCGCCGGTTCCGCCCGCGCCGTCGCCGGCCTGGTCGAAGCGGGGCAGCAGCACCGTCGCGTTGCGCCCGCCGTGCAGGCTCAGCAGCGGGTCGACGCCCTGCAGGTCGAGGTTCCAGCGGCCCTGGCCCTGCTCGGAGTAGCGGAAGCCCAGCGAGCCGTTGGGCACGACCGGCTCACCGGTCGCCGCGTCCAGCAGCACCGTCTTGAACGCCGCCTCCTCGCCGCTCTCCCCGAGGTCGGCGGCGGTCAGGAACTTGCCCGGCACGTACCCGCCGCCCTCGCGCTCGGCCAGCGTCACCAGGAACGGCAGGTCGCTGTGGCGCTTGACGTAGTCGGTGAAGTACGGCACCTGCCGGTCGACGAAGAACTCCTTGAGGATCACGTGCCCCATCGCCATGGCCAGCGCCCCGTCGGTGCCCGGATGCGGCGCCAGCCACTCGTCGGCGAACTTCGTCGCGTCGCTGTAGTCGGGGGTGACCACCACGACCTTCTGCCCCCGGTAGCGGGCCTCGGTCATGTAGTGCGCGTCCGGGGTGCGCGTCACCGGCACGTTGGAGCCCCACAGCATCAGGTAGGCCGCGTCCCACCAGTCGGCCGACTCCGGCACGTCGGTCTGGTCGCCGAACACCTGCGGCGAGGCCACCGGCAGGTCGGCGTACCAGTCGTAGAACGACAGCATCGTGCCGCCGATCAGCGACACGAACCGGGCGCCGGAGGCGTGCGAGACCATCGACATCGCCGGGATGGGGGAGAACCCGGCGACCCGGTCGGGACCGTAGGCCTTGATCGTGTGCACGTGCGCGGCCGCGATGATCTCGGTCGCCTCGTCCCAGGTGACGCGCACCAGGCCGCCCTTGCCGCGCGCCGCCTGGTAGCGGCGCCGCTTGTCCGGATCGGTGGTGATCTCCGCCCAGGCCGCCACCGGGTCGCCGAGGCGCGCCCTGGCCTCCCGGTACATCTCCACCAGCACGCCGCGGGCGTACGGGAAGCGCACCCGGGTGGGGGAGTAGGTGTACCAGGAGAACGCCGCGCCGCGCGGGCAGCCGCGCGGCTCGTACTCCGGCCGGTCGCCCCCGACGCTGGGATAGTCGGTCTGCTGCGACTCCCAGGTGATGATGCCGTCCTTGACGTACACCTTCCACGAGCACGACCCGGTGCAGTTCACCCCGTGCGTGGAGCGCACCACCTTGTCGTGGCTCCACCGGTCACGGTAGAACGCGTCCGCCGCCCGGCCACCGATCTGGTGCAGCGTCCGCAGGTCGTCGGAGACCGTCCCGGCGCGCAGATGCCGGCCCAGCCGCAGCAGCGCGTCGTCGACCGGCCCGTCCATGCCCGCCATATGTGATCCTCTTCCTCTCGTCACAGACCGCACATCCCCGGAATGCCCGCTCTCATGACCATCCATCTTGATCATTTTTTGGCTGTGCGTCCCCGGGAGGGAAGCGGCCGGCTCCGGCTGCGGGGTCCGTGCCGGGTCCCCGCCGCCCCGAGCGTGCCCCGGAGCGCCGCCCCTCATCCTCCCGACAGGGCATATCCCGGCCTCAGGGTCTTTAGTCCCGCAGGTCAGGCCCAAAGACCCAAAGATCTACGCAAACACCCCTCGGGAGATCCGAAGCAGCACGGAACCGCGCGCGACGGCCGGACCGCGGACGACGGGCCGGGATGCGGGGACCGGCCGCGCTCAGGTCGCCGGCAGCGCCGCGGCCAGCAGCACCACGCCGGCCGACCCCACCAGCGCCGTCACCGCCATGGCACGCGCCAGGGCGGGTCGCCCGCCGCCCGTGGCCCACCCGTGCAGGCCCGCCGCGGCCATGACCGCGCAGAACAGCACCAGCTTGGCGGCCAGGATCCGCCCGTAGCCGGGCTCGGCCAGCGACGCCCACGTGACGCCCTTGCGCCAGGCCAGCGCCACCCCCGTGCCGAGCTGCACCGGCAGGAACACCGCGCCGGTGAACAACCCGAAGCGCCGGCCCACCGCGCGCATCACCCCGGCGCGCCGCTCACCGTCCAGCAGCCGCCGGGCCAGCGGCAGCACCACCAGCGACACCGTCAGCTGCCCGCCCACCCACAACGCCGCCGACAACACGTGCGCGAACCGCACCACCGTCCACCAGGTCACCGCGCACCCACCTCGAACAGGCCGTGCGCGCCACCCTCGGCCCGGTGCATCGTGTGGTCGACCACCGGATAGGCACCCGCCTCGGGGAAGACCAGTTCGGCGAACCCCCCCTGAGCCGGCGCCAGGTCCAGCACCTGCGCACCACCCGCATCACCGGCCCGCAGCAGGTAGGCGCCCTCCTTGTAGACGGTGTCGAACGGCGCCCCCACCACGTGCAGCGCCGTACCCGAGCCCGGCCCCGCCGCCACCGCCCAGATCCGCACCCGCTCACCGGCCCTGGCCTCCAGCGGAGCGTGGTCGTAGCCGGCCGCGGTGCCGTTGAACATCCACCCGTCGGGCCGCCCTTCACGCAACTTGACGACCTGGGCGTCACCCCCCGGCTCACCCAGGTACAGCTCACCCTGGACCAGCAGGTACTCGCGGTCCACCCGCGCCAGATCCGGCGGGTCGATGACCACCGCCCCGTACATGCCCGAAGCGATGTGCTGGGTCATCGGCATGGTCGAGCAGTGGTACAGCCACGCCCCGGCGAAACCCGCCCGGAACCGGTAGGTCAGCCGCTCACCCGGCTGGATCGTGCGCATCACCTCATCGGGGGCGTTCGCCCCGGCGTGGAAGTCGATGCCGTGCCCCATGGTGCCGCCGTTGACGAACGTCACCGTGAACACGTCCCCGACCTTCCCGCGCAACACCGGCCCGGGCACGGTCCCGTTGAACGTCCACATCCGCTGCCGCACCCCGGGGGCGACCTCCAGCACCGCGCGGTCGTCCACCCGGATCTCCACCTCGTGCTCGGCGCCGCCGGGCGCGGGCTTCAGCGCCGCGTCGTACGGCCTCCATCCGGGCGACATCGCCGCCCCCAGGTCCAGGCCCGTACCCGCGGCGCCCGCACCGGCCCGCGTGCCGTCCGCCGCGCCGTGCGCGCCGTGCCCCGCCCCCGCGCCGCCGGCGGTGTCCCCGGCCGTGCCCCTACCGGAGCCGGCGAGCGCGCCCACCGGCACGATCCGCATCGTCATGCCCGCGGCACGGTGCCCGGCCACGGTGCACCAGCCCTCGACCTGCCCGCCGAGCGGCGCCAGCGTCAGCACGGCGCTCTGCCCGGCCGCCAGCATCGGGGTGCGCTCCCCGCTCGCCAGCCGCAGATCGTGCCGCTGGGCGTCGGTGTTGGTGACGCGCAGCGTCAGCACGGTACCGGGCGCCGCCTCGATCACCGCAGGCCGCACCCGCATCCCCGACAGCGTCACCTCGACCGTCTTGGCGCCGGTCGCGGCCATCACAGGACCGGCTCCCGTAGAGCCGGTGACGGCCACGACCACCGCGGCGGCCGTCAGCACGCACCCGGCGACCACCCCGGCCAGCGCGGGGGAGAGGACCGGCCGGCCCGCCCCGCCCCGCCCACCGGCCGGCCCACCGCCTTCATGCCCGCCGCTCGCCCGCTCGGCCGAAGCGGCCCGCACCAGCGCCACCACGGCCAGCACGACGAACACCGCCACCGCCGCCAGCACCAGCGCCCAGCCCAGCACCGCCAGCGGCCGCGGCACCGGCAACGCCAGCAGCACCACCCCGGCGTTGAACGCCGCCAGCCGCGCCACCCAGCCCCGCTCCAGCAGCGCCGCGTTCTCCTTGAACCGGACCGGGCCGCCGCCCAGCACCGCCGGCAGCAGATGCAGCAGCGACCCCAGCAGCACCTGACCTGCGAACCCGGCCACCACCAGCGGCAGCAGCGGCTCCAGCCCGGCCGCGACCCCACCCGCCGGGCGGGTGGCCACCACCACCACGTCCGCGACCAGCGCCACCTCGAACCACACGACACCGGCGCCCAGCATCCAGGCCGCCCCGGTGTGCGGCCGGCGCACCCGCACCGCCTCGGCCAGCGGCACCAGCGCCGCCAGCGCCCCGGCCGCGTAAACCACCAGCCCCGCCGCCGCCACCGGCCGCAGATCCGCCGCCAGCCCCCCCGTCAGCAGCACCAGGCCGGGCACCGCCAGCCGCAGCCCCACCACCGACGCCCGCCGGGTCCGCTCCGGCATGCGCGTGCGCAGCACCGTCGGCCACAGCGTGAACAACGTGCCCAGCACCGTCAGACCCACCCAGCCCAGCAGGTTCACCTGGGCGTGCGCGGCGTGCAACCGCTCGTGCACCGCGCCGTGCCCGACGTGCGCGGCCAGCAGAGCGCCCAGTGTGCCGCCTGCCGCCAGTGCCCCGGCCGCGCACACGTACCAGGCGATGACATGGCCGAACCGGCCGGGCAGCGCCCGCCGCGCCAGCCGCACCAGCGCCGCGGCATGCCACACCACGACCGCCACGACCACCCCCGCCCCGCCGATCGCCACCCCCGCCGGACCGGCCGCCACGCCGTACAGCACGGCCACCGCCGCGGCGTTCAGCAGCCCGAGCCGGGCCAGGCTCCACCGCGGATCCGGGGTCCGGGCGCGCAGCAGCGCCACCGCGAAGTGCTCGCTCCAGATCAGGATCGCGGTGCTCACCGCACCCAGCAGGAAGACATGGATCAGCAGCCAGCGCGGCGCCGGCAGCCCGTCACCGGCCACCGCCACCGCCACCGTCAGCGCCAGCCACCCCACCACCAGCGCATTGGCCCGCAGATGCCAGGGCGCGCGGCGACGCACCGGCCCCGCATGCGGCTCCACCGGCGGGTCCTTCTCGATACGCACCTCAACCGATGCCACCTCAGGTCACCTTCCCATCGAAGCCCGCCGCACCAGCGCGGCGGCACACCCGGCGAACACGAGCAGAGCGATCCCAGCGAGCAGCCCACCGGCCACCCGCACCGCCTCGGCGGCCGCCAGATCCCCGGCGACGCGCACCGCCACCGGCACATACAGCACCGGCCGGTACGGCAGGCCCACCCGCAAGCACGGCCGGCAGGATCACCGGCGCGTGCGCGAACACGCGAACACCATCGACACGACGAAACCCAGGAACAGCGCGTGCAGCGCCGCGTCGTACAGGTACTCACCTGCGGCCGGCCCGGTGGCCGCCCACGGGGCTCCGGTGACCGCCGGCCACCCGTACCCGGCCAGCAGGCACGCCGCCGCATACCGCGTACAGGCCGGCGAGCAGGGCGGCAGCGGCACCGGCCAGCATCGCAAGCCGCCCGGCGGCCGGACGGAACGCCTCCCACGCTATGCGGCGGTGACCGGCCGGCCCTGGGCTCAAAGGCCGTCACCACAGGGACCAAAGTCCCGTTCCATCCCGTTACGGGACTTTCAGCCCGCCGATCAGGGGCCTGTGCCCCTTCAGGCGGACCCGTCCGCGACCGAAGGCTCATAGGGAGGCGATCCCGGACCGCGGGCCCGCCGCTGCGCCCGAAGGAGAAGACGCATGAACGACCTGCGCGGACCGGCCACGGCACTGGTGGGTGCCGTCGGCGCCGCCGCACTGACGGCCGGCGCCGTCATGACGGCCCGCGGCCTGCAGGGCAGGGGCGAGATCCGCGACGAACTGATCCGCCAGAAGATCACCTTCCCCGGCAAGGGACTACCGCGGCAACTGGCCGCCCAGGCCGGCCGGCGGGTGGAGACCGGGCCGCAGGCACGCGCGTTCGCCGACGTGATCGGCGGCAACGTCCGCCAGGCCACCCAGGGCCGCACCTACTCCGAGGTCAGCGCCGACCTGCACGCCGCCGGCGGCCAGGACGAGACCCTCGGCGCGCTGCGCCAGACCGCGTTCATGGGCGAGACGCTGCGCGCCTCGCTGATGACCGCCTACCAGGCCTGGCAGCTCACCTCCCTGACCGTCGGCCTGGGCGTGGTCCTCATGGGCGTCGGCGCCGCCTTCATCACCGTCAGCGCGGCGCTGCGCCCGGCAGGCGGGCCGTCCGGCGGCTGACCGCCCCCGCCCGCCCCGGCAGGGCCGGGCCGGACCGCAGGGGCCGGGCGCAACCCGCATCCGGCCCCTGCCACGGTGACCCGCACCAACCTGATCGACCTGCCCGACATCGCCCACCTGGTCTGCGAACGCGGCGTCCTGCTGTGGAGCGTGTTCCTGCTCATCGGTGACCTGGCGGAACTGCGGGGCGCCAGGCCCATGGGGGAGGGGACCGGAACGGCGTCCGGTCGCATCCGGCGGCGGCGCCGCTCAGTCCCGCTGATCGATGCGGCGGCCCGACACCTGCTCGGTGGCGATGACGATGAAGTGGTCACGCGTCCCCGGCGCCCACGGCGTCAGCGGCAGCCCGGCCAGCCGGGCGGCCTCGGCCGGGTCCTCCACCGCCCGCGCGTGTCCCACCACCGTCACCGACCACCCGGTGCGCGCGGCCGGATCGAACTCGTCGACCTCGAAGGCCACCACGGTCCGGCGCGTGGCGGCGGCCAGCTTGGAGCCGGCCGTCGTACGGATGACGATGTCCTCCCCGTCGAGGCAGAAATTCACCGGCTGCACCGCCGGCAGGGCACGGTCGGTGAAGACGATCCGCCCGATCGGGCATGAGCCCAGCAGGCTCATGCACTCCTGGTAGGAGAGCACCTGCAGGCCGGCCGAGTCGAGTCTCATGCCCCCAGCCTGCCAGACCGCCCACCTGCGAGTTCAGGGACGAAAGTCCCTTCGTCACCGCCGGACGACCCCGACCGCACCGCACCCGGGCAGGACGCCGAGCCCGTACGGCCCACCGCGCACCGACCAGGCCGGCCGGGCCGAACGCCCTTGATCACACAAGGACCTTGTGCCCTAGATGATCAAGGGAAAAGCGGGAACCGTCATCCCCATGGAGAAACTGCAGCGCATCGACGCCTACTGGCGGGCCGCCAACTACCTGTCGGTCGGACAGATCTACCTGCTGGACAACCCCCTGCTCACCGAGCCCCTCGCGGTCGAGCACATCAAACCCCGCCTGCTCGGACACTGGGGCACCACCCCCGGGCTGAACTTCTGCTTCGCCCACCTCAACCGGATCATCGCCGAACGCGACCAGGAGATGATCTACATCGCCGGTCCCGGGCACGGCGGACCCGCCGCGGTCGCCCACGCCTGGCTGGAGGGCTCCTACACCGAGAAATACCCCGACGTCACCCGGGACGCCGCGGGCATGCGGAAGCTCTTCCGCCAGTTCTCCTTTCCCGGCGGGGTGCCCAGCCACGTCGCCCCCGAGACGCCCGGCTCCATCCACGAGGGCGGCGAACTCGGCTACGCCCTGGCCCACGCCTACGGCGCGGCCTTCGACAACCCGGAGCTGGTGGTGGCCTGCATCGTCGGAGACGGTGAGGCCGAGACCGGCCCGCTGGCCGCCAGCTGGCACTCCAACAAGTTCCTCGACCCCTACCGCGACGGCGTCGTTCTGCCCATCCTCCACCTCAACGGCTACAAGATCGCCAACCCCACGGTCCTGGCCCGCATCCCCGAAGAAGAACTCCTCAAGCTCATGGAGGGCTACGGCTACCGCCCCCACATCATCTCCGGCGACGACCCCGCCGCCATGCACGAACTGACGGCCCGCACCCTCGACACCGTCTTCGACCAGATCGCCGAGTTCAAGAACGGCCGGGCCACCCGCCTACCCATGATCATCTTGCGGACCCCCAAGGGCTGGACCGGGCCCCGCGAAGTCGACGGCCTGCCCGTCGAAGGCACCTGGCGCTCCCACCAGGTCCCCCTGTCCAACGTCCGCGGCAACGACGAATACCGGCGCCTGCTCGAAGAGTGGATGCGCTCCTACCGGCCCGAAGAGCTCTTCGACGCCGACGGCCGCCCGCTGCCGGAGATCCTGCAGACCGTACCCGCCGGACCCCGCCGCATGAGCGCCAGCCCGCACGCCAACGGCGGCGAGATCCTGCGCCCCCTGGCCCTGCCCGACTTCCGCGACTACGCCGTCGACGTCAAGACACCCGCCGCCCAGCAGACCGAACCCACCCGCGTCCTCGGCGCGTTCCTGCGTGACATCATCGCCGCCAACCCTCGCACCTTCCGCCTCATGGGCCCCGACGAGACCGCCTCCAACCGGCTCGGCGCCGTCTTCGAGACCACCGACCGCACCTGGAACGCCGAGATCCTGCCGACCGACACCGACCTGGCCGCCGGCGGCCGCGTCATGGAGGTGCTGTCGGAGCACCTGTGCCAGGGCTGGCTGGAGGGCTACCTGCTCACCGGCCGCCACGGCCTGTTCAACTGCTACGAAGCCTTCATCCACATCATCGACGCCATGTTCAACCAGCACGCCAAATGGCTCGACGCCTGCCACGACATCCCCTGGCGGCGCCCCGTCGCCTCGCTCAACTACCTGCTCTCCTCCCACGTCTGGCGCCAGGACCACAACGGCTTCAGCCACCAGGACCCGGGCTTCCTCGACGTCGTGGTCAACAAGAAGGCCGACGTGGTGCGCGTCTACCTGCCGCCGGACGCCAACACCCTGCTCTCGGTCGGCGACCACTGCCTGCGCTCCCACGACTACGTCAACGTCGTCGTCGCCGGCAAGCAACCCGTCCTGGACCTGTTCACCATGGACGAGGCCATCGCCCACTGCACCCGCGGCCTGGGCATCATCGAATGGGCCAGCAACGACGCCGGAGACGACCCCGACGTCATCCTGGCCTGTGCCGGCGACGTCCCCACCCTGGAGACCCTCGCCGCCGCCGCCCTCCTGCACGAGCACCTGCCCGAGCTGAAGGTCCGCGTCATCAACGTCGTCGACCTCATGCGCCTGCAACCCCCCAGCGAACACCCCCACGGCATGTCCGACGCCCAGTTCGACGCCCTGTTCACCCCCGACAAACCCGTCATCTTCGACTTCCACGGCTATCCCTGGCTCATCCACCGCCTCACCTACCGCCGCGCCGGCCACCACAACATCCATGTGCGCGGCTACAAGGAGGAAGGCACCACCACCACCCCCTTCGACATGGCCATGCTCAACGACATCGACCGCTACCACCTCGTCATGGACGTCATCGACCGCGTCCCCGGCCTGGGCACCCGCGCCGCCCACCTGCGCCAGCAGATGTCCGACGCCCGCCTGCGCGCCCGCGCCCACACCCGCGAGCACGGCGAAGACCTCCCCGAGATCCGCGACTGGACCTGGACCCGCTGACGGCGCCCTCCCCGGCCCCGGGCACCCCTCCCGAGGGAGGGATGCCCGCTCCAGCCGCCGCCCACCGGCCGCACAAGGCATGATCATGGGGGAGACGAGCACCTGGACCGCCCCCTCCGGGCGGCCCCCACCCACCGGGAGGACGACCACGATGGACATCATGAAACTGGCCGAGCAGGCCGGGGACGCCACCGCCGTCAGCCGCGTGTTCGGTGAACCCGTCACCCGCGACGGCGTCACCGTCATCCCCGTCGCCAAGATCAGCGGCGGCGGGGGAGGAGGAAGCGGCAGCGGCAAGCGGCAGGGCGGCGAGCACCCCGACACCGGCGAAGGCGCAGGAGGCGGATTCGGGCTCCGCGCCGCACCCGCCGGAGTCTTCGTCATCAAAGACGGCGAGGTCCGCTGGCAACCCGCCCTCGACGTCAACCGCATCGTGCTGGGCGGCCAGATCGTCGGCATCGTACTGCTGCTGACCGTCCGCGCCGTCACCCGCCTGCTGACCCGCCGGCGCGGCAGGCGCTGACGACGCCGGGGGAAGGGCCGCCCTGGTCAAGCGCCCGCCCGTCCTGAAGTGACCAAGCGGCCATCGGCCCGCCGAGCGCCCGCCCTCCCCGGCACGGAGGACGGGCGCTTCCCGCACCCCGGGTCCTTCCGCCGGGAGACTCCCAGGCCCCTGCGAACCTCCCCGGAAAGCCTCTAGGGCGCCGGACCGGGCGCCACCCTCGCCACCCGCTGAGCGGGTCCCGCCCGCCCCGCCTCCGAACCGGCGCCCCGGCCGCACAGAGCATCCGCACCACCGTGATTACTGAAATATGAACCTGTAAGCCCTTTCGTCCCAACGGCGGCGGGCACAGGAAGGGTGCACCCAGAGCACCCACGGTGAGAGGCGACCGCAGTGCCGGTACCGGAGACGGCCACCGCCCACGTCCATCCGGACGAGGGAGCCCGGCACGGCCGCCTCACCGCCCGCCCCGCCCTCACCTCCTCCACCGCCGAACCCGGCGTCCACCGCCTGACCGGACAGGCCCTGCTGTACGTCCCGCAGACCCCCCACCCTCCCACTCGACTGGCCGTCGTCCTCCACGGCGCCGGCGGCACCGCCGGACAGGCCCTCGGCTGGCTGTCCCCCCACGCGACCGCCGCCACCGCCATGCTCCTGGCCCCCCAGTCCATCGCGCCCACCTGGGACATGATCACCGGCGGATACGGGCCCGACGTGACCCGGCTCGACACCACCCTGCGGGAGACCTTCGCCCGCACCACCGTCGAAACCGTCGCCATCGCCGGTTTCTCCGACGGCGCCTCCTACGCCCTGTCCCTCGGCGTCACCAACGGCGACCTGTTCACCGCCGTCCTGGCCTTCTCCCCGGGCTTCATGGCCCCCCTCGTCCGCCACGGCCGCCCCCGCTTCCACATCTCCCACGGCACCGGCGACCGCGTCCTGCCGATCGAACACTGCAGCCGGCGCCTCGTCCCCCGGCTGCGCAAGAGCGAATACCCCGTCACCTACGAGGAGTTCACCGGCGGCCACGAGGTACCCGAGCAGACCGCCGCCGACGCCATGCGCTGGTGGACCGGCGGATGAACCCGCCCGCACCCGCCACCGGCCGAACCGAGACGACGACAGGAGGAGCACAGATGGTCCGCAAGAAGATGGAAGGCGACGAGCAGCAACGCCGCACCGCAACCGACCTGACCCCGCGCCGGGCGGCCGTCCGGGCCGGGAGCGCCTCCCAGAAGGCGCCCGATGCCCACTCGGCCCGCGCGTAAATCATTTGTCAGCCCGGTTCCGGCCTGCCATGGTTCGTCATGGCCCGGCGGCCGGTCACCGTTGGTGATCCGTCGGCCACTCCATGAATGTTTTCGCCGGGAAGGCGCGATGAATTGACGGCCATCAAGGACATGGATGAACGGTACGCGGACCTCTGCCGGAGGTCCCTGGCCGAAGAGCAGGCCCGGAGCCTGGCGGCCACCGGCGGCTGGGCCCATGTCGACAAGGACCGGGTCCACAAGGATTGGCATGACCTCTACAGCGAGATGGCGAGCAGCCTGGCGGGGGCCCGACCGGCGGATGACCACATCCAGCTGTTCGTCGAAAGGCACTTCGAGATAGCCAGCCGTTTCTACGTCCCCACCAAGGAGGCCTACCTCGGCATGGCGATCCTCTATGCGGAGGACTCCGCCATGAAGGAGTTCCATAATTCCTATCATCCAGAGATGGTCGATTTCCTGGGCGGCGCCATGTACGCGTACGCACAGAAGAGGCTCTGAGCCCTTCAGGTCCCCGATGAGGTCAGGCGCCGGGTCGGCGGCAGCGCCGCCGCCTGCACGAACGTTTCACCACGGAAATAGGAGGCGGCAGCCACATGCCCATGCCGGCATGGTCGCTTTGCGCCCGATGTGAAAGGACCTGAGGGGCCATGCCCAGCGCCATCACTTTGATCCGCTCCGCTTCTCTGTCCGACGTCGCTCAGTACGCTTATGCAGCCACGGCGCCTGCCGAGTCACGGCTCATCTTCCTCGCCGGAGCGTGTCCCCTGAACGAGGACGGCTCGGTGGCAGCGATTGGGGACTACGCAGGTCAAGCAGCGAAAGCCATCGAGAACATGCAGACGGCCCTCACTGCCGCCGGCGCATCATTGCAGGACGTCATCAGCACAAGGGTTCTGGTCGCGTCCACCCGGCAGGAGGATCTGGGGGCTGCCTGGAAGATAGTCCGGGAATCGTTCGGTGAACATGACGTACCGAGCACCTTGATGGGAGTCACCGTGCTTGGTTACGACGACCAGCTCGTTGAGATCGAAGCCGTCGCCGCCGTCCTCGACTCCTGAGCGTAAGCGTACGGCCGGGCGCCCCGGGCTCGCAGACGGCTTCGTCCAGGCCGGTCTCTCCGGCCCGGACCAGGACGTCCCGCCAGGGCGCCCCGGTCCGGGCCTGCCACAGGATCCCGTTGATCACCTGCCGGTGGTCGCGCCACTGGCCGCCCCGGCCACCGCGTTCCGGCAGCAGCGGGCTGATCTGCTCCCACCGCCGGTCGGTGAGTTCTCCCCGAGGCACCATGCCCGCCCCATCGATGACCAGGCAGAACTCCTGAGAAGATTCACAGGACAGGCCTTAGTGGACGGTTCGATCTGCTTTGCCGGGGTCTCGCAGGAAGGCGACCATGTCGTCGAAGAGGCCGGCGGGGGCCAGCGACCGGGGGGCGAGGATCGCGGCGAGTGTGAGCTTGACGTCCGAGTCCGCGAGACTCCGGCGGACCAGGGAGTGGTCCGCGTCCGGGTAGCGCCTGACCCGGAGCGCCGAGAGGGTGTCACGGTAGACGGCCTCGGTCTCGGCGACGTCGACGTTGAGGTCGTGGCCGGCCAGGACGAGCAGGGTGGGGATCCGGCCGGTCGCCGGATGCCTGAGATCCGCGGTCGCGTCGGCGGTGTGATTGCGCAGGATGAACCGCCAGCGGTCCGCGGTGAGACCGTCCGCCTCCCCTCCCATGGTCTGCCGGTACTGCTCGAAGGACGCCTTCGCCCGCAGCAGGCGCCGCGTCTTGTCGCTGCGCTCGACAGCGCTGCGGATCTCGGCGGCGGTCGCGCCGTCGGCCCGCATCTCGGCGAGCAGGTTGTAGCGGCCCTGGCGGAGCCAGTTGATCGCGGGCGAGACGGCGATCACGAAGCCCACATCCGGAACGCGGGCGGTGACCTTGGGCAGCACCCAGCCCGCCTGGCTGGCGCCCCACAGCCCGATGCGGCCGGCGTCGAGGTCCCGGCGGGAACGGGCCCACGCGATGGCGCTCTGCACCTCCTCCGCCCGCTCCTCCATGCCCTGGTCCAGCCAGTTGCCCGCCGAGCCGCCGACCCCGGGCTTGTTCCAGGAGAGCGAGGCGTAACCCGCGCGGGCGAACGCCTCCCACATGGGGCGGTAGAAGCCGTCGTGGGTCGCGTCGACGGGGCCGTCGCCGTGCACGAAGACGACCAGCCCGAAAGGTCCTCTCCCGGAGGCGGGGGTGGCGAGCACACCGTCCAGCGGTTGCGGGCCCCCGGGGATCGTCACCCGCTCCTCACGCAGGTCGTAGGTGTTCTGGACGAGCACCACCCCCGCACCCGCCGCCGCCAGGAGGACGAGGACGAGCACCGCGATCAGCGATCTGCGCATGCGCCGGCTCACCATGCGGTCCCACCCGTGCCGGGCTTCCTGGAATCCATGACATCTCCCTCATAAAACTATCGTTTCCCCGACGATCGTAATAGAATCGAGCGATATGAGGAGCAGTCAAGCGATCACCATCCGGCGAGGAGTGCCACCCGGCACCGAACGACAGGCGGCCGAGCTCTACTGGGAGGCCTTCGGCCGCAAGCTCGCCCCGGCCCTCAACCCACCGGACAAGGCCGTCGGCTTCATCGCGGCGCACCTGAACCACGACCGGGCCGTCACCGCACTCGCAGGAGACCGACTCGTCGGACTGGCCGGATACCGGCACGCCGACCGCACCCTCACCGGGGGAACGGCAGGCGACGTGCTGCGCTCCTACGGACTGCTCTCCGGCCTGCCCCGGCTCGCCCTGCTGGCCCTGCTGGAACGCGACCCCGCCCCCGGCGAGCTGGTGATGGACGGCATCACCGTCGACCCGGCCCACCGGGGCACCGGCGTCGGAACCCTCCTGCTGCAGGAGATCACCTCGGTCGCGGCCACCCTCGGCTACCGGCAGATACGCCTCGACGTCATCGACACCAACCCCCGCGCCCGGGCACTGTACGAACGGCGCGGCTTCACCGCCACCGGAACCGAGCACACGCCGTACCTGCGCACCCTCATGGGATTCGGAGCGGTCACGACCATGCGCCGCCCCGTCACCACCCCGCAAGGCGGCCGAGGATGACGACCACCCGGCGACCGCAATCCCCGGGAAGCGAAACCCCGCGCGCCGAGGTCCCGACCCGCACCCTCGTCTACGGACTGGTCCGCCGGGACGGCACCGTCCACGCCGGCGAACTCTACGCCGTCGCCGAAATCCTCGGCATGAGCGACCAGCAGGTCCGCCTGTGCATCGGGCGGCTCACCGACGAAGGACGCTTCACCCGCGAGGGCCGCGGACGCAAGGCCGTCCTGCGAGCCACCGCCGGCGTCACGAACTCACCCGCCCTGACCGCCGGATTCGTCCGCCACGCCTTCCGCCAGGACCGGGGCCTGCAACCATGGGACGGCCTCTGGCACCTGGTCGCCTTCGCCGTCCCGGAAAGCGCCCGGGCCGCACGCGACGGCCTGCGCGAAGCCATCCTGCGACTCGGCGGCGCCCCCCTGCACAACGGCCTCTACGTCTCCGCCCACCCCTGGGAAGACCTCGTCGAGACCGAGGCCCACCGGCTGGGCCTCGCTCCCGCACTCACCCACCTCACCTGCACCCACCTGCGCATGGGCGGCGAACACGACCCACGCGCACTGGCCGCGTCACTGTGGCCGCTGCAGGAGATCGCCGCAGGCTACGAACGGCTCGCCGAGGTCACCCGGCCCCGCCTGCACCGGGTGACCGGACCGGAACCGCTCACCCGCACGGAAGTGCTCGCCATCGAAATCGAGCTCGCCGCCGAACTCACCCGCGCGATGGACCCCGACCCCCTGCTCCCGCCCGAACTGCTCCCCGCGGACTGGCCCGGCGGCCGGGCCCGGGCCGCGGTCGCCGACTGCTGGACCGCCCTGCGCGACCGGCACGACGGCGAAGCCCCGCCCGTCCGCCTCTTCGAGCTCTACGACGAGGCCGCCGAAGCAGCCGACCCCTGACCCGCCGTGACACCCGCCCCTGATCCGCCGGGCACCACACCGGATCAGGGACGGGCCCGGAAGGTGGCGCGGTAGACCTGAGGGGAGGTGCCGACGACACGGGCGAAATGGGCACGCAACGTCGCCGGAGAACCCATCCCCACCACTTCCGCGATCCGGCCCACCGGCAGATCGGTGCTCTCCAGCAGATGCTGGGCACGGCGGATACGGGCCTGCAACAGCCACTGCAGGGGAGTCGTCCCGACCTGAGCACGGAACCGCCGAGTCAGGGTCCGTACGCTGACGCAAGCCTGACGAGCGATGTCGCCGAGACTGAGCGGCCGGTGCAGATTGGACTCCATCCAGGCCAGGACGGGCTGAAGCGCGGCACCCGGATCACGGGGATCGGCGTGCCGGATGAACTGCGCCTGGCCACCGTCGCGCTGAGGCGACATCACCATCCGGCGAGCCGTCTCAGCCGCCACCGCCGAGCCGTGATCGCGCCGGACCAGATGCAGGCACAGGTCGATGCCGGCCGCCACACCGGCCGAAGTGAGCAGATCACCGTTGTCGGTGAACAGCACCGAGGCGTCGACCTCGACGGCGGGATGACGCCGGGCCAACTCGGCGGCGTAGACCCAATGCGTGGTCGCCCGCCGCCCGTCGAGCAGCCCGGTGGCCGCCAGCAGGAACGCCCCGGCACAGATCGAGGCGATCCGCGCACCACGCCCGGCCGCCGCCCGCACCGCCTCCAGGACATCCCCGGGCGGCTCCTCCAGGAAACCCCAATGACCGGGGATCACCAGGGTGTCGGCCGCCGCGAGGTCATCGAGACCCCACCCGGTCTCCACCCGCATCGCACCGAAAGGCTCCGAGGTCCGAACGGCACCGCCGAAGGTGCACAACCGCGTCTCGTACAGCGGCCGACGCCGATCACCGGTGGAACTGCCGAAGACCTGCGCGGGCACCGCCATGTCGAAGGCGACCACCCCGTCCATCGCCAGCACACCCACCACATGCATGGCCAGAATCTAGCGCACTACGGCATTACAGCCGCTTTCCGCACACCCCCTTGACGACCACGATCGAACCCATGACCGATCACTTCACCGACTTCGCGATCCCCGACACCCCACTGACCCGCAAGACCTACGCGTTCGTCCAGGAGACCGCCCCGCAGGCCGTCCTCACCCACAGCGTGCGCAGCTACCTGTTCGGCAGGGCCATCGGCGAGCGGCACGGACTCCGAGCCGAACACGACTACGACGACGAGGTCCTGTTCCTGGCATGCATCCTGCACGACGCCGGACTGATCGAACAGGGCGATCGAGGCGGACGGTTCGAGGCGGACGGCGCGGACCTGGCCGCGGAATTCCTCACCGGACAAGGACTGGCCGCCGACCGGACCCGCCTGGTCTGGGACGCGATCGCCCTGCACACCAGCCTCGGCATCGCCGACAGGATGCGGCCCGAGATCGCACTCACCCACACCGGCACGGGAGCGGACGTGGCGGCCTTCGGCGCCGAGCAACTCCCCGCGGGCTACGCCGACCGGGTGCACGCCGCCTACCCGAGGCTGGGCGGCGGCACCGAGCTGACCGACCTCATCACCGGCCAGGCGGCACGCAACCCGGCCAAGGCACCCCCCTTCTCCTTCCCGGCGCAACTGCTGCGACAGGACCTCCCCGGTACGACCGTCCCGCCCTGGCGGGAAGTGGTCGCCGCGGCCTGGCCCGGCGTCGCCTGACAGGCCCGCCCCCGCCGGCCCGCGGGAAGCCGCCCTCCCGCGGGCCGGGAACACACCCTCGGCTAACGCCCCTGCAGAGACCTGACGTTGTCACCGAAGGTCCAGCCCCTCGAGCCGTCCCAGTTGACGGACCAGGTCATCAAACCCTTGAGACCGCCGTCGAAGGCGTTCCAGCCCTGGGCGACCAGAGCGGGCGACATGTAACCGCCCCCGGCGCCGGGCTGGGCAGGCAGACCGGGGACCTGCTTGTCGTAGGGCACCCTGATCGTGGTGCCCTGCACGACCAGCCCGTCGTTCAGGCAGGCGGTCTGCGCGGTGAAACCCTGGACCGTGCCCGCGGAGTAGGAGTCACCGGAGCAGCCGTACATGCTCCCGTTGTAGTACTGCATGTTCAGCCACCACAGGCGGCCGTTGTCCGCGTACTTCTTGATGATCGGCAGATAGGCGCCCCAGATGGAACCGTACGTCACGCTGCCACCGGTGACGTAGGCCGTCTCCGGAGCCATGGTCAGGCCGAACTCCGGCGGCATCTGGGCGAGCACCCCGTCGATGATGCGGATGAGGTTGCTCTGCGAGGGCGAGAGCCGGCCGATGTCCCCGCTGCCGGTGAGGCCGGTCTCGATGTCGATGTCGATACCGTCGAAGTTGTACCTCTTCAGGATCGGCACGACGGTCGCCACGAAACGGTCGGCGACGGCGCTGGAACCCAGGTCGATACCGGCGGTCGCCCCGCCGATGGACATCAGGATCGTCAGCCCCGCGGCCTTGGCCTGGCACATCTCGGCCGGGGTGGCCACCTTCACGGTGGAGTCCATGCCGTCCTCCCACAGCACGGTGCCGTCGGAGCGGATGACCGGGAACGCGGCGTTGACGACGTTGTAACCGTGCTGCCGGATACGGGGATCGGTGATCGGCGTCCAGCCGAACGGCGGGTGCACACCGTTCACCGCGCCGTCCCAGTTCTCCCAGTAGCCCTGGAGGACCTTACCGGCGGGCCTGGCCTTCACCGGGCAGGTGCCTTCCGTCGGAGACGGCGTCGCAGAGACCGTCGGAGTGGAGGAAACCGTGGGGGAGACCGTCGGAGTGGGGGAGACGGTCGGGGTGCCTCCGGGCCCGTCCAGGTCGACGTCGTCGGCATAGTAGGTCCCCTGCCCGTACCAGCCGTGCAGATAGACCGTGGCACTGGTCTGGCCGGCCGCGGTGGTGAAGGAGACGGTGAGCCGCGTGTAGGCCTGCGCCGACGAGGTCCAGGCGGAAGCGCCGCCGGTCACGCCGAGGTAGACGTGGCTGCCCCGCACCCAGGCGCTCAGCGTGTAGGCGGTGCCGGGCCGTACGGGCACCGTCTGGGTGCACCGGGCGGTGTCGGAGCCCCCCGCCGCGCCGGCGAGCGCCTTCGTGCCGGAGCGGACCGGGGAGCCGGTCACCGATCCCAGCCCTCCCGCACAGGTCCAGGGGGAGAGGGTCCCGCTCTCGAAGCCGGGATTACCGAGCAGGTTGGCCGCGTGGGCCTGCGCCCGCGTGACGAGCGTGCCCGCGACCACCACCAGCAGGAGCGAGACCGCGAGCGTCAGCAGGCGGGAGATCCGTTTCATGGGCAGCCCTTCTGTCACCCGGCCGCAGGAACACCGGGAATTGACGGGGGAGCCGCGATGACGGAAGTCGCGATCCGTAGATTCAATGAATTATCGGAACAAGCCGCCCCGATGTCCATGGCCGACGGCCGATCACGTCCCAGAGACGACGGCTCAGGCGCGCTCACACCGCACGCGCCCAGACCACGAGCACCGACCGGCACGGACCGCACCGGCCGGTGCCAGGCGGAGAACACGGCAGGCCGGCGCCCTCACGCACCGGAGACCTCCACCATCACCCGGTCGAGCGGCTTGCGGGCCAGATCGGGCACCTCGGCGTCAAGCGCGGCGTAACCGACCGGGAACAGAATGTAGGGCCGCTCATTGGCCGGCCGCCCGCAGATACGGGTGAGGAACGCCATCGGATTGGGCGTGTGGGTGAGCGTGGACAGCCCCATGGCGTGCAGCGCGGCGATGAAGAACCCGCAGGCGATGCCGACGCTCTCGTTGACGTAGTAGTGCTTGACCCGGGTGCCGTCGGGGCGCACGCCGTACTTTTCCGCGAAGCAGACCACCAGCCACGGCGCGACCTCCAGATAGCCCTTGTCGGAGCCCGTCTCCAGCGGGGCCAGAGCCTCGCGCCACTCCGGGGTCAGCCGCCCGCCCTCGTAGTTCTCCCGCTCCTCGACCTCCGCGGCCTCCCTGACCCGCCGCTTCGTCTGCGGATCACCGATGACCGCGAACGTCCACGGCTGCTGGTGCGCGCCCGACGGCGCGGTGTTCGCGGTCCTGACCGCCAGTTCGACGCACTCGCGGGGGACCGGCTCGTCACTGAAGAAGCGCACGCTCCGCCGCCGGTCCATGTGCTCGAAGAACTCCCGGCCCCGGGCGACCATCTCCGCTCCGGGACGGCGGTCGGGCCGGTAGGGGACGAACGGGTGGGAGTGCTGTCGCGCCATGAGGGCCTCCATCGCTGCCGGATCTGCCGGCGTAGTCTGGAACACCCTCACGATCCGGGCAACACACGGGCCGCCATACTGACGAATCGACCGTTCCGGCGAGGCCCGGCACCATGGAGGTGGGCAGATTGGCAGCACGCAGGAGGGGCCTGGACGACCTCGACCGCAGACTGCTCCAGCTGATCAGGGCGCGTCCGCGGACCGGTCTGCTGGAGATCGCCCGCCTCCTGGGCGTCGCCCGGGGCACCGTCTCGGCCCGGCTGGACCGCATGGTCACCGACGGCGTCATCACCGACTTCGGCCCGAATCTCTCCCCGGATGCCCTGGGCTACCCGGTGCAGGCCTTCACCACGCTGGAGGTGGAGCAGGTCTCCCGCGCCGGGATCTCCGCCGCGCTCACGGCGATTCCCGAGGTGCTGGAGGCCCACATCGTCACCGGTCCCGGTGACGTCTGGTGCCGGATCGCCGGCCGGGACCACGAGCACGTCCGGGAGGTCATCGACCGCGCGCTGGCCATCCCGGGTGTACGGCGGAGCAGTACCGTGATCGCCCTGTCCACCGTGGTCGCCCACCGCGTCCAGCCCTTGGCCGACAGCGCGACGGCGCCAGATGCGGCGGTCGGACGCAGCGGTCCGGCAACGGACCGCTCGTGATCTTCGTCC
The DNA here is from genome assembly GCA_014647935.1 of Planomonospora parontospora. Lineage (GTDB taxonomy): Bacteria > Actinomycetota > Actinomycetes > Streptosporangiales > Streptosporangiaceae > Planomonospora > Planomonospora parontospora. Next base: position 152,477 of record BMQD01000012.1, read on the forward strand.
CTTTCTCCGGAGGCAGGGGAGATCCGCTTGAATCTCTTATACCGGACAGAATTCAGCTTCTGTCCGGTATGAGAGATGATGGGCCGGAAGTCCGCATCGGGAGACGGCGCAGCGCCTTCAACCGGTCCCGCCGGGCCGGCGCAGCCACCGCAGAGCCGCGTCGGCGCAGTCCTCGGGGCCGCGGTTGAAGGCGATGGCCGCCTCGGGCGCGTGCCGGCGCACCAGATTGATCACCTTCTCGAACAGTTCGAGCAGCGGTTCGTGCCCGCGGATGCCGCCTCCGATCACCACACAGCCGTAGTCCGCGCCGGTCAGCGCCTGCGTGATCGCCCCTTCGGGGTTCTCGTCGAGGGCCACCAGGCACCAGTCGGCCTCGAGGTCGTGATCGTCGAAACGGGCCCGGCCGCGGGCGATCGCCGCCTGGACCGGCTCCGGATCCCAGCCCTGGATTCCGGCGGGATCGAGGCCGATCACCAGGACTCGCGCCGCTGTCATCCGTCCTCCTTCGTGGATGGGACGCTTTCCCGCCGGGGCGGGTGCCGGTGCGTGGATCCGCCGGCAGCGCGGGTTTCTCCCCGGGAATGCGAGGTTACCCCGGAAGGCGCCCCGATCGTCCCGCCGATCGGAGCATGTTTGATGCATAATCGCACTTATGCATCAAAGATGAACCCCTCCCTCATCCACTTCGTCCTCCGCGCCGAGGCGGAGGGACGCGTGATCCAATGTCCGACGGGTCGCCGGATCTCCGGCATATGATCACGCGCCTATGAGCGACATCACCGAACCCCCGATCGCCCGGGTGGACGTCGTGCGCGAGACCCTGCACGGCATCACCCTCGAAGACCCCTACCGGCGGATGGAAACCCGGAGGCGAGGAGTTCCGCCACTGGCTGGACGGCCAGGCCAGGCACGCCCGCGAGCACCTGGACGCGCTGCCGCACCGCGCCGGCATTCTGACCCGGATCCGCGAACTCGGCGGTGAGCTCACGCAGCACTTCGGCCTGGCGATGGCGGCCGACCGGGTCTTCGCCCTGGTGCGCGAGCCGGACGCCCGTGTGCCGGTGCTGACGGTGACCGAGGCCGGCGGAGCGCGCAGGGTCCTGTTCGATCCCGGCACGGTGCCCGGCGACGGGCATCACGCCATCGACTGGTACGTCCCCTCCCCCGACGGCCGCCACGTCGCCTGCGCCGTCTCCGCCTCCGGGTCGGAGAACGGCTCCATCCACGTGATCGACGCCGATTCGGGAGCCCTGCGGGAGTCGATCCCGCCCACGACGCGTTTCGCCTTCCTGAGCCGGCTGGAAGATGGCCGGTCGTTCGTCTATCACCGCTATCCGGAGCAGCACCTGTTGGACAGCCGCTCCCATCACCTGAGCGCCGACCCGGCGCAGGATGCGGTGGTGCTGGCCCGCGGCCTCAACCCCCACATCGAGCTGACCCCGCGCGACCGGCCTTTTCTCGTGGTGCCGCCGCACGGCGAGTGGATGCTGGCGATCGTCTGGACTTCGGCGACGTGCACGCCCGCACCCTGCACGCGCCCGCGCGGGACGGGACGCTGATCCCGCTCACCGTCATCCACCATAAGGACCTGGAACTGGACGGCGACAACCCGGCCGTGCTCACCGGCATCGACCTGCCGGAGTTCCGTCCCGAGATGCTCGCCTGGTACGAGCGTGGCGGTGTCTACGCCGTCGCGCACCTGCGCGGCGGCGGCGCTTACGGCCGTCAGTGGCACGAGGCCGGGCGCGGCGAGCGTAAGGAGGCCGACGGGTCATGATGACGACGGACATGCCGGGTACGGCACGCGCACGCCCCCTCAGCCACGTCGCGGCCCGGTCGGTCCCGGGCTGCGTGTGACGCTCGGCCTTCGTCCCGACCGCCTGGGTGCGGCATGGCCGCCCTGCTCCCCCCGGGTGCTGTGGCACTGTGTCTCTGGTGCGGTCGGCAACGGCACGCTGCGTGAGGACGCGCTGATGACGGCCGGTCGATCCTTCCTGACCAGCGGTCATCCGTTTTCATCGTGCGGGGTGGCGGTGGTGTCGTGTGGATTTCCTTTCCTGCCGGGCCTGTGGTCGGGGGGCGGGGCGCTGGGGTGGTCGCGTCCGCGGTTCACGGTGCCTGGGGTGTGGTGGGCAGGGTGAGGGTGAAGGTGGAGCCCTCACCGAGGGTGCTGGTGGCGGTGATGATCCCGCCGTGCGCTTCGGCGATGGACCGGGCGATGGTCAGGCCCAGGCCGATGCCCTGGACGGCCTGTTCGGCGGCCAGGCGGGTGCGGTAGAAGCGGTCGAAGACCAGGGGCAGTTCCTCGGCGGGGATGCCGACACCGGTGTCGGTCACGGAGATGGACGTGGTGCGGCCGGCGGTGGAGGCGTGCACAGTGACGGTCGCGCCGGGGGGTGATGCTTTGATCGCGTTGGACAGCAGTGCGCGGAGTGCGTCTGCCAGGTGGGCGCGGTCGGCGTGGATGTGTCCGACGTCGTCGTCGAGGTGGACGTCGATGGTGTGGCGGTGGCGTTGGGTGAGCTCTGCGGTGGATTGCAGGGCCCGGTCGATGACGGCGCGGACGTGTACGGGTTCGGGGGTGATGAGGAGTTTGCCGGTGTCGATGGTGTTGGCGGTGAGGAGTTCTTCGACCAGGTGGTGGAGGCGGGCGGCGCCGCCCGCCATCGCGTTGAGCATGCGCTGCTGGGAGGCGGGCACCGGTCCGGCGTCTCCTTCCAGGAGCATTTCCAGGTAGCCGCTGATGGCGGTCAGCGGGGTGCGCAGTTCGTGGGAGACGGTGGCGATGAAGTCGTTCTTGGCCTGGTCGAGTTCCTTGAGCCGGGTGACGGTGGCCTGCTCCTGTTCGTAGGCGGCGCGCAGGGCCTCTTCGGCGCGGCGGCGGTCGGTGATGTCGTGCAGGAAGGCGTTGAAGAGCCACTGGTCTTGGTCGCGGATGGGCCAGATGGCGAGTTCGATGGGGAATTCGGTGCCGTCGGGGCGCTGGGCGGTGATCTCGAAGCGCCGGTTGAGGACTTTGGGGCGTCCGGTGGTGAGGAAGCGGTTGAGGCCGTCGCGGTGGGCGGCGCGGTAGCGAGGCGGGATGATCGTGTCGGCGAGTATGCGTCCGAGGGCTTCACCACAGGGTATTCCGAACATGTGTTCGGCTGCGGCGTTCCAGCCGATGATGCGGCCGGCGGAGTCCATGGCGATGAACGCCTCGACCGAGGTTTCGATCATCTGCTCGGTGCGGGCCCGGCTGGCTTCCAGTGCTTCGCGTGCTCGCCGCCGGTCGACGACGCGGCCGAGCTGGTGTCCGAGGTTGGCCATGACGCGCATCAGCGGCGCATCGGGTGGGACGGTGCGGGTGGAGAAGAATTCGAGTACGGCCACGACGCCGTCGGCGGCCATGACGGGGAAGGCGAACGCGGCTCCCACTCCGAGGTCGGCGCCCTGGTGGGCCCGTACGAAGTTGGGGTCGCGGTTGACGTCGTGCGACCAGACGGGTTCGCCGGTGGCGGCGACTCTGCCGACGATGCCGGCGCCGCTGGTGAAGACGGTGCGGGCGGTGACCTCGCGCAGGCCGGGGAACTCTTCGGCGGTGCCGACCCAGATGCCGGAGGAGACGAACTCGTCTCTGGATCCGGCGGGGACGCACAGGTGGCCCAGGGGCCAGCCGGTCAGTTTGCAGACGGCCTCGAGTGCGGCCCGGGCGGCGGGTTCGAGCTCGTCGGCGGCCCGCACCGAGTCGGTGGTGCTGTCGAGCAGTTCCACCAGTGCTTTCTCCCGGTCGGTGTCCGGCATGGCCGTTCTCCTCACTTCCGGGAGGCGGGTGGGTCGGGCCGGGCGGATCGGGGCCGGTGGGCGGCGGTGGCGGGCGAGTGGGCGGGGCGGGGTCGGTTCATGTGGTGGTCGGTGGGTCTTCGGCGGCCTGCGCGGGGGCGGGCTGGGTGCGGTCTGGGTCCGTAAGCGGGAGCCTTCCCTGCTCGCGTTCCGGTATGCCGTCTGCGGGCAGGGCCGTGGGGGCGGGGGGTGGCGTCGCGCCGGTCGGCCGGTCGGCCGGTGCATAATTCTGCCCAGCGTGGTGGGAGGCCGTCGTAGCGGATGGAGGCTGTGGTGGGTGGTGATCCGCTGGTGCTCCTGCGGGTGCCGGAGGCTGTGGCGGAGTTCTTGTCCTCGCTGCGGGCGAAGAAGCTGTCGGTGAACACGGTGGCGGGTTATGAGCGGGATCTGCGGCTGGTGGCGGAGATCGCGGCGGGGCTGGCGGGTGTGCCGGTGGCGGATCTGGAGGTCAGGGCGCTGGCGGGCCGGCTGGTGCGGGGGGCGTTCGCGGAGTTCTCGCAGCCCCGGTCGGCGGCCAGTGTCAACCGGGCGTGGAGTGCGTGGAACCAGTTCCTGACCTTCTGCGTGGCGGAAGGGCTGCTGGAGGGCAATCCGATGGCGGCGGTCCCCCGGCCGAGGCAGCCGGCCAAGGCGCCGAAGCCGTTCCTGGGGGACGGTACGGCGTCGGCGACGCTGCTGGAACGGATCGCGGCGGGGGCCCGCAAGGCGCGTGATCCGTGGGTGGAGCGGGATCTGGTGGTACTGGGGCTGGCGCTGGTGACGGGGATGCGGTCGGCGGAGCTGCTGGGGCTGACGCTGGGGTCGATCGGGGGTTCTCCCGGTGATCGGCGGGTTCAGGTGCTGGGCAAGGGCGGCCGGACGCGGTCGCTGCCGATCGAGCCTCCGGTGGAGCAGCTGGTCGAGCGTTATCTGCGCAGCCGGATGGAGCGGTTCGGGCTCGCTTCGCTGCCGCGGTCGGCGGCGTTGCTGGTGGACACGGCGGGTGAGCCGTTGCGGCGGGGCGGGCTGCAGTATCTCGTGCGCCAGTGCTACCGGTACGCAGGTGTTCATGATCGGGTGCAGCGGGGCACGCTGGTGCATGCGCTGCGGCATGAGTTCGCGACGCGGTTGGCGGAGCGGGGGGCGTCGGCGCACGAGCTGATGGAGTTGCTGGGGCATTCGTCCATCGTGACGGGGCAGGCGTATGTGGCGTCGTCGGCTCGTGAGGTGCGGCGGGCCGCGCAGGGCAATCCGGCGTACGGCGTGCTGGACCGGTTGCTGGCCGGTCCGGCCGCGGCGGGCGGGGACGGGGCTTCAGCTCTGGGCGGCTGAGGTGAGGGTGAGGTGGAGGCGGACCACGGTGCCGGGCCGGTGGGTGTGGATCTCGACGAGGTCGCACAGCTGGCGTACGATCCACAGGCCTCGGCCGTGGTGGGGTTCGGTGGGGGGCGGGGGGCCGGTGAAGCCGCCGGTCAGGTGGCCGGGGTCGCCGATGTCGCAGATGATTTTGCCCTCGTGGCGGTGGAGCCGTATCTCGCCTGTTCCGCCGCCGTGCTGGACGGCGTTGGTGGCGACCTCGTTCACGGCGAAGACGAGGAGCTCGGTGTCGTCGTCCGATATGCCGAGGGTCGCCGCTTGGGCGGTGACGAAGGTTCGGACCTTGCTCAGGTCGCTGTCGAAGTACATGCTGGCGCCGTGTCCGTGTCCGTGTCCGTGTCCGTGGTCGGTGAGTCGGTGAGCCGGTGGTCGCGGGTGTCGTGGAAGGCCTGGTCGGAGTCGTGGATCGGTGCGTGGTGGGCGGGCCCGGTGCGTTGGTCGGTGGTCATGGGCGGTCCGCTTCGGTGGCCAGGACCAGTTGTGGTTCGCGGTCCCAGCCGACCAGGTGCATGATGTCGCGGAGCATGGGGGCCAGGTGTAGGAGCCGGAGCCGCCGGGCGGGGTCGAGGCGGCCGGCGGCGAGGGCCAGGGTGCGCAGGCCGGCGACGTCGATGAACTCCAGCTCGCTCAGGTCCACGTGGATGTCTCCGTGCCGGCCGGCGGCGGTCTGCAGGGCGGCGGCGAGTCCGTGGGCGTTGCTCTGGTCGATGGTGCCCGTCACGCGGATGGTCCGGTGGCCTGCCTGGTAGGCGGGGACGATGCGGACGAGGCCGTCGTGGTAGAGGGCGTTCATGCCCACGACCCCGGGGTGGCAGCAGGTGAAGACGCGGGTGCGGGCGGGGCCGAACAGGCGGGTGTCGTACTGGCAGACGGCGCTGGACAGGCCGGTGGCGAAGACGGCGGCGACCTTGCGTTCGTAGTCCTCGAGTCCTTCGGCTCCGGGCACGTCGCGCAGGGCCCAGCTCATCTCGCCGCTCACGCGCAGGCCGGTGCAGCCGTCGCGCAGGCTGCGTTCGGTCTCCTCTTTGAGGGCGGTGACCATGGCGTCGGGGTCGAAGCGGCCGGCGGCGAGGTAGCTGTCCTCGGCGGTGCGCACGCTCAGCCGCCCGCTGCGCAGGGCTGCGGCGAGGTCGTCGGCGGGCAGCCAGGAGTGCACGGTCTCGGGGGCACGCCGGTCGGTGAAGTACAGGACGCGTTCGCCGCGGGCCAGGCCGCCGGCGATGAAGGCGGTGGCCACTTCGCGTTGCTCGGCGTCGTCGGAGAAGGGCAGGCACAGGTGGTCGCCCGGTTCCACGTCGCGGACCTGGCGGACCAGGGAGCCTGCTGTCATCGGAGCGGCCTCGCGATCTGCGCGGTGGTGTCGGCGGGGTGGTCGGACCGGCGGTTGCCGGGGTGTCGCGGGCCCGGTGGAGCGGGGGTGGCCGTCTCATCCTACGGTGCCGGGGGCGGCCGGGTGCCGGTGGTTCGTGCGGGGTCCGGGTGCCGGGCCCGGTCAGTGGATCTTCTTGACGAAGCGGCTGGCCGCGCGGTGGCTCATCCCGGTCTCGCCGCGCACCATGAAGACCGCCTGGTCGAACTGGCCGGTGGTCTTGAGTTCGCGGACCTGTTCGACCAGTTCAGGGCTGAGGGTGCTGCCGAGCAGGGCGTTGCGGGGCCGCTGGGCCAGCCGTACGGCCAGCAGGATCAGGCCGATGACCAGCACTGCGAACAGCACGGTCAGCAGGATGATGGAGAGCGTGTCGGTCATGGGGGCGCGGTCTCGCTTTCTCGGTGCCGATCAGTCTTACACCGGCCTATTCAATCCCGGTCGCCGCCGCGGCGGTAGCCGGTCGGCGGGGTGTCTCACCGGGCGGGCGCGTCCTGGGCGCGCATAGGGGCGGCCGGGCCGGGCAGGGGACGGCGATGAGGAGATTGGCGAAGATCGTGGCCACGCGGTGGCTGTCGCGTACTCCGCTGGGGCTGGCCGTGCTGGGTGCGGGCTGGTTGCTGGGGCGGCGCAGGAGGCGGCGGGCGGCGCAGGCCGGTGCGGTGCGGGGTTCCGGTGTGCGGCGGGCGGGCCGGCGGCCGGTCGACCGGGTGCGGGCGCGCCGGTGAGGTGCGCTTGAGGCGCGCTGCGGCGGTGCCGCGCCCGGGCGGGGTGTCAGGGGAGGGTGAACGGGGTGGCGGAGACGACGGCGCGGACGGGGATCGGCCCGTAGACGTGCGGGAAGGCCTCGGTGGACGCGGGGGCGGGGCCGGTGTCGGTAGCGGGGCCGGCCGGGGCCTCCATGCGGACGTCGAGTCCCCGGGGGTCGACGGTGAGCAGGGTGAGCGGTTCGGTGACGCCGCGGTAGAACCGGCCGGCGACGCCGTCCAGCTGGGCGCGGTCGGCGCAGGCGTGGATGAAGCCCTCCTGCTCCAGGGTCCGGCCCAGCGTGGAGACGCGGTACTCCCCCGCGGCGCGGGCGGCCTGCCAGTCGGCGCTCAGGGCCAGGTGCAGGATGAGTGCGGGAACGGCCGTGCGGCTGTGCCGCGGGGCGCCCCCGGGGTCGTGCGCGGTGCGGTTCATCGGGTCGTGCGCCGCCAGTCGCGCTGCAGGATCGCGTAGACCAGCTCGTCGGTCCACTCGCCCTTGACCCACTCGTTCTCCACCAGGTGGGCCTCGCGCCGCATGCCCAGGCGTTCCAGCACGCGGGCCGAGGCGGTGTTGCGGCCGTCCAGGCGGGCGGCGACGCGGTGCAGGTCCAGGCCGTCGAAGGCGAGTTCGAGCAGGGCGCGGGCGGCTTCGGTGGCGTAGCCGCGGCCGTGGTGGTCGGGGTGGAAGACGTAGCCGATCTCGCCGGAGCGGTGGACGCGGCTGTGCCAGAACAGCAGGGCGTCGCCGGCCAGTTCGCCGGTGGCGGCGACCTCCACCGCCAGGGACAGTGCCTGGCCTTCGTCGAGCAGCGCGGTCTGGCCGGTCTTGGCCTCCAGGGCCTCGCGGACCTGCTCGCGGTCGCGGGGTCCCCAGTACAGGTAGCGGGTGACGTCGGGCAGCGACTGGACGGCGTGCAGGGCGTCCAGGTCGCCGGGGGTGAAGGGGCGCAGCAGGAGGCGCTCGGTGCGGATCGGGTAGGCGGGTTTCAGCACTCCGCCAGCCTAGGACACGCGGCGCGGGAGCGAGCGGCCCGCGGCGGCCCGCGGCGGCGCGGGGCGGCGCGGGGGCGGGAGGGGCCGGTGGTCGCGGCGGCGGGGTCCGGGGAGGTTTTCCGGCGGGCCTCGCCGCGGCGGCGGCGCGCGGGGCCGCTCCGCGGTGAACCGGTTGCGGACGGAGTCGAAAGCGTGTTCCACTGGGCCGTATGGGATGGGACTCCCCTGCGCTGGTGGCCGAGGCGCCCGACCCCCGGCCGCGGATCGAGCGCACCGCGGTGAGGCGGGTCCATGGCGCGCTGACCTGCTACGAGGTGCGGGCCCGCACCGCGCTGGAGGCCGTGCCCGGCGGCTGGGCGGTCAACCCGTACCGCGGGTGCGTGCAGGCGTGCCGCTACTGCCCGGCGCGGCGGGGGCACCGCTACCTGGGCCTGGACTCCGGCGCCGACTTCGATTCGCGGATCGTGGTGCGCACCGACATCGTGCGGCGGTTGCGGGCCGAGCTGGCCCGCAGGTGGGACGGGGCGCCGGTCGCGGTGGGCCTGACCGGTGACTGCTACCAGCACGCCGAGGAGCTCTACCGGCTGATGCCCGGGGTGGTGGCCGCGCTGGCCGAGGCGGGGGCGGCGTTCACGGTGCGCACGAAGAGCCCGCTGGTGCTGCGGGACGCCGCCGTGCTGGCCGGGGCGGCCGGGGCGGGGGTGGCGGTGTCGGTGGCGTTCGTCGACGACCAGGTGCGCCGGGCGGTCGAGCCGGGGGCGCCCAGCGCGCAGAAGCGCCTGGAGCTGGTGGCGGCGCTGGCCGAGCAGGGGGTGGTGTGCGGGGTGGCGATGGCGCCGGTCCTGCCGCTGTTGACCGACTCCCCCGACCAGCTGGCCGCCACCGTGCGCCGTATCGCCGCCGCGGGGGCGGTGAGCCTGGAGCCGCAGGTGCTGCGCCTGCCGCCGGGCGCCCGGGAGTGGTATCTGTCATGGCTGGCCGAGCGGCATCCGGAGCTGGTGGCCCGTTACGGGGAGCTGTACGGCGGGGGCGCCGAGGTCGAGGCGGGTTACGCGGCGCGAGTGGCCGGTCAGGTGGAGGCGCTGGCCGCCCGGTACGGCCTGGCGGTGGGCCCGCCGGCGGGCAGGCCGCCGGCGGCGGCGGCGCGGCAGCTGTCGCTCATCTGAAGAGCGCCCGTCCGAGGCGGTGGACGGGACCGTCCGGCGCGCCGGCGGCGGGCGCTCGCGGCGCGGGCGCGGCTCCGTGTACGGCTGCCGTGCGCGCCGGCGGCGGGAACGTTCCGGCCGGCGGCGGCGCGGCCGGTCAGGACAGGGCGCTGCCCTTCTTCCACTCCTTGAACGACAGCTGCCAGTAGCTCCAGCCGTTGTTCCACTCGACCTCGCGGTCGGTGCCCTTGATGGTGATCACGTCCCCGCGCTGGGCGTTCTCGTAGAACCACTTGGCCTGGTCGGGGCGGGCGTTGATGCAGCCGTGGCTGACGTTGCGGCGGCCCTGGGCCCAGACGTTGTTCTTGGCGTGGACGTACTCGCCGCTGTTGGAGAACCGGACGGCATGGTTGATCATGACGTCGTAGTACTCGGGGTGGCCCTTCTCGAACCCCGGGGAGATCATCCGTTCGGGGTTGGACTTGCCCATCACCAGGTGCACGCCGCTGGTGGTGGTGTAGGCGCGGGTGGTGGCCATGCCGGCGCTGATCAGCATCTTCTTGATGATCTTGCCGTCCCGCCTGACGATCATGTTCTTCTTGCGGGTGTCGACGGTCGAGATCTGGGCGGCGCCGATGCGGATGGTCTTGGTCAGGTTCTTGGTGCCGTACATCTCCTTGCCGCCCTGCACTCCTTCGAGGTGGGCGGTGAAGGTCACCTTCTGGTGGGCCTTCCAGAACTTGGCGGTGCGGTAGATCACGGTGGTGTCGTCGATCCACCGCCACGCACCCTCGACGGGGTGCTCGGCCGCGACCTGCAGGGCCCGTTCGACGTTGGCCTTGCCCGCCTTGGAGGGGATGGGGTGGTTGAACCTGACGATGATCGGCGCCCCCACGCCGACCTTCTCCCCCTTGACCGCGGGGGTCACGTCCGCCACGGCCAGCTCGATCTTCGGCTTGAGCGTGGTGAAGGAGCTGCTGGCGGTGACTCCGCCCGCGGCGGTGGCCGAGACGGTGTAGTCGCTGGCGGGCTTGAGCGGCCCCGTGGAGACCCACTTGCCGCGGGCGGCGTCGAACTCGCCTTCGAGCTGCTCGCCGTCGCTTTCCACGGTGACCTGCTCGAGGGGGCCGCCGGCGGCGGTGACGACCACCTTCTTGTCCGGGCGGACGGTGGTACTGCCCTCGGCGGGGCTGATCTTTATGACCGGTGCGGCCGGGGTGGCCTGGGTGTTGCCGGCGCCGGCGTCCTTGCGGTCCGCCACGGGGGCCGTCTCGGCCGATCCGCTGGAGCAGGAGGCGACGAGCACGGCCGTGGCCGCCGCGGCCAGTCCGGCCAGCGGCGTCCTGAGTCGTCGTGATCCCACGTTCAACACAACCCCATCCCCCATACGGCAGCAAACTGCGTCTAAAAACACTAATAGGAGATGCGCGTGGGGTGTGCAGGGTTCAGACCGAAAGTGTCACATTTGGGTAACATTCAAAGGTCATGCGGCCGTTGACATGGAGTCACCGGCTCATCAAGATGAATCCGGCCCCATATGCCCACCGGCAGGCCACCCCCGGAGGCGTCCGCGGCCCTGCCGCGGGCGGGTCGCGGGCAGGGTCGCGGGCAGGGTCCGGCCCGGAAACCGGTGGCTCGACACCCCACAGCACCGCCTCCACCGCGTACCGGCCGCCACGCGATGATCGGAGGATAGGCCGACCGGGTCCGATATGACCCCGTACGGAAGGTCCGGCATGCCAGAGGGATGCGCGAGGGGCGGCCCCGCCCTTCCCGCGGCGGCCTGCCTTCCCGGACCGCCCCTCGAGTCCCCGGTGTTCCGCGGGCCGCCGGCCCCTGCTCCTGCTCCTGCGGCACTCTGCCGGGCGGGCACCGGGCCACCGCGTTCCTGCTGGAGGTCGACCGACAACCCCGCGGCGCCGCTGCTGGTCCTGGTCGCCCCGGCCCAGCGGCGCGTCGGCGAACTGTGGGCCGCCGACGCGTGGTCGGTGGCCCGCGAGCACGCGGCCACCGCGATCAGCGAGCGCGTCGTGGCGGCCGTCGCGGCACGCACCCGCCCGGGGCCGGATCACCGTCGCCTGCGCCGACGGCGAGTATCATGCGCTGCCCACCCGCCTGCTGGCCGAGGTCCTGCGCCTGCGCGGCTGGCACGTCGACTTCCTGGGCGCCGGCGTGCCGGGCCCGCACCTGATCACCCACCTGCACCAGGCCGGGCCCGACACGGTCGCGCTCAGCTGCACGCTGCCCACCCGCCTGCCGCGCGCCCACGCCACCATCGCCGCCTGCCGGGCCGTCGGCGTGCCGTCCTGGCCGGCGGGCGCGGCTTCGGGGCCGGTCGACGACGCCTCCCTGTTCACCGAGTTCGTCGGTTGGACCGCCGGTGTGCTGCGGGCCCGGGGCGTGCCGCTCACTTCCCTGGCGGCGGGCCTGGCCGCCTTCGGCCGCGAATTGCGGGACTTCCCGCGCGCCGGCCGCATGCTGGCGGAGGCCGCGGCGGCCTGTCAGATGTTCGATCCGTCGGGCGGGACGTCGCCGGGCAGCGGCGGCGCCGGGACGGTGCCGTCGCCGGCGCCCGGGCAGGCCAGGCCGAGGGTGTAGGCGGTCATGGACAGCGAGCCGTAGGCGTACCCGTCCACCAGGACCTCGGTGCCGCCGCCGTCGGCGCCGGCCAGGCCCGCCAGATAGAGCAGGGGCAGGAAGTGGTCGGGGGTGGGGACGGCGCGGTCGAAGTCGCGGTGGCCGTCGAGGGCGGCGACGGCGACGGGGTCGGCGAGCATCGACTCCTTGGCCTGCTCGTCGAAGCGCCGCGCCCAGTCGTAGCCGGCATCGGGCAGTGAGCCGTCCATGCCGCGCAGGTTGTGCACGACGTTGCCGCTGCCCATGACGAGCACGCCGCGCTCGCGCAGCGGCGCCAGCCGGGCGCCGAGCTCGAGGTGGTAGTCGAAGTCCTTGTCGGCGTTGATGCTCAGCTGCACGACGGGGACGTCTGCGCGGGGGAAGGCGTGCACCAGCACCGACCAGGTGCCGTGGTCGATGCCCCAGCTGTCGACGTCGGCGCCCACCCAGGTGGGGTGGACGGCGTCGGCGACCTCGGCGGCGAGCTCCGGCAGGCCGGGAGCGGGGTAGTCGACGTCGAACAGGGGCCGGGGGAAGCCGTAGAAGTCGTGGATGGTGCGGGGACGGGCCATGGCGGTGACGGCGGTGGCGTTGATGTACCAGTGCGCCGAGACCACCAGGATGGCGCGCGGCCGCGGGACCCCCTCGCCGAAGGCCCGCCACGCCTGGGTGTAGCGGTTGCCGTCCAGGGCGTTCATCGGGCTGCCATGCCCGATGAACGCCGCCGGCATCGGGCCCGCCGTGGTGTCGCTGCTCATCCCGGCCCCCGTCCGGCTCCTCCGGCCCCTGGGCCGTCCGGCCCGGCGCACGGTCAGCCTAACCGGGCGGCGCCGGCCCGCCGCGCAGGCGCGCCCCGGGCGGCGCCCGCTCCGGCCGGCCTCCCGGCGCTCCCCTGCGGCCGTTCCCTGCTGGGAACGGCCGCAGGGGCCCTTCCGGCGGGCCGTTCAGCCGATCAGGCTCATGGCCTTCTCGGCCAGGCCGGCCGGGGCCGTCCTGGCCGAGCCGCTGTCGAAGGGCGGGTCCGGGTCGTACTCGATGGCCAGTTGCACGGCGCGGGCCGTCTCCTCGCCGCTCATCCGGGCCAGCAGGGTCAGCGCCATGTCGATGCCGGAGGAGACGCCCGCCGCGGTCACGATCCTGCCGTCCACGACCACGCGCTCGCTCACCGGTTCGGCGCCGAAGCCCGCCAGGTGCTCCAGCCATCCCCAGTGGGTGGTGGCCCTGCGGCCCTTCAGCAGGCCGGCGGCGCCCAGCAGGAACGAGCCGCTGCACACCGAGGCCGTCCAGCGGGTCCGTTCGTGGGCGCGGGCGATCCAGCCGACCAGGGCCTCGTCGGCCAGCGCCTCGGCGGTCCCGGGCCCTCCGGGCACGACGATCACGTCCGGGTCCGGCAGGTCGGCGTAGGACGCGGCGGCCGTCAGGGCGAGGCTGCCGCGGTCGTCGGCGACGGGACCCGGTCCGGCCGCCGCGAAGGTGACCGTGCAGCCGGGGGCGAAGGCCAGCACGGTGTACGGCCCGACGGCGTCCAGGGCGGTGAAGCGCGGGTAGAGCGGGATGACGACCTGCAGACCGGAGCGCTGCGCGGCAGGCTCCGCGGGGCGGCCGGAGGGCTGCGGCGAAGGGGTCGGCGAAGGGTTCACGGTCGGTTCTCCTCGGAGTGGAAGCGGCGGCGGTAGTCGCCGGGTGAGACGCGCCAGTGCCGGCGGAAGACCCGGTAGAGGGTCTCGGGCACACCGAGACCGGACTCCCTGGCCACCCGTTCCAGCGGATGGCCGGTGACCTCCAGCAGCCGCCGGGCGGCGTCGGCCCGGCTGCGCTCGACGTAGCGGCCGGGCGGCAGGCCGGTCTGCTCGGTGAACAGGCGGGAGAAGTGGCGCTCGCTCATCCCCGCGCGCCGCGCCAGGGCCGGCACGCTCAGGTTCCCGGCGGGGTTGGCGTCGATGAACGCCTGCACCTCCCGCAGCGGTTCGCTGCGCGGGGTCAGGGCGTTCAGCTGGGTGCTGAACTGGCTCTGCCCGCCGGGCCGGTGCAGGTACACCACCAGCCCGCACGCGACGTCGCGGGCGAGGGCGTGGCCGTGGTCGTCGGCCACGAGGGCCAGGGCGAGGTCCACTCCCGCGCTGACCCCGGCCGAAGTCCACACCTCGCCGTCCCTGACGTAGATCGGGTCGACGTCCACCCGCACGTCCGGGTACCGCTCGGCCAGGTCGCCGGCCATCAGCCAGTGCGTGGTCGCGCGCCGGCCGCCGAGCAGACCGGCCTCGGCCAGGACGAACGCCCCGGTGCAGACGGACGCGACCCTGCGGGCGCCGGAGGCCAGCCGCGCGACCTGACCGGGCAGCTCCTCCTCGCGCAACCGCTCCACCACCGGCAGCCCGCCGGTGACCAGCAGCGTGTCGATCGGCCCTTCGACGTCGGCCAGCGCCGTCTGCGCGGTGACCTCGATCCCGTTCTGCGCCCGTACGGCTCCCGCCCGGGTGGCGGCCACCTCCACGCGGTAGCCCTCCCCGCGCGTCAGCAGGCCGGCGACGGCGAACACGTCGGCCGGACCGGCCAGGTCGAGCAGCTGGAAGCCGTCGAAGACGACGAGGACGACGCGTCGGTGCATGCCCCCATGCTGGTCAGCGGGGCGCTCCGGCGTCAACGACACAGGTATTGCAGATTGCGCCATGCCGCTTCTCCGCAGCGCGTTCCCCGGCGAGCCGCGGGGTGTTTCCCGGGCGGGAGCAGCGGGACCGGGGCGGCCCGGCGGTCCCGGTCAGCCCTGGCGGAGCCGGTGGGTCAGGCTGGTGTGGCGGCGCCCGGCGCCGCGGGTGCGCACCGCCTGGCCCAGCGCCCGGCGCGAGCCGACGATGACGACGAGCTTCTTGGCGCGGGTGATCGCGGTGTAGAGCAGGTTGCGCTGGAGCATCATCCACGCGCTGGTGGCCAGCGGGATCACCACCGCGGGGTACTCGCTGCCCTGGGAGCGGTGGATGGAGACCGCATAGGCGTGGGCGAGCTCGTCGAGCTCGTCGAAGGAGTACTCGACCTCCTCGTCCTCGTCGGTGCGCACCAGCAGCCTGTGGTCGTCGGGCCGGATGTCGGTCACCACGCCGACGGTGCCGTTGAACACCCCGGCGGCGCCCTTGTCGTAGTTGTTGCGCAGCTGGGTGACCTTGTCGCCGATGCGGAACACCCGCCCGCCGTAGCGGCGCTCGGGCATGCCCTCGCGGGCCGGGGTGAGCGCCTCCTGCAGCACGGTGTTGAGGTTGCCGGCGCCGGCCGCGCCGCGGTGCATCGGCGCCAGCACCTGCACGTCGCGGCGGGCGTTCAGGCCGAACCGGCGCGGGATGCGGTTGGCGACCACGTCGACGGTCAGCGCCGCGATCTCCTCCGGCTCCTCGCACGGGAACAGGAAGAAGTCCTTCATGCCCTCCAGCGCGGGCATCAGGCCGGTGTTGACCCGGTGGGCGTTGGTGACCACGCCCGACTCCTGGGCCTGGCGGAAGATGTGGGTCAGCCGTACCCGCGGGATCTCCTCCTCGGCGGCCAGCAGGTCGCGCAGGACCTCCCCGGCGCCGACCGACGGCAGCTGGTCGACGTCGCCGACGAACAGCAGGTGCGCGCCGGGCGCGACGGCCTTGACCAGCTTGTTGGCCAGCAGCAGGTCGAGCATGGAGGCCTCGTCGACGACGACGAGGTCGGCGTCGATCGGGTTGTCGCGGTCGAAGGTGGCGTCCCCGCCGGGGCGCAGCTGCAGCAGCCGGTGCACGGTGGTCGCCTCGTGGCCGGTCAGCTCCGCCAGGCGCTTGGCGGCCCGGCCGGTGGGCGCGGCCAGGATCACCTTGGCCTTCTTGGCGCGGGCCAGGGTGACGATGGAGCGGACGGTGAAGCTCTTGCCGCAGCCCGGGCCGCCGGTCAGCACCGCGACCTTCTCGCACAGCGCCAGCCGTACCGCCTTCTCCTGCTCGGCGGCCAGCTCGGCGCCGGTACGGCCGCGCAGCCACTGCAGGGCCACCGGCCAGTCGACGCCGGCGAAGACGCCCAGCCGGTCGTGCTCGGCGCCCAGCAGCGCCCGCAGCGAGCGGGCCAGCGACAGCTCCGCGCGGTGGAACGGCACCAGGTAGACCGCCGGGACCGTCACGTCGCCTGCGGGCAGTTCCTCGCGGACCACGCCTTCTTCGGCGACCAGTTCCTCCAGGCACCGGGCGGTCAGCTCGGCGGGCACGTCGAGGATCTTGACGGCGTCGCCGATCAGGTTGGGCGCCGGCAGGTAGCAGTGGCCGTCGTCGGCCGCCTGCGACAGGGTGTAGCGCAGGCCCGCCTTGACCCGCTCGGGGCTGTCGTGGGGGATGCCGACGGCCTGGGCGATGGTGTCGGCGGTCTTGAAGCCGATGCCCCACACGTCGTCGGCCAGCCGGTACGGCTCGCTCCTGACGACCTCGATGGAGCGGTCGCCGTACTGCTTGAAGATGCGCACCGCGATGGAGGTGGACACCCCGACCCCCTGCAGGAAGATCATCACCTCTTTGATGATCTTCTGTTCCTCCCAGGCGGCCGCGATCATCTTGGTGCGCTTGGGGCCCAGGCCGGGGACCTCGACCAGGCGGTCGGGGGCGGTCTCGATGACGTCCAGGGTCGCGGTGCCGAAGTGGCCGACGATCCGCTCGGCCATCTTCGGCCCGATGCCTTTGATCAGTCCGGAGCCGAGGTAGCGCTGGATGCCCTGGACGGTGGCGGGCAGCACCGTGGTGTAGGACCACACCTCGAACTGGCGGCCGTAGCGCGGGTGCGAGCCCCACCGGCCGGTCAGCCGCAGGGATTCGCCGACCTGCGCGCCCAGCAGCGGACCCACCACGGTCAGCAGCTCCGACCCCGACCGCTCGGTGGCCACCCGGGCGATCGTGTAGCCGGTCTCCTCGTTGGCGTAGGTGATGCGCTCCAGCACCGCCTCCAGCACGGTGCCGGGGGGACGCTGCGCCTCCGCAGTGGTCATGGCGGGTATTGTGCCGCAGATCCCCGACATCCTGTCTCCTGTCTCCCGGTCCCTCCCTGCGCCGCGGCGGGCGCGGACGGGTTTCGCGGAGGCGTGGCGTGGCAGACCACCTGGGTGAGCGGCGCAGCGGACGGCGTATGGGATCTGGTGGTCGTCGGGGCGGGCCCCGCGGGCTCCGCGGCGGCGCTGCGGGCCAGGCAGCTGCGCCCCGAGGCGCGGGTGCTGCTGCTGGACCGCGAGGACTTCCCCCGCGACAAGGCCTGCGGTGACGGCATCGCCGCCCACGGCCGCGACGAGCTCGCCCGGCTCGGCCTGCCCGGCCTCATCGACGACCACCGGCCGACGCGGCGCCTGGAGGTGGTCTCCCCGGGCGGCGAGCGCGTCCACGCGACCGTCGCCCGGCCCAACCACGTCGTGCCCCGCCGCGTCTTCGACGCCCGCCTGGTGGAGGCGGCCCGGGCCCGCGGCGTCGAGGTGCGCCGCCACCGGGTGCGGGCGCTGGCCGAGCGCGGCCCGCACGTGCTCGTCGACGGGGTCTTCGCCGCCCGCGCCGTCGTCGCCGCCGACGGGGCCAACTCGACCGTGCGGCGTCTCCTCGGCCTGCCGGCCACCCCCGAGCGGCACACCGCGATCGCGGTGCGCGGTTACGCCGAGGTGCCGGCCGGCGACGACGTCCAGCTCATCGCCATGCAGCGGGAGGGCTGGCCGGCCTACGCCTGGTCGTTCCCGGTCGGCGACGGCAGCGCCAACGTCGGCTTCGGGATGCTCCTGCCCCGGTTGCAGGCCTGCGACCTGCCCGGCCGCCGGGTCCTGCACGGCCGGCTCGCCGAGCTGCTGCCCCACCTGCCCGCCCGGGACCTGCGGGCCCACCGCCTGCCGCTGTCGTGCGGGCGGCCCCGGCCCGGTGCGGGCCGGGTGATGCTCGCCGGCGACGCCGCCAGCCTCATCAACCCGCTGACCGGCGAGGGCATCTACTACGCGCTGCTCTCGGGCCGCCTGGCCGGGGAGGCGGCGGTGCGGGCGGCCGGCGATCCGCTGCCCGCCTACCGGCGTGCGCTGCGCGGGGCGCTGGGGCGTCATCTGCGCACCACCGACGTGCTGGCCCGGGCCGCCCGCTCGCCCGGTTTCATCGACGCGGCGATCGCCGTCGCCTCCCGGCGCCGGGAGGTGTTCGACCTGCTGGTGGAGGTGGGCCTGGGGGCGGGGACCGTGCCGCCGCGGCTGGCGGGTGCGGTGGCCGGCCGCTGGCTGCTGGACGGGCTGCGGCTGCGCGGCCGGTGAGCGCGGGCGGGCCTGCCCGGAGCCGACCGGCGGGCGGGCCGGTCGAGCGGGTGCGGCTCACCGCGGCGTGCAGGCATACGGGCATGCGGAGAAGGAGACGAGAGCGCTATACTCGATCGCCTTCATTTTACAAGTAGCCCATCAGGCAGGAGTCTACCAAAGAGATGGGATCCCGTCAACCCGACCCCGCCCTCGCCGAAGCCCTGCTGACCGAGCAGACCCGCCTCACCGCCCTCTACGACCGCCTGGACGCCGTCCGCGAGCGGACCCGCGCCGCCCTCGCCGCCGCCCACGCCGGCGGTACGGCCGGCGGCACCCACCAGGCCCGCCTCGAACGCGACGTCTCCGCCGCCGAGCACGCCCGCCGCCTGGCGCAGCTGTCGGCCGTGGAGCACGGCCTGTGCTTCGGCCGCACCGACGACGCCGAGGGCCGGACCCTCTACATCGGCCGGACCGGGCTGCGCGGCGCCGACGGCGAGATCGTCCTGACCGACTGGCGCGCCCCGGCCGCCCGTCCCTTCTACACCGCCACGCCCGCCGACCCAGGCCCGCTGGTGCGCCGCCGCCACCTGCACACCCGCGAGCGCACCGTGGTCGGTCTCGACGACGAGGTCTTCGACCTGGACCGCCTCGCCGAACCCGACCGGCGCACCCTCGTCGGCGAGGCCGCGCTCATGGCGGCGCTGCGGCGCGGCCGTACCGGCAGGATGAGCCAGGTAGTGGCGACCATCCAGGCCGAGCAGGACCGGGTGATCCGCTCCGGCCTGGCCGGAGCGCTGGTCGTCGAGGGCGGCCCGGGCACCGGCAAGACCGTCGCCGCGCTGCACCGCGCCGCCTACCTGCTCTACACCCACCGCGAGGTGCTGTCGCGGCGCGGCATCCTCGTCATCGGCCCCACCGCCTTGTTCTCCCGCTACATCGGCCAGGTGCTGCCCTCCCTCGGCGAGACCGACGTGGTGGTGGCGACCGTGGGCGAGCTGCACTCCGGCGTGCGGGCCGGCGCCGACGACCCGCCCGCCGCCGCCGTCGTCAAGGGCGACCTGCGCATGGCCGCTGTCGTCGCCGCCGCGGTGCGCGACCGCCAGCGCCTGCCCGACGGTGACCTGGAGGTCTCCTTCCCGGTACGGACCTCCCTGCGCGGCGGCGTCGAGGTCGTGGTCGAGGAGATGACTCTCCGCGCCTCCCGCGCCGTCTGCGCGGCCGCCCGCGACCGGGCCCGGCGCTCGGGCCGCCCGCACAACGTCGCCCGCCGGCTGTTCGTCCTGGACGTGCTGCGGGCCCTGGCCGCCGACGAGGCCGCCCGGCTGGACGCCCCCGCCGACGCCGAGGACCTGGCCTACGCCCGCAAGGCGCTGTGGAGCCGCCCCCAGGTGCGCGAAGCACTGGACGCCCTGTGGCCTCTGCTGACCCCCGAGCGGCTGATCGGCGACCTGCTGTCCGACCCGCAGGCGCTGGACCGGGCCGCGCCGCGGCTGACGGCCGCCCAACGCGGCGCCCTGCTGCGCCCGTCCGGCTCGCCGTGGACGACCGGCGACATCCCGCTGCTGGACGAGGCCGCCGAACTGCTGGGCGTCGACGACTCGGTGAGCCCGGCCGCCGAGCGGGCCGCCGCCGACGTGCGGCGCAAGGAGGAGGCCTACGCCCGCGGCGTGCTGGAGTTCACCGGCCTGGCCGAGGACGAGATGATGGAGGCCGCCGCGCTGGCCGAGCGCCACCGCCCGGCCGGACCGCACGTCACCACCGCCGAGCGGGCCGCCGCCGACCGCACGTGGGTCTACGGGCACGTCATCGTGGACGAGGCCCAGGAGCTGTCGGCGATGGCCTGGCGGACCGTGATGCGCCGCATCCCGGCCCGCTCCCTGACGGTCGTCGGCGACCTGGCGCAGACCGGCTCGGCCGCCGGGGCCCGCTCCTGGGGCGAGGTCCTCGACCCCTACGTCGCGGGCCGGTGGCGGGTGGAACGGCTGCAGGTCAACTACCGCACCCCGGTGGAGATCATGGAGGTCGCCGCCGACGTCCTGGCGGCGGTCGCGCCGGACCGGCGGCCGCCGGAGTCGGTGCGCGAGGGCGGCGACCGGCCGCGCGCGGTGCGCGCCTCCGTCGGGCGGCTGCCGGTCCTGGTCGAGCAGGAGCTGGAGGCGGTCGGCGAGGGCCGGCTGGCGGTCATCGTGCCCGCCGCCCGGCGCGCCGAGGTCTCCACCGTCCTGGCGGCGGGCCCTTCGGAGCCGGCCGCGCTGGACCGCCCCGTCGCGGTGCTGACGCCCGCCTCCGCCAAGGGGCTGGAGTTCGACGCGGTGATCGTGGTCGAGCCCGCCCAGATCCTGGCCGGCTCCCCCAGGGGCGGCCAGGACCTGTACGTCGCCGTCACCCGCGCCACCCGCCGGCTGACCGTGGTCTTCGCCGGCGACCTCCCGCCGATGCTGTCGCGGCTGGCCCGGCACTAACGTGGGCGGTCAGTGACCCCAGTCGTCTCACAAGAGGAGCCCCGTCGATGTCACCGGTGCTGGAGGGTACGGCTCGCGCGCTGCTGCGCAGGATCGCGGCCGAGCAGTCCGAGTCGAGACTGCCGTCGCTGGCGGCGGCCGTGGTGCGCGACGGGGAGATCGCCTGGTTCGGCGCGCGCGGCCGCGTCGAGGGGACCGGCGGAGGCGGCGGCGCGCAGGAGCCCGCCGGTCCCGCCGTACCCACCGTGGACACCCAGTACCGCATCGGGTCGATCACCAAGAGCATGGTCGCCGTCGTGGTGATGCGGCTGCGCGACGAGGGCCGCCTGGACCTGACGGACCCGATCGGCAAGCACCTGCCCGGCACTCCCGCAGACGAGGTGACCGTCGCCCAGCTGCTGTCGCACACCTCCGGCCTGACCGCCGAACCGCCCGGCCAGTGGTGGGAGCGCACCCCGGGCCTGCCGTTCACCGAGCTGCTGGCCCTGCTCGGCCCGGAGGCGGCCCGGCACCGGCCCGGCCGCCGCTACCACTACTCCAACCTCGGCTTCGGCCTGCTGGGCGAGCTGGTCGCCCGCCACCGCGGCACCGACTGGGCCACCGCCGTAGGCGAGGAGGTCCTCCGGCCGCTCGGCATGCGCGACACCACGACACGGCCCCGCGCGCCGCACGCGCGCGGCTACGCCGTCCACCCGTGGGCCGACGTGCTGCTGCCCGAGCCCGAGCACGACGCCGGCGCCATGGCCCCGGCGGGGCAGATCTGGTCCACCCCCGCCGACCTGGCCCGCTGGGCGGCGTTCGTGGCCGGCGACACCGGCGGCGTGCTGGCCGCCTCGACGCTGGCGGAGATGCGCGAACCGGCGACCGTCGACGACGGCGACGCCTGGACCGGCGGCTACGGCCTGGGCCTGCAACTGGCCAGGGCGGGCGGGCGCCGCCTGGCCGGGCACACCGGTTCCATGCCGGGCTTCCTGGCCACCGTCTGGGCCGACCCGGCCGACCGGACCGGCGTGCTGTTCTGCGCCAACTCCACCTCCGGGGCGAGCCGCACCCTGCTGACCGACCTGCTGGCGATCCTGGACGCCTGCGAGCCGCGGCTGCCCGCCGAGTGGGCGCCCGCCGAGGTCGACCCGGCCCTGCTGGAGCTGGCCGGCCCCTGGTACTGGGGGCCGGCCCCCTACGCGCTGCGGCTGCTGGGCCGCCGCGACCTGTCGCTGACGCCGCTCGGCGGCACCGGCCGCGCCTCCCGCTTCACCGCGCAGGCCGACGGCACCTGGCTCGGCCTGGACGGCTACTACGCCGGCGAGACGCTGCGCCCGGTCCGCCGGGGAGACGGCTCGGTCCGCCACCTGGACCTGGCGACGTTCGTGTTCACCCGCACCCCCTACGACCCGGAGGGCGGCGTGCCCGGCGGCGTGGACGACGGCGGCTGGCGCAGCTGAGCGACGAGCGCGGCCACTGTGTCGCCGGCGTCCCCGCCGTTCCCGGCACCGTCCCCGGCGTCTCGGCCGGCGGCGGGGAGCGCGCCGTGCAGCACCTCCACCCGGTGCACCACGCGCGGCGCGCTCAGCGGGACCGCGGCCGTCCCCCCGGCCGCCGGGCGAGCCGCCGCCGAGACGGGCAGCAGGGTCAGGCCGTGCCCGGCGGCGACCAGGTTCAGCACCGTGTGCAGGTCGTGGCCGTCGTAGCGGCAGGCCACCCGGAAACCGCCGGAGCCGGGCGGCTCACCCGCCAGCTCGCGCAGCCGCTCCACCGCGACCGCGGCCGGCGCCTGCAGCCACAGCGCACCCGCCAGGTCGTCCAGCGCCAGGCCGCCGCGCCCCTGCAGCGGATGACCGGACGGCAGGACCACCGCCAAAGGCTCGGACGCCACGCCGACGGCGGTCAGCGGCCCGACGTCGGGCAGGCGCAGCGGATCGCTGGGCGCGGCGATCCCGTCGACGAGCCCCAGGTCCGCCGCACCCGAGGCGACCTGCTCGGCGACCCGGCGGCGGCCGGCGGTGCGCACCGTCACCTCCAGCCGGGGCCCGCGCAGGGCCCGGGCGAGCACGGGCGGGCAGGCCAGCGCCGAGGCGGCCACCACGACCGTCCGCGGCGGCCCGTCCGCGGCGCGCAGCACGTCGGCGCGGGCGGCCCGGTGACGCAGCAGCAGCGGGCCGGCGTGCTCCAGCAGGCGCCGCCCGGCCGGGGTGGGCGCCACCGGCCGCCGCAGCAGCAGCACCACTCCCAGATCGGCCTCCAGCGCGGCGATCTGCTGCGAGACCGCCGACTGGGTGTAGCCGAGCCGCTCGGCCGCGGCGGAGAAGGAGCGCAGGTCGGCGACGGCGACGAAGGTGCGCAGCAGGTGGGGGTCCACAGCTCATCAGTATCCCTTATCGGATCAGCAGGGATCATCGTTGGCGCTTAAGACGGGAGGCCGGTCAGGATGGGCGCATGACCACCGCGACCGTCGCCCTGGTCGGCGACCGCTCCCCCCACGTCCAGGCCCACGCCCGCATCCCCGCCCTGCTGTCGGCGCTGCGCGGGCGCGACGGGCTGACCCTGGACGCCTACTGGATCCCCACCACCGACACCGGCGGCCTGGAGCGCTTCGACGCGATCTGGATGCTGCCGGGCAGCCCGTACCGGAGCGAGGCCGGGGCGCTGCAGGCCGCCCGCACCGCCCGCGAGCACGCCGTACCGTTCCTGGGCACCTGCGGCGGCTTCCAGCACGCCCTCCTGGAGTACGCCCGCAACGTCCTGGGCCTGGCCGTCTCGCACGCCGAGAACGACCCCTCCGCCGCCGCCGAGCCGCTGCTGGTGCCCCTGGAGTGCTCCCTGGCCGGTCACGAGGACGCGGTACGGCTGGCGCCCGGCTCCCTGGCCGAGCAGATCATCGGCGCCGAGCAGACCGTGGAGCGCTACTCCTGCCACTACGGGCCCGACGCCCGCTACCTGCCGGCCCTGACCGGCGGCGGGCTGCGCTTCTCCGGCCGCGACGGGGCGGGGGCGCCGCGGATCCTGGAACTGCCCGGCCACCCGTTCTTCCTGGCCACGCTCTTCCAGCCCGAACTGGCCGGCGACGGCACCCGCCCGCACCCGGTCATCACCGCCTTCGCCGCGGCCGCCGTCGCCCGCGCCGCCTCCCGGACCGGCCATACCGCGGCGGTGCCCGCGCACCTGCCCGCCGGGTGAGCCGCCCCGGCTCCGTTCACCACCCGTCCGGAGCCGGTGCGGACCGCACGGGCACTACTCGATCGCGTCGACGAACCGGCGGGCGTCGGCCTCGGCCATCCCGGTCTCGCCCCGGACCAGGAAGAGCGCCTGCTCGGCGCGCCCGGCGGCCTTGAGCTCGCGCACCCGGCCGGCCAGGTCCGCACCGCCTCGCCGCGCGATCCCCTGCGCATCCCCGGGCGGCAGGGGCGCCCGGCCCGCGGCCACGTCGTCGGCGTAGCGCTTGGCGTCGGCCAGGCCGAGGCCGGTCTGCTCCCGGATCAGCTTGATCGCTTGGATCGCTCTGCCCTGCGCGGTCAGGTCCCGGACCCGGTGGTGCAGTTCGGCGGGGCCCAGGCGGGGCGCGGGGACCGGGGGCCGGGCACTGCGCCGCATGAGGGCGATCGCTGCGATGGCGAGCAGCGCGAGGAACGATCCGATGATGAGGAGCTCCACCGGTCCCAGGTTCGGCATGGACCGATCATATTGCCGCTTGCGTGTCCTGTCTCGCCCGGGTTCGCCCGGCGGGCCCGTACCCGCCCGGGGATCCACCGCGCCGCGTCTGCGGCGGCGTCGGCCGGGAAGGCGATCCGGCGGCCGGAGGCCGGTGCCGGCCGGTAGCATCCGGGAAGATCGAGAAAGGGCGTCCCCGAAACCATGCGGCCTGCGGAGCTGAACCGTCTCACCGTGCAGGAGTCGGCCGATCGCTATGTGGAGCTGATCCGGGCCAAGACCTCGACCGGTGCCCTGTCCCCGGCCACCGCGGAGGTCTACGCCCGGGACGTGGCCACCTTCGTGCGGCTGGCCGGCGCCGGCCGGGTGCTGGACGACCTGACCGGTGAGGACGTCGACGCGGTCCTGCTGGCGTTCGCCCGCAAGCCCGACGAGCGGCGCACCCGGCCGGACGGGGCCGCCCTCCCGGCCCCCGGGCGGGCCGTGCAGTCGGCGTCGTCGCAGGCGCGGTTCCGGCGGTCGGTCTCGGCGCTGTTCAAGCACGCGGCACTGGCCGGCTGGGTGCAGATCAACCCGATGGCGGCGGCGACGGTGACCTCCAGGGAGCGCGGAGGTCTGCGCCCGGAGCGGCGGGCGCTCACCCGGGAGCAGGCGCAGGGGCTGATCGGCGCGGCCCGGCGGCTGGGCGGCGGCGCGGACGCGGGCCCCGATCCCGATCCCGGCGCCGGAGCGGGCCCGGATGCCGGCCGGGAGCGGCGCAGACGCCGCGACCAGCGCACCGAGCTGCGGGACGCGCTGATCGTGCTGCTGCTGACGACGCTGGGCCCGCGGGTGTCGGAGCTGGTCCGCGCCAACGCCGAGGACTTCTACACCAACGACGGGGTGCGCTACTGGCGGATCTTCGGCAAGGGCGGCAGGACCCGGGACGTGCCGCTGCCCGCCGACGTGGCGCGGGTCCTGGACGCCTACCTGGAGGGGGACCGGGCCGGCTCGCCGGACAAGGCGCTGCTGCTGTCGTGGCGGGGGCGCCGGCTGGCGCGAGGCGACGTGCAGGCGGTGATCGACCGGGTGCAGCGGCGGGTGGAGGCCGACCGGCGGCGCTCGGTGACGCCGCACGGCCTGCGGCACACCACGGCCACGCACCTGCTGGCCGACGCGGTGGACATGGACGCGGTGCGGCGGGTGCTGGGCCACAGCGACCTGGCGACGCTGGGCCGCTACCGCGACGAGCTGCCCGGCGAGCTGGAGGTGGCCATGCGCGCCCACCCCCTGCTGCGCGGGCCCGCCCAGCGCCCCGACGGCGCCTGACCCGCGGACCCGCGGGGGGAGGCCCGGACGGCCGGAGTCCTCGGCCGGGCCTCCCCCCGCGCCTGGCGGCCACCGCCTTCCCCATCCAGTGCGCCAACGGCGGCCGGGTCCCCGGTCTCGGCGGCACGTTCCAGGGTGCGCAGGTCGTGCCCGCCGACGGCAACGGCTCGGGCGGCACGGCCGCCGGTCCGGTCCGGCGGTCTCCTAGGCGGCGCGTTCGGCGGCGCTCACCTCGGCCAGGACGTCCAGGGAGACGCCGAGCGCCTGGGCCAGGGCGGCGACGGTGAAGAAGGCCGGGGTGGGGACCCGGCCGGTCTCGATCTTGCGGAGGGTCTCGGCGGACAGCCCGGCGGCGGCGGCCACCTCGGCCATGCTCCGGTCGCCGCGCGCCTGGCGCAGGATCGTGCCCAGCCGGTGACCGCGTTCGCGGTCCAGTTCGCTCAGTGGAGGTCGCACCATGCACGCGATCCTAGCAACCGTGATAACAATACCGGTATAAGTATTGGATTCACGGGAGAGTGGAACATGGTGGAGATCAAGACACCGGCGGAGATAGAGGCCATGGCCGAAGCCGGCCGGATCGTGGCGGCGGCCCTGGCCGCCGTCGGCGCACACGCAGTCCCCGGGGTGAGCCTGCTGGAACTCGACGAGATCGCCCGCACGGTGCTCGCCGACTCGGGCGCCACCTCGCCGTTCCTCGGCTACCGGCCGGCCTTCGCACCCACCCCGTTCCCCGCGGTGATCTGCACATCCGTCAACGACGCCATCGTGCACGGCATCCCCGGCCGCTACCGGCTGCGCGACGGCGACCTGCTCAGCGTCGACTGCGGCGCCCTGCTGGACGGCTGGGCCGGCGACGCGGCCGTCAGTCTCACCGTCGGCCGCCCCCGCCCCGACGACCTGGCGCTCATCGCAGCCACGCAGGCCGCACTGGAGGCCGCCATCGCCTTGTGCGTGCCCGGCGGCCGGATCGGCGACCTCGGCCACGCCATCGCCCGGACCGGCCGGGCCGCAGGCTACGGCATCCCCGACGACTTCGGCGGGCACGGCATCGGCCGCACCATGCACGAGGACCCGCATGTGGCCAACCGGGGCCGCCCCGGACGCGGCCTGACGCTCCGGCCCGGCCTGGTGCTGGCCATCGAGCCGATGTTCACCGCCGGCGGCGCCGACGGCTACGTGACCGCCCCCGACGGCTGGACCCTGTCCAGCGCCGACGGCAGCCGCGCCGCCCACGTCGAGCACACGGTCGCCGTCACCGACGACGGACCGCGCGTCCTGACCCGGCCGTGACGCACGGCGCCCGCCGGGGCCGGAACGCACCCGGCCCCGGCGGACCCCGAACCTCCTCCCCGCCCGGCCCCGCTCCGCCCCGGTCATCCCGGATCCTCCAGCCGGACCATCAGATGGGTGACCAGCCGCTCCGGCACGGTGACGGCCGGGTCGGACAGGTAGACCTCGCGGACGGGGCCGCGCACCGGATGCCCCCGCTCGGCGCACCACGCCAGCAGCGAGTGGTAGGCCGGCGCCGACTGGTCGTAGGGCCCGACGTGGACGACACGGGCGAAGGCCCCGCCGGGCAGCAGGTCCGACTCCGTCCCGGGCGGCGGGCGGCGGCCGCCCCCGGGGCCGCCGGCCTCCAGCGGCGCGGCCACGGCCACCGGCAGGGGACCCTCCAGCTCCACCGGGAACAACCCGACCAGCCCCGCCGGCTCCCCGCCGTCCCCGGCCGGGCCGCCGGGATCCGGAGCGGGGACGCCCAGCCGGGCCACGCACGCCGCGAAGGCCCGGCCGATGTCCTCAGGCGAGGCGGCCACCTCCCGGGCCAGCGCGACCCTGCGGGGGGGCTCGGCCACCACCTCGACCGGCAGCGCGGGCAGACCCGCGCCCAGCACCCGCTCCAGCGTCGCCAGGGTACGGCGCCGCCGCGCCAGCTCCGCCTCCAGGCCGTCACGGACCCGGCCCAGCGCCCGGTGGGGGTCGGTACCCGACAGCACCTCCCCGATGGCGGCCAGCGGCACGTCCAGCGAGCGCAGCAACCCGATCGACAGCGCCTCGCGCGCCTGCCCGGCCCGGTAGTAGCGGTAACCCGTACCCGGATCCACCCACGCCGGCGGCAGCAGGCCCAGCTCGGCGTAGTGACGCAACTGCTTGACGCTGAGGCGGCACAACCGGGCGAACCGCCCGATCGGCAGCAGAGCCTCTTCCAGATCCTCGTTCACGTCCCCAGCATGGGCCCTCCCCCGCGGGGACGATCCCATCACCTCGACCGGTCCCCCTGCGGGACCCGTCCGCAGACACCGGCCCGAAAGGAGGGAAAGGGGGAAGCGATCCGCCCGGCCGGGCGGATCCGCCCGCACCACCGGGAACGACGGCACGCACGCCGCACCGCCACGACACCCTACCCGCCGGACCCGCCGCCCTCCCGGCCGGGAGCACGACCCCGGCCCCCTAGGCTGAAGACCGTCCCCGGTCCCGTTCGAAGGAAGGCGCCCCCGCCGTGTCCAGCATCCCCGCCGCGCCCGCAGCGCTGCGCCTGTTCCGCTACGTCGCGATCGCCGAGGCGTGCTCCTGGGCGGGCCTGCTCGCCGGCATGTACTTCAAGTACATCGCCGCCACCGGCGACCTCGGCGTGAAGATCTTCGGTCCGGTCCACGGCGCCCTGTTCGTGCTGTACGTCCTCGGAGCGCTCGCCGCCGGCCGTACGGCCCGCTGGAGCACCGGCACGATCGCCCTCGGCCTGGCGTGCGCGATACCGCCGTTCACCTCCCTGTGGTTCGAACGGCGCATGTCCGCCCGCCTCGCCACCACCGGGCCGGCCACCGCGGCCTGAAAGCCCCTCCCTACCGGCCCCTGCCCCCAGGACGCCCGTCAAAGACCCAGCACGGCCCGCGTGACGGCGCGGCACCGCTCCGGGCACGTCAGCACGTCGGCGGAGCCGGCGAACTGGTCCACCGACCCGGCCGGCGGCAGCGCCGCCACCACCGGGTCGGTGACCGCCGCCGCCAGCGCGTCGGCGAACCGCCCGGCACCGATCACCTGGAAGGGCCGGCCGGACAGACCCCGCACCGGCGCCTCCAGCGGCCCGGCCAGCCCCACCCGGTTGTACAGCGCCGCCACCCGCTCGTACGCGCGGCCCAGATGCCGCTCCCGCTCCCGCCACTCCCGCGCCGCCACCGCCCGCGACAACGCGTCACCGAGCTCGGCCGCCCCCGAAAGGCGGGCGAACCCGCTGCCCAGCCATTTCGAGTACGGCGGATAGCGGCGGCGCATCAGCAGCGCCAGCCGCATCACCTCGCGCGCCAGCCCGGCGGTCAGCACCGCCGAACCCAGATCGTCCCCCACCTCCCCGCACCGGCCCGGAAACGACTCCTCCTGCGCCAGGCGCCGCCACTGCACCGCCAGCACATACCGCCACAGATCAGCCGGATACCAGCGCAACGCGGCCCGCGCCGGCTCCAGCACGCCCAGCCCGTCGTGGAAGACCTCCCCGCTGGTGACCTCCGCCAGCCGCTGCCACGGCGCCGACAACCAGTCCAGGACGCCCACCCCCCGGCCCGGATCGAACCCGAGCCGCCCGGCGAACCACTCACCCGGATCGGCGACCACGACACCGCTACCGCCCCCGGACACCGTCGGATACCCGCCGAAGACCTCGGGCAGGCCCCGCCCGACCGCCTCCCCCACCTCCTGGGCGAGCCCGGCGGCCGTGAACAGCACCACCCGCGGCCCCCAGCCGCGGCCGGCCGAGCGCTCGGTGTCGAACGCCAGCACCTCCGAACCCGCGCCGATCAGCGCGGCACTGTGCGGCACCCCCGCGACCAGGGGCCGCACCACCTCCGTGTAGAAGTCACGCGACAGCTGCAAACCAGGCACGAAACTGGACATCATTCCGTCCACTCTGCCCCGGCCCGCCCTCCCCGCGCACCCGGTTTTCCCCTCGCACGGAGGCGGCCCGGAGCAGCCCGCCCCCAGGCCATCCCCGGCCGAGGAGAACCCGTCAACCCCCGCAGCGCGCGGGCAGCTCCGCCGCGGCGACCGGCCGGATCCGCATGCCCAACCGCTCGTAGACGCGGATCGCGCCCCGGTTGGCGGTGTCGACCATCAGCGCCACCCTGCCGTGCTCGGCGGCCAGCTCACCGAAGACGAACCGGCACACCGCCTCGCCCAGCCCCCTGCCCCGCCAGGCCGGCGCCGTACCCACCCCCGCCACGAAACCCACCTGCGGCGCCGACCACGCGTCGGCGGCCACCGCCACCGGCTCCCCGCCGGGACCCCGGATCCCGGCCCACCTGCGGATCCCCGCCACCCCCGGCACCGCCCACGCCGACGGCGACGCCACCGCCAGCAGCGCCGCCACCTCACCGTCGGCCTCCGCCGGCAGCCACGCCGCGCCCGGGCCGTCCAGGCCACCCGCCCCAGCGCCCAGCCGGTCCACGGCCGCGACCGCCGCGACCCGCGCGGCGCCCTCCACCGAGTCCGCGTCCCCGTCCGCCGCGGTGTCCATCCACTCGAACCCCACCGGCGGCCGCGCCCCCGGCAACCGCTCCACCACCCCGGCCACCAGCGACCGCTCGCCCAGCAACCGGTAGGACGGCCCCAGCCCCGGCAGCACCCGCCGCACCAGCTCCGCCACCGCGGCCACCGGACCGCGCACCGTCAACCGGTCACGCCGGTTCAACTGCGGACTGGCCACCGCCACCGCCCCGTCCAGCGCCCACGCCCGCACTCCGCCCCGCAGCCCCTGAGCGGCCCACACCACCATGCAGTCGCCCCCGGACGCGGCCACCACGTCCGGGACCGTGAACAACTCCACCACCGGCTACAGGATCGCGCCCGGAACGTAGCCGGCCGCCTGCGGATGCCGGGCGGTTACCTCACCCACCCGCGCCACGACCGCCTCCACCTGCTCGGCCGCCGCCCCCGTGAAGGAGACCCGGTCGGCCAGCAGCGCCTCCAGCGCCGCCGCATCCAGCGGGAACCGCTCATCGGCCGCCAGCCGCGCCAGCAACTCGTTACCGGCCCCCCGCTCCCGCATCGCCAGCGCCGACGCCACCGCGTGCTCCTTGATCAGCTCATGCGCCGTCTCCCGGCCCACCCCGGCCCGCACCGCCGCCATCAGCATCTTCGTCGTCGCCAGGAACGGCAGGTACCGGTCCAGCTCCGCCGCCACCACCGCCGGGAACGCCCCGAACTCGTCCAGCACCGTCAGCATCGTCTCCACCAGCCCGTCGAAGGCGAAGAACGCGTCCGGCAACGCCACCCGGCGCACCACCGAACA
Source organism: Planomonospora parontospora (assembly GCA_014647935.1). Taxonomy (GTDB): domain Bacteria; phylum Actinomycetota; class Actinomycetes; order Streptosporangiales; family Streptosporangiaceae; genus Planomonospora; species Planomonospora parontospora. The sequence continues at coordinate 183,461 of BMQD01000012.1, forward strand.
CGACACATCCCCCTCGTTCCACTGGTCCCCGGCCAGCTCCGCCGCCATCGACGCGTACCCGCGCAGCACCACCGCCAGCCCGTTCACCCGCTCACACGACCGGGTGTTCATCTTGTGCGGCATCGCCGACGACCCGACCTGCCCCTCGGCGAACCCCTCGGTGACCAGCTCGTGCCCGGCCATCAACCGGATCGTCTTGGCCAGCGACGACGGCGCCGCCGCCAGCTGCACCAGCGCCGTCACCACCTCGTGGTCCAGCGACCGCGGATACACCTGCCCCACACTGGTGAACCGGTGGGCGAACCCCAGATGCGCCGCGATCCGCTCCTCCAGCTCCGCCAGCGCACCCCGGTCCCCGCCCAGCAGGTCCAGCATGTCCTGCGCGGTGCCCACCGGACCCTTGATCCCGCGCAGCGGATAGCGGGCGATCAGCTCCTCCAGCCGCGCGAACGCCACCAGCAGCTCGTCGGCCGCCGACGCGAACCGCTTGCCCAGCGTCGTCGACTGCGCCGCCACATTGTGCGAACGGCCCGCCATCACCGTCTGCGAGTGCTCGGCGGCCAGACCCGCCAGCCGCGCCAGCAGCGCCACGCACCGGTCCCGCACCAGCACCAGGCTGTCGCGGATCTGCAGCTGCTCGACGTTCTCCGTCAGATCCCGCGACGTCATGCCCTTGTGCACGTGCTCGTGCCCGGCCAGCGCGTTGAACTCCTCGATACGGGCCTTCACGTCATGGCGGGTGACGCGCTCCCGCTCCGCGATCGACGCCAGGTCGACCCGCTCGACCACCTTCTCGTAGTCGGCCACCACCCCCGCGCCGACCTCCACGCCCAGCTCGGCCTGGGCGGCCAGCACGGCCAGCCACAGGCGGCGCTCGGCCACCACCTTGTACTCGGGAGACCACAGACGGGCCAGCTCCGCCGAGGCGTAGCGGGTGGCCAGGACATTGGGGATACGCGGCTTGGCAGTCACGTTGCCTCAGCTTATCGGCGCCCCCGCGCGCCGCGCGCCCGGGGTCCCCCCGCCCGCCGGCACCCCTGCGGCCCGCCGGGGCCCGCGACAGGACCGGACCCGCCGACAAGCCGGCCACCGTACGGCGTGCGCAGCACAGCGCACCACCGCACGGCGACCGGCCCGGACCGCTAGCGCGAAGACGCCAGCTCGTCGGCGTCGTACACCTTCACCTCGGACCCGCCCCGCGAAGCCTTCCGCGGACCGCGGCGCAGCCGCTCCTTGGTCCGCTCCAGCATCACGTACAGCGTCGGCACCAGCACCAGCGTCAGCAGCGTCGACGACAGCAACCCGCCGATCACCACGATCGCCAGCGGCTGGGAGATGAACCCGCCCGACCCGGTCAGCCCCAGCGCCATCGGGACCAGCGCGAAGATCGTCGCCACCGCGGTCATCAGGATCGGCCGCAGCCGCCTGCGACCACCCTCGACCACCGCCTCCACGATGCCCATCCCCTGCTCCCGGTACTGGTTGATCAGGTCGATCAGCACGATCGCGTTCGTCACCACGATGCCGATCAGCATCAGCATGCCGATCAACGCCGGCACGCCCAGCGGAGTGCCCGTGGCCAGCAGCAGCCCGATCGCACCCGTCGCCGCGAACGGCACCGACACCAGCAGGATCAGCGGCTGCACGAAACTCCGGAACGTCGCCACCATGATCATGAAGACGATCGCGATCGCCGCCAGCATCGCCAGCCCCAGCTGACCGAACGCCTCCTCCTGATCCGCGCTCACCCCGCCGATCTCGTACGAGGCCCCCTCCGGCAGCGACAATCCCTCCAGCCGCGTCGTCAGCGACGCCGTCACACCGCCCAGGTCACTGGCGGTCGCCGTACCCGACACCGTCGCACTGCGCTCGCCGTCGATCCGGGTCACCTGCGGAGGACCTTCGACCTTCTCCACCGCGGCCACCTCCGACAGCTCCACCATCCCCGCGGCCGTCGGCAGCTCCAGCTTCCGGATCGCCTCCACGTCCTCGGGCGCGTCACCGGTGCGCAGAATCAGATCCTCCGCCCGCCCGTCCAGCGTCACCTGGCCCAGCGGAGCGCCGCGGAACCGCTGCGCCAGCAGCTGGCCGACCGACGACTCCGACAGCCCCCTGGCCGCCGCCTTCTCCCGGTCCACCCGGACCTCGACCCGCTCCGCGCTCGCCGCCAGGTTGGACGACACGTCCCGCAGCCCCTCCAGAGAGGCCATCGCGCCGCGCACCGTCTCCGCGGCCGCCTCCAGCGTCTCGATGTCCGGCGCCTGCACGATGACCTGGACCTGGTTGGCCGAACCGCCCATGCCGCCGCCCTGGCCGCCGCCCACGGTGATCTCACCGACGCCGTCCAGGCCCTTCAGCCGCTCACGCAGCGTCTCCTCCAGCGCCGGCGTGTCCGTGCCCTCGGCCACCGTCACCGAGTACGACGCGCTGTCACCGCCGCCGCCCATCGCCCGCATGAACCCGCCACCGGAACCCACGTTCACCTGATAGGACTGCACTCCCTGATCCTCCAGGCCGGCGAGCACCTCCTCGACCTTCCTGGCCGCCGCGTCCGTGGTCGCCAGATCCGTGCCCACCGGCATCTTCTGGCTGATCGAGACCGTGTCCTGCCCGGAGGAGTCCAGGAAGTTCGTCTCCAGCCGCCCGGCCAGGCCCATCGTCGCCACGAAGACCACCACACCCACCAGGACCGTCACCAGCCGCCGCCGCGTCGCGAACCGCAGCACCGGCAGATACGCCCGCTGCAGCGGACTGCGCAGCTCCTTGGCCTCGGCCTCCTCCCGGACCGCCCGCGCCTCCTCCGCACCCAGCACCGGAGCCTTCAGGAACCAGTACGCCAGCACCGGGATCACCGTCAGCGACACCAGCAGCGACGCCAGCAGCGCCACCGTCACAGTGATCGCGAACGGCGCGAACAGCTGCCCCACCATGCCGCCGACCACCGCGATCGGCGCGAACACCGCCACCGTCGTCAGCGTCGAGGCCGTCACCGCCCCGCTCACCTCGCGCACACCCGCCAGCACCGCGTCGCGCTTGGCCTCGCCGTACTCCAGATGCCGCTTGATGTTCTCCAGCACCACGATCGAGTCGTCCACCACCCGGCCCACCGCAATGGTCAGCGCACCCAGCGTCAGCATGTTCAGCGAGTAGTCGCCCAGCCACAGCGCGATCAGCGCGATCACCACCGACAGCGGGATCGACACCGCCGTCACCAGCGTGGAACGCACCGACAGCAGGAACACCAGGATCACCAGCACCGCGAACGCCAGCCCCAGCAGGCCCTCGGTCGTCAGATCCTCGATCGACCGCTCCACGTACGGCGCCTGGTCGAAGATGACCGTCACCTCCGCCGCGTCGCCGATCGCCCGGACGATCTCCGGGATCCGCTTCGCCACCTCATGGGAGATCGCCACCGCGTTGCCGTCCGGCGCCATCGTCACCGACACGCCCAGGCTCGGCTCGCCGTTCGTCCGGGTCAGCGACGTGGCCGCCGCCGGCTCCCGCTCGATGTCGGCGACGTCGGCGAGCCTGACCGGCTTGGGCGCCTTCGGCGCCGCCGCGGGACGCGCCCGCCCCCCGGCGCCGGGCACCTGACGGCCCTGCTGCGCGGTCTGCTGCTGGGCCTGCGGAACCTGCGCCGCCGGAGCGGCCGGCGTCAGATAGAGGTCCTCCAGCTCCTTCAGAGAATCGATCCGGTCGCCCACCTGCACGGTCAGCGACCTGTTCTCCTCGGTCAGGGCACCCGCCGGAACCGGCTGGCCGTTGGCCCGCAGCACCTCGGCGACCGCGGTCGGCTGCAGGCCGAGCAGCGCGAGCTTCCTCAGGTCAGGAGTGATCACCACGGTCTCGTCGCGTACGCCGGTCACCGCCACGTCGCGCACGCCCTCGATGCCCCGCAGCTCCGGAACCATGATCCGCTCGAGCTTGTCGGCCATCGCCCGGCCGTCGCCGCCGTCCTCCACCGCCAGCACCAGCACCGGGATGTCGTCGGTGCCGCCCGTCATCACCTGCGGGTCGGTCCCCTCCGGCAGCGCGGCCTCGATCCTGGCCACCGACTGCTGCATCTTGGCGACCGCGTCGTCGATGTCCGTGCCGTACTCGAACGCCACCTGGACCTGGGACAGACCCTCCCGGGAGGTGGAGGTCACCTCGGTGACCCCCGCGATGCCCTGGAAGCTGTCCTCGATCGGCTTGGTCACCTGCTCCTCGACGATCTCGGGAGAGGCGCCCTGGTAGGCGGTCACCACGAACGCCCCCGGGAACGAGAGCGAGGGCAGCAGCTGCTGTTTCAGCGACGGGATCGCGAAGGCGCCGAACGCGCTCACCACGACCGCGATCATTATGACGAGGCTGCGGTTGGCGAGGCTCAACCTGGCCAGGGCTGTCATAAGAGGGGGCTCCTAGAGGACGTCAGAATAATGTTGCCGCCAGACTAACACTTCGCCTCGAACGAATATTTAACGGAGCCTCACGATCCTGATAACCTTCTCAGGAAACGAGAGGTGAGCGTGGACGACGAACGTGACCGGCTGATCGACCGCATCGGCGACATACAACGCGACCTGGGCCGCATCTTCGCCCAGAACCGCCAGTCCTCTCCCCTGTTCGACTCCAACCTGACCATGCGCCAGCTCAAGGTCGTCATGCTCCTGGCCGCCCGCGGCTCGGCCTCCGGCCAGGAGCTCGCCCACCACCTCGGAGTCGGTCTCGGCACCGTCACCGGCCTCGTCGACCGCCTCGTCGGCCACGGCCTCGCCGCCCGCCGCGAAGACCCCCACGACCGCCGCGTCCGCCGCGCCGAACTCACCCCGGCCGGCCACTCCCTGATGGAGCACATCTCCAACGCGGGCCTCGACGACTTCCGGCGCCTGCTCGTGCACCTCGACACCCAGACCCTCCACGACCTGTGCTCCGTCATGGACCGGATCCAGGCCGTCGCCGCCGCGCTCCAGGAAGAAGATCCTCCCACCAGAAAGGTAGGATGATAGGTTTTCTGTCCATGTCCGGCTACCTCGATACCCTCTTCTCCCTCACCGGCAGAACCGCCCTCGTCACCGGCGGCAGCTCCGGCATCGGCTACGCCATCGCCGAAGCCCTCGGCCGCGCAGGCGCCGACCTCGTCATCGCCGCCCGACGCCCCGAACCCCTCGCCGCAGCCGTCACCCGCCTGCGCGCCCACGGCGTCAACGCCACCGCCATCAGCGCCGACCTCGCCGACCGCACCGACCTCACCCGCCTCTGCCGCGACGCCGCCACCCACCACGGCGACATCGACATCCTCGTCAACGACGCCGCCAACAACATCCGCCGCCCCATGGCCGAACTCACCACCGACGACTACGAGCAGACCATGGCCGTCAACATCACCGCCCCCTACCTCCTCGGCCAGCACTACGGCCCCCGCATGGCCGCCCGCGGATGGGGACGCATCATCAACATCGGCTCCCAGCAGTCCATCCGCGCCTTCGGCGACAGCGGCGCCTACGGCATCGCCAAAGCCGCCCTCACCGGCCTGACCCGCTCCCAGGCCGAAGCCTGGTCCCGCCACGGCGTCACCAGCAACACGATCATCCCCGGCTTCGTCCTCACCCCCCTCACCCAGCCCGTCCAAGCCGTCCCCGGCCGCGTCGAAGCCCTCGCCGCCCGCTCCATGACCGGCCGCAACGGCCTGCCCACCGACTTCGCCGGCCTCGCCGTCCTCCTCGCCGGCCCCGCCGGCGCCTACATCACCGGCCAGGCCCTCTGCGTCGACGGCGGCTTCTCCGTCCACTGACACCGGGCACGACCCGCCCGCCACACCCGCACACCGACCCGAGAGGCCAATGAGCACCACACCCCGGCAGGCCGCCAACGCCCGCCGCGCCGTCTCCTACTTCTTCATCGTCCTCGGCACCGTCTCCGGCGCCTGGGCCGCCCGCATCCCCGCCGTCAAAACCGACCTCGGCCTCAGCGACGGCCAGCTCAGTTACGGCCTGCTCGCCATCGCCGTCGGCCTCGTCGTCGGCATGCGCTTCGCCGGACGCCTCACCGACCACTTCGGCAGCGCCCGCGTCATCGTCCCCGCCGCCATCGGCACCGCCCTCACCATCATCCCCCCCGGCTACGCCCCCACCCTCCCCGCCCTCATCGCCTCCCTCTTCCTGTACGGCCTCGTCAACGCCTCCCTCGACGTCTCCATGAACGCCCACGGCGTCGAGGTCGAACGCGCCTACGGCCGCCCGATCATGTCGTCCTTCCACGGCATGTTCAGCATCGGCGGACTCCTCGGCGCGGGCATCGGCGGGCTCTTCGCCCTCCTCGGCCTCGGTGCGGGCGCCACCCTCGCCGCCACCGGCATCCCCCTCGCGCTCATCTCCCTGTACGCCGGCCGCCACCTCCTGCCCGCCGACCGCCACCCCTCCGCCCGGCAGAAGCAGGAGAGCGCAGGACCCGCCCGCTGGACCGGCTGGATCGTCCTCATGGGTGTCGTCGCCTTCGCCGGACTCGTCGGAGAGGGCGCCGCCGTCGACTGGACCTCCGTCTACCTCTTCGAGGACCTCCACGCCTCCGAGACCGTCGCCGCCCTCGGCTTCGCCGTCTTCTCCATCGCCATGACCGTCGGCCGCTTCGCCGGAGACCACCTCGCGCTCAAGCACGGCCCCGTCCGCCTCGTCCGCGTCTCCGGGGTCATCGCCGCACTCGGTCTCGGCGCCGCCCTGCTCATCGGCAGCGTCCCGGTCGCCATCGTCGGCTTCGCCCTGTTCGGCCTCGGCTTGGCCACCATCGTCCCCCAGGTCTTCTCCGCGGCCGGCAACCACGACCCCGCCCGGGCCGGGCAGGCGATCGCCCAGGTCGCCACCGTCGGCTACACCGGGCTCGTCGCCGGGCCCGCCATCATCGGCGGCGTCTCCGAACTCACCGACCTGCCCACTGCGCTGGCCATCCCCGCCGTCCTGGCGGCGTTCATGGCGGCCTCCGCCGGCGCCCTGCGCCCCCGCGCGCCCCGCGACGCCGGGGACACGGCGGCGGTACGTCCTGAACCCTGAGACCGGGCCGGCAGAGAGGCCCTTTTCTTTTGTGGCTTTGTGTTTTTTGAGCAGTCGGACATTTCTGAAATATCCGACTGTCTTTACTATGTAGATTAATATCTAGCGGCGCCGTACCTCGCGAAAGCCCCGGCCCTCATGCCGCATCTGGATGACCAGGTGCTCCCCGTCCTTGAACTGAGCCTCCGTCCCGCTGATGCGGGGTGACCCGTCCCTGCGGAGCGTCGCCATCGTCTTGTGCCGGTGCGCGTCCAGCAGCTCGCGCACCCTGCCCGCCAACTCGGGCACTTCCTTCTCGATCTCCTGCCACGAAGCCATGGCCGACATCGTGCACCCGGCCACCGACAATCCGGCCGCACCCGCGTCGACCTGCTCAGCTCGCGGGATCGACCAGCCCTGTCCGGTAAGCGATGACGACCAGCTGCGCGCGCTCAGCTTCGCCATCGCCCGGCTGACATGGGTGCGCGCGGTGGCCGGGCTGAGAGACAACTCGGCACCGATCTCGTGGTTGCTCAGGCCCCGCCCCACCAGGGCCAGCAGTTCGCGCTCGCGCCCGGTCAGCACCGCGAGCCGGTCCTCCCCGGCCCGGGCGGCCGTCCGCCGCGCGGTGAACTGGCCGATGAGGCGCCGGGTGATCCGCGGCGCGAGCAGCGCCTCTCCCGCGGCGACCACCCGCACGGCATGCAGGAGCTCGGCCGGCCCGGCGTCTTTGAGCAGGAATCCGCTGGCACCGGCCTGCAAGGCGTCGAAGACGTACTCGCCGGTGTCGTAGGTGGTGAGGATGAGAACCCGGACCTGCTCCAGCCCGCGCGTTCCGGCGATCTCGGCGGTGGCCCGGATCCCGTCCACCCTGGGCATGCGGATGTCCATGAGGACGACGTCGGGACGCGTGGCACGGGCCCGCTCGACGGCTTCGGCGCCGTCGGCGGCTTCTCCCACCACGGTGATGTCGTCCTCGAGGTCGAGCAGAACCTTGAACCCGGATCGCACGAGACCCTCGTCATCGGCGAGCAGCACCTTGATGGGAGCGCCGGTCAGCGGTGAGGCGGCTGCCGCGTTCACAGACGCGACCCGGTCGGCGCGACGGGCAGCCGTGCCCTGACTTCGAACCCGCCACCCGGAACCGGCCCGGCGTGGAGTTCTCCGCCCAGCAGCCGGCAACGCTCGCGCATGCCGACGATCCCGCGGCCGGGCCCGGCCGAGCCACCCGTATCCTCCGGATGCCGGACGGACAGGTGCGGATCCGCGGACTCTTGATCTGGGGCGGCACGGCGGCCCTCATCGGTCACACGGACCTCCAAGTCCTCGATCCCGGGGCTCAGCACTATCGTCACCCGGGTGGGGCCGGCGTGACGGACCACATTGGTGATCGATTCCTGGACGATCCGGTAGACGGCGCTTCCCACCGCGCCGGGCAACGGCGCCGCGGGCGAGGTCTCCTCGAGCTCGATGTCGAGTCCCGCCTCGCGCGCCTTGGCGGCCAGTTCGCCGAGCTGCCCCAGCCCTGGGTACGGCGCCCGCCCCTCGTCGTCACCGTCGCCGTCACGGAGCACCCCGAGGACGGCCCGCATCTCCCGCAGTGCCCGGGAACTGGTCTGCTCGATGGCGCGCAGCGCTTCGCGTGCCGTTTCCGGCCGCTTGTCGAGCACGTGCGCGGTGACACCGGACTGGACGTTGATGATCGCCATGGCGTGCGCGACGGTGTCGTGGACCTCACGGGCGATCCGGAGCCGTTCGGCGTCCACCCGCGCCCGCGCCTCCTCCTCACGCGTCCGCTCGGCAGCATCGGCGCGCTCCTGGGCTTCGGCCGCGATGACCTGCCGGGTCCGGACGGACTCGCCGAGGGCCGCGCTCATGACCGACACACCGATCCGGAAGTACACCCAGCCGATGGCGGCGCGTGGTTCGATGTCGGCCGCGGCGACCAGCCAGCCGACGGCGAGCACCGAGGTGCCCACGCCGCCGATCACCAGCGACCGGCGTCCGTCACCGTAGGCGGCGACGGTGTAAAGGGCGGCGAAGAGCCCGAGCCAGCCGGACCCGTCCGGGAAGTCGAGGGTGTAGTACACCAGGCTGGTGAGCGCGGCGGTGACGAACACCGGCACCGGCCGCCGGCCACCGGCGGCGGACGGCGACGACCGCGCCGCCCGCGATCAGCAGGACGTACCCCAGGTTGCCGAGGTGGATGAGGGGACGCTGCACCACCTCGCCGGCATTGCGGACCACCGTGCCCTGCACCTGCATCACGGTGATGAAGAGCGCGAGCAACGCGTCCTGTGCCGGCACCGGCAGCCGCAACGGCACCATGCGGTGTTCCATGCCGCGATCCTATGATCGCCGCCCGCGCCAGCAGTCCGCCCGGACGCGCGGCCGCCTACGACGACGGGCGTACCGGGCCACGGGCCGGCTACGCGGAACCGCGTAGACGCCGCCGTCCGCTGCCGGAGGCCGCCGCCGCAGCCGCCCCACTCGGAATCGCGGGGCTCGCCGCACCGGCGGCCGCGCACGTCCTGGCCCAGCCCGTCGGGGCTTACACCTTGACCACCGGGCGTCTCTGGTCCGCGGTGGCCGCGCTACTGGGCCTGGCCGGCGTCGTCGTCGGCGGGCTGCCTCTGGCCCGCTCCGTCGGCCGTACCGGCACCGGCAGGAGGGGAGGCATCGCGGCCCTGATCACGGGGCTGGCCTGCACGGTCGTCGGCGGGCTGGTCGTGGCCGCCGCCGAGGGCGGTCCCAGCACCGGCTACGGAATAGTCGGGGGCTACGTGGACCTGGTGGTCGGGCCGATCGCCGTGGCCCTCGGCGGGCTGGCCCTGGTCCGCTCCCGCCGCGCCGCCTGACCCCGGCGCCCGTGCCGTTCTTCGGCGGCACCTCCTGGTCCGTGCTCGATCTCGGATGTGCCCAGGAGACCCGCCGCGGCGCGTCACCGATCCGACGGCCCGGCCGGCGTACGGGTGGGCCGCTCGGTGTACCGCTCGATCTGCGGGACGTCCGCCACGCAGATCCGGCCGGCCACCGGCGTCGTCACGAGTCCGTCGTGCTTCCCGTGCGTTGTGTCCGGCTCCGGAGCCGGACACAACGCAAGCCGGGGCCCGCGGCCTTTCGGCTGCGGACCCCGGCTCGGCTGCGCTGAGGGTCAGGCGGGAACGATGTTCTCGGCCTGCGGGCCCTTCTGGCCCTGGGTGACGTCGAACGACACCTTCTGGCCTTCCTGGAGCTCGCGGTAACCCTGGGCGGCGATGTTCGAGTAGTGGGCGAAGACGTCGGCGCCGCCGCCGTCCTGCTCGATGAAGCCGAAGCCCTTTTCCGAGTTGAACCACTTCACGGTGCCAGTAGCCATGTCTATCTCCTTCGATAGGGGCAGAGCCGGAACCCGCACTGCACGGATCCCGCGTCGCCGAGATGAGCCCATCCGGAGGTGACCGGCAAACAAAAATGCACCTGAAGATTACATATCGTCAGGTGCACACAAAGTTTCATGGGTACCACAACTGCAACTGCATCCAGCTTAGCGTCCCCTGCATCGGAAGGCAAACCCGGACTCCGGCGCCCCGACCGGCCCGGAGCGTGGAGTGTCGTCGGCCGCAGCCGCAGACCGGCGACACCGTACCGTCAGCCCTCCGCATGCGCGGGACCGCCGGCCGGAGGCAGGCCGTACAGGACGGTGAGCGCGGCGGCCGTCTCGGCCATCGCCGCGCGCAGCTCGGGCGGCTCCAGCACTTCGACGTCGGTCCCCAGGCGCAGCAGCAGCCACCGGGCGTGCCGGATCGACTCGACCGGCAGGCGCAGCACCCTCCAGCCGCGCTCGTCGGGCGGCCCGGCGCAGGCGAGCGCGGCGTCGGCGGGGTCCTCCCCTACCGTGTAGCGCAGCAGGCCCTCCAGCCCCGGGGCCAGCCGGATCAGCGCGTGAGCGGTGTACATGCGCTCGCGGAAATCCACGGTGTAACGCGCCCAGAAGTCCGCGAGGTCGAACCCCTCGGGCCGTTCGAAGCACCCGTCGAGCACCTCTGCGGCCACGATCCGCGCCACCTTGTAGGTGCGCGGCGACTCCTCCCCCGGCGACGCCACCATGTACCACGACCCGCCCTTCAGCACGAGGCCGTACGGATGGACCAGGCGCTCCACGTCCTGCGGACCCCAGCGGCGGTAGGTCATCCGCACCGGGCGCTGCTCCCACACCGCCCTGGCGACCTCGCCCAGGAACGGCGCCTCCTCCGCGCTGCGGTACCACCCCGGAACGTCGAGGTGGAAGCGCTCACGCATCCGGGTGGCGTGGGAACGCGGTCCCGGCGGCAGCGCGGCCAGCAGCTTCAGCTCCGCGGCGGCGGCCACCTCGCCCAGCCCCAGCTCGGCCGCAGGCCCGGGCAGCGCCGCCAGGAACATCGAGGAGGCCTCCTCGGCCGTCAGCCCGTTCAGGCGGGTGCGGTAGCCGTCCAGGAGCCGGTAGCCCCCGGCGGGTCCGCGGTCGGCGTACACCGGCACCCCGGCCGACGACAGCGCCTCCACGTCCCGGTAGACCGTCCGGATCGAGACCTCCAGTTCCTCGGAGAGCTCGGCGGCCGTCATCCGTCCCCGCGTCTGCAGCAGGAGGAGGAGGGACAGGAGACGACTCGCACGCATGCGCCCATTCTCCCCGGTTGCCGTCCGAACATCGACTGTGTTCAAATGAACGCATGGAAAGTGCCGATCGCATCCACGCCATCATGACCGCCCTGCGGGCCTGTGACTCCGTCTCCGTCGCCGAGCTCGCGCTCGAGCACGCGGTCTCCGAGATGACCATCCGGCGCGACCTCGACGAGCTCGCCCAGCAGGGTGTGGTCAGGCGGGTGCGCGGAGGTGCGGTCAGTCTCCTGCTGCGCGGGGAGGAGTCCCCCTTCGCGGTCCGCGAGCGTGAGGCGGCGGAGGTCAAACGGCGCATCGCCGCCGAGGTGGCGTCACTGCTCTCCGACGGGGAGGCCGTCCTGCTGGACTCCGGCACCACCGCCCTGGAGATCGCCCGCACGATCCGCGATCGCCGGATGACCGTCCTGCCGCTCTCCCTTCAGTCGGCCCACGAGCTCGGTACGGCACCGCGGATCCGCCTCGTCCTCCCCGGCGGCGAGGTCCGACCCGGCGAGCTCGACCTCACCGGTCCCCTCACCGAGGGCGCCATCCGCTCCCTGCGCTTCGACACGGCGGTCATCGGCTGCTGCGGCCTGTCCGCCGAGCACGGCCTGACCGCCTACGACCTGTCGGAGGTCGCCGTCAAGCAGGCCGCGATCGCCTCCGCCCGGCGCGTCGTCGTGGCCACCGACTCGAGCAAGTTCACCCGCACCGCCTTCGGCGCCGTCTGCCCCCTGGACCGCCTCGACCTGGTCGTCACCGACGACGCGATCCCCCCGTCCGAGCACGACGCACTCACCGCCGCCGGTGTCACCGTCCGCACTGTCTGATCCTGCAGCCGCGATACAAGCGCACCGACGCCCCTGGAGCCCTCATGACCCTCCTGCATGACGACCGGACCGCCCTGCGGCGCGGCCAGGTCGCCGTCTACCTGCTGTTCCTGCTCTCCGGCATGGCGATCGGCACCTGGACGGCCCGCATCCCGGCCATCAGAAACGACCTCGGTCTCGGCGACGGCCAGCTCAGCCTCGGCCTGCTCGGCATCGCGGCCGGGGCGATCACCGGCATGCAGGTGGTGGGCCGGCTGGTCGACCACTTCGGCAGCGTCAAGGTGATGCTGCCGATGGCCTTCGCGCAGAGCGTCGCCCTGATCCTGCCGGCCCTGGCCCCGAACCTGGCCGCCCTCACCCTCGCCCTGTTCGTCTTCGGCGCGGTCCACGGCACCCTCGACGTCGCGATGAACGCCAACGCCGTCGAGATCGAGCGCGCCGCCGGCCGGTCCATCATGTCCTCCTTCCACGCCGTGTTCAGCATCGGCGGTTTCCTCGGCGCGGCCGTCGGCGGTCTCCTCGCTGCCGCCGCCCTCTCCCCCGCCCTCACCTTCCTCACCGTGGCCATCGCCATCGCGGGCCTGGCGCTCTGGGCCTCCCGCTGGGCGCTCACGGTGGACGGTGGACCCGCAGCCGCGGGCACGGACACCGGCCCGGGCCGCGCGGGCCGCGGCGTGCTCCTGCTGGGCGTGCTCGCCTTCTGCTGCATGATCGGGGAAGGCGCCGCCGCCGACTGGAGCTCGGTCTACCTGCACGAGCTCAGCGGCTCCGACGGCCTCGCCGCGGCCGCCTACGCGGCTTTCTCCGTCATGATGACCGCCGGACGCCTCGCCGGGGACCGCCTCGCCGCCGTGCTCGGCCCGGTCGTCCTGGTCCGCGGCTGCGGCCTCCTGGCCGCAGCCGGCCTCGGCACCGCTCTGTTGGTGAACCTGCCGATGGCCGGAGTGATCGGTTTCGCCTGTTTCGGCGCGGGCCTGTCCTGCATCGTCCCTCAGGTCTTCTCGGCGGCGGGCCGCCATGATCCGGTCCACGCGGGCCGCTCGCTGGCGCGGGTGGCGAGTCTCGGTTACGCCGGTTTCCTCACCGGCCCGGTGCTGATCGGCGGGGCGGCGGAGGTCTTCGGTCTCTCGCGTGCGCTGGCCGTTCCCGTTCTGTTGGCGTTCTTCGTGGCTCTGGCCGCTTCAGTTGTACAAACCATTCCCTTTACAAAGTAGATCATTCAATTCGCCACACCACCGTCTCGGGAGCGGGTTCAGGCGGGGTCCGGGCCGACGCGGGATACCGGCCGGCCTCCACGGCCGCCGGTGGCGGTGCGATGCGCCGGCGGTGTCCGGCAGCGCGCCGGACACCGCCTGAACCCGTTCCCGGCCTCCTCCGATCAGGCGGCTAGGAACCGGTCGTAGCCGAGTTTCGCGACCATCGCGGCAACCACGCACAGCAGGACGATCCGCACGAACTTCGCTCCCCTGCGCAGCGCCATCCGTGCGCCGAGCTGGGCTCCGGCGATGTTGCACGCGGCCATCGCCAGGCCGAGGAGCCACAGCACCTCCCCCTGGAACCCGAAGACCAGCAGCGCCCCCACGTTCGTGCAGAAGTTGATGATCTTCGAGTGGGCCGAGCCGTCCACGAAGTCCATGCCGAGGATCACCGTGAAGGCGATGATCAGGAAAGTGCCCGTGCCCGGGCCGATGATGCCGTCGTAGAAGGCGATGCCCACCCCGGTGACACCGATAGCCGTCAGCGTCCGGGCCCGGGTGCCCAGTTGGGGCTGGGGGCGGGTGCCGAGGGCTGGCCGGAAGGTGACGAACATCGCCACCGCCACCAGGACGACCATCACCAGCGGGATCAGCGCCTCCTTCGAGATCAGCGTCACAGCCGAGGCGCCGAGCCCGGACAGGAGCACCGCGGCCAGCCCGGCGGGGACCGCCACCCGCTTGTCGATCTTCGTGGTGAGGGCGTAGGTGACGGCCGCCGAGGCCGTACCGAAGACGGAGGAGAACTTGTTGGTGGCCATCGCCTGGATCGGCGGCACCCCCGCCACCAGCAGAGCGGGGAGCTGCACCAGGCCTCCCCCGCCGACCACGGCGTCGATCCAGCCCGCCCCGGCAGCGGCCACCATCAGCAGCACGACCTGCCATATGTCCATACATATCCCCCGAAATCACATATCCGCCGGCCAGAGCGTACCGACCGCTTCCCCAGGGGCAGGACGGCGGCTCAGACTGCGGACGACCCGGGGGCTCCCCGTCCGGGCGGCAGGGAGGAGCGTGAGGTAGCGTTCACTTCCGCTCAGCGGAAGTGAACGGGTGGATCCCCGCGACGGGTCCCGCCGTGAGACCACGGGGAGGGCGCGGTGCCCGGTGGCGCACGCCAGGCCGGGCGGTCGGTCACCTCTCGCGTCCTGGCCGTTCTCGGCGCCTTCGACGCTGAGCATCCCCGGCTCACCCTGACCGAGATCGCCCGGCGCAGCGGAATGGCTCTGAGCACCGTCCACCGGCTGGTCGGCGAGCTGGAGGCCTGGCAGGCGCTCACCCGCGCCCCGGACGGGCGCTTCCACGTGGGCCTGCGGCTGTGGGAGCTCGGGCAGCTCGCCCCCGGCCCCCTCCAGCAGGTCGCGCGCCCCTGGTTGCAGGAGCTGTTCGGCAGCACCGGCGAGAACGTCCACCTGGCCGTCCGCGACGGCTTCGAGGTCCTCTACGTGGACAAGGTGCACGGCAGGCGGGCGGTGCCGATCGTCTCGCGCGTCGGCGGACGCCTGCCCATGCACCCCACCGGCGTCGGCAAGGCGCTGCTCGCCTTCGAACCGGACCGGGTCGTCGCCTCCTATCTATCGCGCCCCCTGGAGAGGCCCACCCCGCACACCATCACCGAGCCCGGGCGCCTGGCCCGCGAACTGCGCCAGGTGCGCGAGCGCGGCTACGCGGTCACCCACGAGGAGATGACGCTCGGCTCGTGCTCTGCGGCCGCCCCCGTGCTGGTGGACGGCAGGCCCGTGGCGGCCGTCGGGATCGTCGTCTCCTCCCGCCGCGCCCGGGAGATGCAACGCCTGGTCGAGCCGATCCTGGTCGTCGCCGGGCACATCTCCGACGCCTACCGGACCGCTCTGGCTGCTCCGCAGCCGCCGCAGTGAGCGACCGCCACGCTGAGCGGCCGTCGCACTGAGCGGCCGTCGCACTGAGCGGCCGTCGATCGGCGGAGGAGCCTGAGGGGTATACCGAGGGACACTGAGGGACACTGGCGGACATCAGGTGACATCGAGGGACGGGGGCGGGACCTTGAGCGACGCGGACACCACCGGCCCGAACCGGCGACCGGCCGGGTCCGGCCGGTGTCCAGGCCGCTCCCGCGTGGCAGGGCTCAGCCGGTGCGGAGCCACACGGCGGTGTCGGCGGGCAGCCGGTCGCCGTCGAGCGGGCCGCTGGACAGCAGCACGGCCCCGTGCGGCGGGAGCCGTACCGGGTCGGGGCCCAGGTTGACCACGCAGGCCAGGCCGGACTCGCGGGTGAAGGCGAGCACGTCCGCACCGGCCTCCAGCCAGCGCAGCACGCCGTCGCCGAGCTCGGCGCGGCGGATGCGCAGCGCCCGCCGGTAGAGGTTGAGCATGGAGCCGGGGTCGGCGGCCTGCGCCTCGGCCGTCAGGTCCTTCCAGGAGGCCGGCTGGGGCAGCCACGGCTCCCCCGTGCCGAACCCGAACGGCGGCTCCTGCCCCGACCAGGGCAGCGGCACCCGGCAGCCGTCCCGGCCGGGGACCGTGCGCCCCGATCGGGTCCAGATGGGGTCCTGGCGCAGCTCGCCGGGGATGTCATCGACCTCGGGCAGGCCGAGCTCCTCCCCCTGGTAGACGTAGGCGCTGCCGGGCAGTGCCAGCGCGAGCAGCGCCGCGGCCCTGGCCCTGCGCTCCCCCAGCACCGCATCGGACGGGGCGCCGTCGCGGCGGTCGGCGTGCGAGAAGGAGGTGACCCGCCGGCCGTACCTCGTCACCGGGCGGGGCACGTCGTGGTTGGACAGCACCCAGGTCGGCGGGGCGCCGATCGGCACGTGGGTGGCCAGGGTCAGCTCGATCGAGGCCCGCAGCTCCCGGGCGTCCCAGGCCCGCCCCAGGAAGTCGAAGTTGAACGCGGTGTGCATCTCGTCGGGACGCAGGTAGCGCGCGAACCGCTCCTGGTCGGGCAGCCACACCTCGCCGATCAGGATCCGGCCCTCGTAGGAGTCGGTGATGCGCCGCCAGCCCCGGTAGATCTCGTGCACGCCGTCGAGGTCGCCGTCGGCGCCGGTGGGGCTGTCGAAGTCCTTGACGATCAGTGCGGCCGAGTCGATCCGGATGCCGTCCACACCCCGGTCGAGCCAGAAGCGCAGCACGTCGTGGAACTCCGCCACGACCTCGGGGGCGTCCCAGTTGAAGTCGGGCTGTCCCGGGTCGAACAGGTGCAGGTACCACTGGCCGTCGGCGACCCGCGTCCAGGCGGGCCCGCCGAAGATGGACCGCCAGTCGTTGGGCGGCAGGCCGCCCCGGCCGTCCCTGAACCAGAACCGTTCCCGCTCCGGCGAGCCGGGCCCGGCCGCCAGCGCCCGGACGAACCACTCCTGCTCCACCGAGCCGTGGTTGGGCACGATGTCGATGATCGTCCGGATGCCGAGGGAGTGGGCCTCCTCGATGAGCTTCTCCGCCTCGGCGAGGGTGCCGAAGACGGGGTCGATGTCGCGGTAGTCGGCTACGTCGTAGCCGCCGTCGGCCATCGGCGAGGGGTACCAGGGGTTGAGCCAGATCGCGTCGGCGCCGAGCTCCGCCAGGTACGGCAGACGGGCCCGCAGGCCGGCCAGGTCGCCGATCCCGTCGCCGTTGCCGTCGGCGAAGCTGCGCAGGTAGACCTGGTAGATCGCGGCGCCCCGCCACCACGCTCCCTCCTCCGTCCCCCTCTGCGGGGCCGTCCCGGCCGACGTGGCGGGGGCCGGGGTCGTCCCCGGAATGGCACTGCCGGACATGCTGCAGCAACTCCTTGTGGTCGTGGTCGTGGGCGGGTGGCGGGTGGCGGAGCTCAGCCCTTGAGGCCGCCGGCGGTCAGGCCGGCCATGATCTGCCGCTGGAAGACGAAGAAGACGACGATGGTCGGGATGCTGGCTATCACCAGGGAGGCGATGAGCACGTTCTGCGGCATCTGCGCCGACAGCGAGGCGATGCCGATGCTCACCGACATCTTCTCGTTGTCCGGTAGCACGAGCAGCGGCCAGACGAAGTCCCGCCAGACGTTCACCACGGTGAGGATGGACACGACGCCGAGGATCGGCCGGGAGACCGGCATCACGATCGACCAGAGGATCCGCCCCGGGGAGGCCCCGTCGATCTCGGCGGCCTCGAGCAGTTCCCCGGGGATCGAGTCGAAGAAGCGCTTGAGCAGGAAGATGTTGAACCCGTTGGCCGCGGCCGGCAGCCAGATCGCCCACGGGGTGTTCAGCAGGTCCCAGCCGAGGATCGGCAGGTCCTTCACCGTCAGGTAGGCGGGGAGCATGATGACCATCGGCGGGATCATGAGCGTGGCCAGCATCAGGCCCAGGACGAGCCTGCCGAGCACGGGCCGCAGCTTGGACAGCGCGTAGGCCGCCGTGACGTCGATCGCGAGCGTGAACAGCCAGGCTCCGCCGGCGTACAGGGCGGTGTTGCCGAGCAGCAGGCCCAGGTCCAGCAGTTCCCACGCCTCCAGGTACGCCTCCAGGGTGAACCGGGGCGGCAGGAGGCTCGGCGGGATCCGCAGGAGGTCCTCGGTCGACTTCATCGCGCCGGTGACCATCCAGTACAACGGGAAGACGAAGACCGCGGTGAAGCCCGTCACCACCGTGACCAGCACGGTCCAGTAGACGGTCCTGCCCCTGCGGGAGTTGAGCTGGTGCGGTGAGACCGCCGTGCGGAACTCCGTCGGGATGGGTCTGCGGGGTCGCGAGGCCCTCCCCTGCTTCCGGGGGCGGCGGCCGGGATCGGCGGGGGCGCCGGGGGGACGCCCCGGGGCGGTGGTGAGTTCGGTCATCTCGGCGCCTCCTCCTTGGTGTCGTCGCGCGAGAGGCGCAGGTAGAGGGCGGAGAACACCATCAGGACGAGCATGAGCATCACGCCCAGCGCGTTGCCGCCGTTGACGTTGCCGAAGTTGAACGCGTACTGGTACATGAGGTACACGACGCTGACGGTCGAGTTCTCCGGGCCTCCGCCGGTGAGCAGGTAGGGCTCGATGAAGACCTGCATGGTCGCGACGATCTGCAGCAGCAGCATCACCAGCAGGATCAGCCTGGTCTGCGGGATCGTGACGTGCCGGATCCGCTTGAGGAGCCCGGCCCCGTCCAGTTCCGCCGCCTCGTACAGCTCGCTCGGGACCGTCTGCAGCGCGGCGAGGTAGATCAGCGTGCCGCTGCCGAGGTTCATCCAGGTGGAGACGACGACCAGCGAGATCAGCGCGGTGTCGGAGGAGTTCAGCCAGTCCAGCGGGGGCAGGTGCAGGAAGCCCAGGATCTGGTTGAACAGGCCGGCCTCCGGGTCGTAGAACCACTGGAACAGCAGCACCCCGACCGCCGGCGGGAGCATCACCGGCAGGTAGACGACGAATCTCAGGTAGGCCCGCGCGTGGCGCAGCTCGTTCAGGACGATCGCGACGACGAACGGGATGCCGTAGCCGCAGACGAGCGCCAGCAGGGTGAACAGCGCGGTGTTCTTCCAGGCGGGCCCGAAGGCGGCGTCCTCGAACACCGTGACGAAGTTCTCCAGCCCGACCCAGACGGGCGGGTCGACGAAGTTCGTCCGCTGGAAGCTGAGCACGACCTCCCACACCATGGGGTACCAGGAGAAGAACGCGAAACAGATCAGCGCCCCGCACAGGAAACCGTAGGCGGTCAGGTTGCGCTTGACGTCGCGCCGCCGCCTGGTGGGGGGCCGCCCTCGCGCGCCCCGCATGCTCACTGTGGTCATCGATACAGGTCTTTCGGTCTCGGCGTGACGGGCGGGGTGCCGACCGGCCCGGCGGACCGGCCGGCGTCCCGGAGGCGTGGACGGCGGGTCAGCCCTTCTTCGCCAGCAGGGCGTCGACCTTCGCCTCCGCGTCGGCCAGGAGCCGCTCGACGTCGGCGCCCTTCCTGGTGAGCACCGCCGACATCGGCGTGTCGAGGATGGCGTAGATCTCCTGGGCGTACGGGCCCGGCTCCGGCTTGGCCGGCAGCCCCTTGGAGCCCTCGACCCACTGGGCGTACTGCGCGGGATCGACCGTGGCGTGCTGCTTGCGCGCGTCCAGGACCTGCGTGCCGGTCGCGCTGCCGGCCTTCCACAGATCCGGGTACGGCTGGCCGACCGGGTAGTCCTGGGACCTGGCCCGCTCGTAGTCGAGCTGGCCCTTGCCCGGGGTCAGGTACTGGAACTCGATCCACTTCAGGCCCGCCCGGATCTGCTCGGGCGTCGCCTTAGGGTTGATCATGAAACCCTTGCCGCCGTTGAGCAGGGCCTTCGCCTCAGGCTGGGCGGCCACCGCGTAGTCCTCGAACCTCGCCTGGAAGTCGTTCCTGAGCGGCACCAGGACGTCGGGGGCGCCGAGCATCATGCCCATCCTGCCGCCGGCCATGGCCTTCATCAGGTCCTCCCACTTGATGAAGAGCCTGCTGCCCATGCTGTCGTCGGCCCAGCGCATCTGCTTGAGGTTCTCCAGGACGGCCCTGCCCTCGGGGGTGTTGAAGGCCGCCTTCCTCCCGTCGGGGGTGATCACGTCCCCGCCGTGCCCGTAGATCGACGCGGTGAAGTGCCAGCCTCCGGTGTTGCCGCCGCTGTACTCGCCGAAGCCGACGTAGCCGGGGCCGAGGGCGGCGATCCGCTTGGCCGCCGCCTGCACCTCCGCCCAGGTCCTGGGCGGATTGTTCGGGTCCAGGCCGGCCTGCGTGAACAGCTTTCGGTTGTAGACCAGGCCCATGCCGTAGCCGTCGGTCGGCACGCCGTAGACCTTGCCGTCCTTCTTGAAGATCTCCGTGGAGCCGTTGAGGTCGCCGTACGTCTTGACGGTGTCCAGGTACGGCGTGATGTCGGCGGCCTGGCCGGACTCCATGAGGCGGCCCACGTTGGGGAAGTTCGCGTAGAAGACGGTCTCGAGCCGGCCGCCGGCCAGCTTGGCCTCGAACGTCCTGGGCTCGTAGCAGGGGAAGGCGTCCGAAGCCTTCTCGATCTTGATGTCCGGGTTGAGCTTCTGGAACTCCGCCATGTCGTCCTCGAAGTTCTGCCGTTCCGCCTTGTTGGTCTTCGGCGGCACGCAGTTGATCGAGATCGACACCGGGGCGTTCCCGGCGGCCGTGGCTCCGGTGCCCTGCGTCGGCCGGGCGGACTCGTCGGAACCGCACGCGGCGGCCGAGAGGCCGAGCCCGGCCACGAGCAGCGCGCCCATGGTCTCGCGGTAGCCGGATCTCCTCATCGCGCTGACCCTTCTGACGGGGGAACGGAGCCGCTCGCGGTGCCCGTCCCGGCCTGGACGGAACGGCGCCGTGAGCGGTCGGCCGTCCCTTGGTGTGGCCCACACGATAAGCATCGTCAACACATGTCCGCAATATTTAAGCAGAAGACTGCAAGATAACGACTGGGCTACGTGAATCCTGGAGGAGCATGCAGCAGGGGTGGAACGGGATACCGTTCCACCCCTGTGAGCAGCCGCTCGCTCCCCAGCCGTCGGCCTTCTCCGCCGAACCCCGCCGCCCTCCCCTGCCGGGCCTCCTTCCGCGGGCCTCAGCCTCCCGTCCCGGCCCGCGCCGTCGAGGCGCGTACGACCAGTTCCGGTTCGAACAACAGCTCGTCGGCGGGCACCACGGCCTTGTCGATCTGGGCGACCAGCAGTTCCACGGCCGCGCGGCCCATCGCGTCGATGGGCTGGCGTACCGTGGTCAGCGGCGGGTCGGTGCAGTTCATCATCGCCGAGTCGTCGTAGCCGATCACCGAGACGTCCCGGGGCACCGACAACCCCGCGCGGCGCACGGCCCTGATCACCCCGAGCGCCAGCACGTCGCTGGCGCAGACGATGCCGGTGACGCCCCTGCGCAGCAGGCGGGTCGCCGCCGCGTGCCCGCCCTCCAGCGAGAACATGGTGTGCTCCACCAGGTCGGAGTCCCCGCCGGCCGACGCCATGAAGATCTCCAGTTTGCGCCGGGAGGGCATGTGGTCCCGGGGACCGAGCACCAGGCCGACGCGCTCGTGCCCGAGCGCCCGCAGGTGGCCCAGGGACATCTCCGCGGCCACCACGTCGTCGGAGGAGACCTGGGGGAAGCCCAGGTGCTCCACCGCCGCGTTGACCAGGACCGTGGGCAGGCCCCGCTCGTGGATCAGCCGGTAGTGCTCGTGGGAGGCGTCGGCCTGGGCGTAGAGGCCGCCGGCGAAGACCACCCCCGACACCTGCTGCTGGAGCAGCAGGTCGACGTAGTCGGCCTCGGAGACCCCGCCCACCGTCCGGGTGCACAGCACCGAGGTGAACCCCTGCTGCGCCAGCGCGCCGCCCACGACCTCGGCGAAGGCGGGGAAGATGGGGTTCTGCAACTCGGGCAGCACCAGCCCGACCAGACGGGCGCGGTCACCGCGCAGCTGGGTGGGGCGCTCGTATCCGAGCACGTCGAGGGCGGTGAGCACGGCCTCCCGGGTCGCCTCCGACACCCCGGGCTTGCCGTTGAGGACGCGGCTCACCGTCGCCTCGCTCACCCCGACCTTCTTCGCCACATGTGCAAGTCGTCGCGTCATGCCGCAAACTGTACGACATTTCACGCAAATATTTGCGTGGATTTGCGCCGCCCGACCGCCGACCGCTTGCGTACCGGTCCTGCACGGTCCCGGCCTCTTGCACACCGATCCCGGGCGGTCCCCCGGCGGGCGGCGGACCGCCCGCCGTACCGCGCCCGCTCCCGCGACGCGCCGCCTCAGCCCTCGCCGGAGGATCTGAGCAGCGACTCGCGCCGGGCCTCGAGCTCGTTGATCAGGTTCTCCTGCTCGTCGGCCAAGTTGATCATCTGCGCCCGCTCGTTGGCGTCCGTGGCGCCCAGCCCGCCGACCTGGTCGCGCATGGCCGCGACCTCCGCGCGCAGCCGCGCCAGCTCCTCGTCGAGCCTGCGCAGTTCTTCCCCGTTGCTCATCCGCTGTCCATACCCAGGGATGTCCCGGGATCACGTGGGCAGGGCCGCTCCGCGGCGTGCCGCCCGCCTGCGGCACGGCGCCCCGCGCCGCCGGCCCGGAAGGAGGCGGCCGGACGGGCGCCGTTCGCAGTCCGCCCCCGGGCCTCAGATCCCGCCGCGGGGGTCCTCCGGGCCCTCCTCGCCCCCCGGCTCCCCCGGTCCCGTCCCGCTCTCCGACGGCGACGGGGAGGGCGACGGCCGTCCCGGCTCCGGAGTCGCCGGCACCGGTGGCGGCGTCGGCTCGAACCTCGTCGGCGGCAGCGGCGCGGGGAACCGCTCGACCTCGTCGTCCGGGCGGAACGACTGCCAGAGCATCGCGGCCAGCAGCACCAGCAGGACGGTCAGCACCGCCCCGGTCAGGACCACCGTCCTGAGGGTCTCCACCGCCGGCGGAGCCCCGCGGGAGGGCGGCGGCAGCGCGGGCGAGCGGTCGCCCACCCAGTGCGGCGCGAAGTCCGGGCCGTGCCGCTCACCGGTCAGCGTGCCGCGCACCAGCACCGGCTCCAGGAACCGCTCGGCCCCGGCCCGGTCCGGTTCGTACGGCGTGGCGACCCAGGGCGCGGCGCCGCCGTCCATGGCCAGCACCTGCGGGACCGCCTCGGCCACCGCCGTCCGGCCCCGCGCCGCCCTGGCCATCCAGCCCCGGACCCCGCGGCTGGCCGCCGCCTCGCGGATCGCCGTGACGAAGCGGTCCCTGGCCGCCGGGTCCTGCGCGGCGCCCCTGGTCAGCACCGCCAGCGAGACCGCCCGGCCGCCGGAGTCCTGCCCCAGGTAGACCAGCCCCGCCGGCCCGACCCGCAGGCGCGCCTGCAGGACGAACTGCCCGAGCCGGGGCGGGTCACCGTACTGGAGCGGACTGGCCACGCCTGCCATGAAAGCACACGGGAAAGCCGGCGGCGGCGATCACACCTCGCGCAGGTGGGTATCAACCGGAAATGCGCACCACTCCAGCCATGCGGCAGAGCCCTCTGTTTGGTGGAATGTCACCATGACCGTCGCCGAGGAAGTTCCCAGCGAGACCGACGCCGGACTGCTGCGCGAGGCCCTGACCGAGGTCCGGCGGGTCATCGTGGGTCAGGATCACATGGTGGAGCGGCTGCTCGTGGCGCTGCTGGCGCGCGGCCACTGCCTGCTGGAGGGGGTGCCCGGCGTCGCCAAGACCCTGGCCGCCTCCACGCTGGCCACCGTGGTGGGCGGCACCTTCGCCCGCATCCAGTTCACCCCCGACCTGGTGCCCAGCGACATCGTGGGCACCCGGGTCTACCACCCCTCCCGCGAGGCCTTCGACGTCGAGCTCGGTCCGGTCTTCGTCAACTTCCTGCTCGCCGACGAGGTCAACCGCGCCCCGGCCAAGGTGCAGTCGGCCCTGCTGGAGGTCATGGCCGAGCGCCAGGTCTCCCTGGCGGGGCGGACCCACCCGCTGCCCAGGCCGTTCGTCGTGCTCGCCACCCAGAACCCCATCGAGTCCGAGGGCGTCTACCCGCTCCCCGAGGTCCAGCGCGACCGCTTCCTCTTCAGGGTCCGGGTCGGCCACCCCAGCGCCCACGAGGAGCTCGAGATCCTGCACCGGATGAGCGTCACCCCGCCCACGCCCAGGGCGGTCCTCGACCCGGAGCGGCTGTCCGCCCTGCAGAGCCTCGCCGACCAGGTCTCGGTGCACCAGCTGGTCGCCGACTACGTCGTCCGGCTGGTCATGGCCACCCGCTCGCCCGCCGAGTACGGCCTGGCCGGACTGGAGGAGAACATCGAGATCGGCGTCAGCCCGCGCGCCACGCTCGGCCTGGTCGCCGCCGGCCGCGGCCTGGCCCTGCTGCGCGGCCGCGACTACCTGCTCCCCGACGACATCCGGGACGTGGCCGTGGACGTGATGTCGCACCGGCTGATGCTCACCTTCGACGCGCTCGCCGACGGGATCGACCCCGACGACGTGGTCCGGCAGATCCTCGCCGCCGTGCCCCCGCCGCTGGTGGTCTGGAACCAGGGCCCCCGATGACCCCGGCCCCCGAGCCGCGACGCTCCCGCGTCGCCATGAGTACGGCCGAGCAGGCGCTCCGCAGGCTGGAGCTGACCATCGTGCGGCGGCTGGACGGCCTGCTGCACGGCGCGCACCAGGGCCTGCTCCCCGGGCCCGGCAGCGAGGCCGGCGACAGCCGCGTCTACGTCCCCGGCGAGGACGACGTCCGCCGCATGGACTGGGCGGTGACCGCCCGGACCTCCGTCCCGCACGTCAGGGACCTCATCGCCGACCGGGAACTGGAGACCTGGGTGCTGGCCGACCTCTCCCCCAGCATGGACTTCGGCACCGCCGCCGTGGAGAAGCGGGAGCTGGTGGTCGCCGCGGTCGGCGCGATCGGGTTCCTCACCCGGCGGGTCGGCAACCGCTTCGGCGCCTACGTCCTGCACGACGAGTACGTCCACCGGATGCCCGCCCGCGGCGGCCGGCCCGCCCTGTACGGCCTGCTGCACTCGCTGATGGACGCGCCCCGG
Source organism: Planomonospora parontospora (assembly GCA_014647935.1). Taxonomy (GTDB): domain Bacteria; phylum Actinomycetota; class Actinomycetes; order Streptosporangiales; family Streptosporangiaceae; genus Planomonospora; species Planomonospora parontospora. The sequence continues at coordinate 208,563 of BMQD01000012.1, forward strand.
GGCCGCCCGGTCGCCGACGCCCCCGACCTGGCCGAAGGCATCGAGGTGCTGGCCTCGGCGCGGCGCCGGCGCGGCCTGCGGGTGGTGGTCTCCGACTTCCTGGACGCCGAACCCGCCCTCGACCCCGACCTGGAACTGCCCTGGGAGCGGCCGATGCGCCGCCTGGCCGCCCGCCACCAGGTGCTGGCCGTGGAGGTGATCGACCCGCGCGAACTGGAGCTGCCGCCCGTGGGACTGGTCAGCCTCACCGACCCCGAGTCGGGGCGGAGCCGCCAGGTCCGGCTCACCGCGAAGGTGCGCGCGGCCTACGCCCGGGCGGCGGCCGCCCAGCGGGAGGTCAACCGGATGGCGCTGCGCCGCTGCGGCGCGGCGCACCTGGTGCTGCGGACCGACCGCGACTGGGTGGCCGACATCGCGCAGTTCGTGCTGAGGCAGCGGCGCACCGCGCACCTGACGCACCGGCACCCGGCGGGGGCGGCCCGGTGACCTTCCTGTCTCCCGCCTGGCTCTGGCTGTTCGCCGCGCTCGCGGCCCTCGTCGCGGCCTACGTGGCGGCCCAGTTCGCCCGCCGCCGCTACGCGGTGCGCTTCACCAACCTGCCGCTGCTCGACCTGGTGACGCCCTCCGGGCCGGACTGGCGCCGGCACGTCGCCCCCGCGCTGTTCCTGCTGATGATGAGTCTGCTGGTGCTGTCCGCCGCCCGCCCGGCCGACGCGGTGCGGGTTCCCCGCGACCGGGCGACGATCATCATCGCGCTGGACGTCTCGCTCTCGATGGAGGCCGACGACGTCTCGCCCAACCGGCTCGCCGCGGCCAAGGAGGCCGCCCAGAAGTTCGTCCGGGATCTACCGGAGCGCTTCAACGTCGGCCTGGTCGCCTTCGCCCGCTCGGCCGCCGTGGTCGTCTCCCCCACGATCGACCACCAGGCCGTGGCCACCTCGCTCGCCAACCTGAACACCCGGGCCGGCACCGCCATCGGCGAGGCGGTGTTCAGCTCCATCGACTCCATCCGCTTCTTCGACCAGCAGGCCGTCAGCGACCCCCCGCCGGCCGCGATCGTGCTGCTGTCCGACGGGGACAACACCTCGGGCCGGTCGGTGGCCGAGGCCGTCGAATCCGCGGTCAACGCCCGCGTGCCCGTCTCCACGATCGCCTACGGCACCCAGGACGGCACCGTCTCCATCGACGGCAGGGAGGTGAACGTCCCGGTCAACAAGGTCACCCTGCAGACCCTCTCGCAGGGCACCGGGGGGCGCGCCTACGAGGCGGAGTCGGGCAGCGAGCTGCGGGCGGTCTACGAGCAGATCGGCACCTCCCTCGGCTACCGGACGGTCAACCAGGAGATCGGCCGGTGGTTCACCGTGGCGGGCGTGGTGACGGGCCTGCTGTTCGCCGTCTCCGCCCTGCTGCTGGGCTCGCGCATCCCCTGACCTCGCCGGGAGCCCGCACCGGCCACCGGGTGTGCGGAGCGCCGCGCCGGAGGCGGGACAATGGGCACGTGGCACATTACTTCGAGGAGCGCCCCGAGAGCGCCAGCCGGCCGGGCTCGGTCACGCTCGTCCTCCCCGACCTCCACCTGAGGCTGGAGACCGACAGCGGGGTGTTCTCCCCCGAGCGGGTCGACCAGGGCACCCGCATCCTGCTGGAGAGCGTGCCCCCTCCCCCGCCGGAGGGCGACCTGCTGGACCTGGGATGCGGTTACGGTCCCATCGCGCTGACGATGGCCTCCCGGGCTCCCGGCGCGACCGTCTGGGCGGTCGACGTGAATCGCCGTTCTGTGGACCTGTGCGCTGTGAATGCCCGGACCGCCGGCCTTGACAAAGTAAGGTCAGTGCATGCCGACGAGGTCCCGGAAGAGGTCAGGTTCAGCGCCATCTGGTCCAACCCGGCGATCCGCATCGGCAAGGCCGCCCTGCACGAGATGCTGACGCGCTGGCTGTCGCGCCTGACCCCGGACGGCGCCGCCCACCTGGTGGTCCAGAAGCACCTGGGATCCGACTCCCTGCAGCGCTGGCTCAACGAGCAGGGCTGGCCCACGACCCGTACGGCCTCCCGGTCGTCCTACCGGATCCTCCGGGTCGGGGCGCGGTGAGCGCCGCCCGGCCCGCGCGGAGCCGGCCGGCGGACGGCGAGAGCACGACGACGAGACCCACGACCAGGAACGGTGAACGCCCCATGACCGCCAACCCGCGCAGGCAGCTGCGGCCGACCGACGTCAAGCGGCTCAACCGCACCTGGCGCAGGAACACCGAAGGCCGCCTCGCCCTGATCGTCGAATCGGTGACCGGACCGTTCAACATCGGCTCCATCTTCCGCACCGCCGCCGCCTTCGGGGCCGACCGCATCTGGCTGGCCGGCAACGCCACTCCCCCGACCAACCCCAAGGCGCAGAAGACGGCGCTGGGCACCGACCGGCTCGTCGCCTGGGAGGAGCCGGTCCCGGTGACGGAGGCCGTACGGGCCGCCAAGGCGGACGGGTTCCGGGTGGTCGCGGTGGAGCTGACCGGCGACGCCGTCCCGCTGCACGAGGCGGAGCTGACCGGCGACGTGTGCCTGGTGGTGGGCAGCGAGGACCACGGCTGCTCCCCCGCGCTGCTGGAGGCCGCCGACGCCGTCTGCTACATCCCGCAGGTCGGCCGGGTCGGCTCCTTCAACGTCGGGGTCGCCACGGCGATCGCCGTGGCGGAGGTCCGCCGCCGGGAGTGGGCCGCCCTGGAGCCGGCCCGCGCCGCGGAATCGGAGTGACCGGAGCGGCCGGGTGGTGCCGGACGCGGCCGGGCGCTCCTCGGCGCGCACCGCACGCGGCCGGCGCCCGGGTCGTGCGGGGCGCGCGTCCCGGCCGCGGTCACGCGCCCCGCAGCGCGTCGGCGAGCGGGCCCCGGCCGGTCACCGTGATCCGTCCGGCGGCCACGGCGTCCGCGACCGTCCGGACGTCCCGGGCGAGGGCGACGCAGGTGTCCGCGTCCGTGGCGAGCCGCGCGTCGGCGGCCTCGGCCGGGCCGTCCCCGTAGGACGGCGGGCCCTCCCCGCCGAGCCGCAGGTGGAAGGTCCCCTCCTCCAGCGCCACCTCGACGACCCCGGCGCGCCCGCCCGCGACCCGCTCGAGCCGGTGCACCAGGGGGACGGCGAACCAGTGCGCGCGGACGGCGTCGGTCGGGCTCCGCTCGGCGAGGCCGTCCGCGCCCCAGGACGCCAGCGCGGCCAGGACCGGCAGCAGGCCGCGGCCGCGCGGCGTGAGCTCGTAGACCGCGGCGGCGCCGGGCGGCGGCAGCCTGCGGCGGGTCACGACGCCCTCCCGCTCCAGGTCCTTCAGCCGGGCGGCGAGCACGTCCGTGCTCACCCCCGGCAGGTCGGCGTGCAGCTCGGTGTACCTGCGGGGACCGGCCAGCAGCTCCCGGACGACCAGCAGCGCCCACCGGTCGCCGACGGCGTCGAGTGCCCGCGCGATGGCGCAGTACTGGTCGTAGCTCCGTCGTGGCATGCCGCCACTCTAACGGTTGGACTTTCCAAGTGCTCACTTGGTAGAACCAAGTAACACCGCAGACGGCGGAGACGCGGACACGGATCGGGAGACCACCGCATGGAGTTCAGGCAGTCGAGCAAGCTGAACGGGATCTGCTACGAGATCCGCGGACCGGTCGTCGAGCACGCCGACGCCCTGGAGGAGGCGGGTCACAGCGTGCTCCGGCTGAACACCGGCAACCCGGCGCTGTTCGGTTTCGAGGCGCCCGAGGAGATCGTCCAGGACATGATCCGGATGCTTCCGAAGGCCCACGGCTACACCGACTCCCGGGGCGTGCTGCCCGCGCGGCGGGCGGTGGCCCAGCACTACCAGGAGCGCGGCCTGCCCGACGTGGACGTCGACGACGTCTACCTCGGCAACGGCGTCTCCGAGCTGATCTCGATGGCGGTCCAGGCCCTGGTCGACGACGGCGACGAGGTCCTCATCCCGGCCCCGGACTACCCGCTGTGGACGGCCGTGACCACCCTGGCCGGCGGGCGGGCCGTGCACTACCTGTGCGACGAGTCGGCCGGCTGGTACCCCGACCTCGACGACATGGCCGCCAAGATCACCGCTCGCACCAGGGCCGTGGTGATCATCAATCCCAACAACCCCACCGGCGCGGTCTACCCGAAGCAGGTCCTGGAGGGGATCCTCGACCTGGCCCGGCGGCACGGCCTGATGGTGCTGGCCGACGAGGTCTACGACAAGATCCTCTACGACGACGCCGTCCACCACCACGTCGCGGCGCTCGCCCCCGACCTGGTGTGCCTGACCTTCTCCGGCCTGTCGAAGGCCTACCGGGTGGCCGGCTACCGCTCCGGCTGGCTGGTGGTGTCCGGCCCCCGCGAGCACGCCCGCGACTACCTTGAGGGCCTGACCATGCTGGCCTCCATGCGGCTGTGCCCCAACACCCCCGCGCAGTACGCCGTCCAGGCGGCGCTCGGCGGCCGGCAGAGCATCACCGACCTGGTCCTGCCGGGCGGCCGCCTGCGCGAGCAGCGCGACCTCGCCTGGGAGAGGCTCAACCGGATCCCCGGCGTCTCGTGCGTGAAACCGCAGGGAGCGGTGTACGCGTTCCCCCGCCTCGATCCCGAGGTGCACAAGATCGTCGACGACCAGCGGTTCGTCCTGGACCTGCTGCTGCGGGAGAAGATCCAAGTCGTGCAGGGCACCGGCTTCAACTGGCCGCGCCCCGACCACTTCCGCATCCTCACCCTGCCGCACGCCGACGACCTGGACGCGGCGATCGGCCGCATCGGCCGGTTCCTCGACGGCTACCGCCAGGCGTGACCCCGCCCGCCGGGGCCCGCCGGGTGCGGTCACGCCGTCCACCGCGTCTCCGCCGGGTGCGGCCCCGGCGGAGACGCGGTGGACGGCGGTCACCCGGCCGGCGTCAGCCGCGGACCTTCGAGGAGCGGAAGAGCTTGGCCGCGAACATGACCACCACGGCCACCAGACCGATGATCAGGGCCCACTTGAGCAGGCCGAACAGGAGGCCCAGCACCGAGCCGAGCAGGAAGAAGGCGAGCACCACGGCCGCCACGATCAGCAGAATTCGTCCCATGTGCCCACCGTAGGGCGCGAAGGGGCCGGGCGGCGGTCCCACGGACCGAGATCAGGGACAAGCCAGGGTCGCCCCTCAGGGTCGCCCCGCCCGCCGTACAGGGCAGGGCGAAGCGGGACGAAGCAGGCGGCGTGCGGCGGGAAGATCGCGGGAGCGGGCACGCCGGCGCCCGTCATCCGGGTGACGGCCTCTCGGCCGGTCTCCTCACTCGGAACGAGCGCCTTGATGCCTTCTGCGCCGAAAGTCTAAGTTTTCGCTGACTCTTCGACCGATACCGTGTCGGACGGAGATCAGCAGAGTGATCGTCATGTCAACCATGTCGCCGATGCCGGCAGGCGTCCTCCGCGGAGTGCTGGCCGCCGCCCTCGCACTGCCCGCCGTCGCGCTGCCCGCCCTCGCCGCGCCCGCCGCGGCGGCCGCCGCCCCCTCCTCCTTCTCGCCCTCCGCCGGCCCGGTCGGCGGCTCCGTCCCGCCCGGACCGGGCCTGGCCCTGCCGGAGCCGACCGGCCCGCACCCGGTGGGCACCACGACGTTGCACCTGGTCGACGCCTCCCGGCCGGACCCCTGGGCGACCGGCGGGAAGCCGCGCGAGCTCATGGTCTCGCTGTGGTATCCGGCCAGGGCGCCGGGGACGCGGCGGGCCCCGTACATGACCTTCGAGGAGGCGTCGCTGCTCCTGAAAGGGCTGGGAGCACCGGCGACGCGCCGGAACGCGACGCTGCTGAGCCGGACGCGCACCAACGCCTTCACCGACGCCGCACCGATCGGGCGGGCGGGCGGTCTTCCGCTCGTCGTGCTGTCGCCCGGGTTCTCCCAGTCCCGCTCCTCCCTGACGGCGCTGTCGGAGGATCTGGCCAGCAGGGGGTACGCAGTGGCGGGGATCGACCACACCCACGAGGCGTTCGGGACGGCGCTGCCCGGCGGGCGCACCGCCACGTGCACCGCCTGCGAGGTCGCGGAGCGCGACCCCGGCTACGGAAAGAAGATCACCCGCAGCCGGGCGGCCGACGTCTCCTTCGTCCTCGACCGGCTGACCGGGGCGGATCCGGCCTGGAAGCACGGCGGCCTGATCGACGCGTCCCGGGTCGCGATGGCGGGCCATTCCATCGGCGGCAACAGCGCCGCCCGGGTCGTGCTCACCGACTCCCGGGTGCGCGCCGGGGTGAACATGGACGGCACCTTCTACCTGCCGCTGCCCCGCAAGGGGCTCTCCCGCCCGTTCCTGCTGCTGGGCGCGGCCAGGATCCACGATCCGGGCGGACCCGACCGCTCCTGGGACCGCGACTGGCGGCGGATGACCGGCTGGAAGCGCTGGCTGACCGTCGACGGCGCCGACCACTCGTCCTTCTCCGACCACCCGCTGTTCGCGAAACGGCTCGGCATCCCGCTGGAGGAGTACTCGCTTCCCCCGAAAGCGGGCGGTGCCCCCGTCAAGCCGCTGCCGGGAACGCGGGCGGTGGACGTCGTCCGCGCCTACGTCGGGGCCTTCTTCGACCTGCACCTGCGCGGCCGGCCGCAGCCGCTGCTGGACCGCCCCTCGCGGAGCCACCCCGAGGCTCGGTTCCGGGACTGACGCCTCGGCCGCTCTCCACGCCGGGCGGCGGGGCCGGAACCGGCCGGGCGGAGGCCGGCGGCAGGCGCGGACCCGGAGGTCGGCGGCAGGCGCGGAGCGCCGGAACGGACCGGCCGGGGGTCGGCGGCAGGCGCGGAGCGCCGGGACGCGGCCGCGTCCCGCGAGCCGTTCTCCGGGTTCGTTTGCTCTCACCTGGGCGGGTAGACGAGCCGCCGACATCCGTTCCCCGACAGGAGAAGAGCCCGATCATGACGAACGAGAACCTGTGGAACTACCGTCCGGACGTCTACGGCGGCGACCGGTCGCTGGACCTCATCGGTTTCGAGGTGCAGGCCCCCGACGGGGAGATCGGCCCCGTGGAGGAGGAGAGCACCATGGCGGACGACAGCTACATCGTCATCGACACCGGATCGTGGATCTCCGACAGGAGCACTCTGCTGCCCGCCGGCCTGATCACCCGTGTCGACCCGGTCGAGCGCACGGTCCACGTCTCCCCCACCAGGGAGGAGATCATGGAGGCTCCGCAGTTCCACGGAGCCGAGGCCGGCGCGCCCCGCTCCCGCGAGCGGCTGGGCGCGTACTACGCCCAGCGCCTCGTGGAGCGGGCCCCTGCCGGGTGAGGGGTGTGCGCCCGCCGGTCCCGGTCGGCCGCACGCCGCCACCACGCGGGGACGGCGTGCGGCCGGCCGGGCCCGGGCGGGAGCCGCGGCGGCCGCCGGGCTCCGGAGGGACCCGGTCCCGGCGGCCGGAGCCGGCCGGGTCAGTCCAGCGCGTGCCGCCCGCCGACGAGCGGGAGCGTCACGGAGCTGTCGCCCGGCTTGACCTCCACCCGGGTCCCGGCGGGCAGGCGGAGGGTGAAGTCGCGGTCGGTGGAGATCAGCACGACGCCGATCCGGTGCCCGGCCTTGACGATGTGGTCGCTCGGCTGCAGGTCGAAGCGGAAGTCGTAGAACCGGCCCTCGCGCAGCAGTTCGGTCCTGGATGCGGAGTTCCGGTTGCGGACGTCCAGCCAGCCCCGAGTTATGATCTTGAACGGGGCGGTGGCGGTGACGTGCTCGGCCAGCCGGGCGCAGCCGGTGTCACCGGGCACGCCCTGGCCGTAGCAGACCGGGGTGGCGCCGTAGGCGACCTGGCCGTAGGCGCGGGCGTCGGTGCCGTAGTCGACCAGCAGCGCCGTCAGGTACGGCGAGCGGCCGCCGGAGAACGCCGCCTTCACCGAGACCTCCGGTGTGCCGGAGAGTCGGACCTCCTTGGCCAGCGGCGCCGACAGGTAGGCCAGCCGGTTGGGGTCGGCGGCCGCCTCGTTCCCGGCGAGCTGCTCGGCCGTGCGCGCGGGAGCGTCCGTGAAGGACTCGGTGGACCTCTCCGCGCGACCGTGACGCGGACTCAGCGTTCCGGTACCACCGTCCTTCCCCGCCGCCAGGGCGAAGCGCACGTCGCGCGTGCCGGGCAGCGGCCAGGCCGCGTGCTGCGCCCACTGGCCGGGCCCGTGCTCGACGTCGGCCTGCGGCTCGTCCATGATCCCGTTGCGCAGGCCGTACAGGTGGAAGTCGAACCAGCGGTGCAGCTGGCGCAGCCACTCGGCGTTGCGCCCGGCGAAGTTGAACGGGTTGAAGTGCGCACCCTGGTGCAGCCAGATCTTGCGCGGCACGCCGCGCTTCGCCAGCGCGTCCCACCACTGGACGGCCTGGCCGGTCTTGACGTTCCAGTCGTTGAGGCCGTGAACGACGAAGACCGCGGCGCGCACCTTGCGCGCGTCAGGCAGGTAGTTGCGTTCGTGCCAGAAACGCGTGTAGTCGCCGGTGACGCGGTCCTGGTCGCGCTCGATGGCGTCCATCAGCCCGCCGCACACCTCCTGCCCGTTCTCCCGGGTCAGCACGTACCGGGCGAGCACGTCGGCGTCCTCGCCCTGGTAGCCGCCGGGGGCGACGACGCCGCCGTTGGCGCGGTAGTAGTCGTACCAGGAGGAGATGGCCGCGATCGGCACGATGGCCTTCAGGCCCTTGACCCCGGTGGCGGCGACGGCGTTGGGCAGGGTGCCGTTGTAGGAGACGCCGATCATGCCGACGTTCCCGGTGGACCAGTCGGCCCGGACCTCGTTCCCGGCCGCGTCGAAGCCCCTGGCCCGGCCGTTCAGCCAGTCGATCGCGGCCTTCGGCCCGGCGGTCTCGTTGGGCAGGCCGGTGGTCGGGCAACCGGTGGCCCGGCCCGAGCCGAGATTCTCCACCAGCGCGACCGCGTAACCGCGCGGAACGAAGAAATTATCGTAATAGCCCGGGAAGGGGCCGGCGGCGGCGCGGGCGGCGGCCGGGTCCTCGGCCTGGCCGAACATCTCGTCGCGCAGGTCGTTGAACTTGTTGCGGCGGTACTCCATGCCGGCGGGGTCGGAGCCGTCGAGGTCGACGACGTGGTTGTCCACGTCGTTGCCGCCCGCGTAGTAGGGGCTGGCCTCCATGATGACCGGGACCTTCAGCCCGGTGGCGGTCGCCGCCGGGCGCATGATGTCGACGGCGACCCGGTCGGGGCGGCCGTCGGCGTCGCTGTCGGTCCCGGCGACCTCCACGAACACGGTCTCGGTCAGGGCGTCGGCGCGTGAGTGGACCGGCTGGGTCTCACCGTTTTCGATCGGCGGGGACGGCAGGGGCGTCGGGGTGGGCGTGGACGACGCCGACGCGGCGGGGGCGGTCGCCGCCGGCAGGGCGCCTGTGGGCACGGCCACCGCCAGGGCGAGCAGGAGGTGTTTCCATCTGGTCATGGGGGTTGCTCCGAAAGCCGATGGAGATTTGACAACTGCCGTCAATCTCCTCGGATGGATCTTCTCTCGCAAGATCCAGGATGTAACGAATCAAACGTTGTCAGGGGTTTTCCGGCTACATCGAACATCCGGCAGTTCATGGCTTCCACGGCGGAATGTGAGCTTGCTCCGCTTTGGCAGACACCTTCGGTGTGGTGATCAGGCCGCGACAGCGGCCTCGTGGACGGCAGGGCTGACGCAGCCCAGACTGCTGTGCAGCCGGTGCAGGTTGTACCAGCCCTCGATGGACTCGAAGATCGCGCTGCGGGCGGCGGCCCGGCTGGACCAGGCCCGATCCCCGAGCAGTTCGCCCTTCAACGTGGCGAAGAACGACTCCGCCAGGGCTCCGCCCCGGGTGGCGGCCACGGCCCGCAGCGCGTCGGTCACCACCTCGGTGCACATGTGGTCGGCGATCGACCAGCCTGCCAGACGGCGCGAGGGCGGATCGATCACGGTCGCCAGGTAGAGGAACCGGCCGTCGCCGGTCGGCAGATACGTGATGTCGCCGACGTAGCGCCGGTCCGGCGCGGACGCGGTGAAGACGCGCTCCAGCAGGTCGGGCACCGCCTGATCGGCCGGCTGTTGACGGCTCCTCATCAGTTGGTCTCGCCCGCGAAATACTCGGCCGCCCGGCGGAGGATGTCACGCTCAATCTCCAGTTCCCGGATCCGGGTCCGCAGCTGCTCGTTCTCCTGCTCAAGCGCGACCTCGGCGGCTGCCGGCCGGGCCGGTGCCGCCGCGGCCGGGACGGTGCCGGCCGCGCGCGCCTGCTGCACCCGCAGGCGCAGTGTCTCGCGGTTGACGCCCAGGTCCTCGGCCACCGAGGCGTAGGTCCGGGCCGGGCCCGACAGGTACAGCGCGACGGCGTCGGCTTTGAACTCGGCTGAGTAGACCTTCACGGCCATGCGGAACTTCTTGGCCCCCAGATCTCCATGATCCGGCACTCAAGGTGTCCACACTTCGGGGCGAGGCCCCCTGCGCGCGGCCCGGCGCCGCTACCACGCCGTCTGCACCGCCGGAAGAGCTATCCCTACTGATCCGCCTACGGCCGGCGCTGCCGAGGGTGGTGAGGGCGAGTGCCAAGTCCCTCTGACCGCGCAGCGCATCCTCGCCGGGCACCTGCGCGACGACCGCGCCCCTGAAGAGCGGGACAGCGGTAAACCGGCCGATCCCCGCTTCTGGGACGGCATGCACATCGACCTGACCGGCGCCACCCTCATCGACCTCGACTTCCGGCACTTCCACATGGTCGGGGTCCGGTTCATCGGGGTGACCTTCACCGGCGGCGCCTCGTTCGACGGGGGCGACCTTCACGGTGGACATGTACGGCGGGACGGCCGTCTCCGGGACCGCTGCCTCAGGCCTGGTCGGAGCACCGCCTGGCAGAGCAGGTGGGAAAATCAATACAGATCGTTATTTGTTTCGGGGGACGCGGGACGGGGAGAAGGCACGACAGCAGGACATGTGCTCCCTCCCCGCCTGCGTGGTCACTCCGACGTGCACATGTAACGGTCGACGACGGAACCGGTGCGCGGGTCGGGGTGTTCGAAGGTGTCCGTCACACCGTCATCGATGTCGATCATCCGTGCGGTGCCGGCTGCCTTGCCGCTCTCCTTCAGCCGGGGGATCCACGAGTCGTGCACCGCGACCGTCTGGCCCGAGCGGCGGAACCTGGCCGTGCGCGGCTCGCTCTTGACGGGATCGGTCCCGAAATCGTGGCGGACCCAGCGGTAGGTCACGGTCGCCTCCCCCGACTCGGGGATCGGGCCGTTGTAGGTGATCGCGCCGGTGAAAGTGCGGGCGGCGGCGGGACAGGGGCCGCTGTTCTCCGAGTCGAAGTACTCCTCGTCGCCGCGGGTGTGCGTGGCGACGGGGGGTTTCACCGCGGCGACGACCTTCGGGTGCCACAGGACCGGGGTCGGCGTACCCGGCGGGCCGTCCGTGTCGCGCGTCCGTCGCGCACACCAGGAGGTGAAACCGATCTCGTCGCGGTGCTGCAGGGTGTCGCCGGAGGTGGTGCCGACCCACAGGGACGCCCTGCCGTGCCTGCCGTCCTCCTTGGTCCGGGTGTCGTACTCGCGTTCCACGACGGTGGTGCCACCCATGGTGATGGGCTCGTGCGGGTTGAACTCCCCGAAGAACGTCCAGCCGTAGGCACCCTCACGCCGGGGACCGAAGTAGTCGATGTGCCCCTCCAGGGCGAACCGGTTGCAGTCCTTCGCCTTCACCCGCAGATCGACGCCCAGGGTCGAGAAGGGAGTGAGCGGTCCCGTGACCCGGGGCGTCGGCCGGAGGGAGCGATCGATCGAAACCGGAGGGCGGGTGACCACCGCGGTGAGGCGCGGGGTGGGAAGGACCGGCCCGGTCAGGGCCAGCCTGTGGCTGACGGTCGCGGTGGGGCGCGGGGCGGGGTTCAGGAGTTCGGTGCGGGCCGGGTGGACGTAGGTGGCGACCGCGCTGGGGCGCGGGGCGGGCGCCATGGGCCGGGTCACCGCCGGGACGTGGGTGACGGCCGCGGTAGGGCGCGGGGCGGGGTCGGCCGCCGCGGCGGTCGGAGCGGCCATGCCCGCCAGTACGGCCGCGCCGGTCGCCATGGCGGCCAGACGGCGGGAGGAACCGGGTTTCATGAGAGCGTGCTCCGTACCTGATCGGAAAAGGAAAACACTCCAGGGGTATCGGCGATGTCGGCTTTCCCAAAGCCTCAGGAGTGTCATCCGCGACCGTAACGAGGCCGGGCATGCTCTTCGCATGGTTACCGCATGGGGACGCCAGCCGGCCGGTCCTCACGCGCGCCCGCGCGGGCGGCTCGCGAAACTCGCATCACCCATTCGGGTACCCCGGGCCGGAAGGCCGTCTTGAGCCGTCGGCGGTCCCGGCGGGCAAGCCCGCCGACCGAGCGTCGGCGAGGAAGCAGGTTTGAGGGGCGGGGCCGCCGACGGCTACGCTCCGTCCTGCCCGGAGCGCGGGAGACGAGGGCCGCGCGGTCCCCATGGTGGCGTGCTGGGTGTCAGTCGGTCCAGAGCAAGGGATCGGGCCACTTGCGTTTGCGGTCGTCGTCGGTCAACTGCGCCTGGTCGCGGAATGTCACTGGGACCGCCAGCCCGCCGAGGAGACCCGCTCGGGCGGCGATGTGGACGAGGACGGCACCACCCCCGGGATGCGTGAACGGTGACGGTCGCGTCCCGTGAAGCCGTCGACCATCCGAAGCCTCTTCGTGATCGAATGTTTACACTCAGTGATTTCCGGGAGACTGGATCACGGAGGTGACATGCACGACGACTCCGCCACCGCAGCACGACGCGGCCGCATGCCGTACAGCCCCATCCCTCGCACCGGGATGGACGACCCCTACGACCTGGATGACCTGGACGACGGGCCGCCGACCGCTCCGCAACCGGCCATCACCGCCTTCACCGCGGCCCCGGGGCCGAAGGTCGGCGGCCCCGCGGACCCGGACGCGTCCGGGCACTGGGCGCCCCTCGACCTGCCCGGGCCCGTCGCGCAGCAGCCCGCACCAGAATCCGAGCCCGGGCGCGGGCCCGCCTGGGCCTGGGCGCAGCTCCACCGCGACCGGCTCGCCCTGCCCGCGCTGATCGGCGCGTTCGCCGTCGTGGCCGCCCTCGGCGTGTGGTCGTCCACGTGGAACGCCTCCGAGCCGCCCGCTGCGGCGGGCAGCGCCGCCGAGGCCGCCCGGCAGATGCTCCCGCCGCCCCGCATGCCCGGAGCAGACGCACAATCGGCGCCCCGGTCGGCGAGCCCTGCACCGAGCGCGAGCCCGGCCGCTCGGCACGGCGCATCCGACCGCCGCACGGAGACCACGGCGAAGTCCGGTGAAGACCACCGCGGTAACCGCCGGGAGTGGTCGGCCGGGGTGCCGCCGCGGATCGGCGTTCACTCACCGGCCCAGGCCGACCGTCCGGCGCGACCCGCAGCCGGCGCCGCCAGAGCGGGAAGCGCAACCAGCTCGGCCAGAGCCGCATCGCGGACAAGCGCGGCCGCGCCACGCGCCGAGAGCAGCAACTCGGCGCGGTCCGCGGCCCACCGGCAGCGCGACCGCCGATCTGCGTCCCGACCGGCCTCGGGCCCCGGGCCCCGGTGGATGTACCAGCCGGACCCGTGCGCGCACTACGAGCCGTTCCAGCGGCCGTACTGCCGTTCCCTGCTGGGCACCGGCCGCTGACCGGCCCCAGGCGAACCCCGGACGAACATCCAGGAGCAGGACCGCCCGACGGGCATCCGCCCGCTGGACGAGCGCTTCGCGGCCCGGCGGGTGCAACCGCTGACCTGTGACCAGCGAAAGAGCCCTCCGCGGCGCGTTGGCGATCAGGCCGGAGACGGGCACCGGGCGGGTCATCCTCCGGAGAGAGCGCGGCGGCGTAGCCGCAGGCCGGTGACCGCGGCGAGGGTCACCAGCAGACCGAGCGACACGGGCACTCGGCCGTCGGGCCCGGCCTCACCGCCGCCTCCGGTGGCGGCTCCCCCCGCCGGTGTCACGATCACCTTGGTGTCGCCGTCGGCGGAGGGTCCGGCCGCGCTCGCCGTGAGGTCGCGAGCCGGCTGCGACGTCGCCGGTGCGGAAGCGGTCGCCTGGACGGTGACGGTCACGGTGACCGTAGAGGTCGGCCGGGTGCTCGCCGTCGCCGTCACGGTCGCGGTGGCGGTGGCGGTGGCGGTGGCGGTGGCGGTGGCGGTGGCGGTGGCGGTGGCGGTGGCGCTCTGGCTCGGCGTCACCGGGGCCGGGTCGGCCGGTCGTCGGCGGACGCGATGGCGAGGGGGTGGGTCGTCAGTGCGTCGGCGTTCTGCACCTCGCACTGGATCGACGGCTCCGTGGGCCGGGTCCCGGCGTTGACGGCGGCCGACCGTACCATCGCGGTGCCCGCCTTGGAAGAGGTGGTCTTCAGGGGGAGCACGGCCGTCGGCAGGGGGATGATCTGGGTGGGGCCGATGGAGGCGAGTTCACCTACTCCGGTGGCGGAGGTCAGGCCGGCCAGGCCGCTGACGGCCGCGTACAGCTTGGTGTCGGCGGCCAGTCCCGTGGCGGGGGCTCTCAAGGCCGTGGCGTCGCTGACGTAGGTGCCGCGCCAGCCGATGGTCATCTGCTCGCCCGCCGTGGCTTCGGCCGGCATCGTCAGCTCGATCTTGACCTTGACGTCCTGCGTCTCGGCCACGCCGGTCGTGCTGCACCGGTACTCGACGACGTCGGTGATGACGGCCCCCTCCCGCTGCATGTCGGAGACGGCGGCATGGTGTCCTACCGGATGCATCTGACATTCCCGGCCGACCCATCCGAGCCACGATCCACCCATCCACCCATCCACCCATCCATCCACCAGCAGTGTTGCGTTGATCGTCTGAATCTAAGGCCTGCTTTTTTCGCAGCGGAACTCGACCCTCGACCGCCCAGGTAGTCGCCTTCATCGACGCCCACCGCGACGCGTTCGGCGTTGAGCCGATCTGCTCGGTCCTCGAGGTCGCGCCCTCGACGTACTACGCCCCCAGGACTCGTCCGCCGTCGGCCCGGGCCCTGCGCGACGAGGAGCTCATGGCCGAGATCACGACCCTGTGGAGGGAGAACTTCGAGGTGTACGGCGTGCGCAAGATGTGGCGCGAGCTCGGGCCGCCAGGGCGTGCGCGTGGCACGGTGCACGGTGGCCCGGCTGATGCGGCGGCTCGGCCTGACCGGCGCGGTGCGCGGTGACCACAAGAAACGCACCACGATCGCTGAGCCGGCGGCGGCGCGCCCGGCCGACCTGGTCGAGCGCGACTTCACCGCCCCTGCCCCGAACCGGTTGTGGCTGGCGGACCTGACCTACATCCCGACCTGGTCGGGGTTCGTCTACGCCGCGTTCGTCATCGACGCCTGCTCCCGGATGATCGTGGGCTGGCGGCTGGCGGTTGTACAAGACCGAGCTGATTCATCGCAGGGGCCCGTGGAGGGGCCTGGACGATGTGGAGATCGCCACGATGGAGTGGGTCGACTGGTACAACAACCGGCGGCTGCAGAGCGCCTGCGGTGACCGTCCACCGGCGGAGCTCGAGACTCTCTACCGAACCGACAACGGCCCGGTTATCCTCGCCGGAGCCAGCTAACCCGGCCTCCACGAAACCCGGCGCGGTTCAGATCTGGCTGGCCCGCTCCGCCCAGACCTCGCCGACCCCCACCGCCAGCCGGTCCCGCCCGCGCCGCTGTCCGCGCAGCCGCAGCCCTGAGGGCGGCCGAACACCGCACCGGCCCTCGTTTCAACCAGTGAGACGGGCCATGCCGCTCGTGCCCGGCGCCGGGTGAAAGCCGTGACGTCGGCGGGCCACGCGCGTTCGGCGGCAGGGCCCCAACGGGTTCTGCAGGCGGTGAAACTCACCCAGCCGGTGTAGGAGGCATGGCGGGTGGAGACCAGGACGCCCGCCTCGATGACGGCGCGGACCACCGGGCGAGACGGCACCCGGCTCGCCTACGCCGTCCCCACCCGGGGCGGGACGAGGGTCTCGGTCGTCGACGCAGCCACCGGACAGCGCCGCGACCGGGTCACGACCACCCCCGGACTACTCGCCGGGCTGGCCTGGGCGCCGGACGGGCGGCAGGTCGCGATGACGCTCAGCAACCGGGATGTGGGCGTCATCGACCTCGCCGGCCAGGGGACCGACCTGCCCGCCGCTGCGCGCCTGGTGCAGCCGGGCAGAGGGCTGCCGCTGCCGGGGTCGGTGCCCTACACCCCCGGCGGCGGCTCCCTGGTCTACGCGGCGTCACCGAGCTTTCGAACGTTCACGTTCAGCAAGAAACTCATCGAGCAACCGGCCCGCCCGGCGCGCTCGACACCGTCACCTGCCGCAGCCGGGCCGAGCCGGGTCAGCTGCGGCCGAGCATCTCAGCGGTGAGGACGTTGCCGCCGAGGCCCCAGCCGCCGTCGGCGACCTCCTCGAGCAGGACCAGGGTGGTCGCCCTGGCGCGCTCGCCGTACACGTCGGCGTAGGCGTCGGTGACGGCGTCGATGAGCTTCTTCTTGGACTCGGGGGTCAGAGTGTCGGCGGGGACCTTGAGGTTGGCGAACGGCATGACGATTACCTTTCGTATGGTGGTTATCCACAGTGGGGCGGCCGAGGACACCGGGTCCTCGATGCCTGCGCACCGGTGCAGATCCGGTGCGGATCCACACCGGCGACGATGGGGGCCGGAGTGGCGGACCGGACGGGATTGGCGGCGCGACCTCCCGTGAGGCCGTCAGATGATCCCGCCGTTGGCGCGCACGACCTGACCGTTGATCCAGTGCCCGGCCGGGCTCGCCAGGAAGGAGACGACCTCGGCGATGTCCTCGGGGGTACCGAGCCGCTCCAGCGGCGGCTGGGCGGCGAGCCGCTGGATCGTCGCCTCGTCCTTGCCGTCCAGGAACAGATCGGTGGCGGTCGGGCCGGGCGCGACGGCGTTGACCGTGATGTCCCGTCCGCGCAGTTCGCGGGCGAGCACCAGTGTCATCGCCTCGACGGCTCCCTTGCTCGCGGCGTACGCCCCGTAGCCGGGGAACTGCAGACCGACCACGGAGGTGGACAGGTTGACGAGCGCGCCTCCGGCGCGCAGGCGGCGTGCGGCCTCCCGGGCCATCACGAACGCGCCGCGGATGTTGGTGCGGTGCAGGGCGTCCAGCTCGTCCAGGTCGAGGTCGGCGATCGGGGACAGCGACAGCCGCCCTGCGGAGTTGACGACCACGTCGACTCCGCCGAAGGACTTCTCGGCCGCGTCGAACATCTCGGCGACGGCGCCCTCGTCGGCCACGTCGGCCCGGACGGGGATCGCCCGGCCGCCGGACGCCGTGATCTCCTCGGCCACCCGCGCCGCTGCGGAGGCCGACTCCTGGAAGCCCACGGCGACCGCACAGCCGCGTGCCGCCAGCGCCAGCACGATCGCCTTGCCTATCCCGCGGGAGCCGCCACTGACGACGGCCACGCGCTGATCGCTCATGGGAAAACCCTTTCGTCATATCACCGGTACGGGTGGTCCGTACCGGTGTTACGTAATGACGATAGCACAGTTTCTTATCGCCGCTAGCGTCTGGCTGTATCATTGATCGCATGACAGAGACGGAGCCGCTCCGCGCGGCGATGATCGAGGCCGCGGAGCGGCAACTGGCGTCGTCCTCGGACCACGAGATCGCCACCCGCGCGGTCTGCGAGGCGGTCGGCGTGAGCCAGCCCGTGCTCTACCGGTTGTTCGGTGACAAGCGCGGGCTGCTCGACGCCGTGGCCGACCACGGCTACGAGCGGTACGCCGCGCTCAAGGCCGCCCAGGAGCGGACCGGCGACCCGGTCGCCGACCTGCACGCCGGCTGGGACGGCCACATGGCGTTCGCACAGGCCAACCCGGCCCTCTACCAGCTGATGTTCACTCCGCGGCCGTGGTCGCACTCCACGGCGCGAGACCGCGTGACGGACCTGCTGGCGGCGGCGCTCACCCGGTGCGCGGCGGCGGGCGCGCTCAAGCTCGAGCCGCGAACCGCCGCCCGGCTGATCCTGGCGGCCAACATCGGGACCGCCCTGGACCACATCGCCAGACCGGCCCTGTTCGCCGACCCCGCCCTGTCCCACCGCATGCGCGACGCCGTGTTCTCGCACGTGCTCACCGAGCCCCCCGCCCGGCAGGACGCCGATCCCCTGCGGGCCGCCGCGCTGCGCCTGCGCGCGCAACTGCAGCTCGGCGGCACCGAGGCCCTCGAACCGGTCGAAACCGCTCTCCTGCAGCGATGGCTCGAGCGCATCGCACGGCCCTGACCTACCGGGCGGCGCGGACCCGGCACAGCAGGCGACAGCCCCCAGGGACGTCGGTCACCTCGGGACGCGGCCGGTCACCTCTGGGTGAGCCCGTCCCCGCAACCGGCTTGCGTCGCGGCCCGCAGACGGTACAGGACCGTGCCGTCGCCGAGCAGGTACAGCGGCCCGTGCGCGTCGGCGGTGACCAGGATGGGCCGGTCGACGTCCTCGGCCCGGCGGGCCAGCTCGGATGCGTCGTCGAGGTCGGTGACTGTGCAGGGAGTCCCGATGGTGCCCGGCACGACCTTGACCCCGGGGAGAGTCGGACCGAATTTTGGCGATAGCGCTCTTCGGTGCTGACGGGTGCGGGAGGACTCAGTCCCACACCCTTTCGGCCAGATATTCCGTTTTTAGCCTTATGCGAGGGTGGAGTTGTCGGACTGGACGTGCCCTGCGGCAGGTACCGTTTCATGTCAGGCTCTGGGGGGCCGCTGCCCCTGGGAACTGTCAGGCGCAATCGGGAGGCTGCGTATTGTCAGCGCAGCCGGCGGAGGCAGCGGTTCGTTGGCCGTGCCGGCCCGGAACGACTGGAGCAGATAGGCCACCAGGCGCCGGGACGCTGCACCATCATCCGGTAGGGCGGTCACCAGACCGCAGTGTGCCAACAGGGCCACGGCGAGGTCGGAAGGGTGAAAATCGGCCCGCAGCGCGCCCGACGCCTGGGCCCTGCGTACCAAGGTCGTGAAGTCCCGCTCGGCTCGTTGCCGGGACTGCGCGTGTTCCGACGGGCTTTCCGGGAAGGCCGCGACGAACGCAGCCGGGAACCCGCGTTCCTCCCGTTGCAGAGTGCAGACCGTCTCAACCAGCTGCTGGAAGCCCTGCCACGGGTCAGGGGCGGCCAGAGCCTCGGTGAGCGCCCGCGCGCAGGTCTCCATCTGCTGCGCGAACGCGCCCCGCACCACAGCGTCCCGGGTCGGGAAATGCCGGTACAGCGTCGCCACGCCGACCCCGGCCCGACGGGCCACGGTCGCCATCGGGGCGTCGATCCCGTGCTCCGCAAAGACCGCACGGGCGGCGACGAGGATGCGCTCCCGGTTGCGCCGGGCGTCCATCCGCACCCTGTCCCGGGCTGTGATCCGAGAGGATTCCGCTATCACTGTCTCTCGCTTCCGGTCCAAACGGACGATTGCGTCCGATTAAGAGCTTACGGTCGATGCCAGACCCCTGTACGGCCCCCGGCGGCAAAGGCAGAACGATGAACGACCGCATGATGAAGGCAGTGCTCTACGACCGCTACGGTGGCCCCGATGTGCTCTACGCAGGCCGCGTGCCACGCCCCGAGCCGGCCCACGGCGAGGTCCTTGTGAAGGTGCGCGCGTTCAGCGTCAACGGCGGCGAACTGGCAGCCCGTGCCGGCCGTCTCCGTCTCCTGACCGGCCGGAAATTTCCCAAGCGCATCGGCTTGGACTTCACCGGCGAGGTCGCCGCACTGGGTGCCGGAGTCACACGGTTCGCGGCCGGCGACCGCGTATGGGGGGTCTTGGGCCGCACCTCCGGGTTCGGCAGCGCCGCCGAGTACGTGACCGTGCCCGCCGAGCGGGTCGGCAGGCTTCCCGACGGCCTTGACCTGGTGGACGCCGCCGCGCTGCCGGTGGCCACCACGGCCATCACCGCGCTGCGGGACAAAGCCGGGCTGCGCCCCGGCGAACGACTCCTCGTCCGGGGTGCGGCGGGCGGTGTCGGCAACGCCGCCGTCCAGCTCGGACGGGCGTACGGCGCCGAGGTCACGGCCCTCGCCCGCGCAGCCAACCTCGACTTCGTCCGCGGGCTCGGCGCGCACAAGGCTGTCGACCACCGGACTGTGCGGCCGGCGGAACTGGGCCGCTTCGACGTGGTCCTGGACACCGTGGGGACCGACCTGCGGGCCTTCCGGCACCTACTGAATTCCGGCGGGCGCATGGTCACCATCGCCTTCGACCTTAAACGGCCCGCCGCGTCGCTCGGCTACCTCGCGGCCAGCACGGTCCGCGGACACAGCCGGGTGCGCTTCTTCAGCGGCAACCCCACGCGGGCGGACTTCGACGACCTCGCCCGCCATGTGGTCGAGGGCAAGCTGAGCCCCGCGGTGGACACGGTCTTCCCCCTGGAGGAGACAGCAGCGGCACACCGGGCGCTGGAGGCGGGCGGCGTCCAGGGCAAGTACGTGGTCAGGGTCTCGTAGGGTCCCTGTGGAGGCGCTGATCACAGCCACTCGTTGATGGCAGCGATGAGGACGGTCACCTCGTAGCGGACCGCCGGCTTGCCGTATCGCGTGGCGACGGCGCGGTGCCTCTTGAGGCGGTTGATCCCGCACTCGACCGTGTGACGCTTGCGGTAGTCGGCTGGGTCGAGATGCGGTGGTCGGCCGCCGCGGGAGCCGAGCTTCTGGCGGTTGCGCATCTGGTCGGCCTTGTCGGGGATGGTGCAGCGGATTCCACGGCGGCGCAGGTAGGCGCGGTTTCTGCGGGAGGCGTATGCCTTGTCGGCGCGGACCCGATGGGGACGGACACATGGCCGCCCCGGCCCGATGCGGGGCACGCGGATCTTCTCCAAGACGGGTTGGAACTGCGGCGAGTCTCCGCGCTGCCCAGCGGTCGCCACGATCGACATGGGCTTTTGGCCCTGCTCGACGGCCAGGTGCAGTTTGGTGGTGAACCCGCCGCGCGAACGTCCCAACCCGTGATCACCAGGCTCGGTGAAGATGCCGCCTGGTGGTTCCTTCTGTGAGTCACCCTGCTTGCGGGCCCTGGCCCCGCGCTGATGGGCGCGGCATACCGTGGAGTCGACGCTCAGGTCCCATGTGATCGTGCCTTTCGCATCGGCCAGGGACTGGAGCTGGGTGAGTATCCGGTGCCAGGTGCCGTTCCGCTGCCATCGGCGGAACAGGTCGTAGACCCGGTTCCACGGACCGTATTCGACGGGGACGTCCCGCCATGGAACTCCAGTCCGGATACGAAACCCGAGCACGCCTGGGACATTCGAACCGCTGATGCTGCTCGACCTCGCTGAAAACCGCGCAGCTCATGAGCATGCGGACATCCTCGCCGCTGGTGCGGTTTCTCATTTGAATCGGCTTCCGGCAGTAGGCGACACTGCGGCATGCACTCCTATGAGCAGCCTGGGCCGGCCTTCGCCGAGATGGACGGCCGGATCTATGCGGCACTGGGGATCGTGGAGCGCGATGCTCGCGCCGCCGGGATCGCCGGAACGCTCAGGCTGGTCACCCCGGGCTGGGACGACAGCAGTCTGACAGAGAGGGCCCGACGACCACGGCCGCTGGGACGGACTGCTTCTGGAGCCGGACCGGCCCGCTCGGCCCGCGCTGCGGGTCGAGACGGCATCCGGTGGTCACCTGGCGATCGTCCAGGACGGCCGGCCAATCCTGCTGGCCCGGCTCGACGGGCGCCACTACGGAGTGGACTACCTGCGGACCGAGGGCTTCCGCTCACCCGTCCGCCCGCTGCGTGCCGACCTGGTCCGCAGGTTCGAAGGGCTCCCCGATCCGCCCGCAGCCCACTGGGCCCACCACTTCGCACGGGAACTCGCCACCGACGGCCCGGTGCACAGGGGCCGCTGGACCATCAGGCCGCACGCGCCCGGCCTGGCATCCTGCCGGAACCGCTGGGACGTCGTGCTGAAGCGCGACCATCCGAGCGGGTACATCGACTGGTTCGGCGGAGACCCCGTCGGGGTGGTCCCGCTGCGCGCGCTCTCCGGTGCCGACGACGGCCGGGTCACTGCGTACCGGAAACAGGCGCGTACCCGGTCCCTTCCGCCGGTTCTGCTGTGGTGGATCAGCGGCCTGAACGCTTACGTCGTCCTGGACGGCCACGACCGGCTGGTCGCCGCCCTCGCCGAGGAGCACGAGCCCGCGCTCCTGGCGCTGCACCGCACACGACCGGCCGCTCGACATCGAGGCGTTCCTCCGGACGTACGACAGGGACGTCACGCTCATGGAGCGGGAGGCGACCCGGGGCACGCCCGGTGCCCGCCGGGCCCTCATGGGCGTTCACCGCATGTGGGCTCATGCGCTCGACGAGCCGGCCCACGTTCCCGCCCGGACTCGGGCCTGGCCCATGCCGGGCGGCCTGACCACCTGGCTGCGGCTCGTCGACACGGCGGACTCGGGTTGGCGGCGAGGACTCGAACTCTTATAAGGACAATTCGGTAACCGTCAGTGGCCGTGACGCTTGCTGCTCCGTCGCCGGTACTCGTTCTTGTCCGCTCCTGACTGGGCGTTGTACGCGAACACCGCCGCGCCTATGCATCCATTCGGC
Organism: Planomonospora parontospora; assembly: GCA_014647935.1. GTDB lineage: Bacteria > Actinomycetota > Actinomycetes > Streptosporangiales > Streptosporangiaceae > Planomonospora > Planomonospora parontospora. The sequence continues at coordinate 231,051 of BMQD01000012.1, forward strand.
AGGAGGCCCTATCCCCTCCTACAGGAGGGGATCACCAGGCGGCGGGACGTCGCCAGCGCCGGCCAGCATCAGGAGCGCCCACAGGGCGAACCCCGCGTAGGCGAGGTATGCGCGGGTCCTCCAGTAGCGTGCCGCCGCCTCATCGGCGTTGACGTCGGGCGTGGGTTCTTCCGGGGTCCGCTCCGTATGCACGGGCGGGAATCCCCTTTTTCTCCCGGCGTGGTGCCGGGTGCCTCGCCGGACCGTCCGGCGGCGTCGCCCCGGGCGGTCCTGACACGTGGGACAAAACTTACGCAGTGGGAAGCGGCCGGACCGGAGGCGGTCGGACGGGTTCGGGATGGGTACCGCTCCGGTGGGGCGTCCGCTGCGCCGTACCGGTCAGCCGCCTGCCCGGTGGAGGAAGTCCAGGCGGGCCATCTCATCCGCGGAGAGCCGCAGCGCGCTGGCGGCGATGTTGTCGGCCACGTGGTCCGGGTCGCCGGTGCCGGGGATGGCCAGCACGTTCGGTCCCTGGCCCAGCGTCCACGCCAGCCGGACCCGGGCGGCGCTCACCCCGTGCGCGCGGGCGACGACCAGAACCCCCTCGCTGTCGGCGCCGCTCACGCCCGCCTCCTCGCCGCTTCCGGCGATCGCGAAGAACGGGACGAACGCGATGCCCCGCTCCGCGCAGGCCCGCGGCAGGACATGGCCACTGGGCCGCAGGCCGAGGCCGTAGGGGTTCTGCACGCACACCACCGGGGCGATGGCCTGCGCCTCGGCCAGGTGCGCGGCGGTGGCGTTGGACAGGCCCAGGTGGCGGGCGCCGCCGAACCCGAACTGCTCACCGCCACCGACGCGATGTTCGCCGCCTTCGCCACCCGAATCACCGCACACGCCGACAGATACGTTGCCGGACCCACCGCCTGAATAACCACAGCATGGAGCAACCGGACAGCCGCACGGTCTACACCAACGCCTGCATGACGATGCGGGAGGACACCACAAGGCGTCCGGACGGGTCCACGGGCATCTACGGCACCGTCGACAAGCCCGGTTTCGCGTAGCACTCCCCCGCTGGGAGCGCGGCACCCACATTGATCCCAACGGTGATCCCAGCTGCCTTGTCCTGTATGAACTGGGCGAAGAGACCGGCTACGCGCAACGGATGACGCTCCTGGGGCCCCTTATACGAGGCGTACGGCTTCTCCATCAACGCTTCGACGTCCATCTCGTCGAGGATGAACGTGTCATTCGCAATGAGGATGGGCGGATGTGCGACGACCCCGCCAAGAGCAATCGGGCGGGGTCGTCGCACATCCATCCCTGCTCAACGCGAGCGTCAGCTTCATCAACATCTTGAATGTCCGGGAACGGGCCTTCGCCCGGAGGCGTGGACATCTTGACTACCGGATGATGGAGATCCGGAGACAAGGAGTCCCACCTGGTTGGTGAACACGCTGATACGCCGTACGCACCGGCGGAGCACCCCGTACTTCCGGAGCCGCGCAAGCACAGGGCCCCTGCTGTCGGCCGATTACCGGCTCAGCGCGCCGGCAGGCCAGCGGACGGCTGTTCACCCGCGACGATGCGTCCGGCGAGGGGGCTCGCCGGTGCGCGGGTGCGTGCTCGCCCGCCGGCGATGTCGTGCCCGGGTGCGTGCCGCGCTGTGGCCGCGGTCACGACGCGGCACGCTCCCGGGCGGGGCCCGGCTCGGTGATCACACGTTGAAGGCCTTGGCCTGCTCGTTCATCTGCTCGGCCATGACGGCCAGCTCGTCGATCGTCGCCATGCTCTCCTTCACGGCGTGGTGCGCCTGCGACACCGTTTCGGCGACCGCGGAGATGTGGTCGGCGATCCGTGTCGATCCGCTCGCGGCGTCGCTGACACTGTTGCTCATGCCGGCCGTCGTGGCGCTCTGCTCCTCCACGGCGCCGGCGATCGTGGTGACGTAGGTGTTGATCTTTCCGATGACGTCCTGGAAACCGCTGATGATCTCCACGGCGCCGTCGCTGTCGGACTGGATCGCCTTGACCCGCGCGGCGATGTCCTCGGTGGCGCGTGCGGTCTCCTGCGCCAGGTCCTTGACCTCGCCGGCCACCACGGCGAAGCCCTTGCCGGCGTCCCCGGCGCGGGCCGCCTCGATGGTGGCGTTGAGCGCCAGCAGGTTGGTCTGCTCGGCGATCGCGTTGATGGCCTTGACCACCGCGCCGATCTCGGAGGAGGAGGTGCTGAGCCGCTGGACGCGCGTGCTGGCCGAATCGGCGGCGGCGACCGCCTCGCCGGCGACGGTGGCCGCCTCGGAGGCGCTCTTGCTGATCTCCTGGATCGACAGGCCCATCTCCCTGGCGCCCGAGGCGACCAGTTGAGCGTTCCCGCTGACCTCGCCGGCCGCCGCTGAGGCGTTCTCCACCCGCGAGGTCGCGGTGTCGGAGCTGGTGACGATCCGGGTCGTGGAGAACCGCATGGCTTCTGAGGCCCGCGACAGCTGCTGCGCGTCGGTCTTGATCTGCGTCACCGCGCCGCGCAGCACGCCGACGGCCTCGTTGATCGCCGTGCCCATCTCGTGCAGTTCTCCGCCCATGGCGGAGGTGTCGGCCTGGCGGGTGAGGTCCTTGGCGGCCAGCGCCTTCAGCGCTCCGGTGGACTCCGCCAGCGGAACGGTGATGCTGCGCCGCAGCAGGCGCAGCAGGGGGACCGACATGACGAGTGCGGCCAGCACGGCCACACCCATCTGGATCTTGGCTGAGCGCGATGCGGCGGCGGCGCTGTCGGCGGCGGCGTCACTGCGGGCCGTGGCGCTGTCGACCAGCCGGTCGGTGTTCTCCATGATGCGGTAGTAGATGTCCCAGGAGGCGCCGCCGATGATGGTGTTGGCCTCGGCAAGGGCCGCGCGCGTCCCCTTGGCGAACAGATCGGCGATCTTGTCGTCCATGGCCAGGAAGGCGTCCCAGTCGGCGGTGAGGGTCTGGAACGTCTTCTTCTCCTCGGCGGTCATCGCCGTGGTGTCGACGTTCTGCAGGTGCTTGCGCAGCCGCCCGACGACTTCCAGGTATCCGGCGCGGCTGGCGGCGTCGGCCTTGACGGCGGCCGCCGGATCGCCCAGCGCGGCCTCCCAGGCGTAGGCGACCTGCCAGCCGCTGACGTCGGAGTTGAAGTACTTGATCTCCTGGACGTCACGGCCGAGCACGGTCATCTGCTCCATGTGCTCGATCGCCGCGTCCTGCGTGCGCAGCGCGTTCAGGCCCACCAGCGCCGCGCCGCCGAACAGGGCGACGATCATGCTGAAGCACGCGATGAGGCGGGTGCCCACCTTCCAGCGGCCGATGAGTCGTGACATCGTTGACGGTTTCCTTCCGATAGTGCTGCCGAGCACACCATCGGCTCCTCCGCTCTCGTCCTGAGCGGATCCGGGACGGCTACGACGCCGTTCCCCGCGCCGAAGATCAGCACGCCCAGCACGTGGTCGCCGCTGCGCACCGGCAGGGCCATGGCCGAGCGCAGGCCGGCCTCCAGCGCGCCCGGCCCGCGGGAGAACTCGCACGGGTCGCTTGCCAGGTCGGCGATCCAGACCGGCTCGCCGCGCTCCCGGGCCAGTCCGGGCAGGGCCTTGCCGCGGGGAATCGGTGACGGCGGTGACCACGCCGTCGGCCTGCGCGACCAGTTCAGCGGAAACCCCCGGCCTGAGCGGTCGGCACAGGCCGGCTCGCAGGGGCCGTCCTTGTTCAGCGGCGTCTTCGGCGCCCACCGCCACCCAGGGCACCGACGCCGACAAGAAGATCGTCGGCCGCAAGCGCGACATCGTCACCGATACCCTCGGTCGGCTTCTCGCCGTCATGGTCACCTCCTCGGGTCTGTCCGAAGGCCTGCCCTGCTGAATCATTCCCTGGGCTCTGTCCGACGGAAGACGTCATGCGGCCGTCCCGCCATCGGGTACAGGGCAGGTCCGGCCAGCCGCCCACTTCGAATATTCCTTGCCAGTTATATTCCCGGCCTAGTATATTCGCTGTATGGAGACCATCGCGTGGAACGCACTGGCTGACCCCAACCGACGCGCGATCCTCCACCTCCTACTGGCGGGTCCACGTCCGGTCGGCGAACTGAGCGAAGCCTGCGGACTGAGCCAGCCGAGCACGTCCAAGCACCTACGAGTGCTACGCGAGGCCGGCCTGGTCCGGGTCGTGCCCGATGCGCAGCGCAGACTGTATGCGCTCATACCCACCCCGATGGCCGAGTTGGACGCCTGGCTGGCGCCCTACCGGCGACTGTGGAACAGCAGCCTCGACGCACTGGACCGCCGCCTGGACGCCGGCGACGCGGAGCGGCACGACGACGGTCCGGCACGGCGCCGGAAACCCGACGAGCGGAAAGACCCCGAGAAATCATGATCATCACGAATTCCGGCACCTACCTCGAACTCGACGACGGCCGCCCCGCGATCCGCTTCCAGCGGATCTACGACCACCCGATCGAGAAGGTCTGGACCCTGATCAGCGAGCCGGCCGAACTGACCCACTGGTTCCCGTCCCCCGAGATCACCGTCGAGCTCGTCCCCGGCGGCACCATCACCTTCTCCGGCGATCGGCGCATGCCCGAGTCCACCGGGCGGCTCATCGCCGTCGACCCGCCCCGCCGGCTGGCCTTCACCTGGGGCGGCGACGAACTCCACTTCGACCTGGAACCGCTCGGTGACCATCGGACCCGGTTCACCCTCACCAACGTCCTGGAGGCCTCGAACACCGCGGCCCGCAACGCGGCCGGCTGGCACGTCTGCCTGTCCGCCCTCGGCGCCCGGGCCGAAGGCCGGCCGGCCGCCGACCCGCACAACGGACCGGCGGCCTCGTGGGACATGCTCTACGACGAGTACGTCACCGCCGGCCTGCCCTCCGGCGCCCTCGTCCCCGGCAGGGGCTGAAGCCTGCCCCATGCATCATGAGAGCCGGTCCAAGGCGGCGACCAGCAGATCTGACAGCGGCAGACGACCGCGCGCTTGGCATGGTGGGAGGCCGGCGCGCGGTACCGTCTCAGCCGCGCGATCGCTCGCTCGACCACGTTGCGCCGCTGGTAGATCTCCGGATCGAAGGCGTATGGCTGGTCTCCCCGCCGACCGCGGGTGTCGCAGCCGCTGCCCTGGGCGGCCCAGTGCGGGAAGCGCTCGCGGCTGTAGCCGGTCATCGGAAGCCCTGGGCGCGTCGCGGTGGCTGAGGGTCTGCAGCGTGATCAGGTCCACGATCCCGCCATGCTGCTCCTTACCCGCTCGGGACGGTCCGGGGTGAGCGCGCTCGACATGGCGGCGGCCCGCAGTGACGCGGCGGCCTTGAGCGTGCGGCGATCGCTGAGACATAAGGTGACACATCGATATGGGTCGCGCCAGAATGTGGAGCCGTCCGGCGTCCACCGCAACCGGGGGAGTTTCCTGTGCGCCGACCTCTGGGGTTGCTCGCCGCAGCCGCCGCCCTGGCCACGATCGCCGCACCCGTGAGTACGGCGCAGGCCGCCGCGGCGTCCCCGGCTTCCGGCGCCGGCCGGTCCGGGTCGCCCGATCTGTTCGGGCCGGCCGGCACGGCGTCCGTATCCGGCGCCGCCACAGTGGGAACGGCGCGGGAGAACACGGTCGTGCGACTGGTCAATGCCCGGCGGGCGAAGAAGGGGTGCCGGGCGCTCAAGCACCACCCGCGGCTTCACCGGGCCGCCCGCGGGCACTCCGCCGACATGGCGCAGCACGGCTACCTCTCGAACACCTCCCACGACGGCCGATCCTTCACGGACCGCATCAAGGAGGCCGGTTTCACCGGCGGCACCAGGCTGGCGGAGAACGTCGCCAAGGGCTATCGCACCCCGGCTGCGGTCGTGCAGTCCTGGATGGACCACTCCGTGGCCAAGGCCGCCATCATGAACTGCAAGCTCATCTTCATCGGGGTCGGCGCGGCCGAAGACTCCGATGGCGTGATCTACTGGACCCAGGACTTCGCCGCCAGATGACCCGCTTCGCGGCGGGCCGCTGGAAGAAGACCGCAGGCGACCTGCTTCGCCGGCGGTGGGAGCGCAGCCCCTCCATACTCTTCTCCTGGTCCTTTCTGCTGGTGGTTGTGGTCCGCGGCGGCCCTGAGCGCTGGACGCGCTCCTGGCCCGATACCGCGGACTCCGGGGCCGGACGGCGGCCCCGCCTGAACTGTCGGCGTTCTGGGAGAGGCGGCTCGGCGCGACCACCGGTGGTGACCCACAGGCGCGTGAGCACGGCTCCGGCGCCTGATCCTGCGGGAAGGCACCCCGGAGAAGGAGGAGCGGACAGGGCGTCCGGATCCGATCGGCGCGTGAGCGGCCGGCGGGTCCCGGGCGCCCTGTCCCGGATGGCGTTCCTTCTCCCGGCGTGGCCGTCCGTTTGCCCTTCCCCGGCCGGCGGTCAGCCGGTCCCGGCCCGGATCTGGTCGAGATAGTTGTAGGCGGTGACGCGGGAGACCCCGAGCCGCCGGGCCACCCGGTCGACGGCACGTTTCACGAAGAACGCGCCCTTCCGGTCGAGGAACCGGAGGACCTCGATCTTGTGCTCCCGATCCATGAGGGCCACGGCTTTACCGGTGTTGGCGATGGCGGTCTCGATCAGGTTGTCCAGGACCTCGTTGATGTCACCGGCGAAGATCTCATCGCGGTCGGGGGCCGCCCCGGTGCTCTTGAGCACCTCGTCGAGGCTGGCCCGGGCGGCCTGCAGCGGGGTCATGTCGACGTTGACGCACAGGGCGGCGATGACCCGGCCGTCGGGGTCGCGCAGGTAGACCGAGGACGAGCGGAGCTCGCGGCCGTCAGCGGTACGTCCGCGGTAGCCGTACTCGTCATGGTCCTCGGCCTCCTGCCGGCGCATCTCCAGGCCCAGGTTGGTCGAGGGCCCGCCGACGGCGCGCCCGGTCACGTGCCCGTTCTCGATCGCGGCGATGGTGTGCTCCATGCCGTCGCCCGATAGATCGTGCAGGACGACCTCGCAGTGCGGGCCGACCGCGGCCGCGACGGCCTTCATGATCGGCCGCAGGATCGGTTCGAGATCGGCGAGATCTCGGGCCGCCGAGGTCTCGGGCGCGGGAGGGGTGGGCATGGGACTCCTTCTCGGACCGGTGCTGGTGACAGCTTCTCAGGTCCGTCGCCGGACCGCCGCCCCCGGCCACCTTCTTTATAGAAATTCTGTTCAGCATATTGACGAGTTGTCAACGGACTGACCAGACTGAGCCAGCCGTACGAGAAGGAACGAACACCATGAAACGCGCAAAGATCCTGAAGTCGTATGCCGCCGGGCTGGCCCTGCTGGCCCTTGCCGCCTGCGCACCGTCCACCGCGCCGTCCTCGACCGGCGGGGACGACAGGACCGGGACCGTGCGGGTGTGGCTCTTCGACGAGCCGAACCGCGCCCCCAAGGAGAAGGTCGTCGCCGAGGCGGTCAGGGAGTTCACCGCCGCCCACCCGGACGTGACGGTCGAGGTCTCCTACATCCCGACCTCCCCGGCCAGGCACGAGAAGTTCAAGGGCGCGTTCAACGACCCCGCCAGCGCGCCCGACGTCGCCGAGTACGGCAACACCGACCTCGCCGAGTACGCCGCCGCGGGCGGCTTCGCCGACCTCGGCGCCGACGTCGGGGCCTGGGCCGAGGGCAAGGAGATCAACGCCGACCTGCTGAAGTCGGCCACCGCGGGCGGCAGGCTGTACGGCGTGCCGTGGTACATCGGCGTCCGCGCGCTCTACTACCGGACCGACGTCTTCGACGAGCTCGGCCTGAAGGCGCCCGCCACCCTGGAGGAGCTGGCCACCACCGCCCGCGCCGTCCGCGCGAAGAAGCCCGACCTGTACGGCATCGCGGTCGGCGGCGAGTACACCTTCGGCGCGCTCCCGTTCGTCTGGGACGCGGGCGGCGACATCGAGAAGCTCGACAGCCCCGAGTCCCGCAAGGGCGTCAAGGCCTACACCGGCCTGCTGAGCGACGACGTCTGCCCGCCGCAGGCGTGCGCCGCGCTGACCGGCGGCAAGACCGTCGAGCTGTTCGCGAGCGGCAAGGCCGCCATGGGCATCCTGGGCAACTTCAGCCGGTCCGCGGTGGACGCGGGACCGGCGGCGGGCAAGTACGCCGTGGTGCCGCTCCCGGGATCCACGGCGGGCACGCCCGCCCCCGCGTTCGCCGGCGGCAACAACCTCGGCGTGATGCGCAGCAGCGGGCACCGCACGCTGGCCGTACAGTTCGTCCGGCTGCTCGCGGGAAAGACCTACCAGGTCAAGATGTACGAGGCGATGGGCAACCTGCCCACGCTCACCTCGGCCAGGCGGGAACTGGCGGCCAAGGACCCCTTCCTCAAGCCGTTCCTCGACACGGTCGCCGCCGGCACCCGCTTCGTGCCCGTCGACCCGGCCTGGGTGAAGATCGACAACCAGAAGGTCATCCCGACCATGCTGCAGAAGATCGCGACCGGGCAGGCCACGGTGGAGCAGGCCACCACCGAGGCCGCCGCGGCGGTGAACGCCGCCTTCGGCCGGTCATGACCACGCTCGCCACCACCCCGGCGGGCCCGCGGGCCCGCCGGACGGGACCCCGCCCCCGCCTCAGGGACGGGCTGCGGCCCTGGCTCTACCTGCTGCCCGCGGCGGCGGTACTGCTCCCGCTGCTCGGCTACCCGATCTACATGCTGGGCCTGCTATCGGTGTTCGACTACCGACAGGCCCAGGTCAGCGGCGGGGAGCCGACGACCTTCGTCGGGCTCGGCAACTACGCGACCCTCCTGGGCGACCAGCGTTTCTGGTCGGTCCTCGGGCAGACCGTGGCCTTCGCGGCAGCGCTCGTGGCCGCCACGCTGGCCGTCGGAGCGACGCTGGCCGTGGTGCTGTCCAGGGCGGGGCGGGTGCCGCGCCTGCTGCTCTCCCTGGCGGCGATGGCGGCGTGGGCGGCCCCGGCGATGACCGGCTCCACGGTCTGGATGTTCCTGTTCGACGCCGACCTCGGCCTGGTCAACCAGGTGCTGGGCATCGAGGGCTTCAACTGGTTCTACGACCGGTGGGTCGCGTTCGGGGTGGTCGGCGCCACCGTGGTCTGGCACTCCTTCCCGTTCGTCATGGTGACGCTGTACGCCGGGATCCAGGCGGTCCCCGCCTCGGTCATCGAGGCCGCCGCGTTGGACGGGGCCTCGGTGTGGCAGTCGTTCTGGAAGGTCCTCGTACCGATCCTGCGGCCGCTGATCACGATCGTGGTCATCCAGTCGATCATCTGGGACTTCAAGATATTCACCCAGATCTACGTGATGACCAACGGCGGAGGCATCGCGGGGCAGAACTCGGTGCTCAACGTGTACGCCTACCAGACCGCCTTCGGATCCTCCGAGTACGGCCTCGGCTCGGCGATAGGCATGGTCATGACGCTGATCCTGCTCGCGGTCACCCTGCTCTACATCCGCGCGCTGCACCGCAGGGGGGAGAGCCTGTGAACAGGTCCCGGCTCGTGGCGAACGCGGTGGCGGTGGCCGCCGCCGCCGTGACGCTCTTCCCGATCTACTGGATGGTCCTCTCCGCGGTGAAACCGGCCGGTGAGATCCAGTCGCTCCAGACCCGCCCGTGGACCCTGGCGCCCACGCTGGAGCACTTCCGGCGGGTGCTCGGCGCCGAGAACTTCGGCCGGTACTTCCTCAACAGCGCGGCCGTCGCGCTCTCGGTCGTCGTGCTCTCCGCGGTGGTGGCGTTCCTGGCGGCCTTCGCGGTGACCCGGTTCCGGTTCAGGTTCCGCACGAGCGTACTGATCATGTTCCTGGTGGCGCAGATGGTCCCGGTCGAGGCGCTCACCATCCCGCTGTTCTTCCTGGTCCGGGATCTGGGCGGAGTGGTGCCCGGCGCGGGGCTCAACACCCTGGGCTCGCTCGTCCTGGTCCACCTCGCCTTCTCGCTGCCGTTCGCGATCTGGATGATGCGGGGCTTCGTCGCCGCGGTGCCGGAGGCGATCGAGGAGGCGGCGATGATCGACGGAGCGGGCCGGGCGGTCATCCTGTGGCGGATCATCTTCCCGCTGGTCGCCCCCGGCCTCGTCGCGACCAGTGTGTTCTCCTTCATCACCGCCTGGAACGACTTCGTCTTCGCCCGGACCTTCATCATCTCGGCCACCCACAACCAGACCCTGCCCGCGGCGCTGCTCGTCTTCTTCAAACCCGATGAGAACGACTGGGGCGGGATCATGGCCGCGTCGACGCTGATGACCGTCCCGGTCCTGGTCTTCTTCGTCGCCGTGCAGCGGCGGCTGGTCGCCGGGCTGGGCGGCGCGGTGAAGGACTGAGGGTAACCCACCGGCCCCCGGTCACCCGGCCCGCCGCGACCCCGGCCGGTGCGTCCTCCACGGCGGCGCACCGGCCGGGCGGGGGGTGAGGGGTACGGGAGATCGAGAGTGACCGCCCGGTGGCCCGCCCCCTCCCAGAGCGCCGGCGGCGCGCGTTGGAGCGGCTCCCACCCTGAAGATCATCAATGTGATACGATGCGTATGTCATGACAACTCATGACGACGGCACCTCGCGTGCGATTCTCCCCGAAGACGCCGCGCAACTTCCCGCGGCGTTCGCCGAAGCATTCAACTCCGGCGACGCGGAGCACCTCGACCGGCTCTACGACGACCCGGGCGTGCTCGTCCCCGGACCGGGGCATCCCGTCACGGGCGAGGCACGGGCCGCCGCCGACCGGCACCTCCTCGGGCTCGGCCTCCCGATCGACGCCCGGCTGCGGCACGCCTACGTCGCAGGCGACGTCGCCCTGCTCATCGTCGACTGGTCCGTCCAGGGCACGGCGGGCAACGGCGAGGAGGTCCACCTCCAGGGAAGCGCGGCCGACGTCGCCCGGCGGGGTCCGGACGGGGTGTGGCGCTACGCCGTCAACAACCCGTTCGGGACCGGCTGAGCCGCGCGTTCCGGAACCCCGTACGGGGAGCCGCGCCCCCTCTGGCAGGCTGGGACGGTGAACATGCGGTTCGTCCCGGATCATCTGGTGCTGTCGGTGGTGGTCGGCTCCCGCGCGTACGGGCTGGAGACCGAGGAGTCCGACGTGGACCGGCGCGGCGTCTTCGCCGCGCCGACCCCGCTGTTCTGGCGGCTGGACAAACCCCCGACCCACGTCGAGGGACCGCTGCCCGAGCAGTTCTCCTGGGAGGTCGAGCGGTTCTGCGTGCTGGCGCTGGAGGCCAACCCCACGGTCCTGGAGTGCCTGTGGTCGCCGCTCGTCGAGCACTGCGCCCCGGCGGGCCGCGATCTGCTGGCGCTGCGGCGGGCGTTCCTGTCCCGGCGCGCCTGCCGGACGTTCACCGGCTACGCCGACGCCCAGTTCCGCAGGCTCGATCCCGCCCGGCCGAAGTGGAAGCAGGCGATGCACATGATCAGGTTGATGATCAGCGGGCTGCACCTGGTCTGCGAGGGTGAGCCGCTGGTGCGGATGGACGCCCACCGCGACCGGCTGCTGGCGCTGCGCCGGGGCGAGATCCCGTGGCCGGAGGTGGAGCGCTGGCGTGCGGAGCTGGGCGCCGCCTTCACCGCCCTCGGCGACCGGAGCGCCCTGCCCGGACTCCCCGACCGCCGCGCCGTCGACGACTACCTGACCACCGTGCGGAAGGCCCTGCTGTGACCGCGACGCTCCCCGCCTGGCGGCCGGAGACCGCCACTGCGGACGGCGTCCTGCACGACCTGGTCGTCCGCATCCGCCTGGCGGCCGGAGCCGGTTCTTCCCGGAGCCGATCCCGCCGGAGCCCGGCCTTCCCGGGGCCGACCGCGGGGCCGACGCCGCGGGCCCGGTGCCGGCGCCGCGGTCAGCCCACCGGCACCGGGCCGCCGGTCGCGGCGGGCAGCGTGATGCGCACACAGGTGCCGTGGCCGAGCCTGCTGCTGATGCGCACCTCGCCGCCGTGCATCGTGACGATCTTGTCAGTGATGGCCAGGCCCACCCCGGTGCCGCCGATCGCCCGCTCCTCGGCGCCGGGGGCACGGTAGAAGTCCTTCAGGACGTGATCGATGTCGGCGGGGTCGATGCCGATGCCGCTGTCGCGCACCTCCACCGCCGGGACGGGACCGGCGATGACGGCGACGTCAACGTTCCCGCCGGGCGGGGTGAACTTGACGGCGTTGTCCACCACCTGGTCCAGCGCGTGCTCCAGGCGGCCGGCGTCGGCCCACACCATCACGTGCTCCGGCGCGTGCAGGCGGATGTCCAGCTGACCGGTGCGGGCGTCGGGGGTGAACCGGTCGACCGTACGGCGGGCGAGGGCGACCAGGTCCGTCCGCGCCGGGCGGTGGGAGACGGTGCGGGCGTTGAGGCTGGCGATCAGCAGCAGCTCGTCGATCAGCCGCAGGATGCGGTGGCTGTTGCGTTCGATGACGCGCAGGAACCTCTGCTCGGTCACCTCGTCCAGATCACCGTCCTGGATGAGCTGCAGGTAGCTGCCGATCGAGGTCAGCGGGGTGCGCAGCTCGTGGTTGACGGTGCGCAGGAACTGGTTCTTCAGCTCCTCCACGTCGCGCAGCCGGTGGATGATCTCGTCGGCCCGCTGGGTGTAGTGGTGGGCCTCCAGCAGCCCGGCGGTACTGGCTCCCAGGGTGACCAGCGCCTGCCGCTGGGGCGGGCTCAGCGTGCGCGGCACGTGGTCCATCACCGCCACCGCGCCCAGGGCGTGGTCGTGGCTGCTGACGATGGGCGCGCCCGCGTAGAAGCGCACGTACGGCGGCCCGGTCACCCAGGGGTTCTCGCGGAAGCGCGGGTCGGCCAGCGCGTCGGGGATCTCCAGCACCCGGCGGCCGCAGATGACGTACGCGCACGCCGTCGCCTCTCTGGCGCCGTGGGTCGCGGTGACGCCGACCCGGCCCTTGTACTCCTGGCCGTCGGCGCCGACCAGGGTGACGAGGGCGATCGGCGTCTGGCAGACGGTCGCGGCCAGCTGGGCGATGGCGGAGAAGTCGGGTTCGGGCACGGTCCGCAGCGACTGCAGCTCGGCCAGCTCGGCGAGGCGCTCGTCCTCGTCGGGCGGCCGGGGAACGGAGGTCACGCGTCCCACCCCCTCACACTCGCGGTCCACGTGCGGCGGTCGCGCTGAGCGAGGGCCCCCGCCACGGCTCACCGGACCCGGAGGTCCAGAGGCGCCATACCCCAAAAAAATCGACGTAACGGGCGCATGATGCAAAGGTTCTACATCTCGCCGAGCAGCTCCCACCAGGGGTCGGTCTGCGGCGCGTCGCCGGCGTCGATCCGGTCGCCCGGCCGGGGGATCGCGAGCCGTACGTCACGGGCCTTGGCCTCGTGCCACAACCGGTCGACGGGCTCGGCCCAGGGGTGCAGGGCGAGGCTGAACGTCGCCCAGTGCACGGGAAGGAGCAGCTCGCCGCCCAGGTCCAGGTGGGCGGCGACCGCCTGCTCGGGGTCCATGTGGATGTCGGGCCAGCTGGGGCTGTAGGCGCCGATCGGCATGAGCGTCAGGTCGAAGGGCCCGTGCGCGGCGCCGATCCGGGCGTAGCCGTCGAAGTAGCCGGAGTCGCCGGCGTAGAACACCCGCCGCCGCGCGCTCGCGACCACCCAGGAGCCCCACAGGGTGTCGTTGCGGCGCAGGGTGCGGCCGGAGAAGTGGCGGGCCGCGGTGGAGGTGAACCTCAGGCCCGCGACGATCGCCTCCTCCTCCCAGTCGAGCTCGACGATCCGGGCGGAGGGCACGCCCCAGCGCTCCAGGTGGGCGCCGATCCCCAGCGGGACCAGGAACGGGGCGGTCTGCGTCGCGGTGAGCGCGCGCACCGTCGCCCGGTCGAGGTGGTCGTAGTGGTCGTGCGAGATCGCGACCGCGTCGAGCGCCGGAAGGCCCGCCAGCGGGACCGGCGGCGGGTGCAGCCGCCGCGGGCCGGTCATCGGGACGGGGGAGGCGCGCTCGCTCCAGACCGGGTCGAACAGCACCCGCCGTCCCTCGATCTCCACCAGCGTGGTCGCGTGGCCGTACCAGACGACGCTCAGGCCGGTCTCGGACGGCGGCGTGGCCGGGGAGCCCACCAGCGGGACGGGTCCCGCCGGCCGGCGGCCGTCCCGGTCGAGGAGCATCCGGGCGAGGATCGCCGGCGCGCTGCCCGGCGGGACCAGGTCCGCCGGCACGGAGTTGCGGAAGGCCCCGTCACGGAACTGCGGCGACCGGAGCACGCGCGCCAGCCGCTCGCCGGCGGCCCTGCCGCCCAGTTCCGCCGGGACGTCCCGCAGCGCCCACCCGGCCGCGGCCAGCGCCAGCCCGCCCGCGACCAGTCGTCCGACCGATCCTCTTCCCGCCATGCGGCACACTCTCCTCGCGCGTCGACCCGAACGGTTCAACTGATCACCGGCCTCCGGTGTTCCCCGGCCCGCGGGCCGCCGCGCGCCTCGCGGTCAGGCCAGATGCCGCTCCACGGTGGCGACCTTGGCGTCCATGCGGCCGCCCGCGCCCGCGCGGATGTCGGCCTTCAGCACCAGGCTGACCCGCCCGCACCGGACCTCGACCGCCGCCACGGCGTCCTTGACGACACCCATGACCTGGTCGAAGTCATCGCCCTCGATCGTCGTGAACATCGCGTCGGTCCGGTTCGGCAGGCCGGAGGCCCGCACCACCCGGACGGCCTCGGCGACGGTCTCGCCGACGTCCTCGCCGGCTCCGATCGGCGTCACGCTGAACGCCACGAGCACTGACATCTCCGTCTCCTCCTCACCCGGGAACCCGTCCCGGGCCTCCCGCATCCGGCACCGCGCCCCATCCTCCCCTCCGGGCGGCGGGGTCCGTATCCGTGCCCCGGCTACGCTCCGGTCACCGGGGCGACCGCCACCGGGTCGCCCCTGCGGACGGTGCCGGGACGGGCCACCGTCATGATCACTCCGAATTTGTTGGCGTGCCGCTCGATGATCCATTTCTGCAGCCGCGGCCAGCGCTCCCGCCCGTCGGGGTCCCAGCTCGGCACCGCGCACCTGATGCACGGTCCCGCCACGGTCCCCTCCACCGCCAGCTCCGCGTCCCCGACGGTGATCGCGGTGCCGGCCGTCCACTCCTCCTCCGCGAAGGCGGGGGCGTCCAGGAGGAGGTGGAGGTTCGGCCGGAACCTGCGCAGGTCCACCGGCGCCCCCAGCTCCTCCTCCAGTGCGGCCCGGGACGCCTCGGTCGTCACCAGCACGGTGGGCCCCCGGTCCTGCTGGCCGTCGGCGGCCCGCAGGCGCAGCGGCGTCCCCAGCGACTCCGCCAGCGCACCGGCCAGCCCGGGGTCGTCCCACTTCCACTCGGACCCGTCCGGCGCCGTCAGCGTCGGCGTCCCCTCTCCCGTACGGTCCTCCCCCGGGTAGCCGCTGCGCCAGTGGAGCATCTCCGCGCGCTGCCGCACGGTCAGCACCCTGCCGGCGTGGTGGTCGCGCTCGTCGACCAGCGCGTAGGCCCGGTCTCCGGCCATCCCCCGCTCGTCGAGCCGCGCCTGCTCGATCTCCTCGCCCCGCAGCGACTTCACCGGCCACCGCAGCACCCGCTGAACGCTCCCGCGATATGTCGTCATGCCCCCTAAAGTAGCGATATCCGGCCCCCGGAGGCCTCCTCCGGCGGCCCCGTCCCGGGCGGGTCGGTAGAGTCGCGGAGACCATGAGAAAACACACGATCACCGCGCTGTGGGAGGAGATCCCCGACGACGCCGACGATCTCGCCCTGGTCGGCGGCGGTTTCCGGGTCTATCTCTGCCTGTGCGGCAAGCAGCTGGGCGACCGGACGGCGGCCGAGCTGCACGCGATGGAGACCGACCAGTGCACCACCTGCCTGGGCTCCGGGACCGAGCAGGTCGTGCCCAACTACGCCCAGCCCTGCACCTCCTGCGCCGGGAGCGGGCGGCGCAGGGCGCAACTGCAGTGGCAGCTCGCCTACGCCGAGGCCGAGACGGTGATCACCGTCGACGTCGTCCGTGCGCTGATCGCCCTGCTGCCCGGGCCGTTCCGCCTCTCCCAGGTCGCCGACGCCGTCCGGGACGCCCTGGGCCTGCCGGTGGGTCGGCTGCCGGTCGGTCCCCGCGTGCGCGACGTCCTGCGGAGCCTGGAGGCGGCGGGCGAGCTGGTGCTGGTCTCGGCCCCGGACGAGCTGCTGCGCGGCACCACCGTGGTGCTCTACCGCGACCCCTACTGGGAGCACGCCCGGGACTGAGCCGCCTCGGGCGGTCCGGCGTCCCGGGCGGCCCGGCGCGGAGCCCCGGGGAACCGCTCCGCGCGCGTGCGCCGTACGGGCGCCCGCGGGCACCGTACGGGCGCCGGGCCCATCGGGCCTCCTGTCCGGACCGGACGCTCAGCGCTCCTCCAGCACCTCGGAGACCGGCCGCCGGACGCCCGGCGTGTCGTCGAAGGTGAAGCCCAACCGCATGATCATCTGCGGGTACTCCCCCGAGCAGATCTCCTGCCGGAGGAACTCCCGCAGGTGGAACATCTCCAGCGCCTGGCTGTGGAACGCCGCGCTGATCCCGTAGGCGAAGGCGTGCAGCAGGACGCGCTGCAGCGCCTGGCCCGCGGCGAGCCACTCCTCCCGGGAGTCGCCGGAGGTGGTCAGCACCGCCACCACCCCGGCGGAGGTGGCGGCGAACTGGTCGGCGGCGTGGCCCCAGGAGTGGCCCCGGGCGTAGTCCCGCTGGGCGAAGGGGGGATCGGTCCTCACCTCACGGGGATAGGCCTGCGCCGGGACGCCGTCCCCGCGGGGGCTGCCGGGCGGGCGGGCCCAGCGGGCCACCTCCAGGCCGAAGACCCGGTCCTGCGACTGCACGTCCTGCGCGGCGCCGGTCAGCGCGGCGAGCACCCGGACCGCGGCCTCCGACCGGACGGGGGTCAAGCGCGCCCCTTCGGCCGACGCCTGTGCGACGAGCGCCTCGACCAGGCGCTCCGGCACCGGCAGATCGGTGAAGCCCGCCCGGTGGGTGCGGCGGCGCTCGATCTGGGCGTGCAGCAGGCGGGTGTGCTCGTCGGGGGGAGCCTCCCCGCCGATCCGGATCGTCGCCAGCAGGGCGGGGCGGTCCGGATCGGGCAGCACGCGCACCCGCGGCTCGTAGCCGAGCTCGAGCAGGGCGAGCCGCGCGTTCAGCAGGGCGGCGCCGCAGCTGATCAGGAGTTCGCGGCCGGCCGGATCGCCGACCCGCAGCCTCCTGCCGGAGTCGGCGTCCAGCCGGATCTCCCCGCCCTCGATCGTGAAGGCCCACGGTTGGGTGTTGTGCACCGACGGCGCCTGCACGGCGGCCTCCACCGCCGCGCGGAGCGCGAAGGCGGCCTCCTCGGGCGTCGTGCTCCTCGCCGGGTGGACGTTCATCTCCGCACCTCGCATCCCGTTCCCGGCCGGCGTCCTCCCGTCGGCCTCCCTGCTTCCAGCATCCCCGGGCGGATCCGGCGGGATAAGCGCCGAAGGTCCCTCGCCGGCAGGGACCTTCGCAACCGGTCGCGGGGCCGTCCCCTGCCCTACGATGGCGATCGATCATGACGGCCGTCCGGCGGCCGGAGCGCGGGTTAGAGTCACGCGAGCGGGGGGAGGTCCGGAGTGATCCGGTTCCGGGCACGCCGGCTCCGGGGCGCGCCGGCGGCCGGGACCACCTCCGCCTTCTTCATCGGGAGAACCCATGACCGAACGCATCACGGCCTCCGGCGACCTCGGCCGCCGGGTCGCGGCCAGGCGTGAGACCCTCGGCCTCAGCAGGGAGGGGCTGGCCGGGCGGGCGGGGATCGACCCCGGTTACCTCGCCTACCTGGAGGAGGCCGCGGCCTCCCCCGCCGCCGAGACCGTGCAGCGGCTGGCCACCGCCCTGGAGACCAGCCCGGAGGAGCTGCTGGGAGGCACGGTCGACCTGCCGCCCGGACGCGGTCCCGGCGCCGCCGGGGCCTCGCTGGAGAAGCTCGACCCCAACCAGTGCCTGCACCTGATCTTCCCCGGCGGCGTCGGCCGAGTCGCCTTCGACGACGGCGGCGGCCCGACGATCCTGCCGGTCAACTACGTGCTGCACGACAACGCCGTGGTCTTGCGCACCGCCGCCGACGGGCCGTTCGGCGAGAACCTGCGCACCGGCGTCCCGGGCGTCGAGTTCAAGGTCGCCTTCGAGGTCGACCGGATCGACGACCCCAACCGGGAGGGCTGGAGCGTGCTCATCCGGGGCGGGGCGCACCTGGTCTCCTCCCCCGACGAGCAGGCGGCCGTGGAGGCGGCGGGCGTGCAGTCCTGGGCGGGCGGCACCCGCGACCTCTACATCAAGATCGTTCCCAGCGAGGTCTCCGGCCGCCGGATCCGGCACCGCTCGTGATCCTGCGGCCCCTGCTCCCCAGGCACGGGCGGT
>BMQD01000013.1 GCA_014647935.1 Planomonospora parontospora
GATCCGCTGGCGCGCCCGCGCCACCGCCGCAGGCGTCAACGGCGCCTGGACCACCTGGCACCCTCTTTCGATTCAGTTATCGGCAGGCGGCGGAAGCGTGAAGCGTACTGCGGCAACAACCGCGATGGCCGCGAAGAAATTCCCGTACGAGCACGTCACCCATGACGAGTGCCTCACCAACGTGGCAAAGATGAACAATCCCCATGCCGCCGACTCTTACCACCAGCGAGGCTGGTATTCAAAGAACTCCTTCAGCCTCTGCTGGGCCGGATGGATCGGCGAACGCGAGGACGACGGGGACGCACAACCCCAATGGGGAGATCCACTCTCCAGCGACGCACGATGGTGGGCACGAATGACGATCATCGTCAACACGTTTGTAGGTAAGGCAGCCAAGAACGGCGTGCCCAACACCGCTGCTCGAAACCCGGTGGGCGCCGTCACCAACAGCCGTCAGATCAGAGTCTCAATCCGCGTTGATGGCGGCGATGAGATGGACGATGACTGGTTGGAGCGCCGATTCAAGATCGACTTGAGGGCCAACGGCTGCACATCCTCGCCCTCCCATGAAGGCAGCGTCTCCCAATGGCGCAACGGTGTGCCACGAGAGATGGTCCTGAACGCGAATGGTCCGATCTTGATGGATCCGGACAAGGTCAGCATCTGCAGCATCCTGCCCACGATCTGGTATCTCGACAATCCAGACGCCACTGATCGTGGCCGGATTCTCACACCGAAAAAGAAAGCTGACTCGACTGAACGCGTGACCATGGCGTTCATCTGTGACAGTGCCGCTTGGATCACCGCATACAGCGGGGGTTGCATCGTCAGCAACGTCCGCCCGGTGTTCGTCCTCAATGCCAACGAAAAGAAGAAAAACAAGTACGTTGTGAGGGAAACCGCGGCGCACATCATCAAAGCTCTTTATGCGCCGGGCACGACCAACCCCAATCCTGGGACCGCCAAGCGGATCCCAGGAAAGTTCGATTCAGCAAACAGCGGATGCGGCTCCAGCCCCGGCAAGCCGAGCGGTTGCCTTCATCGAACGCGGATAAACTCAACGATCAGCAATAACCGTGCGGTTGCGATCCCCATGTGCCGGACGCTGTGGTCAGGCTATAGGAGCCCGCAAAGCTGCGACGAGTTCCCCTTCGCATCCACGCATGAGGGCGCGGCCAGCACGAGCAATCAGTACTCGGTTGAGTTGATCGATGTGAAGGACAACTGTTCTTCGGGGTCACGCCTAGGGGTCTGGTATATGCGGAACCGGATCAGGGAAGGATCACCGTTCGCAGTGGACGTGATTCCGTTCGGTCAGACCCGGCCGATTAGTGGCGCGCCCGGTGTGATCGTGACGGATCCCCTGCCTGATGAAGCCGATTACTTCGACCGATGCACGATAGATGGCGTCGGCGAATTCATCGGTCCTATCCCGCCCCAATAAGACAAGCCCATCGAGGTCGGGGCGGGAACTCCGCCCCGACCTCACCATCTCCTGATACAGGGAAAGGTAATGACCGACCTCTTCGCCTCTTATACCAACATGCGAGACCGTCTCCCCGATCAGGGGTCGATCACCTGGGTCGGCGTCACTGAGACGGAGATCCCCGTGCAATCACTGGGAAACCCTGCCGAAGAGATCTCCGGCGTCACCGTGGACGATGTATGCGCAGCTGCCATGGACCTTTCCGATGACGAGGCAATCATACTCGTCTCCCAGCGGGGCAAGTGGACAGTCCTTTTCGAGCCAGCCCCTTTCTGCGGTTTCGACCCACGCACGCTCCAACAATTCTCCGCACACAGCGCTGCCCTCAATGTGAGCTGGACCGTGAATCACGACGTGTGGGTCACCTACGCCTCTGGCGGTCAAATCGTCGCAAGGTTCGATCCGATAGATCTTGCAGGCGTCCAGCCGAAATCCGGGGAGGAATGGCTGCAGGAACTCCCCATAACGTCCCCGCAATGGGCGGCCGACTGGATGGCGGCATGCCTGGCGCTCGGTGAGCACCTCTCGTCGAACCGCCTTGATGCGAACTGGTTGCGAGCTGGCCACCGGGCCATCGTTGTTCGCCGGAGTGCCGTAGTCACCAGCACCGCAGTCTCTTACCTTGACCTTGAGGACGACGAACTCGCCGCTGCCCAGCAAGACCCCCGGATCGCAGCAGCGATCGCCGAACCCACGAAGGACAAGCTTCCACTCATCACCGAACTCATCGCACGGATCGCGGTCTCCTCCGCAAACCTGCCCGGACGCCCTCTGCTCGACCGCGCATTTAAGTTGATCATGGCTAGCCCCGACAACCGCAACGACTCAGCAGAAGTGTGCAGTCAGCTCCGTGTCTGGAGCAACGACCTGACCAATCAGGCGAACGAGGCCTTTGCGTCATCCGGAGAAACGGGACACGTGCTTCCCGGCCACGGGACCGCCCATGGCCGCCTGAAGCTGCAGGCAGCGGCCGTAGAAACCCTAATAAGGGCTCTGACGGACGACGATCCGGCCTATGTCGCCTACAAGACGGCTAGCCAGGCCTATGCGACCCACCCGAACACTGCCAATGGCGACGCCGGGCGTCTACGGGCCCTGCTGCTGGTGGCGCATCACATTTACGACCAGGGGTGACTGCGGGAACCTGTGCGCCGCGTGCGGGATGATCAAGGAACCTTTTTCATCCCTGGACGGGACGCCTGCTGGTCACAGCATGATCGCGGGTACGGCATCCGTCTGATGACGTAGAGAAGCTCCTGGTAGACGGGTTGATCACCACAATCACATCCGTCGCAGCCAGGAGCTTCAGGTGCTGTTCCACCGCGTCGCGGTCGGTTTGTCGCGTCCAACGTTGACCTACGCGGCCGGAGTCATCTGGCGGCACCGCAAGACGATCAGCACCCCCTGGCGGCGGCTCAACCCCGGCCGACAGTCCCTCCTCGTCCTCGTCTACCTGCGCAAGGGCGAGACGTCCACTGAGATCACCGGCGGCTTCGGTGTCTCGGTGGCCGCCTGGCGCTACGTCGAGGAGACCGTGCGCCTGCTGTCGACCCGCTCTCCGAAACTCGACCGGGCCCTGGGAAGGCCAGGCGGGACGGCCTGCACTACCTGGTGCTGGACGGCACGCTGGTCCGCACCGACCGGGTGAAGGCCGACCGGCCGTACCACTCGGCCAAACACCGTGTCCATGGCATGAACATCCAGGTGATCACCTCTCCGGACGGGAGGATCATCTGGACCTCCGGCGCCCTGCCGGCAAGATCCATGACCTGACCGCCGACCGTATCCGGGGCATCCTGCGCGCGCTGGAACGGACCGGCATCGTCGCCCTTGCCGACAAGGGCTACCAGGGTGCCGAAGGTCCGGTCGTCACGCCGCGCAAGGGCCGGAACAAGCCCGTCTCGCAGAAGCAGGCCAACCGCTCCCACACCCGGCTACGCGGTCCCGGCGAGCGCGCCGACGCCCAGCTCAAGAGCCGGCGCATCCTCCGCCGGCTCCGCTGCAGCCCCAGCAAGGCCGGACACCGGTGCAAGGCCATCGCCGTCCTGCAGAACTACGAGGTCGCCCGACGATGAAAAGGGTTCAAGGAATGCCTGTTATATCGCGCCTTCCTGCAGGTCACGTCTTATGCTCGCAGCTCGCGAAGCCGCTCTCCTAACCTTGATCTTTCGGGATATTGACCAGCCAGCGCGGGGTCTCGCGTGCCTCGGGCGCGCCGTCGAGTTGCACGGTGCGCCGGATGAACGCCTGTCCCCCGCCCTGGCACAGTTCGTAGACCGTGGCGCGGCAAATGCACGTCCAGGCCACCGGCCGCACCCTTTCCACAGTGCGGTAAGGCATCCGCCAGTCGAGTCGGATGTGGTCACGCTGGGCCATGGCCACGTGTGGGCTGAAGCACTTGTCCTCCAGCACGATCACGAAGCACTCATCAGGATCGGTTCCGCCGACGGGCGAGCCTTCTGGAGTTCGACGCGCCGTATCGCTACAGCTCGCGCCGCAGTGACCGGGTTGTCGATGCCGTAGACCCGGTAGAGCCGTCGACCGGTCTTCGCCGAGGTCTGTCCAGTCCACCACCTGTACCAGCGGCCATCTGTCCACACGACGCGGTCCACCCACACCGACACCAGTGCGATGCCCTCGCCCTCGTGGATGTCGGCGGCAACGCCGAGGTCGTGCAACGCGGACCTCAACCGCTCTGCGGAAGCGGTCCAGGGCGGGCGGAGTGCCGAGCCGTCGACGGAACCTCTGACGATCGTTGTTCTGGGCGGCGATTCCATTACTCCCACCGGATGAGTCGGTCGCCCCAGGCCCTTGCGGGATAGGCTGGATGGGCTTATCCGTGCTGGTAGCAACGCTAGAAATCGCGCGGATGCCGCAGAACTGACCGGAAGTACGAGTACCGACGGCGGTGACCACCTGTGATGACCTTTCGTGGGACGACAACTCTGACCGCCGGTCGGGGTAACGGCGAACACGCTCGGGAAGGCCGCATCTCCGGATACGTTCTCAAGGTCATCCGTGAGTCCGCAGGGCTCACTCAGGATCGGTTCGCCGAGCGTCTGGCCGTCGACGTCACGACGGTTCAGGGGTGGGAGTCCGGACGCCGGCCGCTGATGGCGGTCTCCACGGGCGCCTACCTGTCATTGCGGCATGCGCTTCTGCGGTTCGGTGTGCGGTCGCAGTTGCTCGCGCAGTTGGACATGGCTCTTGAGGCGGACCGGTTCGTCGGCTACGTGCTCAGCACCAAGGCCGACAAGCCCGCGGCCGCAGATCACCCGCTCGCATCATGGGTGATCACGCGTCCGTTCACCGATCTCGTGGCGTGGCCGTTCACGGCGGCCACCCCGTCCGGCCTGGAAGGCGCGGCACGGGCGACCGGCCGTCGCGGACCGGTCGCGACAGCGCCGTCCCTCCTGCCGGACGAGCGCGCACTTCTTCACCCATATGAGAACCGCAGCCGAGAACGCCGACGTCGACCGGGTGGACGGCATGATGCTCCGCCGGCAGGCGCATTACGTGGCCGGGTTCGACGACAGTGACGACACCGCCGACTGGCTTGCGACCATGCAGCGCATCGAAGAACACCGGATGAGCCGGACCGATGAGTGGAGCCCGTCATGGGCGGTCGTGCGGTCCGGCGCCCATTCCATGGCCCGGTTCGGCGACCGCGAGGGCTTGCAGCACTTCATCCGGACCCGGCTGACCGATGAGGTCTGCGAGATCGCCAATCTCAACTACTGGGCCTACTGGGCCTACTGGCTCGGCGAGGTCAGCGAACCGCAGGTGGCCGACACGTTCATGGTCGAGCTGGACCTGGACGCCTGGCGCGGGACCGGGTTGCTGCGGCACCTGGTCGGCAAGCTGTACTCCACCAATCCCTATGTCGACGTGGTCGCGCACACGCTGTGGGCGCTGGTCATGCTGCGTCCCTCGACGCTGGATCCGCGCACCGCCGGCGACCTCAAGGAAGCCGCCGTCCGCACGCTGGAGGAGGCCACCGTGTCGCCGCAGTCCCAGCGGGAGCTTGAGGCGATCATCTACGCTCTGCGCATGATCCACCGAGGGTGAGAAGGGACTTCCATGGCGGAGGAACTGGCCAGGGTGACCGGGCTGCTGTACGAGATCGGCCTGCTCAAGCGGTACAAGCGCACGGGATGGCTGGTCGCGGGCGTCCGGGACCCCGAGAGCATCGCCGACCACTCCTTCCGCGCCGCGATCATCGCTGCCGTGATCACCGCCATGGAGGGCGGGAACCCCGAGCGCGCGGCGTTCATGAGCCTGTTCCACGACACCCAGGAGACCCGCGTCACCGACATCCCCTACATCGGCAAGCGCTACCTGAAGGCCGCCCCGAACGAGCAGGTCACCGCCGACCAGACGCGCGGCGTCCCGGAGGCCGTGGCCCGGATGATCGGCGGTGCGGTCGGTGAGTACGAGGGCAAGACCAGCCTGGAGGCCGTCTGCGCCCGCGACGCCGACAAACTGGAGTGCCTGATCCAGGCCATCGAGTACCGCGAGCAGGGCCACCAGAACGTCCAGCCGTGGATCGACAGCTCCCTTGCCGCCCTCACGACGGCGTCGGCCAAGCGCCTGGCCGACGAGGCACTCGGCACCGGCTCCCTGGAGTGGATGATGCGCATCCTCAACGGAGACCAGGACACCTGACGTGCCTCCGGCGCGGAAGACGGCTACGAGCACCTGAGTCCGTCACTCGATCACATCACGTTGCCGATTCACCGCGGGCCGTTGCACTGATCGTGGAAGTCGCCCTGCCGTCGGTCTGCTTCCACGTCCGCCCGGTCAGCGGATGCCGGGCCGTACGGCGGCCGTAGGCTGGGGCGACCACCAAGATCAGGAGGATGGGATGGAGTACGTACGGCTGGGGACGACCGGGTTGAAGGTCTCCCGGATCTGCCTGGGCATGATGAGCTACGGCGACCCCACCCGGTGGGGCGAGTGGGTGCTGGACGAGGCCGCCGCCGAGCCGATCGTGCGGCGGGCCGTGGAGGCCGGGGTGACGTTCTTCGACACCGCCGACGTCTACTCCCGGGGCGCCAGCGAGGAGGTCACCGGCCGGCTGCTGGCCCGGCTGTTCCCCCGCCGCGACGACTACGTCCTGGCCACCAAGGTCTTCTTCCCCATGGGCGAAGGGGCCAACGACCGCGGCCTGTCGCGCAAGCACCTGCACGCCGCCGTCGACGACTCCCTGCGCCGCCTGGGCACCGACCACGTCGACCTCTACCAGATCCACCGCTGGGACGACGAGACGCCCATCGAGGAGACCATGCACGCCCTGCACGAGATCGTGCAGGCGGGCAAGGCCCGCTACCTCGGCGCCTCCAGCATGGCCGCCTGGCAGTTCGCCAAGGCCCAGCACGTCGCCGAGACCAACGGCTGGACAAAGTTCGCATCGATGCAGAATCACTACAATCTTCTCTATCGTGAGGAGGAGCGTGAAATGCTCCCGCTCTGCGCCGACCAAGGCGTGGGGGTCATCCCGTGGAGCCCGCTGGCGCGCGGCCTGATCGCCCGCGCGGGTTCCGGCGGGAACACCGCCCGCACCGGGAGCGACCCGCGCATCGCCGCCCTCTACGCCGACGAGGAGAACAACCGGCTGGTCCTCGACCGGGTCGCCCAGGTCGCCCGCGAGCGCGAGGTCCCGGCGGCGCAGGTGGGGCTGGCCTGGCTGCTCCGCCAGCCCGGTGTGACCGCCCCGATCGTCGGCGCGACCAAGGACCGGCACGTGGACGACGCCGTCGCCGCGGTGGAGCTGGCCCTGACCGACAAGGAGCTCGCCTTCCTCGCCGAGCCGTACCGGCCCCGTCCCGTCAGCCTCTGAGCGGGCCGGACGGGCGGCGCGCCGGAGGCGACAGGGGCCCGGCCCCTCGGTGACGGGCCGGAGCGGAGACGGCGGGGTCCCGGCGCCTCGGCGACGGGCCGCCGGGGCCCGGCCGGGGCGGAGACGGGTCTGCGGGAGTGCACGGGCGGCGCATCCCCCACTGAAGTTTTCCCCCGGAACGCCCCCGGCGCCGTGTCGTAGTACGCACTGCGGGTGTGGAGAAGGCCATGGTGGGGGCCCCGAATCGCGGACACGCTTCCGGGCGACCGTTCACCGGAAAGGACCTGATCATGTCCCATCTCGACACCACCGCCGCGGGCCCGCAGACGGGCGGCGGGTGGCCGGACCCCGCCTCGCTGGACGTCGACTCCGAGCGGCTGGACGAGTTGCTGGGCAGGGCGATCGTCGACGCCGGGGCCACGACCTCCGCAGGCCTCGTCGTGCTGGGCATGCGGCTCGGCCTCTACGAGGCGCTGGCCGGCGGCCCGCTGACGACCGCCGAGCTCGCCGGGCGCACCGGTACGGCCGAGCGCTACGTGCGGGAGTGGGTCAGGGCCCAGGCCGCCGGCGGCTACCTCACCCACGACCCGGAAGGCGACCGGTACGGCATGTCGCCCGAGCACGCGCTGGCGTTCAACCCGCGGGGGCCGCTGAACCTCGGGACGATGTTCCGCTTCGCCGTACGCGCGCTGACCGGGCTCGACCGGCTTGAGGCGGCGATGCGCAGCGGGGAGGGCATCGGCTGGCACGAGCAGGACGACGAGCTCGTCGCGTCGGTCGCCGACTTCTTCCGGAGCGGATACGCCGCGCACCTGGTGACCGAGTGGATCCCGGCCCTGGACGGCGTGCACGAGCGGCTCACCGCGGGCGCCCGGGTGGCCGACGTCGGCTGCGGATACGGGGTCACCACGATCCTGATGGCCCAGGCCTATCCGGCCTCGGAGTTCGAGGGCTACGACTACCACGACGTCTCGATCGAGCGGGCCCGCAAGGCCGCCGAGGCCGCGGGCGTCTCCGAGCGGGCGCGGTTCACGGTCTGCGCGGCCACCGGGATCCCTGCGGGCGGATACGACCTGGTCTGCACCTTCGACGCCCTGCACGACTACGGCGACCCGGTCGGTGCGGCCCGGCGCATGCGCGAGGCGCTGGGCGAGGGCGGGACCTGGCTGCTGGTGGAGCCGGCCGCCGGGGACCGGGTCCAGGACAACCTCCATCCGATGGGGCGCATGTTCTACGCGGCCTCGACCTACATGTGCGTGCCCAACGCCGTCTCCCAGGGCGGTTCGGCGATGGGCGCGCAGGCGGGCGGGCAGGCGCTGCGCCGGGTGCTGGAGGAGGCGGGCTTCACCGACGTGCGCCTGGTCGCCTCGACCCCGGTCAACCACGTCTACCAGGTGCGTCCCTGACGCGAGGGGACCGGTCGTCAGGAGACGGTCAGCCGGCCGCTGCCCTCGACGGCGGACACCCCGCTGACGGTGCAGGATGTGAGGTCGGTGGTGGGGGTGGCGCTGCCCGCGACGCGGCGCCCCTTCATCGGGCCGGAGACGACCTTGCCGACCAGGAGGGCGTCGGCGGGGTTGGTCCCGGACAGCTCGCGGGACCCTGATCGGATCTTGGAGGTTCCCGCGGCCCGGCCGCGGGAGTCGTACCAGGTGATGGTGCCCTGGCTGCGCAGGCCGGAGACCCCGGTGCAGCTCGCCCGGCCCGAGCCCTTCATGGCCAGCCGCCCGCTCTTGAGGCGGGACTGGGAGCCGTCGGGAGAGGTGCAGGAGCTCAGCCGCAGGGTGCCCTTGGTCTCGACGGGTGCGGGTAGCAGGCCGACCGCCGGGGTGAAGGTGACCGGCCGCCCCGGCTCGGTGGCCGCGGTGCAGACCAGTTTGGCGGGGGCGGCGGAGATGCGGGCGTCGGTGAGGGCGGGCGCGGCGGAGGCCTGCGCGGTGCGGGCCGTCGCGGCGGGGGCGAAGGGGGCCGTCGCGGCGAGCGTCGCGGCGAGTACTGCGGTGAGCGCGGTGATCGGGCCGGGCACCGCCCGGCGCGGGGTGCGGCGCCCGTCGCGGCGGGTACGGCCGGCGGTCCGGGATGGGACGGTCATGGTTCTCCTCGGTGATTCTCATTACCCTGAGTAGTTCTATCGAGACCATCTGTAGCATGCGGTGGTGATCCCTGGAGGCGATCCGCGGGTTCGCACGGAGCGCGCGGGCGAACGGGCCCCTCGGCCGGTTCGCCCGATCGGCTTCCGACCGGTTCGGGCGGCGTCCGGCGGAGACCGCGGACCGGTTCCCCGTCCTGCACCCTCGGCCCGGAGGCCGGGGCCCACCCCGGAGACGATCGATGACGCTGCCGGCCGAACGACTCGGCACCGGGCCCGCCCCGCCCCACCCGCCGGAGCGGCCTCCCGGGCCCGCGGGCCGGTTGGGGACGTGGGCGGCGCGGCACCGCCGGCCGGTGGCCGGGGTGTGGCTGCTGGCGGTGGTCGTGTCGCTGGCGCTGCTGCCGGGGCTGGTCCGCACCCTGGGCGGCCCTTCGCTGGAGGTGACGGGCTCCCCTTCGGCGCGGGCCGCCGCGCTGCTGGAGCGCGGGTTCCCGGAGATGGGCTCCGAGCAGGTGGTCGCCGCCTTCACCTCGACCACCCCGACCGGCCCGGCGGCCCAGACCGGCCCGAGCACGCCGACCGCCCCGACCGGCCCGGCGGCCTCCGATCCGGCGTACCTGCGCGCGGTGGGCGCGGCGCTGCGGGCGCTGGCCGGACGGCCGGGGGTCGGCGCGGTTCAGGTCCTGCCGCCGACACCGGGGCAGGACCGGCGCAACCTGTACGCGCTGGTCGGGCTCACCGGGGACGAGGCCGCGCGGCATCGGCGGCTGGCGGACCAGGCGTCCGTCCTGCGGGAGGCGGCCGGGCGGGCGTCCGGCGGCGCGGTCGGTGCGTCCCTGGTCGGGGTGACGCCGCTGTTCGCGGAGGTCAAGGAGGTCGATCTGGCTGACCTGCGGACCGCCGAAGCGGTGGCCGTCCCGCTGGCGCTGCTGATCCTCACCGCCGGGCTCGGGTCGCTGGGGGCGGCGCTGGTGCCGCTGGTCGTCGCCGGGGCCGCCGTCGCGGTCACCGCCGGGGTGCTCGCCGCGGCGGGTCCCGGGCTGGGAGCCGGACCGGACACGCTGACGCTGACGGTCGCCTGCTCGGTGGCGCTGGGGCTGGGCATGGACTACGCGCTGCTGATCACGTTCCGGTACCGGCAGGCGCGCGGCCGGGGCCTGGACCGGTTCGCAGCGGCCGGGACGGCGACGGCCACGGCGGGGACGACGGTGTGCTGGTGCGCGGTGGCGGTGGCCCTCGCCGCGTGCGCCCTGCTCGCCGTACGGGTCGGCCCGGTCCGCTCGCTGGTCCTGCCCGCCGTGGTGGCTGCGGTGGCGGCACCGGCCGCGGCGCTGACGCTGCTGCCGGCCCTGCTGGCCGGATGCGACCGCTTCCTGGGATTCGGCGCCCTGCCCCGGCGCGGTTCGGGCCGCGCCGGCCTGCCCGGCCGGATTCGTAGGACCGGCCGGGCCACCGGGGGACACGGTGTGGCCCACGAGGGTGAAGAGGGCGGGTGGGCGCGCTGGGCGCGGCATCTGATGCGCCACCCGTGGCCGTACCTCGCCGGCGCGACCGCGCTCCTGCTGCTGGCCGCCGCCCCGCTGCCGGGTCTCCGGCTGGGCATGGACGTCGACCGGGCGTCCGTCGCCGGCACGGACGCGGGGCGCGGCCTGGCCCGGATGGAGGCCGATGGGGTGGCGGGGCTGACGGCGGTGCTGCTGCCGCACCCGCCGGGCGGCCCTCCGGTGGACACCTCCGCGCTGGTGGCCGCGCTGCGCGCGGATCCGCGGGTGGCGCTGGCCGTGCCCGCCGACAACGGCCGCGACCTGACCGTCGTCGTGGTGCTGAGCGACCAGGCGCCCGACCGCGCGGGCGCGGCCGCGCTGAACGAGCGCATCGCGCGGGCGCCCGCCCTGGGCCTGCTACCCGCCGGGCAGCGGGTGCTGGTCGGCGGGCCCGCCGCGATGACCGCCGACCTGGGCGCCGCGAGCACCGACCGGCTCTGGCAGGTGGCGGCCCTGGTGCTGTCCGGCTCGCTGCTGTTCCTGTCCGTGGCCTTCCGCAGTCTGCTGCTGCCGCTCAAGGCGGTGCTGCTGAACCTGCTGACCGTCGCCGCGGCCTTCGGGCTGACGGTCTGGGTGTTCCAGGGACCGTCCGGGACTCCGGCGGTCTCCGCGGTGCTGCCGGTGGCCCTGCTCACGCTGGTGTTCGGCCTGTCGATGGACTACGAGGTGTTCGTGATCCATCGCATCGCCGAGTACCGCCGCGCGGGCGCCGGGGACACCGCGGCCGTCGCGCTGGGACTGCAGCACAGCGCGCGGACCGTGACCCTGGCCGCCGCGGTCATGGTCGTCACCTTCGCCGGGCTGCTCGCCGGGCACCGGCAGGAGGTCCGACAGCTCGGCTTCGCCGTCGCCGCGGCGATCACCATCGACGCGGTCCTGATCCGCCTGGTCATGGTGCCGGCGCTGATGCGGCTGCTGGGGCGGGGCAGCTGGTGGCTGCCCGCGCCGCTGGCACGGCTCCTGCCGCCCGCCGGGCCCGGTGTCGCCGCGGGCACGGAACCGTCGGTGTGATCTCCTAGGGTGGGCCCGTGACACGAGCGAATGAC
Source organism: Planomonospora parontospora (assembly GCA_014647935.1). Taxonomy (GTDB): domain Bacteria; phylum Actinomycetota; class Actinomycetes; order Streptosporangiales; family Streptosporangiaceae; genus Planomonospora; species Planomonospora parontospora. The sequence continues at coordinate 12,008 of BMQD01000013.1, forward strand.
GATGTGGCCGCCGCCCTGGAGGAGTACGCCGAGCTGTTCGCGATGACGGGTGGTGACGCGTTCCGGGTCCGCAGCTACCAGAAGGCCGCCAAGGCCATCGCTGGCTTCCCTGAGGACATCGCCTCGACGGCCGTGCGGAGCGTGCCGGGCGTGGGCGAGGCGATCGCGAAGAAGGTCGAGGAATACCTCGAGCGGGGCGGCTTCCGGCAGCTCGACGAGTTGCGCGCCAAGGTCCCCGAGGGGGTGCGCAGGCTGACCCGGGTGCCCTCGCTCGGGCCGAAGAAGGCGGTCTTCCTCTACCAGGAGCTCGGCGTCGACTCCCCCGAGGCGCTCGCCGAGGCGATCAGGGCGGGCCGGCTCAAGGGGGTGAAGGGCTTCGGTCCCAAGACCGAGGAGAACCTCCTGCGGGGCGTCGAGCAGCTGGAGCGGACCAGCGCGCGGGTGCACGTCGGCGTGGCCATGGAGCTGGCCGAGCGGGTCGTCGCCTCGCTGCGGGACGGGGCCGAGCGCATCGCCCACGCCGGGTCGCTGCGCCGGATGCGCGACACCGCCGGCGACGTCGACGTGCTGGCCGTCGCGCCGGAGTCGCTGATGGACGACTTCAAGGCCAAGCCGTACGTCGCGGAGGTCATCGCCTCGGGCGGGAAGAAGACCTCGATCCGCACCCACCAGGGCGTGCAGGTGGACCTGCGGCTGATCCCGGCCGAGTCGTGGGGCGCCGGCCTGCTGTACTTCACGGGGTCGCAGGCGCACAACGTGCGGCTGCGGGAGATCGCCGTGAAGAAGGGCTGGAAGCTCTCCGAGTACGGCCTCTTCGACGGCGACCGGGTGATCGCGGCGGCCGAGGAGGAGGACGTCTACCGGGCGCTCGGCATGGAGTGGGTCCCGCCGGCGCTGCGCGAGGACGGCGGGGAGGTCGCCGCCGCGCTGGAGGGCGGGCTGCCCCGGCTGGTCACGCTGGAGGATCTCCGCGGCGACCTGCACACCCACACCGACCTGACCGACGGCATCGCCTCGCTGGAGGACATGGTGGCCGCCGCCGCCGCGCGCGGCCACTCCTACTACGCGATCACCGACCACGCCCCGGACCTGGCCATGCACCGGATGACGCTGGAGAAGGCGCTGGAGCAGCGCGAACAGATCAAGCGACTTCAGGGTAGATATCCGGACATGCGGCTCCTGCACGGCACCGAGCTCAACATCGGCCCGGACGGCTCGGTCGACTGGCCGGCCGAGATCCTGGCCGGCTTCGACGTGTGCGTGGCGAGCGTGCACTCCCACTTCGGGCAGTCCCGCGAGGAGATGACCCGGCGGCTGGTCACCGCGTGCGAGAACCCGCACGTCCACGTCATCGGCCATCCCACGACCCGGCTGATCGGCCGGCGCGAGCCGGTGGACGCCGACTGGGACGAGGTCTTCCGCGCGGCCGCCCGCACCGGCACGGCGATGGAGATCGACTCCATGCCCGACCGCTCCGACCTCCCCGACGACCTGGTACGGCTGGCGCGCCACCACGGCGTGGTCTTCTCCATCGACAGCGACGCCCATGCGGTGCCCCACCTGGCGGGACAGCGCTTCGGCGTCGGCATCGCCCAGCGCGCCTGGCTGACCCCGGAGGACGTGGTGAACGCCTGGCCGCTGGAGCGGCTGCTGGCCTTCCTGGGCCGCTGAGGATCCGCGAACCCGCACCCCCCACGAGATTGCATGCTTTCCTAGTAGGTAATAGCAGCAATGGAGGGGATGGTGCCGCATGCCGGACGAGGCCGTCGTCGAACCCACCGTCGAACCTGCCGTCGGACCCATCGTCAAGCCGCTGCCGCCGGAGCTGTTCGACGTGCACGGCTCCTGCGCCGAGATGCGCTGGGAGGCCATGCGCGGCGTCGGCTACCACGTGCCCGCCGACCGGTTCTTCGTGCGCAACCACACCCGCACCCCGGTGATCGACGCGGCGGCCTGGCGGCTGGAGCTGCACGGCTCGGGCCTGCGCGCGCCGAGGAGCTTCGGCTACCGGGAGCTGCTCGCCCTGCCCTCCGTGACCCGGGACGTGCTGATCGAGTGCGCGGGCAACGGCCGGCGGTTCTTCACCGACCAGCAGCACCAGGAGGTCTCCGGCACCCCGTGGCGGCTCGGCGCCGCCGGGGTGGCCCGCTGGCGCGGGGTGCCGCTGGCCGCGGTGCTGGAGCTCGCCGGGATCACCCCCGGCGCCGTCGACGTGATGCCGCGCGGGCTCGATCCGTGCTACGTGGCCGACGGCGTCGACCACGGCCGGGTGCGGCGGCCGATCCCGGTCGCCAAGGCGCTCGACGACGTCATCCTGGCCTACGAGATGAACGGCGAGCCGCTCCCGCCCGACCACGGGCACCCGGTCCGGCTGGTCGTGCCGTCGTGGATCGGGCTCGCCTCGGTCAAGTGGGTGGGCGACATCGAGGTCTCCGCCGAGCCGCTGTCCTCGCCGTGGACCACGGAGTTCTACCGGATGCTCGGCGGGGAGCACCCGCCGGGGGGCGGTCCCCCGCTGACCGTGCACGACGCCAAGAGCGCCTTCGAGCTGCCGTGGGGGGCCGTCCTGGCCGCCGGGCGCCCGCACGTGCTGCGCGGCCGCTCCTGGTCCGGCCGCGGCCGGATCACCTCGGTCGAGGTGAGCGTCGACGGCGGCGCCTCCTGGCGGCCGGCCCTGCTGCACGGCGCGCACGTCGCCCGCGCCTGGACCCGCTGGCACGTCACCTGGAACCCCCCGGCGAGCGGTTCGTACACCCTGCTCGCCCGCGCGACCGACGAGACCGGCGCCACCCAGCCCATGGAAAGCCCTTACAACGAATTGGGATATCTCTTTAACGCGGTTGTGCGCTGCCCGGTGCGGGTCATAAACGTCTAGCGAAACCGCCAGCGGCACGGAAACGCAATCCCAACGGGAAAAACGGCCACCGCACCCGCATGACCTCCGCATGCGTTGATCAGGCAGGACACGTTACCGAAATCGGCGTTCGCTATTGCGGATTTCATCTGAAAGACTCCTCCGGTTGCTCCACGGAAACGCAGACGAAACGAACCGGGGTGATGATGACAGAGTCCGTTCCAACGGTCCGTTCCCATTCTCTCCGCCGAGAGGCCAGCCGATGCGCCAGTTGACCCCGCTCGACGCGCAGTTCCTGCACGCCGAGTCGGCGACCACCGCCGCCCACGTCGCGGGGGTGGCCGTGCTGGATCCGAGCCGCACCCCCGAGGGCAGGATCACCCGCGAGGCACTGATCGCGCTGCTGCGCGACCGGCTGCACCTGGCCCCGGCCCTCAGGCTGCGCCTGGTGAGCGTGCCGTTCGGCCTCGACCATCCGTACTGGGCGGAGGACCCCTCCTTCGACGTCTCCCACCACGTGCACGAGACGACCCTGCCGATGCCGGGCGACGACGCCCAGCTCGCCGAAGCGGTCGCCCGGCTCCACGAACGGCGGCTGGACCGCCGCCGCCCGCTCTGGGAGATGCACCTGATCCAGGGCCTGACCGGCGGCCGGGCCGCGCTGTACGTCAAGGTCCACCACTGCGCCATCGACGGGGTGTCGGGCGCGGAGACGCTGGCCGCCCTGCTGGACCTCACCCCCGAGCCGCGAGCGGTCGAGCCGCCCGCGGAGCGCCGGCCGACCGCCGCGCCGGGGATCGTCACGATGCTCGCCGGGGCCGTCACCCGGTCGGCGACCCATCCGCTGCGGGCGCTGCGCTCCCTCGGCCGGGCCGCGGCCGACCTCGACGCGATCCCGCTCGCCGCCACCCTGCCGGGGGCCCGCCTGGTGGCCGCCACGACCCGGATGATCCGGGGGACGACCAGGGACCTGCCCGCGCTGCCCTCGCTGGCGGCCCCGCGCACCCCGTTCAACGGCCCGATCAGCGCCCACCGGCGCTTCTCGTACGGTTCCGTCCCGCTGGCCGACGTCCGGCGGGTGGCCAGGTCGTCCGGGATCAGCGTCAACGACGTGGTCATGGCCCTGTGCACCTCGGCTCTGCGCTCCTGGCTCGAGGAGCGCGGCGCGCTCCCGGACCGGCCGCTGATCGCCGCGGTCCCGGTCTCGGTCCGCACGGCACGCGTCCGCGGCGACCGGCGCGGGCAGGGCGGCCGGAGCGAACAGGACGGCCAGGGCGGTCAGGGCGGTCAGGGCGCCGTCGGCAACCAGATCTCCGCCATGATCACGCCGATGCCCACCGACGTCGCCTGCCCCCGGGAGCGGCTGCAGGCCGTGGGAACGGCGATGCGCACCGCCAAGCGCCGCTTCGCCGGCTCCCCGTCCGCCTGGCCCAGCGAGCTGACCTCGATGATGCCCGCGCCGGTGACCGCCCTGGCCACGCCCGCGCTCTTCCGGCTGGCCTCGATGGGGGCCCCGCCGGTCAACCTGATCGTCTCCAACGTGCCGGGGCCGCAGTTCCCCCTGTACCTGTGCGGGGCCCGGGTGCTCGGCTACCACCCGCTGTCGGTGCTCAGCGACGCGACCGGCGGGCTCAGCATCACCTGCTTCTCCTACGACGGCTCGCTCGACTTCGGCGTCGTCGCCTGCCCGGACCGGGTCGAGGACGTCTGGCGGCTGATGGGCCACCTCCAGGAGGCGATGGACGAGCTGGTGGAACTGGCCGGTCCCGCTCCGGCCGCCGCTCCTGCTGCGGCCGCCGCTCCTGCTGCGATCCCGGTCCCGGCCGCCGTGGCGGCCTCCGCCTCGGTCGCGGAGTCGAGCCCGGTCTGAACCCGGTCTCCCGGTGAGTCCGGTCCCCCGGTCCGAGCCTGCTCTCCCGGCCTGAGCCCGGCCTGGACCGCGCGTCCGCGCCGGGCCCGATCCGAGCCGCACGCCCGCGTGCCGCGCCCTCCCGGCCGGGAACGGCCGGCAGGTCGCGGTGGTCACGCCAGGGCGTGCACGATCAGCTCGGCCACCGCGTCGGGGTCGATGTGGTGGCCGGTGAGCTGGCAGAGGTTCTCCTGGTGGAGCAGGACGGCGGCGAAGGTGACCGCCGCGACCTCGAGCCGGGCGGCGTCGCCCCGGGCGCCGGGCCGGGCCAGCTCCAGCGCGAACCTGGCCCGGCGGATGATCTCACCGTTGAGGTGGCCGAGCCGGGCGCGGACCGAGCCGTGCGTGTCGGCCTCGCGGAACAGGATGCGCCGCATGGCCGGGGAGGCCCTGATCGGCAGGCGGCGGGCGAGCCGGGACAGGGCGCCCGCCGCGTCGCCGGGGACGGCCTCGGCCTCCGGGGACTCCTCCAGCACCAGCGTGCGCTCGTCGACCAGTGCGACCAGCACGTCGATCTTCCGGGGGAAGTAGTGGAAGACGAGACCCTTGGGGACGTCCGCCAGGCGGGCGATCTCAGCCGTGGGGGTCGCCTCGTAGCCGTCGCGGGCGAACAGCTCCTCGGCGGCGTCCAGGATGCGGGCGCGCGCATCCGGCTCCCCCGTCCCGCCGGGGCCGCCGGGGCGCCGCGATCTCCTGGCGCGGTGACGGAGGCTTCCCACAGCCCGACGATAACCTCGCGGGCCGGGCGGATTCCATGTCGCCGGGGGAACAGGGCCGTACGCGCTCAGTCACCGGCCCCGACGGAGGACAGGAGCATGGGCAGCGCGCGGCGCAGCTCCCTGTTCCAGTAGGTCATGTTGTGCCTGCCCCGGTAGAAGTGCGTCTCGACCGGGATGCCCAGCTCTCCGAGCCGGCCGGCGAAGGCGGTGGCCGCCTTGCGGGCCAGTTCCTCGGTGACGTCGCCGAACAGCTCGCCCGGTCGCGGGCGTCCGTCGCCCGCGGCCACGTAGAGGCGGACTCCGCGCAGCTCGGCGGCCCGGTGGTAGGGGTTGTGCTCCTCCCAGACCCTCCGGTCGCCGTGCGGGTCGCCCCAGATGCGCTTCCAGTCGGTGCCGAAGCAGCCCGCGGTGGTGCCGAGCATGACGGCGAGGTCGACGCCGGGCAGCAGTGTGTGCACGGCGCCGCTGAAGGAGGCCGCGGCCTTGAACCTGCCCGTCGCGGCGTAGAGCATCGCCCCCTGGCCGCCCATCGAGTATCCGGCGATCGCCCGGTCGCCGCCCGCGCCGTACCGGCTCTCCAGCAGGGGCAGCAACTCCTCCAGGTGGTGGGTGGCCCATCGGGGCGGTCCGCCGCGGCCGCCGTTGTACCAGTCGGAGTAGCTGCCGCACCTGCCGCCGTCGGGCATCACGACGATCACCGGGGCGGCCGCGGTCAGCCGCTCGACGTCCGACCTCGACCAGCCCCGGTGGTCGTCCAGCCCGCCGTGGAGCAGCCACAGGGTGGGCCAGGTCCGCCCGGAACCGGCCGACCAGCCCTCGGGCAGCAGCAGCCGTACCGTGGTGACGTCGTCCAGTGCGGCCGAGCGCAGGGTCAGGTCCATCCGGCGGCCGTCCAGCCGCCGCTCCCTGACGACCTCGATCCCCGCCGGCGCCCCGGGGGTCCCGCGGGTCTCCGGGGTCGCGCTCGCCCGCGGCTCCCCGGTGGCGGGGGCGCCCGTCGGCTCGGCGCCCGGGCGGCGCTGAGCGGTGATCAGTGCGATCGTCGCGGCCACCACCAGGACGAGCAACCCGGTGACGGCCACGGCCCCGACGAGGAGCCCTCGTAGCCGTGAACCGGGTGCCATGCGAGCCGCCTCCGCCCGTGCGCCGACCCGGCACATGCTAATCCCGGGACGATCTCCCCGGATGCTCAGGAAGTGAGCGAACGCCGGGGAATAGAGTGGCTGGCATGAGCCTTTCTGAGCTGAACCTCTTCCCGCTCTGCCTGGGCGGCAACGTTTTCGGCTGGACCGCCGACCGGGACGCGTCCTTCGCCGTCCTGGACGCCTACGCCGAGGCGGGCGGCAACTTCATCGACACCGCGGACTCCTACTCCGAGTGGGTCCCCGGCCATGTCGGCGGCGAATCGGAGACCATCATCGGCGAGTGGATGGCCTCCCGGGGCAACCGCGACCGCATGGTGGTGGCCACCAAGGTCAGCTCTCTCTCGACCCGTCCGGGACTCTCCGCGGCGAACATCCGCGCCGCCGCGGAGGACTCGCTGCGGCGGCTGCGGACCGACCACATCGACCTGTACTGGGCGCACTTCGACGACCCGGAGACTCCTCTGGAGGAGACCCTGGAGGCGTTCGACGCGCTGGTCCGCGAGGGCAAGGTCCGCAACATCGGCGCCTCGAACTACGACGCCGGCCGGCTGGCCGAGGCGCTGGAGATCTCCGACCAGAAGGGCCTGGCCCGCTACGGGGTGCTCCAGCAGCACTACAACCTGATGGAGCGCGGCTACGAGGGCGCGCTGCGCGACACGGTCGTCGAGGGCTGCCTGACCAGCACGCCGTACTACGGCCTGGCCAGGGGCTTCCTGACCGGCAAGTACCGGCCGGGGGCCCAGGTGGACAGCCCGCGGGCGGCCAAGGCGTCGGAGTACCTCGCGACCGAGCGCGGCCCGCGGGTGCTGGCCGCACTGGACGAGGTGGCCGCCGCGCACGGCGCCGTCCCTGCCACGATCGCGCTCGCCTGGCTGGCGGCCCAGCCCACCGTCGCCGCGCCGATCGCCAGCGCCCGCAGCGTCGAGCAGCTCCGGCCGCTGCTCGCGGTCGCCGACGTGAAGCTGACCGCCGAGGAGCTCGCCCTGCTGGACGAGGCTTCCCGCTAGGGCCGCCGCCGAACGGGTGAAGGGCCCGGCCGCCCCGAGGCGGCCGGGCCCTCCGGTGGGACCCGGGACCCGTCCGGCGGTCTTCGCGGCCGGGGCCCGGGACCCGCCCGGTGATCCCCGTGGCGGGGACCGCCGGACGTCCGGTGCGCCGGGCTAGTGCTCGGCGGCCTTCTCCGCGCCGACGCCGGTGAGCGCGCGGACCTCGATCTCGGCGTACTTGGCCGAGTTGTACTCCTTGCTGAGCTTGGTGCCGATCCAGCCGGCCAGGAAGCCGATCGGGATCGAGAGCAGGCCCGGGTTGCTCAGCGGGAACCAGGCGAAGTCCGCACCGGGGAAGAGCGAGGTCTTGCCGCCCGACACCACCGGCGAGAAGATCACCAGGACGAGCGCGGAGACCAGGCCGCCGTAGATGGCCGAGGTAGCGCCCGCGGTGTTGAAGTCCTTCCAGAACAGGCTGTAGAGGATCGCCGGCAGGTTGCCCGAGGCGGCCACGGCGAAGGCCAGGGCGACCAGGAAGGCCACGTTCTGCCCCTGCGCGAGGATGCCGAGCCCGATGGAGAACGCTCCGATGACGAAGGCGGAGACCCGGGCGACCAGGACCTCCTCCTTGTCGGTGACGTTGCCGCGCTTGAAGACGTGCGCGTACAGGTCGTGGGCGAAGGACGAGCTGGAGGCCAGCGTCAGGCCGGCGACGACCGCGAGGATGGTCGCGAAGGCGACCGCCGCGATGATCGCCAGCAGGATCGTGCCGCCCACCTCGCCGAAGATCTCCTGTCCGATCTTCTGGGCGAGCAGCGGCGCCGCGGTGTTGCCCGCCGCGTCCATCGCCTTGCTGCCGACCAGGGCGGCCGCGCCGAAGCCGAGCACGAGGGTGAGCAGGTAGAAGCTGCCGATGATGCCGATGCCCCACAGGACCGACTTCCGGGCGTCCTTCGCGGTGGGCACGGTGTAGAAGCGGATCAGGATGTGCGGCAGGCCCGCGGTGCCGAGCACCAGGGCCAGGCCCAGGCTGATCAGGTCGAGCTTGCCGGCCAGGCCCTGCGCCTCGGTGCCGTACTTCAGGCCGGGCTTGAGGAAGGCCTCGCCCTTGCCGCTCTGCGCGGCGGCGTCGCCCAGCAGGGAGGAGAGGTTGAAGCCGTACTTGCCCAGGACCAGCAGGGTGACCAGGGTCGCGCCGCCCATCAGCAGCACGGCCTTGACGATCTGCACCCAGGTGGTGCCCTTCATGCCGCCGACGACCACATAGATGATCATCAGGACGCCGACGCCCACGATCGTCAGCGCCTTGCCGGTCTCCGAGGTGACCCCGAGCAGCAGCGTGACCAGCGCGCCCGCGCCGACCATCTGGGCCAGCAGGTAGAAGATCGACACGACGATGGTGGAGACGCCCGCCGCGGTGCGGACGGGGCGCGGGCTCATCCGGAAGGCCAGCACGTCGGCCATGGTGAACTTGCCGGAGTTGCGCATCAGCTCCGCGACCAGCAGCAGCGCCACCAGCCAGGCGACGAGGAAGCCGATCGAGTAGAGGAAGCCGTCGTAGCCCGAGAGGGCGATGATGCCGGCGATGCCGAGGAAGCTGGCGGCCGACATGTAGTCGCCGCCGATCGCCAGGCCGTTCTGCGCGCCGCTGAAGGACCGGCCGCCGGCGTAGTAGTCGGCGGCGGTCTTGGTCTGCCGGCTGGCCCAGAACGTGATGCCCAGCGTCGCGGCGACGAAGACCAGGAACAGGATGGTCGACAGGGTCTGGGAGCTCATTCGGTCCGCCCCTCGATCTCGTGGCGGATCTCGTCTGCGATCGGGTCGATCTTCTTCTCCATGTGCCGCGAGTAGGCCCAGGCGATGCCGAACGTGGAGACGAACTGCAGGAAGCCGAAGATCAGGGCGACGTTGATGTTGCCCAGCACCTTGGTGCCCATGAAGTCGCGCGCCCAGCCGGACAACACCACGTAGAGCAGGTACCACGCGAGGAAGGCGGCGGTCATCGGGAACGTCCAGGCGCGGAAGCGGCGCTTCAGCTCCTGGAAGCGCTCACTCGCCTGCGCCTGTTCGTAAACCGATGCGTCATGTTGTCTGGTGGTCAAGGGGGAGACCTCCCATGAATGTGATCTGGATCACGGCTACCGTAGGAGCGGCGGGTACCCCGCGAGGAGACCCCCGCACGCGTTCTTCGCCCAGCCGCCGCCCGGCCGCGTTCAGCTGGATACGGTCTGCGGTGAAAGGTCCTTCCCGTGCGCCGAACGGCGAGCGGCCCGCCTGGTCCGGCCGTCTTCTCCGGGCCGGTCCGCCGTTCAGCACCCCGGATCAGGTCGAGTCCGGCTCCGGACCGTCGCTCCCGTCCCCGTCGGTCGGCTCCGGGCCGTCGGTGGTCTCCTCGCCGCCGGTCTCCCCGTCGGTCGGTCCCGGGCCGTCGGTGGTCTCCTCGCCGCCGGTCTCCCCGTCGGTCGGTCCCGGGCCGTCGGTGGTCTCCTCGCCGCCGGTCTCCCCGTCGGTCGGTCCCGGGCCGTCGGTGGTCTCCGGACCGGTGTCAGTGGGGCCGGGGGGCGTCGTCTGAGGGACCGCCGGGGAGGTCGTCCGCGGCCCCGGCGACGGACCGCCCGGGGAGAGGACCGGAGTCGGGCTCCCGCAGCGCAGCCCCGAGCCCGGGGGCACCGCCTGCTCGCACTCCTTCACGTACGCCGCGGCGGAGGCCGGGTCGACCTCGACGAGCTCGTCGAGGGCCTCCTGCATCCGGACCTGGTCCCCCACCCCGGCGTATCCCACCACCTCGGAACGGAGCATCAGCTCCGTCAGGTCCTCGGACACCGGGCCGGGGAAGTACGCACGCAGTTCCTCGGCCTCGCGGAGTTCCGCGAGCCCTTCCTCGTAGCGGCCGAGGTTGACCTCCGCCGTCCCTCCGCAGACCCGGCAGACGGACTGGGCCTCCGGTGAGGGAGGGACGGCGGCGCGCCGGCCCGAATCCGCGGGCACCGGACCCCGCCGGTCCGCCGGCCCGTCCAGGGCCCTGACCTTGCCGGTCCACTCGGCCAGCTCCTCGTTCTGCCCGTTGCGCAGCTGCTCGCCGCACTTGCGGAGCAGCCGGTGCACGAACCCCGCGACGCCCTCCTCGTTCCGGGCCGAGACGAGGTCGTCCGTCGGGGCCACGGCGGTCCCGGTCCCGGTCCCGGTCTCGGTCTCGGTGCCGCCGCCCCCGCCGCATCCGCCCTGTGCTCCCACCGCCAGCAGAACCGCCAGACCCGCCAGTCCGGTCGCGGCGATCCGCGATCTCGGTCTCCCCATGACGAACTCACCCCCGTGTCCGGACAGTTACCCTGTGCAACCATCCGGACACGTCAGGTACCGCGCGGACGCCAGTCGCCCCGGTCCACCTTCAGCGCCTCGGGGGTGTGCAGGCGCACCATCGTGCGGGCCACGCCCTTCGGGATCCGGCCCGGCGTGAGCAGTGAGACGACGACCATGACCAGGAACGCGATCGGGACGGTCCAGGCGGCCGGCTGGGCCAGCAGCGCGCCGGGCAGGCCGCGGTAGGGTCCGCCCACGATCGTGGCGAGCACCGCCGCGCATGCCAGCCCCCCGCCGGTCAGCAGCCCCGCCATCGCGCCCGCGTCGGTGAACCGCCGCCACCAGATGCCCAGGACCAGCAGGGGGCAGAACGACGAGGCGGCGACCGCGAACGCCAGGCCCACCACGTCCGCCACCGGCAGCGAGCGCGCCGCGGTGGCCAGCACCAGCGGGACGATCACCGCCAGCACCGTCGCCAGCCGGAACGAGCGCACCCCGCCGCGCAGGATGTCCTGCCCGATCACCCCCGCCACCGAGACCGTGAGCCCCGACGAGGTGGACAGGAACGCGGCGAACGCCCCCGCCGTCACCAGCGCCGAGAGCAGGTCGCCCGCCGTACCGCCGACCAGGCGGCCCGGCAGGGTCAGCACCACCGCGTCGGTGCGGCCGGTCATCAGCAGTTCGGGGGCGTAGATCCGGCCGAGCGCGCCGTAGACCGCCGGCAGCAGGTAGAAGGCGCCGAGCAGCGAGAGCACCACCAGCGTGGTACGGCGGGCCGCCCGGCCGTCGGGGTTGGTGTAGAAGCGCACCAGCACGTGCGGCAGGCCCATGGTGCCCAGGAAGGTCGCCAGGATCAGCGAGTAGGTCGAGTACAGGGGGTAGTCCCTGCTCTCCAGCGGCAGCGCCCACTGGCGGTCGGTGAGCGCGGGCAGGTTCTCGGCGTGCGGCACCGCGGCGCCCGCCGGGAAGGTGACCGTCGTCTCGTGGGCGACGGTGTGCGGGCCGGGGGTCAGCGTGATCCGCGCCCGGTCGAGGGGGCGCCCGTCCAGCCGGCCGGTGACGGTCACCTCGACCGGCTCGGCCACCCGCACGGTGACGTCCACGGCGACGGTGACCGTGGTCCGCTCGGCGAAGACCGGGGGCGTCTCCCCGCCCGGGGCGGGGGCGCCGTCCGCTCGCCAGGCCAGCAGCAGGAAGACCACCGGCAGGGCGAGCGCGGTGAGCTTGAGCCAGTACTGGAAGGCCTGCACGAACGTGATGGAGCGCATGCCTCCGGAGAGCACGTTGACCGCGACGACGACGGCCACCAGCAGGCCGCCGGCCCACACCGGCGCGCCGGTGATCGTGCGCAGCACCAGCCCGGCGCTCTGGAACTGCGGCATGAGGTACAGCCAGCCGATCAGCACCACGAGCACGCTGGCGCTGCGGCGCACGATCATCGACTCCAGGCGGGCCTCGGCGAAGTCCGGGAGCGTGTAGGCGCCCGACCGGCGCAGCGGCGCGGAGACCAGCACCAGCAGCACCAGGTAGCCGCCCGTCCAGCCGACCGGCAGCCAGAGCATGTCGGCGCCGTAGGCCAGGATCAGCCCGGCGATGCCCAGGAACGACGCGGCCGACAGGTACTCCCCGCCGATCGCGGAGGCGTTCCACAGCGGCGAGACCGTGCGGGAGGCCACGTAGAAGTCGGAGGTCGTGCGCGACAGCCGGAGGCCGAAGATCCCGATGAGGACGGCGGCCAGCACCACGACGACGACCGCCGACACCCCGTAGGCGGTGTTCACTCCGGGCCCCCGGTCCGGCCGCCGTCCACCCCGGCCGCCGTCTCCCCCGCGGTCCCGGCCTCCGCCGCCCGTCCCGCCGCCGTCCGGGCCTCCGCCGCCCGTCCCACGGTCGTCCCGGTCCCCGCCGCCGTCCGCCCCGCCGGCTTCGCGGTCACTGCCGCTCCACCAGGTCGGCGAAGTGGCGCTCGTTGCGCTCGGCCTGCCGTACGTAGAGCCAGGCTCCGGCGACGAACCCCGGGTAGACCAGCCCGGCGAGCAGCGCCCAGGGCAGGCCCACGCCGAGCAGCCGCACCTCGCGCAGCTCCGGCACGAGCAGGAACAGCAGCGGCAGGCCGCCCACCACGCAGGCGAGCACGGTGCACACGAACAGGGCGAGCCGGAACTGGGTGCGCACCAGGGATCGCATGTACACCTCGCCCAGGCGGGTCTGCTCGTCGATCTCCCGGGTGGCGGGGTACCGGGAGCGGCGGGCAGCCTGGGTCCTGGGGCTGGTCACCACCTCGCGGCGGGGCCGTTCGCCGGGCCGTACCAAGCGGTCGGCCACGCGCAGCGCTCGGTCGCTGCGGCGCCGCGGCGCGGTCCCCCGCTCCTCGTCGCCCCCCTCGCCGGGTCCCCTCCCGGCGTCCCGCTCCGCACTCCGGTCCGTGCTCCGGTCCACACTCCGGTCCGTGCTCCGGCCCGTACTCCGACCCTGGTTCCGGCTCGTACTCCCGCTCGGGTTCCGGCCCGTTCCGCCGTCGCCCGCGCCCCGCCCGGCCGTCACTCGGACCTGCCCCTGCGGGCGCGCCGTACCAGCAGGTCGCGCAGCTCGCGGGTGTGGCGGCGGCTGACCGGGATCTCGGTCTCGCCGATGCGGACCACGCAGCGGCCCGAGTCGATGTGCAGCTCGTCGATGTGCTTGACCGCGACCAGGTGGCTACGGTGCACCCGGACGAACCCGGCCGAGGCCCAGCGCTCCTCCAGGGTCGCCAGCGGGATGCGGACCAGGTGGCTGCCGCCCGCGGTGTGCAGGCGGGCGTAGTCGCCCTGTGCCTCCACGTAGCGGACGTCGGTGCTGGAGACGAACCGGGTCACGCCGCCGAGCTCCACCGGGATCGTCTGCGGGTCGGTACGGCCCGCACCGCCGCCGTCGCCGCCCCCGTCCGGCAGCTCCGCCGAGACGCAGACCCGCCGGATGGCCTCGGCCAGCCGCTCCGGGCGAACCGGTTTGAGCAGGTAGTCCTCCGCCTTGATCTCGAAGGCGTCCACCGCGTGCTCCTCGTAGGCGGTCACGAAGACCACCCGGGGCGGGTTCGCGAACTGCGAGAGCAGCCTGCCGAGCACCACTCCGTCCAGACCGCGCATCCGGATGTCGAGGAAGACGGCGTCGATCGGCCGCCCGTCGGCGATGGCGCGGTCCAGCACGCGCAGCGCCGCGGCGCCGTCCCTGGCCAGGGAGACCTCGTCGATGCGGGGGTCGTCGCGCAGCAGGTAGGCCAGGTCCTCGAGCGCGGGCAGCTCGTCGTCCACCGCCAGAACACGCAGGCCGGTCACGCTCGCTCCTCCGGGTCGTGCGTCAGGGGAATCCCTAGAGGGTGATGAATCAGACATCACGTGTCAACAGTATCCGGCCTGCTCAGCGCACGGAGCAGCGCTCCGTGGCGGTGCAGCGTCAGGGAGAGCGGCACCATGAGCGCCAGCAGCAGGCACCCGCAGACGACCGCGAGGGTCTGCAGGCCGTACGCCCTGCCCACCAGCCCGCCGGCCAGCGCGCCGAGCGGCATGAGGCCCCACAGCACCGTGCGGATCGCCCCCAGCACCCGGCCGAACAGGTGCGGCGGGACCAGGGCCTGGCGGACCGACATGACCAGGACGTTCCAGACCAGCAGCGCCCCGCCGCCGAGCGCCATCGCGACCGCCAGCGCCGCCGGGGACGGGAAGGCGCCGATGAGCACGAAGCAGGCGCCGGGGACGGTCAGCGCCACGCCCATCACCACGGCCCGCGACCACCTGCGGACCAGCACCGGCACGACCAGCCCGCCCGCCACCCCGCCGGCGGCCGAGGCCAGCACGAACCAGCCGAACGCGGCGGCGGGCAGTTCCAGCACGTCCGTCACGAACAGCACCATCACCGACATCATCGCCTGGAACGCCGCCCCGGTCAGACTCGCCACCACGGTGAGCCCGCGGATCAGCCGGTGGTTCCAGAACCAGCGCAGGCCCTCGGCCATCTCCGCGCGCAGGTTCGCGGACCGCCCCTCCACCGCTCCGCCCGCCTGCCCGCTCTCCGGCTCACCCGGGTGCCCGGCCGGGTGCCCGTCCGCTCCGCCGGCCGCGTGTCCGCTCCCCCGTCCGCCCTCCGGCCCGGCCGCATGGCCGTCCGCCCGCTCCGCCGTCCGCCCGGCCCGGTAGCGGCCGGGCAGCAGGAGCAGCACCACCCCCGCCAGCAGGAAGCCCAGCGAGTTCGCCAGGAACGGCCAGGCGGCCGCGACCACGAACAGCGCGCTCGCCAGCGGGGCGCCGAGGAAGCCGTCCGCGACGACCGACGCGGCCTCCACCCGGCCGTTCGCCTTCTCCAGCTGGTCGCGCCGGACCACGGAGGGCGTCATCGAGTGGGCCGCGTTGTCGTAGAGCGTCTCGACGGCGCCCAGCGTGAAGGCCGCCGCGTAGAGCATCCACAGCGCCGCCTGCCCGGCCAGCACCGCCGCCGCGAGCAGTCCGACGATCACAGTCCTGACCAACTGGGCGGCGATCATGGCCCGGCGGCGGTCGACCCGGTCCACCAGGGCGCCGCTGACGATCGCGAACATCAGCCACGGCAGGATGGTCAGCGAGGTCAGCGCCGCGACCAGCACCGGGTCCTGGGTGAGGGTGACCGCCAGCAGCGGCAGGGCGACCTTGCCCACGCCGTCGCTCAGGTTGGAGACGGTGCTGGAGGCGAACAGGATCCAGAACCGCCGCCCCAGCCCGCGCGGGAGCGGGGTCTTCCCGGCGTCCGGGGCGGTCGCCGGTCCTGGGGCGTCCGTACGGCCTGCGGTCATCGATCCTCCGGGGGAGAGGGCGGGTCGGTCGGCGGAGGGCCGGGTCGGTCCGCGGACGCTCCGGGTCCGCGGAGGGCGGGGTCAGTCGGCGGACACTCCGGGATGGTACTTGGGCAGCCGGACGCTCACCTTCGTCCCGGCGCCCCGGCCGGTCTCCACCACCAGGCCGTACTCGTCGCCGTAGACCTGGCGCAGCCGCTCGTCCACGTTGGCCAGGCCCACTCCCCCGGTCCCCGACCGCGCGTCGGCGTCACCGGCCAGGATGCGGCGGAGCCGCTCGGGGTCCATGCCGACCCCGTCGTCCTCGACGCTGATCCGGCACTCGGCCCCCGAGTCCTCGGCGAGGATCGAGATCCGCCCCACGCCGGGCTTGCTCTCCAGGCCGTGCCGTACGGCGTTCTCCACCAGGGGCTGCAGGCACAGGAACGGCACCGCCACCGCGAGCACTTCGGGCGCGATGCGGAGCGTGACCTGGAGCTGGTCGCCGAAGCGGGCGCGCTCCAGGGTCAGGTAGCGGTCGATGGAGCGCAGTTCCTCGGCGAGCGTGGTGAACTCCCCGTGCCTGCGGAAGGAGTAGCGGGTGAAGTCGGCGAACTCCAGCAGCAGCTCCCGGGAGCGGTCGGGGTCGGAGCGGACGAAGCTCGCGATCGTGGTCAGCGAGTTGTAGATGAAGTGCGGGGAGATCTGCGCGCGCAGCGCCCGGACCTCGGCCTCCATCAGCCGCGTCCGGGACCGGTCGAGCTCGGCCAGCTCCAGCTGCGAGTTCACCCAGTTCGCGACCTCGTGGGCGGCGCGGACCAGGCCCGCGGAGGCGTGGCCGCCGTAGGCGGCCAGCGAGCCCACCACCCGGCCGTCGGTGGTGAGCGGCACCACGACGGCGAACCGGATCGGGCACTCGGGCAGGTCGCAGGAGACTATCTCCGGCCCGAGCACCTGCGTCCGGCCGTCGGCCAGGGTCTTGCCGGCGTGCTCGAAGGCCTCGCGGGCGTGGTGGTCGCCCTCGCCGTCGTAGACCAGCAGCCGCTGCTCGTCGGCGACCGCCAGCGCCGGCGAGCCGAGCAGCGCGCGCAGGTGCCGGGAGGCCTTCTGGGCGCCCGCCTCGGTCAGCCCGGCCCGCAGCGGCGGGGCCGCGAGCGAGGCGGTGTGCAGGGTCTCGAAGGTGGCCCGCTCGGCGGGGCTGCTGCCCAGTTCCCGCCGCCCGCGCAGCACCCTCCAGAGCACCAGGGCGGGCACGCCGACCAGGACGACGACCAGCAGCACGGCCACGACGGGTTCCACGCCCCGGACCCTATCCGCCCCCCGGCCGTGCCGGGCACCTTCTTCCGGGGCCGTCCGCCCGCGCCGGCCCCGCCGACTCGGGCGCGGGGCCGGCGGGGCCGGCGCGGGCGGGCAGGGCTGACCGAGGCGGGCGGGGCGCGGTGAGGTTCGCGCCAGGATGGTGGCCGCCGACTATGTACAACGTTGAATACAACGTTGTAGAAAGATCTGGGAACGGGGGCGTCCGGTCGGGGACACGTGCGAGGCGCAGCGGAAGAGGTCTTCATGGGTGCCAGAGTCGTTCGACGCATGATCGTCACCTTGGCGGGGCTGGCCTGCCTGCTCGCGGCGGCCCCGGCCGCGGAGGCGGCGGATCCCGCACGGGCCGCGGAGGCGGCGGATCCCGCCCCCGCCCCGGAGGCCGCCGGCCGGTCCCCGGCCTCCTCCGAACGGGCTCCGACCGGACCGGCCGCGGGCGGACCGGACGCGGGACGCGGGCCCGGCACCTACACCAACCCGGTCAGCGGCTCCTTCTCCGACACCTTCGCCGATCCGGCGATCGTCCGGGGCGAGGACGGCTGGTGGTACGCCTTCGGGACCAGCGACCCCCTGCGCGAGGGCGAGGGGACCCGCCACCACCTGCCCATCTCCCGCTCGCGGAACCTGGTCGACTGGTCCTACGTCGGCGACGCCTTCACCGAGCGGACCCTGCCCGCCTGGGCCGACGCCGCGGCGGGCGCGAGCCTGTGGGCGCCGGACATCCGGCGCGTGGACGGCGAGTACCGCCTGTACTACGTGGTCACCCAGACCACCGTCACACCGGAGCCCGGTGACAACGCGATCGGGATGGCCACCGCGCCGACGCCGGCCGGCCCGTGGACCGACTCGGGCGCCCCGGTCGTGGGGCCGCGCCGGGGCGCCGGCGCCTCCGGCGACTTCAAGTGGACCTTCGACCCCGCCCACGCGGTCGACACCGACGGGACCGAGTACCTCGTCTACGGCTCCTACTACGGCGGGATCTTCATCACGCGCCTCGACCCCACCGGCAGGAAGGCCGTGGGCGAGCCCACGATGATCGCCATCGACAACAAGTTCGAGGGCGGCTACCTGGTGCGCCGCGGCGGCTACTGGTACCTGTTCGCCTCCTCGGCCGACTGCTGCGCCGGGCCGACCACGGGCTACAGCGTCTACGCCGGGCGCTCGCGCGCCATCACCGGCCCCTACCTCGACCGGGAGAAGGTGCCGCTGACCGTCTCGCGGGCGGGCGGCACGATCGTCATCGCGCCGAACGGCAACCGCTGGGTGGGCACCGGGCACAACGCCGTCGTGACCGATCCCGCCGGTCAGGACTGGCTGGTGTACCACGCCATCGACCGCGCCGACCCCTACCTCGACGAGCCGTTCGGGATCAACGAGCGGCCCATGCTGATCGACCGGCTCGACTGGATCGACGGCTGGCCGACCGTCCGGGGCGGCGCGTGGGCCTCGGAGGACCCGCAGCGGGCGCCCGGCCGCACCGGCCCCGTGAAGGTCGCGCCCACTCCCCGCCCGGGCCCGGTCGACCGCCGCCGCAGCGACGAGTTCGACGGCACGGGGCTGGGCTCCGGCTGGAGCTGGGTGCGCGGGCCGCAGGGCGAGGTCACCGGCGGGGCGCTGCGCTGGCCGACCCAGGCCGCCGAGCTGAACAGAGAGGACAACACCGCCTCCGTCCTGCTGCGCGAGGTCCCCGAGGGCGACTGGACCGCCGAGACCAGGCTCCGCATCGACCTGGGGACCGACAGCGTCCGCAACTACCAGCAGGCGGGCCTCATCGCCTACGCCGGTGACGACCTCTACACCAAGCTCGTCCACGCGGCGATCTGGAACACCCGCCAGACCGAGTTCGGCAAGGAGATGCCGTACGAGGGCCGGATCGCCTACGGCGGCACGATCGTCGGGCCGCCCGCCGAGGAGACCTGGCTGCGCCTGATCCACCGCGTCGACCGGCGCAACGGCGAGCACGAACTGCGCGCGGCCACCAGCCGCGACGGCCGCAGGTGGGTCTTCGGCGGCGTGTGGACCCTGTCGGCCGACGCCGACCTGCGCGTCGGGCTCATCTCGCTGGGCGGCGCGGGGGCCACGGCCGAGTTCGACTACTTCCGCCTGCACCGCCGCTGACCCGCGGCGGAGGGGCGGGGTCGCGACCGGGCGGGTGCGGACCGGAAGAGCGCCCGGCCCGCACCCGCCCCGGTGACGTCACCGCCGAGCGGGGCCGCGCCCCGGAGTCCGGGACGCGGCCCCGCGAGGGACCGCGCGGGCGGGACCTCCCGCCGGGCCGCGCGGTCACGCGATCGGTCGCGCGGGCGGGACCTCCAGACCGCGCGGCACCGCGATCGGTCGCGCGGGTCAGACGCCCGCGGGGACCTTCGTGTTCTCCCGGTCGAGGTGGGCGCGGAGCTGCTCGCCCTCGATGTCGACGTTGGGCAGGGCGCGCGACAGCCAGCGGGGCAGCCACCAGGCGCCGTCGCCGAGCAGGGACATCACGGCCGGCACGATCGTCATCCGGACCACGAAGGCGTCGATGGCGACGCCGATGGCCAGGGCGAAGCCCATCGACTTGATGATCGGGTCGTCCATGAGCACGAAGCCGCCGAAGACGGAGATCATGATGAGCGCGGCGGCGGTGACGACGCGGCCGCCGTGGCCCATGCCGTTGACGGTGGCCTGGCGGGCGGTGTCGCCGTGCACGAAGTCCTCCCGCATCCGGGAGACCAGGAAGACCTGGTAGTCCATGGCCAGGCCGAACAGGATGCCGATGAGCAGGATCGGCAGGAAGCTGACCAGCGGGCCGGGCGTGTCCAGGCCGACCAGGCCGGCCAGGTGGCCCTGCTGGAAGATCGCGACGGTGATGCCGAAGGTGGCGCCGACGGTGAGCAGGAAGCCCAGGGCCGCCTTGACCGGCACCAGCACCGAGCGGAAGACCAGCATCAGCAGCAGGATGGACAGCCCCACGACCAGCAGCAGGTAGACCGGCAGGGCGTCGGAGAGCTTCTCGGAGATGTCGATGCCGACGGCGGTGACGCCGGTCAGGGCTATCTCCGCGCCGGAGACGCCGGAGACCCGCTCGCGGATCTCGTGGACCATCGTCTCGGTCGCCTCGTCGGTCGGGCCGGTCTTGGGGATCACGGACAGCAGTGCGGTGGTGCCTGCGGCGTTGAACCCCTGCGGGGCGGCGGCGAGGACGCCGGGCGTGCTCTGGATCAGCTGCTGGGCCTGCGCGACGGCCTGCTGGGCGGCCGGCGCGGAGTCGGCCGTGATCACGGCGACCAGCCGGCCGTTGAAGCCGGGGCCGAAGCCCTCAGCGGTGAGGTCGTAGGCCTCGCGGGGGGAGGAGCCGGCCGGGGCGGTGCCGGCGTCGGGCAGCGCCAGGCGCATGTCCGCCGCGGGGACGGTCAGCGCGCCCAGGGCGAGCACGCCGGCGAGGATGAACGGCAGGCGGTGGCGGGTGACGAAGTAGCCCCAGCGGAAGCTGAGGGGCTGCCGGGCCTCCTCCTTCCCGGCGGCGCCGTTCTCCGGCGCGGCGGCGCGCTGCCTGCGGGGCAGGACGCGGCGGCCGGCGAAGCCGAGCAGCGCGGGCTGCAGGGTGATCGCCACCAGCACGGCGACGGCGACGGTGCCCGCGGCGGCCAGGCCCATGATGGTCAGGAACGGGATGCCCACCACCGTCAGGCCCGCGAGCGCGATGACCACGGTGGCGCCGGCGAAGACGACGGCCGATCCGGCGGTGCCGACGGCGCGCGCGGCGGCCTCCTCGGGCTCCAGGCCGTCGGCGAGGTTCTGCCGGTGCCGGGAGGTGATGAACAGCGAGTAGTCGATGCCGACGGCCAGGCCGAGCATGAGGGCGAGGATGGGGGCGGTGGTGGTCAGTTCGACGGCGCCGCTGAGGGCGTAGAGCCCGGCCATGCCGGCGCCGACGCCGATGAGCGCGTTGAGCAGGGTCATCCCGGCGGCGACCAGGGAGCCGAAGGTGATGACCAGGACGATCGCCGCCACCAGGACGCCGAGGGCCTCGGTGGAGCCGATCTCCGGTTCGGCGCTGGTCACCTCGCCGCCGGCCGCCACCCGCAGGCCGGTGGCCTCGGCGGCGGCGCCCACCTTCGCGTAGGCGTCGCGCTGGGCGTCGGTCACCTCGTCACCGCGGGCGGCGAACTGCACCTGGATCAGGGCGTAGCGGCCGTCCGGGGAGAGCGCCTTGGTCTGGAACGGGTCGAGGGCGGCCAGCACGCCGGGCAGCGCCGAGGCCTCCTTGACCAGCGCCTGCAGGGTCGCCCGGTCCTGCGGGGAGGCCAGCTGCCGGCCTTCGGGGGCGGCGACGACGATGGTGCCGGTCGCCCCGGAGGCCTGCGGGAACTCCTCGGCCAGGGTGTCGAGTGCGCGCTGCGCCTCGGTGCCCGGCATCGAGAAGTTGCTCGCCATGGGCCCCATGAAGGCGGCGGCGGACCCGCCGAGGGCGGCCAGTACGGCGAGCCACAGGGCGAGGACCAACCGCCGGCGGCGGAACGAGGCCCGGCCGAGCCGGTAGAGCAGGGTTGCCATGAAGCATCCTTGTCGGAAATGTCGGGATCTTTGGAAAGAGCGGAAGGCGGCGGGAACGCCGCCGGGCGCGGGTGAGGTCGGGGACGCCGTCAGGCGCCGGTGGGGTCGGGGACGCCGTCAGGCACCGGTGGGGTCGAGGGCCCGGGCCGCGCTGCGGACCAGGGCGGAGCGGAGCTCGTCGTCGCCGATCCCGCACGGCTCCATGCAGGCGACCGGGACGCCGCCGAGCACCAGCAGCGCCGCCGCGCGGGCCGCGGGCTCGGCCGAGCGGCCGGTGAGCGCGGCCAGGAGCCGGTCCGTCATCTCCTGCACCCCCGCGAAGGCCGGGCGCTGGAGCAGGTCGGGCAGGTCGCCGTACAGGACGGTGACCTCTCGCCGGAAGCGCATCACGAGGTCCACGAACCCCTCGACGGCCGCGCGCCGTACGGCCTCGTCGCCGAGGGCGGCCAGCCGGGCGTCGAGCGTCTCGAACGCCTCCACCGCGGGTGCCAGCAGTTCGGCGAGGATCGCGTCCTTGCCGTCGAAGTGGTACAGCAGGGCGGCCTTGGAGCAGCCGACCGCCCCGGCGATGTCCTGGAGTGAGGTGCCCTTGAAACCGGTCGCGGCGAAGAGCCAGGACGCCGCGTCCAGGATCTCCTCCCGGGTGCCCGAGCGGGCGCTGCGAGACATCGAAACCCACCTCCTCCTCAAGAATGCCTGTCCGATCGGTCAGGGTTTGACCGATCGGACAGTTTTCCGGAGTGGGTTACCTCACATTTCGCACCGGTGGCACGTTCTGTCGCGGAAGCAAGCTCCGTCCCGGCGGGCTCCCGCCCGGCTCACCAGCCGACCGTGGAGTCGCCCGCGACGAGGGACCGGGCGATGACCATCCGCTGGACGTCGTTGGTGCCCTCACCGATGGCCATGAGCGGCGCGTCGCGGTAGAGGCGCTCGACGACGAACTCCTGGGAGTATCCGTAGCCGCCGTGGACCCGCATGGCCTCCATGGTCGTCCGGAGCGCGACCTCCGAGGCGAAGTACTTGGCCATCGCGGCCTCGGCCGTCACCGCGCCGCCCTCCGAGCGGACCGCCGCCCAGTAGGTGAGCAGCCGGGCGGCCTGGATCTCGGTGGCCATGTCGGCGAGCTTGAGCTGGATGGCCTGGAAGTCGGAGATGGGCCTGCCGAAGGCGTGGCGCTCGCGCGAGTAGGCCAGCGCCGCGTCGTAGGCGCACTGGGAGACGCCCACCGCGCGGGCGGCGATGTTGATCCGGCCGAGCTCCAGCGCCGACAGGGCCTGCTGCATGCCCCGGCCCTCCGTCCCGCCGAGCAGCGCCGAGGCCGGGACGCGCACGTCGTCGAGGACGACCTCGCAGGTCTCGGTGCCCCGGTAGCCGAGTTTGGGCAGGTCGCGTCCTACCGTGTAGCCGGGGGTGCCGGCCTCGACGAGGATCAGGGACATCCCGCGGTGGGCGGGCTCAGTGATCGAGGTCTTGACCAGGACGGGCATCGGGTCGGCGTGCCGGGCGTTGGTGATCCACGTCTTGGTGCCGTTGACCACGTAGTGGTCGCCGTCGCGGACCGCGCGGGTCCGGATGCCCTGCAGGTCCGTGCCCGCCCCCGGTTCGGTCAGCGCGATCCCGGTACGGCGGGCGCCGGTGGCCAGGTCCGGCAGGTAGGCCTTCCGCTGCTCCTCGGTGCCGTACCGGGCGATCATCCACGCGGCCAGGGAGTGCGAGCCGAGCACCCCGGCCACGCCCATCCAGCCGCGTGCGATCTCCTCGAAGACCAGGGCGAACGAGACCCGGTCCAGCGCCAGCCCGCCGTACTCCTCGGGGATCGTGATGCCGAACAGCCCCAGCTGCCGGAACCGGTCGACGATCTCGGCCGGGTAGCGGCCGGTGCGCTCCCACTCCGGGGCGACCGGCACGATCTCGGAGTCGACGAACTCCCGCAGGGTCCGCTGGAACAGCCGCTGCTCGTCGTTCAGCTCGAAGTCCACCCCTGGACGTCCTTTCGATCGTGGCACGGGGAGGCGGGCGCGGTCCTCGGATCGCCGTCGGACCGGTCCCGGCCTCAGGCGAGGGGGACCGGACGTCCCGGCTCTTCGCCGCGCTCCTTCAGGTAGACCGCCGTCGGGACCATGACCCTGCGGCGGAAGACGCAGACCAGGGTGCCGTCCTGCTTGTGCCCCCTGGTCTCCACGCGGACTATGCCGCGGTCCTCCTTCGAGGCCGACCGCCGCTTGTCCAGCACGGTCGTCTCGCCGTAGAGCGTGTCCCCGTGGAATGTGGGGGCGACGTGCCTGAGCGACTCGACCTCGAGGTTGGCGATCGCCTTCCCGGAGACGTCGGGCACGGACATGCCGATCAGCAGGGAGTAGACGTAGTTGCCGACGACGAGGTTCCGGCCGTGGTCCGTGGTCGCCGCGTAGTTGTCGTCCAGGTGGACGGGATGGTGGTTCATGGTCAGCAGGCAGAACAGGTGGTTGTCGTACTCCGTCACCGTCTTCCCGGGCCAGTGCCTGTAGACGGCGCCGACCTCGAACTCCTCGTAGGTGCGCCCGAACCGCATGCCTCCCCCTCCGCCGTGGTCCCCGCGTCGCCCGGCATCCCGGCGGCGTCAGACCGGAACATTGTTCCACCGACGAGGTCGTCGCACCAGCTCCCGGCGGCGTCCGGGGCGGCTTCCCATTTGTCCAAAGTCCAAAATCCGACGTCCGAAAGTCCGAAGCCGCAGCTCTGGACGAAGATCGCTTGGCCGGGACGGGGGCGGCGGGCAAGCTGATCGAGTCCTCGGCGCCCGCGGTCCCCGACCGCGGTGCGCCCTCCCCCGCCGGTCGCCGAACCGGCCGGGTCCGTGTCGGAGAACGAAGGAAGACCACCTTGCAGTACAGGAAACTGGTGCCCGCCGTAGCCGCTCTCGCCGTGCTGTGCGTCCCGTCCGTCGCCAGTGCCGGGACCGCGGGGGCCTCCGCCGACGTCCACCGGAAGTCCGCCGCGTGCGCGTCGCCCAGCGGAAAGAAGATCAACGTCTCGTGGGGTGACGGCAACGTGACCACCACCGTGTACTACAACAACCACTGCAACCAGAAGCGGGCCGTCAAACTGCAGTTCGTCCGCGAGAACGGCACGATCTTCTACAAGTGCTTCACCGTCGGCGCCCGGAGCAAGGGCAGCAAGAAGATCGACCACAGCATGCCCAACAAGGTGACGCTGCCCGGCAGCTGCTAGGGCCCGCATCCCCCGGCACCCGCAGCCGGGGGAAGCGCCCGATGTCCCGCTCCGCCCCGCGGGCGGAGCCGCAACGAAGATCACCGGACCGGCCCGCTCGGTGCGGTGACCGCAGTCGAACGAACACATTCACCGGATGAGGAGACCTTCATGCCCATGTCGTCTCGCAGGACCGGCCTGCGCACCCGCGCCGCCGTCTTCGCCGCCGCCTCCCTCGCCGCCGCCGGTCTCGGCGTCGGCACCGCGGCTCCGGCGTCGGCGGACGTCCACCGCGGAGTCGCCGGCTGCTTCGCCTGGTCGTGGGGGGACGGGAACACCTCCGTGACGGTGTACTGGAGCAACCGGTGCAACAACAAGCGCAAGCTGAACATCAAGTACAGCCTGGGCTGGACCACCAAGTCCTACACGGCCGTCGTCGGGGCCAACGGGAAGGGCCACAAGAAGTTCCAGACCGCCTCGATCGTGTCCATCGCCGACGGAGGCCGGGCCTAGCCGCTCGGAGTCCGGATCATGAGGTGAGCCGGAAGCCGCAGGTCCGCGGATCGCGCCGCGCAGGCGGGGTCCTGGCCGGGGAACCGGCCGGGACCCCGCCGAAACGGAAGGCGGGCCCGCGCCGTTCCTTGATCGGCTGATGCGGCGCCCGGCGGTGCCGCGCCCGGTGTACAGCGCCGCGCCGCAGCGGTCAGGCGGCCTGCCCGCGGGTGGCGTAGAGGTTCATGTCGGTGAAGTCGAGGGTGACGGTGCTGGGCTTGTGGAAGCTGTGGAAGAAGGCGGCCGCCACGTCGAACCCGTTGGGGGCGAGGGGTGCGTCCGGGTTCGTGAAGCAGTAGACGCCGTCGGCGGCGACTCCGCCCAGGCGCATCTCCTTCGGATAGCAGGGATAGGCGACGACCGGGTGGCTGCCGGCGAAGGTCTCGACCGGGCGGTCGCGGTCCACGCGGACCTGCAACCGCTCGGCCGTCGCCCCGTTCACGATCCCGGCGACCTCGCTGTGTCCGCCGAAGAGCACACCCACCACCCCCGTACCGGAGCCGGCGGCGCCGGCGACCCTGCCCCTGGTGTGGAGCGCGTTCTCCCGGGCCAGCCACATCGGCAGGGGCGCGGTGCCCGCCCGCTCGGCGGCGGCGCGTACCTCGCCGGCCGTCTCGGGGGTCCGGCGCCGCAGGACCAGCCGCCGGCCCGCGTAGTCGAAGGTGGTCAGCAGGTGGTAGAAGACCCACATGCCGATCATGCCGTCGGTGTCGGTGTCGACGTCCGCGCCCGACTCCGTCGCCGACCAGCTCACGGGGACGTTGCGCAGCTCGATGCCGCCCAACCGGAACGAGTCCAGCGCCCCGTAGTGCATCCATACGGTGCCGTTCAAGTAATCGATCTTCTCACTGGCGACGGGCCTCAGCCCGGCCTCCCTGGCCACCGTCGCCGACACCTGCAGCGACGGGGCGCCGGTGTAGAACGTGAAGCGCTTCGGCGGCCCGCCGTTGACCGAGGCCTCGACCAGCGGCTCCGGATCCATCTGCTTCCAGGGCAGCTGCGCGGTGTCGCCGCGGACCTGGTACGGCTCGCCGGAGAACGTCGCGAACCATTCGGCGTAGCTCTCCTGGCCGGCGGCTCGCCAGTGCGGTGCCGAGAGGGAGAGTCTGTCCTGCCGGATGTAGCAGTCGGCCAGGAATCGGTTGGCGTCCCTGTCGTCGGGCGCCAGAGCGACGGCCAGCTTGAGGTATCTCTCCGCGTCACGGAACCGGTTGGCCAGCAGCCCGACGTAGCCGCGCCGACGGGCCGCGTGCAGGTTCTCGGGGTCCTTTCTCAGGATCTCCTCGTACGCGCGGCCGGCCTGCTCGAACCTCCCGGCCTTGAACAGCGCGTCCGCGTCACCACCGCCGGCTCGTGCCGTGGCCGCCTCACCGAGCAGCGGCACCGTCGCGGCCGCACCGGCCAGCACGGCGGCGCCCCGCAGCAGTGAGCGCCGGTCCCATCGCCTGTCGTCAGCCATGCCCTCTCCCATTCGTGATCATATTCGCCGCGGCTCTCGGTCCGACGGACGGTTACAGCGTCTCCGGGCCGTGTCCTCGCCTCGTCCGCGCCGTGTCATGGTCGGGTCACGGCCGCGATCGGCGACGGCGCCGCCGTACCCGCGACGGGGTGCGTCGCGGCGTGCTCGTGCGGACGGCGCGACATCGCGTGGGAGGAGACGGCGGCTCTCGTCGCGCCCGGAGACCACGCGAGCGTGTCGATCGCCGGTCGGACCGGCCGTCCAGGGCGGCGTGCCGATGACCGGTCGACGGCGGCGTTCCGACTGACCGGCCGACGAGAGTCCTGGCGGTGCCATGGGGCGTCCGCGACGCCGATCGGAGGCGTCCGGCGGCTTCCGGTAACCTACTCCGTTCGAAAGCGTGTTGCCGGAAAGGGTCGCGCCGGATCCGCGGACGCGGATGCCGGGCGGTGCCGACCAGAACGGGTAGGGGATGCCGGAGTCACCGGACGTGCACAGGTCGCCAGATTCGCTCCCGGAGAAGCCGGGGTCCCGACGGGGGCGGAGGCCCGCCCGGCCCGATCCGGGGTCCGGTCCGGTGGCGCTGCTCGCGCACCGGCTCTGGGAGCTCAAGGAGAGGGCGGGCGACCCGTCTTTCGCGGAGATGTCCTCCCGTCTGGGAGCGGCGGCCTCGAAGTCGTCGCTGGCCGCCGCCGCCCGGGGACGGACGCTCCCGACCTGGGAGACGACGTGGGAGTTCGTCCGGGTCCTCGCGGTCGGCCGGCTGGGACAGGACGAGCGGGAGACCGAGCGGGAGTGGCGGTCGTACTGGGAGCAGGCCAGGACCCAGGGTCCGCCGGCCTCCCCCGCGGCGGAGAGCGAGCCGGCGCAGACCGGACCGGCGCAGAACACACCGGCGCGAACCGGACCGGCGCAGAACACACCGGCGCGGACGGGAACGGTGGCCGGACCGGCGGAGAGCGGGCTCGCAGAGGGCGGGCCCGTGGCGGACGGTCCCGCTCCGGCCGCGCGGTCGCTCCGCATCCGCATCGGCAGGCCCGTCGTCCTCGGCGTGCTGTCCGCCGTACTCGCCGGTGGCGCCGGCGCGGTGGTCGCCGCGTTCTCGCCGTTCGGCGGCGAGAAGGCGCCGGACAAGGCCGTGCCGCACGAATCACCGGCATGGACGGCGCAGTCGAGTGACGACTCCGTCTTCGAGGGGGACGTCACCTACCCGGATGGGAGCACGGTGCGCAGGAAGGCGCACTTCACCAAGGTGTGGCGGATCCGCAACGCCGGAACCGTCCCCTGGGAGGGGCGGTATCTCACCCGGATCAACAGCACGCCGTGCCGTGCCCCCGAGCGGATCGCGATCGAGCCGACCGCGCCGGGAAGGACGACCGACATAGCGGTGCGCGTCCGCGCCGCCGCCGGCCCGGCCAGATGCAAGATCTTCTGGAAGATGACCAGCGAGGACGGGACCCCGCTGTTCCCCGCAAAGAAGCCGATCTTCCTGGACGTCAGCGTGCAGTGACCGCGAGCGCGGACCGGCCGCTCCGGCGTCGGCGTCCGTGCGGCGTCGGTGTCGGGGCCGGCGTCGGCGTCGGCGTCGGAGCTCGTACGGCCCGGCGGACGGCGGACGCCGAACCTTCCCGAAGCTCTTCCCGAAGAAGATCCCCCGGTGGGGTGCGGAATGCGTCCGGGAGGAGAGAACCACTCGAAGGAGTCTCCGTGGGAGACGCGCACGAGTGGCCGGGAGCGGGGAGGGGTGTGCGGTGACCGCGACGGGGATTCCGGCCGCGCCCTCGGCGGCGGGCCGGGCCGGGGCGGCGCTGCTGGCCGCCATGGTGGCGGCGCAGGTGGCGACCGGGCTGCAGCCGCGGCCGATCCTGCTCACCAGCGTGGTCGTGCTGCTGCTGGCGGCGGCCGCGGTCGCCTTCGCCGCGGCGGTCCACACCCTCCCGCGGGCGGCCGCGGCCTTCGCCGCCGCCGTCGCGGCCGGCTACGCCGCGGAGTGGATCGGCACGAGGACCGGGGTGCCGTTCGGCGACTACCACTACACCGGCCTGCTCGTGCCGCAGCCCGGCGGCGTCCCGGTGATCGTCGCACTGGCCTGGGGCGGCATGGGTCTGGCGGCCCACGCGGCGGCCTCCGCGGCGGCGCCGGCGAGCCGGGCGGCGCGCGTCGCGCTGGGCGCGGCGGCGCTCACCGCGTGGGACCTGTTCCTGGATCCGCAGATGATCCGGCTGGGCCTGTGGGTGTGGCACGAGCCCGGTCCCTACCGGGGCGTCCCGCTCGGCAACTTCGCCGGCTGGCTGGCCGTGTCGCTGCTGGTGATGGTGCTGATCGACCTCTCCCTGCCGGACCCGGCGGCGCGCAGCACCGGCCTGGCCGCGCTGTACACGGTGATGGCGGTCATGGAGACGATCGGGTTCGCGGTGGTCTTCGACCCGCCCGACCCGCTGGTCGCCGCCGCCGGGGGGATCTGCATGGGTGTGTTCGTCCTGCTCGCCTGGAGGCGTCGATGGCGGAAGTGATCGTGGTCGGAGGCGGCGTCGGGGGGATGGTCTCCGCGCTGCTGCTGGCCCGCGGGGGGCACCGGGTCCGGCTCTACGAGCGGCTGCCCCGGCTGGGCGGCAAGCTCGCCGAGCACCGGCGCGACGGTTTCACCTTCTCCGAAGGGCCGTCCCTGCTCACCCTACCGGACCTGTTCACCGGCCTGGGGCTGGAGCTCGACCTGGTGGAACCGCGCGAGCTGTGCCGCTACCGCTTCGCCGACGGCTCGGTGCTGACGGCGCCCCGGGACCCGGAGCGGATGGCCGGGGCCGTGGAGCGGCTCGCGCCGGGTGAGGGGGCCGGCTGGCGGGCGTTCCACGCCTGGGCCCGGCGGTGCTACGAGGCGTCGGCGCGCGGTTTCTTCGCCGGGCCGCCGGTCTCCCTGTCCCGGTCCGCGCCGCGCGGGAGCCTGTCCGACCTGGCGGCGGTCGCGCCCGGCCGGACCCTGCACGGGCTGGCCCGGCGCTTCTTCACCGATCCGCGCCTGCTGCAGTACGCCGGCCGCTACGCCACCTACGCCGGTTCCAGCCCCTACCGGGCACCCGCCGCACTGGCCTGCGTGCCCGCGATCGAGCACGGCGAGGGCGGCTGGTACGTGGCGGGCGGGCTGCCCCGGCTCGCCGACGCGCTCGCCGCGGCCCTGGAGAAGGCCGGCGTGGAGGTCGTCCTCGGCGCCGAGGTCACCGGGGTGCTCGCCGGCCGCGACCGGGTGCTGGGCGTACGGCTGGCCTCCGGCGAGCGCGAGCACGCCTCGGTCGTGGTCGCCAACACCGACGCGGCGGCGCTCTACGGGCGGCTGCTGCCCGACCGGCGGCGGCTGCGGCGGACCGCCTCGCTCGGCCTGTCCTCCTCGGCGTTCCTGATGATGGCCGGGGTGGAGGGCCGGACCGAGGGGCTGGCCCACCACACGGTGCTCTTCTCCGCCGACTACGAGCGGGAGTTCGCCGACGTCTTCGACCGGCGGCGCCCGCCGGAGGACCCGACCGTCTACGTCGGCTGCTCGGCGGTGGACGACCCGTCGCAGGCCCCGGAGGGCTGCGAGAACTGGACCATGCTGGTCAACGTCCCGGCCCGCGACCCGGGCCGGTGGCCGATGTCCCCGCACGCCTACCGGGACCTGGTGCTGGAACGCCTGGCCGGCCGGGGCCTCGACCTGTCGGGCCGGCTCCGCTTCGTCGACCTGCTCACCCCCGCCGACCTGCGCGACCGCTACGGCGCCTGGGGCGGGGCGATCTACGGCGGCGCCTACGCGGGACCGCTGGCCCCGCTGCGCCGCCCCGGCAACCGGGGGCCGCTGCGCGGCCTGTACCTGGTGGGCGGCTCGGCTCATCCCGGCGGCGGGCTGCCGCTGGTGGCGATGGGCGGACGCATCGTGGCGTCGCTGGTGGCCGAGGACTTCCCCCGGTGACCCGCTCCATCCGCCCTCGGACCGCCGTCCCGATCGGCGCCGTCCCGGTCACCGCCCTCACCACCACCGCCCGGGCCGCCGCCGCGCGGACCCGCCGCCGGACCGCAGTCCCAGTCAGCGCCGCCGCCGCGCGGACCGGCCGTCGGGGTCCGGTCCGGGCCGCCCTGGCCGCGCTCACCGCGTGCCAGGCCGCCGCCGCGGTGGTGGTCGCCGTACGGCTGGCGCGCGGGCGCACCCGCCTGCCCCCGCTCTCCCCCGTGGCCGGTCCCCGGGACGGCCGGCCCTCCCCGGCGGACGGTCCCGGGCCCGGCCGGCCGTCCCCCGCGGCCGATCCCGGGCGCGGCCCGCGCATCTCCGTGGTGGTCCCGGCCCGCGACGAGGAGCACCGCATCGGGCCGTGCGTGTCGGCGGCGCTCGCCGACCCGGCCGTCGCGGAGGTCGTGGTGGTCGACGACGGCTCCCGCGACGGCACGGCCCGGCTGGCCGCCGGACTCGGCGCGAAGGTCCTGGCAGCCCCTCCCCTGCCGCCGGACTGGGTGGGCAAGCAGTGGGCGCTGCGGCACGGGACCGAGGCGGCCCTCGGCGACGTCGTGGTCACCCTCGACGCGGACGCGCGCCCCGCGCCCGGCCTGTTCGGGGCGGTGGCGGCCGCCCTGGACGCCTACGACCTGGTCACGGTGGGCCCCCGGTTCGTCTGCGACGGGATCGCCGAGCAGGCGCTGCACTCGGCGTTCCTGTCCACGCTGGTCTACCGGTTCGGCCCGATCGGCCCGTCCTCCCCTCCGCCGCCGCACCGGGTGGTGGCCAACGGCCAGTGCACGGCCTTCCGCCGTACGGCGATGCTGGCCGCCGACGGGTTCACCCGGGTCCGCGGGCACCTGACCGACGACGTGGCGCTGGCCAGGACCCTGGCCGCGGACGGCTGGTCGGTGGGATTCCTGGACTCGGGCGGGCTGCTGGAGGTGGACATGCACGAGTCCGCGGCCGAGGTGTGGCGGGAGTGGGGCCGCTCGCTCCCGCTGCGGGACGTCACCTCCCCGGGACGCCAGGCCGCCGACCTGGCGGTGCTCTGGCTCACCGCCGCGCTGCCCCCGATCCGGCTGGTCGCGGGCCGGCCCACCCGGCTCGACCTCGCGCTGCTGGCGGTCCGGCTGCTGCTGGCCGGGGCGCTGCGCGGCAGCTACACCCGGCCGGGGCCCGGCACGCTGCTCTCCCCCCTGCTGGACCCGCTGGCGGCCTTCCGGCTGACCGCGGCGACCCTGCGGCCCGTCCGCACCTGGCGGGGCCGGTCCTACCCGGCGGCCGCCGCGGGAGCCGTCCCCGGGACCGCTCCGGCCGCCGCCCCCGGCGGACCGGGGACGGCCGTCGGGCCGGGGGCGGGGCGGCCCGTCCGGAAGGTCACGACGGGCGCCGGGCGGTCCGCGCGGCCTGACCGAAGCGCAACCCGATGAGGCACATCAGCGCGCCGGTCCCGGCGACGTGCGCGACCGGCGCGAACGGCAGCTGCAGCAGCGGGAGGGCGAACACCCCGGCCCGCGCCCCGATCGCGAAGGAGCGGGCGGCCAGGGCGGTGCCGACCAGGACGGCGAGGCCCAGCAGGAAGGCGGGCGGGCAGACGACCGCGAAGCCGCCCGCGAAGGTGAGGATCGAGCGCCCGCCGCGGAACCCGGCGAACACCGGCCACGCGTGCCCGGCCATCGCCGCCGCCACGGCGAGGTACACCGGGACGGTGCTGGCGCCGGAGACCGCGCCGGACCCGGCCGTGTGCCCGCCGCTCGCCCAGAGGGCGAGCAGCGCGGCGAGGGCCCCCTTGAGCATGTCACCGGCGAAGACCGGCGCGGCGGCCCTCCCGCCGAGCCGCTCCTTCATGTTCCAGAAGCCCGGGTTGCGGTCACCGACCGCGCGCGGGTCGAAGCCGTGCGCGCGGGCGACGAGCACCGCGACCGGCACGGATCCGAGAAGGTAGGCGCCGATGACGGCCACGGGCAGGGGCAGGGGCACGGGAACCATCGCCTCGTTCCACCTCGTCAGGTATGCGGATCTGGGGGCCATGCGGCACATGGCGTTCGACCGGCCGGTGCTGGCGCGCACCCCCGGACTGGTGTTCCGGCGGCTGCTGGGATCCGGCCGGGGCGCGTCCATGAGCCTCGGCGCGGACCTGCGCCGCTGGGCGCTGTTCGCGGTCTGGCGCGCCGAGCGGGACCTGGACGCCTTCCTCGCCCGCTCTCCGGTGGCGGCGCGCTGGCGCGACGAGGCCGTGGAGTCCTGGCAGGTACGGCTCGCGCCGCTGGCCTCGCGCGGGAGCTGGGGCGGGGTGGACCCGTTCGGTCCGATCGCGGACGGCCCGGCCGGAACCGGGCCAGCCGGAACCGGACCCGCCGGAACGGGATCGGCCGGGGACGGCGCCGGCCGGGACGGGCCGCCGGGCCCGCGGGAGGGCTCCGGTCCGGTCGCCGTGCTGACCAGGGCGTCGATCCGGCCGTCCCGGCTGGTCGCGTTCTACCGTTCGGTCCCCGCCGTCGACGCCCTGCTCCGGGAGCAGGACGGCTGCCTGGCCTCGGTCGGCGTCGGGGAGTGGCCGCTGGCCCGGCAGGCCACGTTCTCGCTCTGGCGCGACGCCGCCGCGGTCCGGGACTTCGCCCACCGGGGCCGGGCGCACCGCCGGGTGATCGGGCGGACCCGGGACGAGGGCTGGTACGCGGAGGAGATGTTCACCCGGTTCGCCCCCTACGGCAGCGCGGGGACCTGGAACGGGACCGACCCCCTGGCGGGGTCCCCCGCCTCCTCCGGCCCCCGCCCGTAGCCGGCTCACCGCCGTTCCCCCGCCTCCCCCGGCCCTCGGCCGCAGCCGGCTCACCGGGCCGGTTCCGCCGCGCGGCGCCCCGGTGCCCGGACCGGCTTCCCTCCCCGGGCGAGGTCGCGTGCCACCACGCACGCCCGGGCGATCGTGCGGGCGCGCGAGGAGCCGTGCGCGACGACGACGGTGCGGCTCAGCCCGAGCAGCGCGGCTCCCCCGTGCGTCTCGGGGTCGTAGCGGCCGGCCACCTCCCGCAGTTCGTCCGGCCGGGCGATCCCGGCGTGCGCGATCATGGACAGGGTCGTCCTGACCGCCCCCTCGACGTTCTTGAGCACGACATTGCCGGTGAAGCCGTCGGTGACGATCACATCGACGACGCCCGCCAGCACGTCGTGGCCCTCGACGGTGCCGTGGAAGCGCAGCGGCAGCCGCCGGAGCAGCTCCTCGGTCCTGCGGGTCAGCCGGTTGCCCTTGCCCGGTTCGGAGCCGATCGAGAGCAGGCCCACCGTCGGCTCCGCCGTGCCGAGCACGAGCCGGGCGTAGGAGGTGCCGAGGAGCGCGAAGCCGGCGACCATCTCCGGCGTGGGGTCGGCGGTCGCCCCGGCGTCGAGCAGCACGCTCGAACCGCCGGTGACCTGGGGCAGCGCGATGGCCAGGGCGGGCCGGAGCACGCTCTCCGCCCGGCCGACGCGCCGGATCGCGCACGAGACGACCGCCCCGGTGGAGCCGGCCGAGACAAAGGCGGCCCCGGCGCCCCGGCTCAGCAGCTCGCAGCCGACCGTGATGCTGGAGGTCCCGGAGAGCGCCCCCGGGCCCCGCTCCCCCATCGGGACGGCCTCCTCGGCGTGGACCACCTCGATCTCACCGGAGGCGCCGTACCGCGCCAGTTCCCGGCGGATCTCCTCGGCCCGGCCGACGAGCAGCACCGGCACCCCGTGCTCCCGCAGGGCGGTCACGGCTCCCCTGACGGTCTCGGCGGGCCCGTGGTCCCCGCCCATCGCGTCGACGACGACCGGTTCCGGCATCGTGTCCTCCTGGCAACGGTGATGGATGGTGGTCAGCGGCCCTCCCACCCGGGCCGCAGCGCCCCGGCCGCCCGGCGCTCCGCCCGGCCCGCCGCGGCGGCCGCGGACAGGTGGCGGGCGAAGACGGCCAGCCTGCGGCGGCGGGGCACGGTCGCCCTGCCGCCCAGCACGTCGTAACCGGCGGCCTCGATCCGGTCGAGGATGCCGCCGTACAGCTCGTGGGCCGCGCGCACGCACGGCCGGGAGGAGGGGGTGAGCAGGGCCACGCCCTCCGCCGCCCGCCGGTAGTGCGCGCGCGCCCGCTCGGCCTCGAAGGCCAGCAGGTCGCGCAGAGCCGGGGTGGGCGCGCTCCGGCCCAGGTCGGCGACGGAGACGCCGAACCGGTCCAGGTCGGCCAGGGGCAGGTAGACCCGGCCGCGCGACAGGTCCTCGGCGACGTCGCGCAGGAAGTTGGTGAGCTGGAAGGCCAGTCCGAGCTGGCGGGCCGGTTCGCGCGCCCGTTCCGCCATGCCGGGCAGGGGTTCGAGCACGGGCAGCATCATCGTGCCGATGACGGCGGCCGAGCCCTCCATGTAACCGAGCAGGTCGTCGTAGGTGTCGTAGCGGGTGACGGTCAGGTCGGCCCGCATCGACTCCAGGAACGCCTCGACGTCGCCGTGGTCGATGCCGAAGCAGCGCACGGTCTGCGCGAAGGCGGGCAGCACCGGGTCGCCGGTGGCCTCCCCGGCGAGCGCGGGGGCCAGGCGCCCGGCCAGCTCGTCGAGCGCGGCCTCGCGGTCGCCGGTCATCGTGAAGGAGTCGACGATCTCGTCGGCGTGCCGGGCGAAGCCGTACAGCGCGTGCACGTGGGGACGCTTCCAGGCCGGGAGCAGGAGGGTCGCCAGGTAGTAGGAGCGGCCGTGGCGGGCGTTCAGCCGGCGGCAGAGCTCGTAGCTGCGGGTCAGCGGGACGGGAGGCGGTGACACGGGAGGGCGTCCGGGCGCGGGCACGGACGGGACGCGCGGCGGGGACGGAGACGAGGGCGGGGGCTGGGGCGAGGACAGGACGCGCGGCGGGGACGGAATTCGCGGCGGGGTGGGCGGCGGTGTCATCGGCGGGCCTCCAGGATGCGCTCGGCGGCCAGCCGTCCCGA
The DNA here is from genome assembly GCA_014647935.1 of Planomonospora parontospora. Classification (GTDB taxonomy): domain Bacteria; phylum Actinomycetota; class Actinomycetes; order Streptosporangiales; family Streptosporangiaceae; genus Planomonospora; species Planomonospora parontospora. The sequence continues at coordinate 47,648 of BMQD01000013.1, forward strand.
GATCAGCACCGGGGGGACCCCCACCCCCGGCGCGGTGTACATGCCCGCGAAGTGCAGGCCGGGGACCCGCCGGGCGGCGCCCGCCGGGCGGAACCAGGCCGTCTGCCGGAACCGGTGGTCCAGCGCGAACGGCGTGCCCGCCGAGTGGCCGAGCCCGGCCCAGCCGGGCGGGTCGAAGCCGAGCCGGGGGGCTCCGGACAGGTCGCCGTACCCGAGGTCCGCGAGCCTGCCCAGCAGGCGCTCCTCCAGGCGCGGGGTGAGCCCGTCCCAGCGGGCGCGCTGCAGGTTGGGCGCGGGCTCCAGCACGGTGAGCGTGGCGTGCCCGGCGGGCGCGGCGCCGGAGTCGGACTCGGGGTAGGTGACGAGCAGGTTCGGATCGCCCTGCGGCCTGCCCCGGGCCAGGTCGGCGAAAGAGGAGTGCCACTCCCGGCCGAAGTGCAGGGTGTGGTGCGCCTGGCCGGGCAGGCGCCGGTCGAGGCCGAAGTGCAGCACCAGGCAGGAGGGCGAGTAGCGGGGCCGGCGCAGCCGCCAGTCGCCCGCGCCGCGCGGCAGCAGCCCGGCGTGGGCGTACGGCAGGTCGCAGGCGACCACGACGTCGCGGGCGGCGAGGCGCTCGCCGGTGTCGAGCCGGACGCCGCTGACCCCGGAGGAGCCGGCCTCGACCCGGACGGCGCGCACGCCGTACCGCAGCCGCGCCCCGGCCTTCTCCGCCACGGCCGCCATCGCCTGGGGGATGGCGTGCATGCCGCCGTGACGGGGGAAGTAGACGCCGCCTACCGTGTCCATGTGGGCGATCACCGCGTAGATGCCGAGCGCCTGCCGGGGCGAGAGGCCGACGTACAGCGCCTGGAAGGTGTGCGCCCTGATCAGCCGGGGGTCGGTGAGGTGGCCCGCCACCAGGCGGTCCAGCCGCCGGAAACCGCCCAGCGCGGCCAGCCGGGCCAGCCGGGTCAGGGCCGCCGGGCGGGCCAGGTTCCGCAGCCGGGTCATGTCCCGGTCGATGAAGGCGTCCCACTCTGCCGCGAACAGCTCGGCGAGGCGGGCGCGGAAGCGCCGGTAGCGGCCCGCCTCCGCCGCCCCGCACAGCCGCCGCACCTCCTCGGCCATCGCGTCCTCGCCGGCCACCACGTCCAGGTGGGAGCCGTCGTGGTAGCGCAGCCGGTAGTACGGGTCCAGCCGGCGCAGCGGCAGCCAGGACTCCAGATCCTCGCCCGCCGCGGCGAAGGCGTCCGCCAGGACGCCGGGCATGGTGAGCACCGACGGCCCGGTGTCGAAGCGGTACTCTCCCAGCCGCGCGGTCCCGCAGCAGCCGCCGGGCACGTCGCGGGCCTCCACCACGGTCACGTCCCGTCCCGCGGCGGCCAGCCGCATCGCCGCGGCCAGGCCACCGAGCCCGGCTCCGATCACCACGGTCGGGCCCATGCGCGCTCCTCGCTCTCCACCGGACCGGCGGACTCCCCGCCGGGTCCGCGGGCCGGGTCGGCCCGCGGGTGGCCGCTCCGTGCCCCTGCCCGCTTCCGGCCCGTTCATCTCCCGGAATCGTGCAAAGAGCGTGCGATCACTATCCGGGTCTTCGGCCGGGACCCGTCCCGCGGATGCACCCGGTGCCCCGGAGAAAGTCCGCGACGCAGGCCGGCCGCGGCGGCCAGGTGGTCGTGCAGCTCGGCGTGGCGGAACTGGTAGACCGGACCGGTGGTGCGCAGCAGGCCGAGGCGGTGCATGTCGTCGAGGAACGGGATCAGCCTGACGGGCAGGGATGTGGCGCGGGTGCGCAGGAGGAGCACGCAGGCCAGCCAGGCGTGGTGGTGCCCGAAGAGGAGCGCGGCGGCCGGCCCTCCGGTGAGCCCGAGTGCGAGACCGGCCCCGAGCACGTCGGCGGGATCCCCCGCCACACGCCAGAGGAGCAACCCGAACGCGGCGCCGAATCCGCCGGTGAGCACGATCGTGCGGACGAGGGTGAGGTTCCTGTCGGCCGCCCAGACCGAGGCGGGGGTGCTCGCGGCGACCAGGGAGGTGGGGTGCTCCACCTGCCTCACCCAGGGGACGAGCATCGCCGCGAGCCCGACCATGAGGCCGAGATAGAACACGGCCTCCGTGAGGACGAGGACGGACCGGCCCCAGGGAGTCCGGCCCGGCGCCCCTTCCAGGAGCACCCACGCCCCTCCGGCGACGAGCACGGTGACCGCCCAGATCACGAGCCCTCCCACGATCCCCCGGACGGGGACGCGGACCAGGCGGCGCAGCCGTACCTCGGCGAATCCCGGCGTCTCGTGGAACCACCGCCCCGCCCCGAGGGCGAACGCGACGACAAAGACGGAGGCGAGGACGGACGCGCGTACCAGGGGGGCGCCGGGGCCGGTGGCCGCGAGCCAGGCCGTGAACGCGGACCAGCTGACGGCCCCGGCCGCGAGCCCGGCCACCGCCTGGAGGCGGCGCCGAACGGCCGGGGAGGCGGCCTGGCGGGCCAGCCGCCACCAGGCCAGGTCCCGGGTGCCGTCGCGGGTCAGCAGCACGGCCACGTCGCCCAGCCAGGTGTACGCCTGAGCGGGATTCCAGGCCCGCCGGGGACGGAAGAGGTCGGACCGTTCCCCGGTCGGCGGCCGGGCCCGGATGAGCGTCCCGACCAGGCGGTCCAGCAGCCCGGCCCGGAGCACCTTCGCGTCGGCGCCGAGTCCCCCGAGCAGCGGGGTGGGATCGGCGTTGGGCACGACGTAGACCATGCGGAGCAGCCACAGGCCCAGCGGGGTGCCGGCCACCGCCGACAGCCCGGGGGCCGAGCCCGAGCGCACGGCCGCCAGCACCTCCGACCAGTCGTGCGCGGGCACGGGCGGCAGGCAGTCCCTCAGGTAGGCGGCGGCGGCCGAGGGGGTGAGCACCGCCGGGACGATGACGGCCGCGGCCGTCAGCACGGCTCCCGCGCTCCGGACGGCGGCGGCGAACTCGCTCGTGCGGCTGGTGAGGATCACCTGGTCGCGGTCCGTCAGCGAGCCGTTCAACGCCGTGATGACCTGCGCCCGGGCCGGCGGGGGCAGCTCGTCCAGCCCGTCCAGGACGGGCAGCACGTGCCCCTGCCCGGCCAGCGCCGCGGGGGTGCCGGCGCCGCCGTACTCCGCGGCGCACAGGGCCGGGTAGTCGGCGGCCAGCCGGGCCCCCAGCCACTCGTGCAGCCGCGGGTGGCGGCCGGTGTCCCATCCGGCGACCGACAGCAGCACCGGGACCGGCTCGTCGTCGGTGCGGGTGGCGATCAGCTCCAGCAGCAGCTGGACGGCCAGGGTGGTCTTGCCCATGCCGGGGCCGCCGGCGATGACCAGCCGCCGGCAGCGCAGCCGGCGGAACTGCCCGGCCAGCCTGCGGACGTCGCCGGCGCAGCCGCTGAAGGACAGTTCCTCCACCGCGATCAGGCTCGGGTGGTCCATCAGCGCGTGCTTGCTGGTCAGGTTCCAGGCGACCGGGATCGGTTCGGGGTCGCCCAGCGCCCGGATCCGGGCCTCCTCCCTCCACTGCCGGTTCACCAGGCCCGCCAGCGCCGTCTTGGCGACGGCGACGTCCGGCACGGGGGGCGGCGGCCGGCGCCTGCAGGCCCACTCGTAGACCCACTTCAGCACGGCTCCCCCGATCCCGATGAGGACGCCGCCGACCAGCTCGTTGAGGAGGTCGGGACCCACCTTCCTGCCCGGGTCCAGTCTGCCGAACAGCATCACCGTGGCGAGAGCCGCGGATGTCAGGATCGCGAGGACCAGGGCGATCCGCGCCCGGCGCCCGCGCATGTCCGGGAGGGGCATGCCCCCTCACTCCCTTCCGGTCTGCGCGACGTGGCCGGCGCGGTCCGGTCACGCCTCCGGCGGATCCGGGATCGGAACCGGATCCTGCTGCCCTCCCCTCCAGGCTCTCTCAGGACCAGGCACACGACTTCTCAAATGTCATGATGTGCCCGACTTTTTCCTAAGTCCGGAGGTCCGGGCCGTCCTGGGTTTCCGGATCCGCGGCGGGCAGGCGGACGGTGAACACGGTGCCCCCGTTCTCCCCGGGGCAGGCGGTGATGCTGCCGCCGTGCGCGTCGACGATCGCCTTGGCGACGGCCAGGCCCAGGCCGGTGCCCTTGGTCCCGGCGTCCTTGGCGGTGGAGGCGCGGAAGAACCGGGTGAACAACTGCGGGTACTCCTCGGCGGGGATGCCTATGCCGGTGTCCGCCACGGTGACGACCACCACCTGGCAGCCGTCGTCGTCCCGCCTCGCGGTCACGGTGACGGCGCCGTCGGGAGGGGTGTACTTGATCGCGTTGGACAGCAGGTTGTCCAGCACCTGGCGGAACCGTGCCGGGTCGGCGTGCACGGGCAGTTCGCCGGCCACGTCCGCGGTAACGGTCAGGCGCCTGGCCGCGGCGGCGGGCCCGTGGTCCTGGACCGCCTGGTGGATGAGCGGGGTCAGCGAGACCCGCCGGGGTTCGACGCTGATGTGCCCGCTGTCCATGCGCGCCAGGTCCAGCAGATCGTCGGTCAGCCGCTGCAGCTGCTCGCTCTTGCGGTCGATGACGTCGGCGAAGGACCGTCTCTCACCGGTCAGGCCGGGATCGTCCAGGAGCATCTCGGTGTAGCCGCGGATGGCCCCGATCGGGTTGCGCAGCTCATGGCTGACCACGGCCATCAGCTCGTCCTTCATCCGGTCGAGCTCCTGCAGGTGGCGCACCTGCCGCTGCTCCTGGGCGAGCAGCCGCTCGCGCTCCTCGGCCATCCGGTGGCGTTCGGTGACGTCGGTGGAGATGCCGTCGACGAAGAGCCGGTCGACCTCGCGGCGGGGCATGGCCCGGATCCAGATCCACCGGGTGATCCCGTCCCGCCCGAGGGCGCGGAACTCGACCGTCCCCGGCCGGCCGGAGACGAGGGCGGCGCAGAAGGCGGAGAAGTCCGCCGCGTCGTCGGGATGGACGTGCCGGCTGACGTGGTCGATCAGGTCGTCCCCGATGTCGGCCGGCAGTTCCTCGCCGAGCACGCTGGACCCGAACGAGCTGGCGTAGACGGGGCGGGCCTTGCCCTCGGAGGTGATCTCGACGGTCCACACGTCCTCGTTGACGTGGGTGACGATCTCGTTGAACTGGCGGCGGTCGGTGGCCAGCGCGAGGGCGAGCTCCTCGGCGCGGCGGCGTTCCATGTAACGCCCGACGCAGGCGCAGACGTCGTCGAGCAGGGCGGCGAGATCGTCGTCGGCCCGCTGGACGGCGTCGGTGCAGAAGACCAGCACGCCCAGCACCCGGTGGCCGCTGCGCACCGGCAGTCCGATGGCGGTGCGCAGGCCGCACCGGAGCGCCGCCTGCTTGCGGGAGAACTCCTCCGGATCCGCGGTCAGGTCGGAGAACCAGACCGGGCAACCGGTGACCCACACCGTGCCGGGCAGTCCCTGCCCCGGCCGGAACGTCACCGTCCGGTCACCGGTGAAGGCGGACAGGTCCCGGCCGGGCCGGACCCAGGAGCCGATACGGGTGACGCCGGCGTCGGAGCCCGCCTGCCAGTACTCACCGCAGGTCCAGCCGAGCGTGTCGGCCACCGCGGCGACCACGCCCGCGGCGGCCTGCTCGGCGGAGCCCGCCTCGGCCAGCACCTGCGCCACGGCGTACCGGGTCTCACGCAGCGTATCGGCCCGGCGCCGGTCGGCGATGTCGTGCACGAACATGCGGCAGACCTGCTCGCCTCCCTCGACGTCGACCCGCAACGCCATCTCCACGGGGAACTCCCGCCCGGCCCGGTCGACCGCGGTCAGCTCCAGCCGGACTCCGGGGGAGTCCCGGGCGACGCCCTCACGCATCCGGCGGAGGCTCTCGCCGTACTCGTACCGCGCCCGGGACGAGAGGATCAGCTCGCCCAGCGGCCGCCCGGCGGCCTCGGCGGCGGACCAGCCGAAAAGCCTGCCGGCCACGGAGTTCCACCCCCGCACCCTTCCCGCGGCGTCGGCCGAGATGAACGCGTCGGGGCCGCGGTCGAGGATCTCCCGCAGCCGCAGCACCTCCTGCCGGGCCGAGAGCAGCGCGTTCCCGGCCTCCGCCGCCCGCGAGCGGCGGGAGCCGTGGACGCGGCCTGTCTGCCTCATGGTGACTCCTCCCGAACCCCGGCATCCGACCGGCCCGCAGTCCGGGACGGGTGCCGGGGATCATGGATGCGGATCTTCAGTTCGGAGCCGCGCGGCGGTGCCGGACGCTCGGCGGCGGCGGGCGTTCAGCCGAGCCGCGACACCCCGTCGTCCTCGGGGTGGCCGGGGTCCTCCTCGGCGGGATCGCGGGGCTCGGCGTACGGCTCGGCGGTCGGCGGATGCCCCGCGGCGATCTTCTTGGCCCGCATCAGCTCGGCGTCGAACTCGGCGCCCAACAGGATCGCCATGTTGGACAGCCAGAGCCAGACCAGGAAGACCACCACGGCGCCGAGCGTGCCGTAGGTCTTGTTGTAGGAGCCGAAGTTGGCCACGTAGACCGCGAATCCGAGGGAGACCACGATCCACAGCAGCACCGCCAGCACGCCGCCGGGGCTGATCCAGGGGAACCCGGGCTGGCGGACGTTGGGCGCGGCCCAGTACAGGAGCATCACCAGGGCCGAGACGATGAGCATCAGGACGGGCCACTTGGCGTAGCTCCAGATCGTGACCGCGGTCTCCCCGAATCCGAGGGCCTCGCCCGCGACGCGGGCGAGCTCGCCGGTGAAGGTGACGATCACCGCGCTGGCGGCCATCAGGACGACGAACACCAGCGTGAGGCCGACCCGCAGCGGGGTCAGCTTCCAGAACGGCCGGCCCTCCTCGATGTCGTAGATGGCGTTCCCCGCCCGGACGAAGGCCGCGATGTAGCCGGACGCCGACCAGAGCGCCACCAGCAGACCGAAGATCGCCACCAGGCCGGTGCCGCCGCTCCGCCGCAGGTTACCCACCTGCTGCTCGACCAGGTTGGTGACGTCCTGCGGCGCGATCGCCGCCACCTGGCTGAGGATCGTGGAGATCACGTCCTGCCCGACCAGGCCGGACAGCGAGACCAGGACGATGAGGGCGGGGAAGACCGACAGCACCGCGTAGTAGGTGAGGGCGGCGGCCCAGTCCGCCACGTTGTCCCGCCGGAACTCTCCGACCGTCCGCTTGAGAACCCCCCACCAGGCCCTCGGCGGCAGTTGCGCGGGCGTCTCGGGGGCGCCGGGGCCCGCCTTCCCGGGGGCCCCGGCGGCTCGCGCTGCGCTCATCTACCGGTTCTTCCTCACCCACGGGACACGGGCCGTGCCGGCTCCGGGACCCCTCCTGACCCAGGGGACGCGGGCGACGGAGACCTGCCTGCCCTTCCCCAGCCAGGGGACGCGGGCGACGTCGACCTGCTTGCCCTTCCAGAGGCCCAGGACGCCGGTCGGCTCGGACCGCGCGGTCCGCCTGCGCCGCATGACGCGGACGACGGCCAGCGCGACGGCGCCGACCACCGCCAGGGTCGCGAAGGGCCGCCGGCCGGCCTCCGTCGAGACCTTCTCCGCGGCGTGCCTGACCTCGGCGGGCGTGGCCTGCCGGGCCTTGTCCAGCACTTCGGGCGCCGCGCCCTTGACACGGTCCAGCATGCCGGTGGCCGTACCGGCCGTGGCGGCGCCCATGCGCTTGAGGTCGTCGCCCATGTGGGCCGCCTTCTCCTGGACCCGGCCCTTCACGTCGGTCTTGTGCACCAGTGCCTCCACACTGTCTCCCAGCTCCCGGCGGGTCTCCTCGATCTCCCGCCGCACGGCTTCCTCGGGGGTCTCCGGCCCACGGGTGGAACCCCTGTCGCGTCTGAGCAGTTCGGGCGTCCCGTCGCTCTCCCAGGGCGGGAGCCCGAGGTCGTCGGTGGGCGTCCCCTCGCCCCGGGAGCCGGCGGCCCCCCTCGGCTCGTTCGGCGGGATGTTCAGGGACCCGCGCTCGTCCGGGGGCACCGGGGTGCCGATCTCCTGCCTGCGGGAACCGGTCGCGCCCGCGGGAGCGACGTCCCTGCCGCGACCCGGGTCGGTCTCACTCATCGGTGTGCCCTCTCCTTCACGGCGTCGATGTCGTTCTTGACGCTGCGGATGGTCCGCTGTGGGGCGGGCGAGCCCGCCGCGGACACCTGGCGCTTGCCGCGGAGCCCGAGCACCGCGGCCGCGAGCAGCAGCACCGCGCCGACGACCGCCGCGGCCGCCCACGCGGGCATCGCCTGGGCGAGGAGCAGGATGACCGCGGCGACCAGTGCGCCGCCTCCGAACAGGGCGATGACTCCCGCCCCGCCGACCATTCCCGCGCCCCGTCCCGCGTGCCGGCTCTTCTCCCCGAGCTCGATCTTGGCCAGCCGGATCTCGTCCCTGACCAGCCGGGAGACCTCCTCCGAGATCTGCTTGATCAGCTCGCCGGTGGAAAGGCCATCTTTCGTACTGTTCGCCATGTGACGCGCCTCCTCCCTACAGAGGTAGGCGCTACCCTCTCCTGCCACGGCAAACATGCGGCCGGGACCGCCCGGCGACGACCGCCGGGTCAGCGCTCCGACCGGAAGATCAGCACCAGGACGCGCAGTCCCAGCATGGCGCTGATCGCCAGCAGGTTGTACCCGAGGAGCTGGAGGAGGCCGACCCCGGGCGTGACGGACGGCCCGCCCTCGGTGCCGAGCAGCAGGACGGCCATGACCCCGGTGGTGGCCGCCAGGACGGTCAGCAGCACCTGGTGCAGCACCCCGGTGACGTAGCGCCGGTCGCGCTCGTCGGCGAAGAGCCGGACGTTCACCCCGAACCGGCCGTGCTCGGCGGCGCCGACGATCCGCTCCACCCGGCGGGGCAGGCGGCGCAGCATGGGCAGCAGGTGCAGCATCTCCTGCGCCGCGGCCTCCCGGATCCCCTCCGGGCCGCCCCGCTCGGCGAGGTGGCGGGCGGAGAAGGCCCGGGCCTCGGCGACGATGTCGAATCCGGGGGCGAGCCGCGCCAGTGTCCCCTCGACGGTGCCCAGCGCCCGGAAGACCGCCGCGACCTCGGGCGGCACCGACAGCCCGTGCGCGGAGACGACGCGGAACAGGTGCGAGAACATCCGCATGTCGGGGGCGGCCCCGGTGACCAGGTGACGGGCCATGAACCGGCCGAGGTCGCGCTCCAGCTCGCGTTCGTCGATCTCGTCGGGGCGCGCCACGACCTCCAGCAGGGCGTCGCTCACGCCCAGCGGGTCGCCCCGGTCCAGGGCGGCCAGCAGGCGCTGCAGCGCACCGCGCAGCGCGGCGTCGAGCCGTCCCACCGAGCCGAAGTCCAGCAGCCCCAGCCGGCCGTCCTCCAGCAGCATGATGTTGCCGGGGTGGGGATCGGCGTGGAACACGCCGTGCACCATGATCTGGCGGAGCAGCGTCTCCAGCAGGGTCCTGGCGAGCCCCTGCCGGTCCGCCCCCTCCGGTACGGCGCCGCCGAAGGGGATGCCCGCCAGCCGCTCCATCACCAGCATCCGCCGCGAGGATAGCTCCGGCCGGGGCGCGGGGACGTGGACCGGCTCCCCCGCGGCGGCGGCGGCCACGGCGGCCATGTTGGCGCTCTCGACCCGGAAGTCGAGCTCCTCCCGCAGCGCCTCGGCGAACCCCCGGGCCAGCTCGCCCACGCCGAACGCCCGCCCCCAGCCGGTCCGCCGCTCCAGCGACCGGGCCAGGCGCGCCACGATGTCGAGGTCCTGCTCCACCACGGCCGCGATCCCCGGGCGCTGGACCTTGACCACCACCTCTTCGCCGCCGGTCAGGCGCGCCCGGTGGACCTGCGCGATCGAGGCCGCCGCCAGGGGCTCGCGCTCGAACTCCGCGAACGCCTCCTCCACCGGCCCGCCGAGCTCGGCGGCGAGCACCCGCTCGATCTCCGCCCACGGGGCCGGGGCCGCCCGGTCCTGGAGCAGCCGCAGCTCCTCGACGAACTCCGGGGGAAGCAGGTCGCTCCGGGTGGACATGATCTGGCCGAGCTTGACGAAGGTGACGCCGGCCTCGTCGAGGGCGAGGCGCAGCGCCTCGGCGGTCCGGGCCCGGCCGGCCGGGGCGCTCGGGCCGGGATCGCGCCCGCGCAGGTAGGGACCGAGGCCGTGCCGGATCAGGATGCGGGTGATCTGCAGGTAGCGCCGCGACCTGACCGCCCTGCGGCGCACCGCCCGGACGAGTTCCAGCGGCCCCGGCAGCGAGCCGGGCGGCACCAGCGCCTCCGCGACGACCAGGAACACCAGACCGGCGAGCAGTGCGCACAGCACCGCCAGGACGAAGAACCACAGCGGGGTGATGCCGGTGTCGGCGGGGTCCACGGTCCCGGCGAACGCCTGCATGAGCGGCCCGACGATGGCGATCACCAGCGCCCCGGCCAGCAGCGTGCGGACCGTGCCGAAGCGCAGGCCGAGCACGCGCCGCGCGGCCACCGCGAATCCGGCCAGCATCACCGCGACCGTGGCCGCCAGGCCCACCACCACCAGGAAGTCCACCGGTCCCCGCCCGTCTTGATCACGATTCCCGGCGGCCAGACTAGCGAGTGGCGGAAATGCAGGTATACAGGCGAGGATGGGAACCTTGTTCCGTCCGGGATGAGGGTTCCGTTCCGGTCCCGGGTCCCACCCGGGACACGGACTCCACCCGGGATCCGACGTCAGGCCCGGAACGCGGCGAGGAAGGCGGCACGCTCGACATGGCACAGATCGTCGGGGGCGGACGCCCGGTCAACGACGCCGAGCGGCGGGTCATCGCGCACCTGCGGGACAACGCGCCCGGCGACTGGCTGCTCCTGCACAACATCGAGGTGCCGCGCGAGGACGACTCCTTCGAGGTCGACCTGGTCGTGCTGACCGGCCACTCCCTGTGCGTCATCGACGTCAAGGGCACCCGGGGCCGGATCGAGGTGGCCGGGACCCGGTGGTTCCCGGAGCGGCGCAGCGCCTTCGGCTCCCCGGTCAGCAAGCTGCGGGGCAACGGGCGGGCGCTCAAGGGCCTGCTGATGCGGGCGCGCCGGGAGCTGGAGCGCGTCTACGTCGACAGCGTCGTCGTGCTGACCGGGGCCGGCGCCGAGCTGGTCGACCCGGCCGGGCGCGACTCCCGGCACGTCACGGACCTGTCGGGGCTGATCGCGACGCTGGGCGACGCCTCCCGGGTCCGGCGCGGCTACAGCACCGACACCGGGCCGTACCGGACGGCGATCATCGAGGCGCTGAACGGGAGCGTCCGGCGCTCCACCGCGCCCCCGAGGTTCGGCAACTGGGAGGTGGAGGAGGAGCTCGGCGGGGACAACCGGGTCACCGAGTACCGCGCGGTCAACGCGACGGTGCGCGGCGGCGAGACGGTCCTGCTCCGGGTCTACCGGGCCGACCCGCTGGCCGAGGAGGGGCCGCGGGAGGCCGAGCGGCGGCTGATCACCAACGCCTACCAGGCCCTGACCCGGATCCCACCGCACCCGTGCGTCGTCCGCTCCCGCGACTTCTTCGCCGTCGACGACGAGAGCCGGTTCGTGCTGGTCCTCGACGACGTGCACGGCCGCGCGCTCCACCTGCACCTGGGCGCCTCCGGGCGGCACGCGCCGCCCGCCGCGCAGCGGCTCGGCATGCTGGTGGGCATCGTGGAGGACATGCTGGACGGCCTGGCCCACGTGCACGCCAACAACGTGGTCCACCGGGCGCTCAGTCCCGCCTGCGTGCTCGTCGCGGAGGACGGGCGCGCGATGCTGACCGGGTTCGACTACGCCAAGCCCGGCCCGCGCGCGCACACCGTGGCCAACGAGCTGCCCAACGTGCTGGACACCCACTACGTGGCCCCCGAGTGCCAGGCCAGGCCGGAGCTGATGACTGCGGCCTCCGACGTCTACGCGGCCGGGGTGATCGCCTTCCGGCTGCTCACCGGCGCGCTGCCGCCCGCGAGCCCGGACGCCGAACCCGCACCGGGTGACGCCGCGCCCGGGATCGCGCCGGAGGTGATGGACCTGCTGCGCCGGATGCGCGACCACACGCCGGCCAAGCGCCCCTCCGCCGCCGAGGCCCTTGCCGACCTGCTGCGGGCCCGCGACGGGCTGGCCCCCGCACCCCGCGTACGGCCGGAGCCCGCCCGGCCGGGCCGGTTCCGGGAGGCGCTGCGCCGCATCTCGGGCAGGTCGGCGTGAGGGTCCCCGAGCGGACGTGAAGGCGGGCCGGACCTCCGTCGCGAGGATCCAGCCCGCCCCGCGGCACGCGGGAGACGGCGGCGGGAGGCCCCGGAGGCCGGGGCCGGGCCCCCGCCGCTCCCGGCGCGGACGGGAGGGGCGGGGCTCAGCGCAGGAAGGCCGCCGCCACCCCCGAGTCGACCGGGACGTGCAGTCCCGTGGTGCGGCCCAGGTCGCCGCCGGTCAGCGCGAAGACGGCCGCCGCGACGTGCTCGGGCAGGACCTCGCGCTTGAGCAGGGTGCGCTGGGCGTAGAACTCGCCCAGCCTCTCCTCCTCCACCCCGTAGACCGCGGCCCGGTTGGCACCCCAGCCGGAGGCGAAGATGCCCGAGCCGCGCACCACCCCGTCGGGGTTGACGCCGTTGACCCGGATGCCGTGCCCGCCCAGCTCGGCGGCGAGCAGCCGCACCTGGTGCGCCTGGTCCGCCTTGGCCGCGCCGTACGCCAGGTTGTCCGGGCCGGCGAAGACGGCGTTCTTGGAGGAGATGTAGACGATGTCGCCGCCCATCGCCTGGTCGATCATCACCCGGGCGGTCTCCCGCGAGACCAGGAAGGAGCCCCGGGCCATCACGTCGTGCTGCAGGTCCCAGTCGGCGGCCGTGGTCTCCAGCAGCGACCGCGACAGCGAGAGGCCGGCGTTGTTGACGACCAGGTCCACGCCGCCGAAGGCCAGGACGGCCTGCCGTACCGCGGCGGCGACCTGCTCCTCGGAGGTGACGTCCATCTCCACCGCGATCGCGGCGTCGCCCGTCCGGTGGGCCTTCGCCCCGATCCCGGCGGCGACCTTCTCCGCGGCGGCCGCGTCGCGGTCGGCGACCACCACGCACGCGCCCTCGGCGGCCAGCCGCCGGGCGGTGGCCGCGCCGATGCCCGAGCCGCCCCCGGTGACCAGCGCCACCCGCGCGGCCAGCGGCCTGGGTACGGGCATCCGGCGGAGCTTGGCCTCCTCCAGCTCCCAGTACTCGATGCGGAACTTCTCCGACTCCTCGATCGGCGCGTACGACGACAGCGCCTCGGCGCCGCGCATCACGTTGATCGCGTTGACGTAGAACTCGCCGGCCACCCGGGCGGTCTGCTTGTCCCTGCCGAAGGAGAACATGCCGACCCCGGGCACCAGCACGATCGCCGGGTCGGCGCCGCGCATCGGCGGGGACTCCGGCGTGGCGTACCGCTCGTAGTAGGCGGCGTAGTCGGCCCGGTAGGCGGCGTGCAGCTCACGCAGGCGCGCGGTCACCGCCTCCAGGGGCGCGTCGGCGGGCAGGTCGAGCACCAGGGGCCGGACCTTGGTGCGCAGGAAGTGGTCCGGGCAGGAGGTGCCCAGCGTGGCCAGGCGGGGGTGCTCGGCGCGGGCCAGGAAATCCAGCACCTCGGGGGTGTCGGTGTAGTGGCCGACCTGCGGGGCGTCGGTCGAGGCCAGGCCGCGCACCAGCGGGAGCAGCGCGGCGGCGCGCTCGTGCCGGGCGGGCCCGGACAGCGGCTCGCAGCCGGGCAGCACCGCGCCGAACGGGTCGGGGCGGCCGTGCTCGGCGATGTACGCCTCGGCGGTGCGGATGATCTCCAGCGAGCCGGCCTCGCACGCGGCGGAGGTGTCCCCCCAGGCGGTGATGCCGTGACCGCCCAGGATGCAGCCGATCGCCCGCGGGTTGCCGGCCTTGACGGCGGCGATGTCGAGGCCGAGCTGGAAGCCGGGCCGCCGCCAGGGCACCCAGACCACCCGGTCGCCGAAGATCCGCCGGGTCAGCTCGGGGCCGTCGGCGGCGGTGGCGATCGCGATGCCCGCGTCGGGGTGCAGGTGGTCGACGTGGGCGGCGTCGACCAGGCCGTGCATCGCGGTGTCGATGCTGGGCGCGGCGCCGCCCCGGCCGAAGGCGCAGTGGTCGAAGGCGGCGACCATCTCGTCCTCGCGCTCGACCCCCGGGTAGACCCCGGCCAGGGCGCGCAGCCGGTCCAGGCGCAGCACGGCCAGGCCCGCCTCGCTCAGCGTGCCCAGGTCGCCGCCGGAGCCCTTGACCCACATCAGCTCCGTCTCGGAGCCGGTGACCGGGTCGGCGGCGGTGCCCTTGGCGGAGGTGTTGCCGCCCGCGTAGTTGGTATTGCGCGGGTCGGCGCCGAGCGCGTGCGAGCGCCGCAGCAGTTCTTCGACCGGTGACGTCATGACAGTGTGTCCCCCAACGAGTCCTTCAACGAATCGTCCGTGTCCTCAAGGCCGTCTCCTCAAGGCCGTGTCCGCAAGGCCGTGTCCGCACGGCCGTCTCCTCGGAGCGGTCTTCTCGGAGTGGTCGTGAGCCGTGTCCGCGAAGCCGCGTCCCCGGGGCGGAGCAGGCGCCTCGGCCGGGCCCTCGCGGCGGGCTTCCGGCCCGGGCACCCGGCGCTCACGCGCCCCAGCCGGCCTGCGTGCCGCCGACCCGCTCGGCGCAGACCTTCTCGAAGTAGCCCGACCGGGCGTAGGCGGCCATCGGGTCGGGCTCCAGGCCCGCCTCCGCGCGCAGCTCCGCCAGGAGCGGCCGCACGTCGGTGTTGTAGGCGTCCATCAGCACCGCGTTGGCGCCGAGCACGTCCCCGGCCGCCTGCACCGCGGCCAGCGCGCCGGTGTCGACCAGCAGGGCCTTGGCCGTGGCCTCCTGCACGTTCATCACCGAGCGGATCTGACCGGCGATCTTCGGTTCGATGTTGTGGCACTGGTCGAGCATGAACGCCACGCCCGAGTCCGGGCCGTACCCGCCGCCGCGGACCACCTCGAACATGATCCGGAAGAGCTGGAACGGGTCGGCCGAGCCGACCATCAGGTCGTCGTCGGCGTAGAAGCGGGAGTTGAAGTCGAAGCCGCCGAGCCTGCCCTCGCGCAGCAGGAACGCCACGATGAACTCGATGTTGGTGCCCGGCGCGTGGTGCCCGGTGTCCACGACGACCTGCGCCTTCTCCCCGAGCCGGACGCAGTGCGCGTAGGCGGTGCCCCAGTCGGGCACGTCGGTGGCGTAGAACGCCGGCTCGAACAGCTTGTACTCCAGCAGGAACCGCTGGCCCTCGCCGAGCCGGTCGTAGACCTCCGATAGGGCCTCGGCCAGCCGGTCCTGGCGGGCCCGCAGGTCGTCCTGGCCGGGGTAGTTGATCCCGTCGGAGAACCAGAGCTTGAGCGTGTCGGATCCGGTGGCGTCCATGATGTCCACACATGCCAGCAGGTGGTCGGTCGCCTTGCGCCGGATCCGCGGATCGGGGTTGGTGACGCTGCCCAGCCGGTAGTCGTCGTCCTGGAACACGTTGGAGTTGATCGCGCCGATCCGCACGCCCAGGCCGGCGGCGTGCGCGGACAGCGCCGCGTAGTCGTCCACCCGGTCCCACGGGATGTGCAGCGCCACGCTGGGCGCGATCCCGGTGAACGCGTGCACCTGGGCGGCGTCGGCCAGCTTCTCGAACGGGTCGCGCGGCACCCCGGGCTGGGCGAACACCTTGAAGCGGGTGCCGGAGTTGCCGTACGCCCAGGAGGGGGTCTCGATGGCCTGCGCCCGCAGCGCGGCCTTGATGTCGGTGGTCATGTCTTCCCGATCAGTCCAGGTGGAACACTTCGTCGAGCGGGCTCATGCCCTCGTCCGGGCGCCCGTCGAGGGCTTCGAAGAACGGCGCCATCTCGGCCTGCCAGCGGGCGTTGACCTCGGTCCCGGCCATCGCCGCGCGGGCGGCCGCGAAGTCCTCGGTCTCCAGGTAGCCCACCAGCAGCCCGTCGGGGCGCAGGAACAGCGAGTAGTTGCGCCATCCCGCCTGCCGCAGGGCGTCGAGCATCTCCGGCCACACCTCCCGGTGCCGCTCCCGGTACTCCTCCAGCCGCTCGGGCCGGACCTTCAGCAGGAAGCAGACGCGCTGCACACGGGCTCCAGATTTCTCAAAACGTTTTAAGAACTTCCAGGAAGGTACGGCGTACGCACCGCCCTGTCAATGCGGCTAAATCGGTAATACGGTGTGAAGCTCTACTGAATCGGACGGCAATGCGAGGTGACACGTTTTAAGCAGTCGACGAGGCAAGCGCCGTCGGCCGGACCGGCCGGACCGGCGGCCCAGGGACGCCCGCGACCGCCGCACCCGCCTCCGGAGGGGGTCCACGGGGTCGTCCGTGCTCCGTCCGGGGCGCGGCGGTCGCAGGCGGGTCAGGGGGCGGTGATCCGGTCTCCGAGCAGGGCGAGGTTCTGGATGGCGGCCAGGCCGTACTGGGCGGCGTCGTTGGTGGAGACGAAGGGCGCCTCGGTGACCGGCATGAGCACCGCCGGGCCGCGGACCTCGGTCAGCCGCCAGTCGCGCTCGCGCTGCAGCGGGTTGACGTTGAGCCGGTCGCCCTCGTCCCGGAAGAACGCGCGCCAGGCGAGCCGGGCGAGCTCCGCGTCGCCGGTGCGGGCCGCGGCGTAGGCGGCGAGCCTGCTGTGCGCCTGGACGAGCGAGACGCCCTCCAGCGCCCGGCCCAGCTCGGCGGCCTGCCGCTCGGCCCCGGCGAGGTAGAGCCGGCAGTAGTCCAGCCAGGCCTCCTCGAAGCCGGGCACGCCCAGGTCCAGGTCGATCAGCTCGGCGCAGACCTCCGGCAGCCCGAACACCGCCGACAGGTGGGAGACCTCGACGGCCTCCCGGGTGGTGTCGAACCGCCCGGTCGCCAGGTCCAGGCGGGCCTCCCCGGTGAGGAAGCCGTGCCGCAGCGCCGCGATGTCCGCCATCGTGCCCAGCAGCCGGTCCCGGGCCCGCTCGTCACCGTGCCGCTCCCAGCGGGTGAGCCAGGCCGCGGCCAGCGCCCCCCAGTCCACGCCGAGCCCCACCGCCAGGGCGGCGGGGTCGGGGGTGTAGGCGTCCCGGCGGACCTTGCGCAGCGGGTCGACGGCCAGGAACGTCTCCTCGGGCGCGGTGAGCTCGTCGAGCAGGTCCCCGGTGCGCTCGTCGGCGGTCAGGTAGTGGAAGAAGCGCCGGTAGACGGCGCTGGAGACGCGCAGCTGCTTGCAGCTGCACCCCCAGTGCTGCACGTTGTGCCGCGACCCCAGCCCCTTCCAGCGGCCCAGGTGGTACACGTCCACCTCGCCGGTGTGCCGGGTCATCGCCTCGGCGAACCGGAAGACGTCGGCCCGCCCGGTGCGCAGGTACTGGTACCACAGCCACAGGTCCGGCGAGAGCTCGGAGTTGTCCCAGGCGTAGCCGCCCACGTCGTAGCGCCAGGTGTGCCGGTCGGGGTCGTAGGCGTGCATGACGTCGCCGTAGTCCCAGAACCCGTACCACCGGCGCTCCTCGCGCTGGCGCACGTAGAAGCCGAACAGGAAGTCCAGCCGGTCCTCGATCGCCGCGGCGGCCGGGTCCGACCTGTCGGGCGGCGCCCAGACGCCGAACACCCCCGCCGCGCGCAGCCGCTCGGGCGCGACGGTGAGCAGGCCGGGGGCCTGCAGCAGCGCGGCGTGCTCGGCCAGCTCCGCGTTCGGCGGGGTGGCCGGGTGGACCCGCAGGGTCA
Organism: Planomonospora parontospora; assembly: GCA_014647935.1. Lineage (GTDB taxonomy): Bacteria > Actinomycetota > Actinomycetes > Streptosporangiales > Streptosporangiaceae > Planomonospora > Planomonospora parontospora. The sequence continues at coordinate 65,249 of BMQD01000013.1, forward strand.
GCTCGTGGGTGCGGGCGACGCCGTGCGGGTCGCCGAAGCCCGGCTCGTGGTCCTCGTAGGTGATCTCCAGGCCCTCGAGCTGCCCGGCGTGGGTGTCCTGGCCCATCCCGTCGTGCCAGAAGCGCAGGTCCATCGGGGGCGCGCCGGGCGACCAGAGCCAGACCGTGACCTCGGCGGCCTCCCCCGCCCCCACGGCGGCGCCGCGCACGTCCAGCCGGGTGGGGTGCAGCCGCCAGAAGTCGCGCAGGCCGAAGCCCAGGCCGCCGCTCACGCCTCCGACGTAGCCGTAGCCCTCCGACCTCGTGCCCGCCGGGACGGTGACCCAGGCGTGCCCGGGCGCGGTGCGCTTGCGCAGGGTGAAGCCGTCGGCGCTGTGCTGCTCCAGGGTGTGGTCGTTCCAGGCCGGGATCAGGTGCAGCCGGTCGGCCACCTCCGGGTTCCCGATCGCGCCGACCGGCCGGCCCTCGGTCTGCGCCCGCCGTACGGCCTCGCCCGGATCGCGGCGCAGGCCGGTCAGGCCCCGGACGGCCTCGGTGAGGAAGCCCTCCGCCCCGGCCAGCCGGACGTGCCGGTCGTGCGGCTCGTCGCGCATGACCACCTCGGCGCGCAGGCCCAGCCCGGCGAGGAAGTCGGCGGAGGCGTCGCCGTCCCAGACGAAGCTGTGCACGACGCGCACGTCCGGCGCCCCGGCGTGGAAGTACAGGCGCACGGTGAAGGGCAGCCAGGACCTCCCGTCCTCCTCGACGTGCCGGCCCTCCAGCCGCACCACCGCGCGCACCGGGCCGTCCTGCTCGACGGCGACCGCCGAGACGACGCCGGCGGCGGGTACGCGGACGCGCGAGCCGTCCTCGTCGGGGGTGTCCTGGCGGAGGCTGACCAGGCGCACCCCGCGCACGATCTCGGTGCCGCCGTGCTCGACGGACGCGATCAGGTCCGTCCCGCCCGGCCCGGGCAGCATCCAGGCGACCGGTCCGGTGGCGACCCGCAGCCCGTCGCCGGCGCGGGCGACGGTCACCGGGTCGTCCGGCGCGGCGGGCTCGGCCCCGGGGACCAGCTCGTAGGACCCGGCGGGTACGGCCTGCGGCCCGATGGCGTGGGCCGACCACTTGACCGAGCCGTCGGGCCAGGTCGCGGTGGTCCAGCTCTGCACCGGGGTGCCGTCGGCGAGCGCGAAGGGGACCCCGGGCCGCAGCGCACCGCGCGGCCAGGGCACTCCCCAGGCCACGCCCTGCCGGCACGGCCGCTCCAGCCAGCGCAGCACCGTCGCTCCCCCGGCCCCCTCCGCACCGGCCGCCTCCGTGCCTCCGGGCGCGGCTGGTCCAGGCGCGGCTCGTCCGGCCGCCGCCTCCGCCGCCGTCACTCCTTCACCGATCCGATCAGCACGCCCTTGGCGAAGTGCTTCTGCAGGAAGGGGTAGAAGAACAGGATCGGCAGCGTCGCGATGACGACGACCGCGAACTTCAGGCCCTCGGCCGGGAAGAAGACCGAGTCCAGCTGGGCGAGCGCGTTCTCGGCGTCGGCACTGGTGAACTGCCGGACCAGCACCTGCAGCGTCCACTTGCTGGAGTCGTCGATGTACAGCAGCGGCGACATGTAGTCGTTCCAGATGCCCACCGCGTAGAACAGCGCGAACGTCGCGATGACCGGCTTGGAGAGCGGGAGGACGATCCTGAAGAAGACGCCCATCTCGCTGCAGCCGTCGATGCGCGCCGCCTCCTCCAGGGCCTGCGGCAGCTCCTGGAAGAAGCTCTTGACGATGATCAGGTAGAACGGGTTGATCGCCAGCGGGAGGATCAGCGCCCAGTAGCTGTCGAGCAGCCCCAGGTCGCGGACGACCAGGTAGGTGGGGATCATGCCGCCGCCGAAGACGATCGTGAAGATGACCAGGTTCAGCACCAGCGTGCGACCCGGCAGGTACCGCTTGGCCAGCGGGTAGGCCATGGTGAGCGTCAGCATGAGCTGGACCGCCGTGCCGACCGCCGTCACGCAGATCGTGGTGATCAGGGCGCGCACGAAGGTGTCGGTGCCGAAGATGTACGCGTAGGTGTCGGTGACGAACTTCTCCGGCCAGAGGAAGAACGGCCGGGTCGCGATCTCCGACTCGGTGGCGAACGACCCGGCCAGGACGTACAGCAGCGGCAGGACCATGATCAGGGCCAGGCCGGTGAGCAGCAAGATGTTGAGCGCGTCGAACACCCGGCTGCCGGGCGACTTGTAGTGGTTGACGGACATCGCCTGCGCTCCTTAGAACAGTCCGCGCTGGCCCAGGCGCTTGGCCAGCCAGTTGGAGCCGAAGATCAGCACGGCGCCGGCCAGGCCCTTGAACAGGCCGACGGCGGTGGAGTAGCTGAAGGCGCCCTGGGTGATGCCGATGTAGTAGACGTAGGTGTCGAACACGTCGGCCACCGAGCGGTTCAGTGAGTTGGTCATCAGCCAGATCTGCTCGAAGCTGGAGTCGAGCAGGTTGCCCGAGGTGAGGATGGCCATGACCACGATCGTGGGGCGGATGGCGGGCAGCGTGATGTGCCAGAACTGCCGCCGGCGCCCCGCGCCGTCCATGCGGGCCGCCTCGTAGAGGTTCGGGTCCACCCCCGCCAGCGCGGCCAGGTAGATGATCGTGCCCCAGCCGGTCGCCTTCCACAGCGTCTGCGCGATGATGATCGGCCGGAACCAGTCCGGCTGCGCCACGTAGTCGACCCTGGGACCGCCGACCAGATCGTGCACGAACCGGGCGATCACCCCGAAGTCCACCGCGAGCAGCAGGTAGGTCAGGGAGGCGACGATCGCCCAGGACAGGAAGTGCGGGATGTAGATGAGCGACTGGATCGAGCGCTTGAGCACGTTGACCCGGAGCTCGTTGAGCATCAGCGCGACGATGATCGGGGCCGGGAAGACGAAGAGCACCGTCAGCACCGCCAGGAAGAGCGTGTTGAACATCAGGCGGCCGAAGTCGGGCCCGGTGAACAGCGCCTCGAAGTGCTTGAGGCCGACCCACTCGCTGCCGGAGTAGCCGAGGAAGGGCACGAAGTCCTGGAACGCGATCGTCAGGCCGTACATCGGCAGGTACTTGAAGACCGCGAAGTAGACCAGGCCCGGGACGAGCATCAGGTACAGCCAGCGGTAGCGCGGCAGCGCCGTGCGGAGCGGCACCCTGCCGGGGGCGCGCCCCGGCTCGGGGGCCGTTTCCACGGGAGGCTTCGCCAGGTCGGTGGCCAAAGCGGCCTCCTTTCTCTCGGGAGGGGCCCGGCGGTCGCGCCGGGCCCCGGTGGATCGGCTCGGAATCGGCTCGGAATCGGCTCAGGGCGAGACCGGGATCAGCTCGGAATCGGCCCGGGACCGACCCGGGGCGGTCCGGGGCGGTCCGGGCCGGACCGGCTCAGCTGCCGCCGAGCTTGGCGTGCAGGTCGTTGATCTCCGCGACGACCTGGTCGCCGCCGCTCTCGTGCCAGCGCTTGACCTCGGCCCGCAGCTGCTCCTCGGTGATCTCACCGGCCAGGAACTTCACCCGGGCGTCGGAGACGATCGGGTCGAGGACCGCGCCCTTGCTGACGTAGGCGGGCGAGACGATCGGCAGGGCGGGGTTGTGCACGGCCGTCTGCAGGTCGAGCTCCACCAGTTCCTTGCGGAGCCTGAGGTTCTCCCGCTCGGCCTCGTTGGTCGGCATCTGCTCGTAGACGCCCATGCCGATGGTGGCCCAGGTGCCGAGCTGGACGAAGGCGAAGTCGACGTCGTTGTTGATCGTCTTGACCGCCGGGTCGTCGTCGTTGATCGGCACGTCGAAGCCGTTCTCCAGCTTGAAGTTACGCCCCTCGATGCCGTTGGCCAGCAGGGCCTGGCCCTCCTTGGTGGCCAGCCGGTCCAGGGCCTTCAGCACGTCGTCGAGCTCGGCCTCGGTGCGCACGCTCTGCTTGGAGACGGCGAGGAAGCCGTTGTAGCCGTCGAAGGGGTGGGAGAACTTCTGCCCGTCGGAGCGCTTGAGGTTGCCGCCCATGGCCAGCTTGTCGCCGTAGTTCTCCGGGTCCTGCTCCTTGAGCAGGCCGTACATCTGGCTGGCGCGGACGTTGACGTCGATGATGATGCCGCCCTTGCCCTGGTAGAACGGGTCGTTCCACTTGGCCGAGTCGAGGGTGGCGAAGTCGGGGTTGACCAGGCCCTCGTCGACCATCTTCTTCAGCCACCGGTTGGCGGCGTAGAACTCCTCGGTGTCGAAGGTCGGCGTGAGCCTCCCGCCGCGGTCGCCGTAGCAGTTGGGGGCGCCGAACCAGGTCTCGATCACGTTGTAGGGGCTGGAGCTGCAGAAGACCGGGGTGGGCCACTTGGGGATGATCAGCCCGTAGGTGTCCTTCTTGCCGTTGCCGTCCGGGTCCTTCTCGGTGAAGGCCTTGGCGACCTCGTAGAGGTCGTCGACGGTCTCCGGGATCTTCAGGTCGAGCCTGTCCAGCCAGTCCTTGCGGTAGAGCACGGCCGAGCGGAGCAGCGGGCGCACCCGGTAGATGCCGAAGACCTTTCCGTTGATCGAGGCGTTGAGCTCGGACTGCTCGGACTTGGCCTTGAGGTTCGGGTACTTGTCCAGCCTGTCGGTGAGCTCCCAGAAGGCCCCGGCCTGCGCGGCCTGCACGAACGCGGCGGTCTTGCCCTGGACGACCATGACCTGGGGGATCTTGTCGGAGGCGAGCACGACGTTGGTCTTGTCGCCGTACTCGGCGTTCGGCACCCAGCTGATCTTGAGCTTCTTGCCGACGATCTTCTCGACCGCCTGCTGCACCTCGCCCGCGGGGTCGGGGGCGGTGCCGAACAGCGGGACCATCATGGTCAGCTCGTTGCTCGCGGCCTGCCGTCCCGCGTCCTCGCCGCCGCAGGCGGCGGCGAGGAGCGCCGTGGTCAGCGCGATCGTTCCGGCCAGGAGCCGGCGGGGGGTGGTCTTCATCAGTCGCCTTTCGGGTGCAGGAACGCCTCGTTCTCCTCGAAGAAGCGCAGGCAGAGCCAGGTGTTCAGCTGGATCCAGGCCCCGGCGCCGAGCGTGAGCGCCAGGACCGGGAGGGCCGCGGCCGCGAACACCACCGCGGAGAGGGTGAACAGCAGCAGGACCGAGGACGCGGGACGGGCCAGCACCAGCCGCGACGCCCGGGGGAGGCAGGCGAGCGGCGGCAGGTCGTAGTGGACGTACATCGGCAGCAGGTAGGCGGTGACGGCGGCCAGCGCGACCAGCGCCGCGAGGGTCGCCGCCCGGAGCGGCCCCGCCCCCGGCCCGAGGGCCGAGAAGTACAGCTGGTTGCCGGCCAGGACGGCGGCCGCCGCGATCGGCGGGAGCACCAGCAGCGAGCCGCGCAGGAACTCCCTCCGGTAGACGGCCGCGAACTCCCGCCACAGCGGGAACGACTCGTGCCCGGCGTGCCGGCGGGCCAGCGTGTACGCCGCGACGGTCGCCGGGCCGACGCCCAGGACCACCCCTCCGGCGAGCGTGAAGGCGATCCAGGCGAGGTTGAGCCTGGCCGCCCAGAGCAGCTCGTCGCAGGCCGCGTAGAGCCTGATCGACCAGGCGGTCATCGTGCACCGCCGGACGCGCCCCGAGGAGTGGAGTGGGGTTGCGGTACGGCGTGCCGCCGTCTCTCCTGAGTGCGGCGGCTCACGGGTGCGCCGATCGGCGTCCGGCCGGGCCGGTCTCGCGGAGCACGCCCACGCCCCCGGCGGGCACCCTCAGCGCGCCGTCCACGGCCTCGCCGCCCGGCAGGGCGGTGCCCAAGGCCGCGACGACCGCCTCGGCGCCGGTGTGGTTGACCGCGAACAGGTAGGACCGGCCGTCGGGGTGCGAGCGCCGGACGACCTCCACCCCGGGCGGGGCCGCGGCGGCCGGTTCCACCCCCGCCTCGGTGCGGGCCGCGGCGAGCACGGCCGACAGGGCGGCGTCGTCGAGCCGGGTGGTCAGGTAGTGGGCCGCCCCCGCGCCCCACGCGTTGCGCGTCCAGGCGGGCGAGCCGGCCAGGGGACCGTCCGCGTAGGCGTCGAGCGTCTCGGCGGTCGTGGCGCGGGCCGCCTCGCTCCAGATCCGGCCGGTCCCGCCGCCGGTCAGCCGGAGCGGGCGGTCCGGCCGGAGCGGGAAGAACTCCTCGGTCGTCACGCCGAGCAGCTCCCGCCACGCCCCCGGGTAGCCGCCGAGCCGGACCCGGTCGCACTCGTCCACGATCCCGCTGTACGGTCCCACGACCACGGTGCCGCCGCGCCGCGCGAACTCCGCCACGTTCGCCGCCCCGGCGTCGCTCACCAGGTAGAGCGCGGGGACCAGCACCAGGCGGTAGCCGGACAGGTCCGCCTCGGGGCGGGCCAGGTCGCAGGTGACCCCGGCCCGCCAGAGCGCCGCGTGCCAGCGCTCGGCCTCCTCGACCGGGTCCAGGTCGGCGGTGGGCTGGGCGGGGTGGTCCTGGGCCCAGACGCTGGCGTGGTCGAGCAGGATCACCGCGTCGGCGCGGACCGTGCTCCCGGCCACCTCTGCCAGGCCCGCCAGCTCGGCGCCGAGCGCGGCCGTCTCCCGCCAGATCTTGGTCTCGGTGCCCGCGTGCGGCAGCATCGCCGAGTGCCACTTCTCGGCCCCGGCCCGCGAGGCCCGCCACTGGAAGAACATGACCGCGTCGGCGCCCCGGGCCAGGTGGGCCAGGGAGTTGCGGCGCAGCTCGCCGGGGGTCTTGGCCAGGTTGCGGCCCTGCCAGTTGACCGCGCTGGTGGAGTGCTCCATCAGCAGCCACGGGCGGCCCCCGCCCAGGGAGCGGGCGAGGTCCGCGGCGAAGGCCAGGTCGATGTGCGGGTCGGCGCGCTCGCCGGCCAGGTAGTGGTCGGTGGCGATCACGTCCAGCTCGGCGGCGAAGTCCCAGCAGTCCATGTCCCAGTGCACGCCGGCCATCAGGTTCGTGGTCGCGGGCACCCGGGGGGTGATCTTCCTGAGCAGGTCGCGCTCGGCGGTGTAGAGCCCGACCAGGGTGTCGGAGCTGAACCGGCGGAAGTCGAGCTGCTGACCGGGGTTGGTGAAGCTCGGGGTGGCGCGGGGCGTCAGGATCTGGTCCCAGTCCCCGTAGCGCTGGGACCAGAACGCCGTCCCCCAGGCGTCGTTGAGCGCCTCCAGCGTGCCGTACCGCTCGCGCAGCCAGCCGCGGAACGCCTCGGCGGAGACGTCGCAGTGGCAGCGGGCGTTGTGGCAGCCGTACTCGTTGTGCACGTGCCACAGGGCCAGCGCCGGATGATCGGCGTAGCGCAGGGCGACCCGCTCGGCGATCTCCAGGGCCTTGGCCCGGTAGACCGGCGAGCTGGGGCAGAAGCCCTGGCGGCTCCCGTGGTGCAGCCGCCGCCCGTCGGCGTCCACCGGCAGGGCCTCGGGGTAGGTGTGGCCGAACCACGGCGGCGGGGCGGCGGTCGGGGTGGCCAAGCAGGCCTCGATGCCCGCGCCGGCCAGCAGGTCCAGCGCCCGGTCGAGCCAGCCGAAGTCGTGGACGCCCTCGGCGGGTTCCAGCACCGACCACGCGAAGATCCCGACGCTCACCCGGGTGACCCCGGCCTCGCGCATCAGCGCGACGTCCTGCGGCCAGGTCTCCTCGGGCCACTGCTCGGGGTTCCAGTCCCCGCCGTAGGCGATACCGCCGCGCACGCCGTCCACCGCCCTTCACGTCGCAGTCATCGCAGGGGTGTGATCGCTCACACGAACGTGTCACGTTCGCTTAACCGGGGATTAAAACGTTCCTCTATCTGGCGCACAAGACCCCTTTCCCCGCCGCCCGCCCGCCGCCCGCCGACGCGGCCATGCGGCGGAGCCGTACCGGGAAGCGTTTCCCCAGGCAGTGGCGGTCATCCGGCAATCCGCGGTCGTCCCCTCCCCCGCCCGGGTTACCCGAACGTTACAGATCCGCGGGATGCCGGATTCCCGGTCCGGCGCCCGCTGGGGAAGAACGTTTCAATCCCCCGCGTCCGCTCACAGCCCCAGGCCTCCGTCGAGCCGGTGGTAGAAGGGGCTGTCCGGGGTGATCTCCTCCCGGCGCACGGGGCGGCCGGTCAGCGCCGAGGCGTACAGCCCGGTGACGAACTCCATCGCCCGCCGGCCGTCGGCACCGCTCGCGGGCGGGCGCTCTCCCCGGGCGAAGGCGTCGAGCACCGTGCCGAGCTGCGCCTCGTGCCCGCTCGGCACGTCCCGGGGCGGGGCCCACAGCGGCGAGCTCGACGTCCAGTGCTCGTTGCGGTGGCCGTACAGGTGGCGCAGTTCGACCGTGCCGCCGGCGAAGTCGAAGCGCAGGTGGCTCTCCTGCCGGGGGCAGAGCACGCTGGTGACCACGCTCGCCATCGCCCCGCTCGCGAACCGCACCGCCGCCATCGAGACGTCCTCGGTCTCGATCTGCCGGTCCAGCCGCCCGGCCATCGCGCGGATCTCCGCCCAGTCGCCGAACACCGAGAGCATCAGGTCCATCTGGTGGATGCCGTGCAGCACGGTGGTGCCGCCGCCCTCGGTCTCCCACCGCCCGCGGTACGGCACGGCGTAGTAGTCCTCGCCGCGGTGCCAGGCGGTGGTGCACAGGCCCACCAGCGGGCGGCCGAGCGCTCCGGACCCGGCCAGCTCGCGCAGGTGCTCGGCCCCGGAGCCGAAACGCTGCTGGTAGACGACCGTCAGATAGGGGCCGCCTGCGCCCTCGGGGTCCTCGGAGCCCTCGGCGGCCTGGATCCGGTCGTACTCGGCCAGCGAGCGGCACAGCGGCTTCTCGCACCACACCCAGGCCCCGGCCTCCAGGCACTCGACCGCCTGGCCGGCGTGCAGGTGCGGCGGGGTACAGACGAGCACCAGGTCGGGCCGCTCGGCCGCCAGCATCCCGGTCAGGCCGGTGTGGACGGCCGGGATGCCGTGCTCGGCGGCGAACGCCCGCGCCCTGGCCCCGTCGACGTCGACCACGGCCACCGGCTGGACGCGGTCCCGGTGGGCGCGGAGAGCGGGGATGTGCCCGTGCGCGGCGATGGCGCCCGCGCCCACGATGGCGGCTCGGATCATGGGATGACCTCGCATGTAGAACGTTTTACTGACAGCCGGGGACGGTAGGGTGGCATTTCGCGGACTGTCAACGCCCACCACCCGCTCCGCGATGGCCGCGACTGGCGCCCGAAGCGTTGATACGTTTTAATCAGGGACCGTGACCACGGTCAGTATCAAGGACGTCGCCGCCCGCGCGGGCGTCTCCCCCGGCACGGTGTCCAACGTGCTCAACCGGCCCGCCAAGGTCGCCCCCGCCACCCGGGAGCGGGTCGAGGAGGCGATCCGCGAGCTCGGCTTCGTCCGCCACGGCTCGGCCTCCACCCTGCGCGCCGGCCACAGCAGGACCCTCGGCCTGAGCGTCATCGACATCGGCAACCCCTTCTTCACCGACGTGGCGGCCGGGATAGAGGACGCGGCGAGCGAGCGCGGCTACGCCGTGATCCTCGGCAACTCCGCCGGGTCGCGCGCCAAGGAGGAGCGCAACCTGCGCGTGCTCGCCGAGCAGCGGGTCCGGGGGGTGCTGATCATCCCCACGGACGAGGACCTCAGCCGGCTGGACCGGCTGCGAGAGCACGGGATCAGCGTCGTCCTGGTCGACCACCCGGCGCACCGGCCCGACCAGTGCGCGGTGGCCGTCGACGACGTGGCGGGCGGCCGGACCGCGGTGGCGCACCTGCTGGCGCGCGGCGCCGGGAGCGTCGCCTACGTGTCCGGTCCGCTGACGATCCGCCAGTGCCTGGAGCGGCGGCAGGGCGCGCTGGCCGCGCTGGAGGCCGCCGGGCTGGGCCCGGACCGGCTGCGGGTCGCCGAGATGGCCGCGATGAACGCGCGCGCCGGGGAGAAGGCCGCGGCCGACCTGCTCGCCGGCGGCCTGCCGGACGCCGTCTTCTGCGCCAACGACCTGCTGGCCCTCGGCGTGCTGCGCGCGCTGCTCCAGGCCGGGGTGCGGGTGCCGGGCGACGTGATGCTGATGGGCTACGACGACATCGAGTTCGCCGCCGCCTCGGCCGTCTCGCTCAGCTCCATGCGGCAGCCCACCCACCAGCTCGGGCGCATCGCCACCGAGCTGGTGCTCGACGAGTGCGAGAACCCCGAGACCCACGCCCACCAGCACATCATGTTCCAGCCCGAGCTCGTGGCCAGGGAGTCGACCCGGTGAGCCGCTTCGCCGCCGTGGACCTCGGCGCCTCCAGCGGACGGGTCATGGTCTGGGACGGCCGGACCCTGACCGAGGCGCACCGCTTCCCCAACGGCCCGGTCCGCACGCCCGGCGGGCTCCGCTGGGACCTGCGCGGCCTCTACCGGGAGGTCCTGCACGGCCTGCGCCGCGCCGGGCCGGTCGCCTCGGTCGGCGTGGACTCCTGGGCGGTCGACTACGGGCTGCTCGACTCCTCCGGATCCCTGCTGGGCGACCCGGTGCACTACCGCGACGAGCGGACCGGCGGCGTCGCCGAGCGGGTCGCGGCCGAGATCGGCGCCGAGGTTCTGTACGACGTGGCCGGGCTGCAGGTGCTGCCGTTCAACACGGTCTACCAGCTGCTCGCCGACGACCTCGGCCGCGCCGCGACGATGCTGCTCGTCCCCGACCTGATCGCCTACCTGCTCACCGGGGAGATCGGCGCGGAGGTGACCAACGCCTCGACCACCGGGCTGCTGGACGTGCGCACCCGGTCCTGGGCGACCGGCCTGATCGAGCGGCTGGGCCTCCCTGCGCGGATCTTCCCGCCGCTGCGCCGGCCCGGCGACCCGATCGGCCCCCTGCTGCCCGAAGCGGCCGCGGAGATCGGCCGCACCTGCCGGGTGACCGCGGTCGCCTCCCACGACACGGCCTCGGCGGTGGCCGCGGTGCCCGCCCCGGGCCCGCGCTTCGCCTACGTCTCCTGCGGGACCTGGTCGCTGGCCGGGGTGGAGCTGCCCGCCCCGGTGCTGACCGAGGCCGGGCGGGCGGCGAACTTCACCAACGAGGCCGGGATCGACGGCACCGTCCGCTACCTGCGCAACGTCATGGGCCTGTGGCTGCTGCAGGAGTCGGTGCGGGCCTGGCCCGGCGCCAGCCTCGGCGGCCTGCTGGAGGCGGCGGAGCGCGAGCGCCCGTTCGCCGCGCTGGTCGACCCGGACGCCCCCGTCTTCCTGCCCCCGGGCGACATGCCGTCCAGGATCGCGACCGAATGCCGCCGCACGGGCCAGGAGCCGCCCTCCTCCCCCCCGGCGTTCGTCCGCTGCGTCCTGGAGAGCCTGGCCCTGGGCCACCGCCGGGCGATCCGCCAGGCGGTCGCCCTGTCCGGCCGCGACGTGGAGGCCGTCCACCTGGTCGGCGGCGGCTCCCGCAACGCGCTGCTCTGCCGGCTCACCGCCGACGCCTGCGGTCTGCCGGTGGTGGCCGGCCCCGCCGAGGCGACCGCGCTGGGCAACGTGCTGGTCCAGGCGCGGGCGGCCGGCGAGGTCGCCGGCCTCGCCGAGATGCGCGCCCTGGCGGCGCGGGTCGAACCGCTGCGCCGCTACGAGCCCTCCGTCGACGCCTCCGCCTGGGACGAGGCGGAGGCCCGGCTGGGATCGGCGCACAAGACGATCTGAGAGCTCCGCCGGGCCGGATGCCTTCACGTCCGAACCGGCGGCGGCTCTCCGTCCTGTGCGTGCTCTCACAGGTGGCAGGACAGACCGTAGGCTTGGCGCGACGAGCGGACCATGACGAGGAGAGATCCCGGATGACAGCCTTGCCGGATGACAGCTGGCTTCTCAGCATTCGTCCTCAGCCCGCCCGCGTCACCGCCGAGGAGTACGAGGCGCTTCCCGAGGAGATCGCCAAGGCCATCGAGATCGTCGACGGCTACGTGGTCTACTGCGCGGCGCCCACACCCGATCACCAGACGGCCGGCAGGCGACTGGCCAACCTGCTGGAGAGGCATGCCCGTGCCGCGATGAGCAAGGGGCATGAGTGCCTCACCGTGAACAACGACGTCGACCTGCGGCTGAGGGACCTGCCACTGCTCAACCGGCGGCCCGACGTCGCGCTCTACCGGTGCCTGGATCGAGGGCGGGGCGAACGGCTCCGCGCCGAGCACGCCCTGCTCGTCGTGGAGATCGTGTCACCGGGGTCCGAGACCCAGGACACGACCGACAAGCTCGGGGAGTACGCCAAGGCCGGCATCCCGCACTACTGGATCGTCCGGCTCGACCGCACAGGCGTGTCGATCATCGAACGCTACCGGCTGGACCGGGCCGCGATGCTCTACAAGCACATCGGCACGTTCATGAAGGACGAGCCCGGTGACGCTCCCAGCGTCAGCAACCCGATCCCCATCATGATCGACTGGTCGGAACTGCAGTTCTGATCCTGAACGACCGGCATCGCCCGCCCCGGTGGTCGTATCACCGGGGCCGGTACGGGATCACCCCTCGTCCTGCGACGCGCCGGCGGGCTTCCGGCGGCGCGCGAGCCCGGCCGCGCGCAGCCCCGCCCAGACCAGCGCGGCCAGCACGCCGACGAGCAGGTACTCGATCACCGGGATGCGCACGATCTCGTCGACCGTGCCGAAGCCGCGCACGCCGTACACCACCAGGACCGCGACCGCGTAGCAGGCTGCGAGCAGCCACCTGGCGGCCGCGGACAGGCCGAGCCCGTGCATCTGCGTGACGACGAAGACGCCGAGGAAGCCGAAGAGGAACATCGGCCAGGCGCCGCCGGGGCCTGAGGCCGCGACGGCCACGAGGGTGCCGTGCACCGCCACCATGGCCTCCAGGGTGAAGGTCCACCAGCGGCCGGTGTGCGCCCGGGTCAGGAAGAGACTGCCCTGCAGCAGGAGCAGGAACATGTAGAAGAAGCCGATCAGGTGCCCGCTGGTGGCCTCCATCGGGTGGTACCAGAAGGTGTAGACGGCCGCCCAGCCGAACAGGTAGCCGTGGTAGCGGCGGACGAAGTCCGTCACCCGCTCGCCGATCGGCGCCGGCCTGCCGAGGAACAGGCCCCGGCGCCGGTTCTCCATCAGCAGGACCGCGACCAGCAGCAGGACCACCGACCCCTGCGAGCTGAAGATCGAGACGTCCTGGGCCAGGCCGTCGTAGAACAGGTGGGTCTGCAGGGTGTGCAGGAGGACGAAGCCGAAGTTCACCGCGAGGGCCGCGACGTTGACCGGGTGCAGGCCGGAGGTGTAGCGGCGGACCCGGGTCTGGGCGTAGTAGATCAGCCCCCACAGCGCCGCCTGGTGGGCCGCGTAGCCCAGCCAGGCCGAGGCGCGGGTCCACACGGTCGGCTCCGGCAGCTTCCAGTAGTACCAGGACGCGCCCTGGTCGGGCAGGAGGCGGATGCCGTGCAGGCGCTGGCCGAGCAGCCACACCATCCCGGTGAGCACCGCGCTGGCCGCGATGCCGAGCAGGAGGGCACGGCGGGCGTTGCGCTCGTCCGAAATATTCAGCATGCTGAATATTATCCGATCGATCAGCGGGCTGAACAACGGCGGAGGCCGGGGACGTGCGTCTGGGACAATGGGCCGGTGGCCGAAGGGGACGAGCAGTACATCGCGCAGGATCCGGACGCGGTGCGCGCCGACATCCGCTCCTGGCCCACCGGCCGCCTGCTCTCGGTGGCGGCCCGTGTGGTGGAGGGGCGCTTCCACGCCTTCCTGGCGGCGCACGGCCTGACCCATGCGGGGCTGATCGTCCTGCACCACGTCGCGGAGGGCAGGCTGACCCAGCGCGAGCTCGCCGTGCTGTGCCGGGTCACCGACCAGACCATGAGCCGGACCATCGACCACCTGCGGCGCTGCGGCCACGTGGTCAAGGAGACGGACGCGCGGGACCGCCGCCGCGCCCTCGTCGGCATCACCGCCTCGGGGCTCCGGGTGCTGGCCGAGGCGCGCGAGGAGGAGCGCGGCTCCGACACGCTCTTCGGCGTGCTGGAGGACTACTCCGGGTTCCGCGAGCAGCTGATCACGCTGATCACCTCGGTCTGAGCCGCCCGCTTCGCCCTGGCCCCCTTCCGGCGGCGCGACCCGTTCGCCGGCTGAGCCTCAGGCGGGGCCGGGACCGCGGCCGTCCGCGACCCCGGTCCCCGGTCCCGCCGAAGGGGCCGAGGACCTACCAGCGGTTCGTCGGGTGGTGGCTCCGGCCGCCGCGGAGCCGGGCCAGCAGCCCGCGCGCCTTCTGCTGGTTGCGCGGGTCGCGCGCCATCGTCTTGGCCTTCTCGAGGTTCCGCCGCCCCTGCGGGCTGCTCAGGTAGGTGCGGATGCGGGCTATCAGGGACGCCATGTCTCCTCCATCTGTCGAGGAGGTACGGCTACCCGGGACGGCGCGTCCCAATCAGGCGGCCGGCCGCCCGATCGGCCTCACAAGCGGAACCCCGCCACCAGTGACCGCAGCCGCTCGGAGACCTGCGACAGGTCCTGCGCCGCGCGCTGGGACTCCCCGACCGACTCGCTGGTGGCCCTGGTGATGGAGGCCACGCCGGTGATGTTCTCGGCGATCTGCCCCGACCCCGCGGCCGCCTCCGCGACGCCCCGGTTCATCTCGTTCGTCGTCGCGGTCTGCTCCTCGACGGCCGTGGCGATGGTGGTCTGGTAGTCGTTGATCCGGGCGATCACCTGGGCCACGTCGGCGATCGCCGTCACGGCCCCGGCGGTGTCGGCCTGGATCGCCTCCACCCGCCTGGAGATGTCCTCGGTGGCCTTGGCCGTCTCCTGCGCCAGGTCCTTGACCTCGCCCGCGACCACCGCGAAGCCCTTGCCCGACTCCCCGGCGCGCGCCGCCTCGATGGTCGCGTTCAGCGCCAGCAGGTTGGTCTGCTCGGCGATGGAGGTGATGACCTTCACCACGTCGCCGATCATCCGGCTGGACTCGCCCAGCCGCGACACCGTGGCGGTGGTGGTCTCCACGGCGGTCACCGCGCGGGCGGCGACCGCCGCCGCCTCGGTGGCGTTGTGCGCGATCTGGCGGATGGACTCGCCCATCTCCTGCGAGCCCGCCGCGACGGTCTGGACGTTGCGCGAGACCTCGTTCGCGGCTGCCGCGACGACGCCGGTCTGCGCCGAGGACTCCTCGGCTCCGTCGGCGATGCGGTGCGACAGCATGCCGATCCGCTCGCTGGTGCCGGCCAGTTCGCCGGCACTGTGCGCGAACGCGGTCATGACGTCGCCGATCCTGTCCAGGGCGGCGTTGGTCGACCGTCCCATCCGGCCGACCTCATCCCCGGAGGCGACGTTCACGCGCCGGGTCAGGTCGCCGTCGGCGACCGCGGCCATGACCGTGCCGGCCTCGGCCAGCGGCCGGGTGATGCCGCGGGTGATCCACCAGGCCACGGCGACCGCGATCACGATCGCCAGGGCGCACATCAGCAGCATGACGGTCAGGAAGCCCTCCGCGGTGTCGCGCGCGTGGGCGGTCTCGGCCTGGTTCATCGACTCCTCGAGGTCGATCAGCACGTTGATCGCCGCGAGCCAGTCGACGAACAAAGGCTTGGCCTGCTCCGTCAGCACCTTCAGCGCCTGGCCGGTGTCGCCGGCCATCCGCAGCTCGACGACCCGGTCGATCAGCGGGAGCGTCTCGCGCTCGATGCGCTCGATCTCGGCGTGCGCGGCCTTCTCCTCCGCGCCGACCCTGCCCGCGTCGGCGAAGATCGCCGTCATCTTGGCCGCCGACTCGGTGTACTTGTCCGCCAGCTTCTCGATCTGCTCGATCTCCGGCCGCGCCTGCTCGGGGGTCGGCGCCAGCACGACGTCGCGCAGGCTGATGGCCCTGTCGTGCACGCTACCGCGGAAGTTGATGGCGTAGCGCTGCTTGACGGCGTTGAGGTCGTTGATGGTGGTCAGCCGGTCGTTGATCCGCTCCACCTGCAGCACGCCGAAGGCCGTGAGCAGCACCATGTTGAGCACGACCACGAGGAAGCCGGCACCCAGTCTCCGGCTGATCGGCAGATTGGAGATCTTCACGTCGAAATCCCGTCGATAGAGGCGTGACCCGCGGCAGGGGCCCGCGGGCCCGCTGCCGGGTGTCCTCCCATCGACGGGTCCGGCGCGCAGCTGAGGAGATCCGCGGAGAAGATCCGCCGTCCGGGCTCGACCGCCCGGTGCCGCCCGGCGCCGGGCGGCTCAGGAGTCGACGAAGTCCTCGGGGACCATCACGCGCAGGCCGTTGGGCACGGTCCTGATCGTGAGGGGGGTCATCAGGCGGACCTCGCCGTCGACGTCGGCGGCCATCGGGGGGTCGGTCTCGAGGTACATCTCGGTGCCGATGACGAAGGGGCCGCCGGCGAGGCTGCGCCAGCGCCCGGTGGCGGCCCGGACCAGGGTCTCCACCAGCAGCCGGAGCCGCTTGCCCGAACCGAGCTGGTAGGCCGTCAGGAGGCCGTTGTCGATGCTGATGTCGCGGGCGACCTGCCAGCCGCCGTGGAAGCGGCCGTTGGCGATGTTGAGCTGGTGGGTGAGCAGCTCGTGGCGGCGGCCCTTGACCGTGATGAACGCGCGGAACGGCCGGTGGCCGGGGAGGATCGTCAGGGCGGTGAGCGGGTAGGCGGCCCGGCCGAGCAGGCGCTTCAGCCACGGCCTGACCGTCCCGGCGACCTCGACCGAGACGCCGAAGCTGGCCAGGTTGGCGAACTCCCGGTCCCCGGCGATGCCGAGGTCGATGTCGGCGACCTTGCCGGTGCGCAGCACCCTGATCGCGCCGGTCAGGTCCAGCGGGAGGCCGAGGCTGCGGGCGAAGTTGTTGGTGGTGCCCAGCGGCAGCACGCCGAGGGCGACGTCGCGGTGGGCGACGTGCTTGACGGCGGCGCTGAGCGTGCCGTCCCCGCCGCCGACGACGAGCAGGTCGGGGCCGGGCTCGAGGGCGGCGTCCAGGATCTCGCGCAGCCGCTTCGGGTCGTCCACGGGGAAGACGCCGAGGAGGTCGAAGCCCTCGGCCCGGAGCGTGCGGAGCACCTGCGGGTAGCGGCGGCGGCCGCGGCGCGAGCGCGTGTTGACCACCACGCAGGCCCGCCGGCCGGTCCGGACGGCCTCGGTGTGCTCGGCCTTGCTGCGAAGCTCTCCCACTCTGCCCCTCTTCGTCGCGCTGCTCCCTGCAAATCGTAGGGCCACGCCGTCGCGTGGACGGCGTGGCCCTGATCCCGTGCCGGACCTTCCTGCGGTCCTGCGGGTCTACCTGCCCGGTGTCACCACCGGGTTCACTTCTTCGCCGGGGTCACCTGGACGATGACGCCCAGGTTCGCCGGGAGCGGGGAGATCAGCTTGAGCTCCACGCCCAGCGCCTTGCCCTCGTCGCCCGGGTTGCCGGTGCCGAGGACGTGGCCGCCGCCGATGTCGGTGCCGTACAGCTCCGTGGCCGGGGTGCCGTCGGGGTTGACGACCCGGGTGGAGTACGGCTGGTCGCCCTTGGAGGGGACGACGGCCGAGGCGTCGCGGTGGCGGTAGAACAGGTTGCCGTCACGGACCTCCAGACCCGGGTACCAGGTCTTGGCGTCGGTGAAGGTCTTCACCGCCGGGAGGGCCGGGAACTTCGTGCAGTACTCGGTGAACGGCTCGCCCTCGATGCACTCGGTGAACGGGTACGTCCTGCCGAAGGTGAAGGCCGCGTTGGAGGACTGCGGGCGCGACGGGATGTTCTTCAGCGCCGACGGGTCCTTCTCGGCCGCCTCGCCGCTGCGGCGGAGCGGCTCGTAGTGCGAGTCGACGACGAGGATCTCGCCCTTGGGCCCGACCGACGGGAGCGCGAAGGTGTGCGCGTCACCGTTGTTGGCCGGGTAGGCCGCGTCGCGGTACCAGACCAGCAGGCCGGGCGCGTTGTACTTGATCCGCTCGACCTTCCAGGCGTTCTCGTGCGACCAGGTCGTGTCGTAGGTGTACTGCAGGCCCTTGTCGAAGCCGTCGTAGTTGCGCCACTCGGCCAGGTAGTACTGGGCGGTCTGCAGGCTGCCGCTGTGGGTGTGCCAGCCGGCGCCGGAGGTGTCGGTGAAGGTGCCCTTGACGGCGGTCCAGCCGTTGTCGCCGCCCTCGACGTCGTCGCTCCACACCGTGGCGCCGCCGGCGGTCACGGAGAAGTCGTCGGCGAACCAGCCGGTGTCCTCGAACCCGGCGTCGGTGGCGTAGCGCAGGCGGATCTGGATCGTCTTGCCGGCGAACGGCGCCAGGCTCACGTAGTCGTGCCGCCAGCCGTCGGTCGCGCCGGTGAGGCCGTACTTCTTGTCGCCGTAGTCGTGCATGCGGCTGTTCGGGTCGTCGTAGCCGTCGTCGGTGGTGACCAGCGTGCCGGCCTCGTCGTAGACCTTCTGCTCGGCCCAGGTGGCGCCGCCGTCGGCGGAGACCTCGACGAAGCCGTAGTCCCAGTCGGCCTCGATGGCGTACTGGTTCCACATCCAGAAGCGCGGGTCGCCCTCGGCGGGGACCTGGATCTCCCGGGTCAGCTTGACGTCGGCCCAGCTCTGGTCGTTGCCGGACCACCACAGCTTGCCGCCGCTGTGCGGGACGGCCATCGTGACGTTCTTGTCGGGCAGGTTGATCCGCACGCCGTCCGCGGTGTGCTTGGGCGTGCGGGAGGCCTGGCCGATGGTCACCAGCTGCTTGCGGTCACCCGGGTTCATGATCTTCGGGTCGGCCCAGCCGAGCACCCACTTGGCGTACAGGCCCATGTGGGTCGGCATCGACTGCATGATCGGGCCGGCGTGCGAGCCGGAGGACATCAGGTCCCAGAAGTCCACGCTGGTGTCGCCGCCGCCGGAGGCGTCGTAGAAGTCCGGCAGGCCCAGGTCGTGGCCGTACTCGTGGGCGAAGACGCCGACGCCGGAGTCCTCGGGCTGCACGATGTAGTTGGAGATCTTCTTGTCCGTGCCGGGGATCGTGTAGCCGCCGGCGATGGCGCTGGAGTGCGCCCAGATGGCGTAGGGGCCCTCGGCGCCGCCGCCGCCCGACTTGTCGGCGCCCGCGTGGACCAGGACGAGGTGGTCGATCACACCGTCCGGCTCCAGGGTGTTGCCGTCGCCGTCGGCGTCGCCGGTGTCCTCGATGTCGTAGTCGGCCCAGGGGAAGTCCGGGTTCTGCTGCGCCAGGACGTTGACCGCGTCGACGCCCAGCGCGGCGGGGCCGGCCGGGTTGTCGGGGTGGCCGGACATGTCCTGCGGGATGGTGCCGCAGCGGCCGGCGCCGTACCAGGCCTCCGAGTGCGGGACCTTGATCCAGCCGATCGCCTCACCGGTGACGGTGTAGGCGCCCTTGGACATCTCCTCGTACATCTTCTTCATGGTGTGGCCGGAGATGTCGATGCCCTTCTTACCGTCCCGGGGGTCGGTGAGGTCCATCCGGACGCGCTTGGTGATCCCCTTGTCCGAGTAGAGCATCTTGTTGTAGTGCTCCGGGCTGAAGTCCGGAACCCACATGGTGTTGTTGTCCCTGCCGGCGCCGGAGGAGGCGGGGTCGGGGATCTGGTTGTGCAGCGGGCCGTTGAGCTTGGTGCCCGGCGGCTCGGTCACGCAGTCGTTGACGTCGTCGGTCGACTTGGGCCGGCTGAAGCCGGAGAAGTCGTCGTTGGCGTTCTCGTTGAACTCGATGAGGAGGGTGAGCAGCTTCGCCTGCTGGGTCTTGCCCGCCTTCTTGAAGATGAAGTCGAAGGGGTTCTTGCCCGTCCTGATCGCCCGGGTCTCCCGCGAGGCGAGCGTCTTGGCGGCGACCGGGTTGCCCTCGGCGAACTTCCGGTCGACCTCCTGGGCGTGGGCCAGGCCCGACCGCTTGGCGGCGCCGCGCTGGAACCGCTCGTCGATGGCCGTGCTGTCGCTCTGGATCCGCGGCGGCGCGTAGTTGATGTAGTAGTCGCTCGACGACGGGACGTATCGTGCGGCTGAGCTGTCGGCCTGGGCCGACACGCCGCTGACGGACAGTCCCGCGGCGGCGAGCCCGAGAACGGGCACGATCGCGAGAAGGCGCTTGCGCGCGCCTCTGCCTCTGCTGGACAACGGATACCCTCCCTGCCCGGGTTCGCCGGGCGCGGACGTTCCCCGGCGCGCCTATTTGCGCACCGTGCGGGACGTTAGAGGACGGAATAAAGCAGAGGTAAACCGTCCGACTGATGTTGTAAAAATGTGATCAATCGGTTTGTTGGAAGATATCTCACAACTGGGACATAGGGGACGAGTATTAATTAACGACACGATGCCGGACGATGACTTCGGGCTGGGATGTGCGCGGGCGGCGGGTCCGAAACCGGGCTTACGGGCGGTACGGGGACCGGGCCCGCGGGCCGTACAGTCCGGGTGTGACCGCTATCGCTGAACTCACCGCCGCGCTCGGTTCCGGGAAGGTGCTGACCGACCCCGACGTCACGGACTCCTACGCCCGCGACCGGACGTTCCTGGAGCCGGGCGGCCCGCTCGCCGTCGTGCTCGCCGAGAGCACCGCCGACGTGGTCGCCGTCATGGAGTGGGCCACCCGGCACCGGGTGCCGGTGGTCCCCCGCGGGGCCGGGACCGGCCTGGCCGGCGGCGCGACGGCCGTGCAGGGGTGCGTCGTGCTGGCGCTGCAGAGGATGACCGCGATCAGGGAGCTCTCCCCCGCCGACGAGATCGCCGTGGTGGAGCCCGGCGTCATCACCGCCGACCTGGACCGCGCGGCCCGCGAGCACGGCCTGATGTACGCGCCCGACCCCTCCTCCTACGAGATCTCCACCATCGGCGGCAACCTGGCCACCAACGCCGGCGGCCTGCGCTGCGTGAAGTACGGCGTGACCCGCGACTCGGCGCTGGGCCTGGAGGTCGTGCTGGCCGACGGGCGGATCCTCACCACCGGCAGGCGGACGGTCAAGGGGGTGACGGGCTACGACCTGACCGGGCTGTTCGTCGGGTCCGAGGGCACCCTCGGCGTGATCACCTCCGCCACCGTACGGCTGCGCCGCGCGCCGCTGGCCCCGCCCGCGACCATCGCCGCGGAGTTCGGCTCCCTGCGCGACGCGGCGGCGGCCGTGGCGGCGGTCATCGCGGCCGGCTGCCAGCCGTCGCTGCTGGAGATGCTCGACCGGGCCACCCTCAAGGCCATCGACGACTGGCGGAACATCGGCCTGGAGCCGGCCGTCCAGGCGATGCTGATCGCGCAGTCCGACGCGCCGGACGGGCCGGCGGTGGCCGAGCGGATGCGCGAGCTGTGCGAGGAGAACGGAGCCTCGTTCGTCGCGGTGGCGGCCGGTCCCCAGGAGGCCGAGGAGCTGATCGGCCTGCGGCGGCTGGCCTACCACGCCAAGGAGCGGCTCGGCGCCTGCCTGGTCGAGGACGTGTGCGTGCCGCGCTCGGCGCTGCCGGACATGATCTCCGCCATCGAGGCGATCGCGGTCCGGCACGACGTGCTGATCTGCACGGTGGCGCATGCCGGGGACGGCAACCTGCACCCGGTCTTCGTCTTCGACCGCGGGCTGCCCGAGCCGCCGCCCAACGTCTGGGCCGCCGCCGACGAGGTCTTCCGGGAGGCCCTGAACCGGGGCGGCACGCTCACCGGGGAGCACGGGGTGGGGCTGCTGAAACGGCGCTGGCTGGCGCTGGAGGCGGGGCCGGTCGCCGAGGAGGTCCACCTCGGCATCAAGCGGGTCTTCGACCCGCTCGGCATCCTCAACCCGGGCAAGGCCATCTGAGGCCGGGGAACCGGTAGATCATCCGCCTCCCCTCCCGCACTGGTAGCGTGCTGCCCCACATAACCGAATTTTCAGGTTTTGCCGGGGGGTCATCGTGGTACAGCCGCTCACGGCGGAGGATCCTCGGCGGCTGGGACCGTTCGAGCTCACCGGACGCCTCGGCGAGGGCGGCCAGGGAGTCGTCTACCTGGGGCGGGGGCCTCAGGGCGAGGAGGTCGCCGTCAAGCTCCTCCACCAGGGGCTGACGACGGACTCCGACGCCCGCGCGCGCTTCCTGCGGGAGGTCTCGGTCGCCCGGCGGGTGGCGCGGTTCTGCACCGCGCCGGTCCTGCACGCCGACCTGGCCGGCAGCCGGCCGTACATCGTCAGCGAGTACGTGCCCGGCCCGTCGCTGCGCCGGCTCGTCGACACCGAGGGGCCGCGCCGCGGCGCCTCCCTGGAGCGCCTGGCCGTCAGCACGGCCACCGCTCTGTCCGCCATCCACCGCGCGGGCATCCTGCACCGCGACTTCAAGCCCGCCAACGTGCTGATGGGCCCCGAGGGCCCGGTCGTGATCGACTTCGGCATCGCCAGGGCCCTGGACTCCCCCGGTACGACCGCCACCGGGACGTCCGTGGGAACGCCCTCCTACCTGGCGCCCGAGCAGCTCAGCGGCGGCGAGGCCACGCCCGCGGTCGACGTGTTCGCCTGGGGCGTGACCATGGTCTTCGCCGCCACCGGGACGCCCGCGTTCGGCCAGGACTCCATCCCCGTGGTGATGAACCGGATCCTGACCGTCGAACCGGACCTGGGCCGGATGGATCCCGGGCCGCTGCGCGACCTGATCGCCGCCGCCCTGGCCAAGGACCCGGCGATGCGGCCCACCGCCGAGCAGCTCGTCGGCCACCTCATGTCGGGCACCGCCCCGGCGCTCCGCGTCCCGCCTCCCGGACCCGCCGGGCTTCCCGGGCAGGCCGGACCGTCCGGGCACGCCGGACCGTCCGGGGCCCCGGGCGCTCCCGGGCCGGGCGGACCGTCCGGGATCCCGGGCGCTCCCGGGCAGGGCGGGGCTCCAGGGACTCCTGGACAGGGCGGGTCTTCGGGGACCCCCGGCCCCGGGCCCTCCGGGGCGGTCGGCCCGCGGCCCGCGGCTCCCGGGCCGGGCGGAGCGCAGGCCGCAGCCCCCGGGCGGGGCGGGGCGCAGGCGGCCGGTTCCGCGGAACGGCCGTCCCGGCCGCGGCGCCCGATGGGCCTGCTGCTGGCCGGGGTGGCCGCCGTGGCCGCCCTCGGCGTGGCCACCGGGACCGTGGTCGTCCTGCAGAACGACGAGAAGGCCGCCGCCTCCAGGGCCGCCGGCCCGGCGGCCTCCTCCGCGGAACGGCAGGAGCCCGCCGCGGAGCCCGTCGGGGAGCCGGTCACCGAGCTCACCCCCGACGAGCCGCCCGCGGCCTCGGCCTCCCCCTCCCCGGCCGCCGAGAAGAAGAGCCCCGCACCGGAACCCACGAGCGGCCCGGCCGACTCCGGAGAACCGGCGGCGGGCGACTCCCGGTCTCGTACGGACGACGACGGGCGGGCGGCGAAACCGACGCCGCGCCCGACGCGGAAGGCCACCTCCCGCCCGGACGACGGGACCCTGGAGCCGGGCGGTGAGGCGTCGCAGCCGACGGAGATCGGTGGTGCCTCCGAGCCCTCCCCCTCCCCGGCCAGGACCACCGCGAAGCCGACGGCCAGGCCCGCGGCCACCACGAAGACGACGCCCAAGCCGACCTCCAAGCCGGCGCTGAAGCCGAACACCTTCACCGCGGCCCAGGTGTGCGGGTCGGGCTTCAAGCAGATCAACTCCCACGCGCTCGGCGGCAGCGCGACGATCCACCTGCTCTACAACGCCACCAGCAAGCAGAACTGCGTCGTCACCCTGTCCCGGTACGTCCATCCGGGCAAGGTCAAGATGAACGCGATCCTCCAGGTGCGGGGCGGCTCGTCGGGGAGCAACCCCGGCAACTTCACCGCCTACGCGGGCCCGGTGCGGCTCACCGCCGCCAAGAAGTGCGTGATCTGGGGCGGTTCGCACGGCTCGCTGTCCTGGAAGAGCGGCTGGAGCCACTGCGGCTGACCCGACGGCACCGGACCGACGGAGGCGGACCGACGGCACCGGTCCGACGGCACCGGACTGACGGAGGCGGACCGGCCGCCCGGTGTGCCACACTGCGGACATCCGGGCCGGCGGGGCCCGGCGGACCGGCCGGACCCACCGCGCCGACGGGAGCCGCGAGGGAGGAAGGGTGAGCGGGTTGCGCACCTCCTCGGACGAGTACCGGGCCCGGCGCGAGGCGATGCTCGCCAGGCTGGCCGAGCTGGATGCCGAGCAGGCCAAGGCCGTGGCGGGCGGCGGCGGCAGGTACGTCGAGCGGCACCGGGCGCGCGGCGGACTGCTCGCGCGGGAGCGGATCGAGCTGCTGGTCGACCCCGACTCCGCCTTCCTGGAGCTCTCACCGCTGGCCGGCTGGGGCAGCGAATTCCCGGTCGGCGCGAGCGTGGTCACCGGCATCGGGGTGGTCGAGGGCGTCGAGTGCGTGGTCGTCGCCAACGACCCGACCGTGCGGGGCGGCGCGTCCAACCCGTGGACCCTGCGCAAGACGCTCCGCGCCGCCGACATCGCGATGGAGAACCGGCTGCCGCTGGTCAACCTGGTCGAGTCGGGCGGGGCGGACCTGCCCACGCAGAAGGAGATCTTCATCCCGGGCGGGCGGATCTTCCGCGACCTGACCCGGCTGAGCGCCGCCGGGATCCCGACGATCTCCCTGGTGTTCGGCAACTCCACCGCCGGGGGCGCCTACGTGCCCGGGATGAGCGACCACGTGGTCATGGTCAGGGAGCGGGCCAAGGTCTTCCTCGGCGGGCCGCCGCTGGTGAGGATGGCCACCGGTGAGGAGTCCGACGACGAGTCGCTGGGCGGCGCCGAGATGCACGCCCGCGTCTCCGGCCTCGCCGACCACCTGGCCGCCGACGAGCACGACGCGCTGCGGATCGGGCGCCGGATCGTGCGCGGGCTCGGCTGGGTCAAGCGCGGCCGCGCGCCCGGCCCCGTGCGGGACCCGTTGCACGACCCCGACGAGCTGCTGGGCATCGTGCCGGAGGACCTGCGGATCCCCTTCGACCCGCGCGAGGTGATCGTGCGGATCGCGGACGGCAGCGAGTTCGACGAGTTCAAGCCCCTGTACGGCCCGAGCCTGGTGACGGGGTGGGCGCGGCTGCACGGCTACCCTGTCGGGATCCTGGCCAACGCCCGCGGCGTGCTGTTCAGCCAGGAGGCCCAGAAGGCCGCCCAGTTCATCCAGCTGGCGGACCGGTCGCGCACGCCGCTGCTCTTCCTGCAGAACACGACCGGCTACATGGTCGGCCGGGAGTACGAGCAGGGCGGCATCATCAAGCACGGCGCCATGATGATCAACGCGGTCTCCAACTCGACCGTCCCGCACCTCACGGTCGTCATGGGCGCCTCCTACGGCGCGGGCAACTACGGCATGTGCGGGCGGGCCTACGACCCCCGGTTCCTCTTCACCTGGCCGAGCGCCAGGTCGGCCGTCATGGGCCCGGCGCAGCTCGCGGGAGTGCTGTCCATCGTCGGCCGGGCCGCCGCCGAGGCCCGGGGCAGGCCGTACGACGAGGAGGCGGACGCGGCGATGCGCGCGGCGGTCGAGGCGCAGATCGAGGCGGAGTCGCTGCCGTTCTTCCTGTCCGGGCGGCTCTACGACGACGGGGTCATCGACCCCCGCGACACCCGCACCATCCTGGGCCTGTGCCTGTCGGCCGTCAACAACGCCCCCGTTCCGGAGCCCGCGGGCTTCGGCGTCTTCCGGATGTGACCGTGCTCCCAGCGTCCTCGTCGTCCCGATCCCCCGCGGCGCCCCCGATCCCTGCGGTGTCCCCGGTGTCCCCGGCGTCACGAGGGGTCGAGCCGTGATCCGCCGCCTGCTCGTCGCGAACCGGGGCGAGATCGCCCGCCGAGTCTTCCGCACCTGCCGCGACCTCGGCATCGAGACCGTCGCGGTCTTCTCCGACGCCGACTCCGACGCGCCGCACACCGCCGAGGCCGACCACGCCGTACGGCTGCCCGGCGTCGCGCCCGCCGAGACCTACCTGTCGATCGGGAAGATCGTCGAGGCCGCCCTGCGGACCGGCTCCGACGCCGTCCACCCCGGGTACGGCTTCCTGTCGGAGAGCGCGGACCTCGCCCGGGCCGTCCTCGGCGCCGGGCTGACCTGGGTCGGTCCGGGTCCCGAGGCCATCGCCGCCATGGGCTCCAAGATCGGGGCCAAGGCGCTGATGGCCGAGGCCGGGGTGCCGGTCCTGCCCCACTTCACCGCGGGCCCCGGTTACTCGATGGAGGACCTCGACCGGGACCTGGACGCCGTCTTCACCCGGATGAGCGGGGACGCGTCCGGCTGGGCGATCCCGCTGCTGGTGAAGGCCTCGGCCGGGGGCGGCGGGCGGGGGATGCGGATCGTCCGGCTCACCGACGACCTCCCGGGGGCGGTCGAGTCGGCCCGGCGCGAGGCGGAGTCGGCCTTCGGCGACGGCGCGGTCTTCGTCGAGCCCCTGCTGGAGGGCGCCCGCCACATCGAGGTGCAGGTCCTGGCCGACGCGCACGGCACGGTCTGGACGCTGGGCGAGCGGGAGTGCTCGATCCAGCGGCGGCACCAGAAGGTGATCGAGGAGACCCCCTCCCCCGCCGTCTCCCCCGCGCTGCGCGCCCGGTTGTGCGCGGCGGCGGCCGACGCCGCCCGGGCCGTCGGCTACGTCGGGGCGGGGACCGTCGAGTTCCTCGTCCGGGACGACACGGTCGCCTTCCTGGAGATGAACACCCGGCTCCAGGTCGAGCACCCGGTCACCGAGTGCGTGTACGGCCTCGACCTGGTCGGGTTCCAGCTGCGGATCGCCGAGGGCGAAGCCCTGCCGCAGACGCCCCCCGCTCCCTCGGGCCACGCGATCGAGGCCCGCCTGTACGCCGAGGACCCCGCGCTGGGCTGGCTCCCGCAGAGCGGCGTCCTGCACCGGTTCGACGTCCCCGGCGTCACGGCCCGCTTCGCCCCCGTCTCCGGCGGCCTGCGACTGGACTCCGGCGTCGAGGACGGCTCCGAGGTGGGCGTGCACTACGACCCGATGCTCGCCAAGGTGATCGCCCACGGCGCGACCCGCGCCGACGCCGCCCGCAGGCTCGCCGGCGCGCTCGCCCGGGCGAGGATCCACGGCCCGGTCACCAACCGGGACCTGCTGGTCGCGGTGCTGCGCCACGGGGCGTTCCTGGCCGGCGAGACCGACACCGGTTTCCTGGAGCGGCACGGCCTCGCCGTCGCGGACCGGAGGCCGTCCGGACCGTCCGGGGCCGGTCCCGTCCCCGGAGCCTCCGGCGGACCCGGCGGGTCCACCGCCTCCGGAGAGCCGGCCGGCCCCGGACGGTCCGGTGCGTCCGCCGGTCCGGGCGGCCCGGACGCGGTCTCGTTCTCCGCCCTGGCCGCCGCCCTCGCCCGGGCCGCCGCGAACCGGGCCGCGGCGACCGTGCAGGCAGGGCTGCCGAGCGGGTGGCGCAACGTGGTCTCCCAGCCGCAGCACGCCGCCTTCGCGGTCGGTGCAGGGGGCGCGGTGAGCGTGGCGGGCACGGCGGGCACGGCGGGGGCGACGGGGGCGACGGGGGCGACCGACCTGGACCCGTCCGGCGGCGACGCCGTCCGCACGGTCGCCTACCGGATCACGAGGGACGGCCTGCGGGCCGACGGCTTCCCGGACACCGTCCTGATCGGCGCCGCACCGGACCTGGTGGTCCTGGAGACCCACGGCGTACGGCACCGCTTCGAGGTCGCCCACCACGGCGGCGTGGCGTACGTGGACTCCCCCCTCGGCTCCGTACGGCTCACGCCCCTGCCCCGCCTGCCCGAGCCGGTCGAGCGCCCGGCCCCCGGCTCGCTGCTCGCGCCCATGCCCGGTACCGTGCTGCGCGTCGAGGTGGCATCCGGCGATCAGGTCACCGCCGGGCAGGTGGTCGTGGTATTGGAAGCTATGAAGATGGAGCACCGGATCACCGCGCCCGCCGCGGGCACGGTGACCGGCCTGGACGCGGCGCCGGGCCGGCGGGTCGAGGCGGGAGCCGTACTGGCCGTGATCGGGGAGCCGGAGTCGGGGACCCCGGCCTGAAGGCCGGGCCGCCGCACTGAAGACGATTGGTGAACGCGCCACGCGGGACGGGAGACGGCCCGTCCGCGGCGCGCCGGAGAGGGAAGTGGGCGCAATGAACACCGACGGGGGTTGGCCGGTGGAGCGGCTGGTGCGCAAGGAGGTGTCCGGCGGGGTCGCCACGATCACGCTCGACTCGCCGCGCAACCGCAACGCGCTGTCCGTGCGGTTGCTCGGCGACCTGGAGGACCGGCTCAACTGGGCGCTGGCCGACGAGGGCGTGCGGGTGATCGTCCTGACCGGGACCGGGCCGGTGTTCTGCGCCGGAGCGGACCTGAAGGAGCAGCGCTCCGCGCCGGGCGGCGCGCACGAGGCGCCGGTTACGGCGTCCTTCCCGGAGATCATGGGCATGATCTGGGAGAGCCCCAAGCCGGTCATCTGCCGGTTGAACGGCACCGCGCGCGCCGGAGGGCTCGGCCTGGTCGCGGCGTGCGACTTCGCGATCGCACCGGACTCCGCCTCGTTCGCGTTCACCGAGGTCCGCCTCGGGGTGGTGCCCGCCATGATCGCGGTGACCGTGCTGCGGCGGCTCGACCCCCGGGCCGCGGCCGAGTACCTCCTCACCGGCGAGGTCTTCGACGCCGCCCGCGCCCAGGAGATCGGCCTGCTCACCCGGGCCGTCCCGGCGGAGGAGCTGGACGCCACCGTCGCCCGCTACGCCGACATGCTGCTGCGCGGCGGCCCCGAGGCACTGGCGATCACCAAGCAGCTCGTGCGGACCGTGCCGGCCCTCCCGGTGGAGGAGGGCATGCGCCGGATGGCCGAGCTGTCGGCCCAGCGGTTCACCTCCGCCGAGGGCCAGGAGGGCATCGCCGCCTTCATGGCGAAGCGCCTGCCGTCCTGGGTCCCGCGGCCGGAGCCGTCGGACTCCGGGGAGGCCGCCGCGGATTCCGGGGAGGCCGCCGCGGATTCCGGGGAGGCCGCCGCGGATTCCGGGGAGGCCGCCGGGGAGCCCGGAGCCGCCGGCGCGGTGCCCGCCGGGACCACCGGGGGCGGGGCGGCGGAGGCCGCCGGGGGCGGAGAGCCCGTCCGGGGCGCCTGATGCTCCGCGTCGCGAACTGCTCCGGCTTCTACGGCGACCGCCTCTCGGCCGCCCGGGAGATGGTCGAGGGCGGGCCGATCGACGTGCTCACCGGTGACTGGCTGGCCGAGCTCACCATGCTGATCCTGGCGGGCAACCGGCGCAACGGCCGTCCCGGTTACGCGCCGACGTTCCTGGCGCAGCTGGAGCAGGTCCTCGGCACCTGCCTGGAGCGGGGCATCCGGATCGTGTCGAACGCCGGCGGGCTGGATCCAGCCGGGTGCGCCGCGGCGGTGTCGGAGCTGGCCGACCGGCTCGGGCTGCGGGTCCGGGTCGCCTGCGTGACCGGTGACGACCTCACCGGCGACCTCGGCGTCCTCGGTGACGCGGTCAACGCCGACACCGGCGAGAAGCTCACCGCGACGCCCCTGACCGCCAACGCCTACCTGGGCGGGCGGCCGATCGCCGCCGCGCTCGCGGCGGGGGCGGACGTGGTGGTGACCGGCCGCGTCACCGACGCGGCGCTGGTCACCGGGCCGGGGATCTGGCGGTACGGCTGGGGTCCCGGCGACCACGACGCGCTGGCCGGCTCGGTGGTCGCCGGGCACGTCATCGAGTGCGGCTGCCAGGCGACCGGCGGCAACTACGCGTTCTTCGGCGAGGTGCCCGACCTGCCGCACTGCGGGTTCCCGCTGGTGGAGCTGGAGGCCGACGGGTCCGGCGTGGTCACCAAGCACCCCGGCACGGGCGGCACCGTGTCCGTCGGCACGGTCACCGCCCAGCTGCTCTACGAGATCGGCTCCCCGCGCTACCTCGGGCCGGACGTCACGGCCCGGTTCGACACGATCCGGCTGGAGCAGCAGGGCCCGGACCGCGTCCGGATCTCCGGGGTGCGCGGCGAGGCGCCGCCGGAGACGCTCAAGGTGGCGGTCACCTACCCCGCCGGTTACCGCAACACCATGACCATGGTGCTGACCGGCCTGGACATCGAGGCCAAGGCCCGGCTCGCACTGGACGCCGTCTGGGTCCGCGTGCCGCGGGACTCCTTCGAGCAGGTCCACGTCGAGCTCACCCCGCTCGCGGGCACCGCGCTGCTGCGCGTCACCGTGATGGACCCCGACCGCGGGAAGGCCGGCCGCGCCTTCTCCGCCGCCGTGGTCGAGACCGGCCTGGCCTCCTATCCGGGCTTCCACGGCCTGGCCCCGCCGGGGGACGCCTCGCCGTACGGGGTCTACTGGCCGTGCCTGGTGCCCGCGGACGCCGTCCGCCCGCGGGTCCTGCTCGACGGCCGGGAGGTGCCCGCCGACCCGCCGCCCTCGCCCGCCGGTGCCTCCGGCGCGGCGGTCCCCCCGCCCGCGCCCGAGACCGTGCGACCGTCCTCCCCGCAGGCCGTACGGCCGTCCCCCCGGCAGGTCGTGCGGGCGTCCCTCCCGGCCGACGGGGGGCCGACCCTGCGGGCTCCGCTGGGGACGATCGCCGGTGCCCGGTCCGGCGACAAGGGCGGCAACGCCAACCTCGGCGTCTGGACCGGGACCGCCGAGCGGTTCGCGTGGCTCTCGGAGCACCTGACGGCCGGGCGGCTGCGGGAGCTCCTCCCGGAGACGGCCGGTCTCGTGGTCGAGCGCTTCGACCTGCCCAACCTGCTCGCCCTCAACTTCGTCGTCCACGGCCTCCTCGGCCGGGGCGTCGCCTCCAGCCCCCGGATGGACGCCCAGGCCAAGGCGCTGGGTGAGGAACTGCGCGCCGCGGTGACGGACATCCCCCGCGCCCTGCTGTGAGCGTCCGGCGCGGCCCGCCGCGCACCGGGTGCGCGGACCGCGGGACGCCTCCGGGCCGGGCCGCCGCCCCCGGGTTCCTGGGAGTTCGACGATCGGTACTGTTTTTCCCCTTTGATCCATTTAGGATTGCGCGCAATTGCGTTGCGAATGCCGTTCGGGGAAGGACCCATCATGCGTTTGCGGTTTCTCGGCTCCACGTCGGAGGCGGGCGCCTGCCCCTCCCTCTACGAGACCGACCGCGGCACCGTCGTCGTCCAGGGGCTCCAGGTGACCGACGCCGAGGCCCTGGCCGGGCTCCGGCACGTCCTGGAGGGGGAGACCGCCGTCGAGGTCCCCCGCGAGCTGCTCGTGGACATCGCCCGGCGGGTGCTCTCCTGAGCCGCGGCGCCCCCGGGACCGGCGGCGGAACCCCCGCCGCACATGTCGATCACGATTGCACCCGCCCTATGGCATGATCCGCACCCGGCGTCTACCCTCGTGCAGGCCGCCCACCAGGAGGACGAGGAATGAGCGAGTTCCAGCAGGCCCGCACCCGGATGGGCGTGCAGCTCAGGCAGTTGCGGGAGGCCTCCCGCCTGTCGGGCAAGGAACTCGCCGAGCGGCTGGGCTGGCAGGCCTCCAAGGTCTCCCGGATCGAGAACGCCCGCCAGACCGCCACCGTCGACGACATCGGCGCGTGGGGGCGGGCCGTCGGGGCCGCCCCCGAGATCGTCCAGGAGCTCACCGAGGAGCTCACCGGGCTGCTGGAGCGCCAGGACTCCTGGCGGCAGCGGCACCGCAGCGGCCTGGCCGCGCTCCAGGAGGACATCCGCGACCTGGAGGCGCGGACCACGCTGCTGCGCGCGTTCGAGCCGGGCCTGGTCGTCGGCCTGCTGCAGACCACCGAGTACGCCCGGAGCGTCTTCACCCGGCTCAAGCGCCTCTACAACGCCCCCGACGAGATCGACTCGGCCATCCGGGTCCGCATGCAGCGCCAGGAGATCCTCTACGACCAGCGCAAGCGGTTCCGGTTCATCGTGCCCGAGGCGGTGCTGCGCTACCGGCTGGCGCCGCTGGACGTGATGTGCGGCCAGCTCGACCGGCTGCTCGCCGTGACCGCGCTGCCGAACGTGGAGTTCGGCGTGGTCCCCTTCGAGGCGCCCCTGCCGTCCGCCCTGCTCAACGGTTTCTGGATCTACGACCGGGAGCAGGTCGCGGTGCCTACCCGCACCAGGAACCTGGTCCTGCGCGACCCGGAGGACGTCACCTTCTACGAGCGGTCCTTCGAGGAGTTCTGCGAGGTGGCGGCCTTCCGCGAGAACGCGCGGGCAGTGATCGTCCGGGTGCTGGACGATCTGACCCGGCAATCGACCGAATGATCGCCGCAATTGCTTGATTAAGTTCTGAAGATCGTGCAATCCTCGACGGGACGGAGGTGAGGCACGATGCTCGACACGCTGTCCTGTCTGGAGAGGTTCGCCACGGCCACCCGCTCGCACGCCGACCTGTCCCTGTCGGGCGTGTCGCTCGGCGATCCGGCCTACGTCCGCGTCCGCAACCGGTTCAGCGAGACCCTGTCGGAGACCGTCACCTGCGCGCCGGACGGCGGCTTCATCACCTCGTGGGGCTACCGGCTCGGCAGCGCCGACGACGTCGAGGCCGCCGCGGCCCGGCTGGCCTACCTCCTGGCGGCCATGCCCGCCTGAGCGCGGCGCCCGCGGCCCCGCCGGCAGGACCCCGTGCCCGCCGGACGTCCGCGCCCGGGAAGGCCCGTCCTCCGGCGCGCGCGGTCCCGCTCAGGAGACGGGGAAGACCGACGGGTCCAGGCCCACCTCGCGGGCCGCGGCGACGCGGGCGTGGTGCAGGAGCCGGCTCCTGGACATGTTCCCGGCGTCCAGGGTGTAGCGGATGGCCAGGCCGTCGAGCATGCCGTCGAGGCGCTCGGCCGCGCCCTGCGGGTCGTCGCACACGAACTCCCCCAGCGTCACGCCCTGCATGATC
This sequence comes from Planomonospora parontospora, assembly GCA_014647935.1. GTDB lineage: Bacteria > Actinomycetota > Actinomycetes > Streptosporangiales > Streptosporangiaceae > Planomonospora > Planomonospora parontospora. The sequence continues at coordinate 97,824 of BMQD01000013.1, forward strand.
ACTTCGCGGAGGATCTCGATCCAGGCGCCCTCGAACTCCAGCAGGATGGTCCGGACGTGCTCCTCGCGCACCCCGACCGCCCAGGCGTCGAGCCAGAGGATCCAGCCCTGGTCGTCCCGGGAGGCCGGGATGCACAGGCGCAGGACGCTGTCCAGCCGCTGCACCGCCGTCCCCGGGCCCTCGACGATCTCCCTGAGCCGCTGGATCTCCGACTCGGTCGTGCTGCGGAGCATCTCGGTGATGAGGTCGTCCTTGGTGGCGAAGTGATAGTGGATCAGTCCGCCGCTCACGTTCGTCGCCCTGGCGATGTCGGCGACGCGGGTGCCGGCCAGCCCCCGCTCCAGCACGACCCTCCGGGCGGCTTCGAGCAGCTCCGCCCGCCGCTGGTCCGCCTGGTCCGCGCGGCTGCCGCGCGCCCCTTCTCCGCTCTGCACGGCGCAAGACTACAGCAGCACGCCTCCCCCGCCCCGTCCGGCGACGGCCACCGGGACCGCCGGTGCGGACGGTCCGGCAGGTACGCCGGGGACGGGGGAGGCACCCGGTTCAACCGCAGCGGTAGAGGGACGGGCCGGTACCGGTGGTGCCCTCCGCGGCGCCGGCGCCGCCGTACTCGGAGGGGGCGACGGCGGTGCACTCGGCCCGCACCCAGGTGCTCACCTCGGAGGAGCCCCCACCGCCGGGACCGCGCCGCCCGTCTCCGGGCATCACGTACCCCAGCCGCCCGGAGGCGACGAGTTCCCGGAGCCGGTCCACGGTCATGGCGGGGTCGCCTCCGGTGAAGCCGCCCATCGCGATGACGGGCAGGCCCGTCGAGAGGATGGCCGAGGAGGCGCTCTGCGCGCCGCCCACCGCCACCAGCCAGGTCGCCCCGCCCCGGTTCTCCTTCAGGTAGGCGATCATCTCCGCACTCAGGAACCTGTCGGGACCGCCGTCCCGCATCCCGCCGCGTACGGCGCCGCCCGGCATCCCGTCGAAACCCCGCAGGCCGCCGGGACCACCGCCTCCGGCCGGGCCCGCGGTCGGGTTCGTCCCGTTGACGGCCGCACCGAGCGGGGTCAGCGCGTAGGCCGCGGGACCGGCCAGGCCGCCGATCACCCCCACGAGCAGCGCGACCGCGGCGATCCGCAGCCTGCTCCGCCGCCCGAGGCGGGCCGCGACCAGACCGAGCGCCGCCACCGCGCTCATCCCCGCCACGGCCCAGGCCAGCCAGGGCACGAAGTCCGGGCTGCGGCGCAGCACGGTGAACGACCACGCGCCGGTGACCGCGACCCCGAGCGGGAGCGCCCACGCCCACGCCGGGGAGTCGCGGTGGGCCTGCCACATCAGCACCCCGCCGATCCCGGTGAGGGCGGCGACGGCCGGGGCCATCGCGGTGGTGTAGTACGGGTGGAAGGTACCGCTGGAGAAGCTGAAGACCGCGTAGTGCACGACCAGCCAGCCGCCCCACAGCAGCAGTGCGGCGCGGGCGCCGGTCAGGGACCGGCGGGTGGCCAGGACCAGGCCGCAGGCCAGCGCCAGGACCGCGAAGGGCAGCAGCCAGGAGATCTGACCGGCCAGCACCTCGTTGAACAGGCGCCCCGCACCCGGCTCCCCGCCGAACCCGCCCCCTCCGCCGCTGCCCCGGCCGCTCCCGCCGAAGATCCGGCCGAGGCCGTTGTAACCGATGACCAGGTCCCGGACGGAGTTGTCGGTGCTGCCGCCGACGTAGGGGCGGCTCCCGGCCGGCCACAGGTCGACCACGAGCATCCACCACCCGCTGGAGGCGGCCAGGGCCGCGCCCGCGGCCAGCAGCCGTCCGAACCGGCGCACCACCGTGCCCGGCGCCAGCGCCAGGTAGACCAGGGCGAAGGCCGGGACCACCAGGTAAGCCTGGAGCATCTTGGTGTTGAAGGCGAGACCGATGAGGACGGCCGAGACGACCAGCGGGCGCGTCCGGCCGCCGCGGACCGCCTCCAGGCAGAACCACGCGGCCAGCACCAGGAGCAGCACCAGGATCGTGTCGGGGTTGTTGTCCCGGTTGATCGCGACCGTGATCGGGGTCAGCGTCATCACCAGGGCCGCGGCCAGCCCCGCGGCCTGAGAGGCGTGGCCCGGCAGCTCCGCCAGGGAGCGCCGCACCGCCGAGTGCACCACCCAGACGGCGGCGACGCCCGCGACCGCCTGGGGCAGGAGCATGCTCCACGTGCCGTAACCGAAGATCCTCGCCGACAGGCCCATCACCCACAGCGCGACCGGCGGCTTGTCCACGGTGATGAACGATCCGGCGTCCAGCGCGCCGAAGAAGAACGCCTTCCAGCTCTGCGTGCCCGACAGGATCGCGGCCGCGTAGTAGTCGTTGGCGTCGCCGTTCCGGCCGAGCGCCCAGGTGTGCAGGAAGGCCGCCAGCGCCAGTACGGCCCAGAGGCCGGGACGCGCCCACCGGGGCGTGCCGGCCTCTGGGCCCCCGTGCCGGGCGGCCCGCGGGACGTCCGGCACGCGGGGGGCGGCGTCCGGGGCGGTGGAGGCCCCGCCGGAGACGGCGTCCGGAGCGGCGGGGACTCCCGGCACCGCGCCGGGACCGGCGGGGGTCGCGGGAACGGGGCCGTTCATCGGGTGGCCTCCTTCACCCGGCGGGGGTGGAAGACCCAGGCGCGCAGCAGCAGGAAGCGCACCAGGGTTGCGAGGGCGTTGGCGGCGGTGACGGCGGCGATCTCTGCGGCGGTGGACGCGTCCGGCACGAGGAGGCCCAGCAGGGCCAGACCGCCGGTGCTCAGCGCGAGGCCGGCGACCAGGGTGAGACCGCCTTCGAGCTGGTGGCGCAGCGCTCCGGCGCGCCCGGTGACGCCGAAGGTGAAACGGCGGTTGGCGGCGGTGTTCGCGACGGCGGTGACGACCAGGGCGACGCCGTTGGCGACCACGGCGGGCACCAGCAGCCGCAGGGCGACGAACAGCAGGAGGTGCGCCAGGGTGCTGACCAGCCCGATGACGACGAAACCGGGCAGCTGGCGGGCCATCCCGCCGGGCAGCCGGGCGTTCCCGACCCGCGGCGGGACGGGGAGGCGGGCCGGGCCGGACAGCGTCCTGCGGGCCACGCGCGCCATGCCCTTCAGGTCGTCCATGACGGTCCTGAGGATGTCCACCCGGCTGTCGGGGTCGTCCACCCAGTCCACCGGCACCTCGTGGATGCGCAGCCCGTGCCGCTCGGCGAGCAGCAGCAGCTCGGTGTCGAAGAACCACTCCTCGTCCTCGACCGCCGGCAGCAGCGCCTGGGCGATCTCGGTGCGGACCGCCTTGAACCCGCACTGGGCGTCGGAGAAGCCCGCACCCATCGCTCCGCGGAGCATCAGGTTGTAGGTCCGCGAGATGAGCTCCCGCCTGGGCCCGCGCACCACGTTCGCGCCCCGGGACAGGCGGGTGCCGATGGCCAGGTCGCTGTGGCCCGACAGCAGCGGGGCCACCAGCGGCAGGAACGCGTCCAGGTCGGTGGACAGGTCCACGTCCATGTATGCGACCACGTCGGCGGCGCTCTCCGACCAGACCCTGCGCAGCGCCCGGCCCCGGCCCTTGGCGTCCAGGTGGACGGCGTGCACGTGCGGCAGCTCCCGGCTCAGGTCCAGGGCGATCCGCCAGGTCCCGTCGGTGCTGGCGTTGTCGGCGATCGTGACGCGGAAGGCGTACGGGAAGGTCCCGGTGAGGTAGGCGTGCAGGCGGCGGACGCTCTCGGCCAGCACCCGCTGCTCGTTGTGGACGGGCACCACGACCTCGACCAGCCGGGTGCGGACCGGTGCCGGAACCGTCAGCTGATCCATGTTCTCCTCCGCGGACGGCGGTTCTGCTCTCTCATGGCCCCCAGGCTCGGCACGCGGTCTTGGGCGATCCTGAGGCGACCGTTAACGCGGGATGAGAAAAACAGGCCCGCCGCGGCCGGGCCGGGAAACGGCGGCCGCCCGGAACACGGGACGGCACGGGGCGACGCACACGAAGGGGGCGGGACCGCTGCGGCCGTCCCGCCCCCGCCCGGGGTTCACCCGCGGAGGCTCAGCCCGCGCCGCCCGCCACCGGGGAACCGGGAAGGCGCAGCCGGGCGACGGCCCCGCCGCCGTCGGCGTTCTCCAGGGCGACCTCGCCCCCGGCCTCCCGTACGGCCTGCGCCACGATCGCCAGTCCCAGGCCCGAGCCCGGCATGCTCCGGGCCGAGGGCGAGCGCCAGAACCGGTCGAAGACGTAGGGCAGTTCCTCCCGGCCGATGCCGGGACCGTGGTCGCGGACGGTCAGCTCGCCGTCGCGGAGCCGTACGACCACCGGCCCCCGCGCCTCGCCGCCGAAACCTCCGGGACCACCGGGACCATCAGGACCTCCGGGTCCACCGGGGCGGGCGTCTCCCGGGCCGTCGCCGGGGCCGGGGTCCGCGGAAAACTTCACCGCGTTGTCGAGCAGGTTCACCACCGCGCGCTCCAGCGCGGCCGGGTCCGCGTGGACGTACCAGGGCCCGAGGTCGGTCTCTATCGGCAGGTCGCGGGCGCGGAGCCGGGCCCGTCCCACGGCCGCCCCGACCACCTCGTGGAAGGCCACCTCGACACGCGGCGCGTGCTCGCTGTCGCCCCGGGAGAGCTGGAGCAGAGCTCCGACCAGGGTGGACATCTCCTCGAACTGGGCCTTGAGGCCGGTCAGCAGCCTGCGCTTGGGGGCGGGCTCCAGCGGGCGGCCGGAGTCCTCGCTGCGCAGCAGCAGGTCGATGTTGGTGCGCAGGCTGGTCAGCGGGGTGCGCAGCTCGTGCCCGGCGTCGGCGATCAGCCGCCTCTGGCGCTCCCGGGACCCGGCCAGCGCGGCGGTCATCGCGTTGAAGGAGGCGCCGAGCCGGGCGAGCTCGTCGGTGCCCTCGACCGGGATGCGGGTGCCGAGGTCCTCGGTCCTGGCGACGTGCTCCACGGCCCCGGTCAGCCGCTCCACCGGCCGCAGCGCCGTACGGGCGATGAGCCGGCCCGCGGTCGCCGCGCCCACCACGCCGAGCGCGGCGACGCCGGCCAGGATCCCGGCGAGCGCGGTGAGCGTGGACCGGAACTCCTCCAGCGGCCGGGACTCCATCATCACCAGGCCGCCTCCGACGCTCTGGGCCAGCACCCGGACCTCGTCCCCGTCCGCGGTCACCCCGTCCCGGAACACCCCCGTGCCCCTGGGCGCCCCCGCCAGTTCCCGGTCGCCCGGGACGACCTCGACCTCGGTGCCGACGGCGCACGTCCGGCCGGCCGCGTCGACCAGCTGGAGGAGGGCCAGCCGGGGCGGCGGCGGGCGGTCCGGCTCCGCGCCGGAGCAGTACCGCTCGATCCACTCGACGCCCTGCGGCCCCTTCGGGCTCCGCAGGGAGCGGTCCACCTGGTCCAGCAGCTCGGAGCGGACGAGGAACCAGCAGGCGCCCGCGCACACCGCGATCGCCACCGCGACGGCCGTCGCGACCAGTAGGGTGAGCCGCGAGCGCAGGGAGCGGGGACCCGCCCTCACGGCGTCCTCACGGCGAGGTCCGCAGCACGTAGCCGACACCGCGGACGGTGTGGATCAGCCGGGGCAGCCCACCCGTCTCGGTCTTGCGCCGCAGGTACATCACGTAGACGTCGAGGGAGTTGGACGACGGCTCGAAGTCGAAGCCCCACACCTCGCTGAGGATCTGCTCGCGGGTGAGGACCTGCCGGGGGTGCACCATGAACAGCTCCAGCAGCAGGTACTCGGTCCGGGTCAGCTCCAGCGGGACGCCCGCCCTGACGACCTCCCGGCCGGCGGTGTCCATCCGCAGGTCGCCGAAGACGAGCACGCCGGAGTCCTGCTCCGCCGCCGGGGCGGCCAGGGCGCCGCGCCGCAGCAGGGCCCGGACCCGGGCCAGCAGCTCGTCCAGCTCGAACGGCTTGGCCAGGTAGTCGTCGGCCCCGGCGTCCAGGCCGGACACGCGGTCGCCCACGGCGTCGCGCGCGGTCAGCATGAGCACCGGCACGTGGTTGCCGACCGCCCGGAGCCTGCGGCAGGCGGTCAGCCCGTCCAGGCGGGGCATCATCACGTCCAGCAGCACCACCTCGTACGGCTCCCGCTCCAGGACCTCCAGCGCGGCCTGCCCGTCGCAGGCCAGGCCCACCCGGTAGCCCTCGTACTCCAGGCTGCTCTGCAGCGCCTCCCTGAGCGCGGGCTCGTCGTCCACGACCAGCACCCGCGCCGCCTCACCGTCACCCATGCCTGCAACGCTAGAGACCCACCATGAGAGGCTCATGAAGGGCCCCTGAGGTTCCCGCGGGAAAGACCGGCGGCCGGCGGGGCGGCAGCGGATCCCCGCACGAGGGCCCACGACCGCAGTGTCCCCCGCGAAGGCCCGCGGCCGTCAGGACAGCAGCGCCATCGCGGCGTTGTGCCCGGGGATGCCGCTGACGCCGCCGCCGCGCCGGGCGCCCGCGCCGCAGAGCAGGATCCGCTCGAAACCGGTCTCCACGCCCCACCTACCCGGCTCGCCGAACGGCCACGACAGGTCGCGGTGGAAGATGTGCCCGCCGGGCAGGCCCGCCTCGGCCTCCAGGTCCACCGGGGTCTTCGCCTCCAGGCAGGGGCGGCCGTCCGGGTCGCGCAGCAGGCAGTCCTCGATCGGCTCGGCGAGGACCCGGTTCACCGAGGCGAGCGTCGCGCGCACCGCCTCCTCCCGCGCCCCGGCGGGGTCGGCGCGGAACAGCCGGGCGGGCATGTGCAGGCCGAACAGGGTCATCGTCTGGGTCCCGGCCGCGCGCAGCTCCGGGCCGAGGATGGAGGGATCGGTCAGCGAGTGGCAGTACACCTCGGCCGGGGGCAGGGACGGGATCGCCCCCCGCGCGGCCTCGGCGTGGGCGCGGGCGAGCTGCTCTCGGCCCTCGTTGATGTGGAACGTGCCGCTGAAGGCCGCCGCCGGGTCGACCTCCGGGTCCCTGAGCCGGGGCAGCCGGGACAGCACCATGTTGATCTTCAGCTGGGCGCCCTCCGGCGCGGGCCCGTCCCCGCCGCCGAGCAGCCGGGCCAGTACGGCGGGCGGCACGTTGGCCAGCACCCGCTCGCCGGTGACCGCGTGCTCCCCGGCGCCGTCGCGGAAGGTCACCTCCCCGCCGGGGTCGATCGCCACCACCTCGGCCCCGGTGCGGATCTCCGCCCCGGCCGCCCGCGCGGCCCCGGCCAGCGCCCCGGAGACGGCGCCCATCCCGCCGACCGGGACGTTCCACTCGCCGGTGCCGTCGCCGATCACGTGGTACAGGAAGCACCTGTTGGCCAGCAGGCCCTCGTCGCACGGGTCGGCGAACGTGCCGATCAGGGCGTCGGTGAGCACCACCCCGCGCACGGTGTCGTCGGCGAACCGCTCGTCCACGACCTCGCCGATCGGCCGCTCGAACAGCTCGCGCCAGGTCTCGCCGCCCACCAGATCGCGCATCGCCGTACGGCTCATGAGGGGTTCGAGCAGGGTCGGCGCGATCCGGGCGGCCGCCTGCGCGGTCATCGCGTAGAAGCGCCGCCAGGCCTCGAGGTCGGCGGTCCCGCCGGTGACCCGGGCGAACGACGCGGCGGTGCGGTGCTCGTCGCCGCCGTCCACCAGCAGGCCGGTCTCCCCCACCGGGGTGTAGGAGGCGTACCGGCGGCGGCGCAGCTCCACCGCGAGCCCCAGGTCCTTCACGATCTTGGCAGGGAGCAGGCTGACCAGGTAGGAGTAGCGCGACAGGCGGGCGTCGACCCCCGGGAACGCCCGGGCTGAGACGGCCAGGCCGCCCACGTGGCCGAGGCGTTCGAGGACGAGCACCCGGCGGCCGGCGCGGGCGAGGTAGGCCGCGGCGACCAGGCCGTTGTGCCCGCCTCCGGCGACGACGACGTCGTATCGGGAGGCACGGCGGGCGCGGACCGGGTGCGTCGGCTCGGCGGGTGCCATGCCGGGCACCATATATCGAAAAAGACAAACAGGTCTATAGCTCCCGCCCACCCGGAGCGGCCGTGGGTCCGCCGCCGGGCCGGAGCCGGATCCGCGGCCCTCTCATGCCCGGCACCCGCCCCCTCGGACCCCTCATGCCCGGCCCCGCCCCCTCGGCTCCCGCCCCCTCGGCTCCCGCCCCACCGGTCCCGCCGCACCCCCGGCCGACCGGCCCGCGCGGTCAGCCCCTGGCCGTGCCGAGGGCGATGGAGAGCAGGACCGCGGCGGGGCCGGTGGGCGGGCGCCCCCGGCGCCAGACCGCCCGCAGGCTGCGCTCCAGGTCGATGCCGGCGGTCGCCACCTCGGCCAGCCGCCCGGTGGCCAGCTCCCCCTCGACCGCGTAACCGCTCAGCACCGCCGGGGCCGAGCCCTCACGGGCGGCGCCCTTGACCGCGGTGTTCGAGCCGAGCTCCAGCCGGGGGGCCGCGACGGCGTGCCCGGCCAGCGCCCGGTCGAGGGTCTCCCGGGTGCCGGAGCCGCGCTCGCGGACCACCAGCGGGGTCGCGGCCAGTTCCGCGGCGAGCAGCGGCGTACGGCGGCGCGCCCACGGATGGCTCGCCGCGACCACGACCACCAGCCGGTCCGCGGCCACCACCCGGGAGGCCAGCCCCTGCGGCACCGAGGGACCCTCCACGAACCCGAGCTCGATCCCGCCCGCCTCCCCTCCGACGAGCCTGGCCACCTCCGCGGAGTTCTGCACCTCCAGCCCGACCTGGACCTGCGGCTCCCGGCCCTGCAGCTCCCCGAGCCAGCGCGGCAGGAGGTACTCGGCCACGGTCATGCTGGCCGCGATGTGCAGGTGCGCCGCCCGCGCGTGCCGTACGGCCTCCGCCCCGCGCATCAGCTCCTCGGCCGCGGCGAGCACCTGCGCCGCCCAGGCCGCGATCATCGTCCCCTGGGAGGTGAGGGTGGAGCCGCGGGGGGTGCGCTCCAGCAGGGTCAGGCCGAGGCGCCGCTCCAGGAGCGCGATCCGCTTGCTCGCCGAGGGCTGCGCGATGCCCGCCGTCCGGGCCGCCTGCCCCAGGCTCCCCAGTCTCTCGACGTCGACGAGCAACCGCAGGGACTCCAGGTCGGGCAGTGTGCTCATAGCCCCAGGCTATGGCGTGGCCTCGCGGCCGGGGTCCGCGGTCGTCGCCGGGATGTGCGACAGCCGCCGACCTTTACAATGTAGATTCTTTGTTGCCCCGCCCCGGCTTCCGTTCAGGCTCCGGGCGGAGGCCGCCTTGCCATGCCGTAACGTGCTTGTTTGAAGCAGAAACGACCGTTTGCGCCGTTCCAGCCGGGCGGCCGTCCGGCCCCGGATCCAGGAGACAGAACCCGCTCATGCATACCACCCAGCAGCCGCTCGACGACATGCTCCGCCCCTCCGAGGAGGTGGCCGAGGCGCTGGCGCAGGGTTCCCCCGTCGTGGCCCTCGAGTCCACGATCATCTCGCACGGCCTCCCCCAGCCCCGCAACCTGGAAGTCGCGGCCGAGCTGGAGGAGATCGTCCGCGAGGAGGGGGCCGTGCCCGCGACCATCGCGGTGCTGGACGGGGTCGCACGCATCGGCCTGGACTCCGCCGGGCTCGAGCGGATCGCCACCGGGTCCGGTCTGCGCAAGCTGGGCTTCCGCGATCTGCCCCTCGCCGCGGCGCTGGAGGCGAGCGGCGCGACCACGGTCTCGGCGACGTCGTTCCTGGCCGCCCGGGCCGGCATCCGCGTCTTCGCCACCGGCGGGCTCGGCGGCGTCCACCGCGAGTGGAACGCCACCCAGGACGAGTCGGCCGACCTCGACGCGCTCAGCCGTACCCGCATCACCGTCGTGTGCGCGGGGGTGAAGTCGATTCTGGACGTCCCGGCCACTCTGCAGCGGCTGGAGACCCGGGGCGTCACCGTCGCGGGGTTCCGCACCGACGAGTTCCCCGGTTTCTACCTGCACACCTCCGGCGAGCCGGTCGAGTGGCGGATCGAGACCCCGGACGAGGCCGCCGCCGCGATGCGGGCCCAGGACGCCCTCGGCGGCCCGGAGACCGCCCTGATCGTGGCCAACCCGGTCCCCCGCGATCAGCAGCTCGACCCGGAGCTGCACGACCGCGTGCTCGCCGAGGCCCTCGCCGCGGCGGAGCGGGAGAAGGTCACCGGCCAGGCGATCACCCCGTTCCTCCTCGGCTACCTGGTGCGCGGCACCGGCGGCGCCTCGCTGGAGGCGAACCTGGCCGCCGTGCGCGGGAACGTCCGCCTGGCCGCGAGGATCGCCCGGTCCTGGAGCGGGGAGGACTGACACCCCGTGAAGGACACCGAGGGGCCCGGGAGGACCGAGGGGCCCGGGAACGCCCGGGACGCTGCGGGCGCCGGGGACGCTGCGGGCGCCGCGGGCGGCAGGGGCCTGCTGGTGGTCGGCGACGTGGTCACCGACGTCGTCGCGCTGCACGGCCAGGCCGGGTTCGCCGGTCTGGCCGCCGGCACGGACACCGCCGCCGACATCGAGCTGCGCCCGGGCGGTTCGGGGGCCAACACCGCCGCCTGGGCCGCCCGCCTGGGCGCGGACGTGCGGTTCCTGGCCCGGGTCGGCGCCGACACCGGCGGCTGGCACGAGGCGGAGCTGCGGCGGGCCGGGGTCCGGCCGCACCTGCGCACGGACCCGGAACGGCCGACCGCCGTGGTGATCGCCGTGGTCGACGGGACCGGGGAGCGGTCCATGCTCACCAACCGGGGCGCGGGCGGGCGCCTGGGCGTGGCCGACTGGGACCCGGTCCTGCTCGACGGGGTGGCCCACCTGCACCTGTCCGGCTATCTCCTCTTCGCCGAGCCCGGCCTGCTGCTGGCCCGCCTGGTCCTGGCCGAGGCCGGCCGGCGCGGCCTGTCCAGCAGCGTGGACCCCGCCTCGACGGGTTTCCTGCGGGCCTTCGGGACCGAGCGGTTCGTCCGCGAGACCGCACCGGCCGGGCTGGTGATCCCCAACCGGGACGAGGCGCTGCTGCTGACCGGCGAGACCTCCGCCGAGCGGGCGGCCGAGCGGCTCAGCCTCCGGTACGGCGCGGCGGCGGTGAAACTCGGCTCACAGGGGGCCGTGCTGGCCCGGCGGGGACGTCTCGTCGCCCGGGTCCCGGGTGTCGCCGCCCAGGCCGTGGACTCCACCGGGGCGGGGGACGCGTTCGCCGCCGGGCTGCTGACGGCCCTGCTGACGGGGGCCGATGACGAGGCCGCGTTGGAAGCCGGGAGCCGGGCCGGCGCCGAAGCTGTTACGGTCATCGGTGGTCGTCCGCGTATCCTACGGTCTGATCTGGGTTCCAACCAGCTTTACCCTCTTAAGACCAATTGATAGCTTGCGGCGTAGGCTGCACCATTAGCCACATGCGTCACTTTGGGGAGGTTGCGGTCAACCGATGGATGCCGAGTCATCGATCTGCCTGAGTGATCTGGTCCCGGCCCTGCGCTGGAGCCGTCAGCAGCAGGTCGCCGAAGCCCTGGCCGACCCCCGCCTGCCGGCGGGCTGGTGGTCCTCCGTCACCCTCCCCAAGGCCCTCGGCACCGCCGGGCTCGACTGGGTCTGCGACCGGCTGGCCCGGCTCTCGGTCGCCCGGTGGGAGCACCTGCCGCTGAGCGACGTGCTGCCCGCCCTGCACGTGCACACCGTCGACCCCACCCTCCCCGGCTGGCCGGAGCCCGCGCGCTCGGCCATCGCCGGTCTGGGCGGCTGGTCCCGGCTGCGCCGCCTGACCGCCGGCGACCTCACCGGATCCGCCGTGCCCGCCTCCCCCGAGGTGGTGGTCACCGCGATGTTCCGCGAGGTGCTCGGCCGGATCCCGGGTCTCACCGAGCAGGCCGCACCGGCCGCGTCCGCCGCCGCACAGGCCGCCCCGGCCGTCGCACAGGCCGCTCCCGCCTCGCCCGCCGTCTCCTCTCCGCCGACCGTCCCGGTGCCGGCCCAGGCCCCGCCGACCGTCCCGGTGCCCGCGCAGGCCACGTCCCCCGCGCAGACCGCCCCGGCCCCGCTGCCCCAGCGGCCCGTCCCGGCGGCCCCGCCCCGGGTCGACATCAGCGACTACCCGCTGGTGCGCCTGGTGGACAACATGTTCCGCGACTGGAGCCCGCTGGAGCGGGCCGTCGCCGTGGACCGCCTGTTCGCCGTCGACCCGATCAGCCTGCGCGCGCTGGCGCACAAGCTCAACGCCGACCTGGGCGCCCTCTCGGCGGCCCAGCGCGCCGCCGAGGAGCGCATCCTGCTCTGGCTGCGCTCCTCCGAGTCGGCCCCGCTGACCGGCCACATGTTCGGCCTCACCGAGTGGCTGGGCGCCGCCGCCACCGAGGACCAGCTCATCGGCGCCGACCCCGCGCACCCCGTCGAGGTCCCCGCGCTCGGCACCCCGCTCTGGCGGGTCCTGGTCACCCTCATGCCCGACCGGCGGCTCCAGGACGGCTGGCTCGTCGTCGGCGACCTGGGCGGCCTGCGGGAGCGGACCACCCAGCTGCTCGCGAGCAAACCGGACGACGCCGACGTCTTCGCGCTCATGGAGCACCAGCTCGGCATCCGCACCCACTCCGCGCAGGCGTGGCTGGACGCGCTCGCCGCGTCCGCGGCGCCCGGGGAGTCCTCCGCCGCGTCCGACGGCACGGGCACCAAGCAGCTGCCCCGCCGTACGCCGGGGGCCAACGGCCACCACCGCGGCGGCCAGCCGATCCCCCAGGTCGACGCCGGCTCGATCGACCCCCGCGCCGCCCTGGCGGCGCTCTCGGCGCTGTCCGGCAACAGCCGGCCGCACCTGATCACCAGCCAGCGGGAGCGCGCCCCGATGCCCCCGCCGCCCAACCCGGCCACCGATCCCAGCCGCTGGCAGCGGATCGAGGTCACCAGCGAGCACCTGCGCGGGGCGCCGGTGGCCGTGCCCGAGGGGTATGCCACCCGGCTCGGGATGCGCCCCGGCACGCTGCTGTCGGTGACCGGCCCCGGCGACAACGCGGTGGTCCTCGTCTGGCGGGACCACCCGGTCTTCGACTCGCTGCAGCCCGTGCTGATGCGCCTGAACGCCCGGCCGGGCGACCAGGTCTACGTAACCGTGGACGGCTACCGCCTGGAGGCCCAGCTGCCCAGCTGACCACCGCGCCCGCTCGACCCGGGGCGGGGACCGGGAATCCGGCCGAGGCGCCGGTACGGCAGGCGGGCGGGCCCACTCGCACGTCCCGCCATGGCCGGGGCTGAACGCTCCGCCGAGATCCCCCGTGTCCCGAGGTCCCGTTGCGTCCCGGCTCTGTCACCCGCGCCGCCACCGTCACCGACGGTGTCTTCGCCCCCGGCCACCTGGGCGAACCCACCCAGCGCCCGCCGTTCGAGCTGATCGACGCGGTGCCGGCCGACACCGGGCGGCATTCTCACGGCGATGCCGGTCGCAGGGCTCTTGGCGGGGCCGCGTGAGGCCGGGGACTCAGGGTTCGTCGGCAGGGAAGGCGAACATCCGGATGTACAGGGGCCGCGCATCCGGCGGCGCGTCCTGCACCCGGGGGCTGTACTTGAGCAGCAGCGCGATGTAGGCGTCGAAGAACTCGGCGAACTCTTCCTTGGTCATCCGGCCGAGACCGCGCGAGCCCTTGGCCCAGTCGGGATCGCGCCGGTACGCCTCGGGGAAGCGCTCCAGCAGCGCCCGGTCCTCCTCGAAGCCGACGCGGTGGAACTCCTCCAGCACCGGGCGGTCCTCGGGCGCGAGCTGCCCGGGGGTCGGTGCGCGCATGTCGCGTGGGCTCTCGGTCCTGCGCCACCAGCGCTCCCGGCCGGCCGAGCGTTCCGGGATCTCCTCGATGAAGCCGCACTTCTCCAGCTGCCGCAGGTGGTAGCTGGTCGTGCCGGTCTTCGCGCCGAGCCGCTCGCCGATCGTCGTGGAGGTCGCGGGCCCGTGGATGTTGAGGTGGCGCAGGATGAGGCGCCGCATGGGGTGGGCCAGCGCCTTGAGGCGGGCCGGGTCGTCGAGCAGGAACGGCTCCTCGTCCTTCATGAGGATCACCCTAGTCCTTCAGAACGATATCTGCAGAGAAGTCTTTGCCGAGAGTTATCTGCAGATTAATCTCGGCGATATGCGTCGAATCGCCCTGGCCACCGGCCTCGCCCTCACCCTGACGACCACCCCTGCAGTGCCTCTCGCAGTGCCCCCCGCAGCCGCCGTCGCCGCCCGGCCGCCCTCCGCCGTCGTGCCCGCGCCCGTCCCCGGGGAGGCGACGGTCGCCGTTCCCGCCGACCTGACCGGAAGGGAGGTGAGTTTCCCGGGCGGCGGCGGCCTCACCCTGCACGGCACCGTGCTGTCGCCGGTGAAGGCGTCGCCGGGGCGGCCCGGCGTGGTGCTCGTCCACGGGGCCGGCACCGGCACACCGCGCGCCAAGCTCCTGGGCGAGGCCGTGGGGTTCGCCCGCAGAGGCATGTCCGTGCTGGTCTACGACAAGAGGTCGGAGGGCTACTCGCTCTTCCAGCGGTCCTACTCGACGCTCGCGGACGACGCGCTGGGCGCGGTGGCCGCGTTGCGGGCGCAGCCGGGTGTGGACCCGGCGAAGGTGGGCGTCTGGGGGCTCAGTGAGGGCGGTTGGGTCGTGCCCCTCGCGGCCTCCCGCTCGCAGGACGTCGCCTTCGTCGTGGTCGTCGGCGCCAACGCGCTCGCGCCGCTGCGGCAGCAGACCTGGGCCGTCGCCGCGGGCCTGCGCAAGGCGGGGGTGGCGGGGTCGCTGGTGGACCGGGCCGAGCCGAATCTGTACCGGACGATCGCCGACGGCGGCATGTTCCCCGAGCCCTGGTACGATCCCGAGCCGGTCCTCGCCGCGGTGCGGCAGCCGGTGCTCGCCATCTGGGGGGTCCACGACCTGCTGACGCCGCCCAAGGAGACTCCGCCGATCTTCGCCCGGGCGCTGGAGAAGGGCGGCAACCGGCACTACACGATCCGGTTCTTCCCCGGGGCGGACCACGCCGCCCATCTCACCCCCGACGGCGGTGTCACCCGGTTGCCCGCCCTCGCTCCCGGCTACGCCGACCTGGTCGGCTCCTGGGTCCAGGAGGTCGTCTCGGGACGGCCGCCGCTGGCGAGCACGTCGGGTCCCGCACCCGAGCAGGCGACGCCGACCGTGCCGGTGGACCGTCCGGCGCCGTGGGAGTCGGCGCCGGTGCAGCTGGCCGTGATGCTGCTGCTGGTCGTCGCGTTCGCCGCCTACCCGTTGACCGCCCTCGTCCGCCGGCTGCGCGGGCGGCCCCGTACGGCCAGGCCGGCCGCGCCGCGCGTGCTGAGCGCCGCCGGGCTGGTCGCGGTGCTCGGGTCCTTCGCCTTCCTGGCCTACCTGATCATGACCGGAGGCAAGCTGGCCGCGCCGGGGCCGGTGCTGCTCGGCCGCCCGGTCGTCTGGCTCGCCTTGCAGGCCTCGGCGCTGACCACGGTGGCCACCTCCGTATGGACGGTCCGGGCGTGGCGGAAGGCGGAGACGAGGAGCGAGCGGGTCCGCCTCGGCCTCCTGATCACCGGAGGCGCCGCCTTCCTCCCGTGGGCGCTCTACTGGGGCCTGCTGCTCCCCTGAGCGGGGACCCCCCGATCCTCATTCGGCGGACCGGCTCACGCGTACGCGGGACCGGTCCGAGACGCGGCCCCGTACCGGTGCCGCACCCCGCGGACGGGGTCCGGTACGGCCCGCGGGGATGCGCGTCGGACGCGGGCCGTACCGGGGTCCCGGGCTCCGCCCGTCAGGCGGCGGAGCAGCTCACGGAGGACGGCGCGCCGCCGCTCCCGGTCCCGGTGAATCCGAAGGACGCCGAGGATCCTGCGGCGAGGTTCCCGTTGTGGTCGGCGTTCCGCACCGAGACGTTCGCGCCGCTCTGGGTGTGCCGGCCGTTCCAGAGCTGGCTGACGGTCTGGCCGCTGGGGAAGGACCAGGTCACGGTCCAGCCGGAGAGCGCCGCGCTACCGGTGCTGTTGACGGTCACCTCGGCCTGGAAGCCGCCCTGCCAGGAGTTGACCAGTTTGTAGGCCGCGGTGCAGGCCCGGCCGGCGATGGGGGTGGAGCTGGGGGTCACCGTGGGCGTGACCGTGGGGGTCACGGTCGGCGTCGCCGTGGGCGTGTTCGGAGCCGCCATCGCCATGTCGTAGGCCCGCTGCGGGACGAACTGCCCGGCTCCGGCGATGCAGCCGTCCGCCTCCCCCGGAAGCTTGATCCAGAGGAACGCGTCGATCATCGAGTCGCCGGTGTCCGTCGTGCTCGGCGTGCCGATCGCCCGGCCGGCCGGGTCGCACCACTCGCTGCCCAGCGGGCCGTTGCCGTTGCGGCTGGTGTCGATGACCGCGCGGAGCCGGGAGATCCCCGTGGCGGAGATGATGTTCTTGGCGTACGCCGTCTCGGTGGAGGTCCACCGGTAGTTGGAGACGTTGAGCGCGATGCCGTCGGCGCTGCTCTCGACGCCCGCGGCCCGCAGCCGGGCCGCGGCCTCGCCCGCGCCCAGCCAGCCCGAGTGGCCGATGTCGAAGTAGACCTTCGCCTGGCTCGAGGCCGCCTTCAGCTTCTTGCCCGCGTACGCCATGGAGGCGTTGACCTCCTGCTGCTGGGAGGAGCTCATGCAGTTGGTCATGATCGGGAGCACGTCGGGTTCGAGGATGATCGAGGCCGGGCGTCCCTGCAGGCCGGCGGCCAGCTCGTCGATCCACTGCCGGTAGGCCGTGTGGTTGGGCGCCCCGCCGGTGCTGGCGCCGCTGCAGTCGCGGTTGGGGATGTTGTAGACGACCATGATGGGCGTCTTGCCCGCGGCCGCGGCCGCGCCGACGAACGACGACACCTGCGAGCGGACCGTCGAGGTGTTGGTCGTGGTGAACCAGCGCGCCTGCGGCACGGAGGCGATCCGGTCGCGGATGACGGCCGCCCTGGAGTCACCGGGGTTGGCCGCGACCCACCTGGCCGCACTGGTCTCCGGGTCGACGTAGAAGGAGGAATCGGCCGCGGACGCTCCGGCGGCCAGTGAGACCGCGGCACCGGTGGCCACGACCAGCGCCGCGCACACCGTGGCCAGAATGGACTTTCTTGACATCGAACGGCTCCTTAGGGGGTTGGTGGGAGCGCTCCCAAAGTAGCCGCACACCCCTCCCCCACCTAGTCACGCGCGGTTTCCCGCTCACCTCGCGACCCTCTGAGCTGTGCGAACGGCTTTCATGAGGGATGAAAATTTCACCGCGGACGACGGCACGCGGACTCCGGCCCGTTCGGCGGCGGCCGCGTCGCGGCCGGAAGGATCGGGTCACGGGTTCCGCAGCCGTGACCCGATCCTCCCGGTCTCCCGGCGAGCACGGACCGCGCGAGGATCAGCCCCGGCGGGAGCGCATGGCTCTGCGGACCGTGACGTCCGGGACCGAGCCTCCGGCGATCCGCCGGTAGTCCTCCGACTCCATCGGGCACAGCGTGATGCGGCCCCGTGCGTCGAACAGCAGGCCCCAGCCGTACTTCTTCGGCAGGGGCGAGGCCCGCAGGCACGCCTGGGGCTTCGCGAAGAAACGTGCCCGCAGCTCCGCGCGCTCGGCCTCCGGCACCGCGCCGAGGCCCTCCTGCCGCCTCAGCCAGGTCTCGAACAGCACGTCCTCCTGGGTCAGCTCGCCCGGACCGTCCGAGAGCATCTCGAACTGCACGACGGCGATCGTCCTCTTCCCGTCCCGGCCCGGGGGCGGCACCGTGCTCTCGTCGACCGGGCAGTCCTCGGCGACCGCGATGAGCGTGTCGTAGTAGTTGAGATCCACACCCCCATGATGCCGGAGCGGCCGCCGGGCGGGCCAGCCCCGGACCTCGCCGCTCCGGGGCGGGACAGCCGCGAAATCGTCAACCCCGGGTTGACGCTACAGCATCGTCAACCTATGGTTGACGCATGACGAAACCCGTCCGGCTCACCAGCCCAGTCCGGCTCGACGACCTCATCGAGGCCATCAAGAAGGCCCACTCCGACGCCCTCGACCAGCTCTCCGACGCGGTCATCGCCGCCGATGCCCTCGGAGAGGTGGCCGACCACCTGATCGGCCACTTCGTGGACCAGGCGCGGCGCTCGGGCGCGTCCTGGACGGACATCGGCAGGAGCATGGGCGTCAGCAAGCAGGCGGCCCAGAAGCGCTTCGTCCCGAAGACCCCCGGCGACCCCTCGGACCTCGACCCCGACCAGGGGTTCCAGCGCTTCACCCCCCGGGCGAGGAACGTCGTGATGGCGGCGACGAACGAGGCCAAAGCGGCGGGCAACCCCGAGATCGGCCCCGCGCACCTGGTGCTGGGGCTGCTGAGCGAGCCGGAGGCGATCGCCGCCGGGCTGTTCGTCGCGCGGGGCGTGCCCCTGGAGACCGTACGGCAGGCCGCCGTCGCGGCGCTGCCTCCTGCGGCCGAGCAGGTGCCCGACCTCGTCCCGTACGGCCCCCAGGCCCGCAAGGCCCTGGAGCTCACGTTCCGGGAGGCCCTGCGGCTGGGCCACAACTACATCGGGACCGAGCACATCCTGCTCGCGCTGCTGGAGCTCGAGGACGGCACGGGCGTGCTCTCCGGCCTCGGCGTCACCAAGGCCGCCGCGGAGGCCCACATCAGCGAGGCCCTCGCCGCCGCGGTCGCGGCCCGCGCGCAGGAGTGACCCCGGCGGGGACCGGCGGCAGCCGCTGAACGGCCTGCGGGCGCCGCCGCGTCCCTGCGCACCGGAAGCACCTATGATCACGGGGATGCGGATCGACCTGGTCACGATCGTCGTGGACGACTACGACCGAGCCCTCGAGTTCTTCACCGGCGCCCTGAGGTTCGAGCCGGCCGAGGACTCGCCGTCCCTGACGAACGACGGCCGGCCGAAGCGGTGGGTCGTCGTCCGGCCGCCCGGCGGAGGGACCGGCCTCCTGCTCGCCCGGGCGGACGGCGAACGCCAGCGCGCCGCCGTCGGCGACCAGGTCGCCGGCAGAGTGGGGTTCTTCCTGCGGGTGGACGACTTCGACGCGGCCCACCGGCGGATGACGGCGGCCGGGGTTGAGTTCGTGACCGCGCCGCGCACGGAGCCCTACGGCCGGATCGCCGTGTTCCTGGACGTCGCCGGCAACCGGTGGGACCTGCTCGGCCCGGCCTGACGGCACATCGGAGTCCGCCGGGCCCCGGCGGGCGGGGAGCCCCTGCTGCGAGGCGATTGCCATCGCCTCCCTTCCCGCTGGGCGGGACACCGGTGCCGCCGCCGTCCTCCACGGGTCTTGACCGGCTCTGGAAACCGCCCGCGACCGGCCGCCCGGGTCGACCTGACCGTGGACGGCGGCTGGCGCGCCTGAACCGCCCATCCCCTTCCGGTGCATGGGAGACGGAGCGGCGGCCCGGGACGCGTGCCGTCCACCGCCCTCACCGCGGCCCCGGGGACCGCACCCGGCGAACGGCGGCGGCGGTCCGCCACCGTGCGGAAGGGGCTCATCGGCCTCCGCCCCTTCCGCGCGTGCCTCCGGGTCAGAGGCCGGACAGGCCCAGCTCGCGGGCGATCAGCATGCGCTGGACCTCGCTGGTGCCCTCGCCGATCTCGAGGATCTTCGCGTCCCGGTAGAAGCGCCCGACGGGGTACTCGTTCATGAACCCGTAGCCGCCGAAGATCTGGGTGGCGTCGCGGGCGTTGTCCATCGCGGCGTTGGAGGCGACCAGCTTGGCGATGGCGGCCTCCTTCTTGAACGGCTCGCCCGCCAGCATCTTCTCCGCCGCGTGGTAGTAGGCCAGGCGGGCGGTGTGCGCGCGGACCTCCATGTCGGCGATCTTGAACTGGATGGCCTGGTAGTGGCCGATCGGGTGGCCGAAAGCCTGGCGTTCGCGGACGTAGCCCAGGCACTCGTCCACGCAGCCCTGGGCCAGGCCCACCGAGAGGGCGGCGATCGCGATGCGGCCCTCGTCGAGGGTCTGCAGGAACTGCGCGTAGCCGCGGCCGCGCTCGCCGAGGAGGTTCTCCGCCGGGACCCGGCAGTCGGTGAAGGACAGCTCGCGGGTGTCGGAGCAGTTCCAGCCGACCTTGGAGTACTTCTTGGCGACCGTGAAGCCGGGGGTGCCGGCCGGGACCAGGATGGTGGAGATCTCGGGACGGCCGTCCTCCCGGCGTCCGGTGATCGCGGCCACGCCGACCACTCCGGTGATGTCGGTGCCGGAGTTGGTGATGAAGGCCTTGGAACCGTTGATCACCCACTCGCCGCCGTCCAGCACGGCCGTGGTCCGCATGCCGCCCGGCACGTCGGAGCCGCCGCCCGGCTCGGTCAGGCCGAACGCGCCCAGCATCTCGCCGCTCGCCAGCTTCGGCAGCCACCGCTCGCGCTGCTCGGCCGTACCGAAGCGGTAGATCGGCATGGCGCCCAGCGAGACGGCCGCCTCGACGGTGATCGCCACGCTGGAGTCGACCCGGGCCAGCTCCTCCAGGGTGAGGCAGAGCGCGAAGTAGTCGCCGCCCATGCCGCCGTACTCCTCGGGGATGGGCAGGCCGAACAGGCCCATCCGGCCCATCTGGCGGACGATGTCGTAGGGGAACTCCTCGCGTTCGTACAGCTCCCCGATCACCGGGGCGACCGCGTCGCGGGCGAACGCCTCGACGGTCTTGCGCAGGTCCTCGTACTCTTCGGTCAGCTTCATCGCTGCTGTCACTCCTTGGGCGGGGCCTCGGACGGGGCCTCGGACGGGGCCTCGGACGGGGCCTCGGACGGGGCCTTGGACAGGGCCTTGGACAGGGCCTGGACGACCCGGGACGGGCTGGGACGGCCGAGCCTTCCGGCCAGCCAGGTGCTGGTCTCCACCAGGGCGCCGAGGTCGAGGCCGGTCTCCACGCCGAGGCCGTGCAGCATCCAGACCAGGTCCTCGGTGGCGAGGTTGCCGGTGGCGGACTCGGCGTACGGGCAGCCGCCGATGCCGCCGGTCGAGGCGTCGACCACGGTCACCCCGGCGCGCAGCGCGGCCAGCGTGTTGGCGAGGGCCTGGCCGTAGGTGTCGTGGAAGTGCACCGCCAGCCGCTCGGGACCGCCGAACGCCCCGATGAGCGCGGCCACGTGGCCGGGAGTGCCGACGCCGACGGTGTCGCCGAGGGAGAGCTCGAAGCAGCCGAGGTCGAGCAGCCTGCGGCCGACCTCGACGACCTGGTCGATCGGGGTGGGACCCTCCCACGGGTCGCCGAAGCACATCGACACGTACGCCCGCACCTTCAGGCCGTGCTCCAGCGCCCGCGCGACGACCGGCTCGAACATCTCGAACTGGGAGTCCAGCGTCCGGTTGAGGTTCTTGGCGGCGAACGTCTCGGTGGCGCTGGCGAAGACCGCGATCTCGGTGACGCCCAGCTCCAGCGCCCGCTCCAGGCCGCGCGCGTTGGGCACCAGCACCGGGTAGCGCACCCCGGGCACCCGCTCGACGGCGGCCAGCAGCTCGGCGGCGTCGGCGAGCTGCGGCACCCACCTGGGGTGCACGAAGCTGGTCGTCTCGATCACCGTGTGGCCGGCGGCGGCGAGCCGGGCCACGAACTCGGCCTTGACCTCCACGGGGACGACCACCGGCTCGTTCTGCAGCCCGTCGCGCGGCCCCACCTCGTAGACCGTGACCCGCTCCGGCAGGCCCTCCGCCGGGTACGGCGCGGGCCGCGCTCCCCCGGTCGCTCCCCTGGTCGTCACGGCTCCTCCTCCCGCCGGACGACGGCGAGCACGGCGTCCATGTCGACCGCCTGCCCGGCGCGCACCGGCAGCTCGGCGACCGTCCCGCCGACGGGGGCGGTCACGGTGTGCTCCATCTTCATCGCCTCGACGATCACCAGCGGCTGCCCCTCGGCGACCCGCTCCCCCACCGCCGTCTTCACCACGAGCACGGTGCCGGGCATCGGACTGCGGACCACGCCGTCACCGGCCGCCCCGGCGCCCGCCCGGTCTCCGGGGTCGCCCAGGCGGTGGCGGGTCAGGGCCCAGGTGCTCCCCTCGCGGCCGAGCCAGACGGTGTCGCCGTCGCGGGCGGCGGCGTAGCGCCGCCGGACGCCGTCCAGGGTGACGAGCACGTCGGAGCCGTCCACGGTCAGGTCCGCCCGGAGGACCCGGTCCGCGCCGGTCGCGCCGGCTGCGTCGCCGCCGCCGGACGGCAGGCGGACCTCGGCGGCCCCGCTCCCCGCGGCGGGCAGCCCGCGCACCCCGACCGCGGTCACGCCGCCGGGACCCTCCAGCCGCCAGACGGTCCACGCGGCCCCGGCGCCGGGCCGCCAGCCGTCCGGCACTTCCCACGGGTCGGCCGGGGCGGCGGGCACGAGCTCGTGCTGCAGCAGCAGGGCGGCGGCGGCCAGGACGTCGTCCGGGGTGCCCGCGGGCGGGACCAGCTCGCCGAGCCGGCGCTCGACCAGACCGGTGTCGAGGTCCCCGGCCGCCACCTCGGGGTGGGCGAGCAGGGCCCGCAGGAAGGCGATGTTCGTCGTCACGCCCAGCACGGTCGTGCCGGCGAGCGCCCGGTCAAGGGTCCGCAGCGCACTCGGCCGGTCGTGCCCCCAGGCGATGACCTTCGACAGCATCGGGTCGTAGTCGCTGCCGACCACCGCGCCGGCAGCGAGGCCGGAGTCGACCCGGACGGTCCCGTCGGCGGCGGGCCGGCCGGGGCCGGGCACGCCGGGCTCGTGCAGGGCGAGGATCCGGCCGCCGGTCGGCAGGAACCCGCGGGCGGGGTCCTCGGCGTAGACGCGGGCCTCGACGGCGTGGCCGTGCAGCCGCACGTCGTCCTGGGTGAGCGGGAGCGGCTCCCCGGCCGCCACCCGGAGCTGGAGCTCGACCAGATCCAGGCCGGTGACCAGCTCGGTGACGGGGTGCTCGACCTGCAGGCGGGTGTTCATCTCCATGAAGTAGTAGTCGGCCGTGGAGCCCTGGACGATGAACTCCACCGTCCCGGCCCCGACGTAGCCGACGGACCGGGCGGCCTCGACCGCCGCCGCGCCCATCCTGGCCCGCGTCTCCTCGTCCAGCAGCGGGGACGGCGCCTCCTCGACGATCTTCTGGTGGCGGCGCTGCAGGCTGCACTCGCGCTCGCCGAGGTGGATCACGTTGCCGTGGGCGTCGGCCAGCACCTGGATCTCGATGTGCCGGGGGTCCTCCACGAACCGCTCGACCAGCAGGGTCGCGTCGCCGAACGCGGCGGCGGCCGTACGGCGGGCGGACTCCAGCGCGTCCGGCAGCTCGGCGGCCGAGCGGACCAGCACCATGCCCTTGCCGCCGCCGCCCGCCGACGGCTTGATCAGTGCGGGGAAGCCGATGTCCGCGGTGAGCAGGTCGTCGTCCGGCTCGGCGGCGCCGGGCACGACCGGCACCCCGGCCGCCGAGACGGTCGCCTTGGCGCGGATCTTGTCGCCCATGGCCTCGACGGCCTCGGCGGGCGGTCCGACGAAGACCAGGCCGGCCTCGGCGCAGCGCCGGGCGAAGGCGGTGTTCTCCGCCAGGAAGCCGTAGCCGGGGTGGACGGCCTGGGCCCCGGTGGCCGCGGCGGCCGCGACGACCGCCTCGATGTCGAGGTAGCCGCCGGGCAGCCGGACCGCGGTGTCGGCCTCGCGGGCGTGCGGCGCGCCGGCGTCGGCGTCGCTGTGCACGGCGACGGAGCGGATGCCGAGCCGCCGGAGCGTGCGGATGATCCGCAGGGCGATCTCGCCCCGGTTGGCGATGAGGACGGTGTGGAAGAGCATCAGGGGTGCCCCCGGCGGAGCGGGCGGGTCGTGACCGGGGTCACGCCCGCGGTGGAGGTCGCGGTGGAGGTCGCGGTCAGGATCATCGTCGTGGTCGTGGTCGTGGTCGGGGTCATGGTCTCGGTCACATCCGGAAGACGCCGTAGCCGACGGGGTCGAGGGGGGCGCCCGCGGCGGCGGACAGGGCCAGGCCGAGGACGGTGCGGGTGTCGAGCGGGTCGATGACGCCGTCGTCCCAGAGGCGGGCGGTGGAGTAGTAGGGGTTGCCCTGCTCCTCGTACTGCCGCCGGATCGCGTCGGGGTCGGCGTCGCCGACGGTGGACAGCACGTTGGCGGCCTGCTCGCCGCCCATCACCGAGATGCGGGCGTTGGGCCACATCCACAGGAACCGGGGCGAGTAGGCCCGGCCGGCCATGGCGTAGTTGCCTGCGCCGAACGAGCCGCCGACGACGACGGTGAACTTCGGCACCCGGGCGCAGGCGACGGCGGTGACCATCTTGGCGCCGTGCTTGGCGATGCCGCCGGCCTCGTAGGCCCTGCCGACCATGAACCCGCTGATGTTCTGCAGGAAGACCAGCGGGGTGTTGCGGCGGTCGCACAGCTCGATGAAGTGCGCGCCCTTGAGCGCGGACTCGGCGAACAGGATGCCGTTGTTGGCGATGATCCCGACGGGGTGGCCGTGGATGCGGGCGAAGCCGGTCACCAGCGTCGTGCCGTACTCGGCCTTGAACTCCAGGAAACGGGAGCCGTCGACGAGGCGGGCGACGACCTCCCGGACGTCGTACGGCGTGCGGGTGTCGGCGGGCACGATGCCGTACAGGTCGCGGGGGTCGTGCGCGGGCTCCTCGGCCGGCGCGCGCTCCCAGGGGGCCTCCGGCCGGGGGGCGAGGGTGGCCACGATGTCGCGGACGATCCGCAGGGCGTGCGCGTCGTCCTCGGCGAGGTGGTCGGTGACCCCGCTGGTCCGGGAGTGCAGGTCGCCGCCGCCGAGCTCCTCGGCGGTGACCTCCTCGCCGGTGGCGGCCTTCACCAGCGGCGGCCCGCCCAGGAAGATCGTGCCCTGGTTGCGGACGATCACGGCCTCGTCGCTCATCGCCGGGACGTAGGCGCCGCCGGCCGTGCAGGAGCCCAGGACTGCGGCGATCTGCGGGATGCCCCGCGCCGACATGGTGGCCTGGTTGTAGAAGATCCGGCCGAAGTGCTCGCGGTCGGGGAAGACCTCGTCCTGCCTCGGCAGGAACGCGCCGCCGGAGTCGACGAGGTAGACGCACGGCAGCCGGTTGTCGAGGGCGACCTCCTGGGCCCGCAGGTGCTTCTTGACCGTCATCGGGTAGTAGGTGCCGCCCTTGACCGTCGCGTCGTTGGCGACCACCACGCACTCGCGGCCGGAGATCCGGCCGACGCCGGTGATGATCCCGGCCGCGGGGGCGTCGCCGCCGTACAGGCCGGTGGCGGCCAGCTGGGAGAGCTCCAGGAAGCGGGAGCCGGGGTCGAGCAGGGTGTCCACGCGCTCGCGGGGCAGGAGCTTGCCGCGGGCGACGTGCCGGGCCCGCGACCTCTCCGGGCCGCCCAGCGCGGCGGCGGCGACCCGCTCCCGCAGCTCGGCGGCGAGCCGCTCGTTGACCTCGGTGTTCGCCTTGAAGGCGACACCGCCCGGGTCGCAGGTGCTGCGCAGCACCGGCCAGCTGCTCAATGCGGGCCTCCTTCGCAGATCACCGCCCGGCGCCGTTGCCGGGGGTTAACGGCCGCTAACTCCACCGGTGATGTTAGTCATCGTTAACGCCACCGTCTACCATGCGAGTCGTGACGACCGCCCGTACCCCTACCCGCGAACGCCGCTCCCGGCGCGCGGAGATCCTGGACGCCGCCGCGGAGCTGTTCGCGGCGCGCGGCTTCCACGGCGTCTCCATCGAGGACATCGGCGGGGCGGTCGGCACCTCGGGGCCGGCGCTCTACCGGCACTTCAGCGGCAAGGAGGCGCTGCTGGCGGAGATGCTGCTGGACATCAGCGAGCGCCTGCACGCCTCGGCGGCCGAGCGCGTCACCGCGGCACCCGACGCGGAGAGCGCACTGGACGCCCTGCTGGCCGGGCAGATCGAGTTCGCGCTCAGCCATCCGGCGCTGATCACCGTGCACGACCGCGAGCTGGGCAACGTCCCCGAGCCGGCCCGCCGCCGGATCCGCCGGCTGCAGCGGCTGTACGTGGAGGAGTGGGTGACCGTGCTGAGCGAACTGCACCCGGGCTGCCCGCCGCCCCGGCTGCGCGCGGCCACCCACGCGGTCTTCGGCCTGCTCAACTCGACTCCGCACAGCGCGGGCGAGCTGCCGCCGGAGGCGATGACCCCGCTGCTGCACGCCATGGCCCGCGCGGCGCTCGCCGAGGCGCGACGTTAGGGTTCGTTAACTTCGGCGGCGAGCCTCCAGCGGCTCGGTCGGCAGGCCTCGGTCCCGGTGCGGATCCCGCCGCCCCCGGCGGACCGGGCGGACCCGCCAGCGGACCGGACGGAAGATCCGGTGGACGAAAGAGGCCAAGGACGGCGACGGGGACGGCTCGCCGGGACATAATCAGGCTTGTGGCGCGCGACTCTGTTGAGACTCATTTCGCCGAAGCGGTGGCGGGCCTGACCGCCGGGACCCGACGCGACCCGGCCCTGCCGGTGCGCGAGGGCACGAGTCTGACGGGGGTCCGCTGCCGGGAGCTGTTCGAGTTCCAGCTCGGCAGCCGGCTCCTGGACGTCACCGCCCGCCTCCTGCGCGAACGCGGCGAGGGCTTCTACACCATCGGCTCCGCCGGTCACGAGGGCAACGCCGCGGTCGCCGCGGCCCTGCGCACGACCGACCCGGCGCTGCTCCACTACCGCTCCGGCGCCTTCTACCTGGTGCGCTCGGCGATGGCCGGGCGGCTGCCCGAGCAGGGCCTGCGGGACGTGCTGCTCGGCCTGGTCGCCTCGGCGGAGGAGCCGATCGCGGGCGGCCGGCACAAGGTCTTCGGCCACCCCGACCTCGCGGTGATCCCGCAGACCTCGACGATCGCCAGCCACCTGCCGCGCGCGGTGGGCGTCGCCTTCGCGATCGAGCGCGCGCGTCAGCTCGGCGTGCGGGGGGCCTGGCCGGACGACGCGATCGCGGTGTGCAGCTTCGGCGACGCCTCGGTCAACCACGCCAGCGCCCTGTCGGGCCTCAACACCGCCGCCTACGGCTCCTACCAGGGCCTGGGGATGCCGGTCCTGTTCGTCTGCGAGGACAACGGCCTGGGCATCAGCGTGCGCACCCCGGGCGGCTGGGTGGAGGCGTCCCGCCACCCCCTGCTGGAGTACTTCGAGGCCGACGGCTGCGATCTGGCCGACGCCCACGACGCGGCCAGGGCCGCCGCCGACCACGTGCGCACCAGCCGCTCCCCCGCCCTGTTGCACCTGGGCACCGTCCGGCTGATGGGCCACGCGGGCTCCGACGTGGAACTGTCCTACCGGACCAAGCGGGAGATCAACGCCGACCTCGCCCGCGACCCGCTGGTGGCCACCGCCCGCCTGCTCGTCGAGGCCGGGCTGGCCACCCCCGACGAGCTGATCACCCGCTACGAGACGATGCGCGAGCACCTGCTCCGGATGGCCATGGAGAGCTCCAGGCGGCCGAAGCTGACCTCCGCCGTCGACATCGTGGAGCCGCTGGCCCCCCGCACCCCCGGCGCCGTGGCCGAGGCGGTCGCGGCCGCCGCCCCCGCCGCGGCCCGTGAGCGGGCCTTCGGCGGGCGGCTGCCCGAGAACGAAGGGCCGCTGACCCTCTCCCAGGCGATCAACAGGACCCTGGCCGACGAGCTGGCCGCCCGTCCCGACGTCCTGGTCTTCGGTGAGGACGTGGCCCGCAAGGGCGGCGTCTACGGCGTCACCCGCGGCCTGCAGAAGCGCTTCGGCCCGAACCGGGTGTTCGACACGCTCCTGGACGAGCAGACGGTGCTGGGCCTGGCGCTGGGCTCGGGCGTGTCCGGCCTGCTCCCGGTCCCCGAGGTCCAGTATCTCGCCTACCTGCACAACGCCCTGGACCAGATCCGCGGCGAGGCCGCCACCCTGCGGTTCTTCTCCCGCGGCGCCTTCCGCAACCCGATGGTGCTGCGCCTGCCCTCCTACGCCTACCAGAAGGGCTTCGGGGGCCACTTCCACAACGACAACTCCGTCGCCGCGCTGCGCGACATCCCCGGCCTGGTCGTCGCCTCCCCGGCCCGGCCCGACGACGCCGCCGCGATGCTGCGCACCTGCCTGGCCGCCGCGCGCACCGACGGCAGCGTCTGCGTCTTCCTCGAGCCGATCGCCCTCTACACCGCGCGCGACATGTTCGAGGAAGGCGACAACGGCTGGCTCGCGCCGTACGCCCCGCCGTCCCGCTGGGCGGAGACGCACGTCCCGATCGGCCGTGCCCGCAGCTACGGCGACGGCCGCGACCTGACCATCGTGACCTTCGGCAACGGCCTGCGGATGAGCCTGCGCGCCGCGGTCAGGCTCACCGCGGAGGGATACGGCTGCCGGGTGCTCGACCTGCGCTGGCTGGCCCCGCTGCCGGTCGAGGACCTGCTGCGCGCGGCCGAGCTGACCGGCAGCGTGCTGATCGCCGACGAGACCCGCCGCGGCGGCGGCGTCTCGGAGGGGATCGTCGCGGAGCTGCTGGACGCGGGGTTCGGCGGCAGGATCGCCCGGGTGACCTCCTCCGACAGCTTCGTCCCGCTGGGCGACGCGGCCAAGCACGTGCTGCTCTCGGAGGGCGAGATCGAGGAGGCGGCCCGCAAGCTCCTCGGCTGACGGGCCGCGGCGGGCCCCGCGCCCCTGGGCGGGGACGGCGCGCGCCGGGGCCGGGCGGGGAGCTCCGGCGCAGGCGCGGGACCGGCCTCAGGCGGGGGTCATCGACTCCCTGAGGCCCTCCATCGCCTGGCTCCGGATCCGCGCCCGGAGCGCCGGAGTCCAGCCGACGACGAGCCCCACCGGCCTGCCGAGGGCCATCTTCGACCAGTGCCTGAAGTCGAAGTCGTCGTGCTGCCGGACGATCAGCCCGCCCTCGAACCGGAACAGCGAGTCGATCTGGTTGACGACCTTCCTCCCGGTCGCGGTGAAGGTGTATCCGGCGATCCAGCCGGCGGTGACCTCGTGGGGGCCGGCGGTCACCCGTCTGAGCGAGACGTCCAGGCCGGCGCCCCGTTCCATCAGCAGGCGCCACATGCCCATGATCCGGGGCCGGCCCTCCAGCTCCTGGAAGATCGGGTCGCCGAAGGTGACGTCGGGGTGGTAGCAGCGTTCCATGGCGTCGAGGTCGCGGCGCGCGAGCGCGCCGTAGAAGGTCCTGACGAGGGTGGCGTCGGTCTCGCTCACGGGCATCTCCCGATCATTGCCATTCTGCACTTCGAGCTTAATAACGGCAGATACTTCACAGGTATACAGCACCCTGGACCTGTCTCCGCCAGACTTGTTCCCGTGGGACGCTTTGCTCTGGCGTTCCGGGGCATCCGCGAGGGGAAGTGAACGTTGACCGAAGTGTGGGTGACTCTCACCACGGCCCGGCCGGGACCGCCCGCATGGGTCGTGCTGCTGTCCGCACTGGCCGCCCTGGCCGTGGTGACGTGGTCGGCCTCGTGGCAACTCTCCCGGGGCCTGGTCACCATCGCCCACGAGGGCGGGCACGCGCTGATGGCGCTGCTCACCCGGCGCAAGCTGCAGGGCATCCGGCTGCACTCCGACACCTCGGGCGTGACGCTCACCCGCGGCAGGCCCACCGGCCCGGGCATGATCCTGACGGCCGCCGCGGGCTACGTCGCCCCCTCCCTGCTGGGGCTGGGCGGCGCCTGGCTGACCTCCTCCGGCTACGTCGCCGTGCTCATCACCGTCGTGGTCGCACTGCTCGTCTGCATGCTGGTGGTGATCCGCAACCTGTTCGGGGCGGTGAGCCTGCTGGCCGTCGGCGGGGCGATCGCCGCGCTCACCTGGTACGCCCCGCCGGACGTCGACGCGGTCATCGCCTACCTGGCCGTCTGGTTCCTGCTGTTCGGCGGGATCCGGCCGATCCTCGAGCTGGGCCGCAAGCGCCGCCACGGCCGCGCCCCCGACTCCGACGCCGACCAGCTCGCCCGGCTGACCTTCCTGCCCGGCGGGTTCTGGGTGCTGCTCTTCCTGCTGGTCTCGGGCGCGGCCCTGCTGGCCGGCGTCTACCTGCTGGTCCCGCTCCCGCTCGTCCTGCCGTAGCGGCTCCGGTCGGCGTCTTGTGCGGCTCCGGTCCGCGCCCGGCGCGGAAGCGCCGTCCGGTGAAAATAACATAGAGGGTTGACCATCATCAGTGTTGACATTTCGGACTCGTTGACATAACCGAGCATTGTTTGGTTTTGTTGACAGTTAACCTAATAGATGGTTTTATGGCGGAGTTACTCCCCCTCCGGCGAGAGTCGGCATGCTGTCTCACATCCATCCCGCGGTGGCGGTCACGGCTCTGCTCTTTCTCGCCTCGCTGGGCGTCACGGCCCTTCTCTGGGCGCGACTCAGACGGCTCAGGCAGGAGCAGGCGGCCGAGCGGGACAGGGCCGTCGCCCGGGCGCGCGAGGACTTCACCCGGGACATGCACGATCTCGTGGGCCACTGGCTCTGGCTGGCGTCGATCAAGAGCGAACTGGCCTACCGGCAGGCGCACGGCGACGCCCGGCTCCGCGGCGATCTCGCCGAGGCGCTCCAGGCCGTACGGCACGCCGCCCACGCCGTGCGGAACGCCTCCCGGTCCCACCGCAACCTCTCCCTGCACGGTGAGGCCGTACGGGCCGAAGCCCTGCTGTGGAGCCTGGGAGCCGACTGCCTGATCCAGGTGGACGCCACCGGCCTGCCCGCGGACCTGAACATGGCGCTGGGCGCCGTGGTCAGGGAGAGCGTCACCAACATGCTCCGGCACAGCGCGGTCCGCAAGTGCGTGATCGAGACGGCCCGGCACGACGGCCGGCTGCGGCTGACCGTCGCCAACGACGGGGCGGCCGGCCCCGGCCGCTTCCCTGCCGGGCACTCCCGGTCGGCGTCCCCGTCCGGAGCCCTCGCCACCGAGCCCGCCCCCGGCTCCGCGCTCACGCCCGGCCCGTGCCCGGATCCGCACCCGCAGGCCGGCGGCCTGGCCAATCTCCGGCAGCGGATGGCCCGTCTCGGCGGCACCGTGGAAGCCGCGGCCGGGCCGGACGGATGGTTCCGGCTGGTCGCCGAAGCCCCCGTCGACTTTTCTGAATAACTTTCACTTCATCGACTCCACCTCGCATGACGCACATCTTCACCGTCATGCCTGTGAATTATGCATATTCGAGCGATGGAACTTGTAACTGGAAATAGCCGGGTACGTCCGGGATTCTCTCTTTGGAAGCCAGCAAGGAGATCCCCGTGAATGACCAGTACGAGCTTTACTGCCTCGCGGATCCGCTCTTTTACGACACTCTTGACGGCAGCCGCGGCGGCCATCCCGACTTCCCCCTCGCGTCCCGGGAGGTCCCGGACGGCTGGACGCACCAGGCGACCGACACGTGGATGCACTACGCGCCGGCCGAGGGGACGGTGCCGCCGCAGGGATGGAAGATCCACGTGTCGGCGTGCGTGGAGGACGCCGAGCGCGCCATGGAAGCGGTGTGGGACTACTGCGTGCCGCGGGACATCCCGTTCAAGTTCCTGCGCAGCCGGCCGGTCATGACGATGCTGAACTCCAAGGCGGCCGCCCGCGGATCGAGCGGCAAGCTGGTCACGGTCTACCCGCTGGACGACAGCCAGCTCGAACTCACCCTGAAGGAGCTCGACATCCTGCTGCGGGGGGTGAGGGGGCCCTACATCCTCAGCGATCTCCGGTACGGCGAGGGCCCGCTCTTCGTGCGGTACGGAGGCTTCGTCCCGCGCCACTGCACGGGAGACAACGGCGAGCTGGTCCTGGCCCTCGAGGACGGGGACGGCAACCTCGTCCCGGACGTCCGCGGCCCCTCCTTCAGCCTCCCCTCCTGGGTGACGCTGCCGGCCTTCCTCGAACCCCACCTGGCCGCGCGCAACGCGGTCACCACCGCGGGCCTGCCGTACGAGATCGAGAGCGTCATCCAGTTCTCCAACGGCGGCGGGGTCTACCTCGGCCGGGACGCGCGGACCGACCGGCGGGTGGTGCTGAAGGAGGCGCGTCCGTACGCCGGGCTCGACACCATGGACCGGGACGCCGTCACCCGGCTGGCGCACGAGCGGGACATGCTGGAGCGGCTGTCCGGGCTGGACGCGGTGCCCGCGCTCGTCGACTACTTCACGCTGGGCGACCACCACTTCCTGGTCCAGGAGTTCGTCGACGGCAACCCGCTGCAGCGGCTCCTCGTGCAGAAGTATCCGCTGACCCGCGCCTCGTGCGGCCCGCGGGAGCTCGCCGACTACACCGCCTGGGTGCTCGACGTGCTGCCCAAGGTCCGCGCGGCCGTCGAGTCCCTGCACGGGCGCGGGGTGGTCTTCGGCGACCTGCACCCGAACAACATCCTCGTCACCGCCGAGGGCCGCATGGTCCTGATCGACTACGAGGTCGCGACCCTCGCCGAGAACCGCGAACGCGCCACGCTCGGCCACCCCGCCTTCGCCGCGCCCCGCGACCGGCACGGCCTCGAGACGGACGCCTACGCCCTGGCCTGCCTCTGCATCGGGCTGTTCGCCCCCCAGCTGATGATCATGCAGATGCTCGACCGGGGCAAGGCCGCCCAGCTGGCGGGCCTGATCAAGGAGGCCTTCCCCGTCCCGCCCGAGGTGGTCGACGACGCGGTCCGGACGATCACGGGCACGGAGCCGGTGGCGTCGCGGCCGGCGCCCCGGCCGGGCCACGACGCCTGGCCGGAGGTGCGGGACGCGATGGTCCGCGCCATCCTGGCGAGCGCCACCCCCGACCGCGACGACCGGCTCTTCCCCGGCGACCCGGCCCAGTTCGAACCCGGCGGCGGCCTCACCTTCGCCCACGGGGCCGCCGGGGTGCTCTACGCGCTGGACGCGGCCGGGGCCGGACGCCTCCCCGAGCACGAGGAGTGGCTGCGGCGCCGGGCGCGCGACCTCGAACGGGGTGCGCGCATCGGTTTCTACGACGGACTGCACGGTGTGGCGCACGTCCTGGACCTGCTCGGCCACCGGCAGGACGCGCTGGACATCGTGGACAGGTGCCTGCGCGAGAAGTGGGAACTGCTCGACACCGGCCTGTTCGGCGGCCTGGCCGGAATCGGCCTGAACCTCTTCCACCTCGCCCGGACCACCGGTGAGCGCGCGCTCTCGGACACGGCGCTGCGCGCCGCCGGCATCTGCGCCGACCGGCTCGGCGGTCCCGACGACGTGCCCGAGCTCAGCGGCGGGACCGGCCCCCGCGCCGGCCTGATGTACGGCTCGGCCGGCTCCGCCCTGCTCTTCCTGCACGCCTACGAGCACACCGGCGACGCCGCGCTGCTGGAGCACGCCGCCGTGGCGCTCCGCCAGGACCTGCGGCGGTGCAGGACCACCCAGGACGGGACGCTCCAGGTCGACCAGGGCTGGCGCACCCTGCCCTACCTCGACGAGGGGTCCGTGGGCATCGGCCTGGTCCTGGCCCGCTATCTGGCCCACCGCGACGACGAGGGGTTCGCGGCCGCGCTCGACGCCTGCCGGCTCGTCACCCGCGGCGGGTTCTTCGTGCAGCCCGGGCTGTTCACCGGCCGGGCCGGCATGATCGCGGCTCTCGGCGGAGGGCTGGGCCCCTTCCCCGACGGTCCCGGCACCGACCTGGCCGAGCAGATCCGGGGATTGGCCTGGCACGCGCTGAGTCACGGCGACGGGCTGGCCTTCCCCGGCGACCAGCTGCTCCGGCTCTCCATGGACTTCGCGACCGGCACGGCCGGAGTCCTGTTCGCGATGAGCACCGCGCTGAACGACCGCCCGGTGTTCCTCCCCTTCATCCAACCGCCCGGCGGCGCAGGCGCCATGGCAACGGCATCGCCTGCACACGAGCCCGCCGAGCGGTCCCACCCCGACGAGTCACCGAAGGAGGTGTGAACGAATGGTACTTCTCGACCTGCAGTCCCTGGAAGCCCCCACCGGGGGCGG
Organism: Planomonospora parontospora; assembly: GCA_014647935.1. Classification (GTDB taxonomy): domain Bacteria; phylum Actinomycetota; class Actinomycetes; order Streptosporangiales; family Streptosporangiaceae; genus Planomonospora; species Planomonospora parontospora. The sequence goes on from BMQD01000013.1 coordinate 131,457, forward strand.
CAGCGGCGGCGGCAGCACCCTGACCGCGCTGACCTGCAACTCCGGCAAGCCCAGCAACCTCAGCGTCGCGCTCTGCCACTAGTCCCGGTTCCACCCCCATCCCCCGAACACAGAACTGGAGTAATCCCATGGTCCTTCTCGACCTGCAGTCCCTCGAGGCCCCCACCGGCGGCGGCAGCGGCGGCGGCAGCACCCTGACCGCGCTGACCTGCAACTCCGGCAAGCCCAGCAACCTCAGCGTCGCGCTCTGCCACTAGTCCCGGTTCCACCCCCATCCCCCGAACACAGAACTGGAGTAATCCCATGGTCCTTCTCGACCTGCAGTCCCTCGAGGCCCCCACCGGCGGCGGCAGCGGCGGCGGCGGCGGCAGCACCCTGACCGCGCTGACCTGCAACTCCGGCAAGCCCAGCAACCTCAGCGTCGCGCTCTGCCACTAGCGGCACACGTGTCCGGGACGGCCTGCGGAGGCCGTCCCGGGCATTTCCTTTGCGGACGGCACCGGGAGAGGAGGGACGGGTGCGGTCGTCGGATCGGCTGGTCGCCCGGATCGTACGGCGCAGCGGCCCGTGGCTCGGCGTCCTGGCCGTCACCGCCGTGACCGGTGCCCTGGCGCAGCTGGCGCTCCCGTTCGTCCTGGGCCGGACGGTCGACGCCCTCGTCTCGGCCGCCCCCTCCCGCGGGACGTGGCTGGGCGCCTGCGCCGCGATCGTGGTCGCGGCCGTGGCGTGCGACGCCCTCGGGGTGTGGGCGACCGGGGCCTGCAGCACCCGGGCCTCGGAGTGGCTGCGCCACCTGACCGTGCGGCACGTGCTCGGCGCCGGGCCCGCACTGAGCCGGCGCTTCTCCGAGGGGGAGCTGGCCACCCGCGCGGGTGTCAACGCCGAGGAGGCGGGCCGCGCGCCGGAGACCCTCGTCACCGGGGCGGCGCTGGTCATCCCCACCGCGGGAGGCCTGGTGGCGCTCACTCTCATCGATCCCTGGCTGACACTGACCCTCGCCGCCGGCCTCGTCGTCATCGTGCTCGTACTCCGGGCCTTCCTCAGGGTGAGCACCACCCTCGCCGGCGACTACCAGGAGGCGCAGGGCGACATCGCGGCCCGGCTGATCGACGCCCTGGCCGGCGCGCGCACCATCGCCGCCGCCGGAACCCACGCCGAGGAGAAGGCCCGGGTGCTGGCCCCGCTCCCCCGGCTGCGCGCGCACGCCATGGAGATGTGGCGGACCAACGCCCGCGCGGGCGTGCAGGCCGGTGTCGTGGTGCCGCTGCTGGAGGTGGCGGTGCTCGGGGTGGGGGGATTCCGCCTCGCCGCGGGCGACCTCACCGCGGGGGAGCTGTATTCGGCCGCCCGCTACGTCGTCCTCGGCGCCGGGCTCGGTTCGGCGCTGGGCTACGTGGGCCGCCTGGCCCGGGCGCGCGCCGCCGCGGGGCGGATCGGCGAGCTGCTCTCCGAACCGCGCAGGGCCTACGGCCGCCGCTCCCTGCCTCCCGGTCCCGGCACCCTGGAACTGAGAGGCGTCACCGCCGACGGCCTGTCCGGCGTCGACCTGCTGGTCCCGGGAGGGTGCTCGGTGGCCGTGGTCGGCCGGTCGGGTGCGGGCAAGTCGGTCCTCGCGGCCCTCGCGGGCCGCCTGGCCGACCCCTCCGGCGGCGCGGTGCTCCTCGACGGCGTCGAGCTGCCGGACCTGTCCCGGGAGGCGCTGGGCGAGGCCGTCGGCTACGCCTTCGAACGCCCCGTCCTGATCGGCGAGACCGTCGCCGACGCCATCGGCCTCGGCCTGCGGGAGCCCGGCCCCGGAGCGGATCCGGGGGCGCCGGACGCCCCGCCGACCCCGGAGCGGCTGGAGGCGCTGCGGGCGGCCGCCCGCGCCGCGTGCGCCGACGCCTTCGTCAGGAGACTGCCCTCGGGCTACGGCACCCCGCTCGCCGACGCGCCGATGTCCGGCGGGGAGCGGCAGCGGCTCGGCCTGGCCCGCGCCTTCGCGCACGGCCGGCGCCTGCTCGTCCTGGACGACGCCACCTCCAGCCTGGACACCCTGACCGAGCGCCGGGTGAGCGAGACGCTCGCCGGTGAGCTGGCGGGCCGTACCCGGCTGATCGTGACCCACCGGGTCGCGACCGCGGCGGCGGCCGACCGGGTGATCTGGCTGGAGGGCGGCCGGGTCCGCGGCTACGACCGGCACCGGGTGCTCTGGGACGACCCCGGTTACCGGGCCGTCTTCGAGGTGCGGCGGACCGGGCCGGACGACCCCGGGCCCCGCCCGCGCCGGACGGACGCCGCGGAGCGGGCGGGCGCGTCGTGAAGCGGCCGGTTCTGCGGGCGCTGCGCCGGGATCCGCGCGTACTGGTCCGGCTCGGCCTGTGGTCCGTGCTGGAGAGCGCGCCCGCACTCCTCATCGGCCTGGCCGTCGCGCGGGCGATCGACGACGGCTTCGCCGCGGGCAGACCGGCGATCGGCCTGGCCTGGCTGGCGGTCCTCGGCGGTGCCTGGCTCGTCGCCGCGGTCGGCGCGCAGCGGGTCGTGCTGGCCGTCGCCGCCATCGTGGAGCCGTTCCGGGAGGATCTGCTCAGCCACGTCGTCGAGGGCGCGCTGGACCGGTCGGCCGCTCCGGGCCCGGGCACGGAGGCCTCGGCGGTGGCCCGCTCGAACCTCCAGGTCGAGCTGGCCCGTGACGCCCTCGCCTCGGTCGTCACGGTCGTCAGGTCCTTCGTGTTCACCGCGGTGAGCGTGCTGCTCGGGCTGATGACGCTGATCCCGCAGGTGCTGGTGCTGGTGCTGCCGCCCTTCGCCGCCGGTCTCGGCCTCTTCCTGCTCTCGCTGCCGGTCCTGGCCCGGCGGCAGCGGGCGTTCCTGCTGGCCGACGAGCGGACGGCGGAGTCGGTCACGGCCGTGGCCGGCGGCCTGCGCGACATCGCGGCCTGCGCGGCGGAGGAGCGGGCGGCCGCCGCGGTGGGGCGCCGGGTGACGGAGCAGGCCGAAGCGGGCCGCGCGCTCGCCCGGGTGACCGCCGCCCGCACGCTCTCGCTGGCGGTGGGCGGCTGGTCCCCGGCCGTGCTGGTACTGGCCGGCACCCCGTGGCTGCTGTCCGAGGGAGCCGGCGCCGGCGTGATCCTGGGCGCCCTGGCCTACGTCACGCAGTCGCTGGCCCCGGCCCTGGACAACCTCGTGGAGGGCCTGGGCGTCAGCGGGGTCCGGTTGTGGGTCTCCCTCGACCGCATCGAGGAGTCGGCGCGCACCGGCGCGGACCGGCCGCTTGCGGCGGGGGACCGGCTCCCGGCCGCGCACGGGGGCGCCGAACTGCGCGGCGTGACGTTCGCCTACGGGCCGCACGCCGAACCGGTGATCGCCGGTCTCGACCTGTCCGTCCCCGACGGGGACCACCTCGCCGTGGTCGGGCCCAGCGGCATCGGCAAGTCCACGCTGGCCGGGCTCATCGCGGGCGTGCTGCGGCCGGAGGCGGGCGAGGTCCTGGTCGGAGGCGTGCCCGCCGACCGCCTCGACCCGGCCGAGCGGGTGCTCATCCCCCAGGAGGCGTACGTCTTCCGGGGATCCCTCATGGAGAACCTGACCTACCTCGCGCGGGCCGGCGCCGGGCAGGTGGACGAGGCGGTGGCCGCGGTCGGCCTGGCCGGGCTGGTGGAGCGGCTGGGCGGCTACCGCGCCGAGATCCGCCCCTCCCTGCTCTCCCCGGGTGAACGCCAGTTGGTCGCACTGGCCCGGGCCTACCTGACCCCGGCCCGCCTGATCGTCCTCGACGAGGCGACCTGTCATCTCGATCCGGTGGCCGAGGCCCGCGCGGAGGAGGCCTTCGCCCGGCGCGGCGGCACGCTCCTCGTCATCGCCCACCGGCCGGCCTCCGCCCTGCGCGCGCGGCGCGTCCTCGTCATGGACGGCACGCGCGTGCGGCTGGGGACGCACGGGGAGCTGCTCGCCTCGTCCCCCCTCTACGCCGGCCTGGTCGGCCGGTGGGACCCCCGAACCGCCTCCGCGGAGGCGCCGCCCGGCACCCGGCCGGACGCGCCCTCCGGGCACGCGGCCTGACCTCACCCCGGACGTCCAGGAGCCGATCAGATGATCTATCCCCCCGCCGAGCGGCAGCCGGTCACCGACCTCCTGCACGGGCACGCCGTACCGGACCCGTACCGGTGGCTGGAGGACCCGGCGAGCCCGCGGACCCGCAGCTGGTCGGCCGCCCAGGAGGACCTGTGGCGGGCGCACGCCGCCGCCCTGCCCGGCCGCGACCGCTGGCACGCCCGGGTGGCCGGGCTCTGTTCCGCCGGAACGGTCACGCCGCCGCTGTGGCGCGGGGAACGCCGCTTCTTCCTGCGTCACGAGGCCGGGCGGGAGCACCCGGTCCTGTACACCGCCGGCCCGGACGGGGCGGAGGAGCCGCTGGTCGACCCGGGCGCGCTCGACCCCTCCGGGCTGACCGTCCTGGACCGGTGGCAGCCCGACCTCACCGGCCGGCTGCTGGCCTACCAGCTGTCGCGGGGCGGGGACGAGCGGTCGGAGCTGCGGGTCATGGACGTCGGCGCCCGGCGGACCGTGGACGGCCCGATCGACCGCTGCCGCTACGCCCCGGTGGCCTGGCTCCCGGACGGCAAGGCGTTCTTCTACGTCCGCGACCGGCGGGTGTGCCTGCACCGGCTCGGCACGCCCGCCGCGGACGACGTCGTGATCTGCGCCGAGGAGCGGTCCTACGGCCTGGGCTCCAGCCACGACGGCCGCTGGCTGACGGTCTCGGCTCCGGCCGGGGCCGGCAACGACGTCTGGCTGGCCGACCTGGCCGCGTCCCCGCCCGAGCGGCCCGGCCTGCGGGTGGTGCAGGAGGGAGCGGGCGCGGTCACGGTGCCCGCCGTGGGCCGCGACGGCCGGCTGTACCTGCTCACCACGCTGGACGCGCCCACGGGCCGGCTGTGCGTCGCCGATCCGGCCGATCCCGGCCCCGGGGGCTGGCGGGAGCTGGTCGGCCCGGATCCCGAGGCGGTGATCTCCGACTTCGCGGTCCTCGACGGTCCCTGCCGCCCGGTGCTCCTCGTCGGCCGGACCCGGCACGCGATCAGCGAGATCGGGGTGCACGACGCGGCCACCGGCGAGCGGCTGGGAGGGGTGCCGCTGCCCGGGCTCGGCACCGCGGGCCGGATGTCCGCGCGCCCCGAGGGGGGCTGCGAGGTGTGGTTCTCCTACACCGACGGCGTCACCCCGGGCAGCGTGCACCGCTACGACGCGCGCACCGGGCGGACCTCTCTCTGGGCCGCCGCGCCCGGCGCCGTCGACGTGCCCGAGCTGGAGTCCCGCCAGATCGTCTACGCCTCGGCCGACGGCACGCCGGTGCGGATGGTCGTGCTCGCCCGGCCCGGGACCGGGCCCCGCCCGGCGATCCTGTACGGCTACGGCGGGTTCGGGATCCCGCTGACCCCCTCCTACTCCGCCTACATCCTGCCGTGGGTGGAGGCCGGGGGCGTCTTCGCGCTCGCCCAGGTGCGCGGCGGCGGCGAGGAGGGGGCCGCCTGGCACCGCGACGGCATGCTGGAGCGCAAGCAGAACTCCATCGACGACTTCACGGCCGCCGCGGAGCGGCTGATCGCCGACGGCTGGACCACGGCCGGGATGCTGGCCGCCTGCGGCGAGTCCAACGGCGGGCTGCTGGCCGGGGCCGCGATCACCCAGCGGCCGGAGCTGTTCGCCGCCGCCGTCTGCTCGGCCCCGCTGCTCGACATGGTCCGCTACGAGCTCTCCGGCCTGGGCCCGTCCTGGCGGGGGGAGTACGGCTCCGCGGAGGACCCGGAGCAACTGGGCCACCTGCTGGGCTACTCGCCGTACCACCGGGTCCGCGAAGGGGTGGACTACCCGGCGACGCTGCTGGCCTCGTTCGGCGGCGACTCCCGGGTGGACCCCATGCACGCGCGGAAGATGTGCGCGGCGCTGCAGCACGCCACGTCGGGCGACCGGCCGGTCCTGCTCCGCCACGAGGAGGGCGTCGGGCACGGCGCCCGGGCCGCCGGGCGGGCGGCCTGGCTGGCGGCGGACATGCTGGCCTTCCTGGCGGCGCACACCGGGCTGGAGGCCCCGCCGCCCGAACGGTGACGGGGCCACGCGCGGACGGCCGCGGGCCCCCGCCGCCCGGACGGTGACGGGGGCCGGGACGCGCGGACGGCCGCGGCGGGCGGGGACGGGGCCCTGGTACGCGAGTGGGGGCGAGGCGGGGTTCAGACGCGCGAGCGGTGGCGGACCAGCCCGACCTCGCTGAGGTCGTCCGGCCAGAGCCAGCCGTCCTGCTTGGCGATCCTGATCGCCTCCACGCGGGTCCTCGCGCCGACTTTCGACAGGATCCGCGACAGGTAGTTGCGGACGGTGCCCCCGGACAGGTAGAGCCGGTCGGCGATCTCCTCGACCGGGGCCCCCTCGGCGGCCACTTTCAGGACCTCCAGCTCCCGGCAGGTCAGCGGGTTCTCCCTGGCGCTGAGCGCGGCGACGGCCAGGTCGGGGTCGACGACCTGCTCGCCGCGCGCGACCCGGCGCACGCACTCGGCGAGCTCTCCGGCGGGGGCGTCCTTGACGACGAAGCCGCGCGCCCCGGCGTCCAGCGCCCTGCGCAGCGCGGCCGGCGTCGCGAGGCCGGTGAGGATGACCGCACGGCAGCCGGGGAGGGCGCGCCGGAGCTCCGCCGCGGCGGTGATGCCGTCGGTGCCGGGCAGGCCGATGTCGATCAGCGCGACGTCGGGGCGGTGGCGCAGGCACGCCTCCACCACCTCGTCGCCGTGCCCCGACTCTCCCACGACCTCGATGTCCTCCTCCGTCGAGAGCAGGGCGACCATCGCCCCCCGGACGAGGTGCATGTCCTCAGCTATCAGGACATTTATCACGCGCAGTCTCCCTCTCACGGTGACACACGATCCGTCTCCCGGATCCCGGCGCTACCCAGTGGAACCGGCCGACTACCGCGTTACCCGAATTTAACCTGAAGGAACGGCGAACACTGACCGGTTCCGGCCACCACACCGTCCCACCAGGCGTGATGTCCTCTTTTATAGGGGTTCGCAGGGGTCCGGAGGACGCGGAGGACGGGATTGTCAGGCGCAAGCCTTACGGTAGGGCGCGTGCCAGAGACGACCCACGAGATCACGCTGGACTCGGCCCTCAGCGAGGAGGCCGTGCTCACGACCTACCGCCGGATGTTCGCCGCGCTCGCGCGCGACAGCGGCGCGGTGGTGGACGATCCGGCCCTCGTCGACATCGCCGAGACCCTGTTCACGGCGTTCGCCGAGGCCGGGGAGGAATGGCTGACCCACGAGCAGATGCGGCACGCCTGCCGGGCCCACCCGCTGGAGATGTTCGAGAACCGCCTGCGGGTGCTCAAGGGCCTCGGCGCGGTCCGGGAGGTCTTCCCCAAGCCCCACCAGCTCCGCTACCGGGCGTCGTTCACCAGCATGGTGGGCCTGATGTTCATCCGGCGCATGCTCCACGACGGCGGCCAGTCCGAGGTGCACCGGCTCCTCGCGCTGGAGGACCTCAACGTCGCCGACCCGCGCACGACGATGGAGGAGGCGCGCGTCAGCGCGCAGAACCTGGCGCGGGCCTTCCGGCTCTGGGCACTGGAGCTCATCACCCTGACCGGGGGCACCATCGAGGAGCTCCGGGAGCAGGCGCCCACGCTCTGGGGCACCGAGGAGATCGCCCAGCGCGCGCAGAGCCTGCACGCCACGATCCTGACCCGCTGGCCCGACCTGGACCGCACCTGCACCGAGCTGCGCGCGGCCATCTACTCCTACAGCGACGCCTCCCGCCGCGCCGCCGGCCGGCTCGCCGACTCCGCGGGCACGACGAGGAACCTCACGCTGCTGCCCGCCGAGACCTGGCGGACGTTCGCCCAGACGGCGGACAGGGAGCGCCTGGCCGCGGTGCTCGACGGCTTCGTCTTCGACGCCCCCGCCCCGTGGCACGATCCGGCGGCCATCGTCCGCGCGGTCGACGAGAGCCCCCGCCCCGCACCCGTCCAGCCCGCCCCTCCGCGCCCCGCGCTGCCCGACCCCGGTCCGGCGGACTCCTACGAGCCCGGCGCCGACGGGCTCGACCGCCTGGCCTCGGTCGCCGAGACCGCGCTCGGCGGGCGTTCCTCGGCCCGGCTGGAGGAGCTGCTCACCGCCGACGGCGAGTGGGTCTCGGTCCGCCGCCTGCTCGCCGACCTCGTCGCCGCCGATCTGCGCCCCGAGTCGCCCTACCGCCTGCGCTGGTCCGACGGCCTGTCCGCCGAGCCCGGAGCCGAGCCCGCCTGGCTCTCCCACGGCCTGCTGGAGAGGACCGGCCATGACGCCTGACGGCACCGGCGCGCCCGGCACCGCACCCTCGGCCGCCGGGTCCGCGGTTCCCGCCCCGCGGCCGGGGTCCACCGGATCCGGCGCCGCCGACGCCGCCGCGGCCACCGCGGCGGCCGAGATCTCCGGGGCCGCGAAGGTCTCCGGGACGGCAGCGCTCGCGCACGTCCGGGCCAGGTCCACCGGCCCCCTTCCCCTGGGCCCCGGCGAGGCCGCGCCCCCGGGCATGGCGCGGCTGGGCCGCGGCGACGGCACCGGTCTGGCGCTGCCCGCCTGGCCGGACGGGACGACCCCCTCGCTCCTGGCCGAATACCAGGCCTCGCCGGTGGCCGTGGAACGGTCCGGGGAGACCCGGCGGGTGCTGGCCGCCGCCCTGAAGTGCTGCTGGAGCGACCTGACCGCCGACCCGTGGCCGGGGACCCCCGCGCCCGTCGACGACGTGCTGGCGGCCTACCGGGCGCTGATCGGCCGCGCCGACGACCTCATGCGCAACTGGGCCGTCGGCGCCCTGCGCCGCCTGCACGACTCGGCCTGGCTGGTGGTCGCCGACGGCACCGTACGGCTCGGCCCCCGGTGCGCCTCCTGGCCCGCCGCCTCCCACGCGCAGCTGCGCGAGCTGGTGCGGCGCCTGCCCGGCCCGGGCGAGGAGGGCGTCCCCGCCGTGCTGCCCGTGGCCGGGGAGACCGGCCACGGCGCAGCCGCGGGCCTGGACCTCCCCGAGGGCGTGGACGACGACCTGCTCGCCCCGTTCGACGAGCGCCGCCGCGCGGAGGTCGTCGCCGCGTTCATGGCGGTGGAGCACGCGGCCGAGCCGGTGCACGAGGCCCGGTTCCCAGCACTGCGCGACCCGGTGCTCCGCCGCGTGCTGGCGGAGATGCTCCGGCGCCGGGGCAGGGTCCTGGTCTCCGGCCGGGAGACGTGGACCTCCGGATACGCCGACGACGTGGCGGCCGAAGCGGGCACCGCCCTGGGCGAGGCCGAGCGGGCCGTCCTGGTGCTGGTCCTGGTCCACTCGGTGGCGATCCCCCGGGCCGAGGGCCTGCTGCCCGCCGACAGCTGGCTGTCGCCGTTCCCCGCCCAGGCGGAGGAGCTGCGGCGGCACACCCTGCTGCCCATCGGCGAGCTGGAGGCCGCGCTGCGGACCCTGCGCCACGCGGGGCTGGTCACCCAGGTGAAGTCGGGCGAGGAGGCGGGCGGCTACGTGCCGGGCCCGCAGTTCCACCGGCTGACCCCGGCGGCCAGGCGGCGCCTGCAGGAGGAGCTGATCCTCGCCGCGGGGCCGCACACCCCGCTGGCGGCGGCCGTACGGGCCCGGCGCCGATAGCCGCCGGGCGCATCAGAGCAGAACACGGAAGGAACGACGAGGTTGGCCGAGCAGTCGAGCCGTACGGCGAAGGACGCGCCCGGGAGCCAGGCGAGCCTGGTGCCGGTGGAGGTCCGGGCGGGCGAGCCGGGCCACGACGTGGTCGGCGACCGGGTGCTGATCGCCGTGCAGGCGGTCAACATCTCCCGCCTGTCCACGCACCCCGTGCCGATCGTCCCCGGCACGCTCGTCGTGGTCGCCGGGGCCGGTCCGAAGGACTCCAACGGGGCGGGCAAGTCCTCGTTCATCGCGATGATCACGGCCCTGCTCGGCGACGAGCAGTGGCGTTTCGCCTCCGGCGCCAAGTCGGTCGCGGAGCTGCTGTTCAACGCCGAGCTCGCGGCCGGCGGCGGCGGGCGGACGTGGGCGAGCGCCGGTCACGGTTACATCGTGGGCGTCTTCGACCACCCCCGCGCCCCGGAGGCGGGGCTGCCCGACGCGGTGACCGTGTGGCTGCGGGTCAACCAGGAGGCCCCGCACCTGGAGGTCCGGTGGACGCGGGGGGTGCGGATGGCCGCCGCCGCCTCGGAGGCCGAGCGGGTCGTCCGGGCCGACGAGATCTGGGCGGGCCTGCCGCGTTCGGCGGGACGGCGGGACGTGGTCGCGCGCGACCTGACGAGGTTCCTGTACGGCGACCGCGTGCGGTGCGTGTCGTTCCTGTCCACCTCGGTGCGGAGCAAGGTCGCCACGAACCTGCTCTCCCAGCCGCTCAACGAGATCTCCCCCGAGCGGGTCTTCGAGGCCATCGCCGCGCTGACCGGGCTGGACGCCGAGCTCGACCAGGAGCGGGAGGCGCGCCGCGACGAGCACGCCAAGCGGGTGCGGGCGGCGCGGGCCGTGGAGACGCTCAAGGAGTTCGAGGACGAGTCCCGGACCCTGCTGGAGACCTTCGACCGGCGCGACCGCGCCCGGGTGCGGCTGGCGGACGCGCTGCGCTGCTGGCGGGGCCGGCAGGCGCGCAGGCTCGGAGACGCGGTGCTGCGGGACGAGGCGCTCGCCGCCGACCTGGAGGGGCTGCGCCGGTCGGGTGAGCGGGCGGCCGAGGAGATCGAGGCGGTCCGCGCGGAGATCGCCACGCTGAAGGACGACACGCTGGACCGGAGCCTGGCCGGGGCCCGCGCGGAGCTGGCCGCGCTCCAGGCCCGCGCGGCGCGGCTCGACGCCGACCGGGCGGTGGCGGAGAGCGCGGCGGACGAGCTGCGCGGACGGATCCCCGGCCTGGAGGAGCGGCGGCGGCTGGCCGACGGCCGGGACGTGCCCGCCGCGGAGGACGAGCTGGCCCGGGCCCGGGCCCGGTCGAGCGAGGCGCTGAAGGCGCTCGGCGTGGCCGACCGCGAGGCCGCGGACGCCGGGGCCGCGCTGGACGACGCCGAGAGCGGTCCGGCCGCCGCCCAGCTCCGGGCGCTCGCCGAGGCGGGCGTGGGCGCGACCGGCCTGCTCGACGCGATCGACGTGGCCGAGCACGCCCGGGACGGCGGATCTGCGGGAGGGCTCCCGGTGGGCGGTGCTCCCGGGGGAGCCGTTCCGGCCGGAGGCCGGGGAGCCGCGCCGGAGAGCGGTGCCGCCGTGCCGCCGGGCGGGGTGGCGGCCCCGTCCGGCGGCACCGGCGGCCGGAGCTGGCCGCAGGAGCACGCGGTCGTCGTCGACGCCGCCGACCTGGAGGCGGCGGCGCGGGCCCTGTCCGCGCTGCCCGGTTCGGTGCTGGTCAGCGCGGCGGGCGTCACCGTGGTGGGGGCCTTCGAGGCGGTGGCCACCGGCCGGGAGACCCGGATCAAGGCCGCCGAGCAGCGCCTGCACCGGGCACGCGACCTGCAGGAGGAGGCGGCCGGGGCCGTGCGGGCCGCCGAGGAGGCGGTGGCCGAGGCCGGGCGGCGGCTGGAGGGCGCCCGGGCCGCCGTGCAGCTGGCCGACGTCGAGCGTCGGCTGGCCGAACGGCGGGCCCGGCTGACCGAGCTGGCCGGGGCGCTGGCCGAGGTCTCCCCGGCGGTGGCGGAGGCCGAACGGCGGGCGGGCGCGCTGGACTTCCGCTCCCGGACCAGGAACATGGAGATCGAGCGGCTGGAGGGCCTGCGGGCCCGGCACGAGGCCGAGCGGGACCGGGCCGGGGCGCAGGCGGCCTCGGTCGCCGCGGAGCGCGAGGCGCTCGCCCTGGAGGCGCTGACCCGCGAGTGGGGCGGCACCGCCGAGCAGGCGCGCGAGTGGCTGCGGGAGCTGCCCGAGGCCGAGCGCCCGCTGACCGCCGAGGAGTGGTGGCGGACCGCCGAGCGCCGCCTGGACGAGGCGCTGCGCGACACCTTCCCCGGCGAGGACGAGGAGATGCCGGAGGAACTGCGGTTCCTGATCCGGCAGCGGACCGAGCCCGGTGCGGGCCGGACGGCGCGGGAGCAGGCGACCTTCCCCGGCGTGTGCGCGGCGCTCTCGTCCTACCTGCGCGGCCAGGAGGAGTACGAACGGCACCAGCGCCGCCAGATCGAGGCCCAGCTCGCCACCCGGCAGCGCGACCTGGCCGTCGCCGCCAGGGGCGCCGAGGAGGCGGCCCAGTCCACCGCCGTGCACCGGGCGGCGCTGACCGCTGCGATCAGGGCGCGGCTGACCCGGGTGGCCGAGGAGTTCGACAAGCTGGACACCGCCTACGGCGGATACGGCGCGACGCTGGAGTTCCCGGTGCCGCCCGCGCCCGCCGACCCCGAGCAGCGCTGGGCCTGGCGGGTGACGCCCAAGTGGCGCCGGGGCGAGGGGCAGTCCTTCGTGCCGTACAACCGCAGGGCCAACACCGCGCTGATGGACGAGAAGGCCGTGAAGCTGGTCTGCGCGGCGGCGATCGCCTCCTCCGGCGGCGGGCACCTCTGCCTGGTCCTGGACGAACTGGGCCGCAACCTCGGCAAGGAGCACCGGCGCGAGGCCGTGGCGCTGTTCCGGCGGATCGGCGAGACCTACGGGATCACGGTGATCGGCGCGCTCCAGGACGACATGGAGCCCTACGCGGTGGACGCCTGCGGGCAGTACGTCAAGCTGCGCCGCTCCTCCGACGCCATGCCGTACAACGAGCCGCCGGTGATCGTCGGCCATGACCGGCACGCCGAGCGGGTCCGGGCGCTGATGTCGTCCGTCAGCCGTCCCCCGGTCCCGGTGGAGTGACCCGGCGGTCCCGCCGGACGCCCTCGGCGGCGCGCCCGACGCACCGCCGGACGCCCTCGGCGGTGCGGCGGGCGGGGCCCGGGCCTCCACCGGGGTCCGCCGGCGCGGCTCCGGGCCCCGCCCACCGGTCCGTCATTGGCGGATCGTCGAGCCGTGGCGCTCCTTGCGGACGTGCAGGCGGGCCGGGATGCGGGTGCGCAGCTCGCCGACGTGGCTGACGATGCCGACGGCCCGGCCGCCGTCGCGCAGGCCGTCCAGGATGTCCAGGACGCCGTCGAGGGTGTCCTCGTCGAGGGTGCCGAAGCCCTCGTCGACGAAGAGCGTGCCGAGCTCCACTCCCCCGGCCTCGGCGGTGACCACGTCGGCCAGGCCGAGGGCCAGCGCCAGCGAGGTGATGAAGCCCTCCCCGCCGGACAGGGTGGCGGGGTCGCGGTCCACTCCGGTCCAGCCGTCCAGGATCCGCAGGCCGAGCCCGCCGCCCGACCGGCTCCGGTCTCCCGCCGCGCGGCGCAGGTCGTGCTGGAGGAGGTAGCGCCCGCCCGACATGTGGTCCAGGCGCTCGTTGGCCGAGGCGACCACCTGGCGGAGCCGCTCGCCCAGGACGTAGGCCGACAACCGCATGCTCCACTGGTTGTCGGCGGAGTTCCCGCCGGCCAGCGCGGCGAGGCCCTCGGCGATGCGGTGCCGTTCGGCGGCGGGCCGCCACCGGTCCAGGCACTCGGCCAGCTCGGTGCGGAGCGCGGCCAGCCGGTCGCGGCGAAGGCGCGCCCGGTCCGAGGCCGACAGCAGGGCGGCGTGCGCGGTGTCGGCCGCGTCCCGGCCGGACTTCAGTGCGGCCAGATCGGGTTCGGGCTCGGCCGCCGCGGCGATCAGCTCCGGATCGGCGAGCTGGGCGTCGACGGCCGCGCGCTCCCGGTCGAGCGCGCGGAGCCGCTCGGCCTTCTCCTCCTGCTCGGCCGCGGGGCGGACCGCGGCCCGGGCGTCCTCGATCCCGGCGAAGCCCGCCTCGGCGGCCCCGGCCTCGGCCCGTGCCCGGGCCGTCTCCAGCTCGTCCTCGGCGTCCCGCTCCCGCCGGGTGGCCTCCGCGGCCTCCCGGAGCAGCCCGGCCTCGTCGGCCAGCCGCTCCAGCCGGGCGGCCAGCGTCGGGTCCCCGCCCCGGGCCGCGTCCAGGCGCGCGGTCAGCAGGCCCGCGTCCGCGATGATCCGCTCCAGGTTCGTACGGCGGGCCGACAGCGCCACCGCCAGTTCCCTCGACCGCTCCCGCAGCCCCTCCAGTTCGGCGGCCAGCCCTGCCGCCTCGGCTTCCAGGCCGGGCACGGCCCGGGCGGACTCCCCGAGCTCCCGCAGGGTCCCCTCCGCCCGGCGGAGCGCCTGCGCCGCCCGGCCCGCGGAGGACGCGGGGCCCTCCCCCAGGGCGACCGGCCCCGCGGCGCCGTCCCCGGCCGCGCTCCCGGTGCCTGCCTCCCCGGTCTCGTCCGCGCTCCCGGCATCGGCCTCCCCGGTCTCGCCTGCGGTCCCGTCCTCGCGCGCGTCCCCGGTCCCGTGCCGGTCCGCGCGGAGGCGGGGGGACAGCAGGGCCTGCTCGGTCACGGCGCTCTCCCGCCGGGCCCGGGTCTCGGCCAGCAGGCCGGTGACCTCCTCCGCCTGCGCCCGCACGTCCTCGAGTTCGGCCGTGAGGCGGTCCACCTCGGCGGCCAGCCGCGGTTCGCCCGCGGCGGCCCCGGCCAGGGCGGCGTGTTCCCGTTCCGCCGCGGCGAGCGACTCCCCGGCCTGCCCGGCGGTGAGGCCTGCGGCGGCGGCGAGGGTCTCGTCCAGCCGGGAGGCGAGGTCGGCGACCTCGTTCTCGGCGTCCTGCCGCAGTCTCAGCGCCGCCTCGTAGGCGTTCTCGGCCGCGCGCTCGTCGTCCGGCGTGGGTGCCGCGTCGGCGGGGGCGGCCGGGGCGGGGTGGTCGGGCGAGCCGCAGACCGCGCAGGGGTCCCCGGGGACGAGCCGGGCGGCGAGCTCGGCCGCCATGCCGTCGATCCGGGACTGGCGGATCTCCTGGAGCCGGTCGCGGGACTCCTGGGCGCGGTCGACGGCCACGCCGCGGGTCCGGCGGGCCTCCTCCAGCCGGACCGTCAGGCCGTCGCGCCGCCGGACGGCGTCCAGCACGGCGGCGGCGGTCGCGACCGCCGCCCGGGCCGCGGGGATCCCGGCGGCCTCGGCCCGCACGGCGGCCAGCCGGGCGACGGTCTCGCCCAGCGCGGCGGGCAGTTTCTGCCGGGCCTCGGCGAGCGAGGTCTCCCTCCCGGCCAGGTCGTGCAGCCGGGCGTCGAGCCGGGCGAGGTCCGTCTCCAGCTCCGCGAGCCGGGCGGCGGCCCTTCTGGCCTCCTCCGCGGCGGGCAGTCGGGCCGCGGCGAGACGGGCGGCGGCGAGACGGGCCTCCACCCCGGCCCGCAGACCGGGGAGGACCGCCAGCCGCGTGTCGGCGGCGTGCTGCTCACCGGTCAGGTGGGCGATCTCCGCCTCCACCCGTCCGCGCTCCTCGAGCAGCGCGGCCAGCCTCGGCTCCTCGGCGCGCAGTTCCCCCAGCCGGGTGATCTCGTCCAGCCGCTCGCGTTCCAGCGCGGTAAGCCGGTCGAGATCCGCCGGCCGGGCACCGCCGTGAAGGGGGTCCCGGTCCAGGAGGGGGGTGGCGCGGTTGAGCGCGTCGGCGGCCAGGCTGCGGGCCTTGGCCGCGGCCTCGGTGCGCTGCTCGACCTCCCGGATCAGCGGGAGCACCCGGTCGGCCCGGGCCGCCTCGGCCAGGACGGCCTCCAGGTCGGCTCGTTCCTCGGTGCTCTCCTGCAACGCCCGGCTCCGGGTGAGGGCCTCGGCGTGCCGCCGTCGCCGGTCGGCGAGCGCGACACCGTCCTCCAGCAGCCGCCGCGCCTCCAGCGCCGCCTTCCCGCTCCGGGCGCATTCGGCGGCCGCCCGCGCGGCCGCCCCCTCCGCGAGCCCGGCCAGCGCCCCGGCCCAGCCCAGCGGGTCGTCCTCCATCCAGGCGGCCACATCGCGCGTCTCCTCGGTGTGCTCCACGGTGTGCTCCGCGGAGGCCGCCGGCGCGGCGAGGGCGGTCAGGAGGCCCGGACCCGCCGCCTCCTCGACCCGGTTGACGACGGAGTCGACCTCCCGGCGCAGGGCCTGCTGGTCGCGGAAGGCCGCGGTGCGGCGGTCGGCGAGCCAGGACTCGGCGGCGGCGTAGACCTTCACCGAGAAGAGCCGCTCCAGGACCTTGCGGCGCTCCTCGCCGTCGGCGCGCAGGAAGTGCGCGAAGTCACCCTGCGGCAGCATCGCGACCTGGCAGAACTGGGCCAGGTTCATGCCGAGCAGGCCGCCGACGAGGTCGCCCGCCTCGTCCATCCGGGTCGTCAGGCCGGTCCACTCGCCCGAGGGCTCGAGTTCCTCCAGCAGGACCTTGGCCTGCTCCAGGGTGGTGCCGGTGCCGCGCTGCTTGGGCCGCTGCCAGGCGGGCGAGCGGGTGACGCGCAGCCGGCGGCCCCGGATGGTGACCTCCAGGACGACGCGCGGGCCCCGGCCGGGCGGAGCGTGGTCGCAGCGCAGGCTGCGGGCGCTGTTGCGCTGGCCGGGCACCTGGCCGTACAGGGCGAAGCAGAGCGCGTCCAGCACGGTGGTCTTGCCCGCGCCGGTGGAGCCGTGGATCAGGAACAGCCCGGCCTCGGCCAGGGAGTCGAAGTCGACCTCCTCCTCGCCCGGGAACGAGCCGAAGGCGGTGATCTGCAGACGGTGGGGGCGCATCTACGCCATCGCCTCCTTGGCGCGGGACTCCTCGACGGCCTGCCGGAGCAGCCGGGTCTCCTCGTCGTCGGCGGCCTCGCCGCGCACCTCGCGGACGAAGTCGAGCACCACCTCGATCTCGGGGCGGCCGGCCAGCCGGGGCCGGGCCGCGCTCTCCGGCGGTCCGCCCTCGGGTTCGAAGGAGAGCGTGAGCGCGTGTGGGAAGCGGGTGCGCAGACGCTCCATGGCGCCCTTCGGCCGGACGGGGTCGGTCAGCACCACCTGGAGCCAGCGGTCCTCGTGGTCGGCGTGGGCGTCCGAGGTGAGCAGGTCGTCGAGGCGGCCTTCGAGGCGGCCGAGCCTGCGGGGCACCGGGGCCTCGGCGAACTCGGCGCCGGCGAACCCGTCCGGGCCGATGTCCACCAGCCAGGAGCCCTTGACCTGGCCGAGCTCGGAGAAGGAGTAGGCGATCGGGGAGCCGGAGTAGCGCACGGTCTCGCTCATCCGCTGGCGGCCGTGCAGGTGGCCGAGGGCCGTGTAGTCGACGCCCTCGAAGGCCGAGACCGGGACGTGCGCGACGCCGCCGACGCTGATGTCGCGCTCGCTGTCGCTGGCCCGCCCCCCGGTCACGAACGCGTGGGCCAGCACCACCGACCGGGTGCCGCGGCTCGCGAGGTCGGCCCGGACGAGGGACATGGCGTGCCCGACCGCCGCGGTGTGGGTGCGCTCGGTCAGCTCCCAGGGGCCGCGGACCAGCTCGGGCTCCAGGTAGGGGATGCCGTAGAACGCCACGTCGCCGACGAGCACGGGCGTGCCGACCCGGGCCGGGTCGGTGCGCAGGTGCACGCCCGCGGCGTCGATCAGATCGGCCCCGAAGCCGAGGCGGCGCGCGGAGTCGTGGTTGCCGCTGATCAGCACGGTCCGCACGCCCTCGGCGACCAGCCGCCGCAGCGCCTCGTTGCACAGGTCGACCGCGTCGACCGACGGCAGCGCCCGGTCGTAGACGTCGCCCGAGACGACGACCACCTCGACCCGTTCGGCCCTGACCGTCTCGATCAGATGGTCGACGAAGACTCCCTGGGCCGCCAGGAGGCTCTCCCGGTGGAACGAACGGCCCAGGTGCCAGTCCGATGTGTGCAGCACCCGCATGACGCCTGAAGCTAACAGGACTCAGCGACATATGCCGCCACTCTCACCTCGCCGGTCTCATCGATATCCACTGGATACCCACGCTTCCTCCACTCTGGGTAGGGTTGAAGATCGAAGACGGAACTCGGACGGACGGCCATCGGGGAGCGGAGCGGCATGCGCGTGGGCCGGGGCGTGTTGGGCGTGGCCGCCGGCCTGATCATGGCGGCCCTGGCGACGGTGGGCTACACCCTGCCCCCGCCGTTCGACCCGTCGCCGCTGACGGTGGACCCGGCCTTCCGCACGCTCCCGCCGCAGCCCGCCCACGAGCTGCGGCCCGTCTCCGCGACGGCGCCCGTCTCCGTGCGGGAGGTCACCGTCCCGGCCAGGGGCACCACCCTGGAGGCCACGATCCGCGCGCCGCTCACCCCGGGCCGGCATCCCGCACTGGTCTTCGTGCAGGGCGCGGGACCGGGCGTGCGGAACGAGTTCGACGCGCAGGCCGAGTGGCTGGCCAGGGCCGGGGTCGTCACGCTCGTCTACGACAAGCGGACCGTCGGCTACGACTTCCGCCACCGCGACTTCGGCCTGCTCGCCGACGACGCGCTGCGCATGCTGGCCCAGCTGCGCGGCCGTGCCGACGTGGACCCGGCCCGCACCGGGCTGTGGGGGGTCAGCGAGGGCAGCTGGGTGGTGCCGATCGCGGCCTCCCGCAGCGCCGACGTCGGCTTCGCCGTACTGGTCTCCGCCCCGAACGTCTCACCCGTGCGGCAGGTCAGCTGGGCGCTGGGCGAGCAGCTGGACCGGCTGCACGCCCCGAGCGGGGTGCGCGAGCTGCTCATCCGGGCGATGTCCGCGGTGGACATGAACTTCCTGCGCCACGACGGCGTGCCGGCGCTGCGCGGGACCCGCCAGCCGGTGCTGGCCCTGTACGGCACGCGCGACCCGTCGATCCCGTTCGTGGAGAGCAGCCAGACCCTCACCCGCGCGCTCGCCGAGGGCGGCAACTCCGCCTACACGATCCGCTACCTGGAGGGGGCCGACCACGGCATGCGGGTGCACGGTGGGCCGTTCGCCCCCGGCTACCTGGAGACGCTGGCCAACTGGGTCAGGGGCCTGCCCGGCACGGCGGATCCCGCGGCGCCCCCCTCCGGTTCACCGCCCTCCCCGCGCATCGCCGGCGCCACCCCGGTCCAGCGCTACGAGGCCAGTGACGTCCCGTCCGCGCCGTGGTACGCCGGGGGCACGGTCCTGGGGCTCACGCTCTGCCTGGCCGCCGTCGGCTACGTGGCCGGCCCGGTCGCCGCGATGGTGGTGCGGCTGCGCGGCAGCCGCCCCCAGGCCGAGGCCAACGCCCGGCTCTGGCCGCCCATCCGGCGCCGGTTCCGCCGGATGGCGTGGACGGGGGCCGGGCTCCTCGCCTCGGTGCTGGCCTTCATCACGCTGCTGGTGCTGTTCTCGGTCAACCAGGCGGGGGCCTGGCCCGCGGTCCTCGCCGGCTGGCTGGTCATCCGGGGGCTGGCCGTGCTGATGCTGCTGCAGGAGGTGACGGCCACCGCCGCCGTCGTCTCGGCGCTGCGGGAGGGCTGGCAGCCCAGCCGCCCGCAGCACGTCGCGATCGCCGGCGTCCTGGGCAGCACCGGGCTGCTGCTGGTCGCCGCGGCCTACTACGGCCTGTTCGCCTTCCCCTGGTGACCGTTTCCCGGGGGCCGTTCTCGCCGCCTCCCAGGGCGCCCCCGTGGCCGGTCCCGGCGGACGCCGGCCCCCCTCGGGGCGCCGGACGCCGGGACCGGCCACGGGGGCGCGGCTCGCTCAGCGGTAGCAGGCCAGCCAGCGGTCCATCTCGGCGAAGACCCGCTCGCGCGCGGGCGCGGGCGACAGCACCAGGTCGTGCATGCCGCCGGGCACCCGGACGCAGGTGACGTGCCCGCCGATCCTGGTCGACCAGCGGGCGATCTGCTCGGGGTCGAGCACGGTGTCGGCGCCCTGCGCCTCGGGGGCGAAGTCGCGCAGCCGCAGGCCCTTCTCCGCGCAGAGCACCAGGACCGGCACGTCCACCCGCAGGCCGCCGTGGAGCCGTCTCTGGGCGCGGCGGATCGCCGCCAGCCAGGCGGCGTGCACCGGGAACCCGCCGACGGGCTTCCACTCCAGGTCGAACTCCCACTCGCCGTGGTGGTCGCGGTGCAGGCTGGTGCCGTACGCGGTGGACAGCCCGAGGGGCAGTACGGCGCGGGCGGGCAGGCGGGAGAGCGGCAGGTGCAGCACGTCGGCGGCCAGGCGCAGGTGGCCGGGGACGTTGAGGTCGAGGAAGGGGCTGTTGAGCACCAGGTTCTGGACCAGTCCCCGGCCCCTGACCCGGTCGGCCCAGAGCGCGGCGACGAGCCCGCCGGTGGAGTGGGCGTTGAGGATCACCTCCTCGTGGCCGTGCTCGGCCCGGATGATCCGGACCGCCTCGTCGATCTCCGGGAAGTACTCGGTGACGCTGCGCACGAACCCCCGGGTCTGGTGCGGCAGCAGCGAGCGGCCGTACTTGCGCAGGTCCAGGCCGTAGAAGTCGATCCCCTGGGCGGCGAAGTGCTCGGCCAGGTGGGTCTGGAAGAAGTAGTCGGTGAAGCCGTGCAGGTAGAGCACGGCCCTGCCGGCGGGGTCCGCGGCGCGGCGCCGTACGAGGGAGGCGACGACCTCGCCCTCGTAGTCGTCCGGCAGGGGCAGGACCGTGAGCTCGTAGTCGGGGCCGAGAACGTCGTGCATGCGCTTCAGGATATTTCGTACGGGTTGGCGGGCCAGGCGGGAACGGCGTCCGGAAGATCCCGGCTGACCTTCATCGGGAAGTCCGCCGGGCGCTTCTCCAGGAAGGACGTGACCCCCTCGGCCGCGTCCGGGGCGGCGCCGAGGACGTTCATCAGGATCGAGTCGGCGCGGTGCGCCTCCCAGGGGGAGGCGGCCGACAGGCCCGACCACATGAGCCGGCGGATGGCGGCCACCGAGACGGCGGAGGTGTTGTCGGCGATCTCGCGGGCGAGCGCGTAGGCGGCCGGGAGCAGGTCGGCGGGGGCCAGGACCCGGGAGACCAGGCGGCCTCCGAGCGCTTCGGAGGCGGGGAAGACCCGGCCGGTCGCGGCCCACTCCATCGCCTGGGAGATGCCGACGATCCGGGGCAGGAACCAGCTGGAGGCGGCCTCGGTCACGATGCCGCGGCGGGCGAAGACGAAGCCGAACTTCGCGGTGTCGGAGGCGAGCCGGACGTCCATGGGGAGCGTCATGGTCACCCCGACGCCGACGGCGGGGCCGTTGATCGCGCCGATCACCGGCTTGAGCGAGCGGGCGATGCGCAGGGCGACCGTGCCGCCGCCGTCGCGCGGCGAGCCGTCGACGGTGTCGGCGCCGCCGAACATCTCCCCGGTCCTGCGGTGGTTGAAGGTGTCGCCGCCGCCGCCGAGGTCGGCCCCGGCGCAGAAGGCCCGGCCCCGTCCGGTGACGACCACGGCGCGCACCTCGTCGTCGGCGTCCGCGCGGTCGAAGGCCTCGATCAGCTCGGCGCGCATCACGTAGGTGAAGGCGTTGAGGCGTTCCGGGCGGTTGAGCGTGATGGTGGCCACACCGTCGGCCACGTCGTACTCGATCTCGGTGAAGGACATGACCGAATCTTATTCCAGTTCAAATGTCTGGATTAATCGGGATGTTTTTCTGATCTGTTCACACGCTCTTCGCCTGTGCGACCTGCCCTTCCGCCTACCATCTCCTGTGCGGCGCACGAGTGCACGAGCCCTCGGACGCGGGCGCGAGGCGCGGCAAGCACACCGGGGAGCGCGGGAAACGGGGAGCAGTTGCGGGACAGATCAAGACCGCCCGGGATCGGCGCGGTCATCGGGTGGACGGCGCTGTCGGTCATCGCGCCGGGGGCCGCGCACCTGCGCGCGGGCTGGCGCCGGACCGGGCTGGCGCTGCTCTCGCTGTACGCCGCGCTGCTGCTCGCCCTGCTCTGGGTCGGGCTCACCTCCGACCTCGGCAGCCTCGCCGGGCAGCTGCTGGCGTCGTCCTGGCTGACGGGCGTCACGGTGGTCTCGCTCGCCCTGGGGGTCGCCTGGTTCGCGCTGGTCGTGCACTCCTTCATGGTGCTGAACCCCGGCACGCTGCCCGCCGCGGGGCAGGCCGTCGCCGGGACGGTCGCCGGCGTGCTCGCGGTGGCCGTGCTCCTGCCGTTCGGGTTCGTCGGGCAGCTCGCCGCGGCCTCCCAGACCGCGATCCAGGGCGTCTTCGCCTCCCCGGCCGCAACGTTTCCCGCCGGGCGCGAGCAGGACCCGTGGGCGGCCCGCAGCCGGGTGAACATCCTGCTGCTCGGCGGCGACGCCGACGACCACCGGCCCGGGGTCCGCACCGACAGCATCAACGTGGCCAGCGTCGACGTGCGCACCGGCAACACCGTGCTGTTCAGCCTTCCCCGCAACCTGGAGAACGTCCGCTTCGTGCCGGGCAGCCCGATGGCCAGGCGGTTCCCGAACGGCTTCCGTCTCCCGACCGGACCCGGAGGCGGGCGCGAGGACCTGCTGTTCGCGGTCTGGGAGTACGCCGACGCCCACCCGGAGATCTTCGGCGGCCGGAAGGAGCAGGGCGCCCGGGTCCTGATCGACACCGTCGGCTACACGCTCGGGTTGAAGATCGACTGGTACGCCCTGGTGAACATGTGGGGCTTCGCCCGTCTCATCGACGCGCTCGGCGGCGTGACGATCACCGTGCCGCACGACGTGGTGTTCGGCAAGTACAACGAGGGCGTGGTCAAGGCGGGCAGGCGCAAGCTCGGGGGCGCCGACGCGATGTGGTTCGCCCGCTCGCGCACCTACAGCGACGACTTCAGCCGGATGGGCCGCCAGCGCTGCGTGCTCGGCGCCATCCTGCAGCAGGCCGACCCGGCGACCGTGCTGGCCCGGTTCAACCAGGTGGCGCTGGCCACCAGGGAACTGATCAGGACGGACATCCCGCGCCCGATGCTGGAGCACCTGGTCCCGCTGGCGCTGAAGGTCAAGGGCGCCAGGGTGACCAGCGTGCAGTTCGTGCCGCCGCTGATCAACACCGGCTACCCCGACTGGGCCAGGATCCGCGCGGTCACCGCCAAGGCCATCCGCGCCTCGGCCGCCGCCGCTCCGGCCGCCACCTCCGCCGGCACGCCGAGCGCCACCCCGGCGGCCACGCCGGCCGTCACGCCGAGCGCCTCCGCGCCCGTCAAGACCACCGCGAAGCCGACCGCCGGGCCGGCGGATCCGAGCGCGCCCAAGGGCATCACCGACGGCTGCGGCTGAACGGCCGCGGCCGGGTCCGGTGCTCTGCTGTGGCCGGTGCGGGTGTGCGTTCCGGTGGTTCGGCCGGGTCCGGTTGCGGGCGGTGGCCGAACCACCGGAACGCACACCGGCCGCTACGGACCGGCCGGAGCACGGGCCCGCCGTTCAGACGCGGTGGGACTGCTTGGCCAGCCGGCGGACGCGTTCCTCGTCGATGGTGTGCCCCAGGCCGGGCTGGGTCAGCGGGACGGCCACCACCCCTCCGGAGGCGCCGACCGGCGGGGTGACGATCTGGGCGCTGCGCGGCGGCTCGGCCACGTCGCAGGGGAGGTTGCACCCGGGCAGGCTGGCCGCGGCGACGGTGGCCGCCCTGGCCAGGCCCGTGCCCTGGCCTCCGGCGCAGGCGACCTCCCAGCCGGCCGCCACGGCGCCGTCGTGCACCCGCCGCACACCCCGCAGGGAACCCAGCACGGCGGGGCGGAGCAGCAGCGCCCGGCCCGCGCCCGCGGCGATCGCCTCGTCCAGCTCCCGCTCCGACGACACCTCCAGCAGCACCGGCGCGGCGACGCGCTCCTGCAGGTCGGCGTGGTCCGACAGGTTGGTGAACGGGCGCTCGATGACGGAGGGCGCGTAGGCGTCCAGCGCCTCGAGGGCGTCGACGTCGGTGTAGGCGGAGCGGGCGTCCAGGCCGATGCCCAGGGCCGGGTAGGCCTGGCGGACGGCGCGCAGCGGCTCGATGTCCCAGCCGGGGTGGACGTCCATGGTGATGTGCGCGTATCCGGCGCAGACGTGCCGGTTGACCCGGGCGACCAGGCTCTCCAGGTTGCGCTCGGCACCGATCCGCACGGTGGCCGTCAGCGAGGTTCGGCTGCCGCCGAGGGCGTGGGCGAGCGGGACGCCGCGCATCCGCGCCCACAGGTCCCAGCAGGCCATGTCGGCGGCCGGGCCGCCGGGGATCTCGCCGAGCTCGTCCGGGTGCTCCCAGTCGACGCCGACCAGTTCCCCGGCCAGCCGCTCCACCAGGGCGGGCCAGGTCGCGGGGCCGGGGTCGACGACCTCTCCCCAGCCGGTCATGCCCCCGTAGTCGGTGAGCCGGACGAGGACGCTCTCCGGCCGCCTGCCGTACGGCAGGACCAGCCGGTACACCTCCAGCTCGCACACGCGTGGCATGAACTCCCCTTGGTCTCCCCGTGCCGTGAACGCGAATCCCGCCCGGAGGCGGGACCCACCCTTCAACGTGAGGAAGAGGCACGTTCTTCCCATGGTGCCATGCCGCCGGCATGCTCCCGTCAGGCCCGGACCCGGCCCGCGACGAGCGTGCCGGTAACCGCCATCAGCGCGGTCAGCACGAAGCAGGCCAGGTAGACGGGGCCCGCCGCACCGAAGGCCGCGACCACGGCGCCCACCGCGGCGACCGTCATCACCGTGAACGCCGACTCCCCGACGCCCATCGAGGCGCTGTTCTCGCCCTCCTCCCCCGGCGCGGACAGCTCCAGGACGAGCACCGAGAGCGTGGGGTACACGCTGCCGATCCCGAGGCCCATGACGATCTCCCCGGCGAAGGCGAGGACGACCGGGACGTCCGGGAACACGGTCAGGGCCATCATCAGCAGCCCCGCCGCGATCAGCAGCGGGCCGGTCCGCAGGATCAGGACCCGGTCGTACGGCCTGCGCCCGACGATCCAGGAGGCGAGCGACCAGGCGAGCGCGCCGCCGGTGAGCACCATGCCCGCCATCGCCGGGGAGAGTCCGCGCTCCTGGGTGAGCATGAGCGGCAGGTACACCTCGCCCCCGAAGACGGTGCCGGCCGCGATCCCGCGCAGCACGATCACCGTGGGCAGGCCGCGCCCGGCGCGCAGCGTGCCCGGCGGGAGCAGCCGGACCAGTGCCGGGACCAGCGCCGCCAGACCGGCCGCCAGCAGGATCACGCCCGCCCCGCGCGCCGCCCCGCCGTACTGCGTGAGCGCCGCGCCCGCGGCTGCCAGCACCGCCCAGCCGAACCTCCGGGCGATCGGCGTCCGCGCCCCGGGCCCGGTGTGCCCGGGGCGCTCACCGGGCGGGACGGCGGCCAGGCCGCGCCAGAGCAGCAGCGCGGCGGGGACGACCAGCAGCGGCACCCCCAGGAAGACCCAGCGCCAGCCGAGTTGCTCGACCACCACGCCGGTGATCGCCGGCCCGACCATGGAGGGCACCACCCAGGCCCCGGCGAAGACCGAGAAGACCTTCGGATGCGTCTCGGCCGGGTAGACCCGGGAGACCAGCACGTACAGCGCGACCTGGAAGAGCCCCCCGCCGAAGCCCTGAACGAACCGGCCCAGCACGAACACGTCCATGGTGGGCGCCGTACCGGCCACCAGCAGTCCCGCCACGAAGGCCGCCACGCCCGTCCAGAGCGGGACCACCGGCCCGCGCAGGTCGCCCCACCGCCCGCCCAGCACGGTGGCGATCATCCCCGCGGCCAGCGCCCCGCTGAAGGCCAGCGCGTACAGGCCCAGCCCGTCGAGCTCGCGCCCGACCACCGGCATCGCGGTCGCCACCGCCAGCGCCTCGAAGGCGACCAGCACGATCAGGGCCACCATGCCGATCGTCACCGCGCGGTGGCGCCGCGCGAATATGCCCAGGGGAGGTTCCAGAACCGTCGTCGTCATGATCGGACCGTACGGCCGCCGCTCCGGCGGGCGCATCGGCCGGGCGGGTCAGCCCTTGGACGTAGGACTCCCGGCGCCGGCGTCCCGGACGTAGGAGGCCAGGCCGCGCAGCATCAGGTCGAGGCCGAACTCGAACCGCTCGTCCCCGTCCGGGCCGGTCAGCGCGTCGACGTGGGCGGTGAGGCGGGGGAAGCGGTCGGCGGGCAGGTTCCGGTAGAAGGTCTTGATCTGCCCGAACGTCTCCTCCAGGAAGACGTCGAGGTCCTTGTCGCTGCCGCGCTGCCGGTTGATGTAGAGCGCGCTCTCGTAGGCGTCGGCGCAGATGTAGATGCCGAACCGGTCGAGCATCAGGGCGGCGATCTGCGGCGGCACGCCGCCGGCGAGCATGATGGCCAGCTGTCCCTCGGCGATGCGCAGCGCGTTGGGGCTGGTCGGGATGTTGGCCAGCCCCACCCGGGCGATGTCGGCGTGCGAGCTGAAGACCCGGAACGCGTCCATGACCATCTCCCTGAGCTGCTCCAGCCAGCGCTCCGGATCGGGTTCGGGGACGTGGATCTCGGCCATGACCCGGTCGTAGATCAGGTCGAGCAGCTCCTCCTTGTTCGCCACGTGCGCGTAGAGCGAGGCCGGACCGGTGCCCAGCTCCTGGGCGACCCTGCGCATGCTCAGCGCCTCCAGCCCTTCGGCATCGACGATCCGCAGGCCGGTGGAGACGATGAGCTCCCTGCTCAGCGCGGTGCGGGGAGCGCTGGGGGCGCGGGTCTTGCGCCAGGGCGGGGCTGGGATGTCGGTCACGCGGCGATGCTACCCGGCCGGATTTCCGGTCGGCGAACGCCGTACCGGTAACGAACGGCGTACTTGACGCGAACACTGTTCGTTTGTATAACAGTGTTCGTATATGACGAACGGTGTTCGCGAATTGCCGCACGCCCCTCTGAAGGGACCCCCATGACCCGCACCGCCACCACCGGCCCCGAGGCCGCGGCCGTCGAGCCCTACCGATGGCGCTGGCCCGCCCTCTTCGTGATCCTCCTCGTCGAGGTCATGGACCTGGTCGACTCCGTGATCACCAACATCGCGGCCCCGTCGATCCGCGCCGATCTGGGCGGTTCGACCAGCGTGATCCAGTGGCTCGGCGCCGGCTACACCATGGCGATGGCCGTCGGGCTGATCACCGGCGGGCGCCTCGGCGACATCTACGGCCGCAGGCGCATGTTCGTGGTCGGCGCCCTGGGCTTCACCGCCGGCTCGCTCCTGTGCGGCCTGGCCCTCTCCCCCGAGATGCTGACCGGCGCGCGGATCCTGCAGGGGCTGTTCGGCGCGGTGATGCTCCCGCAGGGCCTGGGCATGATCAAGGAGATGTTCCCGCCGAAGGAGATGGCCGCCGCGTTCGGCGCCTTCGGCCCGGTCATGGGCCTGTCCATGGTCGGCGGCCCGGTGCTCGCGGGCTGGCTGGTCGACGCCGACCTGTTCGGCACCGGCTGGCGCATGATCTTCCTGATCAACCTCCCGCTCGGCCTGCTCGCGGTCGCCGGAGCCGTCACCATGCTGCCCGAGTCCCGCGGCGAGCGCGCCTCCCGGCTGGATCTCACCGGCATGGGGCTGGTCTCCGCCGCCGCCTTCCTGCTGGTCTACCCCCTGGTGCAGGGACGCGACCTCGGCTGGCCCGCCTGGGCCTTCGCCTCCGTGGCCGCCTCGGCCGCGGTGCTCGCGCTCTTCGCCCGCCACCAGGCCCGCAAGCGGCGCGCGGGCGGCGACCCGCTGCTCGAGACGGGCCTGTTCCGCAAACGCGCCTTCACCGGCGGCCTGGTCACCGGCCTGGTCTTCTTCACCGCGCTGGTCGGCTTCTCGATGGTGCTCGGCCTGTACTTCCAGCTCGGCCTGGGCTACGACCCGCTGAAGGCGGGCCTGGCGAACCTGCCCAGCGCCGTCGGGACCGTGCTCGGCTTCATCGCCGTCAACGCCGCCGGCCTGGCGCAGAGGGCGGGCCGGCGGCTGATCCACCTGGGCGCCGTCGTGATGGTCGCGGGCCTGGCCGGCATCGCCGTCACCCTCGACCTGGCCGGCACGGGCGTCACGCCGTGGCAGCTCACCCCGGCCCTGCTCGTCACCGGCGCCGGCATGAGCATGGTCATGGCGCCGTTCTTCGACATCGTGCTGGCCGGCGTGGAGCCGCACGAGTCCGGCTCCGCCAGCGGCACGCTCACCGCCGTCCAGCAGCTCGGCGGCGCGCTCGGCGCCGCGGCGGTCGGCACGCTCTTCTTCGGCCTGCTGGAGGGCGGCCGGGCCTTCCCCGAGGCGATGCGGATCACGCTCTGGGTCTGCGGCGGCATGGTCGCCGTCGCCTTCGCCGCGGCCTTCCTGCTCCCGCTCCGGGCCCGTCCCGAGGAGGAGGGCGGCGGGCACTGAGCGTCCCGGCGGCTGGGCGCGAGGCCTCTTGCCGGGCACGCACCGGACGTCCCGGCGGCCGGGCGCGAGGCGACCCGCCGGACGTCCCGGCGGCCAGACATGCGGCGTTCTGCCGGACGCGCCCCGGACGTCCCGGCGGAAGACGGCCCCCGTGCCGCCTCCCGCCGGGACGGGTCCGTCAGCCCGCCGGGCGCTCCAGGTGGCGCTCGGCCCACCGGCCGATGTCGCGCCGCTCGATCGCGGCGGCCATCAGGTCGGGGAAGGCGTCGGGGGTGCAGGCGAAGGCGGGCACCCCCATCGCGGCCAGGGCGGCGGCGTTCTCCCGGTCGTAGAAGGGCGCGCCCTCGTCCGACAGCGCCAGCAGCACGATCACCTGCACCCCGGCCGCGGTCATCTGGGCGACCCGGCGGAGCATCTCCTGCCGGACCCCGCCCTCGTAGAGGTCGCTGATCAGGATGAAGATCGAGTCGGTGGGCCGGGTGATGAGACCCTGGCTGTAGGCGATGGCCCGGTTGATGTCGGTGCCGCCGCCGAGCTGGGTGCCGAACAGCAGCTCCACCGGGTCGTGCAGCTGGTCGGTGAGGTCGACGACCGCGGTGTCGAAGACCACCAGCGACGTCCTCAGCGACCGCATCGAGGCGAGCACCGCCCCGAAGACGCTGGAGTAGACGACCGAGGCGGCCATCGAACCGCTCTGGTCGATGCAGAGCACCACCTCGCGCTGGACCGCCCGCTGGCGCCTGCCGTACCCGACCAGCCGCGAGGGGATCACGGTGTTCTTCTCGGGCAGGTAGTTCTTCAGGTTGGCCCGGATCGTCCGGTCCCAGTCGATGTCGGCGACCCGCCGGGGCCGGTGGGTGCGGGCCGAGCGGTCCAGCGCGCCGGTCACCGCGGCCTTGGTCTTCTGCACCAGCCGCCGCTCCAGCTCGGAGACGACCTTGCGGACCAGCGCGCGGGCCGACTCCCTGGCCTTCTCGGGCATCACCCGGTTGAGCGACAGGAGCGTGCCGACCAGGTGGACGTCCGGCTCGACCGCCTCCAGCATCTCCGGCTCCAGCATCAACCGGGTGAGGTTCAGCCGCTCGACGGCGTCCTTCTGCATCACCTGGACCACGGTCGAGGGGAAGTAGGACCTGATGTCGCCCAGCCAGCGGGCGACCCTCGGCGCGGACGCGCCCAGCCCGGCGCTCCGCTCCCGCGAGCCCTCCCCGCCGCCGTTGTAGAGCGCGGCCAGGGCCCCGTCCATCCCCGCGTCGGTCCCGCTCAGCGCGCACCCGGTGCCGTCGGCGTCGCCGCCGAGCACCAGCCGCCAGCGGCGCAGCCGCTCCCCGTCGTCCATCAGGCCCTCCCCAGAATCGCCAGCACGGTCCGCACGGCCGCCGCCGCGCGCTCGTCGTCCACGTCGTCGTCGGCCTCGGCCGCGCCCTGGGCCGCCCCCCGGCCGAGGCCGCGGACCCGCTCCCCGATCGAGCGGCGCTCCGGCGCGGCGAAGGCGCCGAACGCCCGCCGGAGCAGGGGCAGCACGTCCACGAACGCCTCCGGGGCCAGCCCGGACAGCCACCCGTCGACCAGCCCGAGCAGCCGGGCGTCGTGGACCAGCAGCAGCCCGCCTCCCGAGGTGAACCCCTCGATCCAGGCCGCCGCCCGGGCGGGCGGGTGCCCGGCGGACATCGCACGGGACATGCGCCGCTCCGCCCGGTCGGTGTCCAGGTCGCCGGCGTCCAGCAGGATCCGGACGAGCCGCCCCTCGATCAGGCCGTGCAGGTCGGAGCGGCGGGACACCGCGCGGAGCGCGCCCAGCCAGCGCGCCTTCGGCCCGTCCTCCACCGCGGTCTCCCCGGGGTCGAGCAGGCCGACCGCGGTGTGCACCGCGTCGACGTGGCCGACCAGGTCGCGGGCGGCGTCGTCGTCCAGCCCGGCCGCCGCGGCGGCCAGCCCGACGCAGATCCGGGTCAGCAGCGCCTCGGCGATGGAGGACAGCCCCCCGGCGGGCGTGCCGCGCACGTCGCCGTAGCGCTGGGCCCTGACCATCGCGGGCAGCGCCGCCATCAGGTGCGTCACGTCCCCGTCCAGCGCCGCCCGCGCCGACAGCGCGTCCAGCACGCCCGGCAGCGCCTCCGGCAGGTCGGCCAGGAGGCAGCGCTCGACCAGCGCCGTCAGGTCGGCCAGGGAGGCGGCCGCGGACGCCAGGTCCCGGACGCGGGTGGCGGCGGCGGCCGGGACGGTGGTGCCCCAGGCGCCCGCCTCGATCAGGTCGATGTCGAACTCCGGGCGCCAGGCGAGGGTCCACGACTCCCGGAAGGTGCCCTTGCCCGTGCTCTCCCGCGGGCGGCCCCAGCCCACCCCGAGCAGGCGCAGGCGGTGCAGCAGCCTGCTGCGCTCCAGGTCGAGCGGCTTGCGCAG
Organism: Planomonospora parontospora; assembly: GCA_014647935.1. Taxonomy (GTDB): domain Bacteria; phylum Actinomycetota; class Actinomycetes; order Streptosporangiales; family Streptosporangiaceae; genus Planomonospora; species Planomonospora parontospora. The sequence continues at coordinate 161,893 of BMQD01000013.1, forward strand.
GTCGAGGTCGAGGTCGCGCTCCGACGCCTCGGGCTTGAGCCGCAGCCGCCGCTGCTCGGCGCGCAGGTGCCGCTGGAGCGGGACCATCGGGGTGGCGTCGGGGACGTGGCCGAGCCTCTCCCCCACGACCATGCGCCGCCCGATCAGCTCCACCGGCAGATCGTCGCCCTCGCACAGGACCGCCCTGGCCGCCTCGGTGACCTCCGCGAGCCCGGCCAGCGGCCGCCCGCGGAGCACCGCCAGCGAGCGCGCCAGCCGTACGGCCTCGATGACGTGCGCGGAGGAGACCGGCAGGTCCTCGGCGCGCAGCACCCCGGCGGCCTCGGTCAGCCACCGCTCCACCGGCCGGTCGGGCGCGGCGAACAGGTGGTGGTACCAGCCCGGGGAGGTCACGCCCGCGCCGTACCCGCTCCAGGCCGCCAGCCGGCCGTAGGTCCACGGCACCCAGGTCGTCTCCACCTTGGCCTTGGGCAGGCCGCGCAGCAGCGCGTCGTCCGCCTTCGCCGTCGGCAGCCCCGCGCCCCAGGCCCTGCCCCCGCCCGTGCCCGGCGCGCCCGTCAGCGCGGGCATGTGCCAGGCGCCGCAGACCACGGCGATCCGCTCGAACCCGTCCTTGACCGCCCCGCGGACCGTGCGGCGCATGAAGGCCTCGCGCCGCGCCTCGTGCGCGTCGGGGACGTGCCCCTCGCGGACCGCGGCCATCGCCTCGGCGATCACCTGGAACGGCGTGTCGCCGCGGTGCTCGACCGCGTCCTCCCACCACCGCTCGGGGTCGTCGTAACCGGCGGCGCGGGCGAGCGCCCCGATGGGATCGACCCGTACGGCCCACGCCCCCTCGTCCCCGGTGCCCGTGGGATCGGCACCGGCGTCGGCGTCCCCACCGGCTCCGGTCCCGTCCTCCCCCGCGGGGGCGTCCGGCGTGTCCGGGGAGGCCACGAGGGTGTGCGCGGCGGGCAGGTCGCAGAAGCGCACCGGCACGCCCGCCCCGGTCGCGTAGCGGATCGCCTGCCACTCGGGCGAGAAGACCGCGAACGGCCAGAACGCCGCCTTCGACGGCTCACCGGGCACGTGCGCCAGCAGCGCCACCGGCGGCCGCAGGTCGGGGTCCCGCGCCAGGTCCACGAGCCCGTCGGCCTCCGGCGGGCCCTCAATGAGCACGACGTCGGGCTTCAGCCGCTCCAGCTCCGCGCGCAGGGAGCGCGCCGAGCCGGGACCGTGGTGCCGCACGCCGAGGACGTGCACGTTCATCGCTCGCCTCCTGTCGTGATGCGGGCCGGGGGGGTGTGCGGCCCGCCGGTGGTCCCGGGGCCGCCCGGGGCCGCCGGCGGGAGGGGCCGCGGCTCAGCCCGCGTCACGGCACGCCCGGTAGAAGTCGCGCCAGTCCTGGCGCTCCCGGACGACGGTCTCGAGGTACTCGCGCCAGACGACGCGGTCGGAGACCGGGTCCTGGACCACCGCTCCGGCGATCCCGGCGGCCACGTCCGAGGGGCGGAGCACGCCGTCGCCGAAGTGGGCGGCCAGGGCGATGCCGTTGGTGATGACGGAGATCGCCTCGGCGGTGCTGAGGGTGCCGCTGGGCGACTTGACCTTGGTCCGGCCGTCCTCGGTGACGCCGGTCCGCAGCTCCCGGAAGACCGTGACGACGCGGCGGATCTCCTCCAGGCCGGTCAGCGTCTCGGGCAGCTCCAGGGAGCGGCCGAGCTGCTCCACCCGGCGGGAGACGATGTCCACCTCCTCCTCGGCGGTGGCCGGCACCGGCAGCACCACGGTGTTGAACCTGCGGCGCAGCGCGCTGGACAGGTCGTTGACGCCGCGGTCGCGGTCGTTGGCGGTGGCGATGACGTTGAACCCGCGCGCGGCCTGGACCTCCTCGTTCAGCTCCGGGATCGGCAGCGTCTTCTCCGACAGCACGGTGATCAGCGCGTCCTGCACGTCGGAGGGCATCCGGGTCAGCTCCTCGACGCGGGCGATCCGTCCCTCGGCCATCGCGCGCATCACCGGGCTCGGGGTGAGCGCGTCCCGGGACGGGCCCTCGGCCAGCAGCCGGGCGTAGTTCCAGCCGTAGCGGATCGCCTCCTCGGCGGTGCCCGCCGTGCCCTGGACGAGCAGCGTGGAGTCGCCGCTGACCGCGGCGGCCAAGTGCTCCGAGAGCCAGGTCTTGGCGGTCCCGGGCACGCCGAGCAGCAGCAGCGCCCGGTCGGTGGCCAGCGTCGCCACCGCCACCTCCACGATGCGGCGGGGTCCGATGTACTTCGGGGTGATCCGGTCGCCGTCTCCGAGGATGTAGGTGGTCACCGCCCACGGCGACAGCTTCCAGCCCGGCGGCCTGGCCCGGTCGTCGTCCTTGGCCAGCACCGCCAGCTCCTCGGCGTACTGGTCCTCGGCGTGGGCGCGCAGCACCGTCGTCATGGAATGAGCTCCTTCAGCATGTCGTCACGGAAACGCAGGAGGGCGGCGACCTCCTGGATGGGGGGTTCGAGCGAGAGGCGCTCGGCCAGGCCGTGCAGGGCGGGGTCGGCGCGCTCGCCGGCCAGCCTGGCCAGCTCGCCGACGTTCCACGGCTGGGTGCCGGACAGATCGATGATCTTCTGCAGCACGGCCCGGGTCAGTGCGGGCCCCCAGGGGGCGGCGGCGCCGCTGAGGACCATGATGAGCTGCCCGTCCAGGCCGTGGCCCCGGACGAACCCGGCGGCCACGGCCTCCTGCTCCTCGCGGGGCAGTACGGCCAGCAGGTCGGCGAGCGGGTCCCTGGCGAACAGCTCCCGCGCCCATTCGGAATCGAGCTGGAGCACGGTCGCCCTGACCCATCCGGAGGTGACCTCCCGCTCCCAGTCGGGGATCTTCGCGCGGACCAGCTCGCCCGGCGGGCGGCCGAGCAGAGCGGGCCACACCTGCAACGGGGTGCGGGCCACCAGCTGCTGCAGCCACCAGCTCCTGGCGCCGGTGCCGTGCGGCGGCCGGGACCGGATGCCGTCGCGCTCCATCGCGGCGTCGCACTCCTCCGGCGGATCGACCAGGATCCGGCGGCCCGCCGCGGTGAAGCAGCGGGCCGCCCGCTCGGCCATGCGCCGCGCCAGCCGGGAGTCCGGCAGCCGGGTGAGCAGGTCGGCGGCCTGGTGGCGGACCTCGCGGCGGCGGTCGTCGAGCGCCGCCTCCAGGAACGGCTCGTCCTCGGGACCGAGCCCGTCGGCGAAGATCGCCAGGAAGGCCGCCCGGTCGTCGGGGGTCTCCTTCTCCCAGGCCGCCGCGAGCAGTTCGCGGGCGGCGGCGGGGTCGGCGGCCCGCAACGCGGCCAGGTGGGCGCGGCGGTCACCGGGTGTGCCCAGCTCCCACTCCTCCGGCCTCGGCCGGGCCGCCCCGGCCTCCTGGTCCAGGAAGTCCCAGGCCGGGTTGAGCCGGGCCAGCCAGCGGCCCCGCCGCCCGGCGAGGACGGCGGCGTAGGGCCGGATCGAGCGGTCGCGGGCGGCGTGGTCCAGCAGGTCGGGCAGCAGGTGCGCCGGGACCCGGCGGCCGAGCCCGGCGGCGGTCCGCAGCCACTCGGTGAGCAGTCTGCCCTGCTCGCCGCCGAGGATCCGGGCCAGCCGGTCGCCCGCGGCGCGCGGGACGGCGGGCCGGTCCTCGGCCGGGGCGGGCTCCAGCGGCTCCCCGGGGCGGGGCCGCCGCCCGGCGCGGGCCCGCACGGTGTGCACCGCGGCCTGCGCCAGCAGCTCCGCCGCCGGGTCCGCCGCGCCGGGCAGCGGCCTGCGGTCGGTGCCGACGAGGGCGGTGGAGACCAGCTCCTCCCAGGAGGTCGCGACGCCGGTCGCGGGGGTGCTCGGCGGGGTGTTCGCGGGAGTGCTCACAGCACGACCAGCCCTTCCTCGTTCCAGGCGGCGAGCGGCAGCAGGCCGCGCGGGGTCCACTCAGCGGCGACGGTCAGCGGGTGCCCGCCCGAGACGGCGAGCAGCCGCCAGGGCACGCCCGCCGACGGGTGCAGCGGGAGCCCGCCGTCCGGGCCGCCGAGCAGCCACCCGCCGTCCCTTACCGGGGCCACCCGGTCGAGCACGAGCGGCCACGAGTCGAGCCAGGGGTCGCCCGCCAGGGCCGCCGCCACCTCCGCGAGGGCCTCCTCCAGGGAGGAGCCGGGCGGGGCGCCCGCGGAGACCCCGCCGTGGCGCTCCGCGACCAGGGCGCGGAGCGGCGCCGAGCCGGGGTAGAACGCCAGGCCGGCGTCCATCGTGGTGCCGGTGACCAGGGAGACGTCCAGCGCCTGCCCGGCGGGGGCGAAGGAGAGCACGAGCGCGGCCCTGCCGGTCGTCCTGCCGCGCAGCCACACCCGCCGCGTGGTCAGCCGGTCCTGCTCCTCGTCGCGCCGCCCGAGCACGTCCCACCGGTCGCGGACCGTCTCGCCGGCGAGCACCTCCTCCTTGGCGACGGAGAAGCCGATCCGCGTGCGCACGGTCTGCCGCAGCCCCGCGCCGAGCGCGTCCGGCGCCCCCTCGGGGACCGCACGCCGGTGGGCGGTGAGCAGGAGGTGGATCAGGGAGTATTCGCCGAGGAGGCGGGCAGGCCAGTCCTCGGCCGTCAGGACGGAGCCGAGGCGGGAGACGGTCCCCGCGACCCCGGGGGCCTGCGCGTCGACCAGGCGCTTGACCAGCCCGTCCCACTGGTCGTGCCGCCGTGCCCCGGCCAGTCCCTGCCTGACCTGGTCGGCCAGCCAGCGCTCCAGCTCCTCCAGGCCGGCCGCGACCCGCTGCTCGCGCTGCTCCGCCCGCTTCGGGTCGGGAGCCGGGTCGCTCCGCTCGGCGCGGGCGGGCCTGGCCGCGCGGGCGCGGCGCTGGTCGAGCCACTCGGCCGTCCAGTCGGCGGGCTCGGCGGCGTCCGGGACGCCGCCGGCCGACCAGAGCAGCAGCAGGCCGAGGGCGTGCTTGCACGGGAACTTCCTGCTCGGGCAGGTGCACTTGTAGGCGGGCTCGGTCAGGTCGACGCAGGCCCGGTAGGGTTTGGAGCCGCTGCCCTTGCACTCGCCCCACACCGCGTCGGCGGTGACTCCGACGCCCGACCACTTGCCGGGCGAGGAGACCCCCTGGGCCGCCTTCTGGGACGGGGCGTCGGGCGCGAGCGCGAGCACCTGGTCCCGGTTCCACCGTTCGATCACGTGCCGCACGCTATCGGGGCGCCCCGACAAAACCTCCGATCATGGTTCCGGACGCCCTCACCGCCGCGCTCCCCGTCGCGTGCCCGTCCCGGACGCCCTCACCTCCGCACTCCCCGTCGCGTGCCCGTCCCGGACGCTCTCACCGCCGCCTGCCCGTCCCGGGCGTGCCCGGCCCCGGTCCCGTCCGCCCTCCGGGACCGGGGCGGCGACGGCCTAGGATCGGTGCGGTGACGACGTCTTCCCGCCCTCCGCTCGCCGAGGCCCTGGACCTGCTGCCCCATCCCGAGGGCGGCTGGTTCCGGGAGACCTGGCGCACCTCCTGCGACCTCGCCCCGCCCGGGTACGGCGGGCCGCGCGCCACCGCCACCGGGATCTACTTCCTGCTGGAGCCCGGCGAGGAGTCGCGCCCGCACGTGGTCCGCTCCGACGAGGTGTGGCTCTGGCACCGGGGCGGACCGCTGACCCTGGTCCTGGGCGGTCACGAAGGCCAGCCGGTCCGCACGGTGACGCTCGGCCCGGGGGTGGAGGACGGCCAGGTCCCGCAGGCCCTGGTCCCCGGCGGCACCTGGCAGGCCGCCCGTCCCGCCGGGGACCAGGGCGTGCTGGTGAGCTGCGTCGTCTCCCCCGGCTTCGACTTCGCCGACTTCCGCATGGCGGACTGACGCGCCGGAGACGGCGCCGTTCCCATGCTCAGGCGACGAAGCCCCTGAACCGCGCGACCGCTTCGTCGCCGTGGTGGACGACGACCTCGGTGGGCCCGACCAGGCTCTGGTGCACCGCCGCGCGCACCGCCGAGCCGTCGGGCAGCTCGCCGCGGAGGGTGAAGTCCCCGGCCGCCCTGGCGCGGTCGGCCTCCCGGCCGTCGATCAGGAGCACCCAGGTGGCGTGGACCGGTCCGGTGTCGCCCGTCACCGAGACCGTGTGGCCGCCGATCTCGACGCTGTGGTCGTCTCTTGTCAGACTCATGACCCTTTCGCTGCCCGGGCGGCCCCGCCGTTAACTCCGCGGCTCCCGCCCCGTTCCGGTTTCCGCGCCCGGCCGGAGCGGAAGTGACGGGCCGCCGGAGTACGGGGAGAATGCGGGCACACGCCCTAAGAAGGAGGTCAACGGTGACCCTCGACATCTTCTCCGTCGTCGGCGGCAAGGAAGCCACCGGCGGCACGGCCTACGACTCGATCAACCCCTCCCGCGTGGACGAGGTCGTCGCGCGCGCCCACCTGGCCGACGCCGGCGCGTTCGCCGCCGCCTGCCGCACCGCCGCGGCCGCGCAGGCGGAGTGGGCGCGGGTGCCCGCGCCGGTGCGGGGACGGGTGATCGCCTCGGTCGGGCGGCTGGTGGAGGCCAACGCCGAGGCGCTGGCCCGGCTGGTCACCCGGGAGATCGGCAAGCCGTACGCCGAGGCGCTGGGCGAGGTCCGGGAGATCGTCGACACCTGCGATTTCTTCCTGGGCGAGGGGCGTCGGCTCTACGGGCAGACCGTCCCCTCGGAGATGCCGGACAAGAGCCTGTTCACCTTCCGGGTCCCCGTCGGGGTGGCGGCGGTGGTCACCGCGGGGAACTTCCCGGTCGCGGTGCCGTCGTGGTACCTGGTCCCGGCGCTGCTGTGCGGCAACGCCGTGGTGTGGAAGCCCGCCGAGTACGCCGCGGCCTCCGCGCACGCGCTCTACCGGCTGCTGGCCGCGGCGGGGCTCCCGGACGGCGTGCTGAACCTCGTCCTGGCCGACGGGGAGCAGACCTTCGCGGGGCTGGAGACCGCCCTGGAGGAGGGCACGGTGCACAAGGTCGGGTTCACCGGTTCCAGCGGGGTCGGCAGGAGGATCGGCGAGCTGTGCGGGCGTCATCTGCAGTCGCCGTGCCTGGAGCTGGGCGGCAAGAACCCGATGGTCGTCATGCCGGACGCCGACCTGGACCTGGCGGTGGAGGGCGCGCTGTTCGCCGGGTTCGGCACGGCAGGGCAGCGCTGCACGTCGCTCGGGACGGTGATCGTGCACGAGAGCGTGCACGGCGAGTTCCTCGCCCGCTACACGGCGGCCGTGGCCGGGGCGGAGATCGGCGACCCGGCCGGGGAGGTGCTCTGCGGGCCGCTGCTGGACCACAGGTTCGCCGAGCGCTATGAGGAGTACCTCGGCTGGATCGAGCCGCACCACACGGTCGTCTCCGGCCCGGTCGGCCGGATCACGCCGGAGAACCCCCGGGGCGGCTTCACCGGCTCCGGCGGCCTCTACTACCACCCGGTGGTCGTGGACGGCGTGCGCGCCGACGACCGGCTCTTCCTGGAGGAGACGTTCGGCCCGATCGTGGGGGTGACCTCCTTCGGCACGCTGGAGGAGGCGATCGCGCTGGCCAACCGGCCCGGGTACGGGCTCTCGTCGTCGATCTACACCACCGACCCGAAGGCGGCCTTCCGGTTCCGCGCGGGCGTCGGCGCGGGCATGGTCAGCGTCAACAACTCCACCTCGGGAGCCGAGGCGCACCTGCCCTTCGGCGGGAACGGCAAGTCCGGCAACGGCAGCCGCCAGTCGGGCGTGTGGGTGCTCGACCAGTTCACCCGCTGGCAGGCGATGAACTGGGACTACTCCGGCCGCCTGCAGAAGGCCCAGATGGACGTCGCCGAGATCGTCCCCGACCCGGGCTTCCGCCTCTGACGGGGCCGGCCGGGAGCGTTCCCGCGGTCGGGGCGGACACCGGCGAGGCCGGTGCCGGAGCGCGGGTGCGGCCGGAGCGCGGACGCGCCGGCCGCACCTCCGCCGTCAGGGAACGGGCGTCTCCATGTCGGCCTTGATCTGGGACGGGCTGAGGGCGGCATTGTAGGTCTTGACTTCGTCGACCCTGCCGACGAAGGGGCTCAATCCGTCACCACCGATCTTCAGCTGGCCCGTCTCCTCGGTCAGGTGGGGACTCCACCGGACCATCCGCGCCACTTCTCCGTTGACGTAGAGGACGGCGGTCTCGCCTTCGAGGACGGCCGCCACATGGCTCCAGACTCCGGTGGGCAGGCTGGGCCCGCTCGGGACGGTGACCGTGCTGTTCATCCGGTCGGAGGCGTGGACATGGGGGCCGTACGGCGCGGAGGACTTGGCGGTGAACAGTTCGAGGGTCTCTTGCAGGCTCCCCCGCCGGAGGATCGTCTCGCTCGTCTTGGAACGCGTGGGGTTGACCCAGGCGGACATGGTAATGCCGGTGGTCATTCCCAGCGATTTCGACGACGGCACAAGGACCGCGCCCCCGGCGGAGAACTCCACGGACGTGCCGAATCTGCCGTCGGCCCATCCGGCGCCGTAGGCCGTGCCGGTGTTGCCCCGGCCCGAGCCGTCTCGCACGGTGGTGCCGCCGCCTTCGTTCATCCCGTAGGCCGCGGCCAGGGTCTGCGACAGATCGGGGGCCGGGCCGACCGCCGCGCGCTGCTCCTCCGAAGGCGTGCCGCGCTGGCCGGCCGAGTCCACCCCGATGACCCGGTAGTAGTACGTACCGGGTTCCTGCACGGTGTCCATGTACTCATAGGGCGGGCTGTCGACCAGGGCGAGGAGAGTCGCCGCCGACGGGGCGAAGCCGGAGGCCGTCGATCGGTGGATCTCCCAGGTGTGGACGGGGTGGTCGTCGGAAACACCACCCCACCACACGGTCGCCCAGCCGCCGTGGCCGTACGCCCTGACCCCCCACGGCGCACCGGGCGGGCTGTCGGGTTCCATCGCCTTGGCGGACGCCGGCTCGGACAGCGGGCCGAGCCGGTGTGAGGTGTCCATCGCGCGCACGCGGTAGTGATAGGTGTCACGGTATTTGGGGACGTCCGTATAGGACGTGGTGGTCACCGTGCCCAGCAGAGTCGAACCCGTGGGCGTGAAGTCCGCCCGTGCGGAACGGTGGACCTCGTAGCCGGCGATCCCGTCGTCGTCGGTGCTCGCCTGCCAGGAGAGCACGGTCTTGCCGTACCCGGGGACGGCGGTCAGGGCCTCCGGCGCGGTCGGCGGGCCGTTCAGGGACCCTCCGGCCACCGGTGCGGCCATGTCGGCGTTGATCTGGGCCTCGCTGAGGGCCGTGTCGTAGATCCGCACCTCGTCGATGAGGCCTGTCCCCCAGATGCCGAGCGGGGTGGCGCCGACGCCGATGGCGCCCTGGGCGGGCTGGGAGGCCACCAGGGCCCCGTTGACGTAGACGCGCAGGGCCTGGCCGTCGTAGGTGGCGGCGAGATGGCTCCAGGTCCGCGCGGGCAGGGGCCGGAAGGTGACCCGGCCCGCGGGGGAGGTGCCGACGGTCGCCGTGGTGGCGGAGAAGCCGTAGGAGCCCTTGGAGACGGTCAGTCCCCCGCTCACCGGGTCCGTGTCGGGATTCACCCAGGCCTCCACCGTCATCGCCGAGGTCAGGCGCAGAGACGGGACATCCGGCACCGTCACCCTGCTCCTCCGGTCCAAGGCGATGGCCCTGCCGTACTTCCCGCCCGCCCACGTGATCGGGAGGCCGGACGCGGACGTACCGGTGTGGCCCTGGCCCGACGCGTCGCCGATGACGGTTCCGGCTCCTTCCTCCATGCCGTAGGCGGCCACCGGGACGGGATCGGCCGCGGCGAGGGCCGCCTGGGGGGCGGATAACAGCGTCGTGCCGAGCAGGAGCCCCGCGCATGCGGCGAGGATCTTTCCGTGCTTGCCCAATGTCGCTCCCCGTGAAAGGAATCCCCCGACTCTTCTGTTGTGGACATCATGCGTCCTTGATCGCAGGCTTGCGCGGATCGAGGCCGCATCGCTCTGCGGGCCGGACCCGGAGCCACGGGAAGCCGCGGGCTCGTCCCGGCCGTGATCCGTCGCCGCCGTCCGCCACCGCCTCTCCAGGGGAGGTCTTCCCCCGGGGAGAGGACGGGCCGGGAAAAGACCGGGCCGACGGCAGGACCCGGCTGACGTTCCGCCAGGTCTTTACCGTTTTGCGGGGTTCTCCCCATCATGATCGCGGCATGCCCTCAGAGAGCGATCCCGAAGGGGTCGCTCCGACCGCGGGGGCCGCGTGCTGCGGCGCGGTCCCCGCGGATCCACCGGCATACGCGGGACCCACCCGGAGGCCTCCCCTCCCCGGGCCGGACCCGAGGCGAGCGCTCCCGGACCGACGCCGGACCGGCCCCGGAGGCGGTCAGTAGAGCGGGACGGGCGGCTTGCGCGGGACGGGGGAGTACAGCGTCTCCACCGGCGGACGACCGGAGCCCGCGTCCACCCGCGCGGCGGCCGGCCGCAGGCGTCCCCCCTGCGGGAAGGCGCTCACCTTGGAGGCTCCGCAACCGGGGCAGTCCACCCCCGACCACGGGGGCTGGACCGGCTCCCCCGCCTGGGTCCAGATCACGGCCTCGTGGCCGCGCTCGTCCGCCGTGTGGCGGACGGCGTACTCCTCCTGCCAGACGCGCCCGCAGCACTGGCACTCCAGCGACCACACCTCATGCGTGGTGAACTCGTCGCGCACGTGAACCACCCCCGTTGGTGACGGTGACGACCCATTCGAGTCTTGCCCTCTTTTCCCCATAAGAGCAAGTAGACAGCGATATCGATTCTCTCTTTCTCATTTATTGAGACGATGTCTCTCATCTTCTGAGACAAGTGCTACGGTCGATCCACTCGACCGAAGGAGTGGTCATGGCCACGAAGGACGCCGTCTACACCCACGGGCACCACGAGTCGGTGCTGCGCTCCCACCGCTGGCGCACCGCGGAGAACTCCGCGGCGTACCTGCTCCCCCACCTGTCACCGGGGATGTCGCTGCTGGACGTCGGCTGCGGTCCCGGCACCATCACCGCGGACCTGGCCGAGCGGGTCGCGCCGGGCGCCGTCACCGCCGCCGAGGTCACCGCCGAGGCGCTCGGCCTGGCCCGCGCCGAGGCGGAGCGGCGGGGTACGGCCGGCATCGAGTTCGCCGTGGCCGACGTGCACGCGCTGGACTTCCCCGACGACTCCTTCGACGTCGTCCACGCCCACCAGGTGCTGCAGCACGTGGGCGACCCGGTCCGGGCGCTGAAGGAGATGCGGCGGGTCTGCCGGCCGGGCGGGATCGTCGCGGTCCGCGACAGCGACTACGCCGCCTTCACCTGGTTCCCCGAGCTGCCCGAGCTGGACGAGTGGCTGGACCTCTACCAGCAGGTCGCCCGGGCCAACGGGGGCGAGCCGGACGCGGGGCGCAGACTGCTGTCGTGGGCCCGCGCCGCCGGCTTCACCGACATCACCGCCACCTCCTCCACCTGGTGCTTCGCGACGCCGGAGGACCGGGAGTGGTGGGGCGGCATGTGGGCCGAGCGGATCCTGCAGTCCGACATGGCCCGCCAGGCCCTCGACTCGGGCGCTGCGACCGAGGAGCGGCTGCACCGCGTCTCCGCGGGCTGGCGGACCTGGGCCGCAGCGCCGGACGGCTGGCTGTCGCTGCTCCACGGGGAGCTGGTCTGCCGGGCCTGACCCTCCGTCAGGCCCGGCGGAGCGCCGGGGTGCGCGGCCGCGGGGCGGCCGCGCACCGGGGCGGAGGTCAGGATCCCTGGGTGATCCTCACGTTGTCGACGCCGGCCTCCACCAGGGAGGCTCCCGAGGCGTCGGCCGCCTCGACGAGGATCCGCACGGTCTGCCCGGCGAAGGCGGAGATGTCCGCCGTCGCCGTCGCCCACGCGCCGTCGCGGTCGGTGGCCGCGCCGAGCTGCTGGAACACCTGGGTCGTCCCGGACGGGCCGACGACCTTCACTCTCAGGTAGTCGGCGCTGGAGGAGTTGGAGCCGTGCGCCAGGTACCACGACAGCGACAGGTTCAGCGTCCCGCCGCTCGGCAGGGCGATCTCCGGTGAGCGGATGCTCGTGACGCCGCCGTCGATGTCGTAGGCGCCGGCCGAGGAGCCCGCCAGGCGGCCGGTGACCAGGTCGTTGACGCCGCTGACCGTGGTGCCGAGCTGCTTGGTCCCGCTGGAGGAGGTGGCCGCCGGGTCACCGCGCTCCCACTGGCCGGAGGTGGCGGTGTCGGTGCCGGACGGGTTCGCCGTCCAGCCGGTCGCCGTCTCGAAGTCGTCGGAGTAGACCGCCGTCGGCGGCGGTCCGGAGGAGCAGTACTGCGCCTCCTTGCCGGTGATCCGGTAGACGCAGTCGGAGTACTCCAGGAAGCGCAGGACCGCCTCCCTGTTCCGGGTCGTCTGCGGGCCGATCTGCTCGTCGGGCGGGTAGAAGCCCGGCGACGCGCTCGTCGGGTACATCTCGAAGGTGTAGCTGAAGATCTTGTGGACGCCCCACATCCAGTCGTCGATCGAGCCGTCGGTGATGTAGAGGTCGCTCGCCTGCTGGGGGGTGTAGCCGTTGGTGGAGGCCATGTTCCGGCCCAGCGCCTCGAAGGCGTCGTGGTCGTCCTGGGTGAGCCCGGGCGCGGTGTCGTTGTAGGTGTAGCCGTACGGCCACAGGATCAGCTCGCCGTAGGTGTGCCAGTCGATGTGCGACCTGATCTGCTGCACGCCGCCGACGACCCGGCTGTTCACCCAGTCGGCGACCGCCCTGACCTCGGGGGCGGAGGCGGCCGAGGGTCCGCGGTAGGTGTCGCTGGACGCCGAGCCGGAGGAGCCGCCGCAGCAGCCCCACTGGAAGGCCCAGTTGCGGTTCAGGTCGGTGCCGACGTAGGACGAGCCGGAGTTGGGCTGCCGGTTCTTCCGCCAGGAACGGTAGGAGCCGGTCGCGATGTCGTACTCGCCGCCGTCGGGGTTGAGGTCCGGCATGATCCAGATCTCGCGGCCGTTCACCAGGTTCGTGATGCGGCTGTCGCCGCCGTAGCCGTCGGTGAGCATGTTCATGATGTGCAGCGCCATCTCGACGGTCAGGTGCTCCCGGGCGTGCTGGTGGTGGGTGAACAGCACCTCGGGCTCGGCCTCGTCGGTGGCGACGTTGTCGCTGATCTTCACGGCGATCAGGTCGCGGCCCTCGTACGAGGTGCCGTAGCTGATCTTCCTGGCGATGGTCGGGTGGTCAGCGACGATCTTGTTCACCGCCGCGGTCATCTCGGCGTAGTTGTGGTACGCCGAGTCGGCCGGCGGGAAGTCGGCCAGCGACTTCGGCGGCGGCGCGGGCACCTCGAGCTTCGTGACGGTGTAGCCGAGCCTCTCGATCTCGGCGACCTCGGCCTCGGTCGCGGTGACCACGACCGAGGCGGGGTCGACCTGGTCGATCGCGGCACCGGTGGCCGCGACCGCGCTGCGCTGCCGGGAGTCGCTCGGACCCTCGACCTTGTACCGGCTGTTGGGCGGCGGCTCGGCGGAGGCTCCCACCCCGGTCGCGCCGAGGCACAGCAGCGCCAGGGCGGCGATCCCGACGGTCAGACGGCGTCTCACCCGTATCCTCCTCAGACGCGTTGTCGGGGGGTTGTCACGCGTCTGAACCGAGGGTCAGGCAAGTCGGCCGGTTAGCAAAGACCCAAACACCACATCATGCGGGAGTTATGGCCGCCGGGTCCCGGCGGCCGGGGATCCCGGGCGCACGGACCCCCGGAGCCCGGAAGGCGCCGCAGCCCGGAAGGCGCCGGGGCTCAGAAGGCGACCTCGAACCAGAGGGTCCTGAGCCCCGGCGGGTCGCTCTCCCGGATCCCCCAGCGGGCGGCCAGCAGGTCGACCAGGAACATGCCGCGCCCGCTCTCCGCCTCGGGCTCGTTGCGCACGTGCGGCGCCGAGTGCCCCGAGCCGGCGTCGCTCACCTCCACCAGCACGGCGTCCGGGCCCACCGCCACCGTCATCGCCACCCGTCCTCCGCCGCCCGAGCCGGAGTGGACCACCGAGTTGGTGACGACCTCGCTGACGAGCAGCGTCACGTCGTCACAGGCCGGATGGGACTCGCCCAGCAGCTCCCTGACGCGGCGCCGGGCCAGGGCCACGGACTCCGGCACGCCATGGAGGGTGACCGTGGATCGGGGTGGAACGGTCTGCTGCCCGGTCGTCATGATCGCCTCATTCCCCGGTGGATGCATTCCCATGCGGACGCCGCTCTGGGATGGCACACTCACTCACGGTGAACCTTTCTATCAAGGACTGCAACAGCTCATATTGAAATTCCACAGTTTCTACCGCCGGCAGATCGGAGGTTCGGGTGTGGCGTCCCGGAGAAGTCCCACCGCCCGGCATCGCCGCCTGATGGCCGAGCTGAACCGTCTGCGAGAGAACAGCGGCCTGTCACGGGTGGAGGTGGCCGAACGGATCGGCTCCACCGACACCACCATCTGGAGGTACGAGACGGGCCTTACCCGTCCCAAGCCGACGGACGTGGCGGCCCTCACCACCGTGTACGGCGTGACCGGACAGGAGCGCGACTCCCTGATCCAGATGGCCAGGGAGGCCCGGCAGCGGGGGTGGTGGCACCGCCACCGCCAGGCCCTCAAGCCCGGTTTCGACTCCTACATCGGGCTGGAGGCGGAGGCCTCGGTCGTGCGGTCCTACGAACCGCTCGTCGTCCCCGGCCTGATGCAGACCGAGCCGTACGCCCGTGCCGTCATCGAGGCGACCTCCATCACCCACACCCCCTCCGAAGTGGATGAGAAGGTCTCCGTGCGCATCTCGCGCCAGCGGTTGCTGCACGGCTCGAGTGACCCGATCCAGCTCGTCGCGGTGCTCGACGAGGCGGTCCTCCGGCGCCGGGTAGGCGGCCGCGAGGTGATGCGCGAGCAGCTGGAGCGGCTGGTCGACCTCGGCAGGCTGCCCAACGTGGAGATCCGGGTGATCCCGTTCTCCGCGGGGGCGCACGCCGCGGTCGACGGCAAGTTCTGCCTGCTCAGCTTCCCCGAGCCCGAAGATCCCGACCTGGTCTACCTGGAGCAGGCCGCGAGCGGGCTCGTTCCGGAGGATCCGGAGGAGGTGCGCCGGTACACCCTGATGTTCGGAAGCCTGACAGCGATGGCCTTCGGCACCGAGGCGTCGGCGGCCTTCATCGCCCAGGTGGCGAAAGAGTTGTGAAGAACCGATACGAAGAGGAGAAATGCGGGTGTCCACTGTGGATCCGTCCCGCGTCATGTGGCGCAAGAGCAGTCTCAGCACCGGAGGCGACTGCGTGGAAGTGGCCGTCGTGCCCGGTGACCCGGCCCTGGCCGCGCACAAGGCCGAGGCCGATGAGCTCTACCTCGTACGCGACTCCAAGGACCCGAACGGTCCGGCGCTGGCGTTCACCCAGAGTGAGTGGGACGCCTTCGTCGGAGGCGTGAAGGCCGGCGAGTTCGACTGACATATCCCCCGGGGGAACCGGACACCGGTTCCCCCGGGGCCTTTCTCAGCCCGGCCTGCGGTCACCGCCGTCGTAGCCCAGCACGCGCATCGCGGTCTCCGGATCGAGCGCGGCGGCCAGGAGCTGGGCCCGCTCCACCGCCCGGTCGCGCTCCGCCTCCGCCCTGGCCCGGGAGGCCTGGACGGCCCGGACCGCCAGGAAGGCGATCCCCGTCAGCACGCAGGCGATCACCGCCGCGGCGAACGCCGCCATGGAGGCGCCCCGCCCCGCCTCACCGGCCAGGCCCGCCGCCGTGCTGATCCTCCCGCCGCTGAGGGCGTCCGCGCCGAGCAGCGTGAACGCGGCCAGCGCGACCAGGCTGGCGGCGACCACCGCGAACCGCCGCAGACCCCGCCGCCGCTTCGGGCCCTTGCGGACCCCTCCGGTCCCGTGTTCCTCCGGCCGCTCCCCCATCTCGTACCGCGGCCCTCCCGCCCCGTACCGCGGCTTCCCGTCTCGCCGCGGCTCCGCTCCGCCGGGCCGCACCGGACCGGACTCCGGCGGTGCCGGCGGCATCGACTGTGCCGATGAGGGCTCCGGGCGGTCCTCCGCCCACGGCACGAACTCGGGTCCCGCCGGAGCGGTCCCGGCGACGGCCGGGGAGCCGTGGCCGTTGCCCGTCACGATCGCGCCCTGGACCAGCGCGGCGGGTTCGAGCCGGGGCACGACCGCCGGGACGGGCAGCTCGCGTGCCACGCGGCTGTGCTCGCGGTGCGCCCGGGCCGCCTCCAGGTGGTACTCCTCGATCTCGGTGTAGAAGTCGTCCGAGGCGTAGACCGAGCCGTCGACCAGCGGCCCCCGGCGCTGCTCCAGGACCGCCACCACGTCGTCGCCGTTCAGCGTCTTGTCCGTCTCCAGCGCGTGGGCGAGGCAGAGGACCTCCCGCCGGTGCTCCCGCAGCAGCTCCTCGGTCCGCTCCAGCAGCCGCACCAGGTTGTACTCGATGCGCTCACCGAGGACGTCCGGGGCCTTGATGCCCTTCCCGCCGCCCGCCGGCCGGGCGCCGCCGGCCCCGCCGGGCTTCGGCAGGGACTTGCCGCCCATGATCTCCAGCTCCTGCAGGGCGGGCACCGACGTGACCCCGCGGCCCATACCCCAGTGCGCCTCCATCAGCGCGGTGAGGTAGGTGGCCGAGTACAGGTCCCCCGAGACGCCGGAGGAGTTGTCCTCGGCGAAGAACATCCGCTCCCCGGCCAGCGAGGCGAGCGAGACCATGATGTCGGCCTCGTGCTCGGACTTCCACCGGGTGAACTGGTCCTCGGGCTTGATGCTCGCGACCATGCCGAGGTAGTCGGCGCCCTTCTCGATCGTGGCGATGTCGATCTCGAGGTGGTAGCGGGTCCGGTAGGCGGCCACCGCGTGGCACGCCTCGTGCACGGCCACCGCGTGCCGCTCGCGCTCGATGTACTCCACGTCCTCGGGCGGGCCGAGCTGCTTGAGCCGCTTGGCCCGGGTCACGTCGGACCAGGTGATGACCTCCCGGCCGTCCCGGATCGCGGTGATCAGCGACTCGTTGACCAGGTCCTTGATCGTGGCGCCGGTGGCGTAGGGCGTGATGGTGGCCAGCTTGTCCAGCTGCTCGTCGGTCAGCTCGTGCCTGACCTTGTCGAAGTAGCCCCGGTAGGTGCGGACCCGGCCCGCCTTGGAGGGGTAGCCGACCTTGTAGATGCGGTCGATCCGGCCCGGGCGCAGCAGCGCCTCGTCCAGCGAGTTGGGCATGTTGGTGGCCATCATGACGAGGATCCGGTACTTCGGCGGCGGCTTGGGCCGCATGCCGAGCAGCCGCCGGACGTGCCGGTTGACGATGCCGCGCGGCTTCTTCAGGCCGGACAGCTCGGTCAGCAGCGCCTGCAGGGTGCCGGGGTCGCCGCCGCCGCCCATGTTCCCGCCCATGAAGAAGCGGTTGCGGCCGGTCTCCGGCTCCGCCGTACCGGCGCGGGAGCCCGCCCGGTGGAGCAGCCACCGGGTGTCCTCCGACAGGTAGCCGAACCCGTGGCAGCCGCCGGAGTGCGGGGAGAAGCCCGGGCCGCCCCGCGGTCCCTGCTGGGCCAGGGAGCCGCGCCGGCCGAGGGAGTCGGCCTCGTCGAAGAAGACGATCACGCCGCCGTAGCGCAGGGAGAGCTTGCGGAGCTTGCGGAAGAGCGACTTCACCTTCAGGATGCCGATGCCCATGAACATGTTGACGAAGGCGCCGGGGTCGACGAACACGTACGGCTTGCCGGTCTCCCCCGCCACCGCCTCGGCCATCAGGGTCTTGCCGGTGCCCGGCGGCCCCCACAGCAGCAGGCCGCTGGGCACGTAGCCGCCGCGCTCCTCGATCTCGTCCGGCCGCTCCAGGAAGACGATGTTCTCCTTGACCCGCTCGACCACGTGGTCCTGGCCCCAGACGTCGGAGAAGCGGGTCGTGATGTCGTCGGGGAAGTAGGTCTCCACCCCGCCCCGCGACAGCAGCCAGAACAGGCCGATGAACTGGAAGGCGATGAAGAAGAACGCGAAGGCCAGCTGCGCGACGTACGGCAGCGCCTGCCAGAGCAGCGCGGGGGCCTGGAAGAGCGCGATGGCCGGCGAGGTGTCCAGCACCTCGCCGAGGACGAGCGCCAGCACCGCGATCCAGAACAGCCACTTGATCGCACGGGCCGTCCGGAAGCGGTTCCAGTCGGAGAAGCGGCGGTGGCTCCAGCGCTCGAAGCCGCCGAACACCCCCCGGGTCCAGAACCGGTGGTATCCGGCGGAGCGCTCGCTGACCAGGAAGTGCAGCTGCCGCAGCAGCTCGGCGCCGAGCAGCCAGAAGATCCACGGGGCCTCGTACGCGACGTTGAGCATCCCCTCCTGGAACGTCATGTTGCCCTCGTTGGCCGCCATCTGGTTCCAGACCAGGACGAGGTAGACGACCGTCAGGACGAGGACGAACTTGATCCGGTCCCACAGCGGCATGCGCTTGCGGGTCTCGGCGCGCGGATCGGTCGGGCCGGTGCCGGGCGGGCGCAGGCCCTCGGGGTGCGGGGACGGGGGCGGCTTCATCTCCATAGGCGGGCTGCTCCTCACCCGATGGCTCGCTTGACCTTGAAGGACTGGGTGATCCTGTCGAGTTCCGCGGCGCGCTCGCGGTAGCAGGCCGCCGAGCAGCGGACCAGCATCGTGGAGAGCCGCTGGCCGTCCTCGCTCAGGTAGGAGGTGAGGTCGAAGGTCTGCACCCCCGCGCCCTGGACGGCGTAGTTGAACCGCACGTGCACCCCGCGCACCCCGTCGCCGGGGTGGAGCACCTCGTCGGCCAGGAGCTCGAAGCCGGTCAGCGGGTAGCCGGGGATCTGCTCCGCCCGGGCGCGCACCTCCTCGGAGACGGGCAGGATCACGTCGCGCATGCCGTTCAGGGATAGCCCGTCCAGCTCGGAGGGCAGGAGTTTGGCGACCCGGGCGAAGACGAAGGGCTCGTCGGAGGTGCCCAGGCCGTACAGGTGCTGGACGGCGGGCTGGGCGTGGGCGTCGTAGGCGATCGACCAGACGAGCTGCTTGCGGACCTGTGCGGTGGCCGACTCGGGGTCGCTCCGCTCCAGGACGGCGTCCAGGGCCTTCTGGTCGATCTGCCGCCAGACGGCCGGGACCTTGAAGTAGGTCCGGCCGTCGCCGTCGTGGACGTAGGTGAACTCGGGACTTGCGCATCCTGCGGCCAGGGCGGCGACTAGCGCCACCGGTGTCGCGGCGAGCCGCGCCCTTGAACTTCGCACCAGGGCTGTACCTCCGCTTTGCGGGTCGGCAAGAGATTCGTGCCCGTTTTTTGAGTATCCCTCCCATTCTCCGGGCGGCAATCTTGGAAATCTTGACCAAATCTTGGCGGTGGATCGGCTCTATTTGTTACGGAGTGTCGGCGGAGTGGTTATAACGGACGTATCCCCGGCGCACGGCCACGTCGTCGCGGGCGGCTCGCAGGGCACCGGCCCCGGAGGACCGCCGGGGGACGAGCGCTTCACGAGCGCTTCACGAAGGCTCCGCCGGGGGCGGCGCCCGGACGCGGCCCCCGGTTGTGCGATCTCGGACTGTGCCGGACGGCGCGGGTCCACGCTCCCGGAGAGCGGCGGTTCCGGCGTCCTCGGTGATTTCTCAGCGGGATGTTCATATATGTCGTGACTATTGGCGGGAAGGAGCTACCGCTCACCGCGGAACCGGCCAAGGATGGAGGGATCGCGGCGCCGCCCGTCGCGTCCGTCCCGACCGGCCGACCGGAGCACCCATGGACGAGTACCTTGACGACACCGCTCCCGACCGCCGGGCTCGTGGATTGGAGATCATGAAGCAGGTTCACGGTGACGACGACCCCGCGGGCGTCCCCGGCGACTTCTTCGGCATGACCGTCGAGCACCTGTTCGCCGAGGTCTGGTCCCGCGACGGACTGAGCCTCCGCGACCGGCGGCTGCTCCTGCTCGGCCTGCTCGTCGGGCAGGGAATGGACGGCGACGTCGAGCTCCAGCTCGACGCGGCGCTGCGCACCGGGGAGCTGACCCCGGACGAGCTCCGCGAGATCGTCATCTTCCTGACCCACTACGCCGGCTGGCCCCGGGGGGCCCGGCTCAACGTGCAGGTCGAGGAGTTGCTCAGCCGGTTCATGAAGGACTGACCGGCGGGGCGCCGGGACTCACTGCCCGTGCTCGAGGAGCCGCCGCAGCAGCCCTCCGGCCTCCCGCCGGCCGGTCCGGACCCGGGTCGCGATCTCCTGCCCGACCGCGCCGGCCACCGACCACGGCAGCTCCACCAGGCGCGCCGGGCGGAGCGCGGACCCCAGCGCCGAGACGATCACCGCGGCCCCCACCGCCCCGGCCCGGCCCGCCGTGTGCAGGAACAGCGGCGTGCCCACCTCGTCGGCGAACCGCTCCTCACCGATCTTCGCCTGCGCGAAGGCCGCGAGGAGGAACTCCATCGGCGGCGGCTCCGGCCGCCCCTCCCACGCCTCCAGGAAGCGCCGCGCACCGGGGCCCTGCCGGGCGCCCGCGGCGGAGTCCTCCCGTACCGCCTCGGCCAGGCCGTCCAGCTCCTCGGCCAGGATCTCCGCGTGCAGCCGGCGCGCGACCGCCAGGACCGTGGCCGTCAGCTCCGGGCCCGGCGCGGGGCCGCCCGGCCCCACCGGGAGCGGGCCGCCCGGCTCCACCGGCCCGGAACCGTCCGACTCCACCGGGGCCGGGCCGCCTGCTTCCCTCCCGGCGCCCAGGAAGGCGAGCTCCCGCTCGATCCGCTCGCGGTCGCCGTCGAAGCGCGCCGCCAGCTCGCCGGCGAACCTCCCGCCGACCGCGACGGCGCGCAGCCCCCGGTACGCCTCCTGCGGGGACAGCCCGAGCTGCAGCAGGCGCGCCGGGTCGAGTACGGCCTGCACCATCCGGGTCGCCCCGTCCAGACGACCCCAGATCCAGTCGTTCACCCGCCAGGACTTCTTGTAGAAGGCGCCGAACTGGCCGAGCTTGGCCCCGGCGAGTTTCCCCGGCCCCTCACCGCCGCCGAAGGGGTTCGGCGTCCGGGCGCTGATCTGCTGGAGGACGACCTCCTGCTCCACTTCCGGCGGCTCACCGGCGACGGCGAGCCGGCAGACGCCGACGGCGAGCATCCGGCGGAGCGCCGCAGCGGGCGACGCCGTCCCCTCCCCGGGGGCCAGCTCGGCCAGCAGGTCCCGCAGGCGCCCGGCCTCGCAGGCGGCGGCCGGGACCGTGGCCCGCGACGTCCCCGGCTGACGAGCCGGGCCCTCGGCCTGCGGCGGCACCGCCCCGCGAGCCGGGTCCGCGGCCCCCGGCGGGCCCTCCCCGCCGACCCGGTCCTCGGCCTGCGGCGGCACCGCCCCGCCGGCCGGGTCCGCGGCCCCCGGCGGGCCCTCCCCGCCGGCCTCGCCCGCGGCGCGCCAGAGGTCGTCGCGGGCCCCGGTCAGCACGGCGGCGATCCGCAGCGCGATCCCGCCCCGCCGCGCGGCCGCCTCCGCCGCCGCCGACGGCCTGCCGTCGGACGTCGTCCGGGCCGTCGCCCCGGCCAGCCAGCCGTACAGCACGCGCCGGCGGTGGCGCGGATCGGGCGGCGGCGAAGGGAGCGACCGGACGCGCCCCGCCCAGGCCCCCTCCTCCTCCCGGCGCGCCTCCGCCAGGTCCGCGAGCGCGTCGTGGAGTTCGCGCCTGCGCTCCCGCAACCTGCGGCGGAGCTCCCGGTCGGGCAGCGGCGCCAGCCAGATGGCGCGCTTGAGGACGTCGACGGCGATCTCGCCCACCTGCTCGATCGCCTCGAAGCCCCAGTCCCAGTCCGCGGTGGCCGGATCGTCTCCGGGCAGCCCGGCGGGCACCTGGCGGACCACGTCGTGCGCCCCGGCGCACGCGGCCAGTGCGGCCTCGAAGTCGTCCCTGCGCCAGCCCGCCGCCCGCTCCCCCGCGCGGACGGCGGCGGCGTGGATCCGGGCGGCCTCGCGGCGCGTCTGCGCCCGCGCGTACTCGGGCATGAGCCTGGCGGCGAGCGCGCAGTCCAGTACCCCCAGCAGGGCCGGCCGCTCCGCCCGGCGCCCGCGCACGCGTGCGTTGCTCTCCTCGATCCGCCTGAGCTCCTCGGCCACCGACTGCTCGAAGGGCAGCCGGAACAGGGCCTCCAGGACGTCCCCGAGCTCCGGCGGGGAGTCGTGGCGGGCGGGCTCCTCCGGGCCGGCCGGCGCGGGCGCGGGGTTGACGTACATCAGCAACCGCCGCACCTGGCGCTCCGCCGGCTGCCGGTAGATCGCCGCCAGCGCCGGCTCCACGGGCCGGTTCAGCAGGACGCCGCCGTCCAGGACGTAGCGGCTCGGGGCGAAGGAGGCGACCGCGGGCCGGGCTCCGGCCGCGCCCAGGTCGGGGTGGAGCCCGTCCGGTCCGCGGTCGCCGACCGGTGCGAACCCCGGCTCGAAGGCGACGGGGAACGAGGAGGTGCACCGGGCGGCGAGCGCCAGCCGGTGCACGACGTCGTGGGAGAAGTGGAACGGGTCCTCCTCCGGCCGCGTGCCCGCGTCCCGGGCGAAGCGGAACATCCCCGCCGAGTCGATCTCGGTGACGGGACTGCCGAAGTCGTCGTGGAACGGCACGTGCTCGCCGTTCATCAGGGTGCCCGTGATCATGAGGTCGATCGGCCGGTCGCGCGGCGGGACGTACCGGTCCGGCCGCCGGTGGGCGGGGACCAGCCGGTCGAAGGCCCCGGCGAGCTCCGGCAGGAGGTGGCCGTCACCGCGCAGCAGGGAGGGCCGGTGCGGGGACGCGGGGCTGCGGAGCAGCCGCACCAGCGACCCCGTGTCGGCCCACACCCGGCCCAGCGGCCGCAGATCGGCCCGGTACACCTGGGCGTACGCCAGCGCGGCGCCGTTGATCCCCCCGGCCGACGTGCCCGTGATCACGTCCACCCGGGCCGTCGCGCCCACCAGCTCCAGCAGGCCCCGGTATACCTCCCCGCCGGCCTCGCACTCCTCACGGGCCGTACGGGCGCCGCGGGCCTTCCGGGTCCCGCGGGCGCCCGGTGAGCTCAGGGCCAGCCGGTTGATCTCGTTCGCCACCCCGCCCATCCACACCGCGAGACTGACGCCGCCGTTCATCACGACGGCGATCCGGATGTCCTCACGGTCGTCGTCCGGGACGACGGCGGAGGGTGTGTTCCGTGCTCCCATCGCGCTCCCCGGATCGGTCCTGCCCTGCCTCGCGACCGGTTCCATGACAGCGCCCGGCGGGGGCGCCGCCCCTGAGACCCGGCCGGTCCGCCCGGAAAGCCGACCGGATCGGAACCCGGATTTCACCTCCCCTTTGCCCGGCTCCCCTTTGCCCGGGTCCCGGCGGGACGGGGCCCGGCTCCGGCGCCACGCCTCCACCGCGTCCTCCGCCCCTCCTTCCACCGGTTCGCGGAGAGGCCGCGTTCCGGCCCTCGCGGCGCGGGCGGGGTCCTCCCGGAGCCCGCGGGCAGCCTTTCAATAGACTGCGGGCATGCCTTCCGCACTGATCACGGGCGCGACCGCCGGCATCGGCGCCGCGTTCGCCCGCCGCCTGGCCGCCGACGGTTTCTCCCTCGTCCTGGTCGCCCGCGACGAGAAACGCCTCCTCGCCCGCGCCGAGGAGCTGCGCCTGCGCTACGGCGTGGAGACCGAGGTCCTCCCCGCCGACCTGGCGAGCGAGGACGGCCTGGCCGCGGTCGAGCGGCGGCTGCGTGAGGGTGTCGACCTGCTGGTCAACAACGCCGGGTTCGGCCTGCGCGGCGCGTTCCTCGACGTCCCGGTCGCCGACGAGCTGCGCATGCTGAAGGTGCACTGCGAGGCGGTGCTCCGGCTGACGCTGGCGGCCCTGCCGGGGATGCGGGAGCGCGACCGGGGCGCGGTGGTCAACGTGGCCTCGGTGGCGGCCTTCTTCACCCGGGGCACCTACAGCGCGTCGAAGGCGTGGGTGGTCAACTTCAGCGAGTCCGCGGCCACCGAGCTGGACGGCGGCCGCGTCCGGGTGATGGCGCTGTGCCCGGGCTTCGTCCGCACCGAGTTCCACGAGCGCGCCTCGATGAACGTCTCCGGCATCCCCGGCTTCCTGTGGCTCTCGGCCGACGACGTCGTCGACGAGGCCATGCGCGATCTGGCCCGGGGCGTGCGGGTGAGCGTGCCCGACCTGCGCTACAAGGCGATCGTCGCGGTCGGCAGGCTCCTGCCGCTCAACCTGACCTCCCGGATCTCCCGCCGCATCGGCCGGAAGTAGCCGGGGCCCGGAGACCCGGGCCCCGGCGGGCGGCCGGATCCGTTCAGGGTTTGCGGCCCACTCCCCCCGCGATGCAGATGCCGCCCAGCCCGAGGGGGGTGCGGACCGGCTGTCCGGGTCTCCACTCGGGAAGGTGGACCACTCCCGGTTCGACCAGTTCCAGGCCGTCGAAAAAGCCGAGGATCTCCGGCATGTCCCGGGCCCGGCCGGTGCCCAGCATCTTCAGCAGGACTCCTTCCAGGGCTCGGACCTCCGGTGCGCACGAGCAGAAGTGGGTGAGTTGCAGGTAGCTGCCCGGTGCGAGTGCGGCTTTGTAGCGATCGACGAGGCCGTGGGGGTCTTCGGCGTCGCCGAGGTGGTGGACCACGGCGACCATGAGGAGGCCGATCGGCCGGGACAGGTCGAGAAAGCCCTCGATCTGGGGATGGCGAAGGATCGTGTCCGGTCGGCGCATGTCGGCGGTGATGACACGGGTGTCGTCGTTGGTCTGCAGGAGGGCTCGGGCGTGGGCGAGCACGATGGGGTCGTTGTCGACGTAGACGACTTTCGCGCCGGGGTTGACGCGTTGGGCGACGGAGTGGGTGTTGTCCATGGTGGGCAGGCCTGAGCCGATGTCGAGGAACTGGTCGATGCCTTGTTCGGCCATGAATCTCACCCCGCGGAACAGCATCGCGCGGTTCTGCCGTGCGCCTTCGCCGCGGTCGGGGAAGTGGCGCATCCCTTCGGCCGCGACGGCCCGGTCGGCCGCGAAGTTGTCCTTGCCCCCGAGGAAGGCGTCGTAGACGCGGGCGATGCTGGGTTTGCTGGTGTCGATCTCCGGCGGCAGGTAGTCGGGGTCCTGGTGATTCCATCGGAGTTCCTGGGCGCCGTCGTTCATGGTCCGCCTTCCGCCGTTTCCGGTTGATCACCGCTGATCGCGACTGGAGCATAACTTGCGCACAACACCCGGGTTGAAAGTTTCAGGGCAACTACGAAACATTCCGACGAGGTTCCGTGCCGACGCGCGGTCCCGCCGGTCGTCTCCCTGGCGGGGCGGAGAACGGTCCGCCCGCCCGCGCCCCCGGGACGCCGCGCCGCCCGGGACGTGCGCGGATGCCCCTGCGGGGACGCGACTGGGCCCGTGCCGCGGGAGGGGGTCGCGGCACGGGCCCAGTCGTCCTACGGGGATGGTCAGATGCGGGCGTTCGCCGCGTGGCCGATCGCCAGGCCGGAGGCCGGGTCGAAGAAGTGCAGGTTGTGGGTGTCCACGACCAGCTCGATGTTCTGGCCGGGGCGGACGTGGCTGCGGGAGTTCACCCGGGCGGTCCACAGCGACTTGTCGCCGACCAGCGGCAGGGTCGCGTCCTCGTCGTCGCCGGCGTCGGCGGCGGCCACGGTGTCCTGGTGCTGGACCGGCGGGGCGTCGATCAGGAACAGGACGTTGATCTCGGAGCCCAGCTCCTCGGTGACCTCGGCGCGGACCGGCAGGCGGACCCAGCCGCCGGCGTGGCCGTTGGCCGCGACGGCGTCCTCGAAGTCGGAGGGGCGGATGCCCAGGATGATCTTCCTGCCGATGTACTGGTCGAGACCGGCCTTCTCGGCGAAGGTCGAGTCCGGGACCGGCAGCTTGTAACCGGCGAAGGCCACGGCGGCGCCGCCCTCGGTGCGGATCAGCTCGGCGTTGACGAAGTTCATGGACGGGGAGCCCATGAAGCCCGCGACGAACAGGTTGACCGGCTTGTCGAAGAGGTTCTGCGGGGTGTCGACCTGCTGGAGCAGGCCGTCGCGCAGGACGCAGACGCGGTCGCCGAGGGTCATGGCCTCGACCTGGTCGTGGGTGACGTAGACGGTGGTCACGCCCAGGCGCTCGTGCATCGTGTTGAGGGAGGCGCGCATGGAGACGCGGAGCTTGGCGTCCAGGTTGGACAGCGGCTCGTCCATGAGGAAGGCCTGCGGCTCACGCACGATGGCGCGGCCCATCGCCACACGCTGGCGCTGACCACCGGAGAGGGCGGCCGGCTTGCGCTTGAGGTACTGCTCCAGGCCGAGCATCTTGGCGGCCTCGTTGACCCGCTTGGAGATCTCCGCCTTGGGCATCTTGCGGAGCTTCAGACCGAAGGCGAGGTTCTCCTCGACGGTCATGTGCGGGTAGAGCGCGTAGTTCTGGAAGACCATCGCGATGTCGCGGTCCTTCGGCGGCAGGTGGTTGACCACCCGGTCGCCGATGATGATCTCGCCGCCGCTGATGTCCTCGAGGCCGGCGATCATCCGCAGCGCGGTGGACTTGCCGCAGCCGGACGGACCGACCAGCACCATGAACTCGCCGTCCTTGATCTCAAGGTTGAGGCCGTTCACGGCTTTCACGCCGCCCGCGTAGATCTTGTCGACGTTGCTGAGAACGATGGAAGCCATGGAAGTCCTTAACGCCTCGGGCCAACCCCGCGTTCACCCGATAGTGGATACGTTTTCATGCATCTCACCCGAACCGGACATCCCTGTCAAGAGAAAAGCCTGTTTTAGGCCGTCATCAGCGCCTCTGTTATCCCTCCGTGCTGGAGCGAGCACGGAAAACATGATGGAATCGTTTCCATGAACACGCGCAGGACGACCATCAAGGACGTGGCGGAGGCGGCCGGCGTCGGCGTGGCCACGGTCTCGCGGGTCCTGTCGGGCGGCTCGGCCAGTCCCGAGACCAGGGAGCGGGTGCTGGCCGTCGCGACCCAGCTCGACTACCGGCCCAGCGCGCTCGGCCGCAACCTGCGCCAGCAGCGCTCCGGCGGGATCGGGCTGCTGGTGCCCGACATCACCGACAGCTTCTACGGCCGGCTGGCCGACGGCGTGCTCGCCTGCGCGCGGGCCGCTGGCGAACCGGTGATCCTCGGCACGACCGGCGACGACGCCGAGCGCGAGGCGGAGCAGATCGGCATGCTGCTGGAGCAGGGCGTGGGCCGGGTGGTCGCGGTCCCGGCCGGGGACGCGGAGATCTGGGCGCCGACCCTTCGGACCGGGCTGACCACGGTGTTCGCCCACCGCTCGGCGGCCGGCCACGGCGACGTGCCCGCCGTGCTGGCCGACGACCGGAGCGGGGTGCGGACCGCGGTCGACTACCTGACCGGGCTGGGCCACCGGCGCATCGCCTATCTCGGCGGGCCCGGCCAGGAGCAGCGCGTGGCGGTCTTCCGACAGGCGCTGGGCGCCCTGGTGGACGAGGAGCTCATCGTCTTCGCCCGCGGCAGCCGCGACTCCGCCTACGCGGCGGCGGCCGGGCTCCTGCAGCACCGCCCCGACCTGACGGCCGTGCTGGCCGGCGGCAACCTGCTGGGCGAGGCCGCCGTGCTGGCCGCCCGGGAGCTGGACCTGCGGGTGCCCAAGGACCTGTCGATGATCATGTTCGACGACGTGCCCTGGGCCGAGCTCTGCTCCCCGCCGCTGACCGTGATCGCCCAGCCCGCGCAGGACATCGGCTACCGCGCGGCCGAGCTGGTGCTGCGCGAGGGGGGCCGCCGCCCGCGCGGCGTGCTGCTCCCCACCGAGCTCGTCGTCAGGGGCAGCTGCGGCCCCCGGCGCGCCTCGTGAGCCGCACCGCCGTACGGCGGGCACGGCCCGCGCGGCCGTACGGCTCCGCCTCGTAGCCGCGCGGCCGCACGGCTCCGGCCGGGGATGTCCCGGGACTCAGGTCACAGGGACTTCTCGACCGCGTTGACCAGGGCGGGGTCCTCCGGGGTGACGCCCGGACGGAACCTCGCGAGCACCTCCCCCTCCCGGGAGACCAGGAACTTCTCGAAGTTCCACTGCACGTCGCCGGCCTCGCCCTCGGTGTCGGCGGCCCGCGTCAGCTCGGCGTAGAGCGGGTGCCGGCCGTCCCCGTTGACGTCGGTCTTGGCCAGCAGCGGGAAGTCCACGCCGTAGTTCGTCGCGCAGAACTCCTGGATCTCCTCGGCCGTACCCGGCTCCTGGCCCATGAACTGGTTGCAGGGCACGCCGACGACGGTGAAGCCGCGGTCGGCGTAGGTCTGCTGCAGGCGGACCAGTCCGGCGTACTGCGGGGTCAGACCGCACCGGGAGGCGACGTTCACCACGAGGACGGACCTGTCCGCCGCGAGCTCGGCCAGCGTGGTGGGCGCGCCGTCAAGGGTCTGCACGGGGATGTCACGGATGCTCATGGCCGCAGCCTAACCGGCCGGTAGCAAGGACGGCGCACGGGTCCCGGCGGCGTGGGGCGGGGTTCCCGGCGAACGGACGCGGAACTCGGCTCTGACATGAAGCATGTGACGTCATGGCTGAAAGTGATCTCGCCGATGATCGCACCGGACATGGCGAATCGGCGTCGGGGCCCTGGCCCTGTGTCGGCACACCTATTGCGGGGGGGACGCGGTCGGAGTGCCGACCGCTTCGAGGGCGATGACCTGTTCCAGAGCGCGCCGCAGCATGGTGACCTGGTCTCTACCGAGAAGCCGGGACCATCTCTGCTCGACGTCGGCGAGGATCCGGGCAGCTGCGGCCTGGGCCGTCCTCCCTCGGCCGGTGAGCCTGATGATCTTCGCGCGGCGGTCGACCTCGTCGGCGACCCGCTCGAGGTAACCGTGATCCTCTAGTTCGCTGACGAGTTCGCTGATCGCCTGCTTGGTGAGTCCGGAGCGTTCGGCGAGTGTGGTCAGCCGCGAACCCTCGGCGTCGATGTACCGGAAGACCGAGCCGTGGACATACCGGATCCCCTCGAACCCTTCGTCGGCCAACTGCCGGTGGAGTCCCTCGAGAGCAATATCCCTGACCTGCGTGAGCAGGGTGGGAAGCGGCAGCTTCGGCTCATGTCGCCGCCCCCCCGCTCCCGAACGCGTCGTCATGGTCGTGCGGTCCTTCTTTCGGACGAGTTCGTCAGGAGGCTTGACGATATCAGGCGGCACAATGGTAAGGTCGCCTGACTGTCAGGGAGCTTGATTAATTTCTGGGGGCAAAATGTCCGACATTGCCGAACGGCGCGATCAGTTCGCGGCGCTGTTCACCCGGCCCTTGCCTGCGGACGTCGACTCGTCGGCGACGACACTCGGCGGGCGGCCGGCGCTGGAGCTGCGGAGGGCGGCGCCGGGCACGGCGGGTGAGGACGTGCTGCTGTATCTCCACGGCGGTGGGTTCGTGGTCGGATCGGCGCGTGTCACCGCTCACGTCTCCGCCGCGTTGCTGCGGCATCTGGACGGCCGAGCGGTCTCGCTCGACTACCGGCTGGCGCCCGAGCATGCGTTCCCGGCCGCGCCCGATGACTGCATGGCGGCCTACCGTGAGCTGCTGGACTCCGGGGTCGATCCGCAGCGGTTGGTGGTCGCTGGCGACTCGGCCGGTGCCGCGCTGGCTGTCGTCACCATGATGCGCGCCCGGAACGCGGGCCTGCCGATGCCGGCGGCGGCGGTCCTGTTCTCGCCGGCGGTCGATCTGACCCTCAGCGGCGCGAGCATGCGGTCCAAGGACGGGGTGGACCCGTTCTTCGCTCCGGCCGATCTCAAGTGGCTCTTCGATCGGTACCTCGCCGGCGGTGACGGTGCGGCGCCTGAGGCGAGTCCGGTCTTCGCCGATCTCACCGGCCTGCCGCCCCTGCTGATCCAGGTCGGCTCGAGCGAGCTCCTGCTGGACGACGCCGTACGGCTAGCCGCACGCGCCGGGGCCGACGAGGTCGCGGTGACATTGGAGGTGGTTCCGCGTCAACCGCACGTGTTCCAGCTCGACGATGAATCGGCCGAGGCGGCAGCGGCGCTGGAGCGTGCCGGCCGGTTCCTGGCCACCCGGCTCGGCGGCGAGAAGGAGAGATCATGAACCGGCTGGCCGATCAGGTGATGGGGCCGGTACTCGCGCCCCGCGACGAGGGGTACGACGCGGAACGCGCCGGTTGGCAGACCGCCCGCCGGCACCGTCCCGACCTGGTGGTGGGCGCCGCCGGACCCGCCGACGTGCGGGCGGCGGTGGCGTACGCGAGCGGCCGCGGGCTCCCGGTGGCGGTGCAGGGCACCGGGCACGCCTCGGCGGCCGTCGCCGCCAATGGCGGAGTACTGATCACTACCGCGCGGATGAGCGCCGTCCGGGTGGACGCCGATGCCGGCACTGCGTGGGTGGCCGCAGGGACACGGTGGGATCAGGTGATCCACAGGGCGGCGCCGGCCGGGCTGTCGCCCCTGTCCGGTTCGGCCCCGCGCGTGGGCGCGGTCTCCTACACCCTCGGCGGTGGTCTGGCCCTGCTGTCCCGGACCTTCGGTTACGCCGCCGACCACGTGCGCGGCCTCGACGTCGTCACGGCGGACGGCCGCCTGCGACGCGTCACCCGGGACTGCGAGCCGGACCTGTTCTGGGCTCTGCGCGGAGGGCGGGACAACTTCGGCGTGGTGACCGGAATGGAGATCGATCTGATGCCGGTCACCACGCTGTATGGCGGAGCACTGGTCTTCCCCGTTGAGAAGGCCGCCGATGCGTTCGGCACCTACCTGCAATGGGCCGCCACAGTGCCGGAGGCGATGAACTCCTCGATCGCGCTGATCTCCCTGCCGGACGTTCCAGCGATCCCGGGGCCGTTACGCGGCCGTTACACCGTCCATGTCCGCATCGCCTGCGCGGCCGACGATCCCGGAGTCGGCGAGCGCCTGGTGGCGCCGCTGCGAGCCATCGGCCCGATGAGCGACACCCTGGGTGCGCTGGCTTACGCCGAAACCGGGTCGATCTACAACGACCCCGTCGCATCGAGTGCGGTCGAGTCGGGCACGGCCATGCTCGGCGAACTCGACGCCACCGCTGTGCAGGCCATCCTCGACCTGGCAGGCCCCCACGCGCCGGTGCCGCACATCGTCGAACTGCGCCACCTCGGCGGCAGGCTCGCCCACCCGCCTGCCGTGGAAAACGCCGTCGGCAACCGCGACGCGCGATACTTGTTCAACGTGGTGTCCCGGCTGGAACGCGCCGACATCACCCGGATCCGGCCGGCGCACGCGCGCATGTTCGAGGCGATCGCGCCATGGAGCACCGGCGGCCGGTTCCTCAACTTCATGAACGGCGAGAAGGCCGCCACTCAGGTGCGCTCCGCCTACAACGCCACGGACTACCGGCGGCTGACCGATCTCAAAGCCGTCTACGACCCGGAGAACGTCTTCCGTCTCAACCACAACATCCCACCCGGCTGAGGTCCGATCCGGGATCGGGGGACGACTCATCTTCAGCACCATCACCACTGTGCTCGCCGGACTGATCGGCGCAGGCCTCAGCAGTGGCATCAACCGATCGGTTGATGCCGGGATCCACCGTCCCGCTCTCCGGCCGGACGATCCCCCACCCGCCGGCCCCGCGGGATTCTCGATGCATGCCAGCACACCGGGAGCTCGCCCTCCGCGCCATCGGACTCCGTAAAGCCTTCGGCGACCACCTGGCCGTCGACGACATCCACCTCACCGTCCCCGCCGGATCCTTCTACGGCCTGGTCGGCCCCAATGGAGCCGGCAAGACCACCACCCTGGCCATGGCCGTGGGCCTGCTCCGCCCCGACGCGGGCAGCGCCGAGATCTTCGGCGTCGACGTCTGGCGTGACACCGTCCGCGCCAAGGGACTGATCGGCGTGCTGCCCGACAGCAACGCCATGCCGGAACGGCTCACCGGCCGCGAGGTCCTCACCTGTCTCGGCCTGCTGCGCGGCCTACCCCCCGCCGTCGTCGCCGAGCGCACCGACGAACTCCTCCAGGTCTTCGAACTCGACTCCGCCGAGCGGACCCTGGTCATCGAATACTCCACCGGCATGCGCAAGAAGATCGGCCTGGCCGTCGCCCTCCTGCACGCGCCCCGCCTGCTCGTCCTGGACGAGCCCTTCGAGGCCGTCGACCCCGTCTCCGCCGCCACCATCAGGACCATCCTGCACAGGTTCACCGCCGGCGGCGGCTCCGTGATCATCTCCAGCCACGTCATGGCCCTCGTGGAACAGGTCTGCGACCACGTGGGCGTCATCTCCGACGGCCGCGTCGTGGCCGCCGGGCCGCTGGCCGACGTACGCGGCACCGGAACCCTGGAGGACGCCTTCGTCGACCTCGTCGGCGCCCGCACCGGAGGAACGGAGGGGCTGGCATGGCTCACCTCCTGACCCCCGGCACGGCCGCCCTGGCCCAGCACATGATCCGCATGCGGCTGGCGCTCATGCGCAACTCCCTGCGCGGCGACAACGCCTCCAACCTCTACGCCGGCGTCTCGCTCGGGCTGATCCTGGCCTTCGCGACGATCGCCATCGCCGCCCTGTGGCCCGCCTACCTGCCCCTCACCCTGGCCGTGTGGCTCTCCGGCTGGATCTTCGGCCCCATCTTCATCGGGGGCGGCGGCGAGACCCTCCGCCCCGAGTACTTCTCCATGCTCCCGACCACACCTGGCCGGATCGCGGCGGCCCTGCTCGCCGGAGCCTTCGCGGGACCCGCACCCGCGGTCAATCTGATCGCCCTGCTGTCCCTGCCCGTGTACGGCTGGCGCTTCGGCCCGGCCGGAGTGCTCATCGGCCTGGTGGCGGCCGTCGCCACGCTCGTCACCATGGTGATGATCTCCCGCGTCGTCGTGGCGCTCATCGGGCTGTTCGTCAGGTCCCGCGCCACCGCGGCCGCCGTCGGCATCGTGACCGGCACCGCCATCGCCCTGTGCGGCAACGGCTGGGCACCCGCCGTTGCCGTGGGCGGCGCCGACACCGCCGCCTGGTCCCGGATCCTCGTCCGTGTCCTGCCCTCCGGGTGGGGCGTGGCCGCCGTCGAAGCCCCCTGGCCCCTCGCCCTCGCCGTCCTCGCCGCCGACGCCGGCGTGATCGCCCTCCTCCTGGCCGCCTGGGCCGGCCTGCTGTCGCGGCGCGTCGTCTCGGCCGCGCGCGGCGGTGTGCCACCCCGTCGAGGCATACCCCGCCCCCTCCCCGCCGCCGGCGGCGCCCGCATCGCCGCCGCCAAGGAACTGCGCGTCTGGTGGCGCGACCTCGTCCGCATCCAGCTCCTCGCCACCGCTTTCTCCTACGCCGTCGTCACCCCCCTCCTGCTCGTCACCATCGACGTCTGGATCATGGTCCCGTTCACGGGACTCATCGCGATCGTGATGGCCGCCGCGTCCTCGGCCAACCTCTACGGCTCCGACGGGACCGCGCTGTGGCTCACCCTCATGACCCCCGGCGCGGAACGCGCCGACGTTCGCGGACGCCAACTGGCCTGGCTCCTCGTCGTCGGCCCGGCCGCAGTGCTCCTCTCCCTGACCGGCACCCTCGTCAGCGGCCAGAGCTGGGCCTGGCCGTGGGTGCTCGGCCTCCTCCCCGCCCTCCTCGGCGGCGGCGCCGGGGTCATCGTCCTGCTCGCCGTCACCTCGCTCGTCCCCGGCACCGACCCCCACAAGCGCGGCGGCAACCCGCTCAGCACCGGCGCCGACGAGACCGCCGAGACCGGCCTCGCCTGGCTCGTGCTCGTCACCGTCCCCGCCACCGCCCTGCCCGCGGCCGGCGTCACGCTCCTCGCCCCTTGGGCCGGCATCGCCACCGGCGTGCTGACCGGCGCCCTCGGCGCCTGGGGACTAGGCAGGATCGCCTATCGCAGACTCGAGAGCCACGGGATCGATCTGCTCAACCTCATGAAGTACGGCCCGCCGCCCCAGGCCGGCGAACCCACCACCGCCGATCTCCCCATCCGGCACCGCATCGGTGTCACGGTCTGCTACACCGTCGCCTGGCTTCCGCTGTTCCCCCAGGGGCTCGCGCCCATGTTCATGAAGATCTTCGGCGTCGAGGACCGCGTATGGTTCCTCGCCCTTCATCTCCCGTCGATCTGGCAATGGCCCACCATCATCTTCATGATCGTCCTGGGACTGCTCATGTACGGCTACGCCGTCTTGATCCCCATGCGCCTAAGCTCGTCCTCGTCGACCACCACCGGGTGAGACCCGTCCGTACCCGAGAGGAGGGCACGCTCCGGATGAACGATCCCTTCCCGCTCTCCACCTGGGAACGACGCTTCGAGAACATCGTCGAGATCGTCCCCTACATCACCCTCGCGGCTTCCCTGGCCATCAGCCTGGTCTCACCCGACCGGCCCGAAGGCGAGATCCCCCGCACCCTCGCCCTCACCGCTCTGGCCCTCGCCTGGACCGTCGGCGCCCGCACCCTCCTCCCGGTCGCCGTGCGCCGACGCAGGACCGCCGTCACCGTCCACTTCGCCGGCGTCCTGGCCACCGCCGCACTGCTAACCTTCCACGACCCCATCTTCATCATCTACTGCATCTCCGGCTTCTTCCTCGCCGCCCACTTCGCCCCCTCCAAGTGGACCTTCGCCGCCGTCGCCGCCACCTCCTTCGTCCTGTACGGCTCGACGCTGGACTGGGCCCAGGCCACCGTCCAGCTCATCGCCTTCCACCTGGCGATCGTCGCCGTGCAGACCGTCGCCATCGGCGGTGGCCACATCGCCGGCATCAGGATCGAGGACCGGCAGCGCAAGTACCGCAAAGCGCTCAGCGACCTTCAGATCGCCCTGGCGGAGAACGCCGACCTCCACGCCCAGCTCCTCACCCAGGCCCACCAGGCCGGCATCCTCGACGAACGCCACCGCATGGCACGCGAGATCCACGACACCCTCGCCCAGGGCCTCACCGGCATCATCACCCAGCTACGTGCCGCCCAGCGCGTCGAGTCCTCCGGCACCCACCTCGAACTCGCGCTCGGCCTCGCCCAGGACAGCCTCACCGAGGCCCGCCGCTCCGTCGCCGCCCTCCAGCCGCACCAGCTCGAGGACGCCCACCTCCCCGACGCGATGACCACCCTGGCCCGCAGCTGGACCCGGACCACCGGCGTCGACCTCCGCGTCGAAGTGACCGGCGACCGCGTCCCCCTCAGCCCCGCCATCGAGGTCACCCTCTTCCGCGTCGCCCAGGAAGCCCTCGCCAACGTCGCCAAACACGCGGACGCCACCCGCGTCGGCCTCACCCTCTCCTACACCGGCTCCGTCGTCCTCCTCGACGTCCGCGATGACGGCACCGGCATCCGCGACCCCGACGCGAAGGGATTCGGACTCAACAGCATGCGACAACGCCTACGCGGCGTCGGCGGCTCCCTCGAGATCGAGAGCACGCCCGGCGAGGGCACCGCCGTCAGCGCCACCGTCCCCGCGCTCCAAGGAAACCCCCGGTGATCCGTCTCCTCATCGTCGACGACCACCCCATCGTCCGCAACGGCCTGCGCGCCGCCTTCGAAGCCGAACCCGACATCGATGTCGCCGGCGAAGCCGCCAACGGCCGCGAAGGCATCGACCGCGCCGCCGCACTCGAGGTCGACATCGTCCTCATGGACCTGCGCATGCCCGAAATGGACGGCGTCAGCGCCATCACCGCCCTGCACCACTCCCACCCCCACATCAAGACCCTCGTCCTGACCACCTTTGACGGTGACTCCGACGTCCTGCCCGCCATCGAAGCCGGCGCCACCGGTTACCTCCTCAAAGACGCCCCCACCGACGAACTCCTGCGCGCCGTGCGCGCCGCCGCCGCCGGCGAGCCGGTCCTGTCCCCCTCGGTCGCCGGCCGCCTGATGGGCCAGATACGCCGACCGGTCAAGATCGCCCTCACCGACCGCGAACTCCAGGTCCTCACCCTCGTCGCCGAAGGCGCCTCCAACCGCCAGGCCGCCGCCAAACTCTTCATCAGCGAGGCGAGCATCAAGACCCACCTGCTGCACATCTACGACAAACTCGGCGTCCGCGACCGCGCCGCCGCCGTCGGCGAGGGGTATCGACGCGGTTTGCTCAGTTAATCGACCAACAGCCCGCCTTTACCGATCCCACCCCTCCTACCTGCGGGGACGACGCAGATGGCGGCTGGTGGAGCCACCCTTCCAACAGACCTTCGACGCCCTGCCCGAAAGCGGGATCAGGCCCGGTGATCGGCGTCCTACCCGGCGTATTCGGCGGCCGGGGCGATGGGGGTGATGACGTCGATCAGAGCAGCAGTCCCCGGACGGGGACGCCGTAGCCTTCCGGAACCGTCGGGTGGGCGGGGTCGAGGAGGGCGAGCTCGTATCCGGAATCTCCCGGTCGCCACAGGCTGACGTACCAGTCGGCCTCGAACGTCGTCTCGAACCCCAGCAGCCTCGTCGTGCAGATCAGCTGAAAGTGCTCCGCAGCGATTGCAGGGAATAACCCCGCAGTTCCCCTCGCTGCCCGGAACAGGCGATCATGGTCGAGGACGGCGGCCTCCGTGGGCACGGGACAGCCTGGAGGCCTCCTACAGTGAGTATCTGTGCTTTACGGTAGATCTGCGGAGATCAGTGCACTCGACGAGGTGATCGAGCGGGCCCGGGGCGGCTCCGGCGGCGCGGTGGTGCTGCGCGGCGAGGCGGGCGCGGGCAAGACGGCCCTGCTCGACGCGGTGGCCGCGCGCCGCGGCGCGATGCGGGTGCTGCGGACCACCTGCGCGGAGCCCGAGGCCGATCTTGCGTTCGCGGTGCTGCACCAGGTGCTGCGGCCGGTGACCGGCTCGCTCGACGCGCTGCCCGAGCCACAGCGCGACGCCGTGCGCGCGGCCCTGGGGCTCGCCGCGGGCGGTGCCGGCGACCGGTTCCTGCTGGGCGCCGGCGTGCTCTCGCTGCTGGTCGAGGCCGCCGCGCCGGACGGGCTGATCTGCCTGGTCGATGACTTCCAGTGGGCGGACCGGGCCTCGGCCGACGCGCTGCTGTTCGCCGCCAGGCGGCTGGGGACGGAACGGATCGCGCTGCTGCTCGCCGTACGCGGGGACGCTCCGGTCAAGGGCGTGCCGCTGACGGTGGACGTGCGGGGCTTGCCCGAGTCCGCCGCGGCCCGGTTGCTGGAGTCCCGCCACGGCGTGCTGCCCGCCCGTGTGGCGGAGGAGCTCGTCAAGCTGACCGGTGCGAACCCGCTCGCCCTGGGCGAGATCGCCGCCCGCCTGACGCCCGCGCAGCTCGCCGGGCGCGAACCGCTGCCCGACCCGCTGCCCGGCGGGGTCCGGCTCTTCGGCGAGCGGGTGGCCATGTTGTCCGCCGCCGCCCGGCTGGTCGCCCTGGTCGCCGCCGTCGAGGCAGACCTCGGCCTGGTCCTGCACGCCGCCGGCCGGCTCTGCGCCGAGCAGGCGGTACCGCCGGGGGCGGAGGCGGATCGGCCGTCCCCGTCCGGGCCGGGGACGGCCGATCCGGAACCCGCGGGGCCGGGGACGGCGGCGGCCGGTGCGGGACGGGCGGCGCTGGCCGAGCTGGAGGAGAGCGGGCTGGCAGGGGTGTCGGGCACGAGCGTGCGCTTCCGCCATCCGCTCGTCCGGTCCGCCGTCCACGAGGCGGCCGCCCCCGCCGACGTCCGCCGGGTGCACGCCGTCCTGGCGGAGCTGACCGATGGCGACCGCCGCGCCTGGCACCTGGCCGGCGCCGCGCTGGGCCGGGACGAGTCGGTCGCCGCCGCGCTGGCGGAGGCCGCGGAGCGGGCGCGCGACCGCGGCGGGTACGGCGCCGCCGCCGCGGCCCTCGCCAGGGCCGCCGGGCTGACCCCCGACCCGCGGACCAGGGCCGCCCGGCTGAAGGACGCCGCCGTCGCGGCCTGGCTCGGCGGCCGCCCCGGACAGGCCGAGTCGCTGCTGGCAGAGGCCCGCGAACAGGCCGACGGGGACGCCGCTCTCCTCATGGAGATCGCCCGGCTCCGGGGCCGGTTCGAGCTGAACTCGGGCAGCGCCGCCGAGGCCGTACGGATCCTGGCGGTGGGTGAGAGCCTGGACATGCTGGCCGACGCGGCGGAGGCGGCCTCGTACGTCGGCGATACCGCGGCCATGGTCGAGCTCGGCCGCCGGGCCGCAGCGCACCCCGAGGGGTTCCTGCGGGACGCGGTGGCCGGGATCGGCTTGACGCTGGACGGCGACGCCGCCGGGCCGGTCCTGCTCCGGCGGGCGCTGGCGCGGGCGGACGAACTGGAGGAGGCGGCGGAGTACCTGTGGGCGGCGGCCGCGGCCAGCTACCTGGGCGAGCCGGACCTGGCCACCGAGATGGCCGACCGGGCCGGGCGGGTGGCCAGGGTCTCGGGGATGGCCGGGCAGCTCCCCGTGGTGCTGGAGTTCGTGGCGACCGCCGAGCGCATCGCCGGGCGGCTGGCGCGCAGCCGGGCCGTCTCCGAGGAGGGCCTGGAGCTGGCCCGTGAGGCCGGGTACGAGAACACGGTGGCCGCGCACCTGGCCAACCTGGCGGTACTGGCGGCGCTGCGGGGGGAGGAGGAAGACTGCGAGCGGCACTCCCGCGAGGCGTTGGCCATCGCCGTCCCCCACCGCGTGGGTCTGCGGGTGGGGGTGGCCGCCTACGCGCCGGCGCTGCTCGAGTTGTGTCTGGGCCGCTACGCGGCGGCGCACGACCGTTTCCGGGCGATCGTCGCGGCGGGGCCTGGCGCGGGGCATCCGACCGTGGTGTGGCGGACGGCGCCGGACCGCGTCGAGGCCGCCGTGGGTGCGGGCGACGAGAGGGGTGCGCGGACGGCGCTGGAGGCGTACGAGCAGTGGTCGGTGCACGCCGCAACGGCCGAGTCGCGCGCGCTGCTGGCCCGCTGCCGAGGGCTGGTCGAATCGTCACAGGACGCCTTCGGCGAGGCGCTACGGCTGCACACCAACCCGTTCGAGGCGGCCAGGACGGCCCTGCTGCTGGGTGAGCGCCTGCGCCGCGGGCAGCGGCCGGGCGAGGCGCGGGCGCATCTGCGGACGGCGTGGGAGACGTTCGAGCGGGCCGGCGCGCGGCCGTGGGCGCGGCGCGCGCAGGCCGAACTGCGGGCGGCCGGCGAGAACGGGCAGGCCCCGCCCGCATCCGTGCTCGGCGCGCTGACCCCGCAGGAGCTGCGCATCGCGGGCCTGGTCGCCGACGGGCTGTCGAGCAAGCAGATCGCCGCCCAGCTCTTCTTGAGCCCGCGCACGGTCGAGTACCACCTGTACAAGATCTATCCGAAGCTGGGCATCGGCTCCCGTACGGAGCTGGCGCGGCTGGTAGTTCTACGGAAGGCGCCCGTGGCCGGGGACGGCATGCTCTGAGGCATGCAGAACGTGGACATCTGGAGTGAAGAGTTCGGCGCCGAGACGGACGCGCCGATCCTGCTGATCATGGGTTCGATGTCGCAAGGCGTCCTGTGGCCGGACGAGTTCGTCGGCCGGCTGACCGCCGGAGGCCGCAGGGTGATCCGCTACGACCACCGCGACACCGGCATGTCGGGTACCGTCGACTTCGCGGCCGAGCCGTACACCTGGGACGACATCAAGAACGACGTGTACCGCGTGATGGACGCCCACGGCCTGGACAGCGCCCACCTGGTCGGCCACTCGGCGGGCGGGCTGCTCGCCCAGTTCGTCGCCGTGGAGGCACCGGAGCGGGTGCGCTCGCTGACCGTCATCGGCTCCTCGCCGCTCGGCGGCGGTGAGGGCGAGGTACTCGTGCGGGCCCTGACGGGGCAGTCGCAACCCGAGGAGAGCCTGCCGGAGCCGGCACCGGAGTTCGTGGAATTCTTCAGCGCGCTGATCGCCGCCCCGCCGCCGCAGGACCGGCGCGCGCGGATCGACGTAATGATCGCCGAGCAGCGCGTGCTGCACGGCACTGGGCTGCCGTTCGACGAGGACGCGGCGCGCCGGTTGCAGGAGCGGATCTACGACCGGGCCCGCGACCTGTCGGCGGTGGCCAACCACCGGCTGGCCGCGATGGCCAGGCCCGACTTCGAGCCGGTGGGCATGCTGCACCGGGTGACGGCGCCCACCCTGGTCGTCGAGGGCAGCCACGAGCCGGTCAAGCCGGGCCACGGCGCGATCATCGCCGAGCGGATCCCGGAGGCGCGGCTGATGATCGCGGCGGGCATGGGGCACACGCTGCCCCCGGAGGTACACGAGGAATTGGCGGCCGCCGTCCTCGCTCACACGGCCGAGTGACATGTGTTCGAGATCGGGTCGAGCCACCGCAGAAGGAGGTCCCGGCAGCAATCGAGCCCGGAACTTCCGGCGGGCGGGTACGGGGCCTCCGGAGGGTGGGTAAAGCGGGCGACGCGCCGGGGCGGGCACGCCGCGGAACCCGTCCTCCCACGGATGCGGGCGGTCCAAACCCCATACCGGGGCGATCTTTGCACCACTCCTCCGCCTCGGCCCGCCCGTCCCGGTCAGCCCGGACCACTCGAACCGCCCCCCAACCGCGAAGATCATGCAAACAGCCTTCCCGACCGTGTCGCAGGGCCCGTCCGGCGTTTCCCCGGCGTACTAGAAACCGCGTAGAGAGACCGCCGCGGTGTCCTGCCGGAAGCATGCCGGCAGGACGGGCGGGCGTCCTTCGTGCGATCCACGGACGCGGGACCGGCCGGCGCTCCCGGGTGTCACGGCGCCCGGACGCGTCTCCCGCACGCGGCCCGAAGGAAGGACGGTTTTGGACAGTCACCGCGCTTTACGCGCCGCAGCCGTGACCGTGGTCGCCACCTCCGCCGTGGTCGGCTCCGCGGCGACCGGTACGACCGGGGCGACCCGTACGCCGGTCGCGGAGAGGACGGTCGCGGCAGGGACGGCGGAGCGGATTCACCTGGCCACCTGGTCCACCCGGGCCAGGCCCGGGACCAGGTCTCTCGCGAGGACCACGAAGGGCAGGAACAAGGCGATCGCGTTCCGCCTCGTCTCCCGCCGCGCGTGGTCCCACGACCAGTTCCGCTGCCTGGACAGTCTCTGGACCAGGGAGAGCAACTGGAACCACCGGGCGTACAACCGCTACTCGGGTGCCTACGGCATCCCCCAGGCGCTGCCGGGCTCGAAGATGGGCGGCAGCGGCGGGGACTGGCGGTCGAGCCCGGTCACGCAGATCCGCTGGGGCCTGCGGTACATCAAGCAGCGCTACGGCTCGCCGTGCGGTGCGTGGGGTCACTTCCGGTCGACGAACTGGTACTGACCCCTTTCTCTCCGGGAGCGTCCAGGGGAAGGGCGCGCTCCCGTCGGGCGCCCGGGGCCGCCGGCCCCGGGCGTCACCCGTGCCGCCCGCGCTCCACGGCGATGGCCCGGATGAGCAGTTCCAGCCCGAACTCGAACTCGGCCTCGTGGTCGCACGCGCCCAGCTCGGCGGCCAGGGAGCTGGTCTCGGGGAAGAGCACCGGGTCCACCTTCCCGATCTCCGCCTGGGAGTGGTGGACCGGGGCGAAGGTCGGGGTCACGCCGACCTCCCGCAGCAGCGAGCCCACGATGTAGGCGATGAACGTGCGCAGGATGCGCACCGCCTCCTCGCCGCCGAACCCGGCGCTGCGCAGCGTGGCCAGCGCCCGCTCGACCGGGAGCAGCCCGGCGGCCGACTGGAGCTGGCGGCTGACCACCACCATCGTGCACCGGGGGTAGTGGTGGGCGATCTGCCGGAACGCCCGCGCCTGGATGCGCACCCGCTCGGTCCACTCGGCGTCGGGGTCGTCGGCGAACTCGATCTCCGACAGCACCGTCTCGGCCACCGCGTCCAGCAGCGCCGCCTTGTTGGGCACGTGGTTGTAGAGCGACATGACGCCCACCCCCAGCTCCCCCGCGATCCTGCGCATGGACACCGCGTCGGCGCCCTCCCGCTCGATCAGTTCGATGGCGGCGGCGACGATGCGCGGACGGGACAGCGGCTCGGGCGACATGCTCCCATTCTCCCCCCGCCCATTGACGCACGTACACCGTACGTGCCACGCTCGAAGCATACGTACGGTGTACGTCTCTGGAGGCCGCATGTCGACGCACGATCTCTACACGATCCCGGCCGAGCTCTCCACGTGGGACGTGGAAGCCGCCGGCGCCGCCCGTTTCACCTGGGAGTACGACGACGGCAGGGACCGCATGCTCGCCCTCTACCAGAAGGGCAAGGACAAGCAGTGGGACTCCGTCAAGCGCATCGACTGGGGCCTGGAGGTCGATCCGTACAACGTGCTCGGCATCCCCGACACCACCATCGCGATCTACGGCACCCCGCTCTGGGAGCGGATGGGCGAAAGGCAGCGCCGGGACGTGCGCCTGCACGGGGCGGCCTGGCAGTTCTCCCAGTTCCTGCACGGCGAGCAGGGCGCGATGATCTGCTCGGCCCGGATCGTCGAGTCGGTGCCCGACCTCGACTCCAAGTTCTACGCCGCCACCCAGACCATGGACGAGGCCCGGCACGCCGAGACCTACGCCCGCTTCCTGCAGGAGAAGGTGGGCCTGGCCTACCCGATCAACGAGCACCTCAAGGCGCTGCTGGACAGCACGCTGAGCGACTCCCGCTGGGACATGCCCTACCTCGGCATGCAGGTGCTCATCGAGGGCCTGGCCCTGGCCGCCTTCGGCGTGATGCGCGACATCACCACCAAGCCGCTGCCCAAGCAGATCCTCGCCTACGTGATGCAGGACGAGGCCCGCCACGTCGCCTTCGGCCGCATGGCGCTGCGCGACTACTACGCCGGGCTGTCCGGGAGCGAGCTGCGCGAACGCGAGGACTTCGTCATCGAGGGCTGCTACCTGATGCGCGACCGCCTGCGCGGCAGGGAGACCTGGGAGAACCTCGGCCTGAACAGGTCCGAGGTGACCGAGGCCATGGAGTGCGTCGACCGCTCCGAGTACCTCAGGCTGTTCCGCTCCCTGCTGTTCAGCCGCATCGTCCCCTGCGTCAAGGACATCGGCCTGTGGAGCCCCCGCCTGCAGCAGGCCTACGCCGACATGGGCGTGCTGGACATGGCCGGCCAGAGCCTGGAGGCGCTGATGCGGCAGGACGAGGACATCGCCGAGAAGCTCGACGCCGAGCGCTTCGCCGCCGAAGAAGCCGAACGCCACGCCGAGGTCGCCGAGACCGTCGCCCTCGGCACCGACTCCTGACCCTGCCGCCGCCCTGCCCCGCCGGGACGCGGTACGGCCTTGCCGGGACGCGGTACGGCCTTGCCGGAGAGCCGGATCAGGCGTACCGTCCGGCCATGACCGTCGTACAACACCGGCCCCGCACGGCGTGGGACGCCGCACGCGCGTTCGTCGCCGCGGCGGACTGCGACGTCTACTGGTGGCTCACCGACGCGGTGGCGCACCACCTCGGCGCCGCCTACCGGCAGGCTCTGACCGAGACGCGCCTGCGCCTGCAGCGGCGGGAGGACGCGGGGTCCGCCGAGGCGGGGGCCTGGCGGGCGCGGCTGGAGGAGCTGCTCCAGGACCGCCCCGACCTCGCTCCCGTCCTCCGGCGACTGGCCGCGGAGACCGCCGGGCGACTGCCCCGCTGAGCCCGTCGCCCCGCCCCACCTGGCCCGGACCTCCCGGCCGGACCGGTGGGCCGGACCGGTGAAGGCGTGCTGCGATCACCGCGCGGATCCCGGCGGGCCGGGCTCCCCGAAGAAGGCGCGCAGTTCGGCGGCGAGCTGCTCCGGGGCCTCCTCCGCCATGTGGTGTCCGCTCTCGACGGCACCGCCCCGCAGGTCGTCGGCCCAGTCCCGCCAGACCGCGAGCACGTCGCCGTAGAGGTCCTCCATGTCGTCGCGGGTCGACCAGAGCACGAGGAGCGGGCAGCCGATCCGGCGGCCCGCGGCG
Source organism: Planomonospora parontospora (assembly GCA_014647935.1). GTDB lineage: Bacteria > Actinomycetota > Actinomycetes > Streptosporangiales > Streptosporangiaceae > Planomonospora > Planomonospora parontospora. The sequence continues at coordinate 205,445 of BMQD01000013.1, forward strand.
CGGTCGGCGTCGTCGGCGGCCCGGTCCACGCCGAGCCCCGCCCGGTAGTCCTCGCACATGGCGTGCACGGTCCGCGGGTCGTGGATCGCCCGGCGCACGTCGGCGCAGGCCTCCTCGCCCATCGCCCGCGGGTCCAGCCGGTACCAGGCGTCGGGATCGGCGTTGATCACGCGCTCGGCGGGCTGCTCCTCCTGCCCGAGGAAGAACCAGTGCCACCAGCGCCGCGCGAACGTCGCGTCGCAGCGGGCCAGCGCCTCACCGATCGGCACCGCGTCGAGCACCGCGGCGCGGGTCACGGCCGACGGGTGGTCCAGGGCCAGGCGCTGGGCCACGTAGGCGCCCCGGTCGTGCCCGGCGACCGCGAAGCGCTCGTGGCCGAGGGCGCGCATCAGCGCCACGCAGTCGCGGGCCATGGCCCGCTTGGAGTAGGTCTCGTGGCCGGGGGTGCTGGGCGGTTTGGACGACTGCCCGTAGCCGCGCAGGTCGGGGCAGACGACGGTGAAGCCGGTGGCCAGCAGCGGCGCGACGCGGTGCCAGGTGGCGTGCGTCCGGGGGTGGCCGTGCAGGAGCAGCACGGGCGGCCCGGAGCCGCCGTGCCGCACCCGCAGCTCCGCCTCTCCCACGTCGACGCGCTCGTCGGTGAAATCCTCGAACATCCCGTCCGCACTGCCCCGGTTCCGGCCGTTCAATGCAGCGGACCGGCCGTCCGGCGGATCCGGCCTCCAGTACGGCGGGCCCGGAGGTCCGGTGCCGCCCCGCGATCCACTCACGGTCGTCCCGGCCGGGTCCGCCGGACAGCCGGGAGGCGCCTACCGGGATAGGACGAAGACGGCGGAGGCGGCGACCGCCGCGAGGGCGCCCAGCCAGGCCAGGACCGCGTCGGCGCGCTCGTCCAGGGGGCGGCCCCCGTGGAGGGCGTCCTGGACCCGCTGGTAGCGCACGCCGGTGCGGGCCAGCAGCGCGGCCCCGCATAGGGCCGTCAGGGCGAAGGGCGCGGCCACCAGCGGGGACGCTCCGGCGCGCAGGGCCATCCCGCCCATCCCCAGACCGCCGGCGGCCAGCATGGCCGCGGTGCGAACCCAGGCCAGCCGGGTCCGCTCGCTCTGCAGGCCCTCGTCCCAGAGCTCGGTCACCGCCCGCCCCCCGCCCCGGTCACCGCCCCGGTCACCGCCCCGTCCCGCGGGGCGCATGCTCTCCCTTCCCGGCATCCGGTCTCACCGGGCCGTCAGGATCAGGACGAGCGCGAGCACGGCCACGGCCGCCACGCCGTACCCGAACAGCGCGGCGAGGGCGGGCGGCGGGAGGGGCTCGGAGGTGCGCAGGGCGTGCTGGACCCGGCGCCAGCGCGGGTAGGCCATGGCCGCGGCCAGCGCCGAAAGGGACACCAGGACGACCGCGAGCAGCGTCCGCATCCAGGGCACGAAGACGTCCGGCGAGACGGCCGCCATGGCGACGCCGCCCGCGGTCAGCGCGAGCGACGTGCTCAGCCAGGTCAGGAAGGTGCGTTCGTTGGCCAGCGTGAACCGGGGATCCGGTTCCTTCCCGGGGGTCTCCATGGGATCAACGCTATTTCAACGACATTTCCCCTAGAGAAGCCGGGATTGCTCCCCTGGGGATGCCGGGATCGCCCGGGGGCCTCAGCAGGCGCTGGTGAGTTGCTCGGCCCACTTCACCCCGTCGGCGGCGACCTTCTGCGCCGCGTCGACCGCGTCGTTGGCGTTCTGTACGTTGATGGCCTCCAGGCTGCCCGCCACGCCGTCGGCCGCCTCCTTGAGGGAGGTGTTGGCGGCCTTGTCGGCCACGTCGCCCAGCTTGGCGGCCCCGTCGTTCAGCGCCTTCTCCATGCCCGCGGGGTCGTTGAGCAGGCCGGCGACCTTCGCCATGGTGTCGGTGACGATGCCCGCGGCCTGGATGCACTGCTGGGCCCGGTCGACGCCCTGGCTCACCTCCTGGATCTCGGCGCACCCGGTGGTCAGGAGGGCGGCGGCCAGGGCGGAGGCGGCGAGGGAGACGGTTCGTCGCGGAAGGGCTCTCATGTCCTGACTCTACCCAACGGGCGGTACGGTGCGGCGTGCCCGCGAAGGCCCACCGCACCGTGCGGCGGGCCGCACCGGCCGTACGATGATCGTGTTACCACCGAGGGGGACGACCATGCCGACCTGCCAGCACCTCACCGAGACCCAGGACCCGCCCGCGCGCACACCCGGGGGCTGCGAGGAGTGCCTCGCCGCCGGGAGCGGCTGGGTGCACCTGCGCCGCTGCCTGTCCTGCGGCCACGTCGGCTGCTGCGACTCCTCGCCGGGCAGGCACGCCACCGCCCACTTCCACCAGGCCGGCCACCCGGTCATCTCCTCGTTCGAGCCGGGCGAGACCTGGCGCTGGTGCTACGTCGACCAGGTCGTCGGCTGAGGCCGGGCCCTCCCGTCCCCGGTGGAGGGCCCGGCGAGCGGCCGCCGCCGGGCCTTCCCGGCGGAGCGGGCGGCCCCTCCACCGGCGGGATCCGCCGGATCCGCAGGCCGTTCACGCAAGCGGTGTTGCCGCCGTGGCAAGCTGGCGGACATGGACGACGACCTCGACCAGGCGCTCGACGCGGTCGGACCCCGGCTGCGCGCGCTGCGCCGGCAGCGCGAGACCACGCTGGCCGACCTGTCGGCGGCGACCGGCATCTCGGTGAGCACCCTCTCCCGGCTGGAGTCCGGCACCCGCCGACCGACCCTGGAGCTCCTGCTCCCCCTGGCCAGAGCCCACGGCGTCACGCTCGACGAGCTCGTCGGCGCGCCGCCCACCGGAGATCCGCGCATCCACCTGCGCCCGGTCACCCGCCACGGCATGATCATGGTGCCCCTGACCCGCAGGACCGGCGGCATCCAGGCGTTCAAGCTCGTGATCCCGGCCGACGGCCGTCGTAGGGAGCCGGATCCGCAGACCCACGAGGGCTACGAGTGGCTCTACGTCCTCAACGGGCGGCTCCGGGTCGTCCTCGGCGAGCAGGATCTGGTCCTGTCCCCCGGCGAGGCGGCCGAGTTCGACACCCGCATCCCGCACTGGTTCGGCGCCGCCGACGCCGAACCGGTCGAGTTCCTCAGCCTGTTCGGCGCGCAGGGCGAACGCGCGCACCTGCGCGCCCGCCCTCGGAGGAACGGGGAGTGACCTCGGGCGCCCCGCGCTCCGGAGGGCGGTCCGGTGACCGGCCGGGACCGCCCGGGACCGGTGGGCGGATGACCGGCCGGGACCGGCGGGGCGGAGCGGTCAGTCCCGCTCCAGGGTGGCCTCCTCGAAGTCGAGCTCGTGCATGACCCGGCGGAGCACCTCGTCGTCGATGCGCCGCTCGTCGCGGAGGCGCACGAACACCTCGCGCTCGGCGGCCAGCATCTCCCTGCGCAACCGCCGGTAGACCGTGCCGGGCGTGTCCTCGCCGCCCGGGCCGGTGCCTCCGCCCAGGCGCTCCCAGGCGCTCAGGGTACGGCGCTCGGCGCGCAGCCTGAGCTGCTCCACGACCTCCCGGTGGACGTCGGCGACCCCGTCCGCCACCAGCTCGTCCAGCCGGGCGAGGGCGGCCGCGGCCGCCGCCTGCTGTGCGCCCGCCTCCGCCAGGTCGTCGGCGAAGGCCTCCTGTTCGTTGGAGACCCTCAGCCGCCGGATCAGCGCGGGGAACGACAGCCCCTGCAGCAGGAGCGTGCCGATCACCACCGTGAAGGTGAGGAACAGCAGCGTGGCCCGCCCGGGGAAGTCCTCCGGGACCGCGAACGCCGCGGCCAGGGAGACCACGCCGCGCATCCCGGCCCAGCCGACGATCGTGATGTGCTGCCAGGAGGGCGCCTCGGGCTCGCGGCGGCGGACCCCCGGGAACAGGAGCCTCGGCAGGTAGGTGGCGGGCACGACCCAGACACCCCGCACCAGCACCGCGGCGGCGAACACGGCCAGCGCCGTACCGACCGGCTCCAGCGGCTCGGACCAGTCGAGCGCGGTGACGATCGGCCACATCTGCAGGCCGATCAGCGCGAAGACGACCGACTCCAGGAAGAAGTCCATGACCTTCCAGACCGCGCCGGACAGCAGGCGGGTGCCGAAGCCGCTCCGCGGCAGGCGGTGGCCGATGTAGAGGCCGACGACCACCACCGCGACCACCCCGGAGGTGTGCGCGAGCTCGGCGGCGAGGTAGACCCCGAAGGGGGTCAGCAGCATCACGGTGTTCTCGACGAGCGCGTCTCCGAGCGCTCTGAGGATCTTCGACAGCAGCCACGCGAGCACCAGGCCGATCGCCGCTCCGCCCGCCGCCGCGTAGGCGAACTGGCCGACCGCGCCCAGCCAGGTGATCCCCTGTCCCAGCGCGGCGGCGACCGCCACCCGGTAGGCGGTGAGCGCGGTGGCGTCGTTGAACAGGCTCTCCCCCACCAGGATGGTGATCACCTTGCGGGGCAGTCCCAGCCTGCGGGCCACCGCGACCGCGGCGACCGCGTCGGGCGGCGCCACGATCGCCCCGAGCGCGAAGGCCGCCGCCGGCGGCAGATCCGGCAGGAGCAGGTGGACGACCCAGCCGATGACCAGCGTGCTGAACAGCACCAGCCCCACCGAGAGCAGCGCGACCGGCCTGCGGACCGCCTTGAGGCCCAGGTAGGAGCTGTCGATCGCGGCGGAGTAGAGCAGCGGCGGGAGGAAGACCAGCAGGACGATCTCAGGGTCGAGCGCGTACTCCGGCACGAACGGTGAGAGCACCAGCCCGGCCAGGACCAGCAGCAGCGGCGCGGGCCATCCCCGGCGCCTGGACACGGCGGCCACCGCGACCGCGGCGACCGGCACGACCAGCAGTTGCAGTGCGATCGACTGGTCCATCCCACCCCGTCCGTCCGAAGATCCGGGAAGGGATCCTAGCCTCCCGGCGTCCGCCGGTGGCGGGCCGGGAGGCGGGGCACGTCACCAGTCGCGGCGCCCGTCGTCGTAGCCCTGCTCGGGGCGGAGCCGCTCGCCGGTGGAGTGCGGCGCGTCCGGGTAGGAGCGGGGCCCCGGCGGCTGCCCGTGCTGCCCGGCCTGCTGGGCGCGCAGGTTCAGCGGGTCGTCGGGGTCGTACGGTTGCTCGTACGGCTGGTCGTAGGCCGGCGGCGTGCTGTACAGGTCGCGCAGGTCCGCCGGGTGCCCGCCCGGCGGGGCCTGCCGTTCCGGAGCGGGCTGCGGCCGGTTCCCGAACGCGTAGGGATCGGGCTGGGCCGGGGCGGGGTAGCCGTAGGGGTCGGGCTGCTGTCCCACGGGCGGGATGCCGTAGGGGTCGGTGGAGTGCCCCTGGGAGGGGTAGGCGTCGGGCTGCGACGGCGGGAACCGGTCGGCGGGCGGGGCGAAGGGGTCGGCGGCCTGCCGGTGGGAGGGCGGCGCCGCGAACGGATCCGCCCCCTGCTGGGGGGCCGGGGTGAACAGGTCGGGCTGCGGGACCTGCTGCGCGTAGGGGTCGGGCTGCGGGACCTGCGCGTAGGGGTCGGGCTGCGCCGGGGTGAAGACGTCGGGTTGCCGGGCCGCGGCGAAGGGGTCGGCCTGCCGGTGGGAGGGCGGCGCCGCGAACGGATCCGTCGCCGGCCGGGAGACCGGGGCGAACGGGTCGGGCTGCGGGACCTGCTGCGCATAGGGGTCGGGCTGTCCCGGGTACGGCGGCTCGCCCGGCTGGGGCGCCCCGTAGGGGAGCGAGTCGCCGACGATCATGTTCTCGGGCGGCACCACGTCGGCCGCGCCGTATCCCGGGACGCGGTCCGGGGCCGCGTCCGGCGGGGGGACCGCGCCCCGCGCCACGAGCACGTCGTTGGGTCCCAGCGCGGGCGGGCGCTGCTCCTCCGGCGGAGCCACCTGGGTGGCCATCGGGTCGGCGTAGTGCGGCGGGGCCATCTGGGTGACCGCCGGGTCGGCGTAGTGCGGCGGCGGGACCGGCTGGGCGTAGTCCTCCGGGCGCGGCCGGGCGTACTGCCCGGTGCCGGGGAGCTCCGTGTGCCCGGCGTGCTCCGGGTGGCCCCCCGCCGGGACGTCCTCGCCGACCTCGTCGGGATAGCGGCCCCCGGCCTCGACGAACCCCTCGTCGAGGGTGTCCACCAAGCGTGCCACGTCGTCCATGGGCATGCGGAAACTGGCGGTGCACATCTCGCCGCGCCAGAGGCTCAGCACCAGCGTGCCGTCGTGCCAGGTGACCCGGAGCACCCGCTCCTGGCCACGCTCGTCAAAGAACACCTCGCCGAACGACGGCAACGGGACAACTTCCGACATGGATGACATGGTGCTTTAACCAGCCTTTATTCGTCCACTCGACCTCTGGAAACCCTACCGAATCCGTCTTTCCATCCCCATCTCCAGCCTCGCGCACACCGGGAGGACGATCCTGCCCGGTCCTCCGCGTACGCGCAGCGGTGGTTCCGCCAGTTTGCCATGCGAGACGAACGCCGCGGTCCGGAACGCCGGGACGAGTCCGTTTGATGACTCTCCGGAGCCAGGCCCGGTTGTCGGAGCGAGCGGGTACGGTTGGCTGTCGTGCCGACCGACTCCCTCAGCCCCGCCGAGAGCCCCACTGAGAGCCCCGCCTCGAGCCCTTCCCCGCGCCCCGCCGGAAACCCGGACGAGAGCCCTGCCGAGAACTCCGCGGGAGTCCGTGCGGAACGCCGCTCCGGGACCTCGGACGCGAAGACCTCGAAGGCTCCCAAGGACTCGAGGGCTCCCAAGGGTTCGAAGAGCCCGAAGGCCCCCGCGGGCGCCGACCTGCCCCCGGTCGAGGAGTTGCTCGCCCTGGCGGTCAAGGCCGTGGGCGGGGTCGAGCGCCCCGGCCAGCTCGCGATGGCCCGGGCCGTCCAGCGGGCCGTCGACTCCGGCGACCACCTGGCCGTCCAGGCCGGCACCGGCACCGGCAAGTCCCTCGCCTACCTGATCCCCTCGATCCGGCACGCGATGACCTCCGAGGGCGCCGTCGTCGTCTCCACCGCGACGATCGCCCTGCAGCGCCAGCTCGTGGACCGCGACCTGCCCCGCCTGGCCGAGGCGCTCGCCCCGCTGCTGCCCGCCGAGCCCACGTTCGCGATCCTCAAGGGCCGCCGCAACTACCTGTGCCGCTACAAGGCGAGCGCGGGCTGGCCCGACGACGAGCAGGACCAGCTCTTCGACCCCGGTGAGGTGAGCCTGACCGGACGGATGGTCCAGCGCATCCAGGACTGGGCGAACGAGACCGAGACCGGCGACCGCGACGAGCTGGTCCCCGGCGTCAACGAGCAGGCCTGGCGGCAGTTCTCGGTGAGCTCCCGGGAGTGCCTGGGCGCGCAGCGCTGCCCCAGCGGCACGGAGTGCTTCGCCGAGCTGGCCCGCGCCCGCGCCGCCGAGTCGAACGTCGTGGTGACCAACCACGCGCTGCTGGCCATCGACGCCATGGAGGACATCCCGCTCCTGCCCGAGCACGACGTCGTCGTGGTCGACGAGGCCCACGAGCTGGTCGACCGGGTCACCTCCGTGGTCACCGGCGAGCTGTCGGAGAACACCGTCTCGCTGGCCGTGCGGCGGGTCGGGCGGCTGGTCGAGCAGGGCATCGCCGACCGGCTCCTGCAGGCGGGAGAGGACCTCAAGGCCCTGCTCGCGGTCGCGCCGCCCGGACGGCTCGACGAGCTGCCCCAGGTGCTCGGCCTGACGCTCGCCCTGATCCGCGACGCGGCGTCGGCCTGCGTCACCGCGCTGGGCCCGCGCGGCGCGAGCGACAAGGACGACCCGGAGAGCGCCGGGCTGCGCAAGGCGGCCTTCACCGCGCTGGACGAGGTCCACGACACCGCCCAGCGCATGCTGGACGCCTTCGGCCACGCCGAGGAGGTCGACCGGGCCGAGGTGGTCTGGCTGGACGGGGCCACCGACCGCCGTCCCCCGACCCTGCGGATCGCCCCGCTGACCGTCGCCGGGATGCTCCGCGACAAGCTGTTCGGCGACCGCACGGTGGTGCTGACCTCCGCCACCCTCGCCCTGGGCGGCGCCTTCGACGGCCTGGCCCGCCAGTGGGGCCTGAGCGCCGCCGACGGCGACCGGTCCGGCTGGTCCGGCCTGGACGTCGGCTCCCCCTTCGACCACCCCCGCAGCGGCATCCTCTACGTCGCCAAGCACCTGCCCCAGCCGGGCCGCGACGGCCTGCCGGAGGCATACCTGGAGGAGATCACCGAGCTGATCGAGGCGGCCGGGGGCCGGACCCTCGGCCTGTTCTCCTCGATGCGCGCGGCCAAGGCCGCCACCGAGGCGCTGCGCGACCGGCTGAGCGTGCCGCTGCTCTGCCAGGGCGACGACTCCACGATGCAGCTGGTCAAACGGTTCGCCGAAGACGAGCCGACCTGCCTGTTCGGCACGCTCTCGCTCTGGCAGGGCGTGGACGTGCCCGGCCCGTCGCTCCGGCTGGTCATCATCGACCGCATCCCCTTCCCCCGGCCCGACGACCCGCTGAGCTCCGCCCGGCAGCGCCACGTCGCGGCCAAGGGCGGCAACGGCTTCATGTCGGTCGCCGCCACGCACGCCGCCCTGCTGCTCGCCCAGGGCGCCGGCCGCCTGCTGCGCAGCCAGCACGACAAGGGTGTGGTCGCGGTCCTCGATCCCCGGCTGGCCACCGCCCGCTACGCCGGCTTCCTGCGCGCCTCCCTGCCGCCCTTCTGGCCCACGAACGACCCGGCCAAGGTCCGCGAGGCGCTCCGCCGCCTGTCCGCGTCCTGACCCCGCCGCGGATCCCGTCGTCCGCCCGCGGCGGGTCCCGCCGCTCCTCCGCGTCCCGGCCCCGCCGCGAGCCACCGCGAGCCACCGCGAGCCGCTGTACGGCACTCCGCCGCCCGGCCCCGGCCTTCTCCGGTCGTCCTCCGCGGCCGGGGCGCCGGCCGTCAGGCGAAGGGCTTAAGGTCCGGCCGCTTGGGGTCGAGGTCGTCGCCGGAGGAACGGCCGCGCAGGCGGCGCAGCACCCACGGGCCGAGGTGGGTGCGGACCCACTGGACGTCCTCGCGGCGCTTGGCCCGGGGGTCGACGTTCTCCCGGGGCGGCCAGGTGAACCGCCAGTCGTCGTCGCAGGGCACGCCGAGCACCTCGCACACCTTGGCGGCCACCATCCGGTGGCCCTCCGCGTTCATGTGCAGGCGGTCGTCGCTCCACGCCCGCCAGTCCCGCAGGCCCTGCATCGACCACTGGTCGACCAGGTGGCAGCCGTACAGGTCGGCGATGGAGCGGACGTGCAGGTAGAAGACCGCGAAGGTGCCGCGGGCGCGGCGCATCAGCGGGGTGTCGCGGGGGTCGACGCCGGTGAACAGCAGCACCTCGGCCCCGGTGTCCCGCAGCCGCCGTACGGCTCCCGCGAGCTTCTTGGCCATCCGGTCCGGATCGCTGCCCGGACGGAGCAGGTCGTTGCCGCCGGCGCAGAAGCTGACCAGGTCGGGGCGCATCTCGACGGCGACCGGCACCTGGTCGGCGACGACCTGGTCGATGAGCTTGCCCCGCACCGCGAGGTTGGCGTAGCGGAACTCCGGGTCGAGCGCGGCCAGCCGCTCGGCCACCCGGTCGGCCCAGCCGCGGAAGCGCCCGCTCTCGACCGGCAGGCCGGAGGCGTCCACGGCGGGGTGCACGGCCGGGTCGTTCATGCCCTCGGTGAAGCTGTCGCCGAGGGCGACGAAGGACCTGTAGCGCGTCATGGGAATCCTCCGGTCCCGTTCAGGCCAGGTCGGCGACGGCCCGCAGTGCCAGCACGTAGGAGGCGAGGCCGAACCCGGCGATCGTCCCGGTGGCGACGGCGGCGACCACCGAGGTGTGCCGGAACTCCTCGCGGGCGGCCGGGTTGGAGATGTGCACCTCGACCAGGGGCGCGGTGCGCTGGGCGATGGCGTCGCGCAGCGCGTAGGAGTAGTGGGTGAACGCCGCGGGGTTCAGCACCACCGGGATCTTGCCGTCGGCCGCCTCGTGCAGCCAGCCCACCAGCTCGGCCTCGTCGTCGGTCTGCCTGACCTCCACCGACAGGCCCAGCTCCCGGCCGGTCTGCCGGCAGAGCGCGGCCAGGTCGGCGAAGGTCTCCGCGCCGTAGACGTCCGGCTCGCGGGTGCCGAGCCGCGACAGGTTGGGGCCGTTGAGAACGTAGACGGTCCTCATCTGCTCTCTTCACTCCTCACTCGCGGCGCGGACGGGAGCCCCGCCCGCCGTGCCGGGTCCGCCGCCCCGCTCACCTGGCGATCTCGTTGTAGGCGGCCTCCAGCAGGGCCTCCGGCGGGTCCTCCAGCGCGGACACCTTCGCCAGGTCGTCCAGGACGACGAAGCGCAGCGTGGCGCCCCGGCTCTTCTTGTCCAGCCGCATGTGGTCGCGGAGCTCGGGCCAGGCCTCCCGGCGGTAGGCCGTGGGCAGGCCGACCGCGGTCAGGATCGCGCGGGTCCGGTCCACCAGGTCGATCCCGATCCGGCCGTCCAGGCGGGACAGCTCGGCGGCGTAGACCATGCCGATGGCGACGGCCTCGCCGTGGCGCATCCGGTAGTCCTCGACCCGCTCGATGGCGTGCGCCAGCGTGTGGCCGTAGTTGAGGATCTCCCGCAGGCCGCTCTCCCGCAGGTCGGCGCCGACGACGCGGGCCTTGACCCGGATCTTCCGCTCGATCAGCTCGCGGGTGTGCCGCCCGTCGGGGTGGCGGGCGCCCTCGGGGTCGGCCTCGATGAGCGCCAGGATCTCCGGGTCGGCGATGAAGCCGCCCTTGACGATCTCCGCGAGCCCGCCGACGTAGTCGGCGCGGGGCACGGTCACCAGCGTGGCCAGGTCGCACAGGACGCCGGCGGGCGGGTGGAAGGAGCCGACGAGGTTCTTGCCCTCGGGGGTGTTGATGCCGGTCTTGCCGCCGACCGCGGCGTCCACCATGCCGAGCAGGGTGGTCGGGACCTGCACCACCTTGACGCCGCGCAGCCAGGTGGCGGCGGCGAACCCGGCCAGGTCGGTGGTGGCTCCGCCGCCGACGCCGACCACGGCGTCGGAGCGGGTCATGCCGTGGCGGCCGAAGGCCGACCAGAGCCCGGCGGCCACCTCGGCCGTCTTGGCCCGCTCGGCGTCGGGCACCGGGAGCCGGACGACCTCGTAGCCGGCCGCCTCGATCGCGCCGCAGACGGGCCGGGCGATCTCCGGCAGGCCCTCCGGGTGCACGACCGCGACGGTGCGCACCCGGGGCCCGAGCAGGCCGGGCAGCTCGCCGAGCACGCCGGTGCCCACCACGACGTCGTACGGGGACTCCCCGCCGACGCTGATCCTGGTGATCGTCACGCCAGTCCCCTCACGATCTCGTCGACGACCTCGGCGGGCTCGCGCTCGTCCGTGGCGACCGTCACGACCGCCAGCGCCTCGTAGACCGGGCGACGGGCGTCCATCAGCTTCTTCAGCTGGCTGCGCGGGTTGAACACCAGCAGCGGCCGGGCCGAGCCCAGGCCCACCCGGCTCACCGCCTGCGAGAGGCCGACCTCGAGGTAGACGACGCGGTGGCCGGCCAGCAGCCCGCGGGTCGTCTCGTCCAGGACCGCGCCGCCGCCCAGGGAGAGCACGCCGTCGTGCTCGGCCAGCGCCCGCCGTACGGCCTCGGCCTCCAGCGCGCGGAAGCGCTCCTCGCCGTCCTCGACGAAGATGTCGCTCACCGGCTTGCCCGCCGCGGCCTCCACTTCGGCGTCGGTGTCGCGGAAGGCGACCCCGAGCCGCTCGGCCAGCAGCCTGCCCACGGTCGACTTGCCCGACCCGGGAGCACCGATCAGTACGGCGCGCGGTCCCATCACAGCCCTCGATCCGCTCTCTCGCTCGGTCGGTCCGGTCACCCGGCCGACCACCGACTACTTGATCACCAGTGACGACAGGTAGCCCGACACGTTGCGGGCGACCTCCTCGACGGAGTCGCCGCCGAACTTCTCGATCGCGGCGTCGGCCAGGACCAGCGCGACCATCGCCTCGGCGACGATCGCGGCGGCCGGGACCGCGCAGACGTCGGAGCGCTCGTGGTGGGCGCGGGCGGCCTCGCCGGTCAGCACGTCGATCGTGGCCAGCGCGCGCGGCACGGTGGAGATCGGCTTCATCGCGGCGCTGACGCGCAGCGCCTCGCCGTTGGTCATGCCGCCCTCGACGCCGCCGGCCCGGTTGGTGATCCGGCGCACGCCGTCGGAGGTGTTCTCGATCTCGTCGTGGGCCCGGGAGCCGGGGCGGCGGGCGGTCTCGAAGCCGTCGCCGACCGCGACGCCCTTGATCGCCTGGATGCCCATCAGCGCGGCGGCGAGGCGGGCGTCGAGGCGGCGGTCCCAGTGGGTGTAGCTGCCCAGGCCCGGCGGGAGGCCGTAGGCGAGCACCTCGACGACGCCGCCGAGGGTGTCGCCGTCCTTGTGGGCCCTGTCGATCTCGGCGACCATCGCGGCGCTGCCGGCCGGGTCGGCGCAGCGCACCGGGTCGGCGTCGACGGCGTCCATGTCGCCGGGGCCCGGCACGACGCCCTCGGTGGTCTGCGCCGAGCCGATGGAGACGACGTGGCTGACGATGTCGACGCCGAGGGCCTGCTTGAGGAAGCCCCTGGCGACCTGGCCGAGGGCGACGCGGGCGGCGGTCTCGCGGGCGCTGGCCCGGTCGAGCACCGGGCGGGCGTCGTCGAAGCCGTACTTCTGCATGCCGGCGAGGTCGGCGTGGCCGGGGCGGGGGCGGGAGCGCGGCGCGTTGCGGGCCTGGCCCTCCAGCACCGCCGGGTCCACCGGGTCGGCGGCCATGACGGTCTCCCACTTGGGCCACTCGGTGTTGCCCACGCGGATCGCGACGGGGCTGCCGAGCGTGCGGCCGTGCCGTACGCCGCCGACGATCGTGACCAGGTCCTGCTCGAACTTCATCCGGGCGCCGCGGCCGTAGCCCAGGCGGCGCCTGGCCAGCGCCCTGTCGATGTCGGCCGTCGTCACCTCCACCCCGGCGGGCAGCCCTTCGAGGATCGCGACGAGTTCGGGGCCGTGGGACTCTCCGGCGGTCAACCAGCGCAACATGGGGACCAGTCTTCCATGTGTCGCCCACTGGAATGGCCGCAGCTCAACAGGTGAGACACCGGCGGATCTCCCCGCACATCCCGCGTTCCCGAAAAATTGATACTCCGGAATTTCGGATTATCGGTTAGCGTGGAGTCATGAACGCGATCCTCAGCATCTCCCTGGCGACCGCTCTGGTCGCGGCCCCGGCCGCCCCGGCGGCCGCCCTCGCCCCCGCCGACCTCAAGGACGCAGAGGCCGTGCTCGCCTACATCGCGGCCCACCCCGGCGACGTCGCGCTGGTGACCCGGGGCATCAGCCACAACGCCGGCCGCCTCGCCCCGGTGGCCTCCAGCATCAAGATCGTCCATCTCGCCGCCTACGCCGACGCGGTCCGCCGGGGCAGGGCCGCACCGGGCGACCGCGTCCCGGTGGCCCTGTGGAACGCCTACCACGTGCCCGGCACCGACGGCGGCGCCCACGAGCGGGCGCTCGAGCGGCTGGCGCCCGGCGCGAGCGTCACACTCGACCAGCTCGTCTCCGCCATGATCGAGGAGAGCGACAACGCCGCCGCCGACCTGCTCCGCGACCGGCTCGGCCCCGGCGAGCTGCGCAGGATCGCGCGGACCGGCGTCGGCACGATCAACGGCGAGATCCTGCGCGCCTTCGGCGGCTGCACGCTGCCGGCCGACGCCTGCCTGAAGCGGTACGTCAAGGCGGGGAAGCAGGTGAAGCCCGCGCTGCCGGACTTCGCCCGGCAGGCCGCCTGGGCCGCGACCGTGACCCGTGTGGAGCCCGGCGTCCTGCGCCGGGTGCTCGCCGGGCTCAGGAAGGACCCGGTGGCGAGCAGGCACCTGGAGTGGCCGATGCGCCGGCCCGGCGCCGACCCGGCCGAGCTGCGGATCGGCACCAAGGGCGGTTCGCTGCCCGGCGTCATCAGCGAGGCCATGTACACCGCCCGGCCCGGCGAGAGGCCGCGCGAGACCGTCCTGGTCCTGCACCGGCTCCCGGAGGCCACCTGGTACTCCGGGATGCGCAGCTATGCTCATCAGCAGTTCATCCTGGAGCTGGCGACCGAGCCCGCCTTCTTCGCGAAGGTGCGCGCGGCGCTGAAGTGAGACAGCAGTGAGGTGAGGTTCCGCTGACCGGCGTCGACGACAGACTCCAGGACCTCGAGGCGCGGGTCGCGGCCCTGGAGGCCCGGCTCGCCGCCCCCGCGGCGCGGGAGCCGGAGGCGGCCGACGACGAGACCGGCCTGTTCGCCTACGGCGGCCGGGCCCGCTTCGGCGGCTACCAGTGGGAGTGGGAGATCCGCCGCTTCCCCGGCTGGCTGCTCCGGCGGCCGGCCGGGCCGCTGGCCGCCGTGCTGGCCGCCGCCGGGCACCCGGCGCGCTTCGAGATCCTGCAGCTGCTGGCCACCGGGCCCAGGCCCATCGCCGAGCTGCAGACCGCGCTGGGACTGGCCTCCCCCGGCCAGCTCTACCACCACCTCAAGACGCTGGCCTCGGCCGGCCTGGTCGAGCAGCCCGAGCGGGGCGTCTACCGGGTGCCGGCGCACGCGATCTTCCCCGTGCTCGCCCTGGCCGCCGCCGCCACCGACGTGGCCGAACGCTCCGGCACGGAGACCGGCTGACGGCGGGCATCGGGCGGTCGACGGTTCCGACGTACCGGCCGCCCGTTAACATCGGCGCATGACGCTCGAAGATCAGCTCTCCGCGCTCGCCGGGGTCGGGATCGGCCTCGCCCCGGGCAGGACCGTGGCGGAGCTGCTGCACTCGTTCCCCCGCGAGGCGTACGAGAGCGAGCCGTTCACCCTGCTGCTGTTCGTGCTGGGAATCGAGGTCGAGGCCGAGCCGTGGGGACGCCGGTTCTCCGAGCGCGTGTGGAACTTCGACACCGAGTGCGTCCACGGTCCCGGAGCCTACGTGGAGATCACCCGGCGGCTCTGCCTGATCGCGGGCCGCCCCGACGCGCTGACCGACGTGCGCGACCACGTCGACCTCGGCACCGGCGAGGCCTGGCTCGAGTACACCGCCGGCGGCCGGCGGCGGCGCTGGACCGTCGACGTCGTCGACGACTGGGCCGACCCGATGGTCGTCTCCTACCTGATGGACGAGCTGGAGGGTGACGGCCGCCGCTTCCACGCCATGGACAACGGCCAGGCCTCGGTGCTGATGCTCCTCACCGAGGACGAGGCCCGCCGGCTGAACGGGCTCATCGGCGAGGAGCTGATCGTCCCGGCCGTCCCGGCCTGACCGGGGAGAGCGGCCGGCGCGGGGCACGGAGGTCCCGCGGCAGGCCCCTCGTGATCCGGACCGCCAGGGCCGCCACGAACGCGAACTGGACCGCCGACGCGATCAGCAGCCGTACGGTGAGGCTGCTCGGGTCGGGCCACCCGATGAGCGCGAAGACCCCGGCCGGGACCGCCAGGCACGCCGCCGGCCAGCCGCGCCGGCCGGCGGCCGCGAAGCTCCGCGCCAGCACGAGGCAGGCCGCGGTCCACGACAGGGACGCCAGCAGGAAGCCCGCCTCGTGCAGGACGCCGGACACGGTGTAGTCGGGCATCCCCGCGGGCGCGCCCGGCGGGAAACCGGCCCCCGGGTCGGTGGGGAAGATCCCGGCCATGATCATCCCCACCCCGCTGAGGCCCAGCAGCACGGGGGCCCAGGTGGAGCCCGGCCCGGGATGCAGCGCCCGCCGTACACCGGCGGCGAAGCCCAGGTACAGCAGGCCCGCGGCGATGAAGTTCGCGACCTGGATCCAGCCCCGGTCACCGAGGCTCAGCAGGCTGAGCGGGTGGCGGGCCGGGTCGAATCCCTCGCGGGTGAGCGCCTGGACGAGCCACACCCCCAGGAACACCGGGCCGATGGCGACGCCGCAGGCCTGCAGGCGGGTGGTGGACGGCATGGGGTCCTCCTCTCCGGAAGCGGGCGCCTGCCGTGGCGCCCCGCACCGGAGACGTCGGAACCGCCCGCCCGCTTCCGGACATCCGGCGGGCGGGACCGGCGAGTTTCGCCGCGTTCACATCCGTGTGCTCGACCTGCCCGCAGGCGGTGCAGGGGAAGAGTGCCCGGCTCTCGTCGTGGTCGTGCCGGCGCCGTCCTGCGGGTGGTAGAGCCCTCGGGCGCGGGCCGGGTCGAAAGGCCCGTCCTGGTGCAGGTCCAGGAAGAAGTCCGCCTGCCACGCCTGCGCGCTACCGGCCTGGCGGTTCGTGGTGGTCACCCAGGGCGGGTAGACGCGGAAGGCGCGTTTCCCACCGGAACCGTTCGCCGACACGACACCGTGTTCGCGGAGCGCGTCCGTGGGAAAGACGAACTGACCGAAGTGGTGACGGTCGCGGGTACTGATGACGAAGAGGTCGACGGGGTCCGCGGCGTCGAAGGGCTGGATGGGGCCGGCCGGGGACCTCTTCCAGACGGTGACGAACTGGCCTGCCTTGGTGGGGGTCGTCTTGGCTGCGCGGAACCGGATGGACAGGCCGTCAAGGGTGAACCCGTGGGCGGCGTAGGCGGCGCCCTCGGCTTCGGGCACCGGCTGCGAGCACGTGAACCCGCAGGGGTCGTAGACGAGCGCCTTCGCCGCGATGAGATCTCCGTGGGCCGAAGCGGTGTCCGACCACGGTTCGAGATCGGATGAGCACGCGCGGTTCGTCGTCATCCGTCCACCCTGTCACAGGTACGTGGAGGCAGCCGGTTCGGTTTGAGGGCCACGCTCCCGTCGCGGTGATGTGAATGCTGCCGGTGCGTCCGGGAACGCAGACGGGGCGTGCGAGGTCGTTGTGTGACGGACGACCTGGACGCCCTGCCGGCAGCACTTCACGTGAAGATCGGCGACGGGATCGGAGAGGGCCGGCGGGCGGCTTTCCGTCCGCCGGCCCGTCCCGCCGCTTCCGGCTCAGGGGAGCTTGACCGCCAGCAGGTCCACCGGGCGGATGTCCGGGGCCGCGCTCAGCATGGTCGGCGCCGCCTCCATCAGCGCCGCGGCGATCCGGCCCTCCAGGTGGGCGGTGCGCCCCTCCTCGTCGGCGAAGGTGTCGAAGACCCCGAAAGTGTTCGCGTCCAGCCGGAAGGCGAACCAGGTGAGGGTGTGGTCCTCCTGGCGGGCCAGTTCGAGCGCCTCGCCCAGCAGGGCCTCGACCTTGTCGGCGTACTCCGGCTTGGCCTCGATCCGGGCCAGCAGTCCGATCTTCATCAGGTGCTCCTCATCTCGGTGTCGGGAGGAATCTCGGTGTCAGCAGAAACCTAAGACCGCGCCGGTCCCGACCCCAGGGGCGGAAACGACTTCTCCGGTACCGTTTCCGTCATGGATGTGGCGGTGCTGGCGTACGACGGCGTGTTCGACTCCGGGTTCGCGGCGATCCTGGACGTACTGCAGGCGGCCGGTTCGATGCGCGAGGAGCTCCCGCAGCCGCCGCCCGCGTGGCGGGTGACCACGGTCGGCTTCGACCGGCAGGTCCGCACCGGCGCGGGGCATCTGGTGTCCTGCGCGCCGGTCGGCGAGGCCGGGCGGGCCGACCTGCTGATCGTGCCCGCGCTCGCCGAGCGCCGGCCCGACGCCCTCCTCGCCGAGGCGGGCGGGCCCGCGACGGCGGAGGTGCGGCGGCTGCTGGCCGAGTCCCGCCAGCGGGGCGCCTCGGTCGCCTCCGCCTGCACGGGCACCTTCCTGCTGGCCGAGTCCGGGGTGCTCGACGGGCGGCGGGCGACCACCAGCTGGTGGCTGGCGCCGCATTTCCGGCCCCGCTATCCGAAGGTCACGCTCGACCAGACCCGCATGGTGACCGCCTCCGACGGCGTGATCACGGCGGGCGCGGCCTTCGGCCACGTCGACCTGGCCCTGGCGGTCGTGCGGATGAGCAGCCCCGCCCTGGCCGATCTCGTCGCCCGCTACCTGGTGATCGACGAGCGGCCGTCGCAGTCGGCCTACACCATCCCCGGCGCGCTCGCCCAGCACGATCCGACCGTCGCCGCCTTCGAGCGCTGGATCCGCGCGCGCCTGGACCAGCCGCTCAGCATCGCCGACGCCGCCGGTGCGCTCGGTGTCGGCGAGCGGACCCTCCAGCGGGCCGTACGCCGCGTCATGGGCACCTCGCCGGTACGGTTCGTCCAGGATCTGCGCGTCGAGCAGGCCCGCCACCTGCTGCGCACCACCGACCTGTCCATGGAGTCCATCGCCCGCAGGGTCGGCTACGAGCATCCGGGCACGCTGCGCGTCCTGCTGCGCCGCCGTACCGGAAGCACGGTCGCGGATCTGCGCGGCCGGTGAACCGGGACCGGCGGTGACCGTCCGGTGGAACCCGCGCCGGCCGGTCCCCGGGTATCGGCCCGGGTCAGGCCGCCAGGAGGACGGCGAACGTGCCGATGATCATGAACGGGCCGAAGGGGATCTCGCTCCTGCGGTTCGCGCGGCGGGCGAGCAGCAGCGCCCCGCCGTACAGGCCGCCCGCCAGGAAGCCCAGGAAGGCGCCGGCGACCAGGACGTCCCAGCCGAACCAGCCCAGCGCCGTGCCCAGGCTCGCCGCGAGTTTGACGTCGCCCAGCCCCATGCCGGCCGGGTTGACCAGGAACAGCACCAGGTAGAAGACGGCCAGCGCCAGGCCGCCCAGCCCCGCTCCGGCCAGGTCGTCCCACCGGCCGCCGGCCGCGGCGGCCGCCGTGAGCGGGACGGCGGTGCCGAGGTAGGCGGCGAGGGTGAACCGGTCGGGCAGCCGGTGGACGGCCGCGTCGACGAAGGCCAGCAGGACGCAGACCGCGGCCAGCCAGCACAGGGCCAGCAGCTCCGCCGACCACGCCACGACGGCGGCCGCCGACCGGTCCGGGAGGGGCCCGCCCGCCACCGCCCGCAGGGCGAGCACCCCCAGCGCCGCCGCCGTCAGCGCCTCCACCGCCAGCGGCGGCGGGCCGGGCCGTACGGCACGGGCGGCGCCGCCGGGTCCGGACCGGTGAGCGGGCTCAGGCTCCCAGCCGGGCTCCGGCCCGGATCCGGCTCCGGGCTCCGGCCCGGATTCCGCTCCGGATTCCGCTCCGGATTCCGCTCCGGATTCCGGTCCGGGCCGTTCTCCTCCGGGGACCGCGTACCGGACCACCAGAACACGGGACCGCAGTCCGATCAGCAGACCGGCGAGGGCCGCGAGTGCGGGCACGAGGATCACCGACCGACCATAGTCCGGGCGGAGCCCCCCTGTCCCCCGGTCGCCGGCGCACCGGCGTCCCGGGCCCCGCACGGCCGCGGCGCGGGGCACCGGCCCGCCCCCGGCCGCCGGTCCGCATGACGTTCGAGGTCATTGACGCCCGCCGCGACGATCATGGAGTCTGGAGGTCACTCCTACCCCGGGGAGGGCCGGATCACGTGGACAGCAGGGACCGCTTCGCACGGCTGCCGGTCGTCATCGCGTCGCTGGTCCTGCTGCCCGTCCTGCTGGAGTTCCTCGCGTGGTACATCGAGGGCGAGGAGTACGACACCGCCCGCGCCGTCACGGTCGTCGGGGTGATCGTGACGCTCGCCGCGATCGCCACGGTGCTCGGCCGGATCCGGGCCCGGCTCCCGGTGCTGATGGTGGCCGCGCTGACGGTCACCGCCGCGGGCGAGGCCGCGCTGGGGTTCGCCGCCGCGTTCGGCCCGGTGCTCTGGCGGGGCTCGGTCCCGGGCGAGCTGCACGGGCTCGTCACCACAGGGGTCAGCGCCTTCGCCTTCGCCACCGGCGTCTACCTGATGGTCCAGTACAACCGGGGCCTGTACCTGCCGTACCTGGAGGCCGGGATGGGCCCGCTGCCGACCGCCACCAAGCGGAAGGTGATCGGCGAGTCGGAGATCCTGATCCGCACCGTGCCGGACATCGGCCCGGCGGTGGAGAAGGCGCTCGGCAGCTGCGTCTCCATGGTCGACCAGGACGACCTGCACTTCGTCGCCTACTACGCCGGCGGGCGGTGCTGCTTCTACACCGACGTGCTCGACGACGCCGACCTGGCGCACTTCTTCCACGACACCGCCCAGGAGGAGCGCCGGGAGCTCTACCTGAAGGCCGGCAACCAGCTCAACTGGCTCACCGGCAGGCTCAACAACCAGTTCCGGCGGATCGAGGGCGGCACCCTCATCCGGACCGTGCTCGACCTCGAGCGCGGCGCGCTGTACCTGTACTGGGTCGACGAGGCCCGCTACCTGGTCGGGATGACGCTCGACCAGCGCAAGGTGGACGTCGCCGACGACAAGATGGCCCGGCTCGTGGACATGATCCGCGGCCACTTCACCCTTCCCCCGATCAACCAGCGCGAGCGCCCCCCGAAGCCGGGGGGCCACCTGCGGTCCGTCGTCCCGAGGAGTGAGCATTGGCCCGAATCGGGCTCCTGATCGCCGTCGTCGCCGCCGGCTGGCTGGCCGCCGAGCTCGGCGGGCTGGACGGCCTCGAGCACTCCACCGCCTACGTGCTGTTCAGCAGCCTGCTGCTGGCCATCGGCCTGTACGGCAGCACGCACGGCATCGACCGGGCCGAGGCCAGGGAGCACACCCGGCTGATCGTGCTGGCGGTCACGGTCGGGGTGGTGCTGAAGACGGCGTTCATCGCCGGGGTGGTCTACCTCGTCTCGGGTGACCCGCGCGCCCTGATCATGGCGGTGGTGGTCGCGCAGATCGACCCGCTCTCGGTCGCCTCCGTGATGAAGGACGACCGGCTCTCCGCGCGGGCCAAGACGATCCTCGGCGCGTGGTCGTCCTTCGACGACCCGGTGACGATCATCCTGGCGGTCTACGCGGCGGCGCTGGTGCGGGGCTCGGGCGGAGGCGGCCTGTCGGTGGCCTACTTCGCCGACCTGGGGCTGAACGCGCTGTTCGCGCTGGTCGCCTACCTGGTGTGGCGGCTGGTCAGGAACGCCCCGCCGGTGCTCAGCTATCTGGCGGCGGCCGGCGCGGTCGTGTCGGCCGCGTGGAGCTCCCTCATGCTGGGCCTGGCGGCGGCGGGCCTCTATCTCCGGCTGCCGGACTCGCGCTGGCTGCTGCGGGCGGTGAGCGCCGCGTTCGCGCTCTCGGCGTTCCTGATGGGGCTGCTGCTGGTGGGCGGCACGAGCCTCGGCATGGGCGTGCTGCTCGGCCTGGCCGCTTTCGCCGCGCAGATGGTCGCGGCGCTGGTGCTCACCCACGGCCTGCCGGTGGCCGACCGGGTGCACCTGGGGCTGGCCCAGCAGAACGGCGTCACCGCGGTGATCCTCGCCCTGGTCTTCGAGCGCGACTTCGGCGGTTTCGTCGCCGTGGTCGCTCCGGCGATCCTGACGATCAACCTCGTCCACGCGGCGGCCAACCGAGCCGCCGACGCCTGGGGGCCGGGGCGGGGGGCTCGGGGGCCTGTTCCATCCGCGCCACGGTGACCCCGCTGTCGGGGCCCAGCTGATCGAGGGTCCCGGACCGCACGGCGGCGAACGCGGCGAGCACGCCGCCCTCGATCACGAACGGCACCGGCCCGGCGACGTCGACCACCACGGCGGCGGCGCCCTCGGTCACCGCGGCCTGGCAGACCTGGGGCGTCGTGGACTGGATGGGCCGGGCGTCCGGGCGCCAGAGCCGCAGCGGCTCGGCCCCGGTGAAGGCGAGCACCGCCTCCCGGCCGTCCCTGCCGACGAGCTTCGGCAGGGCCATCTCGCTCTCCTTCTCCTGCCGCAGGCCGTGCTCGCCGACCTCCGAGGAGGTCAGCAGCGCGACCACCGGGACCAGGAGCCGGGCGCCGCTCAGCGCGGCGATCACCTCGGCCGCGCCGGCCGTGCCCGCGGCGTGGGCGGCGAGCGCGGACGCCACGGCGGCGTCGGAGCCGCCGTCGTCTCCGGGGACCAGGGGCTGCGGAATGGTCGGCACGAACATTCACCCTACCGGCGGCGTCATAAGGACCGGGACGCGCGGTTCCGGTGTCCCGGGCGGATCGGGACGCCCGCCCCGGGCGCCCGGGACCGGGGACGGGTGACGATGCCCCGCAGACGATGCCCCTCGACGGAGGAGACGGAAAGGTGAGGACGATGCCGGACACGGCCGGAAGCGGTACCCGGATCGGCGAGCCGCAGCTCGCCCGGGCCGCCCGCTACGCGGTCGAGGCCCTGTTCTTCGTGGGGACCCTCGGAGTCGTCTACGCGCTCTGGAGCTGACCCGCCGCCGTGCCGTACGGCCCGCCGACGGAGGCCCGGCCCGGGCGGGACCGGGCCGGGCGGCGGACGTCAGCCGAGGTCGGCGATGGCGGCCACCGGGCCGCCGCCGCTGGGGCCCTGGTGGACCGCGGCGACGCTGACGAAGACGGCGGGGTCGCCGGTGACGCTGGCCGCGACGCCGCCGACGGTGGCCTTGATCTGGCGGTGCCAGTGCACGTCGGAGTCGTCGAGCATGATGTTGCGGCGGCCCCGGACGCTGCCGGAGGGGTCGGCTTCGCACTTCATGAAGACGTTGACCAGGCGACCCTTCAGGTCGGACGGGTGCGGGCGCTCCGGCAGGTCGATGCCGCTGGAGCGGATCGCCTCCCAGATGCCGTCGGCGTCCAGCGCGTCCTTCATGACCGAGTGGCCGATGCGGTAGCGCCCGCCGATGCCGCGGACGTTGCCGACGACGACGATCTGGGCCCGGTCGAGCTCGACGCCGCTGGAGCAGGACGCCACGGAGGAGTACAGCGACAGGTCCCGGTGGATCTGGTCGGCCCGGGGCATCTCGATCTCACCGAGGGCGACGGCGATGCCGAGCGCGGTGGTGGAGTTGGAGATGTCCATGGACGGGCCGGTGTCCTCGGTCACCACGTCCCTGCCGCGCGACTTGGCGTCGTTGATGGTGGCCAGGGTCAGCAGCGGCGTCTTGGTCTGCACGTAGTGCACGTCGGCGGGGTCGTCGATCCCGGCGGCCTTCATGGCCTCGCGCACCCCGGCGGCGACCTTCTCCACCATGGCGGGGCGGCCGATGTCCTCGGGCAGGATGACGTCGCTCATCGCGATCCCGACGCTGAGGCGCGGTTCGTCGCCCGGTGCGGCGTCCGGGCCGGGGTCCGTCGTGGCGAAGATCGTGGCGTGCGGACTGAGCACGCCGTCGGTGCCGCCGGACCACACCAGCGGCACGCTCTCGGGGGCCGGGTGGCCCTTGGCCGCGAGCACCTCGCGGAAGGCCCGGTCGGCGAGGATGCGGGTGTAGTCGTTCACGCCGCCGTTGCCCTCGGTCTTGCCGATCACCGCGAGCACCCGGTGCGCCTCGATCACCCCGTCGTCGATCAGCCTCTCCAGCCCGGAGGCGTCGGTCACGCTCTCGATGGCCACCTTGCGCACTTCAATCGGTTCCGGCATCCCGGCCGCCTCTCCGTCCTAGGGGTTTCACTTTCGCACCACGGTTCCGGTCTCCCCGGCGACCGCCGCTCCGATGCCCTCCAGCGAGGTGATCACCGCCCGGTCGCCGCCGTGCTCGACGAAGCGCAGGGCGGCCTCCACCTTCGGGCCCATGCTGCCCCCGGCGAAGTGGCCGGCCGCCTGCAGTTCCCGGAGGCCGGCGGCGGTGACCGCACCGATCGGGCGGGCGGCGGGCGTGCCGAAGCCGGTCCAGGCGCAGGGCACGTCGGTGGCGATCACCAGGGTGGCCGCCCGGACGGTCCGGGCCAGCAGGGCGGCGGCGAGGTCCTTGTCGACGACGGCCTCGACCCCGGCCAGCCTCCCGGAAGGGGTGCGGACCACCGGCACTCCCCCGCCGCCCGCCGCCACGACGACGAACCCGGCGGCCATCAGCGCCGCCACCGCGGGCGCGTCCAGGATCTGCAACGGTTCCGGGGAGGCGACCACCCGGCGCCAGCCGCGCTCGAAACGGCGCCAGGTCTGGCCGAGCACTTCGAACCGGCGGGCCTCGTCCTCGGTGAAGTAGCGGCCGATCGGCTTGACCGGGTCGGCGAAGGCGGGGTCGGCGGGGTCGACGAGCGTGCGGGTCACCACGACGGCGGCGCGGCCCTCCAGGGCGTTGAGGACGAGCGTGCCGATCGTGGCCTGGGTCTGCGCGCCGCACCAGTCGAGCGGCACCGGCGGCACGACGTCGGCGGCGAGCTGGTTCTTCAGCACCAGGTTGCCGACCTGGGGGCCGTTGCCGTGGGTGAGGACCACCTGGTGACCGGCCGCGAGCAGCGCCGCGACGTGGCCCATCGCCCCCTCGACCGCACGGCGCTGGTCGCCGGGGGAGGCGCTCCCGTCCGAGGCCGTCATGGCGTTGCCGCCGAGCGCGATCAGCACACGTTCACCCACAGGGGCGACGGTAGCCGCCCGCCGGGCACCGGCTCATGGGCACTCGTTGCCCAAGGAACGGGTGCTCTTCGACAGGACTCGCCACCCCTGGCCGACACCACCGCCTCGGCCGACCCCACCACTCCGGCACCCGCCAACCCCGGCGAGCGTCACCGCTCCGACACCCGCCACCCCGGCCGACCTCACCGCTCCGGCACCCGCCCGCCGTCCCGGCCGACGTCACCGCTTCCCGCCGGCGGCCGCGTCTCCCGGGCGGGGACGGTCTCCGGGGGCGATCCGCAGCGCCTGCACCCGCCCCGCCTGCGCAGGTGGTACCCGAGCGTGGCGACACCGAGCGCGACGGCCCACAGGGGCCAGTAGGCCATCGGATTGACCAGCCAGGCGGCCGGGTCGCCCCAGTCGGTGATGCGCACCATCATGGCGCCGGCCGACGCCAGCACGACCGTGACCAGCGAGGCGAACCCGACGGGGAAGGCCGGGGGCACCCGCCGACCGGCCAGCCCCACCACCCAGCGGGGCCAGACCTCCCCCCAGCGCTGCGTCAGCCCGAGCGTGAGGATCCCGCCGAGCATCGCCAGCGTCGCCAGCGCCGCCCCTCCCCAGACCAGTCCGCTGCGGTGGAGCTCCTCGAGTTCCCGTTCGGAGATCAGCAGCGGGACGCCCAGCGCCCACGCCCACCGCACCGCGGCGTACAGCAGCGGCACGGCGAAGGCGACGTACGCCGCCCGGCGGCCCCACCGCTCCGCCGAGGCGGGGCTCGCCCAGCCGGCGGCCCGGCCCTCCACCCGGCCGCAGCCCTCGCAGGCGCCCCGGGTGCGCCGCTGGAACGCCAGCGCCGCGGCTCCCCACAGCACTCCGCCGGCCAGGCAGACCAGCATGTTCACCACCGGCCACGGCAGTGCGACCTCGAAGTAGTCCGCGTCGGGCCAGCCCCACGGCGCCCCGATCAGGGCGATCGGCGCGTAGGCCAGCGCGAGCAGGACCCGCCCGTCGGGGACGAGCGCGGCCAGCGTGAAGGCGGCCGCCCAGGCGGGGGCGAGCACCACGGCGCGGAGGGCACCGCGCGGCCGTACCAGAGCGAGGAGCAGGGCCAGCAGTGCGCCCGCGGCTCCGAGGACCGCGATGACGGGGGCGGTCCCCGCCGCGGTCGCCGAGCCGAGGAGCGACTCCGCCCGCGCGTCGGGGACGTCGCCCTCCCCGAAGGGGAATCCGGGACCGCCGCGCGACCACCACAGCCCGAGCGCGCCGTAGCCGAGCGACCACGCGCCCGCCGCGGGTGCCGCCCACCGGGCCCATCGGGTCTCTGTCCGATTGAGTGTCGTGTTCAGTGGCATGTCCATGGCGACCAGCCTGGTCCGGGGCCGGGCTGGTCGCCCATCCGCCATCCGGCGGATCCCGCGCGGCCGCGGCCCCCGACGATCCGCCGTTCGGCGGATCCGCCCGCCGCCGCTTTCCTTCTAGAGTCCGTGCCATGTACGTGATCGCGGTTCTCGCGGCGCTGGGCGCCGTGGTCTCGGTTCTCACCCCGCGGGTGCCCGTCGCCCCGGCGGCGGAGGCGGCCGGGGCCGTGTCGCTCACGATCACCGCCGCCCATCCGCTACTGGGACGGCAGGACTCCGCCCCGCTGTGGATGATGGCCGAGGTGCTCGCGTTGATGACGCTGGTCCTGCTGGCGGCCCGGCGTGCGCCCGGCCGCCGGGTGGTCTCCGCGGTGGGGCTGCCGGGCGCCGCGATCGCCTCGGTGCTCATGCGCGCGCTGTGGCCGGGTGAGCCGTCGCTCATGGTCACCGGTTGCGCGGGCTGGTCCCTCCTGGCGGTCGCGGCCGCCGCGCTGGGCCTGTACATGCGTTCGCTGGACTCCGCCCGGCGCCGCGCGGTGGCCGGGGCCGCGCGGGAGCAGCGCCTCGCGCTCGCCCGCGACCTGCACGACTACGTCGCCCACGACGTCAACGGGATGCTCGTCCAGGCCCAGGCCGCCCGCACCGTGCCCGGTCCGCTGCCGCCCGCGGTGGCCGACGCCCTGCGGCGCATCGAGGAGGCCGGGGTGCGGGCACTGGCCTCCATGGACAGGACCCTGGAAATGCTCCACGACCGGCCGGGCGCCGGCCGCGACCGGCACCTGCCGGGCGTCGAAGGCCTGGAGGGGCTCGTCGACGGCTTCTCTCCGCCGGTGCTCCTCACGGTCGGCCCCGGTCTCGACCTGTCCCGCGAGACGTCCGCCACGGTCTACCGCGTGGTGACCGAGGCGCTCACCAACGTGCGCCGGCACGCCGGGCGGGCGACCCGCGTCCAGGTCGAGGTCACCGCGCAGGGGCGGTCGGTGCGGGTGCGGATCGCCGACGACGGCGGCGGCGGACGCTCCGAGGCCGACGGCAGGGGCGGGCGCTCCGACGGCGCCCGCAGGGGCGGCTTCGGGCTGGCCGGGCTGGCGGAGCGGGCGGGCGTGCTGGGCGGCTCGCTGTCGGCGGGCCCCACCCGGGACGGCTGGCACGTCACCGCCCTCCTGCCCGCGAAGGCCCCGCATGAGGACGCCGCATGAGGGCGCCGGATCCCGCGCCCCGTCGCCCCGGCGGCACCCGGATCCTCCTCGCCGACGATCAGGAGGACGTGCGGATCGGCTTCCGGCTCATCCTCGACTCCCAGCCCGACATGACCGTCGTGGCCGAGGCCGCAGACGGGCGCAGCGCGCTCGAACAGGCCCGCCATCTGCGCCCCGACGTGGTGCTCACCGACATCCGCATGCCGCGTCTGGACGGGCTGGAGGTCACCAGGCTGCTGGCCGCCGAGACGCGGGTGATCGTGGTGACCACCTTCGACCTCGACGAGTACGTCCACGCGGCGCTGCGCGACGGCGCCTGCGGGTTCCTGCTGAAGCGGTCGGGGCCCGCGCTGCTCGTCGAGGCGGTGCGCGCGGCCATGGCCGGCGACGCGCTGATCAGCCCGCAGATCACCGTCCGGCTCCTCCGTCACCTGCGTGTCCCCCCGGCGCCGGAGCGACCGCCCGCCGAGTCGCTGACCGACCGGGAGCTGGAGATCGCGCGGCTCGTGGCGCGCGGCGGGACGAACGCCGACATCGCCGCCGAACTGACGATCAGCGTCGGCACGGTCAAGACGCACATCGCCAACGTCCAGCGCAAGACCGGCGCGGCCAACCGGGTCGGCATCGCGGCATGGGCGTGGGGCGCCGGCCACATGGAGCACGGTTAGAGACCGCCGGGCCGTCCGGCCCGTCGGCCCCGCATGGCACCGGTCCGGCCCCGCAGCCGTCCGCGGCGGGGCCGGGCCTCACGTCCTCAGCGGTCTCCCGACGGGTCAGTCGGTGCCGGACTCCATGGCGGCGTGGTCGAGGAGCTCGTCGGCGTCCGGGAGCTTGCCGCGGGAGGCGATGACCTCCGCGCCGCCTTCGGGCATGGCGCCGATCAGGCCGGTCGCGGCGGCCTGGGCGGCGCCGATCATCGGCTGGGGGCTGCCGAGCAGGCCGAGGCCGACGTACTGCTCGAGCTTGGCGCGGGAGTCGGCGATGTCGAGGTTGCGCATGGTCAGCTGGCCGATGCGGTCGACCGGGCCGAAGGCCGAGTCCTCGGTGCGCTCCATGGAGAGCTTGTCCGGGTGGTAGCTGAAGGCCGGGCCGGACGTCTCCAGGATGGAGTAGTCCTCGCCGCGCCGCAGCCGGAGGGTCACCTCGCCGGTGACGGCCGTGCCGACCCAGCGCTGCAGCGACTCGCGCAGCATCAGCGCCTGCGGGTCCAGCCAGCGGCCCTCGTACATCAGCCGGCCGAGGCGTCGTCCCTCGTTGTGGTAGACGGCGACGGTGTCCTCGTTGTGGATGGCGTTGACCAGCCGCTCGTACGCGGTGTGCAGCAGGGCCATCCCCGGAGCCTCGTAGATGCCGCGGCTCTTGGCCTCGATGATCCGGTTCTCGATCTGGTCGGACATGCCCAGGCCGTGCCGCCCGCCGATGGCGTTGGCCTCCAGCACCAGGTCGACGGCGGACGCGAACGTCTTGCCGTTGATCGTCACCGGCCGCCCCTGCTCGAAGCCGATCGTGACGTCCTCGGGGGAGATCTCGACGGCCGGGTCCCAGAACCGCACCCCCATGATCGGCTCGACCAGTTCGACGCCGACGTCGAGGTGCTCGAGCGCCTTGGCCTCATGGGTCGCGCCCCAGATGTTGGCGTCGGTGGAGTAGGCCTTCTCGACACTGTCCCGGTAGGGCAGGCCGTGGGCGAGCAGCCACTCGGACATCTCCTTGCGACCGCCGAGCTCGGTGACGAAATCGGCGTCCAGCCAAGGCTTGTAGATCCGCAGGGACGGGTTGGCGAGCAGCCCGTACCGGTAGAACCGCTCGATGTCGTTGCCCTTGAACGTAGAGCCGTCGCCCCAGATCTGGACGTCGTCCTCGAGCATCGCCCGCACCAGCAGGGTCCCCGTGACGGCCCGCCCGAGCGGCGTGGTGTTGAAGTAGACGCGCCCGCCGGAGCGGATGTGGAACGCCCCGCAGGCCAATGCCGCGAGGCCCTCCTCCACCAACGCCGCCCGGCAGTCGACCAGCCGGGCGACCTCCGCCCCGTAGGCCGTGGCCCGCCCCGGCACCGACCCGATGTCAGGCTCGTCGTACTGCCCGATGTCGGCGGTGTAGGTGCAGGGGACCGCCCCTTTCTCGCGCATCCAGGCGACCGCCACCGAGGTGTCCAGCCCTCCGGAGAAGGCGATTCCGACACGCTGGCCCACGGGCAGAGAGGTGAGTACCTTCGACATGCGAATAAATTTACATAGCAGCGCATGTTCATGCAACTGCTTCCCGGCCCTCGGACCGGCGCGGACCTCCGGGCCCCTCGGCCGCCGAGGAACACAGGATGGCCGCCGGACCGGGATCCGCCGGTTGTCACACCGCGCCAACGACGCGGCGGCGACCGGTGCGGAGAGGCGGTAGAAACGGGCCCGGCGGAGCGCGAGGCTTGGCCCGGACGCCGTTGAACACCGTTGAACACCGTTGAACGGCGTTGAACACCGTTGAACGCCCTCACCCGAGAGCCTGAGGAGAGATCACGTGGGTCGGATCCGTCCCGGCCGTGCCGCCACGGCCGCGGTGCTCGCCGTGGTCGCCCTGTGCGTCGCGGCCGGGCTCGCCGCGCTCGTCCTGCTGGCCGAGACGCTGGTGCGCCGGGAGGGCGGGCCGCCCGCCGCGCCGCCCCCGCCGCAGGTCGACCACGTCGCCGAGGCCCGGCGGCTGGCCTCCGAGGGACTGGCGGACGCCAACGACTTCGGTTGCCGGCCCGGCGGGGCGACGCCGTACCCGGTGGTCCTGGTGCACGGGGCCAGGAGCACCGGGGCGGTGACGTGGCCGGTGGCGGCGGCTTACCTGTCCAAACAGGGCCACTGCGTCTTCGCGCTCGACTACGGGTGGAGCCGGTCGGTCCGGGAGTCGGCGCGGAGACTGGGGATCTTCATCGAGGGGGTGCTCCGGGCGACCGGGGCGGAGCGGGCCGCGATCGTCGGGCACAGCCTGGGCGGGATCGTCCCCCGGGCGTACATGCGGTTCGAGGGCGGGGCGGCGAAGGTGTCCGAGCTGGTCACGCTGGGGGCGCCGCACCACCGCACGACGGAGGGGCTGCGCGAGGACTGCGGGCCGGAGACCGCCTGCGAGGAGCTGTCACCGGGCTCGGAGCTGATGGAGGCGCTCAACACGCCCTCCATGGTCGAGCCCGGCGTCGACTACACCGCCCTCGGGCTGAAGGCCGAGCAGGCGGCCGCCTCCACGTTCGTCGAGGGCCTGCCGGAGCAGGTGAGCAACCGCATGCTCCAGGACGACTGCCCGCTCAAGGGACTCATCGAGGGGGCCTTCGGGCACAATCTGACGACGCTGGACCCGGTGATGCTCTCCTACGTCGGCAAGGCGCTGGAGGAACCCGGACCGCTGCCCGGGGACTACCGTCCGGACTGCTCCGCCCTCATCATCTGAACGGCGGCCCGCCGACGGCCGGGGAGCGCCGGAGCGAATCGTCTAGATGCGCCGGGTCACCTCGGCGACGACCCGCTCCCGCAGCGGCTGCAGGTAGAAGTGGCCGCCGGGGAAGACGGCCATGGAGAAGTCCGAGACCGTGTGCGCCTCCCAGGCCTTGGCCTGAGCGGGGGTGACGACCGGGTCGGCGTCGCCGACGAGGACGGAGATCGGGGTGCGCAGCGGCAGGCCGGGCCGGTGGAGGTACTTCTCGGCCAGCCGGAAGTCGCCGCGGATGTACGGCAGGACGAGCTTGCGCAGCTCCCCGTGGGCCAGGACCTCCGCCTCGGTGCCGCCGAGCCGGTTGAGCACGGCGACCAGGCGGTCGTCGTCGTACTCCGCGTATCCTCGGTCCCGGCGCTCGTGCGGCGCCGCGCAGCCCGAGGCGAACAGCCGGGCCGGGCCGGTGCCGCATCCCTCCAGGAGCCGGGTGACCTCGTAGGCGACCAGCGCCCCCAGGCTGTGCCCGAACAGCGCGAACCGCCGGTCCAGCAGCGGGGCCAGCTCCCCGGCGACCGCGGCGGCCAGGGCGTCCATGCTCTCGGGGAGCGGCTCGCCGTAGCGGTCGGCTCGGCCGGGAAGCTGCACGCCGTACAGCTCGACGGTGTCCGGCAGCAGCGCGGGCCAGTCGCGGTAGGCGGTGGCCGAGCCGCCCGCGTGCGCGAAGCAGATCAGCCGGGTGGTCGCCGCCGGGCGGGGGCGGGGGCAGCGCAACCAGGTCATCGGGTCTCTCCTCCGCTCCGGGCCCGGTCCTGTTCCGGGTCCCGCGTGCTGCGGGCCCGGGTCACGCTCCGGCCCCGCTCCGGGCCCGGGTCACGCTCCGGCCCCGCTCGGGTCCGGATCACGCTCCGGCTCCCACTCCGGGCCCGGCCGCGCGCCCGGCCCGGCGGATCATTCTCCCATCTCCCCCATCGCCTCGATCAGGCTCTTCGGGCGCATGTCGGTCCAGTTCGCCTCGATGTGGTCCAGGCAGGCCTGGCGGGTGTCCTCGCCGAAGGCGACGGTCCAGCCGGGCGGGACCTCGGCCCACGCGGGCCACAGGGAGTACTGGCCCTCGTCGTTGACCAGGGCCAGGTAGGTGCCGTCGGGGTCCTCGAAGGGGTTGACGGTCATCGCAGTTCCTTCCTCAGCAGCGCGGCGATCTCCGCGACCGGTCCGGGGTTCAGCATGCTCTCGTGGTCGCAGTCGACGGCGTGGTCGACGACGGCTCCGGTGACGTACGGCTTCCAGTCGGCGGCGGCGGGGGCGTGCGCCCCGCGGCCCCGGGCGGCGGTGAAGAAGAGCACGTCCCCGTCGAAGACGCGCGGTGCGTACTCACGGGAGATCTTCACGCCGTTGCGGTAGTGGCGGTGGACGGCGCGCAGGGTCGGCTCGTCGAGGGTGGCGTACCGGCCGCCGTGCGCGCGCACGAACGCCATGATGTCATCGGCCTCCCCCGATCCTCTATAGCCGATCGCGGCCAGCAGGCCGGACAGCGCCTCGTCCTGTTCCGCGACGACGCCGGGGCCCGAGCCGGGGTAGGCGTCGAGCATCGCCAGCAGCGCGACCTCCTCGCCGCGTCCGCGCAGCTCGACGGCCATGGCGTGCGCGATCAGGCCGCCCATCGACCAGCCCGCCAGCCGGTACGGCCCGCGCGGCTGGACCTCGCGGATCCGCTCCAGGTAGTCCAGGGCCGCCGCCTCGATCGACGGGGCGGTGTGGCCGGGCTCGGTCAGCGCCCGCGCCTGGAGGGCGTAGACGGGCTGGTCGGGACCGAGATGGCGGAGCAGGCCGGAGTACGGCCAGCCGAGCCCGGCGCCGGGGTGCACGCAGAACAGCGGGGGCCTGCCCCCGGCGGCTCGCAGCGGGAGCAGCACCTCCCGGCCGGTGGAGCCGCCGGGGGTCCCCGAGGCCAGGGCCTCGGGCGTCTGGCGGGCGAACACCTCGCGGGGGCTGATCTCCAGTCCTTCGCTCCGGGCGCGGGAGACGAGCCGCAGGACCGCGATGCTGTCGCCGCCCAGGTCGAAGAAACCGTCGTCGGCGCCGACCCGGTCCAGGCCGAGGACCTCGGCGAACAGGCGGCAGAGCCGTTCCTCGGCGGGTGTCCGGGGATCCCGCCCGGACGCCGGCGCGTCCGGCGCGGGGAGGGCGGCCCGGTCGACCTTTCCGTTCGGGGTGAGCGGCAGCGCGTCCAGGACCACGACGGCCCGCGGGACCATGTACTCGGGCAGGGTCCGCGCCAGACGCGCCCGCAGCTCCCCGGGATCCGCGCCGCCGCCGGCCGCTCCGGCGCCGCCTGCGGGGGCGCCCGGGGAGCCGCCCTCGGGGCCGACCGTGGAACCGCCTGGGGAGCCGCCCTCGGGGCCGACCGCGAGGCCGGTGACGTAGGCGACCAGGTGACCGCTCCGCGCGACCACCGCCGCCTGCCCGACCGACGGGTGCCGGGCCAGCGCCGCCTCGACCTCTCCCGGCTCGATCCGGAAACCCCGGATCTTGACCTGGGCGTCGGCCCGGCCGGCGTACTCCAGCTCACCGTCGGCCGTCCATCTGGCCAGGTCCCCGGTCCGGTACATCCGCTCGCCCGTGCCGTACGGGCAGGCGGTGAACCGTTCGGCGGTCAGGGCGGGGCGGCCCAGGTAACCGCGGGCCAGGCCCGCGCCCGACAGGTACAGCTCGCCGACCGCGCCGGGCGGGACCGGCCGGAGGAGGCCGTCGAGCAGATGTGCGCGCATGCCGTCCAGGGGTCGGCCGATGGGCGGCGCGGCGGCGCCCGGGACGGCGCGGACGGCCTGGACGGCCTGGACGGCCTGGACGGCCTGGACGGCATGGTAGGTGGCGTAGGTCGTGGTCTCGGTGGGCCCGTAGACGTGCCCGAGCACCGTGTCCGGGCAGGCCCGGAGCACCCGGCGCATCGCCTGGGGCGAGGCGGCCTCGCCGCCGGTGAGGACCTCCGCGAGGGCGCCGAACGCGGCCGGGTCCTCCTCCGCGACCAGGTTGAACAGCGCGGTCGTGATGAACAGGGCGGTCAGCCGATGCCGTGCCACGAGGTCGCGGAGGCGGCCGGGATCCAGCTCGCCGGGCGGCGCGACGACGACCGTGCCGCCGGTCAGCAGCGGCACCCACAGCTCGTAGGTGGAGGCGTCGAAGGCGTGCGGCGAGTGCATCAGCAGCCGCCGGTGCCGCCCGGCCCACCGGTGGTCGGCGGCGAGGGCGAGGACGTCCCGGTGTCGTACGGCCACGCCCTTGGGGGTGCCGGTCGAGCCGGAGGTGTAGATCACGTAGGCGAGCCGGTCGGGGTGGATCCGGGCGCGCCGCGGATCCTGCGCGGGCTCGCCGTCCGTGCCGGCGGCGGGCCTCTGGGCCTCGGCGCCGTCCGGGGTGTCCGAGGATTCCGCCCCGGCCGCGCCATACGGGGCGTCCGGGGCGTCCGGGGATCCCGTCCCGGCTCCGGCGTCCGAGGCGTCCGGGAATTCCGCCCCGGCTGCGCCGTCCGGGGTGTCGAGGCGGAGCACCGCGGCGTCGCAGGCGAAGCCGGGGTCGCGGTCGGCGATCAGGACGGGCGCGCCGGTGTCGGCCACGACCCAGCTCATCCGGTCGGGCGGGTGGCCCTGGTGGAGCGGCACGTACGCCCCGCCGGCCCTGGCGATCGCCAGCGTCGCCACGACGACCTCCGCCGAGCGGTCCATCAGGACCGCGACCGGGGTCTCCGCGCGCACGCCGAGCGCGGCCAGCCGGCGGGCGAGCCGGTCGGCCCGCCGGTCAAGCTCGGCGTAGGTCAGGCTCAGGCCCTCCGCCACGACCGCCTCGGCGTCCGGGGTACGGGCCGCCTGTGCGGCGAAGGCGCTCACCACGCTCCCCTCCGGCGGGAGCGCCTCCCGTTCCGGCGGCGCCAGGACGAGGGCGCGCTCCTCGTCCGTCAGCAGGTCGAGCCGGGCCAGCGGCACGTCGGGGTCCGCCGCCGCGGTTTCGAGCAGGCGGACGAGCCGGTCCAGGAGCCGCCGGGCCTCGGCCGGGGAGAAGGCGTCGGGCCGGTGGTCCAGGCGCAGGGAGACGGCCCGCCCGCCGGTGACGGCCAGGGCGAGCGGGTAGTGCGTGGCGTCGGTCCCCCCGGCCCCGGCGAGCCGGAGCCCTCCGTCGATCTCCGTCACGGCGGTGCCCGCGGGGTAGTTCTCCAGGACCGTCATGGTGTCGAAGAGCCGGCCCGCGCCGTGGAGGCCCTGGATCTCGGCCAGGCCGAGGTGGTGGTGGGGCAGCAGCTCGGCCTGCTCCGCCTGGAGGCGCGTCAGCAGCCCGGAGAGGGTCTCGCCGGGGCGGAGCCGTACCCGGACGGGGAGCGTGTTGATGAACAGGCCGATCATGCGCTCGACGCCGGGCAGCTCAGGTGGGCGGCCGGAGACCGTGCCGCCGAAGACGACGTCGTCACGGCCGGTGAGCTGGGCGAGCAGCAACGCCCAGGCTCCCTGGACCGCGGTGTTGAGGGTCAGGGAGCGGGCCCGCAGGGCCGCGGTGAGCCGGGCGGTCGACTCCTCGCCGAGGCGGGCGCGGACCCGGCCGGGCTCCCCCGCGGGCCCGTCGCCGAGCTCGGGGGCGACCAGGGTGGCCCCGTCGAGCCCGGCCAGGGAACGGCGCCACGCCTCCCGCGCCGCCGCCCGGTCCTGCCGGGCCAGCCAGGCCAGATACTCCTTGTACGGCGGCGCGGGCGCGGGCTCCTCCCCCGTGTACAGCGCCAGCAACTCGGCCGCCAGCAACGGCGTCGACCAGCCGTCCAGCACGATGTGATGATTGGTGAACACCAGCCGGTGCCGCTCCGGCCCCAGCCCCACCAGCGCGAACCGCACCAGCGGCGGCCACGCCAGATCGAAACGACGCCCCCGCTCCTCGGCCGCCACCCGCTCCGGATCCACACCCGCCACCTGGCGCCAGGGCACCTCCACCCGCCGGTGCACCAACTGGACGGGGTCGCCGCCCGCCCGCTGCCGGAAGGAGGCGCGCAGGTTGGGATGGCCGGCCAGCAGCCGGGCGGCGGCCGCGGCGAGCCTGTCCGCGTCCAGCGGGCCCTCCAGGTCGAGGGTGAGCTGGGCGGTGTAGACGTCGGGCGCGGCCTCGTCGAACAGGGCGTGGAAGTACAGGCCCTGCTGCAGCGGTGAGAGCGGCAGGATGTCCTCGAGCTGGCCGCCCGGGACGGACGGCGCCGGACTCACCGGGTTCACCGGGCCGGCGGCCCGCGGTCCGGTGTCCTGTGCTCCGGCGTCCTGTGCTCCGGTGCCCATCCGGCGGGTACCGCTCGTCGGTCCGGCACTGGTCATCGGGCGCTCCACTCCGCGTCGAGTTCCGCTGCGAACGCGTCGATCTCCTCCTGGCTGACGGGCACCAGCAGGTCCGACGGGGTGAGGCCGCCGCCGGTGTGCCGCGACAGCCCGGTGAGCGCGGTGAACCACGCCTCCGCCAGCTCCCGGACCCGTTCCTCCTCGTACAGGCGGGCCGCCCACGACCAGGTCGCCCGCAGGCGCGGCCCGCCGGGCGCATCCAGAGTGAGGGCGTTGACCTCCAGGGCGTGCGGGAGGGCGAGGTCCGCGGAATGGCCACCGCCCACCAGGCCGGATTCGGGCGCCGGGGACCAGTCGGTCCCGGTGACGGCCTGCGTCCGGCCGAG
Source organism: Planomonospora parontospora (assembly GCA_014647935.1). Taxonomy (GTDB): domain Bacteria; phylum Actinomycetota; class Actinomycetes; order Streptosporangiales; family Streptosporangiaceae; genus Planomonospora; species Planomonospora parontospora. The sequence goes on from BMQD01000013.1 coordinate 241,266, forward strand.
GTAGTTGAAAGCCAGCTCCGGCGCCGGTCGGGCGGCCAGTTCAGCGGCGGCCGCGGGGTCGAGGTGGCGGAGCAGGCCGTATCCGATGCCGTTGTCCGGGACGGCCCGCAGCTGCTCCTTGACCCGCTTGACCGCCCGGGCTGCGGTGGGACCGTGCAGGTCGGCCCAGTCCGCCGGGCCGGGTTCGAGCCGGACCGGGTGGATGGTCGTGAACCAGCCGACGGTCCGCGACAGGTCCGCCGCGCCGGTGACCTCCTCCCGGCCGTGGCCCTCCAGGTCCACCAGGACCGACTCCTGCCCGGTGCAGCGGGCCACGGCGAGGGCGAGCCCGGCGAGCAGCACGTCGCCGACCCGGCCGTGGAAGGCCGCCGGGAGACGGGTCAGCAGGGGCTCGGTGACCTCCGGGGGCAGTTCGACGGTGAGGTGGCGCTGGGTGCCGAAGGTGTCCCGGGCGGGATCCGGCCGCCGGGAGCCGCCCCGGGCCGGGTCCGGCTGCCGGGAGCCGTCCCGGGTGGAATCGTCCGGCCGTGGAGGGCCGGGAGGGGCTCCGGCCGGGCCGGGCCGTCCGGAGCCGTCGCTCGCGGGACCGGATGGCGGGGTGTCCCCGTCCAGGGTCCGGCGCCAGAAGTCCAGCTCATCCGCTCTGATCTCCGCCTCGGCGCGGAGTCGCCGCGCCCAGGTGCGGAAGGAGACCGGCACCGGCGGCAGCTGCGGGGTCCGTCCCCGGGCCGCGGCCTCCCAGGCGGTGAACAGGTCCGGGAGCAGGATCCGCCAGGAGACGGCGTCCACCGACAGGTGATGGACCGTCACCACCAGCCGGCCAGACACCCCCGGACCCGCGTCCAGCCACGCCACCCGGACCATCCGGCCGGTGGCGGGGTCCAGCTCGGCCCGCGACCTCGCCGTTTCCCCGGTCACCGCCCGCGCCCAGACGTCCTGCCCACCGGACCCGTCCAGCGGTACGCCACCAGGTCCGTCCGCCGGGACGCCACCGGGCCCGTCCACCGGGGTGCCGGCCGGCCCGTCCTCCGGTGCGTCGACCGCCACCCGCCGGATGCACCCGCCTGCCCGGACCGCGCCCGGGGGCAGGACCTCCAGCGCTGGGGGATCACCGGGTGCCGGGTCCGCACCGTCCAGCCACCGTCCACCGTCGGGGCAGGTCAGGCGGAGCGCGTCGTGCCGGTCCAGTACGGCCTGCAGCCCGGCCGTCAGCGCCTCCAGCCCCAGGCCCGGCGGAACCCGCAGCACCACCGTCTGGCTGAAGTCGCGGACCGGACCGGGAAGTTCCCGCAACCAGTGCATGATCGGAGTGGGATCCACCGGACCGACCCCCGCCCCCTCCGGCTCCCCCACCGCACCGGCCGCCACCTCGGCCGCCACCGCCGCCAAAGCCCGCACACTCTGGTGCCGGAACACCTCCCGCGGCGA
>BMQD01000014.1 GCA_014647935.1 Planomonospora parontospora
TGATCCACTCTGCCACCCCGCGGACGCTACCAGCACAAACCCCTACCTAAACGGCATTGGGTTCAGAGGCGCGGGCGGCGCGGGCCGGGACCGGCTCCCAGGCTGCACGCCCGGCCCGCTGGCCACCCGGCGCGCCGCGAGTCGCCACAGGGGGCTCGCCTCGCCCCTGTAGTGAAGGTTCTCGCCGAAAACGGCTCTGGCCCTCGATCGGCACCGGGCTAGCCGGGCGACCAAGGGCCAGGATCAGTCAGCTACCGCAGGTCGGACCTCACCGGAGGTCAGGCCCACCGGGCACGCGACCCCGGTGCCGCCGATGCCGCAGTAGCCGCCGGGATTCTTGAAAAGGTACTGCTGGTGATATTCCTCCGCGAAGTAGTACTCACCGGCCGGGGCGATCTCCGTGGTGATCGGGCCGTGGCCGGCCTCGGTGAGGACCTTCTGGTAGGCGTCGCGGGAGGCGAGGGCGGACTTCTCCTGCTCCGGGGAGTGGAAGTAGACCGCCGAGCGGTACTGCGTGCCGACGTCGTTGCCCTGGCGCATGCCCTGGGTGGGGTCGTGGTTCTCCCAGAAGACCCGCAGCAGCTCCTCGTACGACACCTCGGCCGGGTCGAAGACGACCCGGACCACCTCGGTGTGGCCGGTGAGCCCGCTGCAGACCTCCTCGTAGGTCGGGTTGGGGGTGTGGCCGCCCGCGTAGCCGACCGAGGTGGACACGACGCCGGGCGTCTGCCAGAACTTGCGCTCGGCCCCCCAGAAGCAGCCGAGGCCGAAGTCGGCGATCTCGACGTCGCCGGGGTACGGCGGGGCCAGCGGGGCGTCGAGGACCATGTGCCGCGCGGGCACCGGCATGCGCTCGTCCCGTCCGGGAAGCGCGTTCTCCGGGGACACCATGGAAGTCTTCTCCCTGCCGAAGAGCCAGCCCATCGGAACCTCCTCCTGTCGCCTTACTCGCTCTGCTCAACCCCGCCCGGCCATCCGGTGTTCCCATAAGTGATGCTTAACGATCGGATCAGAATCACTAATTTGTGTTAAATAAGGTAAGCAGCCAAAATGAGTGACATGCCTGAATCACGCCGCGGAGTCCTGTACGGCATCGCCGCCTACAGCATGTGGGGCCTGTTCCCGCTCTACTGGCCGCTGCTCAAGCCCTCCAGCGCCCTGGAGATCCTGGCCCACCGCATGGCGTGGTCGCTCGTCGCGGTCGTCGCCATCCTCGCGGTGCGGCGGCACTGGTCATGGATCCGGGAGATCGCCCGCACCCCCCGCAAGATCGGCCTCCTGGCCCTCGCCGCACTGATCATCACGGTCAACTGGGGCGTCTACATCTACGCGGTAAACACCGGGCACGTCGTCGAGAGCGCCCTGGGCTACTTCATCAACCCGCTGGTCAGCGTGCTCTTCGGCGTATTCCTGCTCAAGGAGCGGCTGCGCCCGCTGCAGTGGGCCGCGGTCGGGCTCGGCGCCGCGGCCGTCGTCGTGCTCACCCTGGACTACGGCCGACTGCCGTGGATCGCGATGGTCCTGGCCGCCAGCTTCGGCACCTATGGCCTGGTCAAGAAGACCGCCCAGGTCGGCGCGGCGGAGAGCATGGCGGTCGAGACGCTCGTCCTGCTGCTGCCCGCCCTGGGCTACCTGGGCTATCTCACGCAGCAGGGCACCGGCACCTTCGGGAGCGCGGGCGCGGGGCACGCGCTGCTGCTCGCCGGGGCGGGCGTGATCACCGCCGTCCCGCTCATCTGCTTCTCCGCGGCCGCGATCCGCGTCCCGCTCACCACGATCGGCCTGCTGCAGTACATCGCGCCGGTCCTGCAGTTCCTCTGCGGCGTGTTCGTCGCCCACGAGGTGATGCCGCCGAGCCGCTGGGCCGGGTTCGCCATCGTCTGGCTGGCCCTGTCTGTCTTCACCTACGACAGCCTCCGCACCGCCCGCGCCGCCCAGGCGGCCCGCCGCGCCGAGCGGCTGGAACCCGCCGCCGCCTGATCCGGCCGCCCCGGCCCCGCGCAGCCGCCATCTGATCCGGCCGCCCCGGCCTCGCACGCCCGCCGTACGGCCCGCCCTAACGCCCCGGTACGGCCTTGATGCCCCGGACGGCGGCCACCAGCGGCTGCAGTTCCGGGTCGGTGCCGGCGCGGTCCAGGGCGGTCTCCAGGGAGCGCTCGTAGGTGGGCGAGGCCTCGCCCAGCCGGGCCCGCCCCTCACCGGTGATCACCGAGTAGACGCCGCGGCGGTCGGCCGCGCACAGGTCGCGGCGGGTCAGCCCCGCCTCCTCCAGCCGGGCGATGAGGCGGGTCACCGAGCTCTGGTTCAGCCCGACCGCCTCGGCCAGCTCCTGCATCCGCAGCTCGCCGTCCGGAGCGGCGGCGAGCCGCTTGAGCGCGCGGTACTCCGACAGGCCCAGGCCGTGGCCGCGCTGGAGCGCCTTGGCCAGTTCGGTCTCCACGCGCGCGTACAGCAGGGCGAAACGGTCCCACGTCATTGTGAGCCCTCCTTACCTCTGAGCACCTGGCAGCGAGCCTACCTGCTCATGCAACAGATGCACACGCAAGGAAATGCCGCCGAACAGAGCCGGACGGGGCCGGCCGGATATCAGCCGGAGCGCTCGACGACGTAGTCGCAGAGGGCGAGGTAGGCGGCGCGGGCCGGGATGTCGGGCAGGCCCGCCAGGTCCGCGCGGGCGCGGTCGGCCCAGGCGACCAGCTCGGCGCGGGCCCGGTCCATGGCCGGGTTGGCCCGCAGCAGCGCCAGGGTCTCCTCGACGTCGTCCTCGGCCACCGGTCCGGACAGCAGCTCCCGCAGCCGGGCGTCGGCGGGGTCGCCGCCGGACAGGACGTAGAGCACCGGGAGCGTCCGGATGCCCTCGCGCAGGTCGGTGCCGGGCGTCTTGCCGGACTCGGTGGACTCGGAGGCGACGTCCAGCAGGTCGTCGCTGAGCTGCCAGGCGACGCCGATGGCCTCGCAGGCGCTCGCCAGGCGCTCGACCACGTCGGGCGAGGCGCCGCTCAGCAGGGCGCCGAAGCGGCCGGAGGTGGCGATCAGCGAGCCGGTCTTGTCGGCCAGCACCTCGATGTAGTGCCGGACCGGGTCGTCCCCGTCGCGGGGGCCGATGGTCTCGCGGATCTGGCCGCGGACCAGCCGGGAGAAGGTCTGGGCCTGGATGCGGATGATGTCCGGGCCGAGGTCGGCGAGGATCTCCGAGGCCTGGGCGAACAGGTAGTCGCCGGTCAGGATGGCCACGGTGTTGTTCCACCGGGCGTTGGCCGACTCCGAGCCCCGGCGGACCGGGGCCTCGTCCATGACGTCGTCGTGGTAGAGCGTGGCCAGGTGGGTCAGCTCGATGACCACGGCCCCGGAGATCACCTCGGGGGCGGCCGGTGTGCCGAACTGCGCGGCGAGGAGCACGAGCATGGCCCGGAACCGCTTGCCGCCGGCCTCGATGAGGTGCCTGGACGCCTCCGTGACGAAGGCGTCCTCGCTCTCCACCGAGGACCGCAGCAGCTTCTCCACCTCGGCCAGGCCCGCGGCCAGGTCCTGCGCCAGCCGCTCGTCGGCGAGCGGGAGATCGACAACCGGTGGCGCAGCCATGGGTTCCTACACTTCCTAGCGAATGAACAGGGCCGAAGCCGCCTCGCCGGCCAGGTCCAGGACCGGCTGCGGGAAGACTCCGAGGACTACGGTAGCCGCTGCCGCGAGGGCGACCACAGCCGAGGTGCCGATGGTGGGCGTCGCGATGGTCGGCCCGTCGGCCGCCGGCTCGCTGAAGAACATCAGCACGATCACGCGGACGTAGAAGAACGCCGCGATGGCCGAGGTCACCACGCCCACGACGACCAGGGGCAGCGCGTCACCCGCGACCGCGGCGGAGAACACCGCGTACTTCCCGAAGAACCCGCTGGTCAGCGGGATGCCGGCGAAGGCCAGCAGGAAGAACGCGAAGATGCCCGCCAGGATCGGGGCCCGCTTGCCGAGGCCGGCCCACCGGGACAGGTGCCCGGCCTCGCCGCCCGCGTCGCGGACCATCGTCACCACGGCGAAGGCGCCGACCGTGGTGAAGCCGTACGCCGCCAGGTAGAACAGGATCGCCGAGAGCGCGCCCTGGTTCTGCTCGAAGGCGCCCGTCGCGATCACGCCGGTCAGGATGAAGCCCGAGTGCGCGATCGACGAGTAGGCCAGCATGCGCTTGATGTCGGTCTGGGTGATGGCCAGGATCGCACCGACGACCATGGTCAGGATCGCGACGCCCCACATCACCGGGCGCCAGTCCCAGTCCAGGTTGCCCAGGGCGACCCAGAAGACCCGCAGCAGCGCGCCGAAGGCCGACACCAGGACGGTGGAGGCCATCAGGGCGGTGACCGCGGTGGGCGCGCCCTGGTAGACGTCGGGCTTCCAGGCCTGGAACGGCGCCGCGCCGAGCTTGAAGAGCAGGCCGACGCCGAGCATCGCGGTGCCGGCCAGCAGCAGCGTGTTCTGGCCGCTGACCGTGCCCAGCGCGGCGCTGATGGCCTTCAGGTCGAGCGAACCGGCGTAGCCGTACATCAGGGCCATGCCGTACAGGAAGAAGGCCGAGGAGAACGCGCCGAGCAGGAAGTACTTGACCGAGGCCTCCTGCGAGAGCAGGCGGCGCCGGCGGGCCAGGCCGCAGAGCAGGTACAGCGGCAGGGAGAGCACTTCCAGGGCGACGAACATGATCAGCAGATCGTTGGAGGCCGGGAAGAGCATCATGCCGCCGACGGAGAACAGCAGCAGCGGGTAGACCTCGGTCTGGGCGTACCCGCTGCGGACCGCCTCCTCCTCGTCGGCGCTGCCCGGTACGGCCGCGGCCTGCGCGACGAACTGGTCCTCGTCGTTGATGAGGAGCGTGCTGACGATCGCCAGGACCAGGATGAGGCCCCAGATGAACAGGGCGGGCCCGTCCACCGCGACCGCGCCCATGGCGGACGGCGTGGTCGGCACGCCCTCCCTGACCACCTGGAGGACCGTCATCAGGAAGGCCCCCGCCAGCGCCAGCAGCGTCAGCGGCACGTGGACCGACTTGCGCAGGTAGCGCGGGAAGAACGCCTCGACCAGCACGCCGACGATCGCCGCGCCGAAGACGATCAGCATCGGCGCGAGCAGGGCGTATTCGATCGTCGGCGCCGGAATGGTGGTGCCGTTCACTGGCCGGCCCCCTTCTTCTCAGCGGCGGTGGAGGCCGGCTGCTTGTCCAGCACCTGGGCGCTGTCCAGCGTCTTGTCCACCGCGGGGTTGATCACGTCGAGCACCGGCTTGGGGAAGAAGCCGAGCGCGATGATCGCCGCGATCAGCGGGGCCACCACCCACTTCTCCCGGCCGTTGAGGTCGGTGAAGCCCTTGACCGAGTCGGCCGTGGGCCCGTTCATCATGCGCTGGTACATCCACAGGATGTAGATGGCCGCCAGGATCACGCCGAGCGCGCCGATGATCGCCGGGACCGCGTAGCGCTCGTAGGTGCCGATGAGGACCATGAACTCGCTGACGAACGAGGACAGGCCCGGCAGGGCGAGACCGGACAGGCCGGCGATCAGGAAGGCGCCCGCGAGCAGCGGGGCGACCTTCTGCACGCCGCCGTAGTCGGCGATCTGGGCAGAGCCGCGGCGGTGGATCAGGAACCCGGCGATCAGGAACAGCGCGCCGGTGGAGAAGCCGTGGTTGACCATGTAGAGCGTGGCGCCGGCCTGCGCGTTCTGCGTCATCGCGAAGACGCCCAGCGCGATGAAGCCGAAGTGCGAGATCGAGGTGTAGGCGATCAGGCGCTTCATGTCGGTCTGGCCGATGGCCACGATGGCGCCGTAGATGATGCCGACCACCGAGAGCACGATCACCAGCGGGGTGAAGAACTTCGACGCGTCGGGGAACAGCTCCAGGCAGAAGCGGAGCATGCCGTACGTGCCGACCTTGTCCAGCACGCCGACCAGCAGCACGGCCGCGCCGGCCGGGGCCTGCGCGGCGGCGTCGGGCAGCCAGGTGTGGAACGGCCAGAGCGGCGCCTTGACCGCGAACGCGATGAAGAAGCCGGCGAACAGCCACTTCTGCGTGGTCGGGTCCTGGACGACGCCGATCAGCTCGGGGAACATGAAGGTGTTCTTCTCGGCGACCACGTACAGCGCGATCACCGCGACCAGCATGAGCAGGCCGCCGAAGAGCGAGTAGAGCAGGAACTTCACGGCCGCGTAGGACCGCTGCACCCCGCCGTACGACCCGATCATGAAGTACATCGGGATCAGCATGGCCTCGAAGAACACGTAGAACAGGAAGATGTCGGTCGCCGCGAAGACGCCGATCATCATCGCCTCCAGCACCAGCAGCAGCGCGAAGTAGGTCTTCGCGGAGCGCTTGGGCGCCGGGGCGTCGTCCCTGCCGTCGGGCGCGGGCCCGTCGGTGTCGTGCCAGGAGGCCAGGATCACGATCGGCACGAGGACCGCCGACAGCGCGATCAGCACCAGGGCGATGCCGTCCACGCCGAGGCCGTAGTTCACCCCGAAGGCCGGGATCCAGCTGTGGGTCTCGGTGAACTGGAAGCGCTGCCCGTTCGGGCTGAACTGGACCGCCATCGCGACGGTCAGGCCGAGCACCACCAGCGAGACCAGCAGCGCGAGCTGCTTGGCGGGCTTGTGGCTGCCCTTGGGGAGGCACGCCACCCCGACCGCGCCCAGTACGGGCACGGCCATCAGTATCGAGAGCCAGGGCATCACATGTTCCCTACGTAGAGCAGCGCTCCGACGACCACTGCGGCACCGAAGAAGATGGACAACGCGTACGAGCGGACGTAACCGGTCTGCACGCGGCGCAGCCGCCCGGAGGTCCCGCCGATGCCCGCGGCCAGGCCGTTGACCAGGCCGTCGATGCCCCGGTTGTCGAAGAACACCGACAGGCGGGTCAGCCACTGGCCGGGCCGCATGAACAGCGACTCGTTGAGGGCGTCGCCGTACAGGTCGCGGCGGGCGAAGGTGGTGAGGAAGGAGCCGCGCGGGGCGGTGACGGGCACCTCGGCGGCGCCGTACCGCATCCACGCGAAGGCGGCGCCGGCCGCGACCAGCGCGAGCGTGGCCAGGGCCGCGGGGCCGACCCCGAAGACGTGCGGCTCGGGCATCTCCGCCGGCGTGCCGACGGCCGGGGCGAGGAAGGTCGCGAACCGGTTGCCCAGGACCAGGAAGGCGCCCAGGCCGATCGAGCCGATCGACAGGATGATCAGCGGCACGGTCATCACCGCGGGCGACTCGTGCGGGTGCGCGTCGTCGGCCCAGCGCTTCTTGCCGAAGAAGGTCATGAAGACCATCCGCGACATGTAGAAGCCGGTCAGTCCGGCGCCCAGCACGGCGAGCCAGCCGAGGACCGGGTTGTGGTGCATCGCCGTCTCGATGATGCCCTCCTTGGTGTAGTAACCGGAGAGCAGCGGGAAGCCGATGATGGCCAGGTAGCCGATGACGAACGTGACCGCGGTGACCTTCATGACCGGGAACAGCGCGCCGTAGCGGCGCATGTCGACCTCGTCGTTCATGGCGTGCATCACGGAGCCGGCGCCGAGGAACATGTTGGCCTTGAAGAAGCCGTGCGTGATCAGGTGGCCGATCGCGAAGGCGTAGCCGGCCGGGCCGAGGCCCGCGCCGAGCATCATGTAGCCGATCTGCGACATCGTCGAACCGGCCAGGCCCTTCTTGATGTCGTCCTTCGCGCAACCGATGATCGCACCGGCGAGCAGCGTGGCGACGCCGACGATGGTGACGACCAGCTGCGCGGTCGGGGCGGCCTCGAAGAAGGCGCCGGAGCGCACGACGAGGTAGACGCCGGCGGTGACCATGGTCGCGGCGTGGATGAGGGCCGAGACCGGGGTCGGGCCCTCCATCGCGTCCAGCAGCCAGGCCTGCAGCGGCAGCTGGGCCGACTTTCCGCAGGCGCCGACGAGCAGCAGCAGGCCGATCGCGGTCAGCGTGCCCTCGGAGGCCTGGGTGGCCACGTCGGCGCCGAGGTCGCGGAAGGCCAGCGAGCCGAAGGTCGTCCAGATCGTGAAGATGCCGATCAGCAGGCCGAAGTCGCCGACGCGGTTGATGACGAAGGCCTTCTTGGCCGCGGTGGCCGCGCTGGGCTTGAACTGCCAGAAGCCGATCAGCAGGTAGGAGGCCAGGCCCACGCCCTCCCAGCCGACGAACAGGCCGAGGTAGTTGTCCGACAGCACCAGCAGGAGCATGGCGGCGACGAACAGGTTCAGGTAGGCGAAGAAGCGGCGGCGGTCGTGGTCGTGCGACATGTAGCCGATCGAGTAGATGTGGATCAGCGATCCCACACCGGTGATCAGCAGCGCGAAGCTGATCGACAGCGGGTCGATCAGCACGCCCAGGTCCGCCATGCCGGGGATGAACTCGAACAGCTCGATGCCGCGGCGGCGCTCGCCCGGGTTCAGGGCGAGCAGCTGGACGAAGGAGGCGACGGCCACCGCGAAGGCGCCCAGCGACATCGCGACGCCGAGGAGGTGGCCCCACCGGTCGGTACGGCGTCCGCCCAGCAGGAGGATCGCGGCGCCGAGCAGCGGCAGCGCGATCATCAGCCAGGAGTAGCCGATCGCCCCACCGGTGTGCTGGACGATCTCAACAGGAGATTCCACCGGCCACCTCTTAGTACTTCAGCAGGTTGGCGTCGTCCACGGACGCCGACCTGCGGGTTCGGAAGATCATCACAATGATGGCGAGGCCGATCACGACCTCCGCCGCGGCCACCACCATCACGAAGAACGCGATGAGCTGGCCGTCCAGGTTGCCGTGCTGCCGGGCGAAGGTGACGAACGCCAGGTTGCAGGCGTTGAGCATGAGCTCCACGCACATGAACACCACGATCGCGTTGCGCCGCAGCAGCACGCCGACGGCCCCGATCGCGAACAGCAGCGCGGAGAGCACCAGGTAGTGGGTGGTCACTGGCCGTCCTCCTTGATGACCGCGTCCTTGGCCTGGATCGGCTGCTCGGCCTCGACGCCGTGCTCCCGCTCCTCGGCCTCGCCCTTGGCCAGGGCCTCCCTGATCATGGCGGCCTTCTCCGGGTCGGTCGGCGTGAAGTCGTCTTCCAGCTCGTGCCGGGCGAGGACCCGGTTGATCGACTTGGCCGAGACCGAGCCGTCCGGCAGCAGGGCCGGCATGTCGATGGCGTTGTGCAGGGCGTAGGTGCCCGGGCCGGGCAGCGGCGAGGGCTGCGGGCCGGAGAAGCGGGCGCGGGCCAGGTCGCGCTGGGTGGCCTTGGGCCGGACCCGCTCGCGGTGGGCCAGCACCATCGCGCCGAGCGCCGCGGTGATCAGCAGCGCCGAGGTGACCTCGAAGGCGAAGACGTGCCTGGTGAAGATCATCTCTGCCAGGGCGGGGATGTTGCCGCCCTTGGCCTGCGTCACCTGGCCGACGCCCACCGCCGGGGTGAACACCACGTTGCCGATCGCGAGGGCCAGCAGCGCGGCGAAGCCCAGGCCCGCGACGATCGCCCAGAAGCGCTGGCCCCTGATCGTCTCCACCAGGGAGTCGGAGGAGTCCACGCCGACGAGCATCAGCACGAACAGGAAGAGCATCATGACCGCGCCGGTGTAGACGATGATCTGCACCGCGGCGAGGAAGGGCGCGTCCTGGACGGCGTAGAGCACGGCCAGCGAGAGCATGACCACGCCCAGCATGAGCGCCGAGTAGACCGCCTTGCGGCTGAAGACGAGCCCGAGCGCGGCGGCCACGGAAACGACCGCCAGCACCCAGAACGTGATGGTCTCACCCATTGGTACGTCCCAGCCGGTAGTAGTCCTCTTCGGTCTCGCCGAGGCGCATGGCGTGGGGCGGGGCCTCCATGCCGGGGCCGAGCGGCGCCAGGAGCATCTCCTTGGTGTAGATGAGCCCCTCGCGCGTCGAGTCGGCGAGCTCGTACTCGTTGGTCATCGTCAGGGCGCGCGTCGGGCACGCCTCGATGCACAGACCGCAGAGGATGCACCGCAGGTAGTTGATCTGGTAAGTGCGCCCGTAGCGCTCCCCCGGGGAGAAGCGCTCGGACTCGGTGTTGTCGGCACCCTCCACGAAGATCGCGTCGGCCGGGCACGCCCAGGCGCACAGCTCGCAGCCGACGCACTTCTCCAGGCCGTCGGGCCAGCGGTTGAGCTGGTGCCGGCCGTGGAAGCGCGGAGCCGTGGGCCGCTTCTCCTCGGGGTAGTTGACCGTCTCAACCTTCTTGAACATCGTGTGGAAGGTCACGCCGAACCCCTTGATGGGGTTCAGCCAATCAGTTGCTCCCACTGGGAACCTCCGCAGTCTTGTCAGCGCGTGTCTCCAGCGCGGCCGCTGCCCCGTGGTAGTGCGGCAGGTCGAGCGGCGGTACGGGGAACCCGCCGGCGTGCGGGTCCTCCTGGAGCTGCCGGTACTCCGCCTCGACCTGGGCCGCCCTGGCCTCCTTGCGCTTCTGCAGGACGTTGTCGAAGCGCAGCCAGATGGCGAAGCCGCCGACGACCACGACCGAGGCGATGATCATGACGACGGTCCGGTCGGTGCCCTGCAGCTGCATGGCGCGGACGGTGGCGACCAGCATGATCCAGCCGAGGTTGATCGGGATGAGGACCTTCCAGCCCAGCGCCATCAGCTGGTCGTAGCGGACCCGCGGCAGCGAGGCGCGGCACCAGATGAAGAAGGCGAACAGCAGCACCATCTTCAGGAAGAACCAGAGCAGCGGCCACCAGCCGGTGTTGGCCTCCGGCCAGAACGTGCTGATCGGGAACGGGGCCCGCCAGCCGCCCATGAACAGGGTGATCGACACGGCCGAGACCACGAAGACGTTGACGTACTCGGCGAGCATGATGACGGCGAACTTCAGCGAGTTGGAGTACTCGGTCTGGAAGCCGCCGACCAGCTCGCCCTCGCCCTCGGGCAGGTCGAAGGGGACCCGGTTGGTCTCGCCCAGCATGGTGACGATGTAGATCAGGAAGGACGGGATGAGCAGGATCATGTACCACGAGGGCATCGGGATCGACAGCCCGCCCAGCGTGACCGTGTTGCCCTCCGCCTGCGCGGCGACGATCTCCGAGGTGGAGAGCGTGCCCGCGTAGAGGAAGACGCCGACGAACGACAGGCCCATCGCGATCTCGTAGGAGACCACCTGGGCGCTGGCCCGCAGGCCGCCCAGCATCGCGTACGGCGAGCGGGAGCCCCACCCGGCGAGCACGATGCCGTAGACGCCGATGGAGGCCATGGCCAGCACCAGCAGCACCGCGACCGGCAGGTCGGTCAGCTGCAGCGGGGTGACCGTGCCGAAGATCGAGACCTTCGGGCCCATCGGGATGACCGAGAAGGCGATGAAGGCCGGGGTGGCCAGCACGACCGGGGCGATGAAGTAGATCACCTTGTCCACGGTGCGCGGCATCAGGTCTTCCTTCAGACCCATCTTCAGGCCGTCGGCCACCGACTGGAGCAGGCCGAACTTGCCCGCCCGGTTGGGGCCGTACCGGTTCTGCATGCGGGAGATGAGCTTGCGCTCGAACCACACGCCGAACAGCACGCCCAGCATCAGGACGACGAAGATGACCGCGCCCTTGAGGATCATGATCCCGACCGGGTCCTTGCCGAAGTCGGCGAGGCCCGGCATGTTCGGGTCGGCAGCCGGTGCCGCGAGAAGAAGAGATGTGTTCACAGGTAGCTCACCGCTCCTCGTTCGCTACGCGGACCGCTCGCACCTCGCGGACCGCTTCGCTCACTGCGTCGGGCCGTATCCCGCTCATGAGGCACTTCCGATCTTGACGATGTCGCCGGCCGCGGCGCGCAGGTCGCGGATCACCGAGCGGCCGCCCGAGTTGGCCGGCAGCCACACCACCCGGTCGGGCAGGCCGGCGATCCGCACCGGCAGGCTCAGCGAGCCCTTCCCGGTGGTGACGGTGATCTTGTCACCGTCGGCGACGCCCGCCTCGGCCGCGGTGGCCGCCGACAGCAGCGCCTCGGCCACCGGAGCGGTACCCGCCAGGAACGGCTCCCCAACCTGGAGGCGGCCGTCGTCGAGCAGCTGGTGCCAGGTGGCCAGGACGGCCTCGCCGGCCTGCGGGACGGCGGCGGCCGTGCCCGCGGACACGGCCGGGGCCGCGGCCCGCGCGCCCCGCCACGCGCCGAGCGAGGCGAGCTCGCGCCGGGCGGCGGCCGGGTCCGGCAGGCCCAGGTGCACGTCCATGTGGTCGGCGATCGCGGAGATGATCCGCAGGTCGCTCATCACCCCGGGTACCGGCAGGGCCTCGGCGAAGGTACGGCCGCGGCCCTCCCAGTTGACGAACGTGCCCGACTTCTCGACCACCGCGGCGACCGGCAGCACCACGTCGGCGCGGTCGGTGACCGCGCTGGCGCGCTGCTCCAGGCTCACGATGAACGGGGTGTTCTCCAGGGCCGCCAGGGCGGTCTCCGGGTCGGGCAGGTCGTAGGGGTCGACACCGGCGACGACGAGGGCGTCGAGCTCCTCGCCGAGCGCCGCCGCCAGCATGGCGGAGGTGTCGCGGCCCGGGGTGTCGGGCAGCGAGGCGACGTCCCAGGCCCTGGCCACCTCGGCGCGGGCCTCGGCGTCGTCGGCCGGGCGGCCGATCGGGAGCAGGCCGGGCAGCGCCCCGGCCTCCAGCGCGCCGCGCTCGCCGGCGCGGCGCGGGACCCAGGCCAGCCGGGCGCCGCTCGCCTCGGTGAGCTTCAGCAGGGCCGTCAGCGCGCCGGGGACGGTCGCCAGACGCTCACCGGCCAGGATGACCGCGCCGGGCTTCCGGACCGCCTCGGCGGCCTCGGCGAGCGCCGGGGCGGACGAGGCCAGGTCCGCGAGGACCTTCGCCTCGGTGCCGGGGACGGCCTCCACGAGCGTGCCGCTCATCTTGGCCAGGCCGGGGGTGGCGAACGGCGCGACGGAGAAGACCTTCAGGCCCTTCTTCCGCCAGGCCTTGCGCAGCCGCAGGAAGACGATCGGCGACTCCTCGTCGGGCTCGAAGCCCACCAGGAACACCGCCGGGGCGTTCTCCAGGTCGCGGTAGCGGATCTCGATGCCCTTGCCCGCGACGGCGTGCGCCAGGAAGCGCGCCTCCTCCTCGGAGTGCGGCCGGGCCCGGAAGTCGACGTCGTTGGTGCCGAGGGCGATCCGGGCGAACTTCGCGTAGCCGTACGCCTCCTCGACGGTGGCGCGGCCGCCGACCAGCACGCCCGCGCGCCCGCGGGCGGCGGCCAGGCCCTTGGCCGCGGCGGCGAACGCCTCGGGCCAGGAGGCCGGGACCAGGTGGCCCTCCTCGTCACGGACGAGGGGGGTCTTCAGCCGGTCGGGCTGGTTGGCGTAGGCGAAGGCGAAGCGGCCCTTGTCGCAGTTCCACTCCTCGTTGACCTCCGGGTCGTTGCCGGCCAGGCGCCGGGTGACCTTGCCGCGGCGGTGGTCGGTCCGCAGCGAGCAGCCGCTGGCGCAGTGCTCGCACGCGGTGGGGGTGGAGACCAGGTCGAAGGGGCGGGCCTGGAAGCGGTAGGCGGCGCTGGTCAGCGCGCCCACCGGGCAGATCTGGATGGTGTTGCCGGAGAAGGAGGACTGGAACGGCCTGCCGTCGGCCGTGCCGACCTGCTCCTTGGCCCCGCGCTCGAAGAACTCGATGAGCGGGTCGCCGGCGATCTCGTCGGAGAAGCGCAGGCAGCGCGCGCACTGCACACAGCGCTCGCGGTCCAGCAGCACCTGGGTGGAGAGCGGGACGGGCTTCTCGAACACGCGCTTGTGCTCGTGGAAGCGGGACTCGCCCTGGCCGTTGGACATGGCCTGGTTCTGCAGCGGGCACTCGCCGCCCTTGTCGCAGACCGGGCAGTCCAGCGGGTGGTTCATGAGCAGCAGCTCCATGACACCGCGCTGCGCCTTCTCCGCGACCGGGGAGGTGAGCTGGGTCTGCACGACCATGTTCGGCGCGACCTCGATGGCGCAGGAGGGCTGCGGCTTGGGGAAGCCGCGGCCGTTGCCCGCGTCCGTGATCTCCACCAGGCACTGGCGGCAGTTGGCCGCCGGGTCCAGCAGCGGGTGGTCGCAGAAGCGCGGGATCTGGATGCCGATCAACTCGGCCGCCCGGATGATCATCGTCCCCTTCGGGACGCTCACCTGGAACCCGTCGATCGTCAGGGTCACCAGCTCCGCCGGCTGCTGCGCCGGGGTGGTGGGTTCGACGCTCATGGTGCCTCCTCCGTCGGCCCCATGACCGAAACGGTGCCGCGGCTGCAGTCGCTCACTTGGCCCCCCACACCGTGGACGGGGCGTGGTCGAACGGGCAGCCGCCGATCTCGAAGTGCTTGAGGTACTCGTCGCGGAAGTGCTTCACCGACGAGTGGATGGGGCTGGTCGCGCCGTCCCCCAGGGCGCAGAAGGAGCGGCCCAGGATGTTGTCGGCGATGTCCGTGATCGTGGTCAGGTCCTCCTCGGTGCCCTGACCCTTCTCCAGCCGCTTGAGCACCTGCTTGAGCCAGTAGGTGCCCTCCCGGCAGGGGGTGCACTTGCCGCAGGACTCGTGCGCGTAGAACTCGGTCCACCGCATGACGGCGCGGACCACGCAGGTCGTCTCGTCGAAGATCTGCAGGGCCCGGGTGCCGAGCATGGAGCCCTTGGCGCCGACCGACTCGAAGTCGAGCGGCACGTCCAGGTGCTCGTCGGTGAAGATCGGGGTGCTCGACCCGCCGGGCGTCCAGAACTTCAGCCGGTGCCCCGCGCGGATGCCGCCCGCCATGTCGAGGAGCTCGCGCAGCGTGATGCCGAGCGGCGCCTCGTACTGGCCGGGCCGGGTGACGTGGCCGGACAGCGAGAAGATGCCGAAGCCGGCCGACTTCTCGGTGCCCATGCCGGCGAACCACTCGGCGCCGTTGGCGATGATCGAGGGAACACTCGCGATGGACTCGACGTTGTTGATCACAGTGGGGCAGGCGTACAGGCCCGCCACCGCCGGGAACGGAGGCTTGAGACGGGGTTGGCCGCGATATCCCTCGAGCGAGTCGAGCAGCGCCGTCTCCTCGCCGCAGATGTAGGCGCCCGCGCCGGAGTGCACGACCAGCTCCAGGTCGTAGCCGGAGCCGAGGATGTCCTTGCCGAGGAAGCCGGCCTCGTAGGCCTCGCGCACGGCCGCGTGCAGGCGGCGGATGACGTGCAGGACCTCGCCGCGCACGTAGATGAAGGCCTGGTTGGCGCGGATGGCGTAGGACGCGATGATCACGCCTTCCACCAGCGCGTGCGGGTTGGCCATCATCGTCGGGATGTCCTTGCACGTGCCCGGCTCGGACTCGTCGGCGTTGACCACCAGGTAGTGCGGCTTGCCGTCGCCCTGCGGGATGAAGCCCCACTTCATGCCGGTGGGGAAGCCCGCGCCGCCGCGGCCGCGCAGACCGGAGTCCTTGACCGCCTGGATGACGGCGTCGGGCTCCATGCCCAGCGCCTTCCTGGCCGCCTTGTAGTCCCCGCCGTAGCCGGGCAGGGTGAAGGAGTCGGGCCGGTCCCAGTTCGCGGTGAGGACCGGGGTGAGAGTCGTCATGCCTCGGGGGCCTTCCATCCGTTGGCCTTGGCGACCTTCAGGCCCTCCAGGGAGGGGCCCGCCGCCGAGGGGCCGTCGCCGGCCAGGTCGTCGGGGAGTCCCGACAGGACCCGCGACGCCTCCTTGAAGGTGCAGAGCTTCTTCGGGCCGCGGGTCGGGGAGACGTCCTTGCCGTCCCGCAGGTCGTCGACGAGCTGCTTGGCCGAACCGGGCGTCTGGTTGTCGAAGAACTCCCAGTTGACCATCATCACCGGGGCGAAGTCGCAGGCGGCGTTGCACTCCAGCCGCTCCAGCGAGATCTTCCCGTCCGGGGTCGCCTCGTCGTGCCCGACGCCGACGTGCTCGGAGAGCTCGTCCCAGATCTGGTCGCCGCCCATGACGGCGCAGAGCGTGTTGACGCACACGCCGACGTGGTAGTCGCCCATCGGCTTGCGCTTGTACATCGTGTAGAACGTGGACACGCCCACGACCTCGGCCTTGCTCAGGCCGAGCATCTCGGCGCAGAACTCGTGGCCGTCGTCGGAGACGTAGCCGTCCACCGACTGCACCAGGTGCAGCAGCGGCAGCAGGGCCGACCGCGTCCTGGGATAGCGGCCGATGATCTCCTTGGCGTCCCGTTCCAGACGCTCGCGGACTTCCGGCGAATACGTCACCGGTCCACACCCCCCATAACCGGGTCGATCGAGGCCACCGCCGAGATGACGTCGGCGACCATGCCGCCCTCGCACGTCGCCGGTACGGCCTGCAGGTTCGTGAACGACGGGTCGCGGAAGTGCACCCGGTAGGGCCGGGTCCCGCCGTCGCTGACCACGTGGGCGCCGAGCTCCCCGCGGGGGCCCTCCACGCTCGCGTAGGCCTGGCCCGCGGGGACCCGGAAGCCCTCGGTCACCAGCTTGAAGTGGTGGATCAGGGCCTCCATCGAGCCGCCCATGATGTGCGCGATGTGGTCGGGCGAGTTGCCGTAGCCGTCGGGGCCCAGCGCGAGCTGCGAGGGCCAGCCGATCTTCTTGTCGTCCACCATCACGCGCTGGCCCTTGAGCGGGCCGCCCAGCCGGTCGAGGGCCTGCTCGACGAGCTTGAGCGACTCCTCCATCTCGGCCACCCGGACGAGGTAGCGCCCGTAGACGTCGGCGCTCCTCTCCACCGGGACCTCGAAGTCGTAGGTCTCGTAGCCGCAGTAGGGCTGCGACTTGCGCAGGTCCCACGGCAGGCCCGCGGCCTTGAGCATCGGGCCGGTGATGCCCAGCGCCATGCAGCCGGTGAGGTCGAGGTAGGCGACGTCCTTGGTCCGCGCGAGGTAGACCGGGTTGGCGTCCAGCAGCTTGCGCAGGTCCTTGATGCGCTTCGGCATGATCTTGAGGAACTCGCCGATCTTGTCCACCGCGCCGGCCGGCAGGTCGACGGAGACGCCGCCCGGCCGGACGTAGGCCATGTTCATCCGCAGGCCCGTGATGTACTCCATCAGGTCGAGCACCATCTCGCGCTCGCGGGTCCCGAAGAGGAACGGCGTGGTCGCGCCCAGCTCCATGCCGAAGGTGCCGATGGCCACCATGTGCGAGGAGATGCGGGTGAGCTCCATCGTCAGCACCCGGAGGGCCTGGGCCCGCTCCGGGATCTGCTCGGTGATGCCCAGCAGCTTCTCGACGGCCATGCAGTACGCCGTCTCGTTGAAGATCGGCGACAGGTAGTCCATCCGGGTGACGAGCGTGACCCCCTGGGTCCACGTCCGGTACTCGGCGGTCTTCTCGATGCCGGTGTGCAGGTAGCCGATGGCCGTGCGGGCCTCGGTGACCGTCTCGCCGTCGAGGTTGAGGATGAGGCGGAGCACGCCGTGCGTGGACGGGTGCTGGGGGCCCATGTTGATGACGAGCTGCTCGTCCTGCTGGCCGCTGAGCGTGCTGACCAGCTCGGTCCAGTCGTTGCCCGAGACCGTGTAGACCTTGCCCTCGGTCGCCTCTTCGTAGGAAGCGCTCACGAGTCCTCCTCCGTCGCGCTCGTCCGCGAACTGCTGCGCTCCATGGCTCGCTCGCTCACTTGTAGGACCTCCTCTGGTCCGGCGGCGGGATCTGCGCACCGCGGTAGTCGACCGGGATGCCGCCGAGCGGGTAGTCCTTCCGCTGGGGGTGGCCGTCCCAGTCGTCGGGCATCATGATGCGGGTCAGCGCCGGGTGCCCGTCGAAGACGATCCCGAAGAAGTCCCAGGTCTCCCGCTCGTGCCAGTCGTGCGTCGGGTAGATCGACACGCTGGACGGGATGTGCGGGTCGGCGTCGGGGCAGGACACCTCGACGCGCAGGCGCCGGTTGTGCGTGATCGAGCACAGGTGGATGACCGCGTGCAGCTCCTCACCCTCCAGGTGGGGGTAGTGCACGCCGGAGACGCCCAGCGAGAGCTCGAAGCGGAGCGCGGGGTCGTCGCGCAGGTGCCGCAGGACGTCCAGCAGCCGCTCGCGCCTGACGTGGAAGGTCAGCTCGCCCCGGTCCACGACCACGCGCTCGACCGCGTCGGCCAGGTCTCCGCCGAGCGCGCGCTCCAGCTCGTCGGCGACCGCGTCGAAGTATCCGCCGTAGGGGCGGGGGGTCGACAGCCGGGGCGCCCGGCGCACGACGAGACCGCCGAAGCCGGAGGTGTCACCGGCGTCCCGGGCCCCGAACATGCCCAGGTGGGCGACCGGCTCCTCCGGCACGCCGGGGAGGTTGTCAGTGCTCATGGTCGTTCACCGCTCCTCGTTCGCGGCACGGGCCGCTCGTACCTCGCGGACCACGCCGCGGACTCCGGGGCGCTCGCTCCGAGTCATTTGCCCGTCCCCTGATCGATCAGCGGCAGCGTCCGGAGTGCCCGCAGCTCGAGCTCGTCGATCTGCTTGGCGCGGTGGGCACCGAACTTCATGTTCTGGATCTTGTCGTGCAGCTTCACGATCGAGTCGATGAGCATCTCCGGCCGCGGCGGGCAGCCGGGCAGGTAGATGTCGACGGGGACGACGTGGTCCACGCCCTGCACGATGGCGTAGTTGTTGAACATGCCCCCGCTGGAGGCGCAGACACCCATGGCGATGACCCACTTGGGCTCGGCCATCTGGTCGTAGATCTGGCGCAGGACCGGGGCCATCTTCTGGGACAGCCGGCCCGCGACGATCATCAGGTCGGCCTGGCGGGGAGACGCCGAGGCGCGCTCCATGCCGAAGCGCGCCAGGTCGTGCTTGGGACCGCCGGTCGACATCAGCTCGATCGCGCAGCAGGCCAGGCCGAAGGTGGCCGGCCAGACGGAGTTCTTGCGCGCCCAGCCGGCCACCTGCTCGACCGTGCTCAGCAGGAAGCCGCTGGGGAGTTTCTCTTCAAGTCCCATAGTCCTAATCCCAGTCCAGACCCTTGCGGCGCCACACGTACGCGTAGGCGACGAGCACGGTGACGATGAACAGCAGCATCTCGACCAGTCCGAACAGCCCGAGCTGGTCGAACGCGACCGCCCACGGGTAGAGGAAGATGATCTCGATGTCGAAGACGATGAAGAGCATCGCCGTGATCATGTACTTCAGCGGGAAGCGGCCGCCGCCGACCGGCTGGGGGGTGGGCTCGATGCCGCACTCGTAAGCGTCGAGCTTCGCGCGGTTCCAGCGTTTGGGACCGGTGAAGGGCGCGATCGTCACCGAAAAGATCGCGAAGCCCGCTCCCAGAACGGCGAGCACCAGGATGGGTGCGTACAGCTCCATCGCTACGCCTCCTCTCCCATCTCCACGCGCGCCGGCGCGTAGCTCACGTTGTCATGACGCATAAGTCTAGGCGGGGGCATGATTACCATTCGTCCCGGCTTCCGGATGTTTTGTGAGGTCATGCCGGTGGTGCGACCTTCGACAGGGCATTGATGATCCGGTCTGACGCGTCGCCTCGCCGGTCGGTGAGATTAGCAAGGAGTTTGAGCGCGAAGCGCATCAGGCGGGGGTGCGGGAGCGCGTGCCGGGTCGCGAAGTTCATCACGCCGCGCCGGCTGATCAGCTCGACGAAGCCCCTGCCGAGCGTGAAGTAGCCGCCGTAGGCGTCCTTCAGCACCTGCGGGTAGGCCCGCAGGACCCGCTCGCGCTGGGCTGCGGTGCCGCGGCCCAGCGCCTGGACGACGGTCTCGGCCGCGATCCGGCCGGTCTCCATCGCGTAGGCGATGCCCTCGCCGTTGAACGGGTTGATCATCCCGCCCGCGTCGCCCACCAGCACCAGGCCCCGCGTGTAGTGCGGCTGGCGGTTGAACGCCATCGGCAGCGCGGCGCCCCTGATCGGGGTGGTCATGTTCTCTTCGGTGAAGCCCCACTCACCGGGCATGTTCTGGGTCCAACGCCGCAGCAGGTCGCGGTAATCCGCGCCCTTGAAGGCCGCGCTGGTGTTCAGCAGCCCCAGGCCCACGTTGGCGGTGCCGTCCCCCACCCCGAAGATCCAGCCGTAGCCGGGCAGCAGCTGGTCGCCGGCCCACAGCTCCAGCCACGTCTCCAGGTAGTCGTCGTCGTGGCGGGGGCTGGTGAAGTACGTCCGCACCGCGACGCCCATCGGGCGGTCCTCGCGCTTGTGCAGCCCCATCGCCAGGGAGATGCGGGTCGAGTTGCCGTCGGCCGCGACCACGAGCCGGGAGCGGTACGCGACCTCCTCGCCGTCCTTCTTCGCGGTCACGCCCACGATGTGGCCGCTGCGGTCGTCGAGGATCGGGCCGGTGACGTTGACGCCCTGGAGCAGGCGCGCCCCGCCGCGCACCGCGTTGGCGGCCAGGATCTCGTCGAAGTCCTGCCGAGTGCGGACCAGGCCGAAGTCGGGGTAGCTGGACAGCTCGGGCCAGTCGAGCTCGAAGCGCAAACCGCCGCCGACGACGCGCAGCCCCTTGTTCCTGACCCAGCCGGGGGCGTCGATGTCGATCCCCATGGCGATGAGCTGCTTCACGGCGCGGGGTGTCAGCCCGTCGCCGCAGACCTTCTCGCGGGGGAACGCGGTCTTCTCCAGCAGCAGGACGTCCAGTCCGGCCTGGGCGAGATGGAATGCGGTTGTCGAACCGGCGGGCCCGGCGCCGACGACGATGACGTCGGCGTCGGCCTCAGCGACACTCCGATGTGGGGCGGCTGGCACGGTCACGGGACCTGTCCTGTCCTACACGCTTAGACGGCCTCGGGGTGAGGGGCCTTTCGTTCCTTTGTGAAGGTCTTCACAAACTTGTCGGGCGGCAGTCTAACGCTTTCCCGGGTAGAAGTGTCAGGCGGGTACGGCGGGCGATTCACCATTTTCCGGACCCGGCTTGTAACCCCGGTGCAGAGCGACGATGCCGAGCGAGAGGTTGCGCCAGGCGACCCGCTCCCAGCCGGCCCGCCGGATGGTCCGCGCGAACTCCGCCTGGTCCGGCCAGGCCCTGATCGACTCGGCGAGGTACTCGTAGGAATCGGGGTTGGAGCTGACCGCCCTGGCCACGATCGGCAGCATCCGGATGAGGTACTGCGTGTAGACCAGGTCGAAGGACCTGGCCGTCGGCCGGGAGAACTCGCAGACCACCAGGCGGGCGCCGGGCCTGGCCACCCGGAGCATCTCGCGCAGCGCCTGCTCGGTGTCCGCGACGTTGCGGATGGCGAAGGAGATCGTCACCGCGTCGAAGCTGTCGTCGGCGAACGGCAGGCTGAGCGCGTCGCCGGCCACGAACGTCACCCCGCGCACCCCGCCGCCGGAGATGCCGGACCCGCCGCGCCGAGCGACGCCGGTGCGGAGCATGCCGAAGGAGAAGTCGGAGGCGATGGCCCGAGCCCCGAGGGAGGTGAAGGCGTCGGTCGAGGTGCCGGTCCCGGCGCCCAGGTCGAGCACGAGCTCACCGGGGCCCGCGTCCACCGCGGCCGCGGTGGCCCTGCGCCACAGCCGGTCCTGCCCGAGGGAGAGGACGTCGTTCATCAGGTCGTAGCGCCGGGCCGTGCGATCGAACATCGAGGCGACCTCGTGCGGTTGCTTGTCCAGCGAAGCGCGCGTCATGACAGCAAGCCTAGGGCCGCGCGCGCAATCCACGGAAAGTAGCGACATCATGACCAAGGGTCTGTTAGAACTTGGCGAATGCTTGCCAGAACCGCCAGAACCACCAGAACCGCCTCTGTCCTGACGGCCGCCCTGGCCCTGACCACCGCGGGGGTCAACGGGGGGATCACCGGGGGGACCGCCTCCGCCGGCACCGTGGAGCACCGCGGGATCGTCTCCGCCGACCCCGTGGACACCACCCCGCACGTGCTCGACGGGATCGTCAACGCCATCGCCCTGGTGGGCGGCACGGTGGTGGTCGGCGGCTCGTTCAGCGAGGTGCGCGACGCGGGGAGCACGCGGATCCTGGAGCGCGCCAACATCTTCGCCTACGACCTGGCCAGCGGGCGGATCCTGCCGGACTTCGCGCCCGACCTCGACGGCCCGGTCAACGCCCTGGCCGCCGGGACCTCCGGCACCGTCTACGCCGGAGGCGCGTTCGCCGAGACCGGCGATGTCGCCACCCCCAGGCTGGCCCGGCTCCGGCTCTCGGACGGCGCCCCGGTGACGTCCTTCCGCGCCCGGGCCTCCGGCGGCAAGGTCACCAGCCTCCTGCGGCACGGCTCCCGGCTCTACGTCGGCGGGGACTTCACCCACGTCACCGGCGTCCGCCGTACGGCCCTGGCCCGGGTGCACGCCGCCACCGGCGCCGTCGACCCCGCCTTCACGATCACGCCGGGCGCGCCCCGGGGGCCGCGGGTCAAGGTGTACGCCATGGCCCTGGCCAAGGACCGGCTCGCGGTCGACGGCAGCTTCGGCACCCTCGACGGGCTCTCCCGTCCCCAGCTCGGCCTCATCGACGTCGGGGCCTCCCCGGCGAAGGTCGCCCCCTGGCGGACGGACGCCTACGCCGCCGAGTGCAAGCCGACCTTCCCCAGCTACGTCAGGGGGCTGGACTTCGCCCCCGACGGCAGCTACTTCGTGGTCGTCACGAGCGGCGGTTCGGGCGGGCCCCGGAAGCTGTGCGACAGCGCCGCCCGCTTCGAGACCCGCGCGCGCGGCGAGACGGACCCGACCTGGGTGAACCACACCGGCGGCGACACGCTCTACTCGGTGGCGGTGACCGGGGCCGCGGTCTACGTGGGCGGCCACCAGCGCTGGCTCGACAACCCGCACGGCCGGGATTCGGCGGGCCCGGGGGCCGTCGCCCGGCCGGGGATCGGGGCGATCCATCCGGTCACGGGCAAGGCGCTGCGCTGGAATCCCACCCGGACCCTCGGAATCGGCGTCAAGGCGTTTCTCGCCCACCGGGGAGGGCTACTCGTCGGTAGTGACACGACCCGACTCGGCCGCGAGTACCATGCCCGGATCGGCATGTTCCCGCTGCCGTGACATTCCCCGTTTTCAGCGATTCTTGGTGATTCGCGCGCTGAGCGCGTCGCGCTGCTTGGACAGCAGGACGTAGCTGGCCACGCCGCTGACGAGGAATGACGCGACCAGCAGCAGGAAAGGATCGCGAAGCCCGAGAAGGTAGAGCACGCCGGCGGTCACGGCCAGCACTCCGATCCGGGACGCGGTGTAGGCGAAAGCGGGATGCACGGCATCGAGGCTACGTCACTCCTGACATGCCGGTGCGAGCGGGCGCGCGGACGGCGCGGCAAAGGCCTTCCCGGCCATGTCGCAGGCACGAAGCGAACGCTCTTCGCATCTGACGCGACCACTGCTAGTGTTCCCAACAGATCAGTTACGTAAAGAAACACCCACGAGAGTCCCAAAGAGGCTCTATCATATAACAATCGGGCAGTCAGTCGATAACAACCCGTGATCTTTGTCCGAAAGCACGGATAAATCAGGCTTCGCTCGGCACACTGGTTACCTGTCCGCCCGCTGGCAGGAAGCGGGATGCGAGGGGGAGAGATTGTGGAGAGTAGCAGCGAGCGTCTGCTGACGCCCGGAGAGGTTGCCGCCCTCTTCCGGGTCGACCCAAAGACGGTTACGCGCTGGGCCGCGGCAGGCCGCATCAGCAGCATCCGTACCCCCGGAGGGCACCGGCGGTTCCGCGAGTCGGAAGTGCACGCCCTTCTGCGCGGTGAGGACGTCCTGACGGCCGAACGGCCGGCGGGTGAGTCCCCCCGCGTCTGACGCCGTATGACGTCGCACCATCGGTGATCCTGCGCGCCTTACCCGGAAGCCGCAGGGTCACCGTGGAGTCACTCCGCGGTCACCGGATCGTTCCCCCGCCGGACCTCACCCGTCCTGCTCGGCCTTGAAGGCCAGGAACTCCTTCTCCAGCTCGTCGTTCTCCGCGAGCCACCGTCTCCGCCGCTCCGCCACCTCCTCCTCGGTGAGCGACTCGGGCAGCCAGCGGTCGTACTCCGGATCCCCCGGTGAGAGCTCCACGTACGCGTTGCCGATCAGACGCCCGTCATCGCTGGACAGGCTCTGCGGCACGCGCAGGGTCCCGTCAGCGAGCCGGATGACGTACATCCCAGACCACCTAGATTCCGTAGCGCCGGTTGAAGAACAACATGACATTGAGCGCCATCCGCGTGTCCCCGCCCAGCATGTCCACCAGGGCGGGGCGCTGCCGGGACGCGATGGCGGCGAAGGCGTCGGCGAAGAACTCCCTGCGGCCCAGGGTCCCCGGCTGCAGGTGGAACCCCGAGGCCAGGACCGGGACGCACTGCTCGTAGAGGGCGGCGAACTCGGGGGAGTCCGACACCCAGTCTCCATGGGGCGCGTCCACGTCGTCCAGGGCGTGCCCGATCTCGTGCATCATCACGTCGGGGGTGGGCGAGGGCCTGTCCCCCACCACCACCTTGCGGTCGCCGTACGCGCCGGCGCAGATGTCCCACGTGGCCCTGCCCGACGGCAGCGGCGCGCCCCGCAGGTAGCCCATGTCGTCCAGGTCGGGCACGCCGCCCGCGCCGACGTAGATGCCCTCCAGCCCTTCGGCCAGCTTGGCCTTGAGGCCGTCGGGCAGCCGCGCGAGGCTCTCCACCGCGCCCACGACCTCCGGGGGCGGCGGCCCCTCGCGGATGTCCCACTGCCGGTGCAGCACGCGCTCCAGGGCCCCGCAGTGCCGCAGGCCGTCGCCCAGGCCGGGGGCGTCGGGGGTGTTGGGCCGGGCCCGGGGACGCTCGTCCTCCAGCTCGAAGTCCCGCCAGGTGTACTGCGGGCGGTCGGCGGGGGCCGGCTGCGCGATCCGCGCCTCCGGCTCGCGTGGGACCTCCCTGGGCGCCTCGCGGACGGCGGCCTCACCGCCCCGGCGGGACGTCTCACGCTGCCACCACCGCCGCCGATGACGGCCCCTGTCCGTGTTCACCCTGCCCGCCCGCTTGAATGCGCCACCACGCGCTCCCGTCGGAGAACGGCAACAGGTCCCACCGTACGGCGTGGATCTTCCCTCGTCACCCCGAACCGGAACCCCGTCCCGCCCGGTTCCCGGTCCGTCCCCGTTCCGTTCCCGGCCTGGCCCCACCCGCCTGCGGGATGGCTTACAGTTCGGGCATGTCCGTGCTTCTCGGTCTGGCGCTGCTCGCCTTCTGGCTCTACTGCCTGTTCGACGTCATCACCACGCCGGACGAGGAGGTCAGGAACCTCCCCAAGATCCTGTGGGTGCTCATCGTGGTGCTGCTGGCCCTGGTCGGCGGCCTGTTCTGGCTGCTGCTCGGCCGCCCTCTCGGCCCCCGCCCCCCGCGGATCCTCCTGCCCCCCGAGGGCACGCCCCGCGAGCCCCGCCCGCAGGCCCCCCGCGGCCCGGACGACGACCCCGACTTCCTGCGCGACCTCGACCGGCGCCTGCGCGACGAGGACTGACCGTACGGCCGACGCCCGCACGGCGGACGCCGGCCGCCCGGTCCGCCCCCGTACGGCGGACGCCGGCGTCAGGGCACTTCGGCGTAGGAGTGCAGGCCGTCGATGAAGATGTTCACCCCGATGAGGTTGAAGAGCAGGCAGGCGAAGGCGACCAGCTGCACGATCATCGCCGCCCTGCCCTTCCAGCCGGCGGTCGCCCGGGCGTGCAGGTAGCCGGCGTAGACGATCCAGGTGATGAACGCCCAGATCTCCTTGGGGTCCCAGCCCCAGTAGCGGCCCCAGGCCTTGTCCGCCCAGAGCGCGCCGGCGACGACGGCGAAGGTCCAGATCGGGAAGCCGATCACGATGGCCCGGTGCGCGACCCGCTCCAGCTCCTGCCGGGACGGCAGGTGGTCGGCGGCCTCGTGCCGGATCAGGAAGATGACGCCGCAGGCCCCGGCCACGATGAACAGGCCGCTGGCGATGATCGCGGCCGAGACGTGGATGGCGATCCAGTAGGAGTTCAGCGCGACCATCGCGGGAGCGGCGTCCACGTGCAGGGAGTGCACGGCGAAGCCCAGCCCGAGGGCCGAGGCCGCGGTGACGAAGGCGCCCAGGAAGCGGACCGGGTAGCGCAGCTGCATCAGCAGGAACGCGCCCATGGCCGCCAGGCACATGGCGACCACGAACTCGTACATGTTGCCCCAGGGCCACCGGTCCGCGGCCAGTCCCCGGGTGAGCAGCGACCCGAGGTTCAGGGCGAAGCCGAGCCAGCTCAGCACGACCGCGGCCGGACCGGCCCGCAGCACCCAGCCGGACGGGGCCCCGTCCGCGCCGCTCGCCGCCTCGAAGCCCGCAGCGGCGTCCCCCGTCGCCGTCTCGGAGCCCGCGGTGCCCTCCCCCGTCGCCGTCGCGGCCGCGATGCCGTCCCGCACGTCCTCCGGGGCGGCCCCTGAGGCGGCCGCAGCCGCCTTCCCGGTGTCCGCGGGACCGCCGACCGCGGCGAGCGCGGGTTCCGTCTCAGCCCTCGTCTCAGCCCTCGTCTCCGCCCCCGCCTCCGCCGGGGAGGCCTCCGCGGTGCGGGCGAAGGCGAGATCCAGCGCGTAGCCGATCATCGCGACCGCGTAGCACAGCACCGCCACCAGGACGAGCTGATCGCTCAGCGCGGCGAGACCGGGGTGGACCTCAGCGGGCATCCTTCACTCCAGGGGTAGAGCCTTGATTCAGGACGGCGACGATGTCGGCGAACTCCTCGCCGAAGTCACCGCCTTCGGTGCGGGTGAGGCCGCCCGCCTCGGCGGGCCCGTCCCCGGCCCCGGTCCGCACCCACACGCGCCGGCGGCGGACGGTCAGGGAGAACACCAGCGCCGCGGTGGCCAGGGCCGCCGAGAGCAGCGCGGGCAGCCGGCCCGGGTCGTGGGTGATCTGGAGGGCGACCCACTCCCTGACGCCGGTGAACTCGATCGTGCCGGCCCCGCCCGGCAGTTCGAGCTTCTCGCCCTTCGCCAGCGGGTCGGCCTTCATGACCAGCGGCTTCATCTTCTTCAGGATCTCCGGCGGGATCTCGTAGACCGACTGGGGACGGCCGTTCCCCATGCCGAGGTCGCCGGCGAAGGCACCGTACACCTGCGCGGTCGGGTTCGCGGCGCCGGGGAAGACCGACACCCACTCACCGCCCTCGGCCGGGACCGCGGTGGGCAGGAAGGCCACCATGAGGCCGAGCTGCTCGGGCAGGGCGTCGGGCACCTTGATGACGCACTCGGAGGTGAACGTCGCCGGCTGCACGACCAGGCACGGCACCGATCCCTCGAAGGCGACCTGCCCCTGGCCGTCGGTGATCCTGAAGGTGGGCGCGTAGCCGTGGTCGATCAGGTAGGTCAGGGTGCCGTTCACGTCGAGCGGCTCGTTGACCTTCAGCTCGTAGTCCCGCTCCGGCGCCCCCGGCGCGTCGCTCACCGCGAGCCTCGCCGCGTAGTCCAGCGCCTGGCCCCGTTTGGGACCCTGCGCGATGTAGGTGGCCTGGAAGTCCTCCAGCGTGAACGAGAACGGCTCCAGCGACTCGGCGTTCACCTGCTGGCCGGGCATGTAGCGGTCGTAGGCCGCGACGGTGTTGGCGAACCCGTCGCCCTCCACGACCAGCACGTTGCCGCGGTAACCGTACAGCGCGCCGGCGCCGACCGCGAGCAGCAGGCCGAGCAGCGCGACGTGGAACAGCAGGTTGCCGGTCTCCTTGAGGTAGCCCTTCTCCGCCGCGACCCAGCCGGGCCCGGTGGTCACCCGGAACCGGAGCCTGCGCAGCCGCCGCGCCGCCTCCTCCACGGTCAGGTCGCCGCCGAGTACGGCGTGCTGGGGCAGCCGGGCCAGGTTGCGCGGCGCCGCGGGCGGCTTGCGGCGCAGTTCGCGCAGGTGGGCCGCTGTGCGCGGGAGCACGCAGCCGATCAGCGAGACGAACAGCAGCAGGTAGATCGCCGCGAACCACGGCGCCTTGAACACGTCGAAGAGCCAGAACCGGTCCAGCCACTCGGCCAGCGCGGGGCTGTCGTCGTAGTACTGCGCGACCTTGGCGTCCGAGACGCCGCGCTGCGGCCAGACCGATCCCGGGATCGAGGCCAGCGCGAACAGGAACAGCAGGATCAGCGCGGTCCGCATCGAGGTGAGGGTGCGCCAGAACCAGCGCGCCCAGCCTGCCGCGCCCAGCCCCACGGGGCGGGACTCGGCCTTCTCCTCGGGCCTGCCGTCGGTAAGGGTCATCAGATCACCGGCTGGAATCCGCCGATCCACACCTGCATCGCCGCGACGAGCTCCCCCCAGAGCCCGGTGACGAGCAGCAGGCCGACGGTGACCAGCATGGCCCCGCCCACCCGTGTGATCAGCTGCGAGTGGCGGCGGACCGCCTTGAACGTGTGCAGCGCCCTGCGGTAGGCCAGCCCGGCCGCCACGAACGGCAGTCCGAGGCCGAGCGCGTAGCCGAAGGCGAGGAGCGCGCCGCGCCCCGCACTGCCCTCGGTCACGCCGAGGGTGAGCACGACCCCGAGCGTGGGGCCGATGCAGGGGGTCCAGCCGAGGCCGAACACCACCCCGAGCAGCGGCGCGCCGGCGAGCCCGGCGGCCGGGAGCCGGTGGACGCGGACCTCGCGCTGCAGGCCCGGGACGAATCCCATGAAGGCGAGCCCGAGCACGATCGTCAGGGCCCCGAGCACCCGGGTGATGCCGTCGGCGTTGCCGAACAGCGCCGCTCCCAGGCCGCCGAGGAGCGCGCCCTGCGCCACGAACACGACGGCGAAGCCGAGCACGAACAGCACGATGCCCAACGTCATCCGGCCCCGCCGCGGGTCGGCGCTCATCCCGGTCACATAGGACAGGTAGCCGGGGACCAGCGGCAGCACGCACGGCGACAGGAAGGACACCAGCCCCGCGGCGACCGCGATCGGCAGGGCCAGCGCGAGGGAGCCGCTCGCCACCGTGCTCGCCAGGTCGGCGTTCACCGGGGGCGTCCCGGGTTACTTCTCATCGGCGATCCCGGTGACGGCGGCGAGGAGGTCGCTGTACTTGACCGCGCCCAGGGCCCGGGCGGCGATCCGGCCCTGCCGGTCGATGATCAGCGTCGACGGGATGGCCGCCGGGGGGACCGTGCCCTGGAAGGCGAGCGCGACCCTGCCGGGCTGGTCGAAGATGCTCGGGTAGCCGGGCTGCTCGGTGCGTTCGAAGGCGAGCGCCCTGGCCTTGTCGTCCTTGAAGTCGACGCCGAGGAACTCCACGCCGTCGGTTCTGGTCTTGGCCGCGATGTCCTTGAGCACCGGGGCCTCGGCGCGGCAGGGCGCACACCAGGAGGCCCAGAAGTTGAGCACCACGACCTTGCCCCGGTGCGCGGCGAGCGAGGCGGTGCCGTCCTGCAGGGTCGTCCCCTCGACCGCGGGGGCCGCCTTGCGGCCGTCCGCCTCGAAGACGGTGACCTTGCCGTCTCCGGCGATGAACCGGGTGTCCCCCGCCTGCGGCTGGGACGCCTGGCTTCCGGCGCATCCGGCCGCCGCGACGGCGAGCAGCAGGGCGGCGGCGAGCGGTCTGGCGCGCATCGAAGGACGGTCTCCCTGTACTACTACAAGCGGTAGAGCAATCACTCTACCGGCGGGGTCACGCGCCCGGCACAGTGGGGCGCCGGACGAGCGCGGCCGCCGGCTCGGCGTATCCCACGCTGGCGAGCCGGTCGCCCTCGAAGCAGAAACTGGTGACGCTGGCGAGCCCGCACTGCCTGCGGCGCGGGTCGTGCGGGAGCGGCCTGCGCTCGGCCGCGAGCCGGATGACCCAGATGGGGAGCTGGTGGCTGACCAGCACCGCCTCGTGGCCCCGCGCCGCCCTGCGGGCGGCCAGGATCGCCTCCCGCATCCGGCCGACCACCTCGCTGTAGCGCTCCCCCCAGGAGGGACGGAGCGGGTTCCACAGGTGGCGGTAGTAGCGGGGGTTGCGGAAGACGCCGTCGCCGTTGCCGACGGAGACGCCCTCGAAGGCGTTCGCCGCCTCGATCAGCCGGTCGTCGAGCCCGACCTCCAGGCCGAAGGTCTCGGCGAGCGGGACGGCGGTCTCCTGGGCCCGCTCCATCGGAGAGGAGAACAGGGCGACGACGTCGCGCCCGGCCAGCGACTTGGCCGCCGTCTCGGCCATCAGCCTGCCGTTCTCCGACAGGTGGTAGCCCGGCAGCCGGCCGTACAGGACGTTGGCGGGGTTGTGCACCTCGCCGTGGCGCAGGAGGTGGATGACGGTGGTCTCAGCCATGGTGCCGTCAGCCTACCCACTGGTAGGGGCGGATGGCACGGACGGGTCCGCCCGCGCCGCCCGGCGCCGGACGTACGGCCCGCCGTCCGCGCAGACCGGCTCCGGGGCGTACGGCCCGCCACCCGGCCGTCCCACGGCGGAGGCCCGGCTCACACCGTCGCTCCGAGGACCTCAGGGGGCGCGGCTCACGCCACGACCTCAGGAGGCGCGGCTCACGCCACGACCTCAGGAGGAGCGGCTCACGCCACGACCTCAGGAGGAGCGGCTCACACCACCGCGCCGAGGCCTTCGGAGGCGGCCCGGAGCGCGTCAACGGCGGCGCGGATGGCCGGACGGCGGGCCGCGTCGCTCCGCCAGACCGCGTAGATCCGGCGGATGGGACGCGGCCGGATCGGGACGGCCCGGACACCCGGCGGCAGGAGGTCGCGGCCGAGCCGGGGGACGATCGCACAGCCCTGCCCGACGGCGGTGAGCGCCAGCTGGGTCGGGTACTCGTCGGCCATGCAGGTGATCTCCGGTTCCAGCTCGGCCGCGCGGAGCGTGTAGACCAGCCAGTCGTGGCAGACCGTCCCGGGCGAGCCGCTGATCCACCGCTCTCCGGACAGCTCGGACAGCTCGATCTCGGCACGCCCGGCCAGCGGATGGCCGACGGGCAGGACCACGTCGGCGATGTCGTCGAAGAGCGTGGCCCGCGACAACCCTTCGGGCACGGCCAGCGGCCGGTTCATCCAGTCCTGGATCACCGCCAGGTCGAGCTCGCCCCGGGACACCTCGCGGACCATCCGCTCGGGCTCGCGCTCGTGCAGCCGGAGCGTGAGGTCGGGGTGGCGCTCGCGCAGGCGGACCAGCGCCTGCGGGAGCAGCCCCCGGGCCGCCGTGGGGAAGGCGCCGATGCCCAGCCGCCCCACGACCTCGCCGCGCAGCGCCTCGAAGTCGGCCTCGGCGGTCTCCACCAGGGCGAGGATGCGCTCGGCGTGGTCGGCCAGGAGCCCGGCCGCGTCGGTGAGCCGCACCCCGCGCCCGCTCCGCTCCAGCAGGGTCGCGCCGGTCTCCCGCTCCAGCTTGGCGAGCTGCTGCGAGACCGCCGACGGGGTCACCATGAGCGCCTCGGCCGCCGCACCCACCGACCCGTACACGGAGACCGCGTGCAGCGCCTTCAAGCGGTTGAGATCCAACATGTAAGCAACCCTAAACCATGAATTCCCTTAGGTCTCGCTTGGACTGAACGATCCGTTCGTGCCCGTTCCCCGTCCGTCCGTGGACGTTCCCGCTCGTGAACGTTTCCCTCCGCGGGCGCCCCGTTCCGACCCGGATGCGCGGGCGCGACGTCACTCCCCCGCCGGGATCCTTCGCCTGCCTGACTGACGGAATCACCACCCATCAGAACTTTGCCCGGAAATTTCGCAGGACTTCCGGACCACGGCCGAGGAGGTGGACACGCCCGTCGACCGATCCGGCGTGACCGCGCACCGCACCGACGGACCCGGAGGCCCGCCATGCCAGTCACCACCCAGGCCCTGGGCACGATCACCGTGCTCGCCCTGGCCGTCGGCCTCACCACGTCCCCCGTCGCGGCGGACGCCCGGCCGGCCGCCGTACCGGCGCCCGCCGCGAGCGCCGTGCCCGTGGACGCCGCACCCGCCGAAAGCCCCGTGCCCGACCCCGAGGACTGGAAGCCGAGCGAGCCCGTCGGCCTGACCGGCCCGGTCTCCGAGGTCCTCGACGACGCCCCCGAACGCGGACCGGTCCGCGTCGTCACCCTGACCGCCGACTCCACAGGGCGGCCGGAGATCAGCGTCACCGTCGCCGAGGACCGGGGAGAGGCCGCCGACGCGGTGGAGGACGCCCGCGCCGTCCCCGACACGCTCGCCGTCGTCGTCGACGCGAAGGTCTCCCTCTCGGACACCCCCCGCCCGGTCACCGCCGGGGATCCGGCGGCCGCCGCCTCGGACGCCGGTCCGGTCTCGGGCACGGCCGCCCTGTCCAACGACGCGTACCGCAGGCTGCAGTGGCCGCTGAACCGGTTGTACGGGGAGAGCGTGTGGGCGTCGGGGACCGGCACGGGGCAGGTCGTCGCCGTCGTCGACAGCGGCGTGGACGGCTCCCACCCGGACCTGGCCGGAGCGGTCCTGCCCGGCACCGACCTGGTCGTGGGCACCGGTGACGGGCGCTCCGATCCGGAGGGGCACGGCACCCACGTCGCCGGCGTCATCGCCGCGCAGGCGGGCGACGGCCTCGGAATCGCCGGTCTCGCGCACGGAGCGAAGATCCTGCCGGTCCGCGTGCTGGACGCGAACGGGGAGGGCTGGGACTCCGACATCGCCGCCGGCATCGTCTACGCCGCCGACCACGGCGCGACCGTCATCAATCTGTCCCTGGGCGGCCCGGAGCACAGTCCGGTGCTCCAGTCCGCGGTCGACTACGCCCTCGCCAAGGACGTCGTCGTGGTCGCCGCCGCCGGCAACGCCGGTCAGAGCTGCGCGAAGATGCGTTATCCGAAGCCGGACGTGAACTGCGGCAACCCGGCGAGCTACCCGGCCGCCCTCCCCGGCGTCATCGGGGTCGCGGCCACCGACAGCACCGACGTGCGCGCGGCGTTCTCCCAGTACGGGTCCTACGTCGACGTGGCGGCCCCCGGCGTGTCCGTCTACTCCACCTACCCCTCGGGGAGGTACGTCTACATGGACGGCACCTCGATGGCCTCGCCGTACGCCGCCGCCGCCGTGGCGCTGATCCGGGCGAAGTTCCCCGCGATGTCGGGACCCGAGGCGACCGCCCGGCTCACCGGCACCGCCTACGACCTCGGCGCGGCCGGCCGGGACTCCCTCTACGGCGCCGGCCTGGTCCAGCCGCTCGCCGCGGTCTCCGGCAGCGCGCCGCCCCCGGCGGCGAGCACCGTCACCGGGCTGGGCGTCTCCTTCACCGCCGTGACCGCCGGGCAGTCCGTCCTGGCCACCACGACCGTACGGACGTCCTACGGTACGAAGGTCACCGGAACCGCCCGGCTGTGCAGCCGGAGGATCACCGTCCGCGCCTACACGTGCGCGAACGTGGCCGTCCGCGACGGTGTCGCCGCCAAGGCGCTGCGCGTGGACGCCGGGACCTACGTGTACGCGCAGTTCACCGGAACCGCCGCCGCGAAGGCCGGCACCAGCCGGACGGTGCGGATCTACGCGCGGCCGAGGGTGACGGTGGCGGGCGGGAGCGGGAAGCTGACCTTCCGGGTCTACCAGCCGCGCGGGCAGCGGGTCTCGGTGCAGCGATACCACCGCGGCGCGTGGCGGACGGTGAAGACCTCGGCCGCCTCCTCCACGGCCTCCCGCACCGTCAGCGGGCTCTCCCGCGGCACCTACCGGGTCGTGGTGGCCGCCTCCGCCGACCTGCTCACGGTGACCTCCGGTAAGACCGCCGTGCGCTGACCCTCCGGCGTGCGCCTCTTCCCCCACAATGGGCGGAGGAGGAGCATGGAGAGGGCGACGGAAGCGGGCCGAATGAACACACACGGTGACGGAGACGATGTTACGGTGACCGACGTGACCAGCGCGCTCGACTACTGGCCGGCTCCGCCTCCGTGGGGATGGACCGCCGACGACCTCGATCGTCTGCCGCCGGAGGGACCGAACGGCGAGCCCGACTTCTTCAAGCACGTCGAACTGATCGATGGAGCCCTCGTCTTCATGTCCCCCCAGAAGCGCTTCCACGAGCGCGTCCTGTTCGGTCTCCGTGTCGCCCTGAACGCCCAGGCACCCGACTCCGTCACCGCCATGATGCAGATGGACGTCAAACTCGGCCACCGGATGCGGCCCTGCCCGGACGTGCTCGTCGTCGACACGGCCGCCGCCGCCGACGACGACCGGACGTACTACACGCCCGACGAGGTGCACCTCGTGGTCGAGGTCGTCTCGCCCGAGTCGGAGGAGCGCGACCGCAAGACCAAGCAGGCACGCTACGCCGAGGCCGGGATCGCCCACCTGTGGCGGGTCGAGAACAACGACGGCAAGCCCGTCGTCTACACCTACGAACTCGACCCGGCCACCCGCGCCTACGCCCTCACCGGCATCCACCACGGCCGGTTGACCGTCCCGGTCCCCTTCCCCGTCGACGTCGACCTGGACGGGCTGCCCCGGTAGGGGACCGCGCGGGTGTTCCCCGTCAGGACGCCTGGGCGGCGGCCTTCGCGGCGACGGGCAGGGCCTCGGCGATGCGGGTGAGGGCCTCGTCGTCGTGGGCGGCCGACAGGAACCACGCCTCGTACGCCGACGGCGGCAGGTAGACGCCCCGGTCGAGCATCGCGTGGAAGAAGGCCCGGTAGGCGGCGGTGTTCTGCCGCTGTGCCCCGGCGAAGTCGGCGACCCGCTCGTCGGTGAAGAAGATCGAGAACAGGTTGCCCGCCCGCTGGAGGCGGTGCGGCACGCCGGCGGCGGCCAGCGCGTCGGCGGCGGCGCGTCCGACGACCAGCGCGGCGGCGTCGACCCGGTCGTAGACGTCGTCGTCGCAGGCCCGCAGCGTGGCCAGGCCCGCGGCGCAGGCCAGCGGGTTACCGGACAGCGTGCCGGCCTGGTAGACCGGGCCCTCCGGGGCGAGATGGGCCATCACGTCGGCGCTGCCGCCGAACGCCGCCGCGGGCAGGCCGCCGCCCATGACCTTGCCGAAGGTCATCAGGTCGGCGTCCACCGGGTCGAGGCCGTACCACCCGGCCCCCGACACGCGGAAGCCGGTGAGCACCTCGTCCACGATGAGCAGCGCGCCGTGCGCGGTGCACAGCTCGCGGAGCCGGGCGTTGAACCCGTCCAGCGGCGGGACGACCCCCATGTTCGCCGGGCAGGCCTCGGTGATCACACAGGCGATCTCGTCGCCGAACGCGGCGAACGCCTCGGCCACCGCCTCGGCGGAGTTGTACGGCAGCACCACGGTGTCGGCGGCCGAGGCCCCGGTCACGCCGGGGGTGTCGGGCAGTCCGAAGGTGACCAGGCCGGAACCGGCAGAGGCGAGCAGGGCGTCCACGTGGCCGTGGTAGCAGCCGGCGAACTTCACGATCTTGGAGCGGCCGGTGAAGCCGCGCGCCAGCCGTACGGCCGACATCGTGGCCTCGGTGCCCGAGCTGACCAGCCGGACCTTCTCCACGGGCGCGATCCGGGCGACGATCTCCTCGGCGAGCTCGACCTCGCCGGGGGTGGCCGTGCCGAACGAGGTGCCGGCCGCGAGAGCCTTCTGCAGGGCCTCGACCACGGCCGGGTGGCGGTGCCCGAGGATCATCGGGCCCCAGGAGCAGACCAGGTCGACGTAGCGGTTGCCGTCGACGTCGGTGATGTACGGCCCCTGGCCGGAGGCCATGAAGCGCGGCGTGCCGCCGACGGCGCCGAAGGCGCGGACCGGGGAGTTGACACCTCCCGGGACGATCTCGCGGGCGCGGGCGAACAGGTCCTCGGAGTTCTCAGTACGGCTCACCGTCCCAGCCTAAGGGCCCGTGGAGCCGGGTCCCGAGCCGAACCTGGTCCCGAGCCGAACCGGACCGGAGGCGGCGCCCCGCCCGGTTTCCGCGCCGGGGCGCGGCCGGGCGCTACT
The DNA here is from genome assembly GCA_014647935.1 of Planomonospora parontospora. Taxonomy (GTDB): domain Bacteria; phylum Actinomycetota; class Actinomycetes; order Streptosporangiales; family Streptosporangiaceae; genus Planomonospora; species Planomonospora parontospora. Next base: position 35,600 of record BMQD01000014.1, read on the forward strand.
CGCAGGCGTCGGCGAGCCGGTCGAGGACGCGGAGCGGGTCGGGCAGCGGTCCGCCGTCCGGGGCGCGCAGCCAGGACGCGCAGCCGCCGGAGGGCAGGGTGGAGGGCGGGGCGACGACGTAGCTGTCGCGGCAGTGCCAGCGCAGGCCGGGCATCTCCTCGATGGTCGAGGGCCCGTAGTCGAGGGGGCAGGACCACCACTCGTCCTCGTCCTCGGAGAGGTTGCGGGTGGCCACATAGAACAGCACCCGGTCGCCGTTCTCGGCGACCGGGCCCGGTACGGATCCTGCGGCGTCCATGGCGGCGAGGGTGGTCAGGCCCGCTTCGCGCGGCACGTCGAACACGTCGAAGACGCGGCCCGTGGGCAGGATGATGTTGGCCTCGGGGTCGGCGCTCCACCAGTGGGTCAGCAACGCGGGATCGGTGGTGGCCTGCATCTGCCAGGCGCGCGAGAGCGGGTGGCTACCGGGGTCCGGGCAGCCGATGCGGTCGCAGGAACAGGCACGCGACCCGCCCTGGAGCGGGCGGGCGCCCGTACAGCTCGCCCAGCCCAGCGCGGCGTACTCCAGCGCGGATTTGACCATCTGCTGCTTCGGATGACTCCGCCGCTTGCCGCGCCGCGCCAGTGATACCCCCACCATGGTGTCCTCCGTTGTCCGCGAGCCCCGCGCCATACCCGGATGCGACGACATATCCACATTCTGGTTTACAAGAAAGGCATTCAGCAGGGTCTACGCCACCTGGGACACATCCGCACCGGTTCTCGAACTCTAACGCACGGTTCTCACCGCTCAGCGGCAAACCCCCAGTTCTGGGCATGTGCGAAGCATCTCAACACAATGCGCAGCGTCACCGTTCAACGCAGCCGGCGGGCCGCCTCGGTCGCCCAGTAGGTGAGGATCATGTCGGCCCCGGCCCGGCGGATCGCGACCAGCGACTCCATGATCGCCCGGTCCCGGTCGATCCAGCCGTTCGCCGCCGCGGCCTCGATCATGGCGTACTCACCGCTGATCTGGTAGGCCGCCACCGGCACGTCCACCTCGTCGCGCACCTGGCGCAGGATGTCGAGGTAGAGCAGGGCGGGCTTGACCATCACCGCGTCGGCGCCCTCGGCCAGGTCCAGCCGGACCTCCCGCAGCGCCTCGCCGACCGGGCCCGCGGGGTCCTGCTGGTAGGCGTTGCGGTCGCCGAACTGCGGCGCGCACTCGGCCGCCTCCCGGAACGGGCCGTAGAACGCCGAGGCGTACTTCGCGGAGTAGGCCAGGATCGGGACCTGCTCGAAGCCCTCGGCGTCCAGCGCGGCGCGGATGGCGGCGACCTGGCCGTCCATCATCCCGCTCGGCGCGATGACCTGCGAGCCGGCCCGCGCCTGGGCCACCGCGACCGCCGCGTAGCGCTCCAGGGTCGCGTCGTTGTCGACCTCGCCGCCGGCCGTCAGCACGCCGCAGTGCCCGTGGTCGGTGAACTCGTCCAGGCAGGTGTCCGTCATCACGACCATCGCGTCGCCGACCTCGGCGACCAGGTCGGCCACCCCCTGCTGGACGATCCCGTCCGGGTCGTCGCCCGCCGAGCCGCGGGCGTCCTTCACCGCGGGGATGCCGAACAGGATCAGCCCGCCGACCCCCGCCTCGGCCGCCTCGTGGGCGGCCTTGCGCAGCGAGTCGCGGGTGTGCTGGAACACCCCGGGCATCGAGCCGATCGGGTTCGGCTCGTCGATGCCCTCCTTCACGAACATCGGCAGGACCAGCTCGGCCGGGTGCAGCCTGGTCCCGGCCACCATCCGGCGCATCGGCGACGTACGGCGGAGCCTGCGCGGACGCGCGGCGGGGAACTGGGCGGTCATGGTCTCTCCCTCCCCCGGCCGGGGGGTGTCATCGGCCGGAGGACCGTTTCGGGTCTGCTCACTGTTCGGTCGTCCCGCCGGGACGGCGGCCGCGCCGCGGACGCCACACCTCCGGCGCCCACGGCGTTTCCTTCAGGCTACGCGGTCGGTCCGGGGCTCGCCCGGGACTCACCCGGGACTCACTTTGGACGCCGCCGGGCTCCCCGCCGGGTCTGGGAGGGCCTGCGCGGGACCTCCCCGGCCGCGAGAGCGGCCTGGCGGAGCTTCGCACCGTACTCCGCCAGCCCCGACGCCAGGGCCGAGGCCGAAGCCGTGTCGGCCATGACGTCGACCCGGAGACCGAACTCCTCCGCCGTCTTGGCGGTCTGCGGACCGATCGCGGCGATCACCGTGACGTTGTGCGGCTTGCCGGCGATGCCCACCAGGTTGCGCACCGTGCTGGAGGAGGTGAACAGCACCGCGTCGAACCCGCCGCCCTTGATGGCCTCCCGGATCGGGGCGGGCGGCGGCGCCGCCCGCACGGTCCGGTAGGCGGTGACGTCGTCGCACTCCCAGCCCAGCTCGGTCAGGCCCGCGACCAGCGTCTCGGTGGCGATGTCGGCCCGCGGCAGCAGGACCCGGTTGATCGGGTCGAGCATCGAGTCGTACGGCGGCCACTCGTCCACCAGGCCCTCCGAGGACTGCTCGCCGGTCGGCGTCAGGTCGGGCTTCACCCCGAACTCCACCAGGGCCCGCGCGGTGGCCTCGCCCACCGCGGCGACCTTCAGTCCGGCGAAGGCGCGGGCGTCCAGGCCGTACTCCTCGAATTTCTCGCGCACCGCCTTGACCGCGTTCGCGCTGGTGAACGCCACCCACTCGTAGCGTCCGGTGACCAGGCCCTTGATCGCCCGGTCCATCTGCTGCGGGGTGCGGGGCGGCTCGACGGAGATCGTGGGCACCTCCTCGGGCACCGCGCCGTAGGAGCGCAGCTGCTCGACCAGGCCGGCGGACTGCTCCTTGGTCCGGGGGACGAGCACCCGCCAGCCGAACAGCGGCTTGGTCTCGAACCACGAGAGCCGGTCGCGCATGCCGACCGCCTCGCCGACCACGATCAGCGCGGGCTCGGTCATCCCGGCGTGCTTGAGGTCCGGCCCGATCCGCCCCAGGCTGGTCACCACGGTGTACTGCTCGGTGGTGGTGCCCGCGCTGCTGATCGCGACCGGCGTCGAGTCCGGGCGGCCGGCGGCGATCAGCGCCTTGCCGATCGCCACGGCCTCGGAGATCCCGTTGTAGATCACCAGCGTGCCGGCGCCCGCCGCGTGCACGGCCCAGTCGCCGACCATGGTCGCGTCCACGACGCGGAACTCGGGCACCGACACCGCGGCGGGGATGCCCGCGTAGGCGAGCACCGCCGTCGCCGGGGGGACGCCCGGCACGATCTCGAAGTCCACCTCCGCCGCCGCGCAGGCCGCGACCTCGTCGGTGATCGAGGAGAAGAACATCGGGTCGCCCGCGCAGAGCCGGACGACGCCCCGTCCGGCCTTGGCCGCGGCGACGGCCTTGGCGGGCGCGCCCTCCTCGGCGGCGTCGACGACCTCGACGCCCTCCCGGCAGTGGCGCAGGAGCGGGCCGTACGCCTCCTGGTCGAGCACGACGGCGTCGGCCCGGGAGAGCAGGTCCGCCCCGCGCAACGTGAGCAGGCCCTCGTCGCCGGGCCCGGCGCCCACGAAGGCGACGAAACCGGCCGGGTGCTCGAAGGTGGTGCTTCCGGAGCTCACTGCTGCTGCTCCCCCATCAACGTGCCGGCCCCTTCGGCGATCATCTCGGTCGCGAGGGCGCGACCGAGATCCATGGCCGTCGAAGAGGAACCGGCGGTGGACTTGCGGACCGCGCGGCCGCCATCGATGGCGATGACGGCCGCGGTCAGGTTCAGATCCTGCCCGGTGACGACCGAATGCGCACCCACCGGAGCGGCGCACCCCGCCTCCAGGGCGTTCAGCACGGCCCGCTCGGCGGTCACGGCGGCGCGCGTGGCGGCGTCGTCGAGCACGCCCAGCAGCTCGACCAGGTCGGCCCGGTCGGCCCGGGCCTCCACGGCCAGCGCGCCCTGCCCGGGGGCGGGGAGCATCTCGTCGACCTCGAAGATCTGCGCGATCTCGGCCTCCCGGCCCAGCCTGCGGAGTCCCGCCGCGGCCAGCACGACGCCCTGCAGCTCACCGGAGGCGACCTTGCCGATCCGGGTGTCGGCGTTGCCGCGGATCGAGACGTACTCCAGGTCGGGGCGGAGCGCCCGGAGCTGGGCGATCCGGCGCGGCGAGCCGGTCCCGACCTTCGAGCCCGGCGGCAGGTCCGCCAGCTTCGCCCCGGCGACCAGCGCGTCGCGGTGGTCGTCGCGCGGCGGGATCGCGGCCAGGGCGATGCGCGGGTCGGGGGTCGTGGGCAGGTCCTTCAGCGAGTGCACCGCGAAGTCGACCTCGCCGTCGATCAGCTTGTCGCGCAGCGCGCTGACGAAGACCCCGGTCCCGCCCATCTGGGCCAGGTCGCCCTTGGTCACGTCGCCGTAGGTGGTCACGCCGACGAGCTCCACGGCGCGGCCGGTCAACTCGGTCAGCCGTGCGGCCACCAGTCCGGACTGCGTCGTCGCCATGAGGCTCCGACGCGTCCCCAGTCTCAGGGGGCCCGTCATCGGTCCACCTCCATGTCGATCGTCTCGACGCGTCTCACCGCGTCGGGCACCTTCGGGTCCAGGTTGAACAGCTCGCGCAACGCTTCCGCATAATGATCGCCCGCCGACGACGCCGCGAGCTGTTTGACACGCACGGTGGGCTCGTGGAGCAGTTTGTCGACCACGCGCCTGACCGTCTGCGCGACCTCGTCGCGGACCCGGCCCTCGATCTCCGGCACCCGGGAGGCGAGCCGCCCGAGCTCCGCCTCGACCACGTCGGCCGCCTTGCTCCGCAGCGCGACCACGGTCGGGGTCACGCGCGCGGCCCGCTCGGCGCTCAGGTAGGCCGCGACCTCCTCGGCGACGATCGCGCGCACCGCGGCGACCGTCTCGGTCCGGCCGTCGTCGTCGACGCCGGCGATCTCGCCGTTCTGCATGGACTCCAGGTCGACGAGCGTGACGCCGGGCAGCCGCCGCACGGCGGGGTCCACGTCGTGCGGGAGCGCGAGGTCCAGCAGGAACATCCGCCGGGGGGTCACCATGTCCGCGGTGACGACCACGTCGGTGGCCCCGGTGCAGGAGACGACCAGGTCGGCCGCGGCGAGCTCGGCGGCCAGGCCGCCGAACTCCGCGGCCCGGCCGCCGACCGTCTGCGCCAGCCGTACGGCGCGCTCGTGGGTCCGGTTGACCACCACGATGTCGGTGACGCCCGCCCGCTGGAGGGTCGCGGCGGACAGGGCGCTCATCGAGCCGGCGCCGACCACCAGGGCGCGCAGGCCCTGGATCGGGCCGAGCGCGCGCTCGGCGAGGCGCAGTCCCACGCCGACGAGGGACGCGCCCGCGCGGTCGATGCCCGTCTCCGCGTGCGACCGCTTGCCCACCCGCAGCGCCTGCTGGACGAGCTCGTTGAGCGTCGGGCCGAGCGTCCCCTCGTCCTGGGCGAGCCTGAGCGCCTGGCGGACCTGGCCGAGGATCTGCCCCTCGCCGACCACCATCGAGTCCAGACCCGCGGCGACCGAGAACAGGTGCTCGACGGCCCGGTCCTCGTAGTGCACGTACAGATGGGGGACGAGCTGCTCCACGGGCACGCCGGAGTGCACGGCCAGCAGCGCGGTGACCTCGCTCACCACCGCGTGGAACCGGTCCACGACGGCGTAGACCTCGACCCGGTTGCAGGTCGAGACGATCATGGCCTCCGCGACGCAGTCGCTCCGCTGGACGTCGTGGAGCAGCTTGGCCAGCGCGTCCCCCGAGACGGAGACCCGCTCCAGGAGCGCCACGGGCGCCGTCCGGTGGCTCAGGCCGACGACGAGGATGCTCATGGGCGCCTCCCCCGCGGCGACGGACGGTCCGCGTCCGCGGGCAGGCCGTACCGGCCGGTCAGGTCCCGCCCGCGGCGGCACTCTCTCGTCCTCTGTGAAGTCACAGGTCCACCGCCTCGGGCCATTCGTCGGCCATCGCGGGCCCCCCAGTCATCCGATCCATCTTGCGCTGCTCGTGGAACGCGAGGATCTGCAGTTCGATCGACAGGTCGACCTTACGGATATCGACCCCTTCAGGCACGGAAAGCACGACGGGGGCGAAGTTCAAGATGCTGGTCACCCCCGCGGCGACGACCCTGTCGGCCACCTGCTGGGCCGCCGCGGCAGGCGTCGCGAGCACCACGATCGACACTCCCCGCAGCCTTATCACGGTTTCCAGCTCGTCGATGTGCTCCACATTCAACCCCGCGATGTGGTCGCCCACCACTTCGGGGTCGGCGTCCAGGAGCGCGGCGACCCGGAATCCGCGGGAGACGAAACCCCCGTAGTTGGCGAGCGCCCGGCCGAGGTTGCCGACCCCGACGATGGCGACGGCCCAGTCCTGGGTCAGGCCCAGCTCTCGGGAGATCTGGTAGATGAGGTATTCGACGTCGTAGCCGACCCCGCGCGTGCCGTAGGAGCCCAGGTGCGACAGGTCCTTGCGGAGCTTCGCCGAGTTCACCCCGGCGGCGGCGGCCAGGTCCTCCGAGCTCACGGTCGCCAGCCCCCGCTCGGCCATGCCGTTGAGCGCCCGCAGATAGAGCGGCAGCCGGGCGACGGTCGCCTCGGGTATGCCACGCTCACGAGGTTGGGACGGACGGCGGATCACGTGCCGGAGCTCCAGGGGACAGGCGGCCGGCGCGGCCCGGACGCGACGGATGACGAGGTGAGGCCACTGTCATCCAGGTTAGTCCCTTTGTGAACCGATGCACAAAGTGAGAGCGTCCGGTGTGGCCAAGCCGACAGTGTTGATGGCGACGTTTACGGCGACGCTGACGGCGACGCTGACGGCGACGCTGACGGCGACGCTGACGGCGACGCTGACGGCGACGCTGACGGCGACGCTGACGGCGACGCTGACGGCGACGCTGACGGCGACGCTGACGGCGACGCTGCGCGTCGCGGCTCGGGGGCCGCGATCGGTTAGCGTGATCGCATGGCACCGCAGGATCACCGCATCACGCTGCTCGGCAAGCCCGGATGTCACCTGTGCGACGACGCGCGGGCCGTCATCGAGCGGGTCGCCGGGGAGCTGGGCGTTCCCTGGGAGGAGCGCGACATCACGGCCTCCGCGGAGGACCACGCGAAATACTGGGAGATGATCCCGGTCACCCTGGTCGACGGCGTCCAGCACGATTTCTGGCGCGTCGACGAGAACCGCCTGCGCGCCGCGCTCAGATCCTGAAGGCGGTCGGGAGCGGGATCACCTTCGCGGCGTTCACGTTGAGCTCGATGACGTTGGTGGCGAGCACCATGCCCTGCCGCTCGGCGACGAACCGCTCCACGTGGGGCTGGCTCTGGTGCTCCCGGTAGGCCACCTCGTCGCGGTAGAGCTCGTAGACGATGCGCTGGAGCGGGGCGGACTTCACCGAGTGGCAGGCGTAGATCAGGGTGTCGGGCTCGCTCCCGCGCACGATCTCCACGGTCTCCTCGGCCAGCCGGTCGAACGCCTCGCCGGTGCCGTCGATCAGCGTGAACACGGTGAGCAGGCCGAAGATGCTCGGTGAGACGCGGACGCGGTCGTCCGGCAGCGGGGGCGTCCCCGGAGCCGCACTCGAGCGGGCCGGGCCGGGCGGGCCGGCCGGGGCGCCGAACGCCTCCTCCGCGGACATCGGGCTGCGGGCGCCGAACGCCTCCTCCGCGGGCATCGGGCGCGAGGCCCTGTCCTGCACCCCGGGGGAGGGCGCGTGCCCGCCGAACTCGTTGAGGGGGATGCTGTACTCGCCCGTCACCGGACCGGTGGCCGGCGGCATGACGAACTGGCCGGTCCTGGGGGGCGGCTGGGTGTAGTCGTGGTCGGCCGGCGGCTGGCCTGTGAGCGGCATGCCGTACTCGCCGGCCATGAAGGTGCCGGTGGCGGGGCCGCCGAACGGATCGTCGTGGGCCTGGCCGGGCTGGCCGGGCTGACGCATCCGGGCCGCGTAGTCCACGTCCTGCTCGCCCGCGCGGTACTCCGCGACGAGGTCGCCGAGACCCGACCGGCGCGAGGGCTGACCGGACGCGGCGCCGGGAGCGGCCTCGGGAGCGGCGCCGGGCATCTGGACAGGCGCCGCGCCGGTCGGCTGCCCGGGGACCGTACGTCGGCCCGCGACCTGGACGTCCCGGGGAGGCGCGAGTCTCGGGCGCCGGTCCTCCCAGTCGTCCTCCTCGAAGTCGTCGTCGTCCTCGTCGTCGTACGGCGCGAGCGGGCGGAGCACGGCGTACCAGACGGCCGCGGCGGCCAGCAGGTGCAGCAGCACGATGAGCGTCCCCGGGGCCCCGAAGGCGCATGCCCCGACGAGGGCCAGCCCGGTGGGGGCGAGGACGCCGAGCGCGTGCATGTTGTCGGTGTCGTAGTCGTCGCCGTTGCGCCAGCGCAGGACCGCGACCACCAGACCGGCCAGCAGCACCACCGCCACGAAGGCCTGGAGGGCCATGAGCAGGTAGGAGGGCGGGGGGTTCCAGTGGGCGGCCGTGACCGGGAGGGTCTTGGCGAAGTCCTTCTCGTTCCGGACGGGGTCCACCAGCAGGATCACCAGCCCGACGGCGGTCAGCCCGGCTCCCGGCAGCCAGGAGCCGAACTTCGCGGCGGGCTTGCGGGCCAGGAGCTGGATGACGCCGACGGCCAGCCACAGCGGCGCCAGCAGCGACCCCGTCAGCTGGTAGACGCGGAACGTGAGCGCCCCGAACCCCAGGAGGTGACCTGCGGCCATCACTCCCAGTGACACGCACAGCGCCGCCGTGGCGACGCTCCAGGCGATCAGCCATCCGGCGGGCTCGGTGCGGAGCCGGTTGGCGAGGGCGCCCGTGGCGATGGCGGCGAGCAGGGCTCCGGCGAGCGCGATGACAGCGACGAGGACTTCCATGGTGTCTCCAATGCTGCCGGACATTACCCTTCGACCGGTAGCCGGGCCCGTGCCCGACTACCTGGACCGGTCCTGCGAGGAAGACCGGCCCCACACCGTATACGGCGATTACCGCCAGTCACGACGGTACGAAGTGGATTGTGGAATTTCCTGATGATTCCTAGAGTGGGCGGGCACGCCGCACCCTTCCTCCCCAGGGATACCGGATGCCAGACACGTGGTCATTAGCCGGGCCCCTCCCGACCGTCACCGGGGTGGCCCAGCCTGTCCGCAACAACGATCCCGCCGTACGCGAGGACGCCTCCGAGGAACTGAGAAGACTCGTCCTGCGCGCCAAGACAGGAGACACGGAGGCGTTCGGCACGCTCTACGACCGCTATCTTGACCTGGTCTACCGCTATATCTATCTCCGGGTCGGATCCCACCCGCTCGCCGAGGATCTCACGAGCGAGACCTTCCTCCGCGCGCTTCGCCGAATCGCCGACTTCACTTGGCAAGGACGTGACTTCGGGGCCTGGCTCGTGACCATCGCCAGAAACCTCGTCACCGATCATTTCAAGTCGGGCCGCTACCGGCTCGAGGTCACCACGGCCGACGTGTTCGAGACCCCGCTCGACGGCCCGCACATCCCGGAGAACGCCGTCGTCACCGCGATGGTCAACGACCGGGTGCTCCGCGCCGTCCGCGCGCTCCGGCCCGAGCAGCAGGAATGCGTGGTCCTGCGGTTCCTGCACGGCATGTCCCTGGCCGAGACCGCCCTGATCATGGGTAAGAAGAGCGGCGCCATCAAGGCCCTGCAGTTCCGTGCGATCCGGGCGCTCGCCCGGGCGCTCCCCGCGGACCTCGGCTGAGGACGCCCGTGACGGCGGACCCGTCGACACCCGTCCCGGGACGCCGCGTAACCCGCCCCGCCGGGCCGTCGTTAGGCAGATGAGCGATGGGTCATCTTCCGGGGGCGGCAGGGAGCGTTCATGGGTAAGTGGCTGCCCGGGATCTCACGGAGATCCCGGGCGCGCGCCCGGCACCGCGTGTCGGGGCTCGGCACCCGGATGGGGGGCGCCTCCCCCCGGCCGGAGTTCAGGGCCGAGCTCCGCGACCGGCTCGTGCACGCCTCCCCCGGCCGGGATCCCCTCCCCGAGCCGGTCCCGGTACGGCGCGCCCGGCGGGCGCCGCGCGTCCGGCTGCTCCCGCAGCTGCTGAGCGCCGCGCTGGCCGTGGGCATGGTGACCACCGGCCTGACCACCTACGGGTCGGTGCCCGGCGACACGCTCTACCCGCTCAAGCGCGCCGCCGAGAACACCCTCCTCCGACTGAGCACCGACGACGCCGAACGGGCCGACCGCGGTCTGCAGTCCGCCTCGACCCGCGCCGACGAGGTCGAGGCGCTGCTCGGCTCCGCGGCCCAGGGAGGGGAGAACCTGGTCGGGCAGACCCTCCAGGCGATGGAGGACACCACCCGCTCGGCGGTCACCTCCCTGACCCGGGTACGGCGCCGCGACGCGGAGGACGCCGAGGAGGTCACCGGCGACCTCGAACGCTTCGTCCGCAAGCAGCGCGACCAGATCGAGGGGATGCTCCCCAAGATGGACGAGGAGGACCAGCGCAGGGCTAACGGCTACCTGAACTACATCGAAGGCCTGGCACCGCCCGGGTGACCGGCGGGTGAAACGCCGCCGTCCGGCCCGGCGTAGCCGGGCCGGACCGGTGTGCTGCGGTTAAGCTGAGTTGCTATGAAGCGGCTGATACGACGGCGGAGCGCGGCGGAGACGGCCGGAGAGGTGGCGGCCGCGGCGGCCGTCGCCCTGCCGATGGCCGAGCCGGATCCGACCGCCGCCGCCTTCTTCGACGTCGACAACACCATGATGCGCGGCGCCTCGATCTACCACTTCGCCCGGGGCCTGGCCTCGCGCGGGCTGTTCACGACCAAGGACCTGGTGAGGTTCGCGCTCGGGCAGGCCGTGTTCCGCGTCCGCGGCGACGAGAACCCCGAGCACATCGCCGAGGCCCGGGAGACCGCGCTGGCCTTCGTGGCGGGCAGCAGGGTGGAGGACATCGTCCGCCTCGGCGAGGAGATCTACGACGAGGCGATGGCCGACCGCATCTGGCCCGGCACCCGCGCCCTCGCGCAGAGCCACCTGGACGCCGGCCAGCGCGTCTGGCTGGTGACCGCCACCCCGATCGAGCTCGCCCGGGTCATCGCCCAGCGCCTCGGCCTCACCGGCGCCCTCGGCACCGTCTCCGAGACCGTGGACGGCGTCTACACCGGCCGGCTGGTCGGCGACCTGCTGCACGGTCCCGCCAAGGCGGAGGCCGTGCGGGCCCTGGCCCGCCGGGAGGGCCTCGATCTGAACCGCTGTTTCGCCTACAGCGACTCGGCCAACGACCTGCCGCTGCTCTCCCTGGTCGGCAACGCCGTCGCGATCAACCCCGACGGGGAGCTCCGTGACCACGCCCGGGAGAACGAATGGGACATCAAGGACTTCCGTACCGGGCGTAGGGCCACGATGATCGGCCTGCCCATCGCCGCCGGGGCCGGTGCGGTGGCGGGCGGCGTGGCCGCCGCCATCGCCCTGCGCCGCCACTACCGCTCGTCCTGACGCCCTCCCGCGCTCGCGGAGCGTCGCGTCGGCCCAAGGCCTCAGGACGCATGTCAACCCACAGCCCCACAGGACTCGCGTCGGCCCGTGACCCCGGACCGCACCGCGCCCGGGGTCAGCCCGTACCCGCCTCGTCCCGGGCCCGGTCCGACGCGCGGCGCAGGGCCCGGTCGAACAGACCCGACAGGGCCGCGTTCACGACCTCGGGCCGCTCCAGCCCGATCATGTGGCCGGCGCCGGGGACGATCTGGAGCCGGGCCCCCGGCACGGCCTCGGCGATGCGGTGGCTGTGCACCTTCGGCGTCAGGCGGTCGCGCGCGCCGACCATGACGAGGGTCTCCACCGAGCCGAGCGGGGCCAGCGCCCCGCTCTTGTCGTGGACGAGGAAGTCGTTGAAGAAGCCGACCATGACCTCGGTCGGCGTGGTGGCGACCATCTCGGTGACGAACCGCACGTGGTCGCGGCGCGCACCGGGGCCGAACGCGACGTAGCGGGTCACCGGCAGATTGGTGCGCGTCCTGAGGGCGACGCTGCGGTCGATGAGCTCTGCGCGGGCGCGCAGGCGGTCGAACACGATCGGGGTGACGACGGGGGCGAGCCGGCCGACCGGGCCGGGCAGCCCGAACGTGCTCTCCCGCAGCCGCCCCGACGAGGTGCTGAGCAGTGCCACCCCCGCCACCCGCGAGGCGAGCAGCCCGGGGTGCCGCTCCGCGAAGGCCATGATCGTCATACCGCCCATGGAGTGCCCGACCAGCACCACCGGCAGCCCCTCGGGGACGGCCCGCTCGATCACCGCGGCCAGGTCGTCGCCGAGCCGGTCGATCGTGCAGGCGTCGGGCGCCCCGGCCGCGGAGCCGCCGTGGCCCCGCTGGTCGTAGAAGACCAGGGCGCCCCGGCCCTTGAAGGCCTCCCGCTGGAAGTGCCAGCAGTGCCGGTTCATGGTCCAGCCGTGCGCGAACACCACGGCGAACTCCGGGGACCCGGCCTCCTCGATGTCGACCGCGAGCTGGACGCCGTCGTCGACGGTGACGGTGACCGGCCGTCCGCGGTGCCCGCCGAGCGCCGCCTTGGACCGTTCCCGGCTCCGGCGCCGTCCGGCCGCGCCCAGCGCCACCCCCACGGCCAGCCCGGCGAGTGCGGCCCTCGTCGCGGTACGGCGTGCGGCCATGGCCCCTCCCAACCTCCAGGGTTCTCTGCTGAGCACACCATATCGGTCGAAAGCACCCATTGTTAGACGCCATGCCTAATAAAAATCACGGCTTGTTCCGCCCGCGGAGGCGCAGGCGGGGGCCGGACGTCCTCCCCGCCGGAGCGCGCGGCCGGACCGGTCAGAGGAAGGGGGGAAAGGCGTGGCCCCGTCGGAGGCGGAGCTCGTTCAGCTGCTGCTGGACGACCTCTCGCACCTGGTCGGTGAGGTTGAAGACCAGCATCGGGTCGTCGGCGTCGCCGGGGGCGTACTCGTCGGTCCGGATGGGCTCACCGAAGCCGATCAGCCACTTGGACGGGAGCGGGACCAGGCCCAGCGGCCCGAACCAGGGGAACAGCGGGGTGATCGGCAGGTACGGCAGGCCGAGCGCCCTGGCCAGGAAGCGCAGGTCGCCGATCTTCGGATAGATCTCCTCGGCCCCCACGATCGCGCAGGGCACGATCGGGACCCCGGCCCGGATCGCCGAGGCGACGAACCCGCCCCGGCCGAAGCGCTGGAGCCGGTAGCGCTCGGAGAACGGCTTGCCGACGCCCTTGAAGCCCTCCGGGAAGACCCCCACGAGCTCGCCCTTGCGCAGGAGCCGGTCGGCGTCCTCGCGGCAGGCCAGCGTGTGACCGGTCTTGCGGGACAGGTGCCCGAGCAGCGGGAGCCGGTAGACCAGGTCCGCACCGAGCAGGCGGATCGCCCGCCGGTCGGGATGGTCGTCGTGCAGGGCCACCTGGAGCATGAGCGCGTCGACCGGGATCGTGCCCGAGTGGTTGGCGACCACGAGCGCGCCCGAGTCGCCGGGAACGTTCTCGGCGCCGACCGTCTCGACGCGGAACCAGTGGCGGTAGAGCGGGCGGATCAGCTCCAGCAGCACCTTGTCGGTCAGCTCGGCGTCGAAGCCGAACTCGTCGACCTCGTACTGCCCGGTGAGGCGGCGCCGCAGGAACGCCAGCAGCTCGGCCAGGCGCCGGTCCCCGTCGTCCCCGCCGTCGCCCCACAGGCCGCGGTCGTCACCGGAGGCGTACGGCCCGCCGCCGGGATCCCGCCGCGGCCCGTGATCGGAGCGGTCCCGAGGCGGCTCGCGATCGGGTTGATCCCGAGGCGGCTCGTGGTCGGAGCGGGAGCGGCCCCGGGAGATGGGGATGACCTGCGCCTCGTGCGGCTCGCCGTGCGGTCCGCCGGTCCTGCCCGCCGTCTCGCTCATCTCGTCACCATACGGGAGAGCACGTCCATGGCGGCGGCGGGGAGCCCGCCGCCCGGGCGCCGGGTGCGCAGGAAGTCCTCGAAGGCGGCGCCGGTGGAGAACTTGGGCCGCCACCCGAGCGTCGCGGCCAGCCTCGCACCGTCCACCGCGCGGCCGTGGCACATGAGCCGGAGCTGTTCGGGGGAGAAGTTCACCAGCCCCGCGCTCCTGGCGAGATCGCCGAGCAGACCGAAGGCCGGGGGCGGGACCGGCACCGAGAGCAGCCCGGCCCGCCGCAGGCACTGCGACAGGAGCAGCACCCCGTCTCCGGCGGCGTTGAACGTGCCGGGGTGGTCCTCCGTCGCCATCCGGCGCAGCACCTCGACCGCGTCGTCCTCGTGGACGAACTGCAGCCGCGGGTCGAAGCCCAGCACGGTCGGCAGCACCGGCTGGGAGAAGTAGCGGGTCAGCGGCGAGTCGACGCCCGGACCCATGAAGTTGGCGAACCTGAGCATCGACACGGTCACGTCCCGGCGCCGCCTGGCGAAGCCGCGGACGTATCCCTCGACCTCGACGGCGTCCTTGGCGTACCCGTGGACGGGCGGCTCGGCCGGCTCGGCGTCCTCGGTGAAGACGGCCGGGTCGCGGGGCGACGAGCCGTACACGGCCGTGGTCGAGCGCACGACGACGCGACGGACCGTCGCGGACCGCTGACAGGCACCGAGCAGTTGCATGGTGCCGATGACGTTGTGCTCCTTCATGAGCGCACGGCCGCCGCTCCTCGGGGGAGAGCTCACCAGGCCCACGTGGACGACGGTGTCGATGTCGGCGGCCGCGATCACCTGGGCGATGTCGGGGCTGCGCAGATCGACGCGGACGAACTCCGTCCGGCCGAGAGGTACGCCGCCATCACGTGAGAGCGAGGGCGGCGGCACCGTGTCTACTCCGATGACCCGGTGGATGTCCGGGTCAGCCGCGAGAACGCTCGCCACTCGGGCGCCGATGTGGCGCGAGACCCCGGTGACAAGCACGGTGTGGGTCATCGACGCCTCGCAGGTCCGCGTTGCTACTTCTTGTTACGCCGCTGGATACGGGTCTTCTTGAGAAGCTTGCGGTGCTTCTTCTTCGCCATGCGCTTACGACGCTTCTTGATGACAGAGCCCACGGGACCCCCAGGTAGCTGGTAGCCGAATTGCAAACCGGCGTGCGGGCGCACACCGGGTCAACAGACTACCGGCGATCGGCGGTGGATCGCCCGCAGGCCCGGGGTCCCGGGCGCGGGAACCCGCGGCGCGGCCCCCGCACCACCGTGTCACGGCCGTCGCCCCGGGGTCGCGGGACCGGGGATCCCGGCCCAGGCCGGCCTTCCGGACCGCGCCCGGGACACACCCGGGGAGGCGCGGGCCCGCCCCTCCACCGGGCTCACCCGGGGGGCACGGGCCCACGGTCGCTTCAACCGGCCTCGATGTACGCGTCCCGGAGATAGTCGTGCACCGCCTGCTCCGGCACTCTGAAGGACCGGCCGACCCGGATGGCCGGCAGCTCACCCGAGTGCACGAGCCGGTACACCGTCATCTTGGACACCCTCATGACCGTGGCCACCTCGGCCACCGTCAGGAACTTCACCTCGCTGAGAGGTCTTTCGCCTGCACCCATCGGACGCCTCTTCCGCACGTGTTTCCGGGTTATCCCCACTGGTGCCATCGCTCACGCACGTCTACTGCCGTCAGCGTAAGTCGGGACTCCGAACACGCAAACCCCCTATTTTCCCAACGTTCGCAGTCCCACGTCAGCGGAATGGAGAAACTCGCTGGCCAGCAGCCGGACCCTGCCCTCAGACCCGATCTTGGAACGGGCCAGCCGTCTCTCATAAGAGTCGCCCACCATCGTCGAAAAGTTGGCAAAGGATCGGCGAGCCCCATGGAATGCAGGCGCGAAAAGCCGGTATAAGGACGGCCGGATCCGGCGCCACGCCCGTCTCAGAGGGCGCTCGTGACCCTCGCGACCAGATGCGCGGTCAGCGGAGCGTAGTGCCTCGGCAGCACGTTGTCATCGAGCGGCACGGTGACCGCGATCTTGCCCTCCGCCTCGCCGACGAAGAGCGCCGGGTCGTTGCTGTCGGCGAATCCCACCGTCGGGATCCCCGCCTCCCCTGCCGCTCCGGCCCACCCGTGGTCGGCGATCACCAGGTCGGGGAGCTCCTGCCCCATCTCCGCGATCATCGCCTCCATCGGCGCCGGATCGTGGGTGTGCACGAAGGCCCCCCTGTCGTCCAGCATGGCGACGTCGTCGAGATAGCGGATCTTGCGCCTGCGCCCGAAGCGGGGGCCGGTGTAGGACCAGTCCTCGGCAGGGCTCAGCAGCGTCGCCCCGCACCCCCGCGCCAGCCTGGCCAGCGCCAGGTGGACGGTGAGCAGACCGGTGGGGTGGCCGGTGGCAACCAGGATCCGCGCCCCGGCGTTCCGGAGCACCCCCGCGATCACGTCGCCCATCGCCTCGACGGCGTCGATCGTGCGGTCCGGGTCGATGGTGTCCCGGCCCTCCCGGTGGGCCGGATCGGCCACGACCCCGGCCGACTTGGCCATCAGGTCCAGGACGTCCCGGTACGACCAGCCCTCGCCCAGGGTGAGCCCGAACATGTGGTGCGGGTCCCGGTTGGCCAGCGACCGGTAGTGGTCGAGGTTGTTCTCCCGGCTGGTCGCCACGTCGCCGGCGATCCGGGTGCGGACGAGGTGCTCGCGGAGGTCGTCCCGCGATCCGGGGCTCGGGGTCGGTTCGGAGTGCAGGGTCACGGGATCGGGTCCAGTCCGTGGAAGGGGAACACGGCGTTCCTGGTCGCCAGGATCGCCCGGTCGACCGGGTCTGCCGGGTCATAACCGGCGGACAGGTCGGTGAATTCCGGTTTCCTGCCGTCGGTCATGGACAGCGGCGGCGTCTCGCCGGTCCGCTCCCGCACCAGTTGCCGCCAGCCCTGGGGGGTGGCGGTGGCCGGGTCGAGCGGGTGGCCGGACACCTCGGCCAGCAGGTGGGTCCACGCCCGGGGCACCACCTGGACCAGTTCGTACCCGCCGCCGCCGGTCACGATCCACCGGCCGCCCGCGGTCTCGTGGGCCAGCTCGTGCAGCGCCGCGTAGGCGGTCCGCTGGCCGTCCAGGCTGAGCATCAGATGGGCCAGCGGGTCCAGCGCGTGGCTGTCGCAGCCGTGCTGGGTGACCAGGACCTCCGGGGCGAACTCCCGCAGCAGCGGCGGGACCACCGCGTGGAAGGCACGCAGCCAGCCGCCGTCGCCGCAGCCGGCCGGCAGCGCCACGTTGACCGCGGTGCCCTCCGCCCCGGTCTCGTGCGGGAAGCCCGTGCCCGGGAAGAGGGTCCGGGGGCTCTCGTGCAGGCTGACGGTGAGCACCCTGGGGTCGTCGTGGAACATCGCCTGGACGCCGTCCCCGTGGTGCACGTCCACGTCCACGTAGGCGACCCTGGAGGCGCCCTGGGACAGCAGCCAGCCGATGGCCACCGCCGGGTCGTTGTAGACGCAGAAGCCGCTCGCCGTGCCCGGCATCGCGTGGTGCAGCCCGCCCGCGACGTTCGCCGCGTGCTCGGCCTCCCCCGTCCACACCGCGCGGGTCGCGGCCAGCGTGGCCCCGGCGATGAGCGCGGAGGCCTCGTGCACCCCGGCGAAGGCGGGGTTGTCCTCGGTGCCCAGCCCGGCGGCGCGGTCGGGCCGCCCGGTCGCCGAGACCCGCCGGACCGCCTCGATGTAGTCGCGCCGGTGGACCAGGGCCAGCTCGTCGTCGGTGGCGGGCGCGCAGCCGGCCAGCTCGACCGCGTCGAGCACGCCCAGCTCCCGGGCCAGCGCCATGGTCAGCTCGACCCGGACGGGCGCGAGCGGGTGCCCGGGACCGAAGTCGTAGGCGGTGAGCGCGTCCTCCCAGACGACCCGCACGGACCGGCTCACTGCGCCTCCCTATCCGCCGCGCCGCCAGGAACCGCGGCCCGTCCGTCGACGGCCTCCCGCGCCCCGGCGCGGTTCGATCTCTTCTCCGGCCGACGTTACCGCACGGGCGCGGACGGCCGCCGGGCCCGGCCGGTCAGCCGGCGGCGAGCTCGCGGCCCCGGTCCCGGGCCGCCTCGATGGCGGCCAGGAAGGCGGCCCGGACGCTGTGGCGCTCCAGCTCGGCGATGGCCGCGATGGTGGTCCCGCCCGGGGAGGTGACGGCCTCGCGCAGGATGACGGGGTGCTCGCCCGAGTCGCGGAGCATGATCGCGGCGCCGACGATCGACTGGGTGACCATGTCGAGCGCGGCGGCCCGGGGCATGCCGAGCAGGATGCCCGCGTCGACCATGGCCTCGACCAGGTAGAAGAAGTAGGCGGGACCGCTGCCGGAGAGCGCGGTCGCGGCGTCCTGCTGGGACTCGGGGATGCGCAGCACCTTGCCGACCGGCCGCAGCAGGTCCTCGGCCCTCCTGAGGTGCTCCTCGGTGGCGTGGGCGCCTCCCGAGATCACGCTCATCGCCTCGTCCACCAGAACCGGCGTGTTGGACATCACCCGGACCACCGGGACCTCCCCGCCGAGCCGGGTCTCCACGAACGCGGTCGTGATGCCCGCCGCCGCCGAGATCACCAGGCGGTCGGCGGGGACGCAGGGCGCGATCTCCGCCAGCAGCGTCCCCATGTCCTGCGGCTTGACCGCCAGGATGAGGGTGTCGGCGTGCTTGGCGGCCTCGGGGTTGGACAGCACCCGCACGCCGTACCGCTCCCGGAGCGCCTCGGCCCGCTCGGCGCGCCGGGCGGTCGCGATCACGTCGCCCGGCTTGAACCCCGCCCGGAGCAGCCCGGACAGCAGCGCCTCGCCCATCTTGCCGGTCCCGAGAATCGCGATCATGCCAGCGCACCTTGCCTAGGGGGTCAGGGACGACCAGCTTACGAGGTGCGGCCCGGCCGGAGTGCGGCGAGCCCGGCCCGAACGCACCCCGCCGGACCCCCGCCCGGGGCGGCGGAGGTACGGGGAACGCGGCCCGCAACCGCCCCTGCCGGGTCCCCGGCCCGGAGGAGGCGCCCCCTGCCGGGTCCCCGCCCGGTGCGGTCGGCGGGGACGCGGAGGGAGGCCGGTACGGGGCGCGGGGGCCTCGGTCAGGACACCGTGAACGCCCGGGAGACGCCGGTGAACGGCGTGACCCTGCCGAGCAGGTTCCGCCGGTCCCCGAAGTGCACGATGCGGTAGGCGCCGGGCGGGGTGTCCGCGGCGACGTCCCAGGTGACGGTGGCCTTGGACGTGCCGGTGACGGCGTTGAGGCGGGTCCAGCGGAACTTCGTGTGCCAGTCGCCGTCGTCCAGATGGCGCCGCCACGTCCCGTCCACCAGGCGCTGCACCTCCAGGTAGGTCCCGTTGCGGTGCAGGTCGTTCTTCGGGTGCCCGGTGACGAACTCGGCCGTCACGGTCTCCCCGCGCCGGTGGGCGGCGGCGGGCTCGGTGAGCACCTGCCCGAACGAGGTGGACGGCGGCGCGCTGTCGAGGACCACGCCCGTCTGGAGGGTGAACTGCGCACCGGACAGGTCGGGCGGAGCCGTGCCCGGGTCGACCGGGGCCCCGTCCCGCAGCGCGGCGGCGAGCCGGGCGAACTCCTGCTGGTAGGCGGGCAGGGTGTGCGGGCCGTACAGCGTCGAACCGCCCTCGTACTGCTGCAGCGCGTACTCCTCCGGCGTGGTCACGTACTGGCTGTAGGCGTTGGCGTAGCCCTGCAGCAGCACGTTCTCCGGCGGCACGCCCAGCTCCGCCGCGACCGACCGCCGGATCCGCAGACCGGAGACGATCGTGTACTCGGCGGGGCCCGCCACCAGGTACAGCTGCCCGATCCTGAGGATCTGCAGCGGCAGGACGTTCGGCGTCGCCCGCACCGGCTCGGTGATCAGGCCGGTCGGCACCAGGTTCGCCTTGGGCGCCTGGCAGGCCAGCAGCGAGGCCGGTGGAGGGACGTCGAACGAGGCGAGGATCCGGCCGATGGGGCCGGTCATGCCCTCCCGGAAGCCCGGGATCGCCGGGCCGTCCTCGGTGCTGCCCGCGAGCGTGGACGCGCCGACCATGGCGGTGCAGGTGCGGCCGGGCCTGCCGTCCGGGGTGTACCTCCCGTCGACGGCGACGTTCTCCATGTCGACGAAGCGCATCCGGGAGTCGACCCCGCCGGTGACCGGGGTCGTCGCGCTGTCGTAGATCTGCCGGGCCTTCGCGAACTGGCGCTCGCCGATGATCCGGGTGTTGGCGAACTCGTCCTCGGTCGGCCCCGATCCGGGCCTCAGGTTCAGGTTGGGCGACATGTCGCCGGCGTTGGTGTTGGGGAACGCCGCGACGAAGCCCGGCCCCGGGTCCAGGTAGCGCACCCCGGCGTGGTCGTGCTCCCAGCGGTAGGCCGCGTACCCCTTGTTGTCCGGGCTGACCAGGGTGTTGGCGTTGGTCAGGGAGGTGTTGTGGGTGGCGAACCAGCTGATCGCGCCGACGTCGGCGCCTCCCTGCCGGAAGCGCAGGACGGTCATCGCCGGGTCGATGCCGCCGGGGAAGGCCGCCCTGTCCTGCGCGGGGTTGCGGTCGAAGGCGGCGCGGGACCGGTTCACACTGGCGTCGGTGAGCTCTCCCCTGCCCAGGGTGACGGTGCCCGGCCGCAGGTCGTCGTGCGCCTCCGCGACCGACTCGACGATGCCGTCCACGATCGCCCCGTAGGTGCCCTTCTGGAAGCCCAGGCTCGCCAGGTTGTACGCCAGGTGGTGGGAGAAGCCACCCGGCCCGGCGTGCGTGTGCGTCGCCGACAGCAGCACGTTCTGCTCGGTGTACAGCGTGCCGTACCGCTGCTTCAGCCTGGCGATCACCTGCTGCCGGACCGCCTCGAAGATCATGGCGAGGTCGGCGTTGACGTACGCGACCCGCCTGCCGGTGGCCCGGTCGACGACGACGAACGCGCGTGAGCGCTGGCGCTGGTGCAGTCCCGAGGCCTTCTGCTCGAAGCTGGAGTAGCCCATCATGCCGACCTCGGCGATCTCCCCGGTGACGTCGGAGATGCCCCGGCCGACCAGGTAGCCGGGCGGCTCGGCGGCCGCGGCGGTCCCCGCCGGACCGGTGCCCGCCGCGGCGGGCGGGGCCGGCGGGACCGCGACGCCGAGCGCCGCGGTCAGCAGCAGGGTCAGTGTTCGGGTTCTCGGACGTGCGAGCCGCATGCGTTTTCTCCCGGGGGGGCGGGCCGGTCCGCGGGGACCGGTGGGGGTGGGCCGGAACCGTCGTGCGGTGGAGCGGTCGCCGGCGAACCGGTACCGCTCCGAGAGAACATGAGTTCTGTTCATGTTGATTCGGGCGCAGAAGGCTGTCAAGGGTTCGGCAAGGGTGCTGAACCGCCCGCCCCGCCGGGCCGTCATAGGGGCATGCGTAGGATCGCGATCCCGCTCGCGGCGGGAACCCTGCTTCTGTCCATGGGGTGCGGCGCCGAGACGGTGACCGGCTCCCCGGCCCCCTCCGCGGCGACCGCCTTCTCACCCGGAGGCTCCGCGGCGACCGGCACCGCCCCCTCCCAGCCGGTGGCGGGCACCGTCGCCCCCAAGGTCGAGCCCACCCACGGCCCCAGGCCGGTCAAGCCGACGGGCGACGCCGACGACCCCCGCCGGGTCCCCTGGCTGAAGGCCCGGCCGTACAAGAACGGCCGGACGCTGCGAGTCGTCTGGTGGTCCGGGGTGGAGCCCTGCAACGTGCTCGACCGGGTGACCGTGAAGGAGACCTCCAAGCGGGTGACCGTCACCCTGTGGGAGGGCCCGAGCAGCAAGGCGCAGAACGTCGCCTGCATCGAGATCGCCATCCAGAAGTCGACCACGGTCAAGCTCAGGAAGCCCTTGGGCAAGCGCAAGGTCGTCGACGGCGCCCGCATCCGCTGAAACGTCCCGGCCCGGGAGGGTCCGCACCGCCTCCGGCCGCGTCTCCCCCGAGCGTCCGGGAGGTCCCGCGCCTCCCTCCTCCCGCCCTCCCGCGCGGGCCGTACGGCGGACCTCGGGAACGCCGACCCGCCGCCACCCGTCGAAAGGAGAGGAATCACCCGGTTTTTCCCGGGTAACCAGGAATGCCATCACGCTCTTGTAGGTTGAGCCGCATAGACTCAAGTCGTTTGACAAACGCGGTGCGTTGCCCGACTATGAGTCAGACCGACTCAACTTTGACTACAAGGACGTACTCATGGCACGTGCGGTAGGTATCGACCTGGGGACGACCAACTCCGTCGTCTCGATCCTCGAGGGCGGCGAGCCGACCGTCATCGCCAACGCGCAGGGGTCGCGGACCACGCCGTCCGTGGTCGCGTTCGCGAAGAACGGCGAGGTCCTGGTGGGTGAGGTCGCCAAGCGGCAGGCCGTCACCAACGTGGACCGGACGATCCGCTCGGTCAAGCGCGAGATGGGCACCGACTGGTCCCAGGAGATCGACGGCAAGAAGTTCTCCCCGCAGCAGATCAGCGCCTTCGTCCTGCAGAAGCTCAAGCAGGACGCCGAGGCCTACCTGGGCGAGAAGATCACCGACGCGGTGATCACCGTCCCGGCGTACTTCAACGACGCCCAGCGGCAGGCCACCAAGGAGGCCGGCACCATCGCGGGCCTCAACGTCCTGCGCATCATCAACGAGCCGACGGCCGCGGCGCTCGCCTACGGCCTCGACAAGGACAAGGACCAGACGATCCTGGTCTTCGACCTCGGCGGCGGCACCTTCGACGTGTCCCTGCTCGACGTCGGCCAGGAGGACGGCCACGGCTTCGTCGAGGTCAAGGCCACCAGCGGCGACAACCACCTCGGCGGCGACGACTGGGACCAGCGCGTCGTCGACGAGCTCGTCAACCGGTTCAAGAACGGCCACGGCGTCGACCTGTCCAAGGACAAGATGGCCCTGCAGCGCCTGCGCGAGGCGGCGGAGAAGGCCAAGATCGAGCTGTCCAGCCAGTCCGAGACCAACATCAACCTGCCCTACATCACGGCCTCCGCCGAGGGCCCGCTCCACCTGGACGAGAAGCTCACCCGCGCCGAGTTCCAGCGGCTCACCGCCGACCTGCTCGAGCGCTGCAAGGGCCCGTTCCACCAGGTGATCAAGGACGCCGGGATCAAGGTCTCCGACATCGCGCACGTCGTGCTCGTCGGCGGCTCGACCCGCATGCCCGCCGTCACCGAGCTCGTCAAGGAGCTGACCGGCGGCCAGGAGCCCAACAAGGGCGTGAACCCGGACGAGGTCGTCGCCATCGGCGCCGCCCTGCAGGCCGGTGTGCTCAAGGGCGAGGTCAAGGACGTCCTGCTGCTCGACGTGACCCCGCTCTCGCTGGGCATCGAGACCAAGGGCGGCATCTTCACCAAGATCATCGAGCGCAACACCACGATCCCGACCAAGCGCTCCGAGGTCTTCACCACGGCCGAGGACAACCAGCCGTCGGTGCAGATCCAGGTCTACCAGGGCGAGCGCGAGATCGCGGCCTACAACAAGAAGCTGGCCACCTTCGAGCTGACCGGCATCGCCCCGGCGCCGCGCGGCATCCCGCAGATCGAGGTCACCTTCGACATCGACGCCAACGGCATCGTCAACGTCTCCGCCAAGGACCTGGGCACCGGCAAGGAGCAGACGATGACGATCACCGGCGGCTCCGCGCTGCCGAAGGACGACATCGAGCGCATGATGCGCGAGGCCGAGTCCTACGCCGAGGAGGACAAGCGCCGCCGCGAGGAGGCCGAGACCCGCAACAACGCCGACTCCCTCGTCTACCAGACGGAGAAGTTCCTCAGCGACAACGCCGACAAGGTCCCGGACGACATCAAGTCCGAGGTCGGCGAGGCCGTCTCCGACCTGAAGAAGACGCTGGAGGGCACCGACACGGCCGCCATCCGCGCCGCCGCGGAGAAGCTCGCCACGGTCAGCCAGAAGATGGGCTCGGCGATCTACGCCCAGGCGCAGGGCTCCGAGGCCCCGGCCGGCGCCCCGGGCGCCGAGGGCCCCGGAGGCGCCGCCGGCGAGCAGAAGGCCGACGACGACGTGGTCGAGGCCGAGATCGTGGACGACGAGCCGAAGCGCGAGAACGACGCCAAGTGACGGCGGCGAGCCGAGGGGAGCACGACCGTGAACACGCGTGAGAACGGTTCCGGGGAGGAGCCGGTGATCCGCGACAACCGGAAGATCGACCCGGAGACCGGGCAGCCGCGCGAGACCGACGGCGAGCGGTCCGGCAAGGCCGAGCAGGCCGAGCCGACCGCCCCGTCCGGGCAGGCCGGCTCCGGGCCCGACCTGGCCTCGACCGAGCTGGCCGTCCAGCTCGCCGAGCGCACGGCGGACCTCCAGCGACTCCAGGCCGAATACTCCAACTACCGCAAGCGGGTCGAGCGGGACCGGATCGCGGTCAAGGAGCAGGCGGTGGCCGGTGCGCTGACCGAGCTGCTCCCGGTCCTCGACGACATCGGCCGGGCCCGTGACCACGGGGAGCTCACCGGCGGTTTCGCGAAGGTGGCCGAGTCGCTGGAGGCGGCCGTCGGGAAGCTGGGGCTGGGCTCCTTCGGCGCCAAGGGCGAGCCCTTCGACCCGACGGTGCACGAGGCGCTGATGCACAGCTACTCGCCCGACGTCACCGAGCCGACTTGCGTGGAGATCCTGCAGCCCGGTTACCGGATCGGCGAGCGCGTGCTGCGCCCTGCGCGCGTCGCGGTCGCCGAGCCCGGCGAATCCGACGCGACCGAATAACCGATCCACCCCATATCTGGAGAAGGAAGACAGATGAGCACCAAGGACTACCTGGAGAAGGACTACTACGCCGTCCTTGGTGTGCCCAAGTCCGCCACCGCCGAAGAGATCAAGAAGGCGTACCGGAAGCTGGCCAGGCAGTACCACCCGGACGCCAACCCCGGGGACTCCGGAACCTCGGAGAGCACAGCGAAGTTCAAGGAGGTCTCGGAGGCCTACGACGTCCTGTCCGACGCCAAGCGCCGCAAGGAGTACGACGAGGCGCGCGCGCTGTTCGGATCGGGCCTCGGCGGTTACGCGGGGGCGGGAGGGGGCACGCGCGCAGGCGGGTTCCCCTTCGACCTGGGCGACCTGTTCGGCGGCACCGCCCAGCAGCCGGGCGCCGGAGAGCGCATCGGCGACATCTTCGGCGGCCTGTTCAACCGGGGCGGCGCCACCCGCCCCGGCGGGACGACCACCAGGGCCCGCCGCGGCCAGGACATCGAGTCGGAGGTCACGCTCTCCTTCACCGAGGCGGTGGAGGGCACCACGGTGTCGCTCCGGCTCACCAGCTCCTCCTCCTGCGCGGCGTGCGCCGGCACCGGCGCCAAGGCCGGGACCACCCCGCGGGTCTGCCCGACCTGCGAGGGCACCGGCGCGGCCAGCCGCAACCTGGGCAACTTCGCCTTCTCCGAGCCGTGCCGCGACTGCAAGGGCCGCGGCCTGCTGGTCGACGACCCGTGCCCGGTGTGCGACGGGAGCGGGCGGGGCAAGAGCACCCGCACCATCCAGGCGCGCATCCCGGCCGGGGTCGGCGACGGCCAGCGCATCAAGCTCAAGGGCAAGGGCGCCCCCGGCGAGAACGGCGGCCCCGCCGGCGACCTGTACGTCCAGATCCACGTCAAGCCGCACACGGTCTTCGGCCGCTCCGGCGAGAACCTGACGATCACCGTGCCGGTCACCTTCACCGAGGCGGCCCTCGGCGCCGAGATCAAGGTGCCGATCCTCAAGGGGATGCCGGTCACCCTGCGCATCCCCCCGGGCACCCCGAACGGCCGCACCTTCCGGGTGCGCGGCCGGGGTGTGACCCGTAAGGACGGCACCAAGGGCGACCTGCTCGCCACGGTCGAGGTCCTGGTGCCGCAGCAGCTGGACGACAAGGCGCGCGGCGTCCTGGAGGAGTTCCGCGACGCCGTCGCCGCAGGCGACCCGCGCGCCGAGCTGATCCAACAGGCCAGAAGCGAGTAGCCCATGGAAGCCAACTACTTCGATCTGTCGGATGACACTCCCGTCTATGTGATCTCGGTCGCCGCCCAGCTGTCGGGGCTGCACCCGCAGACCCTGCGGCAGTACGACCGCCTCGGCCTGGTCAGCCCGGGCCGTACAGCGGGCCGGGGGCGGCTCTACTCCACCCGCGACATCATGATGCTCCGCGAGGTCCAGCGGCTCTCCCAGGAGGAGGGCATCAACCTCGCGGGCATCAAGCGGATCCTCACCCTCGAGAACGAGGCCATGCGCCTGCGCGACGAGAACCACCGCCTGCGCGCCGAGATGGCGACGATCCGCGCCCTGATCCAGTACCAACTGCCACCCGCCTGACGACAGCCGCACCACCTGCCCCGGGGGACTTCCCGCGCGGGGGCTCCGCTGTCCGCCGAGGAAGCGCGCAGCCCTCCGCCGCCGAACGAAGTGAGGCATAGCCATGGACTACAAGCTCACGCAGAAGAGCCAGGAGGCGGTCTCCTCCGCCATCCGGCGCGCCGCCGCCGAGGGCAACCCCGAGGTCGCCCCGGTCCACCTGTTCACCTCGCTGCTCGCCCAGACCGGCGGCACCGCCGTACCCCTGCTGGAGGCCGTCGGGGCCGACTGGAAGAGGCTGCGCACCGAGGCCGAGACGCAGCTGGCGGCGCTGCCGAAGGCGCAGGGCTCGACGGTCGGCGCGCCGTCCAGCTCCCGGCAGCTGCTCGCCGTGCTGCACACCGCGGCCGAGCGGGCCCGCCGCCTGGAGGACGAGTACGTCTCGACCGAGCACCTGCTGGTCGGCCTGGCCACCGACGGCGGCCCGGTGGCCGAGCTGCTGAGGTCGAACGGGGCCTCCCCGGACGCGCTGCTGGAGGCCTTCGAGAAGGTCCGCGGGCACGCCAAGGTGACCAGCGCGACCCCCGAGGACACCTACCAGGCGCTGGAGAAGTACGGCGTCGACCTGACCGAGCGGGCTCGGGCGGGCAAGCTGGACCCGGTGATCGGCCGGGACACGGAGATCCGCCGGGTCGTGCAGGTGCTCAGCCGCCGCACCAAGAACAACCCCGTGCTCATCGGCGAGCCCGGCGTGGGCAAGACCGCCGTCGTGGAGGGCCTGGCCCAGCGGATCGTCGCCGGCGACGTGCCCTCCAGCCTCCGGGACAAGCGCCTGATCGCGCTGGACCTGAGCGCGATGGTCGCGGGGGCCAAGTTCCGCGGTGAGTTCGAGGAGCGGCTCAAGGCCGTGCTCAACGAGATCAAGCAGAGCGAGGGGCAGGTCGTCACCTTCATCGACGAGCTGCACACCATGGTCGGCGCGGGCGCCGGCGAGGGCGCCATGGACGCGGGCAACATGCTCAAGCCCATGCTGGCCCGCGGCGAGCTGCGGATGATCGGCGCGACCACGCTCGACGAGTACCGCGAGCGCATCGAGAAGGACCCCGCGCTGGAGCGCCGCTTCCAGCAGGTCTACGTGGGCGAGCCCTCGGTCGAGGACACCATCGCGATCCTGCGCGGTCTCAAGGGCCGCTACGAGGCCCACCACCAGGTGCAGATCTCCGACGGCGCGCTGGTGGCCGCCGCCGCGCTCTCCGACCGCTACATCACCTCCCGGTTCCTGCCGGACAAGGCGATCGACCTCATCGACGAGGCCGCGTCCAGGCTCCGCATGGAGATCGACTCCCGCCCCGTGGAGATCGACCAGCTCCAGCGGAACGTCGACCGGATGATGATGGAGGAGCTCGCGCTGGCCAAGGAGACCGACGAGAGCAGCCGGCAGCGGCTGGAGCGGCTCCGCGCCGAGCTCGCCGACCGCAAGGAGGAGCTCAACGGCCTGGTGGCCCGCTGGGAGCGGGAGAAGGCCGGGCTCAACCGGGTCGGCGACCTGAAGAAGCAGCTCGACGAGGCCCGCGGCGCCGCCGAGCGCGCCCAGCGCGACGGCGACTTCGAGGCCGCCTCCCGGCTGATGTACGGCGAGGTGCCCCGGCTGGAGGCCGAGCTCGCCGAGGCCAGCACCGCCGCCCAGCCGGAGCACGCCATGGTCAAGGAGGAGGTCGGCCCCGACGACATCGCCGAGGTCATCGCCTCGTGGACCGGCATCCCGGCGGGCCGCCTGCTGGAGGGCGAGACCGCCAAGCTGCTGCGCATGGAGGAGGAGATCGGCGCCCGGCTGATCGGCCAGCGCGACGCCGTCCGGGCCGTCTCCGACGCCGTCCGGCGCGCCCGCGCGGGCATCGCCGACCCCGACCGGCCGACCGGCGGCTTCCTGTTCCTCGGCCCCACCGGCGTCGGCAAGACCGAGCTGGCCAAGGCGCTGGCGGACTTCCTGTTCGATGACGAACGGGCCATGGTCCGCATCGACATGAGCGAATACTCGGAGAAGCACAGCGTCGCCCGCCTCGTCGGCGCCCCGCCCGGCTACGTGGGCTACGAGGAGGGCGGCCAGCTCACCGAGGCCGTGCGGCGCAGGCCGTACACCGTGGTGCTGCTGGACGAGGTCGAGAAGGCCCACCCGGAGGTCTTCGACATCCTGCTCCAGGTCCTCGACGACGGGCGGCTCACCGACGGGCAGGGCCGCACGGTCGACTTCCGCAACACGATCCTGATCCTCACCTCCAACCTCGGCTCGCAGTTCCTGGTCGATCCGAAGCTGGAGAACGGCGCCAAGCGCGAGGCCGTGATGAACACGGTCAGGGGCAGGTTCAAGCCGGAGTTCCTGAACCGGCTCGACGACGTGATCCTGTTCGACGCGCTCGGCAGCGAGGAGCTGTCCAGGATCGTCGACCTGCAGGTGGCGCACCTCGCCAGGCGGCTGGCCGACCGGCGGCTCACGCTCACCGTCTGCCCCGCCGCCCGCGACTGGCTGGCCCTGACCGGCTACGACCCCATGTACGGCGCGCGCCCGCTGCGCCGGCTGGTCCAGTCGGCCATCGGTGACACGCTGGCCCGCAAGGTGCTCTCCGGCGAGATCCAGGACGGTGACGAGGTGCTCGTGGACCTCGACGCCGACCGCGACTCCCTCACGGTCGGCGTGGCGGTCCCGGAGCCCTCCTGACCCGGTAAGGGATTGGTCGGCATTCGGTCAAGCCCGCTCCCCGGAAGATCCCCGCTGGGTACGTTCGGCATTCGTCGGACCACGGAGCACGGCGGGAACCGCAGGGGGGCGGGCGTGTCGAACGCATCACGGAACGCTCGGGCGGTCCTGGCCGCGGTGCTCACGGCGGCCTGCGCGGGATGGACGGCGGCGGCCCCGGCACCGGCCTCCGCCGCGCCCTGCGAGGAGCGGCGCACGGCCGGATCCCAGGGGGACGCCTGCGCCCGGGGGAACGGCCCGGCCCGCCGGACCTGGACACCGGCCGACCCCTCCCGCCCCCGGGACTCGGCCGATCCCGCGCGTCCCCGGGATGCGTCCGACCCCTCCCGCCCCCGGGACGCGGCCGGCCGTACGGCGCCGCCCCGCGACCCCGAACAACCGCACCGCCCCGCGGCCCGCGCCTCCGGAGCGCCGGGCCGCACGGCCGCGTCCGGCGGCACCGCCCCGCCGTACCGGCCCGCGGCCCGTGTACCGGGGCCGCCCGTGTCCCTGCCCGCCCTGGAGCTGCTCGCCCGGAACGCCGGTCTGCCCGGGCTCTCCCGCGCCTCCGCGATCCTCAGCGTCGCCGATGCGGGCGGTGTCGCCGCCGGGGTCGGTTTCCCCGGGCTCCCCTTCGGCATGCCCGGGTACACCGGTCTGGTCTGGGTGGAGTTCCTGTCGCCCACCCCGGACCTGCCCGGCCTGCCCAGCGCGCCGTCGGCCGTCGCCGGTCCGCCTCCGGCGGTGCCCTCGGTGCCGTCGTTCGCGAACGCCGCCGGTGTGCTGTCGGGCGGTACCGCGCTGGCCCTGCCGGCTCCGATGCCGCTGCCCCGCCGGGCCGGCGGGAAGATCGTCACGGGCAGGCCGCCCGCCGCGGCCGCGCGGGAGGCCGAGGTCGTGCCGACCGGCCCGCGCACCGGCGGTGCGCCGCCCCGGGCCGGGGACGGGGCCGGAGGCGGTCGCGGTGGCGGTGAGGCCCGGCGGCTGCCGATCCTGGACGGATTCCTGCCGGACCTGCCGCTGAGCCGGAGCGGACGCCGCAGCGAGCACCAGGGCGCGGTGCCCGGGCTCCGGTGATCCGGCGACGTACGCCGGAGCACCGTCCCGAGGCCTGAGGTCCCGAGGCCTGAGCCGGAGCGCGCCCTTGGTCCCGGGGCGCGCTCAGTGCGAGGTGTCGAGCAGCGCGTCCAGCTCGTCCTCCGGCAACCCGAGATCCACCCGGATGCGGTAGCGGACGCGCAGGAGCGCGGCGTGTTCCGCCCCACCCGGAACCGCGTCGCCGAGGCCCCGGGTGGCCCAGGCGTGGGCCTCCTGCGGTTCGCCGTACGCGGCGAGGGTCTCCGCGACCGTCAGCGCGGTCGCCGGGGAGACGCCGCCGGTCCGGATCTCCTCGATCACTTTCCGTGCCTCGTCCGGCTGTTCGAGCTCGAAGAGGGTGTCGGCGATCCCCGCCCTCGGATCGGCCCCCGCGTCGCCGCCCTCGTCCACGGCCAACTGGAAGCAGCGGAGGGCGCGGACGGGCTTGCCCGCCTGCCGCCACTCCTCCGCGGCGAGCACGAGGACCGCCGCCCGCGATATGTCGCCGGACACGTACGCCTCCGCCAGCTCTTCGAGCCGCCGGGCGAGGTTTTCGTGATCATCGGCCATAAGTGCCTGCTCAAGCAGCCTGTCCAGCTGCCCACGTGTCACATGCGCCACACCGCGAGCGTACCGAGCGGGGCTCTGTTCCGTCCGCTCAATGCCAGGTATGGGTTGTGCAACTACATGCACCCAATTGCTCACGCTGAGCTTTTTTCCGTAGGAAGCGGGCATATGACGGACGCCTCCTGCTCCAGGAGCGGTGCCTTTCGAAGGAGGTGCGATGGGCATGTCCAGGCAGCTGACCCTCACCCTGACGTGCGCGGCGCTTCTCTCCGTGATCGTTCCCGGATGCGCCGGATACCTCTCGGCGAAGCTCGACGCCGTCGACGAGGCGCGCCGCAGGCTCGCCTCCGCGGAGGACAGGTTGCGCGAGTCGAGCCTGGCCGCCCAGGCGGTCGCGACGCCCGCCCGCCCGCTCTGCTCCGCCTCGGGCCGTTCCCCGGCCAGGCGGCGCGAGGCCTCCGTGCCCGCCGCCTTCGCTCCCGCGGCGGCGGACGTCCGGGAGAGCCGGAGCAGGGCGGCGGAGCGCGGGGACCGGCGGGATCGGCGGGAGCGGGCGGGATCCGGCTCCGCGGGAGCCGACGCACCAACCGCCGTGTCGCGGGGCCCGGCGGCCGATCACCCCAGGCCGCGGTCCGGCGGCCGGGAGAGGGACTCCCGGGAGACCTGGCGGCCCGACGAGGTGAGGGAGGCGGGTATGTGGCCTCCGGGCTTCCTTCCGGCCGAGGACCCCTGGCCGCCCACCGTCCCCCACATCGGCAAGGTCCGGCCCTTCGGCGACCAGCCGGTCCTCCCCCGCCACGCGCGAGGACCCGGGCACGGCTGACCGCGCCGCGCACGGCGGCCCGGTCACCGCGGCCCCCGCCACGCACCGCCCGCGCACGGCGGCCCGGTCACCGCGGCCCGCGCACCCGTACGGGAGACCGCTCCCCGAGGCGGCCGGCACCGCGCGCACGGCGGACGGCGGGCACCTCCTAGGACGCCGACGCCCTGGCGAACTGACGGTTCAGGTAGCCCCGGATCAAGCGCTTGGCCTCGGCGATGACCGCGGGGTCGCCGTCGGCGTCGCGCCGGAAGGCGAGCTTCAGCACCGCGTCACCCGCCTCGACCGCGATGAGGATGGCCAGGTCGAACTCCTCGCTGTCGGCCAGGCCGTACTCCTGCAGGAGCAGCCCGCGCAGCCGCCCCGCGATGACCGTGTTGTTGTCGGCCACCGGGTCGAGCATGTTGAGGTCGACCACGTCGCCGAAGTGCAGGGAGCGGAAGCCCGGAACGGTCCGGTTCATCTCGACGTACTCGTCGATGATCGCGTCGACCGCGTCCCACCAGCCGCCGTAGTCCTCAGCGAGGAAGCGCGCCCCGATCCGGGAGACGAAGCCCTCCACGTGGCGGCGGGTCACCGCCTGGGCGACGGCCCGCTTGTCCGGGAAGAACTGGTAGACGGAACCGATCGCGACCCCGGCCCGCTCGGCGATCCGGGTGGTGGACAGCGCCTCGTAACCGATCTCGTCCAGCAGTTCGGCGCACGCGTCGAGCATCCTCTCGACGCGCCGTGCGCTCCGTCGCTGGGTGGGCTGGCGCCGCAGCGGAGTCTCACCGCACTCCTCGGCGGGCAGGATGGTCGACATCCCTCCATCTTGCCCGTCGGATCCCGTCAGGTCAGGTGCTATCGGGTCAATCGCTGGATTGTCCGGGTCTGGCCGCCAGGCCCGTGCACCCGCGCAGCGCCTTCCAGCTCGTCAGGGCCTGCCGCCGGGCGGACCCGGTGAGCGGGACCGGCACGCCGCCCTGGATCACGGCCGGGGTCCACTGGTCCTTGAGGACCTTGCGGCCGTCGATCGTCAGCGTCAGCACTCCGGTCCGGCCGGTCTCCGGCCCCCAGTTGTAGAAGACGAAGTTGCCCATGCCGTAGTTGACGTAGGCGTTCCGCAGGTAGCCGCCGCCGAGCAGGATGTGCGCGTGGCCGCCGACCACCACGTCGGCCCCGGCCGCGACCAGCTTGGGGGCCAGGCTCCGCTGCGCCTCGTTCGGGCATTTCTGCAGCTCGGTGCCCCAGTGCAGGTGGACGATGACGGTGTCGGAGTTTCTGCGCGCCCGGCGCACCTCCTGGATGAGCCGCGCCTCGTTCTTGGCGGAGGCGAGCCCGCCCTTGTTCCCCTTCGCCGTCCAGGCGGTGATGAACTCCGAGTCCAGCACCTGGGTCGCACCGATGATCGCCACCCGGTTGCCGTTGACGGTCGTCCGCCACGGGCGGTACGCCTGGGCCTCGTTCGCGCCCACGCCCACCACGGGGAACTTCGCGCGCCTGACCGCGGCCAGCGAGTCGGCCAGCCCGCTCTCCATGTAGTCCATGCCGTGGTTGTTGGCCATGGACGCCACGTCCACCCCGGCCGCCTTCAGCGCGGTCAGCGCGCTGGCCGGGGCCCGGAAGGTGTACTGCTTGCCGGGGGCCGGGGTGCCGCCGGTGGTGATCGCGGTCTCCAGGTTCACCATGGCCAGGTCCGCCTTGCGGAGCACCTTGGCGATCGGCCCCAGCGCGGTGCGCGGGTTCGCGTTCAGCCGGGTCCGCAGGACCCCCTCGAAGTGCACGTCCCCACCGAAGGAGATCGTGTACGGCCGGCGTTCGGGGGTGGGCGTGGCCTCGGCCGGCTCGGCGGGCCTGTCGGCGGGCTTGCCGGCGGCCGAGTCCGGGGCGGCGGACTCCGCGGCGGTGCAGGCCGCGGCGAGCAGGGTGGACACGACTGCGGCGGCAGCCACACCGAGGCGGCGGCGGGTATAGGTGTTCATCGCCCTCCGAGCATGCCATCCCGGCCGCGGTGAGCGGAACGACTCGCCCTTCGGGATGCCTCTTCCTGACCTTTCTCCCACCGGGTACGGCCTGTGCCCCGCCTGCGGGATTGCAGGCCGTACCCGTCCGCGTCTACAGGTCGAACTCGCCGTCCTTGACGCCCCCGACGAACGCGTCCCACTCACCCGGGGTGAAGACGAGGACCGGGCCCTGCCGGTTCTTGCTGTCGCGGACGCCGACGCGCCCGCCCGGCAGCTGGGCGACCTCCACGCAGTTGCCGTTGGCCGCGCTGCGGACGCTCTTCCTCCAGGCCGCGCCCGAAAGGTCGGCTTCGTACATGTGCATATCTCCTTTACGGGAAACGCCCTCGGTTCCCGCTGGGGCAGCTGCTCAGGACCTGAGGAGACTGCCTATCTCCAACGCTCCTCGATGATCTTCTCGATGAGTTCCCGAGAGCCGTCGACTCCATATGCCTCCGACTGCAGGTGGCCGAAGGCGATCTCATAGCCGTACACCATCTCCTCGTCCTCCACGAAGCGTGCGCTGTAGAGCGACTCCAGGTACACGACGTCGTGGAATTCGGGGAACTTGAGGTGGAAGAAGGAGCCGGTGTTCACCGGGTGCTCCCCGCCCAGGGGCAGGATCTGCACCCGCACGTTCGGCAGCCGCGAGATCTCGACCAGGCGCTCGAGCTGCCCGCGCATCACCGCCGCGCCGCCGAAGCGGCGCAGCAGCACCGACTCGTCCAGGACCACCCAGAGCCGGAGCGGGTCGGTGCTCCGGGTGACGAGGTCCTGCCGGGCCATGCGGGCGTTGACCCGGCTGCGGAACTCTCCCGGCGGAATCCGAGTGATCGGCTGCGTGGCGCGAATGACCTCGCGCGCGTAGTCCTCGGTCTGCAGCAGGCCCGGCACCAGCTGGGGTTCCCAGTTCAGCGCCGAGACGGCCTCCGCCTCCAGCCCCAGCAGAGTGGTGAGCTCCTGGGGCAGGGAGTCCGAATAGTTCTCCCACCAGCCCTTGCGGGCCGCGTCCCGATGGAGGTCGAGCAGCTCGCGCCGCCGATCCCCATCCACTTCATACAGCTCGGTGAGGGCCTCGACGTCGCTCCGGCGCGGCATGGTCTTGGCGTTCTCGATGCGGCTGACCTTCGAAGCCGACCAGGTCAGCCTCGTGGCGACGTCCTCACCGCTCAGACCGCAACCCTCCCGCAACCGGCGGAGCTCCTGGCCGAGCCTGCGCCGGCGAACGGTTGGACTGCCGCGCTCGGCCACCGTCCGACCCCCTCATCGATATGAAGGTGTATCGCTACTGGACTGTTTAAGGCCCCAAGATTCAGGGCCTCGCGCTCATCGTACACTGCAATTTGCACGTAGGCCTGCGAGCCTTCTCTCCATATTCCCGCCATGAGAGCTTGCCGCAACCCTTCCTCCGGCAACGGGTTGCCTATAGGGGTTTCCTTCCTCCATGGCGGCGGACGGCAATGATTTTCGGAGAATCTGACCCTCTCCGGTCACACGGAGCCCGTCCCGTCCCCGGCGTTTCCGGCCCATTCCCGGACACCTCTCCTCGTGCAACTTGCACGGAGAGATGCAGCGGAGGTTCCATGAAAATTTCTCGATATTTCTGGCACCAGAGTATTGCAGCATTTGACACCCGGGGGGAGCATCTGGTTACGGGGAGGATCCGCCCACTCGGAGGACCGGCGGCGGCACCGCCTCGGACGCGCCGCCGACGGTTTCCAGGGAGGCAGACGGACCACGGGAACGAGAGGGACGAGCAGGCGACGGCTCACGGTCGCACGCATCAGAGAAAGCCTTGAAAAGGCGAAAATGCATCAGGCCGGCGGCCACCGGCCCGGATGCCGTTCACAAGAGCTCCGCATCACGCCACGAAAGGAGCCTCCCATGCACGTCCAAAGTATCAACGGGATCTCCGGAATCAAGACCCGGCTCGCCCGGTTGATCGACCGCGCCGACGACGAACTCTGCATGGACCAGGACGAGTGGGCCTACCGCCTCGGCTGGACCGTGGAGCGGACCGGCTTCGGCGCCCGGCGCTACCGCAACCCCCTGTTCGATCTGCAGAAGGCCGAGCGCATCTACGCCGGCGGGGACGTGGGCGAGAATGTCGCCGCGTAACGCGCGCAACGACCGCCACCGCCCGCCGGAGGCCCCGTGGCCGCCCCGCCGGGCGCCGCTCCCCGTCCGGCTCTGGCGATGGCGGACGGAGATCGTGCTGGCGGCCGTCGTCGCCACCGTCGCGGTGCTGGCGGCCGCCGGTCTGCGCGAGGGCCGGTGGTGGCCGTTCCTCGCCCTCACCAGCACCGTCTGGTTCCCCGCCGCGACCCGTTCCGGCCGCGAGTGGGCCCTGTCCCGGCTGCACTGCCTGACCACCCGGCACCGCCTCCACCGGGTGTGCATGGAGACCCCGCTGCACACCAGGTCGGGCCGGTTGCCCCTGATCATGCGGATCACCCCCACCGCCGCCGGCGAGCGGGTCGTGGTCATGACCAGAGCCGGGATCTGCGCGGCGGACTTCCGGGCGCACGCCGAAGAGATCGCGGCGGCCTGCTTCGCCCACCGGGTCGTCGTCACCCGGCACCCCCGCCGGTCCAACCTGGTCGTCCTGGAGGTCGTCCGCCGGGAGGCGCACACCCCCGCCGGGCTCTCCCCGGGGTTCGAGCGCGTCTACGGCGAGACCGGATGGACTCCCGGCAGGCCCCCCGGACGCGGATCCGGCGGGCCCCCCGAGCCGGACCGCCTGCCGCGGGCCGCCTGAGCACTCGCGGAGCGGCGGCCGTGCGTGGAACCCCGGTCCGGGGCTTTCCCTCGCGGCGGCGGCGGGCAATGATGGGTTCGTTCATCGAACCCAGGAGTGCCGATGCGAACCGCCCACCGGACCTGTCCCCTCTGCGAGGCCGTCTGCGGCCTGCGGCTCACGCTCGACGACGCCGGACACGTCACCTCCGTGAAGGGCGACCCGGACGACCCGTTCTCCCGGGGCTTCATCTGCCCCAAGGGCGCGAGCCTCGGCCGCCTGGACTCCGACCCCGACCGGTTGCGCACCCCCATGATCCGCACCGGCGGCGAGTGGCGCGAGGCCACCTGGCCGGAGGCCTTCCGCGCCGTCGAACGGGGCCTGACCGGCGTGGCCGGGGCCCGCGGGCGCCAGGCCCTTGCCGTCTACCTCGGCAACCCGAACGCCCACACCATGGCCGGAGCCCTGTACGGCGGGCCGCTGATCCGCGCGCTCGGCACCCGCAACGTCTTCTCCGCCAGCACCGCCGACCAGATGCCCAAGCACGTCTCCTGCGGCCTGATGTTCGGCGACCCGATGGCCGTCCCGGTGCCCGACCTGGACCGCACCGACCACCTGCTGATGCTCGGCGCCAACCCGCTGGAGTCCAACGGCTCGCTCTGCACCGCCCCCGACTTCCCCGGCCGGCTGAAGGCGCTGCGCGCGCGGGGCGGCCGGCTCGTGGTCGTCGACCCGCGCCGCACCCGGACCGCCGCCCTCGCCGACGAGCACCTGTTCGTCCGGCCCGGCACCGACGCCCACCTGCTGTTCGGCATCGTCCACACCCTCTTCGCCGAAGACCTCACCTCGGTGGGCGTCGAGGTCGAGGGCCTGGCGGAGCTGCGCGCCCTCGCCGAGGGCTTCTCCCCCAAGGCCGTGGCGGAGACCTGCGGCGTGCCCGCCGACGTCATCGCCCGGCTCGCCCGCGAGCTGGCCGCGGCCCCCACCGCCGCCGTCTACGCCCGCATCGGCACGTGCACCGCCGAGTTCGGCACCCTCGCGCAGTGGCTGGTCGACGCGGTCAACGTGCTGACCGGCAACCTCGACCGCCCCGGCGGGGTCATGTTCGCCACCCCCGCCACGGAGACCGGGCGCAGGAGCAAGCCGTACACCACGGGCCGCTGGCGCAGCCGCGTCCGGGGCCTGCCGGAGGCGAACGGCGAGCTGCCGGTGGCCACGCTCGCCGACGAGATCGAGACCCCCGGCGAGGGGCAGGTCAGGGCGCTGGTCGTGGTGGCGGGCAACCCGGTGCTCTCCGCGCCGGACGGGCCCCGGCTGGAGGAGGCGCTGCGCGGCCTGGAGTTCATGGTCTGCGTCGACCCCTACCTGAACGAGACGACCCGGCACGCGGACGTCGTCCTCCCGCCGCCCCCGGTGCTGCACTCGCCGCACTACGACTTCTCCCTGCTGGCGTTCGCGGTGCGCGACTACGCCAGGTTCTCCCCGCCGGTGCTGCCGCCGGAGCCGGGGCGGCCCTCCGAAGCGGAGATCCTCGCCCGGCTGACGCTGATCGCCTCCGGGCAGGGGGCGGACGCCGACCCGGCCGTGCTCGACGAGCTGATCCTGGAGCGGCTGCTGCGCCGGGCCGTCGAGACGCCCGGTTCGCCGGTCGAGGGACGGGACCCGGCCGAGCTGCGCGCCGGGCTCGAAGGCGGGACCGGGGCGGAGCTGCGGCTGGACGCCATGCTCAAGCTCGGTCCGCACGGGCTGTCCCTGGCCGAACTGCGGGCCAACCCGCACGGGATCGACCTCGGCCCGCTGCGGCCCCGGCTGGGCGAGGTGCTGCGCACGGCCTCGGGGAAGGTGGAGCTGGCCCCGGCCGAGCTGGTGGCGGACGTCGCGCGGCTGCGTGAACGGGCGTCCGCGCCGCCGCCGGAGATGGTCCTGATCGGGCGGCGGCACCTGCGCTCCAACAACAGCTGGCTGCACAACGTGGAGCCCCTGGTCGGCGGGAGCAACCGCTGCACGCTGCAGATCAACCCGGACGACGTGCGCAGGCTCGGCCTGGACGGGCACGCCGTCGTGCGCAGCGCCGTCGGTGAGCTGACCGTGCCGCTGGAACCGACCGAATCGATCATGCCCGGGGTGGTGAGCCTGCCGCACGGCTGGGGTCACCAGGGGACCTCGCAGCGGGTCGCGGCCGAGCACGCGGGGGTCAGCGCGAACGTGCTGACGGACTCCTCCGCGCTCGACGTCCCCTCGGGGAACGCCGTGTTCAACGGGGTTCCGGTGACCGTCAGCCGCGCGTGAGCCCGTGGGCGGGCGGGAGAGGACCTCACGCGCGCACTAGGCTTGCGCGCGTGACCACCCCTCCAGCACAGGATCGTCTGCACGCCCAGCTCGCCTTCGCCATGGAGATCGACAAGCTCCGGCGCGTCGTCCGCCGCAACACCCTGATGGACGGGTCGCGGCGGGAGAACGACGCCGAGCACTCGTGGTACGTGGGGATGCTGGCCATGGTCATGGCCGAGCACGCGCCTCCGGGGACCGACATGGACAGGGTCGTCGCGATGCTGCTCGTCCACGACATCGTCGAGATCGACGCCGGCGACACCTTCATCTACGACTCCCCGGCGGTGGAGGCCCAGCTCGGCATCGAGCGCAAGGCGGCCGACCGCATCTTCGGGCTGCTCCCGGAGGACCAGGCGGTACGGCTGCGCGAGCTCTGGGACGAGTTCGAGGAGCGCAGGACCCCCGAGGCCAGGTTCGCCAAGGCCCTGGACCGCATCGCGCCCATCATGGCCAACCACCACAACGAGGGCGGGACCTGGTCGCTCTACAAGGTGACGGCGGAGCAGGTGCTGGAGAAAGTGAAGATCATCGAGGAGGGCTCGCCGACCCTCGGCGCCTACGCCACCGAGATCATCGAACTCTCCGTCCGCCGGGGACATCTGGCGCGTGCATAACACGGTTCCCGGGTAGGTCCCTAATGGTCGAGAGGGGGCGGGAGTGAAGGAATCAGTCCAGACCGGGCGTCGGAGCCTCAAGGATCTGGCATCGACGATCAACATCGTCGGCCCGATCGAGCGGTCGTCGAGGTTGGACCGGCCGATCCGCGGCCTGGCCAAGGCGGTGCGCCGCAGGATCGGGCCGGGGCGCCTGCGCGACCTGCTCCACGGCGTCCCCACCGGCAAGCCCCTGCACCCGCCGCTGGCCACCTTCGTCGTGGGCGCCTGGGCGGCGACCTCGGTGATCGACCTGACCGGGACCGGCTCCCGGGCCGCGCGGACCGTGCTCACCGCCGGTCTCGGCGCCGCGCTCCCCACGGTGGCCGCCGGCGTCACGGACTGGTCGGTCATCCACCGCGAGCAGCAGCGGGTCGGGTTCGTGCACGCGGTCACCAACCTGACCGCCTTCGGCCTGTACGCGGCCTCGCTGGCACTGCGGGTCGGCGGGCGCGAGCGGGCCGGCCGCATGGTGGGGTACGCCGGGCTGGGCGCGGCGAGCCTGGGCGGCTTCCTCGGCGGCCACCTGGCCTACCGGCAGGCCGTCGGGGCCAACCACGCCGACTCCGTCACCCACCTGGTCCCGCTCGGCTGGTACGACCTGTGCTCCCTCAACGACCTGCCGGACGGCCGGCCGGTGGCCCGGCGGCTGGGCTACATCGACCTGTTCGTCCTGCGGGTCGACGGCGAGGTCACCGTGCTCGCCGACCACTGCTCGCACCTGGCCGGCCCGCTGCACCAGGGGAGGCTGGTCGCCGAGGGCGGAGCCGCCTGCGTGGTCTGCCCCTGGCACGGGAGCACGTTCCGGCTCTCGGACGGGGCCGTCGTGCACGGCCCGGGGACCGCGCCCCAGCCGTCGTTCGAGACCCGGATCCGCCGTGACGGCGTCATCCAGGTCCGCCCGGCGCAGAACTGACGGTCCCGCCCATCCTCTGCCCGCGGTCCCGCCCACCCTGCCCGGCGCAGAACCGACGGGCCCGCCCACAGCCCGCCCGCGGGCGGGCCCGGCGGGCCCGGCGCGGCCTCAGTCGTCGGGGCCGCCGTCGGCGCCGTCGGCCGGGTGCTCCACCAGGGCGAGGACCCGGCTGGACATGAACCTGGCGGTGCGCACCGCCGTACCGCTCCGGGTGACCTCGCTCACCTCGACGACGCCGCCGCGGCGGTTGGAGATCTCCACGCGGCGGCCCGCCCGCGTCGCGGCGACCTCGTAGGTCCGTGAGGTGTCTCCGGCATCGATGACGATCTCTACTCTGTCGCCCTTCATGTCGGATTCATACCCATACTGGGTAGGTTTTATCCGTACACCAGTTTGACTATCGCGGCGACGCCGACGCAGACGATGAAGACCCGCAGCACCGGGGCGGGCAGTTTCCGGCCCACCTTCGCGCCCAGGAACCCGCCGATCGCCGCGCCCGCCGCCACCAGCGCCACGGCCCGCCAGTCCACCTCCGCCACCAGCACGAACAGCACCGCCGCGGTTGTGTTGACCAGCAGGGAGAGCACGTTCTTGGCGGCGTTCACCCGTTGCAGGCCGTCGTCGAGGAAGATGCCGAGCAGGCCGATGAGCAGCACCCCCTGGGCCGCCCCGAAGTAGCCGCCGTAGATCCCCGCCGCGAGGACGCCGAGCCAGAGCCAGGGGCCGCCGTGCGGATGGGCGCGCTCGCGCCGGGCGTTCAGCCACGTGCTGAGCCTCGGCTGGACCATCACCAGCACGCACGCCAGGCCGATCAGGATCGGCACCACCACGTCGAAGGTGCTCGCCGGGAGGTAGAGCAGCAGCACCCCGCCGATGAGCGAGCCCGCCACCGAGCCGGTGCCCAGCCGCACCAGCCGGTCGCGCTGCCCCTTCAGCTCCGGGCGGTAGCCGAGCGCCCCGGTCAGCGACCCGGGCACCAACCCGATGTTGTTGGAGACGTTGGCCACGATCGGCGGCAGGCCCACCGCCACCATCGTGGGGAACGTGATCAGCGATCCGGAGCCGACGACGGCGTTGACGCCCCCGGCCCCGATCCCGGCCGCGAAGATCGCGACCGCCTCCCACGGCGTCATGAACGCCCTCCTCACTCGTACGGCTCGCGCCCGCAGACGGTGCACGGCACTCACCGCACCCTAGGAGGAGCCCGGACGTCATCCGGGAGCGGGGGTGCCCTTCCGCGTCCCGCCCGGTCCGGGCGGGGTCCCCTCCCCGGCCGGAGCCAGGGGTCCCGCCGCGGGTCCCGCCCCCGGGCCGGGCTCCGCGGCGCCGGGCCCCGCAGCCGCGGCGTTCGCACCCGCGGCCTCGGCACCCCACGCGCCCGCTCCCCCGGCGCCCGCGCCCGGTCCTCCGGCACCCCACGCGCCCGCTCCCCCGACACCTGCGCCCGGTCCTTCGGCGCCCGCGGCGTTCGCGAACAGGCCGCCCAGCCCTTCCAGGGCCCGGCCCATCTCCGAGGGCACGATCCACACCTTGTTGGCGTCGCCCCGGGCGATCTGCGGGAGCGTCTGCAGGTACTGGTAGGCCAGGAGCGCCTGGTCGGGCTTTCCCTCGTGGATGGCCCGGAACACCATCGCGATCGCGTCGGCCTCGCCCTTGGCCCGCATCGCCTTCGCCTCCGCGTCGGCCTGGGCCCGCAGCACCACGGCCTCCGCCTCGCCCCGCGCCTTGAGGACCGCCGCCTGCTTCTGCCCCTCGGCCGTCAGGATGGCGGCCTGCTTCTGCCCCTCGGCCGTGAGCACGGCGGCGCGCTTGTCGCGGTCGGCGCGCATCTGCTTCTCCATCGAGTCCTGGATGGAGGCCGGCGGGTCGATCGCCTTGAGCTCGACCCGGTTGACCCGGATGCCCCACTTGCCGGTGGCGTCGTCGAGGACACCGCGCAGCTCGCTGTTGATCTCCTCGCGGGAGGTGAGCGCGCGCTCCAGGTCCATGCCGCCGACCACGTTGCGCAGCGTGGTCACGGTGAGCTGCTCGACGCCGACCAGGAAGTTGGCGATCTCGTAGGTGGCCGCCCGGGGGTCGACCACCTGGAAGTAGATCACCGTGTCGATGGAGACCACGAGGTTGTCGGAGGTGATGACCGGCTGCGGGGGGAACGAGACGACCTGCTCGCGCAGGTCGATCGTCTCCTTGATCCGGTCGAGGAAGGGGACCACCAGGTTGAGCCCCGGCAGGAGGGTGCGGTGGTATCTCCCGAGCCGCTCCACGATCCCGGCGGTGGCCTGGGGCACGATCCGGACCGTCCGGACCAGCGCGAACCCTGCGACGGCCACCACGATGAGGGCGGCGATGAACG
Source organism: Planomonospora parontospora (assembly GCA_014647935.1). Taxonomy (GTDB): domain Bacteria; phylum Actinomycetota; class Actinomycetes; order Streptosporangiales; family Streptosporangiaceae; genus Planomonospora; species Planomonospora parontospora. The sequence goes on from BMQD01000014.1 coordinate 77,884, forward strand.
ACGGTCCCATTGGCCACTCCGGGCGGTCGAGTCAAATGGAGCTCTCGTCCCCGAAATGATATTTCGTTTTACTTTTTCTCAGTGGCGTAAGTCACACATGGAATCAGAACTGTTGCGCTCGGGCGTACCAGCGCCCGTCGAGGCCGCGCTCCAGGGTGAGGGGGAGGCCGAAGGTGCGCGAGAGGTTGTCGGCGTTCATCACGTGGTCGATCGGACCCTCCTCGACCACCGCCCCGTGCCGGAGCAGCAGCGCGTGGGTGAACCCGCTGGGGATCTCCTCCACGTGGTGGGTGACCAGGACCATGGTGGGGGCCTTGGGGTCGTGCGCCAGGGCCGAGAGCCTGCGGACCAGGTCCTCCCTGCCGCCCAGGTCCAGCCCGGCGGCGGGCTCGTCCAGCAGGAGCAGCTCCGGGTCCGGCATCAGCGCCCGGGCGATCTGCACCCGCTTGCGCTCGCCCTCCGACAGCGTGCCGAACCGGCGGCGGATCAGGTGGGCGCAGCCCATCTGATCGATCAGCTCGACCGCCCGGGTGACGTCCGCGGAGTCGTACTCCTCCTTCCAGCGGCCGAGGATCGCGTACGAGCCGGTGAGCACCAGGTCGATGACCTTCTCGTCCGCCGGCACCCGCTCCGCCAGCGCCGCGCTCGCCAGCCCGATGCGCGGGCGCAGGTCGAACACGTTGGTCTGGCCCATCCGCTCGCCCAGGACCTCCACGACGCCCTCGGTCGGGAAGAGCATGGCCCCGGCGGCCTGGAGCAGCGTCGTCTTGCCCGCGCCGTTGGGACCGATCACGACCCACCGCTCGTCCTCGTGGACGGTCCATTCGATGTTCCGCAACAGGACCGCGCCGTCCCTGCGGACGGTGACGTCCTGCAACCGAAGCACCTGACCGCCCATGCGCCACGCCTCCTCATCAATCGCTCGGATCAAAACCTATTGCAGGGCGAGCGCATATCGTGGACCGGTGCACCCTGATTCACCGATCTCGGCCACGCTGGTCTGCTGGGGCAACGCCTGGCTCGCCGGGCAGACGGGGCTGGACCAGGCCGCCGACCGGGTGGAGCGGCAGGCCGGGCCCCAGCTCGTCGCCACCGCCTCCGGCGACGTCCCGCTCCGGAACGTCCTCGCCGACCTGCGGGGCGACGGCCTGGCGGCGCTGCGCCTGGCCCTTCCCGCGGCGGGCGACCCGCTCGGCCTCACCGGTCCGCCCGCCTTCACCTCCGCCGCCGTCGACGCCGGGCAGGCGGTCACCGCCGTGCTCCCCGGCAGGTGCCTCGGGCTGGTCCCGGCGCCGGACCGCCGCGGGTCGTCGTACTCCGGAGTCCGCTGGAGCGTGTTCGAGGCCTCCGCCGCGGTCCCCGACGTGCCCTCCCTGGCCGAGGCCGAGCACGCCCTCACTCTCGCGATGCGCGCGGCCACCGACGCCCTGCTCGGCGTGGAGGGCCCGGCCCAGGGCCACCGCCGGGCGCAGCCCCCGGACGAGGGCCTGGCCCCCGGCTATCCCGCCCGCGCGCACCGGGTCGCGGCCCTGGCCGCCCGCCTCGCCGTGGCGCTCCGCATCGCCGACGACCGCGGGCTCACCTCGGGCCAGATCGCCACCCGCGCCCAAGCCCTGCGCGACCTCGACCGCGCGGTGCGGCGCGCGCGCGTGGCCGCCCACCACGCCATCACCGAGCTGGTCTGAGCCGTCGGCCCGGTCCCGGCGGGGGCCGGGCCGGGAACGGCGGACGGACCGGAGACGGGCCGGAGACGGGCCGGAGACGGCGGACGGACCGCCGGTCAGATGGCGAAGACCTCGGAGAAGCGCTCCAGCAACGCGGGGGCGCCCTCGATGCGCACGGCGCCGGTGGCGACGGCCTCGTCCGGGGTGATCTCCTTCGCCATCAGGGCCTTGATCGCCATACCGGTCTCGATGACGAGGTCGGCCCGGCCGGACCCTGAGAACGCAGGACGCGACAGCGCGTCCGAGGACCCCTCGGAAGGACACCCTCATGCGCAAGCTCAAGCTCCAGGTCCAGACCACCGCCGACGGCTACATGGGCGGCCCGAACGGCGAGATGGACTGGATGCACTTCCCCTGGTCCGACGACCTCAACGCCTACCTCGACGCGCTGACCAAGCCGGTCGACACCATCGTGCTGGGCCGTAAGCTCGCCGAGGGCTTCATCCCCTCCTGGGAGGCCCGTCCCGAAGGCGAGTCCCAGGAGACCATCGACTGGATGAACGACACCCCCAAGGTCGTCGTCTCCGGCTCGCTCACCGAGTCTCCCTGGAAGAACGCCACCGTCGTCGGCGGCGACCTCGCCGAGGCGATCGGCGAGCTCAAGGCCCGGCCCGGCGGTGACATCATCACCTACGGCGGCTCCACCCTCGCGCAGAGCCTCATCGCCGCCGGTCTGGTCGACGAGCTCCACCTGATCGTCAACCCGACCGCGATCGGCACCGGCCTGCCCGTCTTCCCCACCACCGGCGCCGTCCAGCGCTTCCAGCGCGTCGACGTCCAGCCGTTCGAGTGCGGCATCACCGCGCTCTGCTACGCCCCGGCCCGCTCCTGACACCGCCCGTCGGGGCGGGTGCGAGGGGATCGACGCGGTCCGTCCGAGGCCGGTGGGGTCCACGCCGGCCCCGGGCGTCGTCGTGCTCGTCCATGCGCCCGCGCGGTGGGCCGACACCGCCATCCGGCCGCCGGGCCTCAGGCCAGGCCGTGCCGTACAGCGTAGAGCGCGGCCTGGGTCCTGTCCTGCACGCCCAGCTTCATCAGCACGTTGGAGACGTGGGTCTTGACCGTCTTCTCCGCCACCGCCAGTTCACGGGCGATCTCCCGGTTGGAACGGCCCGAGGCGATCAGCGCGAGCACCTCGCGCTCCCGGTCGGTCAACGGGACCACCGGTCCCGCCGGAGCCGCGTTCCCGGACGCGGGCGGGAGGGCGGCCCCGGCCAGCATCGCCTCGGCGGCCTCGGGGGCCAGCAGCACCTGCCCGCCGTGGACCGCCCGGATGGCCTGGACCAGCGCCGCGGGCTCGACGTCCTTGTAGAGGAAGCCCGCCGCCCCAGCCCGCATGGCCGGGGCCACGTCGCCGCGGTCGGAGACCGAGGTCAGCACCAGCACGCGCGGCGTCAGCCCGAGTTCCGCGAGCCGGGCCAGCGCGCCGGGACCGTCGAGGACCGGCATCCTCAGGTCGAGCAGGAGCACGTCCGGCGCGAGCGACCCGGTCAGCTCCACCGCCTCGGCGCCGTCCCGCGCCTCCCCCACCACCTCCAGGTCGTCCTGCAGGTCCAGGAACGTGCGCAGGCCCTGCCGGACCACCGGGTGGTCGTCCGCGATCAGCACCCGGATCGTCCGGCCCCGTTCACCGCCGCTCACCCGCGCGCCACCGTCCTCCCGCCTCCGTCCACCGCACGCCGTACCCGTCCCGCCCGCCGTCCCGGTGCCGTGCGGGCGCTCACCGGGGCACCTCCATCCGCACCAGCGTGCCGCCGCCCGGCTCCGAGGACACCCGCACGCTCCCGCCCAGGGCCTGCGCCCGGTCGCCCATCGACGCGATGCCCAGCCCGCGGCCGGAGGCCGCGGCCGCGTCGAACCCGGTCCCGTCGTCGCGCACCTCCAGCACCACCCGGCCCCCCTCGCAGCCCAGCCGTACGGCGACCGCCTCCGCGGCGGCGTGCCGGGCGGCGTTGTGCAGGGCCTCCTGGGCGACCCGCAGGACGGCCGCCTCCGTCTCCGGCGCCAGCCCGCACAGCGCCTCCCCTTCGCCCCCGTCCCCCAGCCGGAACGTGAACGACGCCGGATGGAGCCGGTCCAGCAGCCGGACGTGCTTGCGGAGCGTCTCGGCCAGGCCGTGGCGGTCGAGCTCGGCCGGGCGCAGCTCCACGATCACCGCACGGAGCTCGGCCAGCGCCTCCCCGGCCAGCCGCTCCACCCGCTCCAGCTCGCGCACCGCCCGGTCGGGGTCGCGGGTGACCAGCGAGGCCGCCGCCTGGGCGGTGAGCCGGAGCGAGAACAGCTTCTGGGTCACCGCGTCGTGCAGCTCGCGGGCCATCCGGGTGCGCTCCTCCACCAGCGCCAGCTCCCGGCCGCGCTCGTAGAGGCGGGCGTTGGTGAGGGCGATCGCGGCGTGCGCGGCGAACATCGTCAGCAGCCGCTGGTCGTCCTCGGTGAACCCGCCGGGGGCCCGCTTGTTGGACAGGAAGACGATGCCGAGCACCTGCTCGCCGTCGCGGATCGGCACCCCGAGGAAGTCCTTCAGCACCGGATGCGCGCGCGGCCAGGAGTCGAACCGCGGGTCCCGGCGGACGTCCGGCAGCCGGACCGGGGCGCCCTCGCGCAGCATCGCACCGAGCAGCCCGTGCTGGCGGGGCGTCGGGCCGATGGCCGCCCACTCCTCGTCGGAGATGCCCTCGGCGACGAACTCGGCGAACGCCCCCTCGTCGTCGGGCACGCCCAGCGCCGCGTAACGGGCGTCCAGCAGCCGCTGCGCCGAGCGGACGATCACCTGGAGCACCTCGCGGACCGACAGATGCCTGGTCACCGCGAGCACGGCGGAGCTCACCGCGTGCAGGACGGCGTCCCGGTCTCCGTTCACGCGGAGAACTCTAGGCGCACACCCCGGATACCACGGCTCCGCAGCCGGGCTCCGCCTCGGCGGAGCGGACGGCATGCCGGGTCCGGCCGTCGCCTGTCCGGCCAGTCAGCCGCAAGAGGATTCCAAGTCGATCTCCGCATGCTGGTCGCAACGATCGCCTCCCCATTGGAGTGACCATGCGCCGGCCCCTGACCGTCCTCGCCGCCATCACCGTGGCGGGTGGCATGCTGCTCGTCCCCCAGACCGCGAACGCCCAGACCTTCCAGCACCGGGCCGCGAACGCTCCGGTGACGGCACAGCAGGCTCCCCCGCTGTCACCGCTGAAGCTGACCGCCTACTACCCCCGCAGGGCGTACGCGGGCCGCACGATCACCTACACGCTCAAGACCAAGAACGTCGGGGACTGGTACACCGACATCGCCTACGTCGGCGGCTACGTCCCCAAGCAGGCCTACAAGGTCCGGATCACCGGTCCCTCCGGCTCGTACTGCGAGGCCGACGGGCGCGAGGTCGGCTGCCTGCTCGACCGGCTGAACCCCGGCAGGACCGCCACCGTCAAGGTCAAGGTCTGGCTCCGGGGCAGTGCCCGGGGCACCGCGGCCGCCGAGTTCGCCACGGCCTCGATCGACGTCCCCGCGGGCGGCCTCGACACCCTCGACATCCACGGTCTCGACACCGGCGTGGACCTGAAGTACGTGAAGGTCAGGACCCGGATCCTCCGCTAGCCGTACCCCGTCCGCGCACCGGAGCCCCACCCCGTCCCCGCTGCGGGGGTCGGGGTCACCGCACCGGACGTGCGGTCCGCGTGTACGGCGCGCCGTACGGTCCGGGTGAGGACCCGGGCGTGCGGCGTGTGCCGTAGGTCCGGATGGAGGCCCGGGCGTGCGGTCCGGATGGGGGCCCGGGCGTGCGGTCCGGATGGGGGCCCGGGCGTGCGGCGCGCACCGTGCGGACAGCCTCATATGCGACCGGCCCGCCCAGCGGGCATGATCTCCCCATGACCACTCCGGCTACGCTCAGGGTCGTCCTGGCCGAGGACCACTACCTGGTGCGCGAGGGCACCCGCCGGCTCCTGGAGTCCACCGGGGAGATCTCCGTGGTGGCCGCCGTGGGCACCGCCGGTGAGCTGCTCGACGCCGCCCGGCGGCTCCGGCCCGACGTGGTCGTCACCGACATCCGGATGCCGAGCCCCGCCGACCCGGTGCGCCCGGGCATGGAGGGCGTCGACGCCGCCCACCGCATCCGGGCGGCCGCGCGGGACCTCGGGGTCATCGGCGTCGTGGTGCTCTCCCAGTTCTCCGACGCGGTGTTCGCCCTCGACCTGTTCCGGGACGGCACCGAGGGACGGGCCTACCTGCTGAAGGATCGGGTCGGGGACATCGACGAGCTGCTCGGCGCGATCCGGTCGGTGGCCGCGGGCGGGTCGGTGATCGACCCCAAGGTGGTGGAGGGCCTGCTGGCCAAGCGCGGCGTGCGCGGTGGCCCGCCGCCGACCGACCTCACCCCCCGGGAGCTGGACGTGCTGCGTGAGATGGCGCACGGCCTGTCCAACGGCGGCATCGCCCGGACCCTGCACCTGTCGGTCTCCGCGATCGAGAAGCACGTGAACTCGATCTTCATGAAACTGGCGCTGGAGAACAGCCCCGACACCCACCGCCGGGTGGCCGCCGTCATCGCCTATCTCGGCTCGGGCTAGGCCACCGCCGAAGCCGGAGCCGGAGGCGGAACCGGAACCGGAACCGGGGGCGGAACCGGGGGCGGAACCGAAGCCGGAGCCTGCCGGGATGGGATCCGGGCCGGGAACCGCGGGTGACGCCGGAACCGGGCGGGCCGCGAACACCGGGCGTCCGGATGATGAACCACTTACCCGGGTGTTTCCCGGGGCAAGTAGCGTAGGCATCGATGAACCAGCGCACGCTCCTGATCACGTTGACCGGTCCCGACCGTCCGGGCGTCACGTCCCGGCTCTTCGCCGTCCTGGCCGGTTTCCCCGTCGCCGTCGCCGACGTCGAGCAGGTCGTCATCCGCGGCCGGCTCACCCTCGGCGTCCTCGTCGCCTACACCGGCGACACCCCGACCGGAACCGGCGGCACCCTCGGCGCGCTGTGGACCGCCGTCGAACGCACCGCGGAGGACCTGGGCCTGGAGGTGGAGCTGTCCACCGGCTCCGACACCAAGGAGAAGCGCAGACGCGGCCGGCTGCACGTCACCGTGCTCGGCGCGCCCCTGCATCCCGCCGCGATGGCGGGCATCTCGGGGCGGATCGCCGCCTCCGGGGCCAACATCGACCGGATCGAGCGGCTGTCGAGCTATCCGGTGACCTGCATCGAGCTCGCCGTCTCCGGCGCCGACCCGGACGCGCTCCGGGCCGAGCTGGCCGTCGAGGCGCACGCCCAGCAGGTGGACGTGGCCGTGCAGCGGACCGGTCTGTACCGCAGGGCCAAGCGGCTGATCGTGATGGACGTGGACTCCACGCTCATCCAGGCCGAGGTGATCGAGCTGCTGGCCGCGCACGCCGGTTGCCTGGACGAGGTCGCCCGGGTCACCGAGGAGGCGATGCGCGGCGAGCTCGACTTCGCCGAGTCCCTCCGCCGCCGCGTGGCACTGCTCGAGGGCCTCCCGGAGGAGATCTTCGAGAAGGTCCGCAAGGAGATCGTGCTCACGCCCGGCGCCCGCACGCTGGTGCGGACGCTCAAGCGGCTCGACTACCGGTTCGCGATCGTCAGCGGCGGCTTCACCCAGCTGACCGACGGCCTCGTGCGCGACCTCGGGATCGACTACTCCGCCGCCAACACCCTGGAGGTGGTGGACGGCGTGCTCACCGGACGGGTGATCGGTGAGATCGTGGACCGGGCCGGGAAGGCACGGGCCCTGGAGCGCTTCGCCCGCGAGGCGGGCATCCCGCTCAGTCAGACCGTGGCGATCGGCGACGGCGCCAACGACCTGGACATGATCGCCGCCGCGGGTCTGGGCATCGCGTTCAACGCCAAACCGGTGGTCCGCCAGGCCGCCGACGCCGCGGTCAGCGTGCCGTACCTCGACTCGATCCTCTACCTGCTCGGCATCTCCCGCGCCGAGGTGGAGGCCGCCGACGCCGAGGACGGGCTGCCCGCCACCGACCGCTGAGCCGGAACGGCCTGCCCACCACCGACCCCGGAGCGTACGGCCTGCCCGTCCGCGGCCGGACGCGAGAGGCCGGACCGGCCGGGGTCAGCGGTCCTTCGGGCTCCACCGGGTGACCGCGCGTCCGCTCTCCAGCTCCGCCCACGCGTCGGCGGTCTCGATGACGGCGAACGCACCGGGCGGGAGCCCGGGATCGCCGTCACGCGTGGTGAGCCCCATGACCAGCTCGTGGACTCCGGGGTTGTGCCCCACCAGCAGCAGCGTGCCCACGTCGGGACCGGTCCGCCGGAGCAGCGCGAGCAGGTCGTCGGCGTAGGCCTCGTAGACGTCCCGCTCGAACTCGACGGACGCGCCGGGCAGTGCCAGCTCGGCGGTCCGCCGGGTCCGCGCGGCCGGAGAGCAGAGCACCAGGTCCGGCCGGAGCCCCAGCTCGGCGAGGACCTCACCGACCCTGCGGGCGTCGTGCTCGCCCCTCTCGGTGAGAGGACGCTCCCAGTCGGCGAGGCCGGGCTGGTGGGCGGCCTTGGCGTGCCGCAGCACGATCAGCGTGCGCATCGTCATCTCGCCGCCCACATGGCGATCCCGGCGAGCACCGCGAACACCGCGGCCATCGCCAGCAGGATCATGATGAGCGTCTTTCCCCCGGAAGGCTGCTGTTCCATCGGGTTCCCGGCACTCCCGGCTGGGGCGTGCCGTCCCTCCTCTTGAGATGTCGTCGTGTCGTCCCGGCGGCCGGGACCCGGCCGCCTCCGGCCGCCCCCGGCGGAGGGAGACGGGGTCCGCCTCCCCGGGGAGCGGAGGAGTCACCGCTCAGTTTCCCACCGGGACCGCCCGCCCATGCGGAAGGGGTGCGCGGTCGCCCGCGCACCCCTTCGACGGTGCCCCGCCGTACGGTGCCTTCGTTGTACGGCCCCGTACAGGGGATCAACCGTACGGGGATTCAGCCGGCGATCGGCTCGGGCTCCGGCTCACGGTCCGGGCTGTTGTTCCCGGCCGCCGAGTCGTCGTCCGCCGAGCGGCGCTTGGAGACGACCACCGCGGCGATCACCACGATCACGGCGACCGCCGCGATGCCGACCCGCAGCGCCACGTTGTCGGCGTAGACCACGACGGCCGGGGCGATCAGCAGCGCCACCAGGTTCATCACCTTGATGAGCGGGTTGATGGCCGGTCCCGCGGTGTCCTTGAACGGGTCGCCGACCGTGTCGCCGATGACCGTCGCGGCGTGGGCCTCGGAGCCCTTGCCGCCGTGGTGCCCGTCCTCGACCAGCTTCTTGGCGTTGTCCCAGGCGCCGCCCGAGTTGGCCAGGAACACCGCCATGAGCGTGCCGCAGGCGATGGCGCCGGCCAGGAAGGCGCCGAGCGGCGCGTATCCGAGCGCGAACCCCACGGCGATCGGCGTCATCACCGCGAGCAGGCCGGGCGTGGCCAGCTCGCGGAGCGAGTCGCGGGTGCAGATGTCCACGACCCGGCCGTACTCCGGCAGTTCGGTGCCGGCCATGATGCCCGGCTTGGTACGGAACTGCTCACGCACCTCGAAGACGACACGCATCGCCGCCCGGCCGACCGCCATGATCGCCAGGCCGGAGAACATGAACACGACCGCGGCCCCGATGACCAGTCCGACGAGCACGTTCGGCGAGTCGACGCCGAGGCTGAACGTGGCGAAGGACCCCAGCGCGTCCTTCACCCCCTGCGTGGCCCCGGTCAGCTCGGTCTCCACCGCCGTCCGGAAGGCGCCGAACAGCGCCGTCGCGGCGAGCACGGCCGTGGCGATCGCGATGCCCTTGGTGATGGCCTTGGTGGTGTTGCCGACGGCGTCCAGCGAGGTGAGCACCGCGGCGCCCTCGCCCTCGACATCGCCGGACATCTCGGCGATGCCCTGCGCGTTGTCGGAGACCGGGCCGAAGGTGTCCATGGACACGATCACGCCCACCGTGGTCAGCAGGCCGGTGCCGGCCAGCGCCACGGCGAACAGGGCGACGGTGACGTTGCCGAAGCCGAGCAGGAACGCGCCGTAGACCGCGCCGCCGATGAGCAGCGCCGAGTAGACCGCCGACTCCAGGCCGACGCTGATGCCCGCCAGGATGACCGTGGCGGGCCCGGTGACGGAGCTCTCCCCGATCTCCCGTACGGGGCGCCGGTTGGTCTCGGTGAAGTAGCCGGTGAGGATCTGGATGGCGCTGGCCAGGATCAGGCCGATCAGCACCGCGCCGATCGCGATGAGCCTGGGGTCGGAGTCGACGGCCGCGATCGCCGGGCTCACCCCGTTCAGCTCGGCGAAGCTGGCCGGCAGGTAGAGGAAGGCGGCCGCCGCGACCAGCACCGCGGAGATCGCCGCGGAGATGAAGAAGCCGCGGTTGATGGCCGCCATGCCGTTGCGGTCACCGCTGCGCGGAGAGGTGACGAAGATGCCGATGATCGCGGTGAGCACGCCCACCATCGGCACGATCAGCGGGAACACCAGACCCTCGGTGCCGAAGGCGACCTTGCCCAGGATGAGGCTGGCGACCAGCATGACCGCGTACGACTCGAACAGGTCGGCCGCCATGCCCGCGCAGTCGCCGACGTTGTCGCCCACGTTGTCGGCGATGGTGGCGGCGTTGCGCGGGTCGTCCTCGGGGATGCCCTGCTCGACCTTGCCGACCAGGTCGGCGCCTACGTCGGCCGCCTTGGTGAAGATGCCGCCGCCGACCCTCATGAACATCGCGAGCAGGGCGGCGCCGAAGCCGAAGCCCTCCAGCACGGCGGGGGCGTCGCCCTTGTAGACGAACACCACGATGGCGGCGCCGAGCAGGCCCAGGCCGACGGTGAACATGCCCGCCACACCGCCGGTGCGGAAGGCGATGCGCATCGCCGTCTTCTCCCCGGCGGTGCGGGCGGCGGCGGCGACGCGGACGTTTCCCCGGACCGCCAGCCACATTCCCATGAATCCGGTCAGTGCGGAGAAAACCGCACCGATCACGAAAAATACTGAACGGCCGATCCTCACTTCCGTCGAAACCGCCGGAAGCAGATACAACAGGAAGGGAATGGCGATGACGAATACGGCGAGCGTGCGGAACTGCCGCCCCAGATATGCGGCGGCTCCTTCCTGCACGGCCCTTGAGATGTTCTGCATGCGCTCGGTGCCCTGATCGGCGGCGAGCACCTCGCGGACGAGGCCGCCGGCGACGGCGAGCGCGAGCAGGGCTACGGCGGCGACCACGACCACGATGGTCAGGTGGGAGCCGCTCAGGGATACCGCTGTCTCATCGACGGCGGCGAGATGGACAGACATCCGACTCTCCTCGGCAAGACGGGAACACGTCCTGCCCGGAGTGCGTCGCGATGAGTGGAGCGGTGGGTCGGCGGCGCACGTCCGGGCGATTGGCAGTGCCGCTTCCGGTTGCGTCCACAGACCTTCTTTCGGCGCGGAACCCGACAAGAGTCCCGTCCGAAGGACAAACCTTGGCCGGTGCGGGGAGTCTACGCAGCAAGGACGCGGATATGAAGCCTCTGCCCACCGTCAATCGGCGACGTGTCCAACAGTGCCCGCGAGCCCGTGCGCCCATGCCACCGTTTACGCTGCTAGACGCCTTTTATGTCAATGTTTTCGCGACATTTCGGTCTACACGTTTAACCGGTTAAAGAAGACCGAAAATTTGCGGAGCTCACGGGCGGAGACACCGAGTCCAGGGGAGGACAGGGCACCGGGCCCGGGGAGGACGGGGGCACCGAGTCCAGGGGAGGACGGATCCGGCGGCCCTCCGGACAGGGCGCGGCCCTCCGGACAGGGCGCGGCCCTCCGGACAGGGCAAGGACACCGGGCCCATGGGATGGAGGGACACCGGGCCTGAGGGGGTGGAGGGACACCGGGACCGGGAGGACGGATCCGGCAGGCTCGGGCTTCCGGGCCCGGGCATGACGACGACCGGGCGTGCCCGTGTGGGCGCGCCCGGTCGTGGGAGAAGCCGTCGCCCGGAGGCCGCGGGCCGGCCCCGGGTCAGACCGGGGACAGACCGTTCGGCGCGGCGGGCCAGCTCATGCGGATGCGCATGCCCTTCGGACTCGGGAAGACCTCGACGTCGTCGGCCAGTCCCGCGATGACCGCGATGCCGAATCCGGACATCAGCGTGTCGGGGATCTTCCCGAGGAAGTCTTCGAGAGAGGGCGTGGTGCGCTCCTGCCGCTCCAGCTCATCACTCGGGGCCGCGTCGGTGACGATCACCTCGAACCGCCCCGAGTCGTCGCACAGCTCGATGCGGATCGGCTCCCCCGGGCAGTGGAGGCGGTGCGCCTCGACCGCCCGGGAGCAGGCCTCACCGACGGCGAGCCGTACCTCGTCCAGCAATGACTCCTCCACCCCGGTACGGCGCGCGATCGCGGTGGCGACCAGACGCGCCGTACGCACGTGGGCGGGAAGGGCGCTGAACGTCAGCTCGACGGTGGCCATGGTTACTTGTCTCGGCCGTGGGCTTCCTTGGCCTCCTCGACCGAGGCGTAGATGCCGAAGACCTTGGTCAGGCCGGTGATCCGGAAGATCTTCAAGATGCGCTCCTGGGTGCAGACGAGCTCCAGGGAGCCGTCGTGCGCCCGAACGCGCTTGAGCCCGCCGACCAGGACGCCGAGACCCGTGGAGTCGAGGAAGTCGACCTTCTCCATGTTGACCAGGAGGTGGAAGTTCCCCTTGTTGACCAGGTCGATGAGGAGCTCACGCAATCTGGGCGCGGTGTAGACATCGATCTCACCCTCGACCTCGACGATAGTGAGACGGTCCTCGGAATGGTGGTCCAACTTCAGATCCACAGATCCTCCAGCGCCTTGCCTGCGAAAATACGATTCAGGCGTGACTTCTGGGACCTGGAGGTCCCTAGACGACAAGCCCCGACGCGCGGCATTCAACCATGCGTACGCTCAGTGTCTATACGAAATCACGATTCCCGGCGACTCTGCCCACAGATGCGAGACTGAAAACCAGTGAGCCCGTCTTCTTCCTCACCGTCGCGAGCAGACCCTCTCCTGTCCCGTCTGCTCGGCGTTCCCGCACGTCGGGGGCGCGTCACCCATGTGGAGCATGTTCCAGCACGTCAGGCGGGTCAAGCCCGATGGCCGGATTGGGTCAGCGAGACGCTGGTTACGCGCTGGGCGAACCAGGGTATTTTCGGTCTTTGGCCACATCAGGCGGAGGCCGCCGAGCTCGCTCACCGTGGCCGAAACGTGATCATCGCCACCGGCACCGCCTCGGGCAAGTCCCTCGCCTACCAGGTCCCCGCGCTCAGCTCCGTGCTGGACGGGGGCACCGCCCTCTATCTGACGCCCACCAAGGCCCTGGCCGCCGACCAGCTCCGCGCCCTGGAGGCACTCGACGTGCCCGGCCTGCGCGCCGCCGCCTACGACGGCGACACGCCCTACGAGGAACGGGCCTGGATCCGGCGGCACGCCAACTACGTGCTCACCAACCCGGACATGCTCCACCGCGGCCTGCTGCCGGGCCACGCCCGGTGGTCGGGCTTCTGGCGGCGGTTGCGGACGGTGGTGGTGGACGAGTGTCACGGTTACCGGGGCGTCTTCGGCTCCCACGTGGCGCAGATCCTGCGCCGCCTGCGCCGGGTCTGCACCCGGTACGGCTCGTCCCCGGTCTTCGTCCTCGCCTCCGCCACGGCCAGCGATCCCGGGGCCTTCGCGACGCGCCTGACGGGCCTCCAGACGGCCGAGGTGACCACGGACGCCTCTCCTCGGGGTTCGATCACCTTCGCCCTCTGGGAGCCGCCCCTGACCGATCTGCGGGGCGAGGGCGGCGCACCGGTCCGGCGACCCGCCGCCGCGGAGACCGCCGACCTCCTCGCCGACCTCGTCCTCGACGGCACCCGCACCCTCGCCTTCGTCCGCTCGCGGCGCGCCGCCGAGTCCGTGGCCCTGTCCGCCCGGGCCAGGCTCTCCGACCTGGCCTCGGGCATGTTCTCGCGGCCTTCTCCCGGCATGGTCACCCCGCCTCCCCCGTCCCGGACCGCCCCGGCATCCCTCACGAGCCTCGCGGACCTGCCCGGCAGGATCGCCGCCTACCGGGCCGGATACCTCGCGGAGGAGCGCCGGGGCCTGGAGCGGGCGCTGCGGTCGGGGGACCTCCTCGGGCTCGCCACGACCAACGCCCTGGAACTCGGTGTCGACGTGTCGGGGCTGGACGCCGTCCTCATCGCGGGATGGCCGGGCACCCGGGCGTCGCTGTGGCAGCAGGCCGGGCGGGCGGGCCGCGCGGGCCAGGACGCGCTGGCCGTGCTGATCGCCAGGGACGACCCGCTCGACACCTACCTGGTCCACCATCCGGAGGCCCTGTTCGGGCGGCCGGTGGAGGCGATCGTGCTCGATCCCGGCAACCCCTACGTCCTGGGCCCGCACCTGTGCGCGGCGGCCGCGGAGATCCCCCTCACCGAGGAGGACCTGGAGATCTTCGGTCCGACCTCGAAGGAGGTGCTCGCCTCGCTGGTCGGTGACGGCCTGCTCCGGCGGCGGCCGTCGGGGTGGTTCTGGACCAGGCGGGAGCGGGCGACCGACCTCGCCGACATCCGGGGCTCCGGCGGGGCGCCCGTCCAGGTCGTGGAGCTGTCCACCGGATGCCTCCTGGGGACCGTGGACGAGTCGTCGGCCCACACGACCGTGCACACCGGAGCCGTCTACGTGCACCAGGGCGAGACGTTCCTCGTCACCGAGCTCGACCTGGAGGCGGGCGTCGCACTGGTCGAGGCGGGAACCCCCGACTACACGACCTTCGCCAGGGACGTCACCGAGATCTCCGTTCTGGAGTCGTTCCGCTCCCATCCGCTCGGTCCGGGGGAACTGCACTTCGGCTCGGTGGAGGTCACCCGCCAGGTCGTCTCCTATCTCAAGCGCCGCCTGCAGAGCGGCGAGCCCCTCGGTGACGAGGCGCTCGACCTGCCTCCACGAACGCTGCGCACCCGCGCGGTCTGGTGGACGCTGCCCGCCTCGGCGATCTCACCCCTGGCCGAGGCCGGGCTGGACCTGGGAGGAGCGGCGCACGCCGCCGAACATGCCTCCATCGGCATGCTTCCGCTCTTCGCGACCTGCGACCGGTGGGACATCGGCGGCGTCTCCACCGAGCTCCACGCCGACACCGGCATGCTCACCGTCTTCGTCTACGACGGCCATGAGGGCGGCGCGGGCTTCGCCGAACGGGGGTTCTCCCGCGCACTCGAATGGCTCACCGCGACCAGGGAGGCCATCGCCTCCTGCGAGTGCGAGCGCGGCTGTCCCTCCTGCATCCAATCTCCCAAATGCGGAAACGGCAACGAGCCCCTGGACAAGGCCGGCGCCCTGCGTCTCCTGGCCGTCCTCCTCTCGATGAACGGATGACGGAGGCGGCTCAGGACCCGGCCCGCAGGGTGAGTCCGCAGCGGCCCCACCGGGATCCGGCGGGGATCCACTGGAGGAGTCCCCGAGACGGATCCCCGGATTCGGAACCGGGGTCCCGGTGCCGTCCCGGGACGACCACACGGCGGCGCCGTTCAAGACCGCGCTCCACCACCGTCGGGGCCGAGGTCCGTGGCCGTCCCGGGACGGCCACGGGGCGGCGCCGTTCAAGACCGCGCTCCGCCTCTGGAGCGGAGCCTGCCGGAACGGGACCCGCCGGGCGCACCGGAGTCGCGCTCGTTCTCCTCCAGGTCCTCCTCCCGGTCCTCCGCCCAGAAGTCCTTCGCTCCGGGTTGGGGCCGTTCCCAGAACCCGCTGTCCTCGATCGACCGGGGTGCGGGCGGCAGGTAGCCGTCCCACCGGCCTCGGCCGCTCCGGACCGCCACAGCGGTGACGCTGCCGATCTCGGGAGCCGGCGCCGCCGCGGGCAGGGTGGAGCCCGTCGATTCGAAACGGGCGTGCGGGGTCTCCGCCGCCGTGCCGCTCTCCTCCGGCCGGGCCGCATGTTCGGTCCGGCCGGCTTCAGCGGACATCGCCTGCCCGGCTTCCACGGGCACGCCCGGCCGCACCCCGGAGGAACCGTCCTCGCCCGGCCGCACTCCGAAGGAACCGTCCTCACCGGGTGATGCCGTATCCGGTGTCTTACCGCCCTCCCCCGTGAAGGACCGGGTCACCGGGCATGCGGTTGCGGGGCCTCCTGCCGGTCGTCGGGAGTACGGCATCCGGACCACCGCGAGGATGACCGCGGGGCGACGGGGTGGTCCCGGCGCCTTTCCGGTGGCCGGGCGCCGAGCCTCCCCGGCGCCGTCGCTGCGGAGGGCGGCACCACCGCGCGTGTCGGTGCTCCCCGAAACGGATCCGCCCCGCGAGGTGTCGCCTCCATCCGGCACGGTGCCACCACGCGAAGCGGCACCAGTGGCACCACCACGCGAAACGCCGTCCCGACCCGGAACGGCACCTGCGTTCAGGACCGTGGTGGTCATGCCTTCCCCGGATCCACCGGTCGCACGTCCACCGGCCCGGCCGGTCAGCCACCTGCGGCGAACCCACGCACCGCCGTGTGCGCCGAGGAGCAGCAGGAGCATTCCGCCGGCGATGAGAAGCCCCAGGCCGGCCGTTCCGCCCGTCGCCGGCTCGGGCCGACCGGTGACGTCCGCGCTGCCGCCGGACGTGGTCTCCGCCGCCTCCGAACCGGCCCTTCCCGTCCCGCCCCCTTCCCCCTCCTTCCCCGCTGTGCCGGCGCCGGCCGCTCCGGAACCGGCCGCCTCGGAGACCGTGTCCGACCCCGTACCGCTCCCTGTCCCACCGTCACCGGTGCCCGGCCCCGTGCCGTCCCCGCCCTCCCGGGACCCGGATCCCCCGTCGGAGACGGTCTCCGCAGGCCGGGCCCGGCTCGTCGGCGTGTCCTTCTGCGGCAGCCGGGGAAGACTCTCGACACCGGACCGGAGATCGTCCTCTCCGCGGTTCCGGCCCTCCTGCCGGGCGCCCGCGTCATGCGGGTGCCCTTCGTCTCCTGCGGAGCGGGCGCGTTCCCGGGCCCTGGGGACGGGGACGCGCACCGCCGCGACGGCCGACCGGCCCGAGACGAGGGTGCCGCCGCTGCCGTCGCTCCGGATCGCCCGCACCGTGAACCCGATCCGCTTGCCCGCGGCCTTGGCGGGAAGCACCAGGGTCACCCTGCACGAGCCCCCGCGGCACGCACCGCTCGCCCCCACGGCGCCGACCCTGCCGGTCCGGCTGCTGAAGATCTCGTAGCCTCGGAGATCGGGCTCGACCCCCCGGCTCCAGGTGAGCACGGCCCGGTCGCCCCGCAGCCGGACGCCCACCCCGCCGGGTGCGCGCGGAGGAACGGACTGGGTCAGCGTCCGGGACGTCTCGTCCCATCTCCCGCCCAGCAGCTTGCCTCGTTCGACGAGCCTGATGGCGTAGCGGCCGTTCGGACGCCTGCGGGGATCCCAGGCGTAGGAGACACGCCGGTCTCCCTTCGCGACCTGCCTGCCGTTGACGTAGAGCACGGCGTCGAAGACCAGGTCGACCCGGCCCGAGATCGTCACCTTCCGGTCCGAGGTGACCCGTGACGGCATGTCCAGGCTCGCCTTGGCATGGGCGGGGCCCGCCGCGGCGAGCATCGCGGAGACGGACACGATCGGAGCGATCACCGCCGCGGTGACCAGGCTGCGAACCGTCGTCACGACGTTTCCCTTCGTCGGGGGCCGCACCGCGGCCGCCCTTTGTAGAGCTGGACGCGAGACGACATGGACGTGAGGTAAGTAGAACGTTACGTGAGCTTTCCGGCTTTTGGACGATGAGTCCAAGAAGTTGTGATTCGATCGCGACTTCACCGAGCCCCGGACCTGTGTTTCAGCGCCAGGCCTCACCCGGCCCGGTCGGTGATGTGCACGGGGCCGGCGCGAGCCCTGGCCGAGGCCTCCCGGCCTCCTGCGACCGGAAGCGAGAACCCCACCGCGACCTGGACGTCCGCGATGCCGTCGGCGCCGGTGGAGCACCGCAGGAGCCTGGCCCCGTTCGCGGCCGCCAGCGAAGCCGCCTCAGCACACCCCCGGCCGGGCTCGGTGAAGGCGAACCGCGCGGCGGCGAGCGCTCCGAGATCGGCCGCGGTCTGCGCACGGTGCCGCGCCACCCTGGCCGTCCCGATGAGCACCACCGTCACCGCCAGCGTGAAGATCACCGCCATGACCGCGACGGTCCAGACCGTCGCCGAACCGCGCTCCCGTGGATCCACCACCGACGGCAGTTCCCTCTCCGTCAGATCCAGCGAGGGGACTGCCGAGTCCACCCGGCAGGGGAATCGCTTCCCCGTTATGGTTTTTCTGCTTGAAACGGGCAGGGCTTGTCCGTCGCCTACCTCGGCAGAGGAAAGCGAGAAGCCGCCCCCTCCGGGGAGCGGAGGAGTCACCAACCGCCTCCGATGCCGGGGCTCCGGTTTCCGGACGGGAAGGCATCCGGCCTATCCCCCACAGGCGGACCCGACCACCTTGAGGACGGACCCTGTCCCGCGGGCGGGTCAGCCCGTCCCGTCCCGGACTCGACGGTGGAGGCCGCGGTCCCCGCCCCCGGCTCGGTCGCGGAGACCGCGATCGCGCGAACGGTCACCTCCGGCAGAGAGAGCCCCCACCGGGGCCTCACACCGGCCCGCACCTCCACTCGCACGCGCTCGGCGTCGCGGCTCACCTCCGCCCGCGCCCCGTCCGGGGCGGCCGACAGAACGCCGCTCCGCACCTGCTCGATCGTTTCGCCCCTGGACGCGGCCCGTGCCCCCGCCCGGGCCGCGTCCACGCACTCCAACTGGGCTCCGACCACGGCGATCGCCCACAGCCCTGCGGCGAGGACCACCATCAGGGCCGGCAGCGCCGCCGCGGTCTCCGCCGTCACCGACCCCCGCGAGGAACACGGGGCGCCTGGGCGGCCCACCGGGATCACCGGTCGCCTCCGGCGCGGAGACCCGGGCCTCCGGACCGGAGCCTTCGCCCGGTCGCCTCCGATCCGGATGATCCGGCCCTCAAGCCTGAGCCCCCTGTCCCGTGGTGTTCAGCGCCCGGTCGATGAGGGCCCTGATCATCTCCTGCACCTCCGGACTCGTCACGACCTTGAAGAGAAGGGCTGCGAACGCGCAGGCGGCGATGGTGCCGACGGCGTATTCGGCGGTGGACATGCCACGCTCCCCGCCCGGGCCGGTGATCAGCGAGGAGCGTCGCTCCCACCACCTCACCAACGCGTGCCGGAGACCATCGGTGCTCGATCCGGTCATCGTTTCCTCCTGAGGATGTGAAACCGTGCCTTCCATCGCGGCATCGGTCACCCCAGGTTCCGCGATATTCACATCACCCTGTGGACAAGAGCGGAGTTCTGTGGAAAAGCACTCCGCGAGCACGTCATCCCTGTGGATAACTCAGGGGATGACGATCTCGCCGGCGAGACCGGCGACGACCGGGACGATGCCGAGAAGGACGAAGGCGGGCAGGAAGCAGAGGCCCAGCGGTGCGACCACTTGGATCCCCACCCGACGCGCGGCGGCCGACGACGCCGCCCGGGCCGCGTGTCTGGAGTCGTCGGCGGCCCGCGTCAGCACGTCGGCCACCGGGGCGCCGCTGAGCGCCGCCCGGCTCATGGTCCGGGCGAGTGGAGCGAGCGCGCGATCGGCCGCCAGGGCGAGCCAGGCATGCTCCGGTGCGGCTCCCAGCCTCAGCCGGCCGCTCACCCGTGCCAGACGGTCCCCGAGCGGCCCGCCGACCGCCTGCACGGTCACCTCGAGAGCACCGGTGATGGGCTGGCCCGCACGCAGGCAGGCCACCATGAGATCGGCCGCGAACGGCAGGTCGGCCGTGATCCGGTCCCGCTCCCGGCACTGCGCCGGCCCCTCCCGTCTCCGCAGGACCAGCAGCACGGCCACGGCACCCGCACCTCCCGCCACGGCCCCCGGCACGCCCCCCAACACCAGGAAGACCACCAGCGCGACGGCGACCGCGATCACGGTCTCACCTCGGCTCGACGGCCTCCCGCCGGTGCTCTCCGCCGCTGCCCCGGACCGCCCGGCACCCCCGGGTCCGTTCCTGGGAAGACGGAGCACGCCCCCGGGGGCGTGCTCCGGGAGCGAGGGGCCCGGACGTGCCCGCCGGAGCCGGCGGACCGGATCAGCGGGCGACGTCCACATCCAGACCGCGGCTCCGGTGAGCACGGCGGTCAGCGTCCCCGACGGCAGAGCGTTCATGTGTTCCCTTCCCCTTTCTTGCCCGCAGCGGAGGCTCAGGCGCGTTCGGCGCGGGTGACGAGACGGCGGGTCCACCACAGACCGCAGCCGTCGAGAGCGATGCCGACCACCAGGCAGGCCGCTCCCGCCGGACCGCCGAACAGGAAGTCGAGGGGACGCATGCCCAGCCCCGCCGCCATCGACAGGCCCAGGACCGGGAGTCCGGCGAGCAGCCGGGCCGTCGCCCGCGGACCGGCGAGCTGGGCCGCGACGTCCTGGCGATGGGCTTCGGCCTCTCTCAGGGAGACCGCCACCCGGTCGACGAGGACGACGAGCCCTCCGCCGACGGTCACCCCCGCCCGCCAGCAGGCGGCCAGTCTCCTGAGCCCTTCTCCTCCCCGTTCCGGCGCGGCGGCCAACAGGGCCTCCGGAACGTCACCGCCGTCCCGCGCCGCCGCGATCAGGGAGCGGAGCGCCATCGGATCGGGGAACTCCACGGCCGCCCCAACCCGGATCAGCGCTTCGTGCGCGGTCCGGCCGGCGGCGAGTTCGGCGGCCAGTCCCTGGCAGAGTTCCAGAGACGCCGCCCGCCAGGCCGCCGCTCTCCGGGACGGCCGGGAGCGGCGGGCCGGCCACCTCGGGGACGAGCCGGGCCCGGCCGGGCCGTACCGCAGGGGGCCCGGTGGGCACCGTAGACGCCGTAGCCGGGCGGCCGCCGGATCCGGCCCCGTCCACAACCAGGCGGCCGCTCCTGCGAGGAGCAGAGCGGCTGCGGTCAGGACGGCGGTCATGTCCGCGCTCACCGCCGGAGGAGGGCGCCGGGGACACGGGCCGTCAGGGCGGGCAGCCCCGGACCGTGGACCACCCGGCCGCCGGGAGTGAAGGTGAGCGCCGGTTCGGCCTGGACCAGGCCCGACGGATGACGCGTCATCATGCATATCTCCGCCACCCGGCGGCGGCCGCCGGCACGGTCGCGGACAAGGTGGACGACGGCGTCCAGCGCCGCGGCGATCTGGCTGTGGACCGCCTCTCTGCTGAGACCCGCCGCACAGGCGAGGGCCTCCAGCCGGGAGGGGACGTCGGCCGCCGTGTTGGCGTGCAGCGTGCCGCAGCCTCCTTCGTGACCGGTGTTCAGCGCGGCCAGGAGGTCGACGACCTCCGCTCCGCGCACCTCGCCGACGACGAGGCGGTCGGGGCGCATCCGCAGCGCCTGGCGGACCAGGTCACGCAGGCCGACGCCTCCGGCGCCCTCGATGTTGGGCGGACGCGACTCCAGGCGCACGACGTGGGGGTGCGCGGGCCGCAGCTCCGCGGAGTCCTCGACCAGGAGCAGGCGGTCACCGTGATCCGCCAGGGAGAGCAGCGCGGACAGCAAGGTCGTCTTCCCCGTGCCCGTGCCGCCCGAGACCAGGAAGGCGAGCCGGGACTCGATCATCGCGGTGAGCACCGGGACCGCATCGGGCCCGATCGTCCCGGCCTCGAGGAGGTCGGAGAGGGTGAACGTGCGTCGCGGCGGGAGCCTCAGGGACAGACAGGTGCCGCCTGGGGCCACCGGAGGCAGCACGGCGTGGAGCCGGACTCCGCCGGCCAGCCTGGCGTCCGCGTAGGGGCAGGCGTCGTCGAGGCGGCGGCCCGCGGCCGACGCCAGCCGTTGCGCGAGCCTGCGGACCGCCTCCTCGTCGGGGAAGGCGACCTGGGTCCGGCGCAGGCCGCCGCCGTCGTCGATCCACACCTCGCGCGGGCCGTTCACCAGCACGTCGGTCACCTCCGGCTCGGCCAGCAGCGGTTCCAGCGGACCGGCTCCGATCAGGTCCGCGCAGAGGGCCCTGGCCACGGCCAGGATCTCGGCGTCGCCCAGTGTCGCCCGTTCGGCCCGGAGCGCGGCGGTGACGTGCGCGGCGCTGGGCTCGACGCCGGTCCGGGCCAGGCGTATCCGGACCGCCTCGACCAGTTCGGGTGAGGCCGCGGGGGTGAGCGGGGCCCGGCTCACGTCCCGGCTCCGGCCGTACGGGCCCCGGCCAGGGCGTCCAGCGAGTCCAGGAACGTCCGGCAGAACCGGCCGAGGGCGGTCCGCCGGCCGATCGGCGGGGTGTCCCCCCGGTTCAGCGCGGTCATGAGCCGGGGCTGGTCCGGCAGGCTCCCGGCACACGGCGTGCCGAGGGAGGTGGTGACCACCTCGTCCTCCAGGACCCCGCTCCGGACGACCGCCCGGATCTCCCCGGTGTGCCCGCGGATCCCCGAGAGCACCTGGGCCGCGGCGAGGACGCCGCGCACGTCCGCGGTGACGACCAGCAGCGCGGTGACCGCCCGGCTCAGAGCCTCCACCGCGGCCGGATCGGGGGCGCGCGGGAGGTCGACGACCACGAGGTCGAATCCGCGCTGACCCGCGTCGAGGACCGAGCGCATCGCCTCGGCCGGGATGGGCTCGGCCTCGCCCCGATGGAAGGAGAGCAGGGTCAGATCGGAGAAGGTGGGCAGGGCCGCCTGGAGGGCGGTGAAGCTGACCCTGCCCTCTCTGGCGACCAGGTCGGACCAGCGGGCGCCCTCGGCCTCCTCCTGGCCGAGCAGGAGGTCGAGCCCGCCGCCGAGGGGGTCGGCGTCGACGAGGAGGGTCCGCCGGCGCCTGCGAGCCGAGGTCAGGGCGAGTCCGGCGGCGAGCACGCTGGCTCCGGCCCCGCCGCGCCCACCGATGACGCAGACGACCTGCCCGGCTCTCGTGGCGGGCTCTGCGACGTCGGCGAACTCGTCGGCCAGCCGCCGCTCGGCCGCGGGGAGTTCCAGCACGGCCTGGGCGCCCACCGCGACGCACTTGCGCCAGGTGTCGGGATCTCCGGGATCGCGCGTGACCAGCATGACCCGGTGCCGGGACGGCGGCCCGGTCGCCGCCATGGCGTCGGCCACGTCGCTGCCGACGACGACCATCGGGGCGCGGCTCCAGTAGGGCCGGGCGTGCGCGGGCACGTGCGCGACGTCGAGCTCCGCTCCGGCGGCCGCGGCGACGCGCAGCAGGTCGTCGAGCAGGTCGTGGTCCTCGGTGATGACCAGCGGGCGGTCCAAGATGCCTCCCTGGAAGGTGGGAGACCCACCTTCCAGGGGAACCCGCTCCTCCCGAGCTTCCGAACCCCGCTCTGTGGACGACGGTCCGGCACCCGTCATCGCCTGTGGAGAACGCCCCGGAACCGTGGAGAACGCCCTGGAAAAGGGGCGACCCCCGCCGGGGGGGGGATGGCGGGGGTCGCCGAGCGGTCCGGCTCTGGGGGGGGGTAGAGCCGGTCCCGTTTCAGGGGAAAGCTTTCAGCAGCCGACCTGTCCTGGCAAGGGCGCCGCAGAGCCGATCACACGTATCGCTCCGGCCCAGAGGGAGACAACCGTATCGTGCCCCATGCTCTCCGGCCCCGTCGAGGAGAAATCTCCGGTTTTATCCGACCGCCCCCGCATGGACGATCCGAGGGCGAGGCCGGAAGCGGTGGAGCCCTTCCTCGCCGACCACTCGCCGACCGCCTGGTGATCACGGAGAGTGATCACCAGTGGAGCACCGATCCTCTTTCAGGGCAGGGCCCCTCCCCCGCCCCGGGCTCCTCCGAAGTATTCAGGATGGTTCGTCCCGGACATTCCAGAATCCGTAAAGGTCTTGGTTCCAGGGGTTCCCATCAGCCGGAATCCGTCATACAAAGGTTTCACGGACCCAGTGTCCGCGCACGGCCACCAGGTACCCACGCGCGACCAGCCGCGGGAGGCGCGTCGACCCGGGCTTGCCCCGTTTCGACGAATACAGGTGCACGCTTGGTAACCAGGTGAGACGTGCCGGCGACGGCGCCCCCGCAAAGGGGCGCCGTCCGCTTTTCACCCCCATGTCCGCGATCTCGGCGGCCGGGCCTCTCCGCACCGGCCGCCCGCACCGATCCGCAGCCCGCCCACCGTGTCGGCCCCGCGCCGGCCCCGTGTCGGCCCCGCGGCGGATCCGGCACCCGTTCCACCGCGCCGGGCCCGTCCGGATCAGCCCCGCTGCATGGCCTCGCAGATCGCCGTGGCCTCGCGCACCCCGAGCGTGACCGCCGCGGCGCAGTGCCGTACCCAGGCCGTGATCCCTTCGGGGGTGCCGGTCAGGTAGGCCCGCAGGCCCTCCCCGTAGGCGGGCCCGAGTTCCAGGTGGCCCAGCTCCACCGCCGCCAGCGACTTGGGGTCCAGCCCGAACTCCACCAGCGTCAGCCGCTCCGCCGCCCGCGCGACGATCCCGTCCGCCGTGCCGAACGGCCGCAGCACGGCCAGCTCCGCGTGCACGATGGCGGCCAGCACCAGGGCCGGCGCCTTGGAGTCGGCGGTCACCAGGCCGACCAGCCCGTCCACCCGGGCCACCGTCGCCTCGGCCCCCGGCGCGGCGCCCACCCCGAGCGGGTCCGGCGCGGTCTCGGCGGTCCTGGGCCGGCCGAGGTCCTCGGTGAGGCCGGCCGCGGCCAGGGTGTGCAGCCTGGCCAGCACCTGCCGCGGCGCCGTGCGCCAGGTACGGCCGAGCCCGCCGAGCTCGGCCGAGACGCGCAGCGCGCCCTGGACGACGGGATCGGTCGTCTCCGGGATCGCCTCCAGGGGGATGTCCGCCCCCTCCAGCGCGGCGGACGCGCGGGCTCCGCGCAGGGCCGACCGGGCCGACACCTCCGGGCTCTTGCGCCGCAGCACGCGGTGCCCGTAGAGCCGGTCCACGGCCTTGCGCACGTCGGCCACGGCCTCGGGCACTCCCGGCAGCTCGGCGATGACAGCCAATGGGTCGCTCACGGTTCCCGACCCTACCGGCCGGTCAACAAGCCGCCGACCCCGCCATGCGCCCGCCGCCGGGAAGCGGTGCCGGACCGTTCACCGAACATATGGCGCCATCCGGCGCAGCACCCCGGCGGAGCCTGTGGAACGCCGCGCCCTCCGTTCCTAGGGTCGGGATCGACCGCTTCCACGGACCCTCTTATCCACCTCTGAGCCCATATGAACCAGGATGGCCCCTGCATCCGCTTGGTACAGACCTGTCTAGACCTCTTGTGGCGGACGGCTCCACCCTGGTGAAGTGGGACACACCCGAAGCCGATGAGCAGTACGAGTAAGGAGTGCGTAGTGGCCCCGGAGACCCCTGGTTCCGAACCGCGTGAGCCCCAGGAGACGCTGTCGAACCTGCTGAGCGAGACCCGGCGGTTCGCTCCTCCCGCCGGACTGGCCGCGGCCGCGAACGTGACCGAGCAGGCCTACACCGAGGCGGAGGCCGACCGGCTGGCGTTCTGGGAGAAGCAGGCCGAGCGGCTGAGCTGGTCCAAGCGCTGGGACACCGCCCTGGAGTGGAACCCGCCCTTCGCCAAGTGGTTCGTCGGCGGTGAGCTGAACGTCGCCTACAACTGCGTCGACCGCCACGTCGAGGCGGGGCTCGGCGACAGGATCGCCTACCACTGGGAGGGCGAGCCCGAGGGCGACACCCGCACGATCACCTACGCCGACCTCCAGCGGGAGGTCGGCAAGGCGGCGAACGCCCTGACCGAGCTGGGCGTCGGCAAGGGCGACCGGGTCGCGATCTACATGCCGATGATCCCCGAGCTGCCGATCACGATGCTCGCCTGCGCCCGCATCGGCGCGATCCACTCCGTCGTCTTCGGCGGCTTCTCCGCCACCGCGCTCAGCGGCCGGATCAAGGACGCCGACGCCAAGATCGTGGTCACCGCCGACGGCGGCTACCGCCGCGGCGCGCCCAGCGCACTCAAGCCGACCGTGGACGAGGCGGTCAAGGAGTGCCCCGGCATCGAGCACGTGCTCGTGGTCCGCCGGACCGGTCAGGAGGTGGACTGGACCGGCAAGGACGTCTGGTGGCACGACCTGGTGGAGCGCCAGAGCACCGAGCACGCCCCGGTCCCGCACGACTCCGAGCACCCGCTCTACATCCTCTACACCAGCGGCACGACCGGCCGGCCGAAGGGCATCCTGCACACCACCGGCGGCTACCTGACCCAGACCGCCTACACCCACCACGCGGTCTTCGACCTCAAGCCCGAAACCGACGTCTACTGGTGCACCGCCGACATCGGCTGGGTGACCGGGCACTCCTACATCGTGTACGGACCGCTCGCCAACGGCGCCACCAGCGTCATCTACGAGGGCACCCCGGACACCCCGCACCGCGGCCGCTTCTGGGAGATCGTGCAGAAGTACGGGGTCACGATCCTCTACACCGCCCCGACCGCGATCCGCACGTTCATGAAGTGGGGCGACGACATCCCCGCCAAGTACGACATGTCGTCCCTGCGGATCCTGGGCAGCGTCGGCGAGCCGATCAACCCCGAGGCCTACGTCTGGTACCGCGAGCACATCGGCGGCAACCGCACCCCGGTCGTGGACACCTGGTGGCAGACCGAGACCGGCGCCATCATGATCAGCCCGCTGCCCGGCGTGACCAGCGGCAAGCCCGGCGCCGCCATGCGCCCGCTGCCCGGCATCACCGCCGAGGTGGTCGACGACCAGGGCAACGGCGTCGGCAACGGCGGCGGCGGATACCTCGCCATCCGCGACCCGTGGCCGTCGATGCTCCGCACCATCTGGGGTGACGACCAGCGCTACATCGACACCTACTGGTCCCGCTTCGAGGGCGTGTACTTCGCGGGCGACGGCGCCAAGAAGGACGAGGACGGCGACATCTGGCTGCTGGGCCGCGTCGACGACGTCATGCTCGTCTCGGGCCACAACATCTCCACCACCGAGGTGGAGTCGGCCCTGGTCTCCCACCCGAAGGTCGCCGAGGCGGCCGTGGTGGGCGCGACCGACCCGGTGACCGGCCAGGCCATCGTCTCGTTCGTGATCCTGCGCGGCGGTGCCGAGGAGGGCGAGGACATCGCGGCCGAGCTCCGCGCCCACGTGGCCAGGACCCTCGGCCCGATCGCCAAGCCCCGGCAGATCCTGGTCGTCCCCGAGCTGCCGAAGACCCGCTCGGGCAAGATCATGCGGCGCCTGCTCCGCGACGTGGCGGAGAACCGCAGCGTGGGCGACGTCACCACCCTGGCCGACAGCACGGTGATGAACCTCATCTCCGAGAAGCTGCCCAGCGCCAAGAGCGAGGACTGACCCCGCCGGGACGGGTCCCCACCGCGCCGGGGACCCGTCCCGGCGCGGCGGGCGCGGGCCTCCGGGATCCCGCCCACCGCGCCGTACCCGATTGTCACTAAATATCCGGTTAATCGACTCCGTATAGGCTGGTGTCCAGGAGTGCCGGGAAGTCTGGTCGGCCGGGGAGGGAACAGGCCCTCCGCGAACACGCTTCCCGAAAGACTTATGTGCCGCACCGCCGAGATCCCGCCGCTCCGGCCCGCCGTCCACCTCGTCCACCACGGCCGGCGCGCCCGCCGGCCGACCGGAGCCCTCGGGGACGAGGCCCTCGGCGCCGGGACCGCCGACGACACGATCCGCGACGTTCACACGACCGCCGCCGGGGTAGCGCGCGATCCGATGACCCGTGTGCACCCCTCCCCCGGCCGGGACCACTCCCCCGCCGGACCCGCCGGCCGGCCGCCGGAGGGTTCCTCCGCGTCTTCGGCGGGGCGCGGCCGCCCGTACGATCCGGATCGCCCGGCCCCTCCGACGAGCCGCACCGGCGGGACGGGGCCGCGACGCCGGCACCGGCCGGGATCGGCTTCACCGTGTCGCTGCCCATCGCAGGCCCCGCCTTCGGCGATGATCCGGAGAGGTCGAACACGGTGACCGCGGACGTGCCCGCGACGGACCGCACCGCCGCGCCGCCGACGGCGGCTCTGCCCGAGTCGCGCGTGCGCGCACACCCCAACGCGCAGGATGATGTTGGCATCGGCGCTCGATAGGAGATCGTTCATGACGCACAATCCGGCCGCGGAGCCGCAGGAGGAGTCCCTGGGCTCGCTGGTCGCCGCGGCCAGCAGCCACATCTCCACCCTGGTCCGAGCCGAGATCGAACTGGCCAAGGCCGAGCTGAGGTTCGACGCCAAGCGCGTCGGCCTGGCGGCGGGACTGTTCGCCGCCGCGGCGTTCATGGCCCACCTGTGCCTGATCCTCGCCTCCTTCGCCATCGCCTACGCCCTGGTGGGCGTGTTCGACTGGGCGGAGGGCTGGGCCTTCGCGACCGTCACCCTCTTCTACCTGGTCGTGGCGGGCCTGCTGGTCTTCGTCGGTGTCCGGCGGCTCAAGGGCCTGACCGGGATGAAGCGGACGCTCCGCTCGCTGAAGACCATCAAGAGCGGCGAGAGCGAGCTCTCCGGCTCCTCCGTCGCCCCCGTCCACTCTTCCTCCCCCTCCGCCGGGAAGCCCGGCGTTCCACGAGAGTCGGTGAAACCGGACCAGTGAGCCGACCAGACGAGTCCGCGGTCCTCATCGAGGGCCCCTGGACGCATCGCTCCGTGCACGCCCGCGGCACCCGCTTCCACATCGTGGAGGCCGGTGAGGGCCCCCTGGTGCTGCTGCTGCACGGGTTCCCCCAGTTCTGGTGGAGCTGGCGCCACCAGCTCGTCTCCCTGCCCGCGGCGGGCTACCGTGCCGTCGCGGTGGACCTGCGCGGCTATGGCGCCAGCGACAAGCCGCCGCGCGGCTACGACCTGCCGGCCCTGGCCGCCGACGCGACCGGCCTGATCCGCGCGCTGGGAGAGACCGGTGCGATCGTCGTCGGCCACGACTGGGGCGGCCTGGTCGCCTGGACGATGGCCGCGCTCGACCCGAAGACGGTCCGGCGGCTGGTGGCGGTCTCGGCGCCGCACCCGCTGCGGCTCCGCTCCGCGCTGCGCTCCGACCCCTTCGGCCAGCTGCGGGCGAGCGCCCACGCGTTCGGCTTCCAGCTGCCGTTCCTGCCCGAGCGGCGGCTGACCGCCCGCGGCGCGGCCCTGGTGGGCAGGCTGCTGGACGAGTGGTCGGGACCCGCCTGGCCGGAGGAGGAGGCGACCCGGACCTACCGGGAGGCCTTCGGCATCCTCAACGTCGCCCACTGCGCGCTGGAGTACCACCGCTGGTTCGCCCGCTCCCAGCTCCGCCCGGACGGGCTGCGGTACGCCAGGAGCATGCGGACCGGGATCGAGACGCCCACGCTGCAGTTGCACGGCGCGCTCGACCGGCGGATGCTGCCGCGCACCGCCCAGGGCTCCGGCCGCCACGTGGTCGCCCCCTACCGGTGGCGCCTGGTGGAGGGGGCCGGGCACTTCCCGCACGAGGAGCGGCCCGGCGAGTTCGACACCGAGCTGATCGACTGGCTGTCCGACCCGGAGCCCGACCGGTGACCGCCCGCCACCGCGCCCCCGACGCCCCCGGCCCCGATCCCGGTCCGGCGGGTCCCCGCGATCCCGGACCTCCGGTTCCCCACGACGGTTCTGTACCGGAGACCCCCCGTGGCGGCTCCGAACCGGAGATCCCCCGCGACCGCGACCCGGACGGCCGGGCGCGCAACCAGCGCCCCCGCGACGCGTTCGGCCGCCCGCTGCCGCGCGGGGCCGAGGGCGTGGAACGCGTCCCCGACGACTACGCGCCGGACGCGGCCGAAGCCCTCGCCGAGGCACGCCGCCTGCTCGCCGAGAACCGGCCCTTCCACGCCCACGAGGTGCTGGAGGCCCGCTGGAAGACCGGACCGGCGGACGAGCGCGAGCTCTGGCAGGGGCTGGCGCAGATCTGCGTCGGCCTCACCCACCTCCAGCGGGGCAACCGGCGCGGGGCCTCGGCGCTGCTCGAGCGCGGCGCCGCCCGGGTCTCCGGGTACGGCCCGCCGTACCCGGAGATCGCCCGGGCCGCCCGGAAGCTGGCGGGATCGGCGGAAGCCGACCCTGCGGAGGCGATCGCCGGGATCAGAGCCCTGCTGTGAGGAACCCGGCGGGGATCAGGAGGACCGGGAGGGCTCCCGCTCCGCGGTGAGGCAGGAGCGGGGGACCACAGAGACCGGGCCGGTCGCTGGGCCGGGGATCGCAAGAACCATGCCGGTCGCTGGGCCGGGGCACGGGGTCAGTGGTCGCACTCCTGGGTGTCCACCCGGTTGAGCAGCCGGGAGCCGTCCTCGGCGTCCGGGGCCACCTCGCCGGCGGTCAGGACGTAGCCCGTCTCCTGCTGGTCGAGGGCGGCGGCGAACACGACGCCGTAGACCCGGCCGTCGGGAGTGAGCAGCGGCCCGCCGGAGTTGCCCTGGCGGACCAGGCCGCGGATCGCGTAGACGTCGCGGACGACGCTGTTGCGCTCGTAGATGTCGGTGCCCTTGGCCTTGTGCCGCACCCGGATGCGGGCCTCGTTGGGGGTGAAGCCCTGCCCGTGCGGGAAGCCCGCGATGATCGCGTCGTCGCCCGTCTCGACCTCTCCGGCGTAGAAGCGCAGGATCGGCAGGTCGAGCCCGGGGACGTGCAGGACCGCGATGTCCCTGTCGGGGTTGTAGAGCACGACCCTGGCCGGACGCGAGTCGCCGCGGTGGTCGATGATCTGCAGGTCCTGGTCGACGCCGGCGACCACGTGGGCGTTGGTCATGATCTTGTTCTGGGCGTAGACGAACCCGGTGCCCTCGATGTGCTTGCGGCAGCTCGAGGCGACGCCCTGGACCTTGACGATGCTCCTGCGGGCCCGCTCCAGCCGCGGGTTGCCCTTCAGCACGCCCTGGTCGGGCGGGGCCACCTCGACGAGGCGCCCGCCCCCGATGCCGTCGAACACCTTGGGGAAGCCCGACTTGTCGATGAAGTCCTTGATCGGGTCCTGGATGTCCTTGGCCGCCTGCGGCATCGCGTCGTCGACGGTGCCCAGCAGCAGCGACTTGTGCACCTGCTCACTGATCATGGTGAACTGGGACGAGGCGACCAGGCTGCCGATGAACCAGGTGCCGATCAGCACCGCCAGCGCGCTGGCGAACGTGCCGCCGACCGCGTCGACCACCTTGGCGGGCTCCCAGGTGACGTGGCTGCGGATCACCGCACCGATGGTCGACGACGCGAACTGGCCGATGATGGCCGTGAGGAAGACGATCACGATGGCGAGCAGCGCCTGCTCGGTGTCGCCGTCGACCACGGCGCCGGCGATCGGCGGGGCGATGAAGACGCCGAGCAGCAGCCCGCCGACGAACCCCACGAAGCTCATGGCCCCGATGATGAACCCCTGCCGGTATCCCGACACCGCGAAGGCCACCATGAGGGCGATCAGGACAAGGTCGAGGAGATCGCCGTTCACCCCTTTACGGTATCCAGCAGCCGCCCCGCGCGCGTAGCCCTTCTCCGAGCTCCGTTGTGGCTATCGTTGCACTATGGCAACGATCGGGGGGCCGGTGTCCGTCACGTCACTGATCGAGACGGCGCTGGGAGATCCGGACCATGACGGTGCGATCCGCTGGCAGGCGATCGCCCAGCTGCAGGAACGGGGCGATCTGGAGACCTTCACCGCGGCCCGGCGGCTGTGCGGGGGGACCACCACGGCCGAGCGCATGCTCGGTGTCGACATCCTCGGGCGGCTGGGCTTCACCGACCGGAGCCTGCCGGTCCTGCGCTTCCTCGCCGCCGGCGAGGACGACCCGATGGTGCTCTACTCGGTGCTGATCGCCTTCGGCCACCTGCGCGACCGCCGCGCGCTGCCCTCGGTGATCGAGCTGGCCGGGCACTCCGACGCCGGCGTCCGGTACGGCGCCGCCTACGCCCTGCCGAACATCGTCGGCAGCCCGCCCGACCCCGCCGGGCTCGCCGCGCTGCGCCGCCTGGCCCACGACTCCGACGAGGACGTGGCCGACTGGGCCTGCCTGGGGATGACCCTGGTGGGCGGCGGCGCCTAGGATGCTCGCGGCCGGCGCACGAAGGGCCGGGCGCACGGACGATCGACGCACGGACGGCCGGCACGCGGACGCCCGGCGCCCGGACACGGACGGACGGACACGGACGGCGCCATCCACCGGACCCGGGAACGCCTCAGCCCCGGGAGGCCAGGGCCAGGACCTCGGGGGGCACGTCCTCGACCCGTGAGCGGTCCCACGGTCGCTCGAAGCCCGAGACGGAGAGCACCCCGTCGAGCACGCCCGCGGTGAACCCCCAGACCAGCAGCCCCCGCACCCGGAACGCCGGGCTGGCGTAACCGCTCGGGTGGCTCAGGACGAGCCGGTTGGCCGGGTCGACCAGCTCGGCGACCGGCACCCGCTCCACCGACTCCACCTCGTCGGGCGAGGCCGCGTGCACGGCGCTGGGCGTGTGCCACCAGCCGATCACCGGGGTCACCCGGTTGTCGCTGCGCCAGATGTACAGCTCGGGCATCGTCCCGACCACGTGCACGCCCGACGGGTCCAGGCCGGTCTCCTCCTCGGCCTCGCGCAGCGCGGCAGCGACCGGGCCGCCGTCCTCCGGGTCGACGCCGCCGCCGGGGAAGGCCGGCTGCCCCGCGTGCCGCCGCCCGCGCGAGCTGCGCTGGATCAGCAGCACGTCGGGCCCGAGCGGCCCCTCGCCGAACAGCAGCAGCACCGCGGCCGGGCGCCCTCCCGACCTCGGCGGGCGCAGCGCCGGCGGCACCGGCCTCTCCGCGGCCCGCTCCGCAAGCGTCTCCAACCACTCGGGCACTTCCACCGCCACACCTCCGGTCTCTGCAACACGTCGCCCCCGCCCGCGCTTCCCCGCCACCGGACCCGGCATTCCCGGCCCGCGGCGGGACCGCTACGAGGAGGGGCCGGGGCGCACCAGTTTCGCGGCCTGCGCGGGGTCCGTGGGGCCGGTGCCGTACGAGGGGCACAGGGCGGCCAGCGGGCACGCGCCGCAGGCGGGCCTGCGGGCGTGGCAGATGCGGCGGCCGTGCCAGATCAGCCGGTGGGAGGCCATCGTCCAGTCGCGCTTCGGCAGGAGCTCCGCGACGGCATGCTCGATCTTGACCGGGTCGGTCTCCGCGGTCCAGCCGAACCGGTGGACGAGCCGCTGGAAGTGGGTGTCGACGGTCAGGCCCGGGACTCCGAAGGCGTTTCCCAGCACCACGTTGGCGGTCTTGCGCCCGACGCCGGGCAGCGCGACCAGGTCCTTCAGCCTGCCGGGGACCTCGCCGCCGTGCCGCTCGCACAGGGCCTGGGCCATGCCCATGATGCTGGCGGTCTTGGCCCGGAAGAACCCGGTGGACCGGATGATCTCCTCCAGCTCGGCCCGGTCCGCCCCGGCATAGTCCTCCGCCGTCCGGTATTTGGCGAAAAGCGTTGGGGTGACGAGGTTGACCCTCTTGTCGGTGCACTGGGCGGACAGGATCGTCGCGACCAGCAGCTCCAGCGGATCGGTGAAGTCGAGCTCGCAGTGGGCGTCGGGGTAGGTCTCCGCCAGGATCCGGTCCGTCCGCCGGGCACGGCGGACCAGCGCGAGCCTGGACTCGCCCGCCGGGGGGTCTTCGCGAAGCACCCCGACAGCTTATGCGTCCGGGTCCCCGCCGAGCCCCGTGGTGCGATGAGTCACAATGGCTGTTGCGGACGCCGCGGACCGGTCACGGGCGCCCGCGCCGACGACACCACATCAACGCAGAGCCAGAGGACGACGTGCGGACACGAGGACGAGGGACGGGCCGTCCGCCGGCGGCGTCACGCGAGCGCGGCAGGCCCGAGGACGAAGCGTGAAACCTCAACAAGGAGGCACCGTGAACACCGACGACGTGCTGGGCAGGGCCCCCCTGTTCTCCGCGCTCGACCGCGAGGGCGCCGCCGCCCTGCGTACCAGCGTCTCGGAGGTCCAGCTGTCCAAGGGCCAGACCCTCTTCAACGAGAACGAGACGGGTGACCGGCTCTACGTCGTCCTCGAAGGCAAGATCAAGCTGTCCAGGACCGCTCCCGACGGCCGGGAGAACCTGCTCAGCGTGCTCGGCCCGGGCGAGATGTTCGGCGAGCTGTCGCTGTTCGACCCCCGCCCCCGTACGGCCTCCGCCATCGCACTGACCGACGTCCGCCTGGCCGGGCTCGGCCACGACGACCTGCGCCCCTGGCTGACCGGCCGCCCCGAGGTCGCCCTGCACCTGCTGCGCGCCCTGGCCCAGCGGTTGCGCCGGACCAACGACGTCCTGGCCGACCTGGTCTTCACGGACGTGCCCGGCCGGGTCGCCAAGGCCCTGCTCGACCTCGCCGACCGCTTCGGCCAGAAGGTCGACGACGGAGTCCGGGTCCACCACGACCTCACCCAGGAGGAGCTGGCCCAGCTGGTCGGCGCCTCGCGGGAGACCGTGAACAAGGCCCTGGCCGACTTCGCCCAGCGCGGCTGGCTGCGCATCGAGGCCAAGGCCGTGGTCATCATGGACATCGAGCGCCTGCACAACCGCTCGCGCTAGACACCGCCGCGCGCCCGGCGCCGCCCGAGCGCCGGGACGTCGCCGGGCGCGCGGGGGCAGCGCCGTACGGCACGGCTAGACGTCGCCGAGATAGTCCAGCTGGGCCCGGACCGACATCTCGGCCGCGGGCCGGAGCGAACGGTCCACGTCCGCGTAGACGATCGCGACGATCTCCGCGGGCGTGGCCGCGCCGCCCTCCCGCGCGGCCCGGATCTGGTCCAGGCGCCGCCTCCGGTGCGCGATGTAGCCGTCCAGCGCGCCGATCGGGTCCGGCAGCACCGGACCGTGCCCGGGGAGCAGCGCCTCGGCCCCGACCTGCTCGGCGGTGGCGCGCAGCCGGTCCAGGGAGCGGAGATAGTCGGCCAGGTCGCCGTCGGGGGCGATCACGGTCGTCCCCCGGCCGAGCACGGTGTCCCCGGTCAGCACCGCCCGGTCCGCCGGCAGCCAGAAGCAGAGCGAGTCCGCGGAGTGGCCGGGCGTGCCCAGCACGCGCAGCTCCAGGTCGCCCACGCCGACCACGTCGCCGTCCCCGAGCCCCTCGTCGCCCAGCCGGTGCCGGGGGTCCAGCGCCCGCACCGGAGCCCCTGTCAGCTCGGCGAAGGCGCGCGCGCCGCCGCTGTGGTCGTGGTGCCCGTGGGTGAGCAGGATCGCGGTCACCCTGCGGTCCCGCAGGTGCGCCGTCACCCGGGCGAGATGCGCCTCGTCGTCCGGTCCCGGATCGACGACCAGCACCTCCTCCCCCAGGCCGACCACCCAGGTGTTGGTCCCGTCCAGGGTCATGGGGGACGGGTTGGGGGCCAGCAGGTTGAGCGCGTGCTCCGTGCCCGCCCCGTCGGGCCCCTCCAGCGGTATCCGCAGCCCGCTCATACGGTCTCCTCGCCCGAAGGCTCGGAGTCCGCATGCGCGGACGCCCTGCGCCCCCCGGCTCGCTCGCTCCGCCCGCTCACGCCGCGCCGAACCGGTAGCCGTCGTCGAGCACGATCTGCATCTCGCCGTCCACCTCCGCGATCCGCGGCATGAAGGTGACGATCTCCCGCTCGGCCGCGAGCACGTCGGCGACCTTCTCGTAGGCGGTCAGCTCGCTCAGCGTGCGGTGGGTGGGCGGCATCAGGAAGATCTCCCCCCCGGCCGCCTGCCCGATCGCGTCGCCGGGCCGTACCCAGACGACCTGGTCGGCCTCACCGCCGACGTCGCGGGTGCGCTGGCCGGGCGGGAGTGCGGCGACGAAGAAGCGGGTGTCGTAGCGCCTGCTCTCGACCTCCGGCGTGATCCAGTGCGCCCAGGGGCGGAGCAGGTCGGACCGGAGGACCAGGCCGCGCCTGCCGAGGAAGTCGGCGAAGGACAGGGTCCGGTCGATCAGCGCGAGCCGGTCGGCCTCCCAGTCGTCCCCGGTGGTGTCGTCCACGACGGAGGTCGGCGACGAGCCGGCCAGCAGCACGCCCGACTCCTCGAAGGTCTCCCGGACCGCGGCGCAGACGAGGCCCCGCGCGGTCCCCTCGTCCGCGCGGAAGACCTCGCCCCACGCGGCGGGCGAGGGCCCGGACCAGGCGACCGCCTGGTCGGCGTCGCGCGGGTCCACCGAACCGCCGGGGAAGACGTAGGCACCGGCGGCGAAGGCCATGCTCGCCTTCCGCCGGAGCAGGTAGACCTCGGGGCCCTCGCGGAGGAGGACCACGGTGGCCGCGTCCCGGGCCGGGACGGGCTCGGACCGCCCGGCCAGGATGTCGCGCGCGCGCTCGCCGAGCTCCCCGGGAAGCGGAATCCCACCCATGCCTGAACCTTTCACCCGAACCCGCCCGAACATTGCTCGGTTTTCGGGTCCATCATGTGGTACGGCCCGCTCCCGGGCAATCATCGGCCTCGTGCACGATCACCGACCTCCCGGGTGAGCGCCGGCGGACCTCCGTTCCGGGCGACCGTCAGCGGACCTCGGCGATCAGCTCGACCTCGACCGGCGCGTCCAGCGGGAGGACCGTGACGCCGACCGCGCTGCGGGCGTGCACCCCGGCCTCGCCGAAGACCTCACCGAGCAGCTCGCTGGCGCCGTTGACCACCTGCGGCTGGCCGGTGAAGTCCGGGGCGCTGGCCACGAACCCGACGACCTTCACGATCCGCACCACGTTCGACAGGCCGCCGGCCGCCGACGCGACCGCCGCCAGGGCGTTGAGCGCGCAGATCCGGGCCATCTCCCGGCCCTCCTCCGCGCTCACCTCGGCGCCGACCTTGCCGGTCGCCGCCAGCTTGCCGTCCACCATCGGGACCTGGCCCGAGGTGTAGACGTGGTCGCCCGACCTGACGGCCGGGACGTAGGCCGCCAGCGGCGGCACGACCTCGGGCAGCTCCAGGCCGAGTTCGGCCAGCTTCTCCTCAGGGGACACCGCGCCTACTCCTTCGGGCGCTTGAGGTAGGCCACCAGCTGCTCGGGGTTCGGCCCCGGCACGACCTGGACGAGCTCCCAGCCGTCCTGGCCCCAGTTGTCGAGAATCTGCTTGGTCGCGTGGACCAGCAGAGGCACAGTCGAGTACTCCCACTTCGTCATGCGAGACACACTAGCGAGACCTCCCCCCGCCGGGCGCCCCGGCGCGGCCCGCAGGGCCCGGCCGCCGCGCGAGGGTGTGAATCGCGTCCCAAACAACGGCCCGAGCGAGTCGCCAAGCAACCGTTGGGTAGCCTTCGAACTGTGAAAGCGCGCGACACCGACTGGGATGGGGTACGGCTTCACGTCGTCACCGGCAAGGGCGGCACCGGGAAGACCACGGTCGCCGCCGCGCTCGCCCTCGCGCTCGCCGCGGGCGGGCGGAAGGTCCTGCTGGTCGAGGTCGAGGGGCGCCAGGGGATCGCGCAGATCTTCGACCTGCCGCCGCTGCCGTACGAGGAACGGAAGATCGCCGTCGCGCCGGGGGGCGGCGACGTCCACGCGCTGGCCGTCGATCCCGAAGAGGCCATGCTCGACTACCTCGAGATGTTCTACGGCATGCGCCGGGCGGGCCGGGCGCTGAGCAAGCTGGGCATCGTCGACTTCGCCACCACCATCGCCCCCGGTTTCCGCGACGTCCTCGTCACCGGCAAGACGACCGAGGCGGTCCGGCGCAGGGGCAAGGAGGGCCGGCGGGTCTACGACGCGGTGGTGCTCGACGCCCCGCCGACCGGCCGGATCGTCCGCTTCCTGAACGTCACCAACGAGGTCGCGGGGCTGGCCAGGATGGGCCCGATCAAGAACCACGCCGACCTGGTGAACGGCGTCGTCGCCTCACCCGAGACCGCGGTGCACTTCGTCACCCTCCTGGAGGAGATGCCCGTCCAGGAGACCCTCGACGGGCTGGCCGAGCTGCGGGCGGCGGGCCTGCCGCCCGGCGGCGTCTTCACCAACATGGTCAGGACCTCGCTGCTGCCCGCGGAGGCCGTCGAGGCGGCCGCGGCCGGCCGCTTCGACCCGGACGAGCTGGCGCTGGGCCTCAAGGCGGCCGGGCTGGCCGACGGGGCCGACGCCGCCGCCGTGGCCTCGGCCCTCACCGAGGAGATCGTCGAGCACGCCCGCCGCACCGAGCTGGAACGCCAGGAGCGGGCCTCGCTCGACGCCGCCGGGCGGCCCCGCTACGAGCTGCCGCTGCTGCCGGACGGCGTGGACCTCGCCGGGCTGTACGAGCTGGCCGAATCGATCCGCACCCAGGGAGCAGCATGAACGAGCGGACCGGAGGGCACCGCACCGCCCCCCTGCTCGACCTCGACGCGATCATCGACGACCGCAACACCCGGATCATCGTCTGCTGCGGCTCCGGCGGCGTGGGCAAGACCACCACCGCGGCCGCCCTGGGGCTGCGCGCCGCCGAGCGCGGGCGCAGCGCCGTGGTCCTCACCGTGGACCCGGCGCGGCGGCTGGCCCAGTCGATGGGCCTGACCGAGCTCGACAACACGCCCCGGCCCGTCGCGGGCGTGACGGGCGAGGGCGAGCTGCACGCCATGATGCTCGACATGAAGCGGACCTTCGACGAGATCATCGAGGCGCACGCCGACCCGGAGCGGGCCCGGCAGATCCTGACGAACCCCTTCTACCAGTCCCTGTCGTCCAGCTTCTCCGGCACCCAGGAGTACATGGCGATGGAGAAGCTCGGCCAGCTCCGCCGGTCGGGCGACTGGGACCTGATCATCGTGGACACCCCGCCCTCCCGGTCCGCCCTGGACTTCCTGGACGCGCCGGAACGGCTCGGCCGCTTCCTCGACGGGCGGCTCATCCGACTGCTGACCGCCCCGGCGAAGGTCGGCGGGCGCAGTGCCTTCAAGCTGTTCAACGCCGGCTTCGGGTTCGTCGCCGGGACCCTGACCAAGCTGCTGGGCGCTCAGGTGCTCAAGGACCTGCAGACGTTCGTGTCCGCCCTGGATGCCGTCTTCGGCGGGTTCCGGGCGCGCGCCGACCAGACCTACCGGCTGCTGCAGGCCCCCGGGACCGCGTTCGTGGTCGTCGCGGCCCCCGAGAGGGACGCGATGCGCGAGGCCTCGTACTTCGTGGAGCGGCTGGCCGAGGAGCGCATGCCGCTGGCCGGGCTCGTGGTCAACCGGGTCCACCGCTCGCCCGTCTCCGGGCTGTCGGCGGCCCGCAGCAGCGCGGCGGCCGAGGACCTGGAGGCGCGGGGCGAGCACGAGCTGACCTCCGCGGTGCTGCGGCTGCACGCCGACCGCATGCAGCTGGCCGCCCGGGAGCACCGCGAGCAGGAGCACTTCGTCTCCGCCCACCCCACGGTGCCGATCGTCCAGGTCGCCGCGATGCCCACGGACGTGCACGACCTGGAGGGCCTGCGCGAGGTGGGAGAGCTCCTGGCCGGGCGGTGGCGCCCGGCGGCCTGACCCGGATCCGCCCGGGACCGCCCGGTCCGGTCTCGCACCGGGCGCCGGCACGCCGTTCCGCGCCGCAGGCGGGCGCGGAACGAACACGCACGGACCGGGCTCGGACGACATGGGTACGGCCGGCGGGCGGCGCCGGCCGTACGGGGTCGAAATCATGCCGGGGCGGCTCGCGGGCTCAGCCGGCGATCAGCTCGTTCGTCCGCTCGTACTCTTCCTTGGCCAGTTCCAGCAGGTCCCGCCAGGAGTCGACGTCGGGTCGCCGGCGCAGCAGCGCCCGGCGTTCCCGCTCGGTCATCCCGCCCCACACCCCGAACTCGATGCGGTTGTCCAACGCGTCGGCGAGGCACTCGGTTCGGACCGGGCACCCTCGGCAGATGAGCTTCGCTCGGTTCTGGGCAGCGCCCTGGACGAACAGCGCGTCAGGATCCGCACCCTTGCAGGCCGCGCTGGACGTCCAATCCGTGATCCACATTCGACCCCACTCCCCTTAGGTGGTCAGTCGTGACTTGGAGCCGACGGGCGCGGTCGTCGGGCTTCCGTATTCAGTTGCCGCAGAAAGAGAACGTACGCAATCAGACGTTCGGGCGGACAGACCCCGGCGGGACCAATTTCTTGCATGGTCATGGGCGGCCATGTGGCCGGGAATGACTAGTTACCTGTCCTTGATTCAAGGGAACGCCAAGCGCGAACGGTGTTCCGTTACCGTTCGAGCCGTCCACCCGACGTACTCTTGTTCTCGTGCAAGCTCAAGGCAAAGATCAGAAGTCGGCAGTGGGGAACGTCCTGCGGCTCGTCACCGCGGGCGCCGCCGCGGGGGTGTTGGTCGCTGCCATCGCGCTTCCGGCGATGGGTGGTGCGGGCGTGACGGTGAAGTCCGCCATCCAGGAGCTGCACCTGCAGCCGGAGGAGCTCAAGGAGCCCCCGCTGCCCGAGCGGACCGTCCTGCTGGACGCCGACGGCAAGCAGTTCGCCCAGTTCTACTACGAGAACCGCGAGTCGGTGAGACTCGACCAGATCGCCGACGTCATGAAGACCGCGATCGTCGCGATCGAGGACGACCGGTTCTACGAGCACGGCGCGATCGACCTGGAGGGCACGGCCCGCGCCGCCGTGCGGAACTTCTCCGGCGGCGGCGTCGTGCAGGGCGGCTCGTCGATCACCCAGCAATACGTCAAGCTCGTCCTGGTCAACAGCGCCGAGACCAAGGAGGAGCAGGCCGCCGCCCAGGCGCCCACCCTCGAACGCAAGCTCAACGAGCTGCGCTACGCGCTGGCCATCGAGGAGAAGTACACCAAGTCGGAGATCCTCGAGCGCTACCTCAACATCTCCTACTTCGGCGCGGGCGCGCACGGCATCCAGGCCGCCGCCAAGCGGTTCTTCGACAAGCCGGCCTCCAAGCTGACCCTGTGGGAGGCCGCCACGCTGGCCGGGGCCGTGCAGAACCCCAGCGTGACCGACCCCAACACCGGCAAGGCCGCCCGCGCCCGGCTGCTGGAGCGGCGCAACACGGTGCTGAACCGAATGACCGAACTCGGCAAGATCACCAAGGCGGAGGCCGAGGAGGCCAAGGCCAAGAAGCTCGGCTACAAGGACGTCCCGGTCCCCGGCGGCTGCGACGAGAGCCCCTACCCCTACTTCTGCCTCTACGTCCAGCACGAGATCCTCAACAACGAGGACTTCGGCAAGACCGCCGAGGCGCGTGAGAAGTTCCTCCAGCGCGGCGGCCTGACGATCAAGACGACGCTCGACACGCAGGCGCAGAAGGCCTCCGAGAAGGCCATCAAGGCCTACGTCAAGACCACCGACAAGCCGGTCGCCTCGCAGGCCATGGTCGTGCCGGGCACCGGGGCCATCAAGGCGATGGCCGCCAGCCGCAAGTTCGGGCAGAACAAGAAGAAGAACGAGATCAGCTACAACCTCGCCGCCGACGTGCTGCACGGCGGCGGCGCCGGGTTCCAGGCGGGCTCCACCTTCAAGCCCATCACCCTGCTCGCGGCCCTGGAGAAGGGCATGAAGCTGAACGACGGCTTCAGCACCGGTTCCACCTACCACGCGCCGAGCAGCAGCGCCTTCCGCGACTGCAAGGGCAACCGGGTCGGCGATCCCTCACATCCGGTCCAAAACTCCAGCGAGGGCGGCGGCGGCTTCAAGACCCTGACCACCGGCACCCTCGGCTCGGTGAACACCTTCTTCATGAAGCTGGAGGAGGTGGTCGGGCTCTGCGAGACCGTCAAGACGGCCCAGAAGCTGGGCATCAAGCGCGCCGACGGGCAGCCGCTGAAGGAGTTCGAGACCTTCACGCTCGGCACCAACGAGATGGACCCGGTCACGGTCTCCGCCGCCTACGCGACGATCGGCGCCCGCGGCGCCTACTGCAAGCCGATGGCCATCACCGAGATCCGCGACCGGAACAACAAGGCCACCTCCTACAAGCCGAAGTGCAAGCAGGTCCTGGACGAGGAGGTCTCCGACGCGGCCTCGCACATCATGTCCGGCGTGTTCACCAAGGGCACGATGAGCGGCGTCGGCGGCATCGGCCGCCCCGCGGCGGGCAAGACCGGCACCACCGACGACTACACCGCGGCCTGGTTCGCCGGCTTCACCCCCGACCTGGCCTCCGCGGTCAGCATCGGCGACCCGCGCGGCGCCTTCCAGCACGACCTGGTCGGCGTGACCATCGGCGGACGCTACTACTCCCACGTGTACGGCGCCTCGATCGCCGGGCCGATCTGGAAGCAGTCCATGATCGGCGCGCTGAAGGGCGTGGAGGCGACGCCGTTCACCCCGGTGAACATGGAGCGCTTCGGCGGCTGCTCCGCCGGCCGGTGCGCCCCGCCGCCCAAGAAGCCCGCCAAGGTCGACGGTGACGGCGGCGGCCGTGGCGGCGACGGCGGCAACGACGTGGAGTCCCCGGCGGACTGGGGCGGCGTGAACGGCGGCGCCCCGATCATTCCCTGACCGTCCACGGCGGTGACGTGAAACGAAGAGAGCCCTCCTCAAGGCCGGTGACGGCCGGGGAGGGCTCTCTTTCACGTTGTCGGCCCGAAGGCGCCTTCCGGGACCTCAGCCCGCCGGACGGGCCCGCACGGCCTGGCGCTCAACCGCCCAGGCGGGCCGTACGGCCTGGCGCTCAGCCCACCCGGACGGGCCCGTACGGCCTGGCGCTCAGCCCGCCAGGCGGGCCCGTACGGCCTGGGCCACCCGGCCGCCCTCGGCGCGCCCGGCGACCTTGGGGTTGAGGACCTTCATGACCTGTCCCATCGCCTGCGGTCCCGAGGCGCCGCTCTCCGCGAGGGCCTCCTCCACGAGCGCGGCGAGCTCGGAGTCGGAGAGCTGGGCCGGGAGGTACTCCTCCAGGATGGCCTGCTCGTCCATCTCGGCCTTCGCCTGCTCGGTGCGGCCGGCCCCGCCGAAGGCCTCGGCCGCCTCGCGGCGCTTCTTGGCCTCCTTCGTCAGCACCTTGACGATCTCGTCGTCGGTCAGCTCGCGGGAGGTCTTGCCCGAGACCTCCTCGACGTTCACCGCCGCCAGGGCCATCCGGATCGTCCGGGTGCGGATCTCGTCCCTGCTCTTCATCGAGGCCGTCAGATCGGCCTTCAGCTTGTCCTTCAATGCGCTCATGCGGTCCATCTTGCCGCCTCACCAGCCCGGTTGTATTCCGGGTTTCCGTCCGGCGGGCCGGATAGGCGGCCCGGCTCGGGCATGATGGAGGGGTGAGGAAAGCAGCCGCAGTGCCCCTGTCCCTGCTCGGCGCCGGCCTGGCCGGTCTGGCCTACGCCTCGGTCATCGAGCGCAACGCGTTCCGGCTGCGGCGTTTCGACGTGCCGGTGCTGGAGCCCGGACGGCGTCCGGTGCGCGTCCTCCACCTCTCCGACCTGCACCTCACCCCCGGCCGCCGGCTGCTCATCGAGTGGGTCCGCTCCCTGGGCGACCTCCGGCCCGATCTGGTGGTGAACACCGGCGACTCGATCGCCCACCCCGAGGCGGTCCCCGCCCTGCTGCACGCCCTGGAGCCCCTGCTGCGGCGCCCCGGCCTGTTCGTGTACGGCTCCAACGACCTCTACTCCCCGCGCCCCAAGAACCCCGCGCGCTACCTGTGGCGGACCTCCAAGGGCGACAACCGCCGCAACACGCCCGACCTGCCCTGGGAGGAACTCGGCGCCGGGATGGCGGCCGAGGGCTGGCTCGACATGAACAACACCACCGCCCGGATCAAGGTCGCCGACCTCGACGTGGCCGTGGGCGGCATCCACGACTCCCACATCGACCACGACCGCTACGACCGGATCGCCGGTCCCGCCCCCGCGGACGCCGACCTCCGCCTGGGCGTGATGCACTCCCCCGAGCCCCGCAACATGACCCGCTTCGCCGCCGACGGCTACCAGCTCCTGCTGGCCGGGCACACCCACGGCGGTCAGCTCTGCGTCCCGTTCTACGGTGCGCTCGTCACCAACTGCGGCATCGACCGGGCCCGCGTCAAGGGCCTGAGCCGCCACGACGCCGCCTACCTCCACGTCTCCGCGGGCCTCGGCACCAGCCCGTACTCCCCGGTCCGCTTCGCCTGCTTCCCGGAGGCTTCGCTCCTCACGCTCGTGCCGCGCCGCCGGGGTGGCACAAGCATCCACGAAGTCCGCTAGACTTTCCCAAGCACGAGCAAGACGGCGTGCACCGGGGTGTAGCGCAGCTTGGTAGCGCGCTTCGTTCGGGACGAAGAGGTCGCAGGTTCAAATCCTGTCACCCCGACGTTGCAGTGATTTCCCGAGGCCGAGGGCCCGATCGCCGGAGACGGCGACCGGGCCCTCGGTCGTTTCCTGTGGTGCTTCCCACGGTGCTTCCCTCCGCGGACCGTCAAGCGGCGCGGTGCGAGCGGCGATCACGTCGGGTCAGGCGGCGCGGTGCGCGGCATGGGCGGCGACCACGTCGGGGATCCCTGCGTCCGTCAGCACGACGGGCCGGTGGCCCTCCCCGGCCAGCAGGGTCGCGGCGATGGAGGCCCGGCGGCCCGAACCGCAGGCGACCAGCACGGGACGGTCCCGGTCGAGGTCCGCCGGGACGCCCTCGGTCACCAGGTCCGGCAGGAAGCGTTCCACCGCGCCTTCCAGCCGCGCCGCCTTCCGCTCGGCGGGCATCCGCACGTCGAGCACCTGCGCGCCGGGCAGGGCGAGATGCCGGAGGAAGGCGGACAGGTCCACGAGCGTGAAGGTCTGCGTGGCCGCCGGGCCGAGGTCGCGGACGACGCCGCGGACCTCGTCCATCCCGATCCGCGCGAGCTGGACGACCTCCTCGGTGACGTCCTGGTCCCGCTCCGCGACCAGCACGATCGGCGTCCGGTACGGCAGCAGCCACCCGGCCCAGCTGCCGAAGTCGTCGCCCGGCTCGATCCCGACGGATCCGGGAAGGGCCCCCTGGGCCTGCGCCCTCCGCGGGCGGACGTCGACCGCCCGCGCCTCCGCGGGCACAGCGGTGGCAGTGAGCTCGGGAACCCTCGGCGAGGGCATCGGCGGCACGCCGAGGGTGTTGGCTCTGCCCATGTGCCGGTAGAACGCCGGGATCGGCATCGGCTCGGCGAGCAGCGCGTCGGCGAAGGCCTCCGCGGCGTCGGCGGCGCCCGTGGAGACTCCGTCCGCGGCGCCCGTGGAGGCCCCGGACGCCGCGGAGGCCGTGCGGCCGGTGGCGAGGGCCAGCAGCGGGTTGCCGGTGAGCTCCGCCCCGATGGTGGAGGTGTGCCGGCCCGCACCGGAGGACGTGCAGAACGAGCCCTCGCCGTGGGTGGGGAACAGACCGGTCTGCGGGGGCAGGGCCGCCAGTCGGCGCAGCGAGCCGCACTGCAGGCGGGCCAGGGTGCGGGCCCGCTCGGGGCCCAGCAGGTCGGGGCGGCCGGCCGAGGCCACCAGCAGGCTGCCCCCGGAGAAGAGCGCCGCCGGCTCGCTGTCGGCCAGCACCAGGTAGCTGGTGTGCTCGGGGGTGTGGCCC
Organism: Planomonospora parontospora; assembly: GCA_014647935.1. Lineage (GTDB taxonomy): Bacteria > Actinomycetota > Actinomycetes > Streptosporangiales > Streptosporangiaceae > Planomonospora > Planomonospora parontospora. The sequence continues at coordinate 122,774 of BMQD01000014.1, forward strand.
GGAGTGTGGATCGGGCGGACCAGCAGGCCCCGCCCGCCCGCGAGGTCCTCCAGGTGGAAGGCGGGGGTGTGCCGGTAGGCGGCCGCCGCGGCGGCGGGCAGCACCAGTTCGGCCCCGGTGCGCAGGGCGGCCTGCTCGGCGCCCGAGACGTAGTCGTTGTGCAGGTGGGTCTCCAGCACGAACCGCAGTTCCACGTCCCGCTCGGCGACGACCCGCAGGAACCGGTCGACGTCGCGCTGGGGGTCGACGAGCACCCCCACGCCCTCGTGGACCAGCAGGTGGCTCTGGTCGCCCAGGCCCGGGGTGCGGAACGACACGATCTCCATTTCCCCGCCTCCGCTCGGTCGGCGCACGGCCCCCGACGGGGCCCTACGGGTTCATACCCGGGAAAGGCCGGGAGGACCTGCGGAAACGGAGGCCTGCGGGGCCGTGCCGGGCCCGTCGTCCCCGCACCCGGCGCGGTCCCCGCCGTTCATCCGGTTCAGCGCGAGAGCGAGCGCCGCGCCGTACACCGCATGGGCCGTGCCCATCACCAGGGGGCGCCCCGGCCGGTCGCGCGGGATCGAGGGCAGGATCCCCAGGCGGGGCACCCAGCCCGCGTAGCTGCCGACCCAGATCCCCAGGGCGTAGACGACGCCCAGCGGCGGAGCGATCCGCCGCCCGCGGGAGAGCAGGCCGTACACCGCCCCCGCGCCGGCGCCGAACCCGAAGTGGGCGATCGCGCCCAGGACCCCCTCGCCGGGCTTGGAGCGGTGCCGGTGCCCGGGCAGGGCGGCGCGGACGATGCGCTTGGGCGGCTGGTCGCCCATCAGCCCGGCCTTCTCCCCGGCGACCATCACCACGCTCATCACCGCGGTGGCGAGCACTCCTCCTGCGGCTCCTCTGACCAGGTTGCGCATCATGACGGGCGAATGCCCCCGTCCCGGCGGGGAAAACCGGCGTGCGCGCACCGCCCTGGGCCCGGCGGCTCCGCCCGGTGGCCGGTGCCGCCTCGGGCCCGGTGCCGCCGCCCGACCGGGACCCGGCGGATCCGGGGGTGGCTCTCCGCCGGGAGGGCCGGGAAGGCTCCTTCCCGGCCGGGGGTTCCGTTGATACGGTCGATTGATGTCGGACGCCGCGCAGTTCCCGTTCGCCCCCGGGCCGCACCAGGGCCCTCCCACCGAGTACGGCCGCCGCCACCGCGAGGAGCCCCTCGGACCGGTCGAGATGCCCAGCGGGGACCGCGCCCTGCTGGCCGTACGGTACGACGACGTCGCCACGGTCCTGAGCGACCCGCGCTTCTCCCGGGAGCTCGACTATCCCGGGGCACCGCGCTTCCTCCCCGGGTTCGACATCGCCGACGCGCCCGGCAGCATCATCTCCATGGATCCGCCGCGCCACACCCGGCTGCGGCGCCTGCTGTCGGGGACCTTCACCCCCCGGCAGATCGGGGCGTGGCGGCCCCGGGTGCGCGCGGTCGCGCACCGGCTGATCGACGGGATGCTGGAGCAGGACGGCCCGGTCGACTTCGTCTCCGGCTTCGCCTTCCCGCTGCCGGTCCAGGTGATCTGCGACGTCATGGGCGTCGAGGACCTCGACGTCGAGCGGGTCCGGGAGTGGTCCGACGCCGCGCTCTCCACCTCGGCGCTAACCCCCGACGAGCAGATCGCCGCGATGATCGAGTTCGGGGCCTACATCGCCGAGCTCATCGCCGCGCACCGCCTCGCCCCCGGTGACGGGCTGCTCACCGCGCTCATCGAGGCCCACGACGAAGGCGACAAGCTCGACGAGGAGGAGCTGATCCGCATCACGCTCGGGCTCTTCCTCGCCGGTCACGAGACGACGGCCTCGGTGCTGTCCCGCGCCCTGCTCCGGCTGCTGGGCCCCGGCGGCGAGTACGCCCGCCTGGTGGACTCCCCCGAGCTGGTCGCGCCCGCCGTCGAGGAGCTGCTCCGCATGGAGGAGCCCGGGGACGTCGGCCTGCTCCGCGTCGCCACCGAGGACGTCGAGCTCTCCTGCGGCCGCGTACGGCGGGGCGAGGCCGTCATGGCCCCGCCCTGCGCGGCCAACCACGACCCCGCGGTCTTCCCCGAGCCCGACCGCTTCGTCATCGGCCGCGACGGTCCGGGGCATCTGGCGTTCGGCCGCGGCGCCCACTACTGCCTCGGCGCGAACCTGGCCCGCCTGGAGCTGATCGAGGCGCTCGCCGTGCTGACCGAGCGGCTCCCCGGCCTCGCCCTGGCCGAACCGGCGGACGCCGTGCCGTGGACCACCGGGCACATCGTCCGGCGTCCGGAGCGGCTCCCGGTCATCGCGAAACGATGAGCACCTGACCGGCCGGGACCTCCGGCGGGAGTGAGACCACCGCCTCCGCCGAACCTGCCTTCGCCCGGCAGCTTCCTCAAGGTCCTCCGACGGATGGCGGGCGTGCGCGGTGACAGGACGAGACCCCGCACACGGATGGCCTTAACAGTTTTTTGTATTGCTATACGCTTGAGTGTACAGGGAGGAGCGGGTACTGTGATCCCTGCAGCGGAGTTCTCTTCGGGGCGGCGAGCTCATTCGGCCGGGCCGACCAGGCTGACGCAGAAAAAGCCGTGCCCCGGGCAGCATGCGAAGCAGAGGCGGACCCGGGGCGTACGTCTTGAGTGTACCCACCGGCGCCATCCCCCCACAACGGATACTTCCAGGAGTGTCATCGTGAGTTCTGAGCTGCCCGAATGGTCAAGACGGGCCTTCTCCGAGCCCCGTCTGAAGCCTTATCTGGACGCCTGCCACGGAGACCGTGCGCGAGCCTGGCGCCTGTACCGCTGGAACATCGAGATATCACAGGCCTTCTACGGCTCTCTGCACTGCCTTGAGGTCGGTCTGCGGAACGCCGTACACGATAGGCTCCTGGAGAGGTACGGCCGCGCCGACTGGTGGGAGGCCGCGCCGCTGAAGAAACACGACGCGGGCAAGGTCGCGAAAGCCCGAGACGACCTGCGACGCAAAGGGGTCGGTCACCCCACGGCCGACGACGTGGTCGCAGAGCTGTCCTTCGGCTTCTGGGTATCCCTGCTGAGCAGTTCCTACGACCGCCATCTGTGGGTTCCCTCGTTGCACCGGGCCTTTCCCCACTACGCGGGCCGCAGGTCCGCGCTGCGTGACAACTTTCAGACCATGGTGCTGCTCCGCAACCGGATCATGCATCACGAACCCATCCACCATCGGCATCTGCCCGCCGACCATGCCAAGATCTACCGGCTCCTGGGTTACCTCGAGCCCGAGGTCGTCACATGGTTGCAGGGCTTCGACCGGGTACCGGAGATACTCGGTCGGAGACCGGGGGGCGAAGGCGGCGGCCATGCCTGACGGCCACCTGTCCCGGTCCGACATCGCACGGCTGGCCGAGGTGCGACGTCCCGCCGTGACCAACTGGGCACGCCGCCATCAGGACTTTCCCAAGGCGGTGAACCTCGGGGGAGAGGAGCTTTTCGAGATCCGTGCCATCACCGCGTGGCTGGACGAACGGACGATCCCGAGCAACGCGCGCGTGGCAGGAGAGCGGGCGGGTTCGACCTACGGTGAACGCTTCCGCAGGAACCTCGCGGCATCAGCCGGGGAAGGATCCCCCGGACCCTCACCTGGAACACCGGAGAGCGTTTCCTCCACCGGGTCGAACACGACGGACTCCTTGTGGGAGGACCTCCTGAGACTGCGCGGCCCGGTGGACGTGCTCCGCTACCGGAACCTCGTACTCGGCCTCGTCTACCTGCGGTCCCGGAACGCGGACGGATGGGCCGCCGCCCGTCGTGGCGCCATCAAGGGGATCGAGCAGGCCGTCCCGGCACTGGAGGACAGGTCCCCTGAGGTTCACATCGCGCTGCGAGACCTCCGGGCGAACGACCGGACCGCCCGGCAGCTCGCGGACATCGCCGCCATCGTCGACCGTTTCGCCGGCGAACTCGGTGAGGCCGAAGCCTTCCACGTGCTCCTCGGCCGTTTCGCCACGCTCGAAGGCCGCCGCGGTGGTGAGTTCCACACTCCCGAATCCGTGGTGCGCGCCCTGGTCCGCTTCTCCGCGCCGGACATCGCACGAGAGGTCTACGATCCCGCCTGCGGAACGGCCGAGCTCCTCACCGCAGCGGCGATCCACGCCCGGGGGACGAACGACCGCACGTCCTTCCAGGTGCACGGCACCGCGTTGAACGCCGAGTCGCTCGCGCTGGCCCGCATGAACCTGCAGCTGCACAGCGCAGACGCAGAACTGCGCATCCAGCCGGCTCATGCCCTGTGCGGCGCGACCCATCCACACGGCCCATTCACCTGGATCATCACCAATCCGCCCTTCAACATGGGCGGCTGGTGCCCCGACGGCCCTCAGGACCACGGGACCTGGCTCTACGGACCGCCGCCGGCGCACAGAGCCGACTTCGCCTGGCTGCAGCACGTGGCCGGGCTGCTCGCGTCCGGTGGACGGGCAGCCGTTCTCATGGCGCTCAACACCGCCTTCTCGCAGAACCCGAGAGAGAACGTGATCCGATCCCGCATGGTGGAGGACGGCTGCGTCGAAGGCGTGATCGTCCTGCCTCCCCGGCTCTTCCACTCAACGGACGTCGCCGTCGGCATCTGGCTGCTGGCCCCTCCAGGCACGCGTCGGAACGAAGCACTCCTCATCGATGCCTCCGGCATGGGGCGAACGGTCGGCCGCACCCGTCGGGAACTCACCGACGCGGACATCGAGGCGGTGGCCGGCACCGTCGACGGCTGGCGGCGGGGAGAAGGCACCGGCGATCGCCTCGGATCGGCCGCCGCAGTGCCACTGGAGACGATCCGTCGGCACGGATACAACCTGAATCCCCGGAAGTACACCGGGACTGCGACCGGCGCATCCGGTGGAGGACGAACGGTCGAGGCCCTCCGGTGGGAGCTGGAGCGCCTCGACAGGCTGGCGGCGGTGGTCGACGTGCGGATCGAGCGCGAGATGAGGAACCTCGGATGCCCCGGTCGCTGACGGGAAGGCTCCCTGAGATGTGGCGGGAGGTCCCGCTCGTCGACGTCTGTGAACTGAGGGCGGGGGCGAGCACTCCGGCCGACTCGGGCGGTCCTGTCCGCGTGGTGAAGCCGAGGAACGTCACGGACGGCAGGCTGACGGGGACTCCCGACGGCATCACCGAGGAGTCCGCCGGGAAGCTGGGCCGTTATCGGCTCGCGTCCGGGGACATCGTATGCGTGCGGACCGGCGGCGTCGGCAGACATGCCCTGGCGACCGCGGAGCACACGGGATGGATCTTCGGAACGGGCATCATCAGACTGCGCCCCGGTGAGGACGTCGACCCGCTCTACCTCAACCACTATCTGAGCCATCCGTCCGTGCAGGACTGGTTCAGACGCAACGTCGCGGGAACCGCCGTCCCGAGCATCAGCACCGGAGCCCTCGGCACGCTTCCGGTCGCGCTTCCTCCCATGCGCACGCAGAAGTCGATAGGCCGAGCACTCGGCGCCCTGAACGAGAAGATCGCGATTCACGAGCAGATCTGCCGAACCACCGCTGAGCTCCGCGACGCGCTTCTCTCCCGTCTGCTCTCCGGGGAGTCGGGCCCACCCGGCGAACATACGGGGGACGACGGTGCCTGCGCGTGAACGGCCAGGTCAGTCCCTGCCCTGCCAGGTCGTCACGCAGGCCTCGTTGCCCTCCGCGTCCGCCAGCACCCAGAAGGACGGGGCGCGCCCGTCGGACAGGAGCACGCCGCCGGCGGCCAGGGCCGCCTCGATCCGGCGGGGCGCCTCGTCGTGCGGGACGGACACGTCCAGGTGGATGCGGTTGCGCTGCGGGCGGGCCTCGTCCATCTGCTGGAACCAGATCGCCGGGCCGTGGCGGAACGGGTCGACGAGCGGGTCCTCCGGGCCGTCCGCGCCGGCCTCGTCGACGTAGCCCATCACCGCCTTCCAGAAGGGGCGGATCCGGGCGATGTCCAGCGCGTCGATCGCGATCTCGACCAGCTGCACCGAGCGCGGCTCCGGATCGTCGACCCCCGGTGAGAGCCGCAGGCCGAGTTCCCGCACGACCGCGGAGATCCGGCCGGCGAGCTCCACCTCCTCGGAGGTCACCGTCGCCGCGGCGAGCGACTGCAGCGTGAGCACCAGCCGGTCGCCGCGCACGTCCATCCAGAGACCGCCGTCGGCCCCGTCGCCGGCCGCCTCCGCCACGCGCGCGGCGACGTCGGCCGCCCGGCGCAGCGAGGGCACCCGTACCGTCGTCTGCAGGGCGCCCAGCACGTACCGCCACCCCGCCTCGCCGACGGCCTCGGAGATCTCCCGCCTGCTCGGCCTCTCGGCCGTGTTCTCACCGTTCTCCGTCATCCCGGCATGATCGCAGAGACGGCCGCCGTCCGGGAGGCCGTGCAGGGGGCGACGGGGCGGTCGGTGCGCCGTCCGGGGGGCGACGGGGCGGTCGGTGCGCCGTCCGGGGGGCCGTGCGGAGGGCGGCGGGCCGCCGGTCCGCACGGGGCGATCGGTGCGCCGTCAGCCCTGCCGGTACGAGCCCGCGATCTGCCGGGTGGTCACGCAGATGCGGTTCCACGCGTTGATCGTGGCGATCGCCACGACCAGCGCGGCGAGCGTCTTCTCGTCGTGGTGCCGGGCCGCCTCCTCCCAGACCGCGTCGGGTATGGCCTCGCCCCGGTCGGCCAGCCGGGTGGCCTCCTCGGCCAGCGCGAGCGCCGCCCGCTCGGCGTCGGTGAAGTACGGCGCCTCCCGCCAGGCCGCCACCGAGAAGAGCCTCTCGTCGCTCTCCCCGGCCTTCTTCGCCTCGTGGGCGTGCATGTCCACGCAGAACCCGCAGCCGTTGATCTGGCTGGCGCGCAGCTTCACCAGTTCCAGCGTGGCGTGCGGCAGCGTGCTGGTGCGCAGGAACCCCTCCAGGCCCAGCATCGCCTTGTACGCCTCCGGAGCCAGTTCTCCGACGTTCATCCGTGCCTTCATCGGACTCTCCTCAGTTTCTCGGGATTCATCACGGTGTCGATCTCGGTGATCCGGCCGTCCGCCACGGTCAGCCCCATCACCCCGATGAGGTCCTTCCCCTGGAAGCGGAGCAGACCCGGCCGCCCGTTGACCGTGGACGGCCGCAGGCGGTGGCCCGCGCCGAAACGCTCGGCCACGCCGAGCACGAAGCGGGCCACCCGGTCCGCGCCGAGGATCGGCCGCCGGGCGGCTCTGACCACCCCGCCGCCGTCGCTGCGGAGCACCACGTCCGGGTCGAGCAGCGCCAGCAGGGCGCCGAGGTCCCGGCCCGCCGACGCCTCGGCGAAGGCCTCCACCACCCTGCGGTGCTCGGCGGTGTCCACGTCGAACCTGGGCGCTCGGGCCGAGACGTGCCGCCGCGCGCGGGCCGCCAGCTGGCGGCAGGCCGCGGGCGTGCGCCCGACCGCCTGGCCCACCTCGTCGAACGACAGCCCGAACACGTCGTGCAGCACGAACGCGGTGCGCTCGGCCGGGCTGAGCGACTCCAGCACGACCAGCATCGCCAGGCTCATCGACTCGTCCAGCGTCACCCGCTCGGCCGGGTCGGCCTCCTCCACCACGGGTTCGGGCAGCCACGGCCCCACGTACTCCTCCCGGCGCACGCGCGCCGAGCGGAGCACGTCCAGCGCCAGCCGGGAGACCGTCACCACCAGCCAGCCGGTGACGTCCCGGATCTCCGTCCGGTCGGCCCGGACCAGCCGCAGCCACGCGTCCTGCACCACGTCGTCGGCCTCGTCCACGGTGCCGAGCAGCCCGTAGGCCACCCCCACCAGCCGGGGCCGGATCGCGTGGAACTCCGCCGCGAGCCCGTCGAGATCGTTCTTCACGTCATGAGGACGGGGCAGCCCCCGATCGTGTGACATCCGAAACCCGCCTCCCGATCCCGTACCGGATCCGATGCTCGCATCCGCGGCGCTCCCGGCGGTCCGAGGCGGGAGGGCGACGGGTCCGGTACGGGACCGGGCTCGACCGGAGGCGGTCAGCTGCGGCCGGGAAGGGGCCTGGCGCGATCACCGCTCTTCCCGGCGCGCAGCGCCCAGGCCCGCAGGACGGCCTCCAGCTCGAACCGGCCGTCCGGGTCCTTGAGCTGGTCGGCGAAGAGTTCCACGGCCTGGCGCAGCCGGTATCGCACGGTCTGCGGATGGATGTGCAGCCGTGCCGCGGCCTCGTTGGCGTTGTAACCGCTCTGCAGCCAGGCCAGCAGCGTCTCGGCGAGCCGGTCGCGCTGGCCGGGCTTGAGTCCGCGCAGCGGGGCGAGCCGCGTCCGCTCCATCAGCTGGATCAGCGTCTCGTCCCGGAAGATCATGATCGCCGACATGTGGTCGGACACCCTGATCACCGCGTCGGAGGCGAGCACGCCCCGGCGCGCCAGGTCCAGCGCCCGTACGGCCAGCCGCAGCGAGAGCGCGCCCTCCCCCGTCCTGACCGCGGGACCGGCGGCCACGGTCCAGTCGGAGAGCAGGGGGCGCAGGAGAGCCTGCCGGCCCGGGCCGTCCGGGTCGGGCACCACCAGGCAGGGGTCGGAACGGTCGAGGTCGGCGAGCACGTCGGGCGGGAGGCCGGGCCTGGGCAGCTCGCCCGGCCTGCGCGGGGCCAGCGCCACGCAGGCCAGCGTGCGCGGCGGCGTCCAGCCGACCGACCGGGACAGGTCCTCCACCGCCCGCGCGTCGGGCGGCGGGTCGGCCACCAGCAGGTTGAGCAGCCTGCGGCGGCGCAGTTCGAGCTCGCCCGCCGCCCTCGCCTGCGCCTCCGCGTAGCCCTCGGCCGCCGCCGCGGCGATCTCGTCCAGGTAGACCAGGATCGCCTCCCCGATGTCGCACATGCGCTGCCGGGAGAGGTCCAGCCGCTCGGACTCGGTGGCCAGCCTCCGCCAGGCGACCCGGGCGCAGATGCGCAGCGCGGACTGCAGGGAGTCCAGCGGGCGGCCCTCGCTCGCCTCGCCTCCGCCGATCCCCCGGTAGACCTCCAGCAGCCGGGTCCGGCTCACCCTCCGGTCCCCGACCCGGTTCACGAACCCGGCGAGCGCCTCCTCCACGGCCCGCCGCACGATGCGCGCGTAGGCGCCGCTCGGCCGGGAGTACTCCGGCACGCTCGCCCGGATCTCCCCGATCATCTCGTCGGCCAGGTCGTCCAGGTAGGGCCGGAACACCTCGGCGAACTCGCGGGGGATGTCGGCCGGCGGGCGTTCGACGTCATGGACAGCGGACACGGATGCCTCCCGGCTTCGGACGTTACCCCGGAGTCAGGAGGGCGTCTCCTGGCACCGGCGCACATTCCGCCCGGCGGCATCGCTCACGTCCGTGACAACTTTTCCGCCCGGCGGCGTCCCTCACGTCCGTGACGACGTTCCCGGCGGCCCTCACTTCGGTGACGGTCCTCCGTCCCGGCGGCGACCCTCCCGTCCGTGACCGCCTTCCGGCCCGGCTTCTCCCGGGCCTCCCCGGCTTCTCCCCGATCCCCGGCCGGGCCGCCCTCAGGCCTGGACGGGCGCGGCGGGATCGGCGGATCCCCCGGGGCCGGGGGATCCGGGAGGCCGGGCGGACCCGGAGGCCCGGGCCGCGCCGTCGAGCGGTGCGCCGGACTGCCAGGCGTGCTCGAACTGCTGCAGCCAGTAGGCGTACCAGCGGGGGCTGTTCTCCCTGGTGAGCTCCAGATGCATGCGGGAGGCGGTCGAGGTGTCGCGGAACCCGTGCGTCTCGACGATCACCTTTCCGTGCGCGGTGTCCGGGTCCAGTGCGATGAGGCTGAACCCGGGACTGTAGGGCAGCAGCCGCGCCCCGAAGTCGCCCTTCACCTGCCAGCGGCCCATGGTCCGCAGATGGCCGACGGTGGTGCGCACCGCGTCGGGCAGCCGCTGCACGGGCACGTCGACGGAGTCGTCGAGCTGGGCCGAGGCGATCCCGACCGCCGCGGTCTCGGCGGGATCGAGGACGAGCACCCGCAGCGTGCCGTCCGCGCGGGAGAGCACGGTGCTCCGCAGCAGCTCGCAGGTCTGCGGCGAGAGGAGGTTCACCGCCGAGGGCGCGAGGATCCGCACGTCCCGCGCCTGGCGGAAGCGGACGTGCAGCGGGACGTGCTCGTAGGCCGAGCGGTCGCCCAGGAGGTCGTCCTGCCTCTGCGCGGGCTCGGGAGGCACCGCGACCCGGTAGACGAGCAGGCCGATCCCGGCCAGGACGACGGTCCACTTGAGGTCGTCGGGCAGCACGTCGCCGATCGTCGACAGGACCGCGAAGACCACGGTGACGGCGGCCACGGCGTACACGTCCAGATTGCGGCGCGCCTTGATGTCCCCGGCGACTTTGCGGAACCCGACGGCCATAGTCCCGTCCCTCCGGCTCGAACCACCCGTGACCTCTTGATCCAAGGATGTCCCATGGATCACCGCTGCGCCGCGGCGTTCCCGCCTCTTCTCCGGAGCAGGCGGTGGAGCGGTTCCGGCGGAACGGCCTGCAGACCGCTCCGCCGGAACCCGCAACGGAGCGGCCGTACCGCCCGGCACCCCGGGCGGTACGGCCGGCGAACCGCCGGAGGGGCTTCCCGGCGGCGTGCAGCGGGGAAGCCCGGCGGGCGGCCGCGCGTCAGCCGGCCGCCTCCAGCAGCTTCTCGGTGGCGACGAGCCGCACGCACACGGTCAGACCGGCGATGGCGAGCTCCAGCTCCTCCGGTTCGGGGTAGCTGGGCGCGATGCGGATGGTGCTGTCGCGGGGGTCCTTCCCGTACGGGTGGGTCGCCCCGGCGGGCGTCAGGGCGATGCCCGCCTCGGTCGCGCGGCGTACCACCTCGCGCGCGCAGCCCTCCAGCACGTCGAGGCTGACGAAGTAGCCGCCCGCCGGGCGCGACCAGGTGGCCAGGCCCGTGCCGCCCAGCTCCTTGCTCAGGATCGCCTCCACCGCGTCGAACTTCGGCCGCAGCAGCTCGCGGTGGCGCTCCATGTGCGCGAGCACGCCGTCGGCGTCGCGGAGGAACTCCGCGTGGCGGAGCTGGTTGATCTTGTCCGGGCCGATGGTGCCCTTGCCCAGGTTGCCGATCAGCCAGGCCACGTTGTCCGGGGAGGAGCCGAAGAAGGCGACCCCGGCACCGGCGAAGGTGATCTTCGAGGTGGAGCCGAAGACGAAGGCCCGGTCGGGGTTGCCGCTCTCGGCGCAGAGCGCCAGCAGGTCGGCGATCTCCACGCGCTCGTCGGTCAGGTGGTGGACGGCGTAGGCGTTGTCCCAGAAGATCCGGAAGTCCGGGGCCGCGGCCGGCATGGACGCCAGGCGGCGCACGGTCTCGTCGCTGTAGCAGGCGCCGTCGGGGTTGCTGTACTTGGGCACGCACCAGATGCCCTTGATCTGGGCGTCCTCGCGGACCAGGCGCTCCACGACGTCCATGTCGGGACCGTCGGCGGTCATCGGCACCGGGATCAGCTCGATGCCGAATCGCTCGCACAGGGCGAAGTGCCGGTCGTATCCGGGCACCGGGCACAGGAAGGCGATCCTGGGCTCGTCCGCCCACCGGCGCTCGGCGCCCGGCAGGCGGCTGAGCAGCGCGTGCACGACGGAGTCGTGCATCAGCGTGAGGCTGGAGTTGCCCGCCGCCACCAGCTGCGCCGCCGGGACCTGCAGGAGGCCGCTGAAGATCTCTCTGAGCTCCGGCAGGCCCTGCAGACCGCCGTAGTTGCGGGTGTCGGTCCCGTCGGCGGCGCGGTGGCCGCCCGAGGGCAGCGTCAGCAGCGCCTCGGCGAGGTCGAGCTGGCGCGGCGACGGCTTGCCCCGCGTGAGGTCGAGGGAGAGGCCGCGCCGGACCAGCTCCTCGTAGTCGCGCCGGGCGCGGTCGCGCTCGGCGGTCAGCTCCGCGGCGTTCAGAGCCGGGGAGGGGGAAGAGGCCGAGGAGGTCACCGAGGAGGTCACGAGGGTTCCTTCGCCTGCCGGATCGGGAGTGGAATGGAATTGAAAGGATAGAAGACCCGCCGTCGCACCGGGGTGCCGGGTTCGGCGGCGATCACCTCCCCGGGCCCGGCCTCGGCCCGAGAAGTCCGCTTCTGCATAAGATCGGGCATATGGCGGAGGTCATGGGGCGGGACGGGACGTGGACGTTCGACGGGGAGATCCTGCGGATCGTGCCGGGCCGCGACCGGGGGGTGCACAAGCTGCGGCAGCTGCTCGGCGAGGTGACCGTACCGCTGGAGGCGGTGGCCGGCGTCTCCCACGAGCCCGGAAAGAAGGGCGGGCGGCTCCGGCTGCGCCTGCGTGAGGGCGCCGACCCGTTCAACCAGGCCGCGCGCGGCCGCATCCCGGACTCTGCCGATCCCTACCAGCTGGCCGTCGAGCCCGACCGCACCGGCGTCGCCGACTACTTCGTGGACGAGGTGCGCAACGCCCTGGTCATCGACCAGGTGCCGGACGGGCCGGTCTCCCGCTACCTGATGCCCGGCCCGAGCGTGCCGCTGACGGCGTCGGCGGGGGACGGGACCGCGACGTTCGACGGCGAGTCGGTCCGCCTGGAGTGGAGCTGGGCGGTGGAGTCGACCAAGAAGTCCGCCGGTTCGCAGCGGATCGCCCTGTCCGAGCTGACCGGCGTGGAGTGGATCCCGGCCGCCGGTCTGGAGAACGGGCACGTCCGCTTCCACGTCCGGGGCTCGGTGCACCGGCTCGCCCCCAAGTACGACCCGCACTGCCTGGTGCTGTGGGGCATGGACAAGGAGACCCGGACGATCGCGCTGCTCGTCGCGGCCGTGCTCGCCCGGCTGCCGCACCCGTCGGCCCCCGCCGAGCCGCCCGCCGCGGAGCAGGCCGCCCTGACCGCGGGGACCGCCCCCGCCGGAACCGGCGGAGGTCCGGCGGGGGAGGCCGGGAACGAGGGCGACCGGCCGGACGACCACGACGCGCTCCTGCGGCGCCTGCGCGAGCTGGGCGGCCTCCACCGGGACGGCGTGCTCACCGACGAGGAGTTCGCCCAGGCCAAGCAGGCGATCCTCCGGCGCTTCTGATCCCGCCGACTGCCGGTCCACCGGCCCCGGCCCCTCGACTGCCGGTCCACCGGCCCCGGCCCCTCACGCCTCGCCCCGGCCCCTCACGCCTCCTTCACGGCGCCTCCGCCCCGCACTCAGCGGCACTGGGCGAGCATGGCGGCCTTGTCGGCCCGCGTCACCGGGAGGCCGTACTTCAGGGCGACCTGGGCGAACCGGACGACGTAGGCGCAGCGGACCGTCCGCCGGGGCGGGAGCCAGGCGGCCGGGCCGGACCCGCCCTTGGCCTCGTTGGCGTCGCCGTACACGGGCATGAGGTTGAGCGGGTCGTTGGCGATCCGTTCCCGCTTGGCCCTGGACCAGCGCGAGGCGCCCATCCGCCACTCGTAGGAGAGCGGGACGACGTGGTCGACCTGGATCTCGTCCGCGCGGCGCTTGCTCCAGCGGATGACTCTGCCGGTGTAGGGGTCGCGCAGGTCCAGCTCGACCACTTCGCACCGCGAGCCCCTGCGGTAGCGCACGTTCTCACCGTCGCGGGCGAGCAGGTCGTCGCGGGTCCGGCAGCCGTTGCGCGCGTACGGCACGCCCGCGGCGGTGTCGGCCCAGTTCTCCCCGAACCGGGCCCGCGAGTAACCGGCCTTCGACCCCATCGACGCGGTCCTCAGCCGCTTGATCAGCCGCACCGCCCTGGCCCTGTCGCCGCCGGTGACCGGCGCCAGACCCGGCCTGACGCCGTCGGGGTTCTGCAGGGGCGCGGCCCGCACCGCGCCGCCGGAGGGCGCGGTCGCCGCCCCGGTGTCCTGCCGCGCCACCACCGCGAACATCACCGCGCCGGCCAGGAAGGCGGTGACCACTCCCCGCGTGCTCACCCATGCCCTCCGAAGACCGTACGCCGACCGGCACTCCACCGATTCCCGGATCCGGCGCCGCCGACACGGCGGCGGCCGGGAACGGCCACCGGCACGCGTCCCGCCGGAGCCGCCGGGTGCCCTGCGGATCGTACCTCCGGCACGCCCGGCGGATCATCGGAGCCGTCCGCACTCCGGCACGCCCCGCGTACCACCGGGGCCGCCCGCGCTCCCGGAGCGTCCGGCGGCCGTCCCGCCGGAGCCTGCGGCGCTCCCCGGAGCGCCCGGCGGCCGTCAGAGCCAGTCGCGTCTTCTGAACGCCCGGTAGAGCAGGGCCGTGCCCGTGACGATCAGGGCCGTCGAGACCCAGAAGCCCACGGGCTCTCCCGAGCCGGGGTAGGGCACGTTCTGCCCGTAGAAGCCGGTGATCAGGGTGGGCACCGCGATGATCGCGGCCCAGCTGGTGACCTTCTTCATGATCTCGTTGAGCTTGAAGCCCTGCTGGTTCTGGTGGGCCTCGCGGATGTTGCCCACCAGCTCCCGCAGGGAGTCGGTCCACTCGGCGGCGCGCAGGATGTGGTCGTAGACGTCCTGGTAGTACGGGATCAGCACCGGGTCCACCGTTTCCGGGCCCCGGCGGAGCAGGGTGCCGACGACCTCCCGCATCGGCATCGCCAGCCGCCGGAACTGCACCAGGGTCTTACGGAGCTCGAACGTCTGGCGGTGGCGGACGCGCAGGTCGCCGTCCACCCCGTCGAAGAGCTCGTCCTCCAGCTCCTCGATCCGGTCGTCCAGCGGCTGCAGCACCTCGAAGTAGCCGTCCACGATGTGGTCGAGCAGGCCGTGCAGCAGGTAGGCCACGCCGTACCTGGCCATCGCGGCGTTGGCGTCCCAGCGCCGGAGCACGCCCTCGATGTCGAAGCCGGCCCCGTCCCGCACCGTGACCAGGGCGTTCTCCGTCACGAAGACCGACAGCTCGGTGAGCTCGATCCGCCCCTCCACCAGCCGCGCCGCGTAGACGGTGATGAACAGGTGGCTGTCGTAGGTGTCGAGCTTCGGGCGCTGGCGGTCGTGGAGCGCGTCCTCGACGGCCAGCTCGTGCAGGCCGAGCTCCTCGCTGATCTTCGCCAGGTCCGCGGCCGTGGGCGCGCAGAGGTCGAACCACACGACGGCGCCGGGCTCGGCGACGCACTCCGACACGTCGTCGATCGGGAAGTTCTCCCGCACCAGGACACCGTCGCGGTACAGGCGGGTGCGATCCATCACGCCAGCCTAGCCAGCCGGAAAGTCCCGGATGCCCGGTCGGCCCGATCGGACCAAGGCCCGATCGGATCAGGCGGTCCGGCCGGTCAGGCGGCCAGCGGTCCGGCGAGGAGCCGGCGGACGTGCCGGGCGACGGTACGGCCGGCGCGGTTGGCCCCGATGGTGCTGGCGGACGGGCCGTAGCCGGTGAGCAGGACGCGGGGGTCGCGGACCGCCACGGTGTCCTCGACCCTGATGCCGCCGCCCGGCTCGCGCAGCCCCAGCGGAGCCAGGTGACCGATGGCCGGCCGGAAGCCCGTGGCCCAGAGGATCACGTCGGCCTCGGCGGACCGGCCGTCGTCCCAGACGACGCTCTCGGGCACGATCCGGTCGAACATCGGGAGCCGGTCCAGGACGCCGGCCGCCATGGCCGCCCGCACCCGCGGGGTCACCGGGTAACCGGTCGCCCCCACCACGCTCCCCGGCGGGAGCCCGGCCCGCACCCGGGCGTCCACCCGGGCGACGGCCGTACGGCCCGCCTCCTCGTCGAACGGCCCTTCGCGGAAGACCGGGGGACGGCGGCTGACCCAGGTGGTCCCCGCGGCCACCTCCGCGATCTCCATCAGCAGCTGGACCGCCGAGGCCCCCGCCCCGACCACGACGACCCGCTCGCCCGCGAACTCCTCCGCGCGGGTGTAGCCGGCGGTGTGCAGCTGCCGTCCCCGGAACGTCTCCTGCCCGGGGTAGCGGGGCCAGAAGGGCCGGTCCCAGGTGCCGGTGGCGTTGACCAGGGCCCGCGCGGACCAGTCGCCCGCCGCCGTCTCCACCGCCAACCGCCCGCCCGCGCCCTCGCGGACCGCCCGCACCTCCACCGGCCGCCGCACCGGCAGGCCGAAGGTCCGCTCGTAGGCGGCGAAGTACTCGGAGACGACCTCCGACGACGGCCGGGCCGTGTCGGCGACGCCCAGCGGCAGCCCGGGGAGGTCGTGCACGCGGTGCGCAGCGCCCAGGGTCAGCGACGGCCAGCGGAACTGCCAGGCGCCGCCGGGCCGCGGGGAGCGGTCGAGCACCACGTGGTCGATCCCGGCCCTGGTCAGGAAGTAGGAACTCGACAGACCGGCCTGACCGGCTCCGACCACGACGACGTCGATGTCCACCATGTCCGGGTAAAACGCGGAGGGGCAGGCGAATAATCCGGCGCCCCCCGGGCAGCAGAGATCTCGCAACATCCGCAGCCGAGATGAGGTCACGATGATAGTGCTGGGACTTCTCCTGATCGTGCTCGCGGGTGCGGCCGTGATCGCGGTCTCCTGGGACGAGGCCGCCACATCCACCGCCACCGCGTCGTTCACGGTCTTCGACCGCACGTTCCAGCTCTCGCAGCTGGAGTTCTTCTTCGCCGGGGTCGTCACCGGCGCCGTCCTGCTGCTCGGCATCGCGCTGATGCTGGCCGGCATGCGCCACGCCGCCGCGCGCCGCCGCCGGCTGCGCGACTCCCGGATGGAGGCGCGTGACCGCGTCGCCCGTCTGGAGGAGGAGAAGCGCGAGCTGGAGCGCAAGCTCCAGGAGAGCCCCGACCCCGCCGCCACCGCTCCGGCCACCGCTCCGGCCACCGCGCCCGCGAGCCGGGACCGCGACCGTGACGGCGTGGACGACCGGGACGAGCCCACGGCCCCCCACCAGAGGGTCGACGTCCCCCGCCAGTCCGGCCACTCCACCGACCAGCTGGTCGCCGGCCGCCACGAGCGCACCTCGCACCACCGGTAGGCGCCGGAGGCGAGGGCGCGCCGGTCCACGACCGAGCACCGCCGCAGTGGACGCACCGGTCCGCGGCGGCACCGCCACCGCGAGCGCGCCGGGTCCGCCCGTCCGCCCGCAGACGACTCCGCCGGTACGGCTCCGCGCCCCGTACCGGCGGAGTCGTCTGCGCGACGCCCCGTACCGGCGGAGTCGTCTGCGCGACCCTGAGGTCCGGCGCCTCCGCCCCTGATCTTCCCCCGTCCCCGGGCCGGGGTTGTCCCCTAGCCCTGCGGGTGGACCCGCCCGGCCCTACTACCCACGGAGGACGACCCCGGAGACGGTCTGCACGGCCGATGCCCGGCCCCCTTCCCGCTCCTAGTTTCGATCTCGGAAGAGAACGAGCAGGGGAGCCGGAATGGCACGCCGTAGGAACATGGCAGCGTCGATAGGCGGATGGAGCGCGCGTCACCGATGGGCCGCGCTGCTGATCTGGGTGGGGTTCGTGGTGACGGCGACCCTGGTGGGCAACGCCGTCGGGACGCAGAAGATGGAGCCCTGGGAGGGCGACAGCGGGGATTCCCGCAAGGCCGCGACGGTGCTGGCGGCGGCCGGGTTCCCGGACGCCGCCGGGGAGAGCGTGCTGATCCAGGCCCGCGGCTCCGCGGTTCCGGCCGACTTCCGTCAGGCGGCCGGGGACGTCCGGGAGGCGGTGCTCGCCACCGGCCGGGTGGAGAACGTGCGCACGCCGTACGACCCCGAGGCCCCCGCGCCGGTCAGCGCCGACGGGCGCTCCGCGCTGGTGACGTTCGACATGAAGGGCGAGCGCGCGACGGCCAAGGACCGGGTGAAACCCGTGATCGACGCCGTGGCGCAGGTCCAGAAGGCCCATCCGGACCTGCGGATCGACCAGGCGGGCGACGCGAGCTCCGGTCTGATGATCGGTGACGCGCTCGCCGGCGACCTGGTCCGCGCGGAGCTGCTGTCGGTCCCGCTGACCTTCGGCATCCTGCTCGCGGCCTTCGGCGCGCTGCTGGCCGCCGTCGTGCCGCTGGTCGTGGCGTTCACCGCCTACCTCGGCTCGCTCGGCCTGCTCGCGCTGACCAGCCAGTTCCTGCACGTCGACTCGGCCACCACCAACCTCATGCTGCTGATCGGCCTGGCCGTCGGCGTGGACTACTCACTGTTCTACATCCGCCGGGAGCGCGAGGAGCGGGCCAAGGGCCGGGGCCGGGAGCGGGCGCTGGAGATCGCCGCCGCGACCTCGGGACGCGCGGTGCTCATCTCCGGCGTCACCGTGATCGTCGCCATGGCGGGCATGTTCCTGACCGGCAACGGCGTCTTCATGGGCTTCGCCCAGGGCACGATCCTGGTGGTCCTGACCGCGATGATCGGCTCGGTCACCGTGCTCCCCGCGATCCTGTCCCTGATCGGGGACAGGATCGAGGCGCGGGTCGTGCACGGCGCGGTCCGCAAGGTCACCGGCCGCACCTGGCGGCGCAGGCTCGGCGGGCGTGAGGGGGGCGGGCGCGTCTGGAACGCGATCCTCACCGGGGTGCTGCGCCGCCCGGTCGTCTCGGTGCTGCTGGCCGGGGCCGTCCTGGTCGGTCTCTCGGTCCCGGCGTTCGACCTGCGCACCGGCGAGGCGGGTCTGGCGGACCTGCAGGGCGACTACCCGGTCGTCGACACGCTGCGCCGCATCGGCACCGCCTTCCCCGGCGGCCAGGCGCCCGCCGTCGTCGTGCTCAAGGCCCGCGACGTGACCGCGCCCGAGGTGCAGCGGGAGATCCAGCGCTTCAAGGAGCGCGCCTTCGCCACCGGCGAGGCCGTCGAGCCCTTCGGCGTCAACGTCAACCCGGACAGGACGGTGGCCGCGGTCTCCGTCGGCCTGGTGGGTTCCGGCGCGTCCGACGAGGTCTCCGAGCACGCGGTGCGCACGCTGCGGGAGCGGGTCGTGCCCGAGACCGTCGGGCGGGTCACCGAGGCGTACGTCCACGGCGCCGTGGCCGGGGTGATGGACTTCAACGCCCAGCTCGGCCGTACCGTGCCGCTGGTCTTCACCTTCGTCCTGCTGCTGGCGTTCCTGCTGCTGCTGGCGTCCTTCCGGTCGCTGGTCGCGGCGGTGACGGCCATCGTGCTGAACCTGCTCTCGGTGGCCGCGGCCTACGGCGTGCTGGTCGTCGTCTTCCAGTACGGCTGGGGCGAGGACCTGCTGAACTTCGAGTCCACCGGTTCGATCGTGAGCTGGCTGCCGCTGTTCCTGTTCGTGATCCTCTTCGGGCTCTCGATGGACTACCACGTGTTCATCCTGAGCCGGATCCGCGAGGCGTTCGACCGGGGCATGCCCACCGAGCAGGCGGTGACCCACGGGATCAGGACGACCGCCGGGGTGGTGAGCAGCGCGGCGTTCATCATGGTCGGCGTGTTCGCCATCTTCGGCACGATGTCGATGCTGAGCTTCAAGGAGATGGGCATCGGCTTGGCCGCGGCCATCCTGATCGACGCCACGATCGTCCGGGCGGTGCTGCTGCCCGCGACGATGAAGCTGCTCGGCGACGCGAACTGGTACCTGCCGCGCTGGCTGAACTGGCTGCCCGTGCTGGAGCACGAGCCCGAGCCCGAGCCCGAGGACGGCGACACCGACGGGACCGGCGGGCCCGGCCGTCCCGGTCAGGGCGGCGGTTCGGACGGTGACCGGGACGGCGGCCCGAACGGTGGCCCGGACGGTGGCCCGGACGGTGGCCCGGACGAGCCCGACCCCCGCCCCGGTCGGCACCTGCCGGTCACCGTCGGCTGATCTCTTCGGCCGATTCTTCGGACGGCTCCCCGGACGGCTCCTCCGGTACGGCCCCGGGAGCCGTCCGGCGGTGGTGCAGCAGGGTCGTCAGCCCGCCCGCGACCAGACCCCAGAAGGCCGCGCCCACCCCGAGCAGCGTCAGCCCCGACGCGGTGACCACGAAGGTGACCACCGCCGCCTGGACGCGGTCGGGGTCGGCGACGGCCGCGGTGATCGCGGAGGCGAGGGCGCCGAGCAGGGCGAGCCCGGCGACGGCCTCGACGAGCACCGGCGGGGAGAGCAGGACGAGGGCCGTCGCCAGGCCGGCTCCGACGCCCAGGACGACCATCGAGACCCCGGCCGTGACGGAGGCGATCCACCGGCGGCCGGGGTCGGGGCCCGCGTCGGGTCCGGCGGCCAGGGCCGCGGTGATCGCGGCCAGGTTCACCGCGTGGCCGCCGAAGGGGGCGGCCAGGGCGCTCGCCGCACCGGTGCCGGCCAGGACGGTGCGCAGCGGCGGGCGGTAGCCGTACCCGGCGAGGACCGCCATGCCCGGCACGTTCTGCGCGGCCATGGTGACCAGGAAGAGCGGGAGCGCGATGCCGACCATCGCCGAGGCGCTCCAGGACGGCACGGTCAGCTCGACCACCGGGCGCGCGTCCACCGCGCCCAGGCCCGGACCGGTCAGCGCGATGGCCGCGACGGCGGCCAGTAGGGCCCCCGGCACCGCCCAGATCCGCGCGAACCGGCTGAGCAGCGCCCAGACCAGGACCACGGGACCGGCCACCGCGGGCACCTCGACGAGCGCCCGGACCGGCGCGACGCACAGGTTCAGCAGGACCCCGGCCAGCATCGCGCCGGCGATCGGGGCGGGGATGGACGCGATCGAGCGGCCGAGGGGAGGGAAGAGGCCGGCGACGGTGAGGAGCACCCCGCAGACGGCGAACGCGCCGACCGCCGCCGGGAAACCGCCCTCGACCGCGCCGGTTGAGACCAGCAGCGCCGCACCCGGCGTGGACCAGGCGACACTGACCGGGATGCGCAGCCGCAGGCCGAACCAGATCGCGGTGGCGCCGGCGGCGACGCAGAGCGCGAGCAGGCCGGAGGCCGCCTGAGCCTGGTCGGCGCCCACCGCCCGGAGCCCGGCCAGGACGACGGCGAAGGAACTGGCGAAGCCGACCAGGGCGGTCACCACCCCGGCCAGCACGGGCTGCAGCAGGCGATTCATCTCGTCCCCTCACGTCCCCGCGGCGTCCCCGGGACGCTCCTACGACGCCTCCGGAGCGTCCCGTCGACGCCTCCAGGGTGTTCCGTAAACGGAACGGGCGTCATGCTGCACGATAGCCCCATGAGGTCCGACGCGCCAAACCCCCAGCCCAGGGCGGACACCCCCACGACCGACATGCCGGACGTCGGACGGCGGATCCGCAGACTGCGAGAGGAGCGCGGCCTGTCCCTCTCGGAGCTCGCCCGGCGCGCCGGGATCGGCAAGGCGACGCTCTCCGGCCTGGAGAACGGCACCCGCAACCCGACCCTGGAGACCCTGTGGGCGGTCACCGCCCAGCTGGGCGTCCCCCTGGCCGCCGCCGTCGGCACCGGTCCCGTCGCCCACGGCGCGGCCGTGCAGGGCGTGCTGCTGGAGGTCTTCGAGGAGGAGGGCGCCACCTACGAGCTCTACCGGCTCGTCGTGCCGGCGGGCACGTCGCAGACCTCGCCCGCCCACCCGGAGGGCGTCACCGAGCATCTCACCGTCTTCACCGGGACGCTGCGCGCCGGACCGGCCGGCGCTCCCCTGCTGGCCGGGCCCGGCGAGCACGTCTCCTGGCGTTCCGACGTCCCGCACACCTACGCCGCCGGGGACCAGGACGTCCACGCGGGCCTCCTGATCCGCTATCCCCGGCGGCCTTGACACCGGCCGCCGGGGACCCGCCCCGACCGCCGGACCTCGGCCATCGGGGACCCGCCCCGGCCGCCGAGCCTCAGCCTTCGAGGACCTGCTTCAGCACGGTCACGCGTTCGCGCCAGAAGGCCTTCATCGCGGCGGCCGACCCGGCGTCGGGGAGCTTGCCGTGCTGGAGGCTGATCTGGGTCCGGTCCGGCCCTTTCGCCACGAGATGCACCGTGACGGCGGCCCGGCCCTCCCAGTCGGCGGTGACGGACCGGCCGGGCCGCGCGGTCCGTACCCGGAAGGGGGCCTCCGGCAGCCATCGGGCCCGCAGGGCCTCGTCGGTGAACGCCGCGGTGACCCGTTCGGCCGGGACGGCGACGGTCTTGCTCGCACCGACCGAGAAGTCCCCGCCCCGCCGCTGTCCCGGCAGTCTGAGACCCCGCGCCTGCTCGTAGGCGACGGTGACGCTCTGCGCCCACCAGCCGGCCACCCCGTGCTCCTCGACCAGCCACCGGGCGATCTCCCCGTGCGAACGGTCCACCGCGCCCCAGCCGTCCAGCAGCGCGAACCAGTCGCCGCGCGAGCGGCCGGTCGCGGCCGCCATCGCGTCCCCGGAGACCGTCTCCTCGTGGGAGGCGGCCGCGGCCTCCTCCGCGGGCCCCGCCGGGGGAACAGCGGCCTCGCTCGCGAGGTCCGCCGGCACGCCGGCCGCGAGAACAGCGGCCTCGCCCGCGAGGTTCCCCGGCTCCCCGCTCGCGGGAACGGCGGCCGGCACGCCGGGATCGGTCTCGGAAGCGACGGCCGGCACGCCGGGCGCACCGGGGCGGGGGACGAGGTTGCGGCGGGCCGCGGAGTAGCTCTCGCCGGTCTTGGCCATGCGGGTGCGGACGCGGCTCTTGAAGGACTTGTTGCTGGTCATCCCATGCTCCCTGGACACGGCGTCGCGCCGGGACCCACGCTCCCGCCGCCCCGCCGGATCTGGGGCACGTGCAACCGGCGTCCCGAGAACTCCAGGGTCCCCTCTACCCCCGCGAGCCGGTGGCGTGGGCACCGGTGAAGGGGGTCGGGCGCGGGACCGCGCCTCCTCCGAATGTACCCACCGACGTCGCCCGCGGCGACCCCCCGACCACACCATAAAGTTCGCAAAAGTAATATTCGGGTCATGACGCCACGATCCAAAGCGATGCTCTTCTGGGTCACCGGCGTCATCGCCTACGTCATCGCCGTCTTCCACCGCCAGTCCCTCGGCGTCGCGAGCCTGGAGGCCGCCGCCCGGCTGGGGATCGGCCCGTCCGGGCTCTCCCTCCTCGCCATGCTGCAGCTCCTGTTCTACGCGGGGATGCAGGTGCCCGTCGGCGTCCTGGTCGACCGCCTCGGTTCCAAGCGCATGCTGGTCATCGGGGCCGCGGTGATGACCTGCGGCGAGCTCGTCTTCGCCTTCTCGTCCGGTCTGCTCCCGGGCGCCGCCGGACGGGCGCTGATCGGCTGCGGCGACGCGATGACGTTCATCAGCGTGATCCGCCTGGTCAGCCTCCACTTCCCGGCCCGGCGCAACCCGGTGATGGTCCAGCTCACCGGCATCATCGGTCAGCTCGGCGCACTCGCCTCCGCGGTCCCGCTGATCCACTCCCTGAACGCGTACGGCTGGACGCCCACCTTCCTGGGCGCGGCCGGGCTCGGCGTGGCGGCCGTGGTCCTGCTCCTGGCGGTGCTGCGCGACTCCCGCCCCGCCGGAGCGGCCGGGCAGGCACCGGGGCTGCGGGCGGCCTGGGCCGAACCCGGCACCCGCCTGGGCATGTGGACGCACGCGGCCACCCAGTGCTCGGCCGCCGCGTTCCTGCTGCTGTGGGGATATCCGTTCCTGGTCCAGGCGCAGGGGCTGGACCCGTCCACGGCGGGCGTGCTGCTGTCCGCGCTGACCCTGTGCGGCATGGCCTGCGGGCCGGTGCTCGGTTACCTCGCCGGGCGGTTCCCGTTCCACCGCTCGTGGCTGGTCCTCACCGTGATCGGCACCACCGCCGGGGCGTGGACCGCGGTGCTGGCCTGGCCGGGACGGGCCCCCCTCTGGCTGCTCGCCGTACTCGTGGTGGCGCTCTCCGCCAACGGCCCCGGCTCGATGATCGGCTTCGACTACGCCAGGACCTTCAACCCCGCCGACCGGATCGGCGCGGCGAGCGGCATCGTGAACGGCGGCGGCTTCGTCGCCTCCATGTCGGTGATCGCCCTCGTCGGCGTCGCACTCGACCTGCACGGCGGGACCGGGCTCGACGCCTTCCGCTGGGCGTTCGCCGTGCAGTATCCGTTCTGGCTGCTCGGCGTGGTGCAGGTACTGCGCTACCGGACGATCACCCGCCGCCTGCTCGCCGCCCGCGCCTCCTAGACGGGCGAGTCCGGAGTCCGGGCAGAGGTCGTGGGAGACAAGTGCCCCACCGGATGGACCGTGCGCTCCGATCGACGCCGTCACCGCAGGCCACGGCCTGTGTCTCCACGCTCCGCCTCGGTTCAGTGCACCACCGGTGGCCGGAACTCAGGGGGACGCGTCAATCTGCACGCGGTCACTGTCGTCGTCGGACAGGAACGACGCCAGCGACCGTCCCTCCTCGGCGACGGCGGCGTGGTCGGATCGGGAGAGGCGGCGCAGCGGGGTGACGATCACGGCGTCCGCCTCGGTGGTCCAGGTGGCGGCGACCCGGCCGTCCACCAGCACCACGCGGGCACCGGCGACCGACAGACCGCGGTGGGCGTCGTCGACGATCCGGGTGCGGTCGTGGTAGCCGAGGAGCGCGTTGTCGAACGCCGGCAGGAACCGTACCGGGACGGGTGTGTCGGGGTCGGGACGCGGCGCGTCGGGAAGGTCCAGCAGCTCGCGGCCGCGCTCGTCCCGGAAGGTGACGAGTTCCCCCCGCATCGCGGATACGGCGGCCGGCAGTCCCGCCAGGCCGCACCAGGCACGCAGGTCCGCCGAGGCCGCGGGGCCGAACGCGGCCAGGTAGCGCCGTACCAGCGCCTGGCCGACCGGGTCGGAACCGTCCGCGGCCGGCGGGTCGATCTCGCGCCCCAGCCAGGACGAGAGCAGGACGTTGCGCACACCCGCCCTCGTACGCCACAGCCCACGCGGCGGCAGCTGCGCCATCGGGAGGAGCGCGGCGACCAGCATCTCCCCCAGCGCCCGCCGTCCCGGTGCCGGCCAGCGATCGGCGAGCGCCCCGGCGAGCTCACCCATCGAGCGGGGCTCGCCGTCGGCCATGACCGCCCGGCCCGCCGCCGCGAGCTCGTCGAGGTCCACTTCGTCGAGCTCGTGGCGGTACGTCCCGAGCACCCGCTGGCGCAGCATGGCGTCGTGGCGGGCCCGCCAGGCGAGCGCGTCCTCTGCGGTGAGGAGGTGGACGGTGCGGCGCATGAGGTGGGTGCGCACCACGCTCCGCCCGACGAGCAGGCCCGAGAGCGTCGCCGGGTCGAACGCGCGCAGCCGGGTCCAGAGCCCGACGAACGGCTCCTGTGGTTCCTGCGCCTGCAGCCCGCCGAGGTGCGCGACGGCGTCGCGCACCGGTATGTCGGCGCGATCGAGCAGCAGCTGCCGGGCCAGCGTCGCGCGGTTGAGCGCCCGGGTACCGAGCACGGTCATCGGTCTCCCCCGCGATCTCCTCGGACTCGCCTCACGGTCACGCCGCTCCCCTTCGGCTCGGCTTCCGGCCACCGAGCGTTTCGCGCAGGATGTCCGTGTTCCCCGCGTGCCCCGCGTGCCCCGCGTGCCCGGCGTGCCCGGCTTGCAGGCCGGCCCGTCCGGCGTCGAATGCGGATCGGGGCGTGGCGATGCAGGCGTTCACGATGTTCTGAGCCTTCCTGGAGCTGCGGTCATCCGGCATGGGACGACACTCGCAGAGGTAGCGGCCGGCCATTGTCCGCTTCTCCGGGCGAGCGGTCATCAGGAGTCACGGATCGATCGAGAGCGGGGTTCTCAGGACGGGTCCGTCATGGCGGTGGCGATGAGTTCCACCTCGAACCCGTCCGTGTCCTCCAGAACCGTCGTCCTCCAGAACCGTCGTCCTCCAGAACCGTCCAGGAGGACCGGCCCTCCCGGGATGCCGCCGCCCGATGGAGCCGGCGACGGCGGCCCCCAGAGTGGAGCCGTCCGGGATCGCGGCGGTCAGGACAGGGAGGTGAAGGGCTCCGCGAAGTGGGCGGTGGCGATCAGCCCGCCCTCCGCTCTGACCCGGTCCAGCACCTCGGCACGGGTCCGCGCGGCGAGCTCAGGATCGTCGTCGTAGAGGTAGGGCACCCCGGGGTCGGCGAGCTGGACGGGATGCAGCACCAGGTCGCCGGTGAGGGCCAGGCCGCCCACCCGGACGATCTGGTGGCCGGGAGTGTGCCCCGGCGCGTGGACCACCCGGACGCCGGAGGACAGGTCCGCGTCCCCGTCGACCACCCGGACCCGTTCGCCCAGCGGGCGGACCACATGGTCGAGGACCGCCTCGGAGGCGGCGGCGATCTCGGCGCGCTGGAGCACGTACCCGGCGTTCGGGAAGACCGGCGCCCCACCCGCCACCGCCCCGCCGGCGTGGTCGCTGTGCAGGTGCGTGATGACCACGGTGTCCACCTCCTGCGGCGTGGTCCCCACCCGGGCGAGCTCGGCCGCCAGCGCCCCCGGGACAGGGGCCCAGCTCGCCGCCGGCCCGTCCTGCGGCCCGATCCCGGTGTCCACCAGGACGGTACGGCCCGCCGCGCCGCGCAGCAGGTAGCAGTGGAAGTGCAGGGTCCACTCCCCGTCGTGGTGGCAGCCGCCGGGGAACATCTCCGGCAGCGGCCGCCGGATCGCCTCCCCCATCGGGCCGACGGCGTCGCACAGCGGGATCACCTCGACGCCCGCGACGGTCATGGGCTGGTGCGGCATCCGGTCTCCCTTCCAGGAACGGGCTGCCGGTGTCACGGTGGCAGCGGGTGTGACGCACCGCCGGCCAGGCCGCGTGCGAACGATCGGTTCCTTCTACCGCATCGGCGCACCGTTCCACCACCTCGTCGGCGTCCGCGGCCGGTGCGGTCAGTCCGCCCGGTACACGACCGGCTCCCCTTCCCCGCCTGGATAGACCATGACCAGGATCTCTCCGGGGACACCCGGCTTCCCGCGGTCCGCATCCGCCGCCCCTCTCCGGACGTGCACGCGGACGCGGTAGCGGCCGGGGCCATCGGAGGTGAGCCGGGGCAGGAGCGGCTCACCGTCCACGAAACGCAGATCGCCGAGCGGGCTCAGGTAACCGACCTCCTCGACCCGGTCCCAGCCTCCGGTCTCCACCGGAGGACGCCTGCCGTACGCCTCACCTCTCAGGCAGACGGCTCCCGGCCCGCGCACGGCGGTGACGACGACCGCTCCGGTGGTCGCTCCCACCACCCCGTTCTCTCCCGCCTCCGCGCGGGCCCCGTCCAGAAAGAGCGGCTCCTTCGACAGGATCCTCTCGTGCAGGAGGAGGGCGGATTCCGTCCCGGCGTCCGTGGAACCGCGCCCCACCGGTTCGATCCGGGGGCGGTGCGGCGGCAGCCCGTCGCAGGCGGCGCCCCGCCCGGTCCCGGCCCACACCGCGTCCTCCGCCTCCCGTACGGCGGGGCAGACCGGATACAGCAGGTCCAGGATGGGCCGGATCGTATCGTCGGCCACCGCCCGCACCCCGGTCGCGTGGACGTCGCCGCCGTGCCTGGTGGCCGTCTCACACAGATGGCGGGCGTTGGCGGCCAGCTCGCGGTCGGGCATCGCGAGGAGGGGTCCGCCGCCCCGGTCCTCGCGCGCCCCGCACATGAACAGGTCCCAGCCGGACGGCGGCTCCCGGATCTCGTCCGGGGAGAAGGAGCAGTCCGGCACGGTGACCCTCCCCGGGGGTGTGTCGCCGCCGGACAGCAGGACGACCGCCAGCACGACCGGCACGGTCAGGAGCGTCCGCGGGGTCCGGCCGCGCCGCCGTACGGCCCGCCGCCCGGAGCGGAGCGCGGACACCATCAGCACTGCCGCGGCCAGCTGGCAGAGGTCTCCTCCGATCTCGGAGTGGAACGACGCCTGCGGCCCCCACCCCCCCCGTGTGCCCTTCAACCGCGTCCGTCAGGAAGAGCAGGGGCCGGAGGCCGTACACCAGGACCAGCATGGTGGCGAGGAGGCCGGTGAGCACCCGGCCCGTCTTCGGCCTGCCCAACCGAGCGGCGAGGAGGCATGCCCCGAGGCCGAGCAGCACGTACGGCGCGGCGCCGAGGGCGAAGACGGGACCGTCATGGATGTACCGGCCCAGCCGGCCGGCGATCAGGTAGCCGTCTCCGGGGTACGTCAGGACCATTCCGTAGACGGCCGAATCACCGTGTCCCGTGGCCGAGGAAAGCGACTCCCCGATCTCCACGTAACCCAGGCAGGCGGCCGGAACCACCGCCCACAGCAGGGCGGCGGCCCAGAGCATCCATGATCGTCGCGTCACGCCGGGCGACTCTAACGGGGCGCGGCGACGGTTCCGTCACGGCCGCACCCGAGACCACGGCCGCACCCCAGAGCACGCCGTAGCCCGGGGCGCGGTGACGACGGCCCCGGGGTCACGGGCGGCGCCCGCCTACTGCGGCCAGCCGGCGACGGTCGAGGCCTTGATCACATCGGTGTGGCACCCGAAGATCGCGTTGGTCCTGTAGCTGACCAGGCAGACCCGCACATCCACCCGGTCGACCTCGCCGTCCGACGACAGCTTGAAGGCCGCGCCCTTCGAAGAGCAGGTGTAGCGGACCTGCGACCAGCCGGTGCCGCCGCTGACGTAGTGGAACCGGGCGCGCACGTAGCCGCAGTGGCCGCTGTGCCGGTCACGGTCGCGGAGGGTGCCGGAGACGACGAACCGCTCGGAGTCGAAGTCGCTCAGCCAGACGTCGGCCTTGGCGTATCCGCCGTGACCGGCCGCGGACTGCACGGGACCCCAGTGGTGGACGGGGGCCGCGGCGGCGTTCGCCGTCCCGGCCGACCCCCCGGCGAGCACGAGCGCGAGCAGACCGGCACCGATGACAGTTCTCTTCCTCATGGGTCACATGTGTACCGGTCGTCGCTTGAAACCCTCTTGCACGCCACTTGTCACCTATCGACCGGACAGTCCATGACGAGGAACCGCTCGGCCGCAGGAGCAGAGACCAACCGTGCCGCCGGGGGCGGGATGATGGAGGGATGCTGGCCGACATCGTGGAGTTCCTCGTCTGCCCGGTCTGCGGGGATCGGATGGCCCTCGGTGAGCGGGTGCTGCGCTGCCCGGCCGGGCACGCGTTCGACGTCGCCCGGCAGGGATACGTCAGCCTGCTGACCGGCTCGCAGGCCCCCGGGACGGCCGACAGCCCGGCCATGGTGGCGGCCAGGGACGCCTTCCTCGGGGCGGGGCACTTCGACCCGCTCGCCGACGCGGTCGCGGACGCCTGCCGTACCGCGGTGGCGGCGAGGACGACGGGACCGGGGGACGCCGAGACGGGATCGGCGGAGGCGGGGGCGGATGCGGGGCCAGTGGTCGCGGACGCGGGGCCGGGGACGACCGGCGCGGACGCGGGGGCGGGGCCGGTGGTCGCGGACGCGGGGGCGGGGACGGGGTACTACCTGGCCCGGGTGCTCGACCGGCTGCCCGGCGCCGTCGGGATCGCGCTGGACGTCTCCAAGCACGCCGTCCGGCGGGCCGCGCGGGCCCATCCCCGGCTGGGCGCGGTGGTGGCCGACGTGTGGCGGCCGCTGCCGGTCGCGAGCGGCGCGGTGGACGTGCTCCTCAACGTCTTCGCGCCGCGCAACGGCTCGGAGTTCGCGCGGATCCTGCGCCCCGGCGGCGTGCTCGTCGTCGTGACCCCCACCGTCCGGCATCTGGAACCGCTGGTGGACCGGCTGGGCCTGCTCTCGGTGGACGAGTCGAAGGAGCGCCGGACGGCCGAGAGCCTCGGCGGCCGGTTCACCGCCACCGGCCGGAGCGTCCACGAGTTCTCCATGCGCCTGCGCCGCGCCGACGTCGAGGCCGTGGTGGGCATGGGCCCGAGCGCCTGGCACGTCGACACGGAAGTCCTGCAGAGACAAATCACAGAACTACCGGATACAAGTACGGTGACCGCTTCTTTTCATATTTCTACCTTTAAGTCACACCCATGATCAAGAGCGTTACTTGACAGTCACCTTCGTATCACATGTAACTTAAGTGGCATTTAGTCCGAAATTACACACGTTCATCAAGCAAACTACTGCCGGAGGCTACATACTGGACGGCAACCCGGCGGGCCCGC
The DNA here is from genome assembly GCA_014647935.1 of Planomonospora parontospora. Lineage (GTDB taxonomy): Bacteria > Actinomycetota > Actinomycetes > Streptosporangiales > Streptosporangiaceae > Planomonospora > Planomonospora parontospora. The sequence goes on from BMQD01000014.1 coordinate 152,449, forward strand.
GCCCATGTCCGCGCGAGCCGATGCCTTGACGGAGGGACACGCCATATGAAGGCGGAGGAACGCTGGCAGACCAGGTTCCGGGCGCCACGCGTGACACTGCCCGTCTGGGCGCGGCATGCCCCCGCCCGCGCCGTGTACCGCAGCAACGCCTCCGGCGCCTGGGAGGTCTACGCCTGGGACCGCGCGGAGGGCGTCGTGCGCCAGGTGACCGCGCGCCCCAAGGGCACCTCGCACGGCACCGTCGACCCCGCCGGCCAGTGGATCTGGTGGTTCGCCGACACCGACGGCGACGAGTGGGGCGGCTGGATGCGCCAGCCCTTCACCGGCGGCCCCGACGAGCCGGTCGACCTCGGTCCCGGCCACCCCGCCGGGATCGCCCTGGCCGCGACGGGTGACGCGGTGATCGGCCTGGCCCGGCCAGGTCAGGGCTTCACCGTCTACGTCGTACGGCCCGGCTCCCCCGCCCGGGTGGTCTACGAGCACACCGAGGCCGCCTCTGTGGCCGCGGTCTCCCTGGACGGCTCGCTGATCGCAGTCAACCACAGCGAGCACGGCGACACCAGGCACCCCTCGCTCCGGGTCCTGCGGCAGTCCGGCGAGACCGTGGGCGAGCTGGGCGACGGCCTCGGCAGGGGCGTCGTCGGCCTGCGCTTCGCCCCCGTCTCCGGCGACCGGCGGCTGCTCGCCCTGCACGAGCGCCGGGGCCGCCGGGAGCCGCTGGTCTGGGACCCGGTGAGCGGCGAGCAGCGGGAGATCTGGCTGCCCGACCCCGGCGAGATCACCGCCGACTGGTACGCCGACGGCCGGTCCCTGCTCGTCGTCCGGGCCAACCGCGGCCGCACCCACCTGCACCGCTACGACCTGGCCGGAGGCGTGCTGGCCCCGATCGAGACCAAGCACGGCGTGATCGACGCCGCCGCGCCCCGGCCCGACGGCTCGGTGGAGTACTCCTGGTCCAGCGGCGCCCACCCGCCGGTGATCCGGTCGAGCAACGGCCAGGTGGTGATGAACCACGGCGGGCCGTCCTCGCCGCCCTCCGTCCCGGTCGAGGACGTGGACGTGGACGGGCCCGGCGGGCGCGTGCACGCCCTGGTCTCCCGGCCCGAACGCGGCGCCGGGCCGTACCCGACCGTCTTCCTCCTGCACGGCGGGCCCACCTCGCAGGACGACGACTCCTTCCTCCCGCAGGTGGCGGCCTGGGTGGACTTCGGCTTCGCGGTCGTGCGGGTCAACTACCGGGGCTCCACCGGGTACGGCTCCGCCTGGCGGGACGCGCTGGCGGGCGACGTCGGCCACATCGAGCTGGCCGACGTGACCGCCGTGCGCGAGGCGATGGTGGCGCGCGGCCTGGCCGACCCGGAACGCCTGGTGCTGGCCGGGTCGTCCTGGGGCGGCTACCTCACGCTGCTCGGGCTGGGGACGCAGCCCGGGACGTGGGCGGCGGGCGTCGCGACGGTGCCGATCGCCGACCACCTGGCGGCCTACGAGGACGAGCCCGAGTCGCTCCGGGCCTACCACCGCGCGCTGCTCGGCGGCTCGCCCGCCGAGCAGCCGGAGCGCTACGCGCACTGCTCGCCCATCACCTACGTCGACCGGGTCGAGGCGCCGGTGCTGATCCTGGCCGGCGAGAACGACCCGCGCTGCCCGATCCGCCAGATCGAGGCCTACGTGTCCCGGCTCGCCGCGCGCGGGCACGAGCACGAGGTCTACCGGTACGGCGCGGGCCACGGCTCGCTGGTCGTCGCCGAGCGCATCGCCCAGATGGCCGCCCAGCTGGACTTCGTCCGCAGGCACGTGAAGACGGACGCCTGACCTCCCGCCCGACCGCCCGGACGGTCATCCGGGCTCCCGGACGCCCGCCGGACCTCCCGGCCGACCTCCCGGCCGACCGCCCGTCCGGAGCCCGTCCGGAGCTCGGACGGGCCCCGGGACCGGCGGGCGCGGACGGCCTGCTCAGCGGGCGCGCAGGACCACGATCGCCATGTCGTCCGCGCTCGGCTCGGTGGTGAACTCCTGCACCGCCCGGCGGATCCGCGCCGCCACGGCCCCCGCGGACAGGCCCACGCACTCGGCGAGCAGCCTGGCCAGGCCCCCGTCGTCGTCGAGCAGCCGCTCACCCTGGCGCCGCTCGGTCACCCCGTCGGTCACCGCGAGCAGCACGTCGCCGTGGTCGAGGTGGACCAGGTCCGCCTCGAAGTCCACCTCGGGGAAGACCCCCAGCAGCGACTGGGAGGTCACCACCGGCTCCACGACGCCGCTGGGCTTGAGCCGCAGCGCCTCCGGGTGCCCGGCGGAGACGAGCCGCAGCTCCAGACCCGTCGGCACGGGCCGGATCTCCCCGTGGAGCAGGGTGAGGAACCGGGCCCGGTCGCCCTCCTCCAGGATCGCCTGGTTGAGGCGGCCCAGGACGGCGGCGACGCCGTACCCCTCGCGGGCGAGCAGGCGCAGCGTGTGGCGGGCCAGGCCGGTGACCGCGGCGGCCACCGGGCCGGTCCCGCAGACGTCGCCGACCGCGAACCGCCAGGACCCGTCGCCGGCCGCGAACAGGTCGTAGAAGTCTCCGCCGACCTCGTTGGTCTCCCCCGCGGGTTCGTAGACCACCGCGTGGTCGAGTCCGGGGATCTCGCCGGGGTCGTCGGGCGGGAGCAGGCTGCGCTGCAGGGCCCGGTTGGCCGCGGCCTGCTGGGCGTAGAGCAGGGAGTTGTCCAGCGCGAGGGCGGCGCGGCGGCCGATGTCCTCGGCGTACTGCATGACGTCGTCGGCGAAGCGGTCGGGGCGGCCCAGGCACATCGCGCCGAGCGCGCGCCCCCGCGCCAGGAGCGGGACGGTCAGCACGTGGGAGTCGCCGAGCTGCGTCGAACCGCCGTCCTCGGGGACGCGGCTCCCGGCGAGCACCTCGCGCAGCTCGTCGATGCGGCCCTCGTCGGCATGCCACAGGTAGGCCGGGCGCTGCGGCCCCCCGCCGTCGGCCCAGATGAAGACCGCGCACCAGGTGGCCAGCCGGGGCACCGCGATCTGCGCGATGATCGCGGGCACCATGTCCGGGTCGAGCGTTCCGGCCAGCAGGTCGCTGGCGTCGGCCAGGAAGCGCAGCCAGACCGGCCCCCGCCCGGAGTCGTCCTCCTCGGCCCACTCCGTGGTCACCTGGTCGCGGGAGCCGGGCAGCGGCAGCCGGGCCCAGTGGGTGCGGTGCTCCGGGCCGAAGGTGACGCCCCACTCCTCCACCGGCACGACGGGCGCGCCGGGATGCGTCTCCGAGGCGCTCTTCTGCCGCACCTCCACCTGCACCCGGTCGCCGAGGTGGGTCCACACGACCTCGAACGGCACGTCGGCGACCTGAGCGGCCAGCTCTCCGGACAGCTGCTCGGCCATGGACAGGACGGACGCGGCGGCCCAGGCGGTCATCACCTCTCGGGTGAAGCGCCTGACCTCGGAGACGGCGGCGTCTCCCGGCGTGAAGGACGCGGCCAGGAGCGCGCGTGGAGCGGTGGTCATTGTTCCCTGATTACCACACTCCATGGTGACGTGGGGTAAAACGAAGGCGGGACCGGGGCTTGCGCATCGTGACAGACTGGGATGACCCGAGGCTGCCCCCCTCGGGATTCAAGGAGGTCTCATGACCACGGCCGACACGATGCCCGACGCCGAGGAGCGCCACTACAGCGAGTCCGACCTGCGACCGCTTCTGGAGACGCTCTTCGCCTGGCGCGACGGCGACTTCCGGCGCCGCGTGCCCTACGCCCCCGACGGGATCCTCAGCGAGATCCGCCTGCTGCTCAACGAGGTCGCCGACCGCCGCGAGCACCTGGCCAACGAGCTGATGAGGGTCCGCCGCGAGGTGGTCAAGGAGGGCCGCTTCGGCGAGCGGCTGACCCCGGGGCCCGGCGTGGGCGCCTGGGCCGAGAGCGTGCACTCGGTCAACGACCTCATCGAGGCCCTGTCCGGTCCGGTCAGCGGGGCGGCCGACGTGATCGACGCCGTGGCCAAGGGCGACCTGTCCCGCCGGATCGACCTGGACCGCGGCGCCCGGGGCGAGGTGCGGCGCCTCGGCAAGGCGATCAACGGCATGGTGGACCAGCTGTCCCTGTTCACCTCCGAGGTCACGCAGGTGGCGCGCGAGGTCGGCACCGAGGGCCGGCTGGGCGGCCAGGCGCAGCTCCGGGGCATGTCGGGCAGCTGGCGCGACCTGACCGAGGCGGTGAACGCCATGTCCACCCGCGTCTCGGCCCAGGTCCGCGACATCGCGCTGGTCACCACCGCGGTGGCCAGGGGCGACCTGAGCCGCAAGGTCACCGTCGACGCGGTCGGCGAGATGCTCGAGCTGAAGAACACCGTGAACACCATGGTCGACCAGCTCTCCGCCTTCGCCGAGGAGGTCACCCGGGTGGCCCGCGAGGTCGGCACCGAGGGCCAGCTCGGCGGCCAGGCGCAGGTCCGGGGCGTCTCCGGCGTCTGGAAGGACCTCACCGACAACGTCAACGTCATGGCGGGCAACCTGACCACCCAGGTGCGGGCCATCGCCGCGGTCTCCACGGCCGTCGCCCAGGGCGACCTGTCGAAGAAGATCACCGCCGACGCGCAGGGCGAGATCCTCCAGCTCAAGGACACCCTGAACACGATGGTCGACCAGCTGTCGATGTTCGCCGACGAGGTCACCCGGGTGGCCCGCGAGGTCGGCACCGAGGGCCAGCTCGGCGGCCAGGCCCGCGTCCGCGGCGTCTCCGGCGTCTGGAAGGACCTCACCGACAACGTCAACTCGATGGCCAACAACCTGACCTACCAGGTGCGCAACATCGCCGAGGTCACCACCGCCGTCGCCCGGGGCAACCTGACCCGCAAGATCGACGTCAACGCCCAGGGCGAGATCCTCGCCCTCAAGACCACCATCAACACGATGGTCGACCAGCTGTCGTCCTTCGCCTCCGAGGTCACCCGCGTGGCCCGCGAGGTCGGCTCCGAGGGCAACCTCGGCGTCCAGGCCCAGGTCGAGGGCGCCGAGGGCATCTGGAAGCGCCTCACCGAGAGCGTGAACGACCTCGCCGGCCGCCTCACCACCCAGGTCCGCGCGATCGCCGAGGTCACCACCGCCGTCGCCCAGGGCGACCTGACGCGTTCGATCACCGTCGACGCCGAGGGCGAGATCGGCGAGCTGAAGGACAACATCAACACGATGGTGTCCGTGCTGCGCTCCACCACGACCGCCAACCAGGAGCAGGACTGGCTCAAGTCCAACCTGGCCCGCATCTCCCGGCTCATGCAGGGCCACCGCGACCTCATGGAGGTCGCCAAGCTGATCATGAGCGAGCTGACCCCGCTGGTCTCCGCCCAGTACGGCGCCTTCTACCTCGCCGAGCCCGCGGGCGACCACGACCTGCACCTCATCGCCGGGTACGGCACCCGCCCGGGCTCCGGCCCGCGGCAGCGCTTCGCCACCGGCGAGGGGATCGTCGGCCAGGCCGCACTGGAGGGCAAGCGGATCATCCTGCGCGACGTCCCGGACCGCTACCTCACCGTGGGCAGCGGCCTCGGCCGGTCGGCGCCCGCGCAGATCGTGGTGCTCCCGGTCCTGTTCGAGAACCAGGTCCTCGGCGTGCTGGAGCTGGCCTCGCTCTACGAGTTCAGCGAGGTCCACCACGACTTCCTGGTCCAGCTCGTGGAGACCATCGGCGTCACGATGAACACCATCATCGCCAACTCCCGGACCGAGGACCTGCTCACCGAGTCCCAGCGCCTCACCACCGAGCTGCGGGAGCGCTCCGACGAGCTCCAGCGCCAGCAGGAGGAGCTGCGCCGCTCCAACGCCGAGCTGGAGGACAAGGCCGCGCTGCTCGCCAAGCAGAACCGCGCCATCGAGATCCAGAACTTCCAGATCGAGCAGGCCCGCCGCACGCTGGAGGAGCGCGCCGAGCAGCTCGCGGTCTCCTCGCGCTACAAGTCCGAGTTCCTCGCCAACATGTCCCACGAGCTGCGCACCCCGCTGAACAGCCTGCTGGTGCTGGCCAAGCTGCTCACCGAGAACGCCGAGGGCAACCTCACGCCCCAGCAGGTGGAGTTCGCCAAGACCATCCACGGGGCCGGGTCCGCGCTGCTCCAGCTCATCAACGACATCCTCGACCTGTCCAAGGTCGAGGCCGGGCGCATGGACATCCACCCGCAGCAGATCTCGCTGCCCAAGCTCGTCGACTACTTCGAGGCCACCTTCACGCCGCTGGCCCAGGACAAGGGCCTGTCGTTCGCGGTCGAGGTCGAGCCGTCGGTCCCGCAGGAGCTCCGCACCGACGAGCAGCGCCTCCAGCAGGTGCTGCGCAACCTGCTCTCCAATGCGATCAAGTTCACCCCCAAGGGCGAGGTACGGCTCCGCGTGCTCTGCGCACCGCACGGCGTCGCCTTCGTGGACGAGACGCTGCGCGGTGTCGACGGCATCCTGGCCTTCGAGGTCGTGGACACCGGCATCGGCATCGCCGCCGACAAGCTGGAGGTCATCTTCGAGGCGTTCCGGCAGGCCGACGGCACCACCAGCCGCAAGTACGGCGGGACCGGCCTGGGCCTGTCCATCTGCCGCGAGATCGCCCGGCTGCTCGGCGGTGAGATCCACGTGATGAGCGAGGTGGGCCGGGGCAGTTCCTTCACCCTGTACCTCCCGCCCGCCTACGCGGGCCCGCTGGCCTCGCGCGACGGCGGGGCGGCGACGCCGAGCGCCGTCCAGCAGCCGCCGATGGTCATCCCCGGCGAGCTGGAGCGCGCTCCCGAGCTGCCGGAGGCCCCGGTGGAGGAGAGCCCGGCCGTCCCGGACTACCCCCCGGCGGACGGACCGGTGTGGACGGGCGGCGAGGACCCGCTCGCCGGCGCCAAGATCCTCATCGTGGACGACGACATCCGCAACGTCTTCGCGCTGACCAGCGTGCTGGAGCGGTACGGCTCCACGGTGGTCTACGCCGAGAACGGACGGGAGGGCATCGAGCAGCTGGAGCGCAACGAGGACGTCGCCCTGGTCCTGATGGACATCATGATGCCGGAGATGGACGGCTGGGCGACCACGTCGGCGATCCGCCGGATGCCGCAGTTCGCCGATCTGCCGATCATCGCGCTTACCGCTAAGGTCATGCAGGGGGACCGGGAGAAGAGCATCTCGTCCGGTGCCTCCGACTACATCCCCAAGCCCGTCGACGTCGACCGCCTGCTGGAGCGCCTGCGCGGCTGGCTCACCCGCGGGCGGGCGGCCGACGACCTCCGTGAAGGTGCATGATCGATGCCGGACCGCGCCAAGATCCTCCTGGTCGACGACAGGGAGGAGAACCTGATCGCCCTCGAGGCCATCCTCAGCTCACTCGACCTGATCCCCGTCCGGGCCAAGTCGGGTGAGGAGGCGCTGAAGGCGCTGCTCAGCACGGAGTTCGCGTTGATCCTGCTGGACGTCCGGATGCCCGGCATGGACGGGTTCGAGACCGCCTCCCACATCAAGCGGCGCGAACGCACCCGGAACATCCCGATCATCTTCCTGACCGTGGTCGACAGCGCCCCGGACTACGCCTTCCGCAGCTACGCCGCCGGGGCGGTCGACTACCTCACCAAGCCGTTCGACCCGTGGGTGCTCCGGGCCAAGGTGGCGGTGTTCGTAGAGCTCTACAACATGAACCGCCGCCTGACCGAGCAGGCCTCCATGCTCCGCGAGCGGCTCAGCGACGAGCTCCCGGCGGGCCGGAACGGTGACCAGGCCGCCGTGCTCCCCGAGCTCTCCCGCCGCCTCGCCGCCGTCGAGGACGAGCTCACCCGGGTTCGCGAGGCCGCCCGCAAGACCGACGACCCCGCCCTGGCCGGGTCCCTGTCCGACCTGACGGACCGCCTCAAGCACCTGCGCGCGGGCCTCGACGCCCTGTCCTGAGCCTCGGCCGGGTCCCTTCCGGGTGGGGGGTCCGGATAAGCGGTCGATTCACGGATGTCGGCTTGTTAGCCTGGGGCCGTGCAATATCTGTTCTTCCTCTGACGGGGACCCGTCCAGCCCGCCCTTCGCGCCCGTAGGCCGAGGCGACGGGCTGTTCGCCGTTTCCATCGGCCGATCGGCCGCCCGTCAGTGACCGAGAGCGTCTCCGTCCACCCGTCCGGGGGACGAGTGCGCCTCCGCAGGAAGAGACATGACCAGCACCGTAATCCTGCCCGCGCGTGCCCACGCGCAGCTCATGGCATCCGAGATCCACATCAGCCGCGGTGGCCGCAAGGTCCTCGAAGGCGTCGACCTGACGGTCTCCCCCGGTTCCCGCTGGGGCGTCGTCGGCGAGAACGGCCGGGGCAAGTCCACACTGCTCCACATCCTCGCCGGGACCCTGCCGCCGGACTCCGGGAGGGTTCATCGGGTCGGCACGCTCGGGACCGCCGAGCAGGAGATGGCCGCCGGCGGCGGCCGTACCGTCGGCGACCTCGTCGACTTCGAGCTCGCCGACGTCCGTGCGGCACTGCTCGCCCTCGACCGCGGCGCCGCGCACCTGGCCGAAGAGCGGCCCGGCGCCGCCGAGGAGTACGCCGTCGCGCTCGCCGCCGCCGAGACGCTCGACGCGTGGGACGCCGACCGCCGGGTCGACGTCGCGCTCGAAGCGCTCGGTGCCGTCACCGACCGCTCCCGGCCGCTCGACGAGATGTCGGTGGGTCAGCGCTACCGGGTACGGCTGGCGTGCCTGCTCGGCGCGGAGCGCGACTTCCTGCTGCTCGACGAGCCGACGAACCACCTCGACCAGGACGGCCTCGAGTACCTCACCGCACGGTTGCGCGGCATGTCCGGCGGGGTCGTGCTGGTCAGCCACGACCGGGCGCTGCTGTCCGACGTCGCCACGGCGGTGCTCGACCTCGATCCGAGCCGTGACGGGCGGCCCCGCGTCTACGGCGGCGGATACGCGGGATACCAGGAGGGCCGGCGGGCCGAGCGGGACAGGTGGGAGGAGGAGTACGAACGGCAGCGGGCCGAGCACTCCCGCCTCACCGAGGACCTGGCCAGGGCGCAGGACCGGCTCGTGACCGGCTGGCGCCCCGACAAGGGCACCGGAAAACACCAGCGCGCCACCCGCGCACCGGGCCTCGTCCGGTCCGTCAACCGGCGCCGCGACGAGCTGGAGGAGCACGCGGTCACGGTGCCCGAACCTCCGCTGCGGCTGCGGGTGCCCGACCTGCCCGGGCGTCCCGGCGCCCTCCTGCTCCAGGCCGCCGGGATCACCGTCGCCGGGCGTCTCGACCGGCCCGCCACGCTCGTCCTCGGCTCAGGGGCACGGCTGGTCGTCGGCGGGCCCAACGGCTCGGGCAAGTCGACGCTGCTCTCCGTACTGGCCCGTCGGCAGGAACCGTCGACCGGGACGCTGCACGTCGGCCCGGACGTGCGCGTGGAGCTGCTGGCCCAGGAGTCATCGCCGCCGGCCGGGAGGCGGGCCCGCGATGTCTACGAGGTCCGACTCGGACGGCTCGTCGGCCGGGGAGTCCTGCGGGATGCCGATGCCGTCCCGCTGGAGTCGCTCGGCATCCTCGCCCCGGCGGACCTGGACAGACCCGTGGGGGAGCTCTCGATGGGGCAGCGGCGCCGCCTCGACTTGGCCATGGCACTCGCCGCCCGCCCGCACGTCCTCCTGCTGGACGAGCCGACCAACCACCTCTCGATCGCGCTCGTCGACGAGTTGACGCAGGCTCTGGATGCGACCGGTGCGGCGGTCGTGCTCGCGACCCACGACCGGCGGCTCCGCCGCGACGTCGCCCACTGGCCCGCCCTGGCCCTGAACGGCGCGCCGTCGCGGCTCGACGAGCCTCAAGGGCTCCGAGGAGTCGGCACCGCTCCCGCCGGATAGATCCGTCCCTTGACTAATGACCTCAGGTCAATAATATTGACCTGAGGTCATTAGGGCTTTTCGATCCACGAAAGGGGCTTTCCATGTCCGTGTTCACCGGAGTGCGCCACATCCATCTGCGGGTGAGCGACGCCGAGCTGGCCGCCGCCTTCTACGGACAGGCGCTGGGGATGCGCCGGATGGTCGACAAGTTCGACGGGAAGATGATCATCCTCGGCACGCCCGGAGGAGGGGACATGTTCACGGTGAGCGAGGAGACCGTGCCCGTCGAGTTCGAGGCGGATCGGGAGCGGGTCGGCAAGATCGGTGGGCTCGACCACTTCGGCTTCGAGGTCGCCGATCTCGGGCGGTTCGACGCGGCTCTGGAACAGGTGCTCGCCGCGGGCGCCGTACTGGTCAACCGGGAGACGATCCCGCCCGGCATCCCGTCGGCGTTCCTCCGCGACCCCGACGGCTACGTCTTCCAGATCTACGCCTTCCCTCCCGAGGTGAAGCAGGCGATGCCCTAACCTCGACAGGTGTGAACCGACCCCGTACCCGCCGCAGGCTGTCCCCGGACGAGCGCCGCACCGAGCTGATCGACGCCGCGATCCGCGTGCTGAGGGAGCAGGGCGAGCCGGCCAACCGGGCCGTCACGGTGACGGCCGAGGCGGGTACGGCCAAGGGCACCTTCTACGTCTACTTCCCCTCCTGGGAGGACCTGCTGGTCGCGGTGCACGACCGACTGATGGACGATTACAGCGCTCCTCTGCGGGAGCGGCTGGCCGCGGAGGCCCCGCAGGACTGGCGCGCGGTCCTGGACGGGGAGATCGACCGCTTCGTCGACTTCACGGTCGGCTGCGGAAAACTGCACGGCGCGGTCTTCCACTCCTCCGTCGTGCCGGCCCCCGCAGGCGACGAGCACTCGGCCACCGGACTGCTCTCTCGGATCATCCGCCGGGGTGTCGAGGAGGGCGCGTTGCGGCAGGTGGACCCGGACGTCGCAGCCGGCCTGCTGTTCGCCGCACTGCACGCCGCAGCCGACGCGGTCGCCGCCGGAGGGGACCGGACCCGCTGGTGCGGGAGCCTGCGCGAGCTCACCGGGAACTGGCTGGCACCCTGACCTCAGGGCCGCCGCGTCGACGGCGTCAACAAGGATCCGGTGCTCCCGGCAGGGCTCCCTGCGGCGACCGGCCCTGAGCTCCTTTCCGGCAGGATGGCTTCAGCTACGGCGACCCGCCCTGAACCGGACCCGTACCGCTCGCTTCAGCGCCGGCGAGAACGCCGGGCGGCCGGAGAGCGAGACGCTACGGCCCACATCGGTACGGCGCAGCAGCGGTGCACGGGGGCGGGCCGGTGGTCCTGGCGGCGTATAAAGCACCGAACCCCGCGCGCCCGAGTCCAGGCCGGAGGCCGGAAACCACCAGAGTCCGGCTGCGACGGCCGCCAGGACCACCGGCCCGCCCCCGTGCGAACCGACACCGGCCACCACGAACCGCCCGCAGCCCGGAAGGACCGGCCGCATTTCCGCGGTCAGTGGCGAGCGCGCTCCAGGGCGTCCCAGAAACCGCGGCGCAGGGCGTGCCGGACCTCGTCGTGCAGGAGGAAGTCGATCGGCAGCGAGGAGCCCTGCAGGAGGCGGGCCTCCAGGTCGGAGGGCATGCGGGGTTTGCGGGCCAGGACGGCTTCGAGCCACAGGGCCGGGGCGTCCTTGGCCACGGACTCGCCGAAGTCGTGGCCCTCCTTGTGCGCCGCCTTCACCGCGTCGGCCAGCGTGGTCGTACCGCCGGCCGCCGCGTTGACCGACACGGGGGCGGCCTGCGGGCCGGTGTAGGGCCCGATGGGCTGCGGTTGCGCCTGCGGCTGGGACTGGGAGGCCGTGGGCTGCGGTCCCGTGTAGGGGGTGGGCAGCTGGTAGCCCGGCGCCCCGCCCGTGCCGCCGGCGTTACCGGAACCGTACGGCGGGACGGCGGGCATCGAACCGGTCGAGCCGTGGTGCGGTCCCGGCTGCGATCCCGAGGAGGCGGCGGAGACGGCCGGAGCCGGAGAGGTGGGCGGGGACTCCTGGGCGTAGCCCGGGTAGGCGGGCTGCGACGGGCTCCCATGGGAAGGCCGGTTCTGCGGCGCGGCGCCGTCCGGGGAGACGCCTCCGGACGGAGTCCCGCCGGCCGGGGGGACCCCGTTGCCCGCGTCATGGCCGTGCCCGCCACCAGACCCGCCACCAGACCCGCCACCGTGCCCGCCGCCGTGGCCGGCGCCGTTGCCGGACGGCATGCCCCGGTGCGACGGCACTCCGTTGCTCGGCGTGGCCCCGCCGTAGTTCAGCGGCGCGGAACCGTCCGGCGACGTCCCGTTCCCGGAGGAGGCGACCCCGTTCGCGGCGGCGGACCCGTTGCCCGCCACCGCCTCGTAGCCGGGCCGGACGCCGTTCCCGGTGGACATCCCGTAACCGGAGCCGGGGGAGATCTCATAACCGGCGCGGGATCCGTTGCCCGGGGGGACCGCGTGGCTCAGCGCCACGGCGGCGCCCGCGGCGCCCAGGGCCCCCGGGGCGGAGGAGGCCTCACCGGCCCCGGAGAGCAGGCTGACGTATGGCCGCAGGTGACCGCCGCCGATCTCGATCAGGTCGTCGCACTCCTGGCGGAGTGAGCGGGACACGCCCCAGCCCCCGTCGGCGGCGATGTGCACCAGCGTCACCCGGATCCCCAGGTCCTGCGCGTCGCAGACGACCTGGGTCAGGTCCTCGTCCCCGCTGATCACGACCGCGTCGCAGATCGCGTTGTTGCGGGCGAGCGTCATCAGGTCGCGGTGGACCTGCGCGTCGACGCCCTCCCGGCGGCCGGGCCGGATGCGCGAGAGCCGGAGCTTCAGGCCCGGGATGTCGCCCAGGGTGTCGTGCTCGGGGGTGTGGCGGCCCTCGACAGTCGCCTCGTACCAGTAGCAGCGGAGCAGCGGCAGGCCGGTGCGCTCCCGGCACAGCTCGTTGAGCAGCCGGAGCAGGCCGGTGTAGTCCCACGAGACGGCCTCGCGATGCCGGGTCCCGTGCGCGGCCATCGCTCCGTCTGCCAGCAGGTAGCCAGCGTCCACGAACAGCGCGCAGCGATCCACGCGACACCGCCCTTCCTACGTCGCCCGGCCCTACGGCTCGGACACGCTTGAAAACGCCCCGAAAGGCCGGACAGGTGGGCCTTCTCCAGGGTAGTAAAGCAACGGAGCCGCTGAGGGCGAATCCCCACGATTCCACCCGCAACCGACCGCCCGCCGGAGCGTTCACGCCGACCGTACCAGTTTGTCCCTTTATAGAGGCCGTTCATCACGAACGGGTCTGCACCGTCACGGCCGCCGCCCCGAACAGGACCGAGTCCCGGCGGGTGCTCAGCCTGAGCACCGGATTCCGCCCCAGGACGGCGTGGAAGCGGTCGACGTCCACTCCCGGCGTGAGGTCGACCCCCACCGACCCCGTGGACGAGCCGTCGAAGGGGTTGTCGGGGTTCCGGTCGCCGCCCTCGGGCCGGAGCGGGCCCGCCCCCGCGCTCACCCGGTCGCCGCGGAGATCGGCGTCGCCCTCCCAGGCCACCACGTCCAGCTGCGCGGGCCCGGCCCCGCGGGCCAGCCCGTCGAGCGGCAGGCGCACCGGCGTGCCCGCCCCGACCAGGACCGCCGTGTCGACGACCACGGCCTGGCCGTACGGCCGGCGCGGGTCGGCCGCGACGACCACCAGACTCCAGCCGGCGTGCCGCGAGACGCCCGCCCGGAGGGGGACGTCGGCCACCCAGTACTTGCCCCGGAGCCTGCGCACCAGCCCGGTCACGTCGGCGAACGCCTGATATGCCCGGCCGGACGGCAGCACCCGCTCGACCACGTTCGTGGCGCTCACCTGCGTGTAGCCGGTGCTCCCCGGGGCCCTGAACTTCACCCGCCCGGCGGCGGGCGCGCTCGCCGACCAGTAGAGCCCGGCCCAGACGACCCTGCCGCGGCCGGGCAGGTCCAGCCGGGCGGCGCTGGAGCTCTTCGTCGACGGGTCCCCGTCCCGGTCGAAGAGCCGCATGGGCGCCTGGTCGTTGTCGCGCTCGTCGCCGTCCCGCGACCGCACCGCCCGGCACATGCGGCCGGTGGGCGCCCGGGTCAGGAGGGTGTTGCCGATCGCGGCGGTGACCACCCTGCCCTCGGCGGCGAAGCGGGCCGGGGCCCCGAAGGCCCGCACCCCGCTCTCCGACTCCGCGCTCACCGGCTCGCCCCCACCGCCGACCCGGAGCGAGAGCGGCACGTCCAGGGCCGCCGTCGGCGCGGCTTTCACCCGGAGGAAGACCGAGGTCGCCTGACCGGGGGCCAGCGGGCCGCGGGCGCAACGCACGTGCCGGCCCGCGGGCCGGCAGGACCACCCGTCCACCGTGCCGACGGACCCGCCCGCGGCGGGCCTCGCCCGGCTCCCGCCCGTCAGCATCGTCACCCCGTCCGGCAGGCCGATCCGGGCCACCACTTCGCGGCTCCCGCCCAGGCCCGCGTTGCGCAGCCGTACGGCCACCATGCCCGGCTGGGCCCTGACCAGCGCGCCGAGCACCTCGATCCCGGCGACCAGGCGCGGGACGGCCGTCCCGATCCTCCCCCGCTGGTGCGCGGGGCTCGGCGCCTCGCGGGGCGCGGCCCGCACCGGCCGGGCGGGCGCCGGAGCCCCGGTCCGCGCGCTCCCGGAGGGCGGCGCGGTCACGGGCGGCCGCGGGCTCCCGGGGGCGCGGGAGGTCGCGGGAGCGTGCGACGGCTCCGCCGGGGGCGCCGTGGAGGGCCGCGGCGGCACCGGCGTGCTCCCCTGCGAGGCCGCCGAGGGCTCCGGCCCGGCGGGGAGGGGCTCGGGCTGCGCGATGATCGGCGGCGGTGTAGGCACCGGGACGGATCCCGGGGCCGGCCGGAGGAGCGCCGGGTCGCCGGAGGTCACCAGCACGAGCGCCGTCGCCGTGCCGAGCGCGATGACGGCCGCGCTCGCCGCGACGGCCTGCTGCCGCCCGCGGGAGGCGCGCCGCGCCCAGCCCGCCGCGCCGCCGAGGGCGCCGAGGCCGGTGACGAGGCCGCACCCGGGCGCGCCGCCCGACTTGCCCAGCGCCGTGAGGTATCCGTCCAGGACCGGTCCGGCGATGAGGGGACCGACGATGACGCGCAGGCCCCGGTCGACGTCGGTCAGCTCCATGAACACGGCCCGGCAGTCGGTGCAGTCGTCCATGTGCCGGTCGATGAGCCTGGTCTCCCGCTTGACCAGGCCGCCCCGGACGTAGGCGCCCATCTTCGACAACGACGGGCGGCACCCCTTCCGCGGCGTTCCGGACAGGTGCACCTTCAGGCAGGCCTGGCGCAGCCCCTCCTTCGCCCTGCCGACGAGCTCGGCCACCTCGTCGGCGGGGAGCCCGATCAGCGGGGCGACGTCGACGGGCCCGGACTTCTCCACCTCGACGTGCCAGAGCAGCGACTGCCAGCGCTCGGGCAGCGACAGGAAGGCCCGGGCGACCAGCGAGCGCTCCAGGCCGATCAGCGCCGGGTCGACGAAGGGCACCCCTGGGTCGAACAGCTCCGCCTCCCCCTTGGGCACCTCGCCGCTCGCGGTACGGCGCCGCTCCCGGTCGTAGACCGTACGGCGGACCGCGGTGAGCAGGTGCACCCGGAAGGCCTCCTTGGGGCCGCCGCCCCGCCGGGTCAGGTCCAGGATCCTGGTGAACGTCTCCGCCACGACGTCCTCGGCCTCGGCCGCGCTCCGGACGAGCTGCCGGGCCAGGGCGCGCGCCGCCGGCGCGTGCCGTTCGTAGAGGCCGCCGTAGGCCGCCGCGTTCCCGTTCCGGGTCGCGGCGAGCAACTCGGCGTCGCCTTGAGACGATTCAACACTCATTGTGACCTCACGATTACCTACAGTCGTCGCGCCCATACATTCCGCAGTCCGCACGACGGCTAAACCGAAGTCGCGGCTTTGCCTGCGACCGGGTCGGAGGCGCCGCCGGGGGCGGCCCTAACCTTGGTGTCATGAGCGATCGTGAGAACCTGCTGGCCGAGATCAAGAGCAAGGGCGTCGTGCACGGCCGCGTCGTGCTGTCCTCCGGCAAGGAGGCGGACTTCTACGTGGACCTGCGCCGGGTGACCCTCGACGGGAGGGCGGCTCCGCTGGTCGGCCGGGTCATGCTGGATCTCACCGCCGACCTCGACTACGACGCCGTGGGCGGACTCACCCTGGGCGCGGACCCGGTGGCGACGGCCATGCTGCACGCGGCGGCGGCGCGGGGCCGCGCGCTCGACGCGTTCGTGGTCCGCAAGGCGGCCAAGGCGCACGGGATGCAGCGCCGGATCGAGGGACCGGACGTCGGCGGGCGGCGGGTGCTGGCGGTGGAGGACACCTCCACGACCGGCGGGTCGCCGCTGACCGCCGTGGAGGCGCTCCGCGAGGCCGGCGCCGAGGTCGTGGCGGTCGCCACGATCGTGGACCGGGGGGCGGCCTCCGCCATCACCGGGGCCGGCCTGCCGTACCGCACCGCCTACACGCTGGAGGACCTGGGCTTGTCCTGAGCCGCCCCGAGACCTCGGGATCCCAGGGTTCCGTGGTCGCGGGATTCCGGGGTCCCGAGGTTCCGGGATCGTGGCATTCCGAGGTTCCGGGGTCGCGGAAGCCGGGAGAGCAGCGTGCCTACTCCCGGACGGCCGTGAACTCCTGCCGCCCCCCGGCCCCGCCCGGGGGGCGCACGACGCCGTTCACCCGGACGCGGACCGTGGACGCGTCGGTCAGCACGACGTCCACCTTGTCGTCGAAGGCCTGCGCCTGCTCGCCGCGGGCCATCTCCCGGTTGAGCAGCACGTCGCCGCCCGCCACCTTCAGGAAGACCGTGGGGCAGTGCTCCTCGGCGCACTCGACGAGCACCGTGGGGACCCGGGCGGGCGTGGCGGAGGGGGCTCCGGTCGCGGGGGCGGGCGCGGAGGCCGAGGCGGAGGACGCGGGTTCGGAGCCGAGCGCGCCGATCAGCGACCTGCCGCCCAGCGCGATCAGGAACAGCAGGGCCAGCACCGCGAGCCCGGCGAGGGCGAGGCGGGCGATGCCCATCGGGTCGGACCTGTGGCGTCCCACACATTGGAGGGTAGCGGCAGGAGCGGCGGTCCCACGAGCGGTCCCACGAGCGGTCCCACGAGCGGCCCCACGAGCGGCACCACGAGCGGCACCGTCGCCCGGGGGCGCGGACCCCGCCCCGGAGACCGCGGGCCCCGCCGCCGGAGGCGGGCGGCCCGGCGTCCGGGCGGACGGATCCGCAGGGATCAAGGAGTGGCGAAGCTACCGGGGCGGGGCGTAAACAGGAATACTGGCCGTCGGGCCGTGTCCCGCGAGGGTCCCGCCAGGCCCGGCCGATCCGCGCTTGCCGTCTTCCAGGGAGTTGAACCGATGCCTATCGCGACCCCAGATGTCTACGCCGAGATGCTCGACCGCGCCAAGGCCGGCGGTTTCGCCTATCCGGCGATCAACGTGACCTCGTCCCAGACCCTGAACGCCGCGCTCCGCGGTTTCGCCGAGGCCGAGAGCGACGGCATCGTCCAGGTCTCCACGGGCGGCGCCGAGTTCCTGTCCGGCACCACCGTCAAGGACATGGTGACGGGTGCGACGGCGCTGGCGGAGTACGCCCGCGTCGTCGCGGCGAAATACCCCGTGACGATCGCGCTGCACACCGACCACTGTCCCAAGGACAAGCTGGACGGCTTCATGCGGCCGTTGATCGACGTCTCCCTGGAGCGGGTGGCCAGGGGCCAGGACCCCCTCTTCCAGTCCCACATGTGGGACGGCTCCGCCGTACCCCTGGAGGAGAACCTGGAGATCGCCAAAGAGCTCCTCGACAAGTGCCGCCGCGCGAACATCGTCATGGAGATGGAGATCGGCGTCGTCGGCGGTGAGGAGGACGGCGTCGTCGGCGAGATCAACGAGAAGCTCTACACCACCGCCGAGGACGCGATCGCGACCGCCGAGGCGGTGGGCGTCGGCGAGCAGGGCCGCTACATGCTCGCCGCGACCTTCGGCAACGTGCACGGCGTCTACAAGCCGGGCCACGTCAAGCTCCGCCCGAGCGTCCTGAAGGACATCCAGGAGGCCGTCGGCGCCAAGTTCGGCAAGGACAAGCCGTTCGACCTGGTCTTCCACGGCGGCTCCGGCTCGCTGCTGGAGGAGATCCACGAGGCGATCTCCTACGGCGTGGTCAAGATGAACATCGACACCGACACGCAGTACGCCTTCACCCGCCCGATCGCCGCGCACATGTTCGCCAACTACGACGGCGTGCTCAAGGTGGACGGCGAGGTCGGCAACAAGAAGGCCTACGACCCCCGCGCGTACGGCAAGGCCGCCGAGGCCTCCATGGCGGCGCGCGTCGCCGAGGCCTGCCGGCACCTGAAGTCCGCCGGCACCAAGCTCACCTGATCCGCCCCACCCCCTCGGCCCGGCGGCGGGCGGGCGCCCACCGGCGCCCGCCCGCCGTTCCGGGCTGACGAGACCTCGAAGAGGAGGGACGGCGCGTCCGGCCCGCTCACCGAGCGGGCCGGACGCGCCGGAGAAACCAATGGAATCCCACGAGAACCTTCTCGCCGGTCCCCCGCCCACCCTGCTGCCGGACCTGCCCGAGGCCCGGGAGGCCCTGGCCTCGGGCGCCAAGGCGTCCGACGTCGCCGCGAGCTTCCCCGCCCATCCGGCGGCCTGGGCCGCCCTGGCCGAGGAGTACTTCGCGTCGGGGCACGCGGTGACGTCCTACGCGTTCGCCCGCACCGGCTACCACCGCGGGCTCGACCAGCTGCGCCGCGCCGGGTGGAAGGGCCACGGCCCGATCCCCTGGGAGCACGAGCCCAACCGCGGGTTCCTGCGCTGCCTGTACGCCCTGGCCCGGGCCGCGCAGAGCATCGGGGAGAAGGACGAGGCCGAGCGCTGCATGACCTTCCTGAAGGACTCCAGCGCCGAGGCGCACGCCGCGCTGACCGGCCGCTGAGGGCCCGGCCCGGCCTGCTCCGGGTCCGGCCCCGCCCGCTCCGGCGCCCGGTCCGGACCCGACGCGGCGCGGCGCGGCGCCTGACCGGACAGGGTCCGCGCCTGATCCGGACCCGGTGCGGCACCCGGCCCGGACCCGGTCCGAACGGGGTCCGCGCCCGGTCCGGACGCGGGGGATCCCCCTCCGGCGGGAGGGGAGATCCCCCTTCCGCGGCCCGTCGGGTATTCTCTCCTCGCAAGAGCCCCTGTCGCGATTGCGCCAGGGGTTTCGTTTTGTGGTGGGAGACTAACGATGCCGGCTGTCGTTCTCTTCGGCGCCCAGTGGGGCGACGAAGGCAAGGGTAAGGCCACCGACCTGCTCGGCGACAAGGTTGACTACGTCGTCAGATATCAGGGCGGGAACAACGCGGGCCACACGGTCGTCATCGGCGACCAGAAGTACGCCCTGCACCTACTGCCGACGGGGGTGCTGTCGCCGAACGTCGTCCCGGTGATCGGCAACGGCGTCGTCATCGACCCGGGCGTGCTGCTGAGCGAGATCGAGGGCCTGGAGGCCCGCGGGGTCTCCTCCGAGCGCCTGCTGATCTCCGCCAACGCGCACCTGATCATGCCCCACCACAAGGCCCTCGACAAGGTCTCCGAGCGCTACCTCGGCAAGGCCCGGATCGGCACGACCGGCCGCGGCATCGGCCCGGCCTACGGCGACAAGATCTACCGGATGGGCATCCGGGTCCAGGACCTGCTCGACCCGGGCATCCTGCAGAAGAAGATCGAGGTCGCCCTCGGCGAGAAGAACCAGATCCTCACCAAGATCTACAACCGCCGGTCGCTCGAACCGGCCAAGGTCCTGGAGGAGTACCTCGGCTACGCCGAGCGCCTCAAGCCGCACATCGCCGACACCTCGCTGATCCTGAGCCGGGCGCTGGACGACGACAAGGTCGTGCTGCTGGAGGGAGGGCAGGGCAACCTGCTCGACATCGACCACGGCACCTACCCGTTCGTCACCTCCTCCTCGCCGACCTCGGGCGGCGCCTGCGCGGGCGCGGGCATCCCGCCGACCCGCATCACCCGGGTGATCGGCATCCTGAAGGCCTACACCACCCGGGTCGGCTCGGGCCCGTTCCCGACCGAGCTCACCGACGAGATGGGCGACTGGCTGCGCACCACCGGCGGCGAGTACGGCGTGACCACCGGCCGCAACCGCCGCTGCGGCTGGTTCGACTCGGTGATCGCCCGCTACGCCACCCGGATCAACGGCGTCACCGACTTCTTCCTCACCAAGCTGGACGTGCTCTCGGGCCTGGAGAAGATCCCGGTCTGCGTGGCCTACGAGGTGGACGGCGTGCGCCACGACGAGATCCCGATGACCCAGACGGACTTCCACCACGCCAAGCCGGTCTACGAGGAGTTCCCCGGCTGGCAGGAGGACATCACGGGCGCCAAGTCCTTCGACGACCTGCCCGCCAACGCCCGGGCCTACGTCAGGGCCCTGGAGGAGATGAGCGGTGCCCCGATCTCCGCCATCGGCGTCGGCCCCGGCCGCACCGAGACCCTCCAGCTCCGCCCGCTGATCTGACCCGTCCCGTACGGCTCCGCCCGCCGATCCGGCCCCGCACCCCGTACGGCTCCGCCCGCCGGCCCGGACCCGTCCCCGTACGGCTCCGCGCCCCGGGCGGAGCCGTACGGCCACCGCGGGAGGGGCGGCCGGGGCGGAGCCGCCGGGAAGAACGCACCCCGGCGGGGAGCCATCCGGGCGCCCCGCTCGGTAGGGTCCCGGTGTGCATGCCGAGATCCACGGTCACCGCGGGGCCCGAGGGCTCCGCCCGGAGAACACGCTGCCCGGGCTCGCCCACGCTCTGGAGCTGGGCGTCGACGCGCTGGAGTTCGACGTCGCGCTGACGGCCGACCGGCGGCTGGTGCTCACCCACGACCTCACCGTCTCCCCGGTGACCAGCGCCGACACCGGCCCGGCCCGGGCGGGTGACCCGCTCTTCCCCTACGTGGGCAGGCCCGTCGGCGCGCTGACGCTGGCGCAGCTGCGCACCCTCGAATGCGGCGTACGGCTGCCGCTCCGCCCCGACGACCGCTTCGCCGCGACGCAGGTCCCGGTGCCGCACACCCGGATGCCGACGCTGGGGGCGGTGCTCGGCCTGGTGGACGCCTACGGCGCCGACGGGGTGCGGCTGCACGTGGAGCTCAAGTCCGACCCGACCCGGCCGGACCTCACCCCCGATCCGCGTGAGTTCACCGAGCTGGTGGTCGCCGAGCTCGACCGGCACGACAGGCTCGGCGGCACGGCGATCCTCAGCTTCGACTGGCGCATCCTGCGGATCGCGCGGGAGCTGGCCCCGGCGGCGCGGCGCTACGCCCTGATCGAGCTGGACACCCTGGAGAGCGTCTGGCTGGACGGCCTGCTCCTTTCGGACTTCGGCGGCGACGTCCCGGCCGCCGCCGCGGCGGCCGGGGGCACCGCGGTCTCGCCCGAGCACGTGATGGTGGACGAGGAGTTCATGCGGCGGGCGGCCGCCGCCGGACTGCCGGTGGTCCCGTGGACCGTCAACGAGCCGGACCGGGCCGCGGCCCTGCTCGACCTCGGCGCGGCCGGGCTCGTCACCGACTACCCCGACCGGATGCGCGCCCTCTGGGCCGGGCGCGGGCTCCCCCTGCCCGCCCCGGTCACCGCGTGCCGCGCCGTCCGGGAGCCGCGCGGAGGACCGTCCCCGGCCCGGACGGCCTGAGAACCGTCCGGGCCGGGAGCGGTGCGGCGGGGCCCCGCCCGGGACTACATCCAGCCGTTGCGGCGGAAACCCCGGTAGAGCAGCGTGCAGGCGATCACCATGACGCCGAGCACGACCGGGTAGCCGAAGACGGAGTCGAGCTCGGGCATGTGATCGAAGTTCATGCCGTAGATCCCGGCGATCATCGTGGGGACGGCCATGATGGCGACCCAGGCGGAGATCTTGCGCATGTCCTCGTTGGCGAGGGCGTTGGAGCGGGCGAGCGCCGCCTGCAGCACCGAGTTGCAGAGCTCGTTGGACGACTCGACCTGCTCGCAGACCCGGGCGAGGTGGTCGACGACGTCGCGGAAGTACTCGCGCATCTCGGAGGGGATCATCCGGCGCTGGGCCAGCGTGGACATCGGCGACTGGAGCGGGGTGACCGCCCGCTTGAGCTCGATCATCTCGCGCTTGAGGTTGTAGATCCGGCTGATGTCCCGGGCGCTGACGTCGGCGAAGACCATGGCCTCCACCTCCTCCAGCTCGGCCTGCATGTCGTCGGCCACGTGCAGGTAGCGGTCCACGACGTGGTCGGCGATGGCGTGCAGCACACCGGTCGGGCCGCGTCCGAGCAGTTTGGGCTTGGCCTCCAGCCGCTCGCGGACCTCCGCCAGCGGGCAGTAGCGGCCGTGCCGCACGGTCACCACGAAGTCGGGGCCGACGAAGGCCATGATCTCGCCGGTGCCGATGATCTCGCTGGTCGCGGTCAGCTCCGGGTGCTCCAGGTAGGCGACGGTCTTGAGCACCACGAAGAGCGAGTCGTCGTAGCGTTCGACCTTGGGCCGCTGGTGAGCCTTGACGGCGTCCTCGACGGCGAGGGGATGGAGGTCGAAGACCTCGGCCAGCCACTCGACCTCGGGGGCGTCGGGCTCGTGCAGCCCGACCCAGACGAAGGCGTCGGCCTTCTCCTGGGCGGCGTTGTGCGCGCGGACGAGCTCCAGGGCGTCCGGGATGCCGAGGGCCTCGATCCGCCTGCCGCCGACGTAGGCGGCGTACTCGACGAGGGAGTCGCTCGGCGGGACGCAGGTGCCGTTCAAGCGGTCACGGACCGGGACGGAGGGAGCGTGGGGCGCACGGACCGTGCGTACGTGCCGAATGCGGGGAAAAAGGAGCGAAGAACGCATGACATGCCTTTCCCGCCCGACCTGACACCATCCACGCGCGAAGCGA
Organism: Planomonospora parontospora; assembly: GCA_014647935.1. Taxonomy (GTDB): domain Bacteria; phylum Actinomycetota; class Actinomycetes; order Streptosporangiales; family Streptosporangiaceae; genus Planomonospora; species Planomonospora parontospora. The sequence goes on from BMQD01000014.1 coordinate 175,179, forward strand.
TGTCACCTCAGTTCAAACGAAATGCGCGCGAGGCAGATCGGGCACCGATTGAAGAAATGGTCGAGATTGCGCACGACCCCGTGCGCGAGCACGTACTGCTGGGATCGCCAGAGGACATCCCGAACCACCTCCAATCGGTAAGAGACATGCAAAGCCGCCCAAATCTACCACAGGACGGGGGAACGACCTCCACCCTACCCCCGCCTTCATGAACGATCAGGCGCGACCCGGGAATCCCCGCCGCCCGCACCGCTCCGTCCACAGCCTGTGGACGGAGTGACGGGCGCCGGGGCCGATAGGCTCTCGCGCGTGCGCGTTCTTGTGATTGGATCCGGCGGGCGTGAGCATGCCCTGTGCCGGTCGTTGACAGCAGACCCCCAGGTCGCCGAGGTCCACTGTGCTCCCGGAAACGCGGGCATCGCGCAGGTCGCGACCCTGCACCCGGTGGCGCCGGCCGACCCGGCCGCCGTCGCCGGGCTGGCGGTGGAACTGGGGGCGGACCTGGTCGTGATCGGCCCCGAGGCCCCGCTGGTCGCCGGCGTCGCCGACGCGGTACGGCAGGCGGGCATCCCCTGCTTCGGCCCGTCCGCGCAGGCCGCGCGGATCGAGGGCTCCAAGGCCTTCGCCAAGGAGGTCATGGCCGCCGCGGGCGTGCCCACCGCCCGCTCCCGCACCTGCGCGACCCCCGAGGAGGCCGCCGCGGCCCTCGCGGAGTTCGGCGCGCCGTACGTGGTCAAGGACGACGGGCTGGCCGCCGGCAAGGGCGTGGTGGTCACCGGCGACCTCGACGAGGCGCTCCGGCACGCCGCCGCCTGCGGGCGGGTCGTCATCGAGGAGTTCCTCGACGGCCCCGAGGTCTCGCTCTTCGCGCTCTGCGACGGCACCACGGCCGTGCCGCTGATGCCCGCCCAGGACCACAAGCGGGCCTACGACGGCGACGCCGGTCCCAACACCGGCGGCATGGGCGCCTACACGCCGCTGCCGTGGGCCCCGCAGGACCTGGCCGAGCGGGTCATGGCCGAGACGGTCATCCCGACGGTGACCGAGCTGGCCCGGCGCGGCACGCCGTACACCGGGGTGCTCTTCGTCGGCCTGGCGCTGACCGCCGGCGGCCCGAAGGTGATCGAGTTCAACGCGCGGTTCGGCGATCCGGAGACCCAGGTCGTGCTGGACCGGCTGGAGACGCCGCTCGCCGGGCTGCTGCTCGCCTGCGCGACCGGCACGCTGGAGGCGTTCGGCCCCCTGTCCTACCGCGGCGGCGCGGCGGTGACCGTGGTGGTCGCGGCGGAGGGCTACCCGGCCGACCCGGTCAAGGGCGACGTGATCGAGGGCCTCGACGAGAAGGTCGAGGGCGCCTACGTCCTGCACGCCGGCACGGCCGCCGGCGCCGACGGCCGGGTCGTCTCGGCCGGCGGGCGCGTGCTCAGCGTGGTCGGCACCGGCCCCGACGTCGCCGCGGCCCGCGCCGCCGCCTACGAGCTGGTCGGCCGCATCCAGTTGCGCGGCTCCCACCACCGCACCGACATCGCCGCCCAGGCCCTGTAGGACCGCGGGACCCCTCTTCCGGGTTCCCCGGGCGAGGGGTCCCGCACGCCCTCCTGGCAGACTTGGGCCGTGAAGCACCTGCACTCCGGCAAGGTCCGCGACCTCTACCAGACCGAAGAGGGTCTGCTGCTGATGGTCGCCTCGGACCGCATCTCGGCCTTCGACCACGTCCTGACCCCCGACATCCCGGACAAGGGCACGATCCTCACCCGGATGTCGCTGTGGTGGTTCGAGCAGCTCGCCGACGTCGTGCCGAACCACGTCGTCGCCCCCGGCCCCGACGGGCGGAGCGTGCTGTGCCGCCCGCTGCGCATGGTGCCGGTGGAGTGCGTCGCGCGGGGCCACCTGACCGGCTCGGGCCTGATCGACTACCGGCGCGACGGCGAGGTCTCCGGGATCCGGCTGGAGCCCGGCCTGGTGGACGGGTCCCGGCTCCCCGAGCCGGTCTTCACCCCCTCCACCAAGGCGCCCGTCGGCGAGCACGACGAGCCGATCAGCTTCGAGCGGGTCGTCGCCGAGGTCGGCGCGGACGTGGCCGCCGAACTGCGCCGGATCACGCTGGAGGTCTACCGGCGCGGCGCGCAGATCGCCCTGGAGCGCGGCATCATCCTGGCCGACACGAAGATCGAGCTCGGCTGGGACGCCGACGGCGTGCTGACCCTCGGCGACGAGGTCCTGACCCCCGACTCCTCCCGCTTCTGGCCCCTCGACCAGTGGGAGCCCGGCCGCTCGCAGCCGTCCTTCGACAAGCAGTACGTCCGCGACTGGCTCACCTCCCCGGCCTCCGGCTGGGACCGCGCCTCCGGCGAGGCCCCGCCGCCGCTCCCGGAGGAGGTGGTCGAGCGGACCCGTGCCCGTTACGTGGAGGCTTACGAGAAACTGACTGGCCGACCTTTCACGGGGTAGTGCCTCGGCGAAGTGACCGGGCAAGGAGTGGCCACCGGCTACTGTTGGGCCGACACTCCGGCTGCCGTCCCCCCGGCGCACGAGTCACACCTCCCCACCTGCAAGGAGCAAGACGCATGGTCCGTTACCGTGTGCGCGGTGGCAACGCGCTGCGTGGAACCGCATTCATCCAGGGCGCGAAGAACGCCGTTCTGCCGATGATCGGCGCGGCACTGCTCGCGGCCAAGGGCCGCACGGTGCTGCGCAACGTCCCCATCATCGAAGACGTCCGCCGGGCGGTGGAGCTGGCCGAGGCCATCGGCGCCAAGGTCGAGCTGCACGAGGCCGAGCGCACGCTGGTGATCGACGCCTCCCGGCTGACCAGCCCGGTGCTGCCCGCGGAGATCGCCCGGCGCTTCCGCGGCTCGGTGCTGTTCGTCCCCGCGCTGCTGCACCGCCTCGGCGAGGCGGTCATCGAGGGCGTGGGCGGCTGCAACCTGGGCAGCCGCAACCTCGACTTCCACTACCTGGGCTACAAGCGCCTGGGTGCGGCCGTGGAGGAGGAGGACACCGTCATCCGCGTCAAGAGCGGCGGGTTCACCGGCGCCAAGCTGTATCTCGACACCCCCTCGCACACCGGCACCGAGAACCTCATCATGGCGGCCGCCCTCGGGCGCGGCACCACCGTGATCGAGAACGCCGCGCTGGAGCCCGAGGTCCTCGACGTCATCGAGATGCTGACCCGGATGGGCGCGAAGATCAGCGGCGGCGGCACCGGGTTCATCACCGTGGAGGGCGTGGAGGAGCTCCAGGCCGTCGAGCACACCGTGATGCCCGACCGGCTCGACGCGGGCGTGTTCGCCATGGCCGCGGCCATCACCGGCGGCGAGGTCAACCTGGTCGGCGCCGACCTGGACCACCTCGGCGTGGTCCGCTACAAGCTGGAGCAGATGGGGGTGGAGTTCGCCGACCACGGCGCGGTGCTCCACGTGCGCCGGGACCGCCCGCTGCGCCCGATCAACGTGATCACCGACACCTACCCGGGGTTCGCCACCGACCTGCAGTCGCCGATCATGACGGTCGCCTGCCTCGCCGACGGCGCCAGCTACATCCACGAGCGCATCTTCGACGGCCGGTTCGCGCTGGCCAGCGAGCTCAACAAGATGGGCGCGGACATCGAGGTGACGGAGAACCGCGCCGTCGTGCACGGCGCCACCCCGCTGAAGGGCACGCAGGTGACCGCGCACGACCTCCGCTCGGGAATCGCGCTCGTTCTCGCCGGCCTCGCCGCCGAGGGGGAAACGGTCATCGAGTCCGGCTATCTCATCGACCGCGGCCACTCATATCTGGCCGAGCGCATGCAGGCCCTGGGCGCGGATGTGGTGCAGGAGATTTCACCGTCATAATCGGCGGGTTTCAACCACTCTATAACCATCTTGACCTGTACGAATAGGACGAGTTAAGGCTTTAGCACCACGGGTTGTCCTCAGGCGGACACTAAATCGGGCGTGACATTACGGTCCCGACGAGCGATCGTTCCAAAAGAGAGCCGAAAACAAACGGACGGCATGATGGGAACGAACATTGGTCGAGCGGGCCGAAGAAGCTCCACGAGTGTCACGCACGGGTGCCCTGACACCGGATCTCACCATCGGTGTGGTGGGCCCCCACGACCTCGTCGAACGAGTGATGTTGATGGGCCACGCGGCGGCTCCCCTGCCCTGCCGCCTCGTGGCCGCCGCCTACCGGGACGAGCAGGAGGCGCCTGACAAGGTCACCCGTCTGGGGGCCGGGGTGGACGCCTGTCTGTTCGCCAGCCCGATCCCCTACGACCTGGCCCGGCGGTCGGGAGCGCTGACGATGCCGGCGACGTACGTCCAGCTCGGCGGGGCCGCGCTGATCGCCGCGCTGGGCCGGGCCGTGATGGACGAGCGGATCGACCCGCGCCGGGTCAGCGTGGACGTGCTGAGCCGGGCGGACGTCGAGGAGGCCTACGCCGATCTGGGCCTGCCCAGCGGCGGGGTGCAGAGCCGCGACGAGCCGGGCGCCACGGGCACGATCGCGGCCTTCCACGAGCGCCTGGCGCGGCAGGGGAGCACCACCGGGGCGCTGACCTGCCTGCCGGCCGTCGCCGAGCGCCTGCAGGCGGCGGACGTCCCGGTGGTCCGGGTCCGCCCGACCTCCGCCGCCGTCCGGACGGCGCTGCACACCGCGGCGCTGCTCGGCGCCCACCACCGGCTGGAGGAGTCGCAGCTGACCGTGGTCCTGGTCGAGGTCCCCACCCTCCGCGAGCCGGTACGGCGGGCCGCGCCCCGCCACTGGCGCGACGAACTGCGCCTGTCGCTCCACCGGCTGCTGGTGCAGGAGGCCAACCGGATCAACGCGACGGTGACGGCGATCGACGACCACAGTTACATGGTCACCGCGACCCGCGGTTCGGTGTCCGCCGCGACCGAGGGCTTCCGGGTGCTCCCGTTCGCCGCGCGGGTCCGCGACGAGCTCGGGCTGGCCGTGGAGGTCGGCGTCGGCATGGGCCGTACGACCCACGACGCCGAGGCCCACGCCCGGGCGGCGCTGGCCCGCACCCAGACGGGCAAGCAGGTCCAGGGCTTCGCGGTGGACCGCGAGGGCCGGGCGCTGGTCCCCGCCCCCAGGACGCCCCTGCACGGCGGCACGGCCAAACCCAAGGGCGTGGAGGTGCTGGCCCGGCTGGCCGCCAAGCTGGAGAACGGGGACACGGTGGTGGACGCCGAGGGCGCGGGCAAGATGCTCGGCGTCACCTCGCGTACGGCACGGCGGTTGCTGCGCACGCTGGTGGACGAGGGACTCGCGTGGCCGCTCCCGCCGAACCGCACCCCGCAGCCGGGACGGCCCCGCCAGCTCTACCGCCTGATCGTGGAGAAGCTCGGCGCCCGTTAGGAGACCCCCTCCGGGCGGCGGCTCCCGGCGGATCAGGTGGGATACCTGAGCCGCCGGAGGGTGTAGCCGTCGCCCGCCGGGTCCAGAGACCTGGTGGCCTGCTTGAAGAGATACTCGGCCCGCTCGTAGGACAGGCGGCGGCGGCCCGTCTCCGGGCACAGGTCGGCCTGCGCCGGCACCCGGGACGGCCCGGGCCGCCGGTCGGTGAGGAAGAGGGGGCCCCGGGTCCGGCCCGCCACAAGATCGGGGAGGAGCCGGGCGGTCCCGGACCGCCAGCTCACCCAGGAGCCGCCCGCGCGGGCCCGGCGGTCGTCCAGATCCAGGTCTTCGACGTTCAGGGACAGAACGGCCGTCACCCCGGCCGCGGACTCGTGCAGGAGCCGCCACAGGGTCCGTTCGCGCAGCGGCAGATCGAGGCGGTCCCAGAGCACTTCCAGCTGTGCCGGGCCGATGCCCCGCGTCCGGGGGCGGGTCTCGGCACGCCGGTCGAGACCCGCCGCGAGATGCTCCATGGACGCCCAGGCGCCGAACGACCGGACCGCCGACCGGTGCCGGTTCCACGTCGCGGCCGCCGCCTCGCCCCAGGCCGCGTTGAACGCCCGTGCCACGTGGTCGGCGGTCAGGGAGGCCAGGGGCGTCCGGTCGCCCACGGCCAGGCGGAGGCGCCGCAGCGTCTGCCCGTACGAGCGGACCGTCCCGGCGTCCAGCCCACCGCGTTCCAGGAACTCCCGGGCGGCCTGCCCGAGAGTGGGCCCGGAGGCGGCGGGAACGGGGATCTCCGCTGCCCGGCGGTGCAGGAAGGCGTGCTCGGCGACGTTCCCGGCGAGGGACGCGGCCCGCTCGAACTCCAGTCTCGCCTCCTCGAGCCGCCCCAGCCGGGCCAGGAGGTCGCCCCGGACGCTCGGCAGCAGGTGGTAGTCCCGCAGCGCGGGATCACCGGTCAGGGAGTCGACCAGAGCGAGCCCCGCCGCCGGCCCGTGCGCCATCCCGAGCGCCACGGCCCGGTTGAGCTGCACGACCGGCGTCGGCAGCAGCCGCGCCAGCGCTCCGTACAGAGCCGCGATCCGCGCCCAGTCGGTCTCCTCCGCGCTCCGCGCCTGCGCGTGGCACACGGCGATCGCCGCCTGCAGCACGTACGGGCCGGGCGGGCCGCCGATCTCCCGCGCGCGCAGCATCGCGGTGAAGCCGCGGCGGATGAGCAGCCGGTCCCAGCGCCCCCGGTTCTGCTCGTGAAGCAGGACGGGTTCGCCCGAGGGCCCGGTGCGCGCGGCGGAGCGGGACGCCTGGAGCTCCATGAGCGCGACCAGCCCGTGCACCTCCGCCTCGTGCGGCGCCAGCCCCGCCAGCAGCCGGCCCAGCCTCAGCGCCTCCAGGCAGAGCTCCGGCCGGGTCAGATCGTCCCCGGACGTCGCCGAGTATCCCTCGTTGAAGATGAGATAGACGACCTCGAGCACCGACGACAGGCGCGCGGCCAGTTCCGGGCCGCCGGGCAGCTCGAACGGCACCCGCTCCTCGGCCAGCGTCCGCTTCGCCGCGGCGATGCGCCGGACGATCTGCGACTCTCCGACGAGGAACGCCCGGGCGATCTCCTCGGTCGTCAGGCCGCCGAGGAGCCTGAGCGTCAGCGCGACCCGTGCCTCGGTCGGCAGAACCGGGTGGCAGGAGACGAACATCAGCCGCAGGACGTCGTCCTGCTCGGTGTCCCCTCCGGAGCCGTGCTCCCGGTCCTGCCGTTCCAGCTCGCAGGCGAGCCGCCCCTGCCCGTGCTCGAGCCGCCGGGAGCGCCGGATGTGGTCGACGGCGCGGCGTTTGGCGACGGCCGTCAGCCAGGCGCCGGGGTTGTCCGGAACACCCGACGCGGGCCACTGTTCGAGAGCGGAGACGAGCGCGTCCTGGGCCAGTTCCTCGGCGAGACCGACATCGTGCACCATCCGCGTGAGCCCGGCGATGATCCTGGCCGCCTGGAGCTTCCAGACCGCGTCGATCGTGCGATGGACGTCCGTCACGGCACGATGACAGCACCGCCCCGGCCCCGTCCGCAAGCCGGGGCCGCGCGGTCCGGCCGGTCAGGAGCCGAAGACCTGCTGGATCACGCTCTCCCCGTCGCCGACGATCCTGCGGAAGCGGCGGGCCACCTCGATCGCCTCCTCCCTGGAGCGGACCTCGACCAGCGCGAAGCCCGCCACGGCCTCCTTGGCCTCGGCGAACGGCCCGTCGGTCACTGTGATCCCGTCACCGGAGGACGTCACGCGGATGCCGCCCGGTTCCAGGCCGCCGGTGGCCAGCAGGACGCCCGCCGTGGTCAGTTCCTCGACGAACTCGGCCATCGCGGCGTACAGCTTCTCGTCGGGAGCGGTGCCGGACGCCTTGGTGGTCATCAGATAGCGCATGGGCTCTTCCTTCTCTCCGTTGTCGTGCCCATGCGTCGATCTCGCGATGTGACACGGAACGGCGGCATTCCCTGTCACATCGCGAGATCGACGCATGGTCGAGAACCGAAGAAGGATCCCGGAAAGGCACGACCATGACCACCGTCCAGTTCCCGTCCGCCCCGGCCGCCACCGCCACCTCTGCCACCACCCGCTCCCTGCTCGCCTGCGCGATCGCCGCCGCCCCCCTGTGGACGGTCGTCTCCCTGGCCCAGGCCGCCACCCGCGAGGGCTTCGACCTGACCCGCCACCCGCTGAGCGCGCTGAGCAACGGCTCCCTGGGCTGGTTGCAGATCCTCAACTTCCTGGTCGCCGGCGCACTGACCGTCGCCGGGGCGAGCGGCCTGCGCCGGGCCGTGCGCGGCACCCCCGGAGGCACGTGGGCGCCACGGCTGGTCCGGATCAACGGATTCGGCATGATCGCAGCGGGGATCTTCGTCATGGACCCGGGTGGCGGCTTCCCCGCCGGCGCCCCCCACGGGATGCCCGCGACGCTCACCTGGCACGGCTACGGCCACCTGGCCGCCGGCTCGGTCGCCTTCACCGCCCTGATCGCCGCCTGCTACGTCCTGGGCCGCCACTTCGGCCGTGCCGGGCACCGCGGCCACGCCGTCGCCTCCCGCATCGCCGGCACCGCCCTGCTGGTCGGCAACGGCTGGTCCATGAGCGGCGGCACGGCCGGGTCCCTGACCCTGGCCGTCGGAGCCGTCACCGCGATGCTCTGGGTCTCCACGGTCGCCGCCCGGTACCGCCGCGGCCTCTGATCCCGTCCGGCCGCCACGAGCGTTCTGTCGCCCGCTACCGGTATCGTCATGTGCCATGAGTCCAGACGCTGCTGACAAGCGCACATCACTTCTCGTCTGGGGCGCGCTGGCGATCGTCTACGTCGTCTGGGGCTCCACCTACCTGGCCATCATGATCGTCATCGAGACGGTCCCCCCGCTGCTCAGCGGCGCCATGCGGTTCACCGTGGCCGCGCTGGTCCTGGCCGCCGCGATCCTGGCCCTGCGCGGCCGGGAGGCCTTCCGGATGACCGCCCGCGAGGCGGGGGGCGCGGCGCTCGTGGGCTTCCTCCTGCTGACCGGAGGGAACGGCATGGTGGCGCTGGCCGAGCAGCACATCTCCAGCGGGCTGGCGGCCCTGCTGGTGGCCTCGGTCCCGCTCTGGCTGGTGGTCCTGCGGATCATCGCCCGGGACCGGCCGCGGGTGCTCACGCTGACCGGCGTGCTCATCGGGTTCGGCGGGGTCGCCGGGCTCTCCCTGGCCGGCGGGGACGCCGCCTCGGACGGCGCGGGCATCGTGATCATCCTGCTCGCGTCCGTCTCGTGGTCGGTCGGGTCGTTCCTGTCCGCCCGGATCCCGATGCCCGCCAACCCCTTCTCCGCGAGCGCGGTCGAGATGGCGGCGGGCGGCGCCGGGCTGCTGCTGACCGGCCTGACGCTGGGCGAGCGCCTGGACCCGGCCGCCGTCTCCGGGCGGTCCTGGACCGCGCTGGCCTACCTGGTCGTGATGGGGTCGCTGGTCGCCTTCACGTCGTACGTGTGGCTGCTGGGCAACGCGCCCATCTCCCTGGTCTCCACCTACGCCTACGTCAACCCGGTCGTGGCGGTCGCCCTGGGCGCGCTGGTGCTGAGCGAGCCGGTGACCGGTTCGATGGTCGCCGCCGGTCTGGTGATCGTCGTCGGCGTCGCGCTGGTCGTCTCCACCGAGCGGCGCGGCAGGCGGGCCGTCCCGGAGCAGGAGGCCGAGCCGGAGCCCGCGACCGCGTAGGCCTTCGGGCGGACGGATCCGAGGGGCGGACGGGTCCTGGTCACGGCGGGAAGCCGGTCCGGGAACGGCCCCTCCCGGCCAGGTCGGGCGCCGGGCCCGGAGGCGGCGTCGTCCGCCGCGCCGGGCCCGGGACGCCGTCAGGCGTTCCTGAAGGCCGCGGCGGCGGCCAGGAAGGTGTCGTTGGCCTCGGGCGTGCCGATGGAGATCCGCGCCCCCTCGCCCGCGAAGGGACGCACGGCCACCCCCTCGGCCGCGCACGCCTGCGCGAAGTCGAGCGTGCGCCCGCCCAGCCGGAGCCAGACGAAGTTGGCCTCGGTGACGGGCACCGTCCAGCCCTGCGCGAGGAGCTCATCGCGGACGCGGGTGCGCTCCTTCACCACCGCGTCGACCCGCTCCAGCAGCTCGTCCTCGGCCGCGAGGGACGCGACGGCGGCGGCCTGGGCGAGGTGGTTGACCGCGAAGGGAACCATCGTCTTGCGCACGGCAGCCGCCACCGGCTCGTTCGCGATCAGGTAGCCCACCCGCAGGCCCGCCAGGCCGTACGCCTTGGAGAAGGTGCGCAGCACGGCCACGTTGGGCCGCTCGCGGTAGACCGTGAGGCCGTCGGTCACGTCGGCGTCCCTGACGTACTCCCGGTAGGCCTCGTCCAGCACGACCAGCACGTCCTCCGGCACCCGGTCCAGGAACGCCGCCAGCTCGCCCGAGCGCACGACCGTGCCGGTGGGGTTGTTCGGGTTGCAGACGAAGACCATGCGGGTGGCGGGGGTGATCGCCTCGGCCATCGCCTCCAGGTGATGGGTCTCATCGGCCAGCGGGACCCGGACCGAGGTCGCCCCGGCCAGGTCGGCCAGGAGCGGGTAGGCCTCGAACGAGCGCCAGGCGTAGACCACCTCGGCGCCCGGCTCGCTCACCGTCTCGAAGAGCTGCTGGGCCACGGTGACCGAGCCCGCGCCGAGCGCGACGTGCTCGGGCGGCACGCCGTACCGCTCGGCGAGCGCCTCGGTGAGGGCGGTCGCCGCGGGGTCGGGATAGCGGTGGATCTCCGCCGCGGCCCGTGCGACCGCCTCGACCACCGAAGGCAGCGGGTCGTAGGGGGATTCGTTGGACGAGAGCTTGTAGGACCGGCCGTCGGGGGAGACCACGGCCTTGCCCGCCCTGTAGGGGGGCATCGTGTCCAGGATCGCGCGGAAACGAGGCATGGCCTTACCTTATGAGGAGCGGACGGATGGGGCATCATCCTGCGAGACTGGAGGCACGAGCATGCCCGACCGGGAGGACGACATGAGCGCCGCACCGCTGTCCGAGACCGGGCTCCGCCCGGAGCCTTCGGTGTGGGATCCTCTGCCCGACTGGGTCCTCCCGCCGCGGGGCGGCTTCACCGCCGACGACCTGGACCGGCTTCCCGGGATCCCCCCGCACACCGAGCTCATCGATGGCACTCTCGTCTTCGTGAGCCCCCAGACCAACTTCCACATGTCGACGCTCTTCCTCCTGGAGAGCGGCTTGCGGCGTGCGGTCCCCCGCGACCTGGCGGTCCGCCGCGAGATGACCGTGACGCTGGGGCGGCGGCAGCGGCCCGAGCCCGACCTCCTGGTCGTGCGCGCCGACGCCGTCCGGGGGGCGCGGCAGACCACATATGAGCCGCAGGACGTCGTGCTCGCCGTCGAGGTCGTCTCCGCCGAGTCGGAGATCCGCGACCGCGAGCGCAAGCCCCGGCTCTACGCGGAGAGCGGCATCCCCCACTTCTGGCTCGTGGAGAACGACGGCGACCGGCCCGTGGTGCACGTCTACGAGCTGGACGCCGCGACCAGGGTCTACGTCGCCACCGGGATCCATCGCAGCAGGCTCAAGCTCGACGCGCCCTTCCCCATCGACGTCGACCTGACGGAGATCGACCGGTTCTGACTCCGGCGGCGGCCGGGTGCGGCCGCGGACGCCGCCCGGCTCCCCCGGGCTCCGGGTCAGTCCTTGAGCGAGCGGAGCATCGGCGGGTGGAGGTTCTCCGCCGGGCCCCGGCGGTAGAGCTTGGCGGGGCGGCCGCCGTCGCGGGTGGTGGTCCGGCCGGTGGGGATCAGGAAGCCCTCGGCCTTGGTGACCTTGCGATGGAAGTTGCGCGGGTCCAGCGGCCGGCCCCAGACGATCTCGTAGACCCGGCGCAGGTCCGCGACCGTGAACTCCGGCGGGCAGAAGGCCGCCCCCAGCGAGCTGTACTCCAGCTTGGCGCGGGCCCGCTCGACGCCGTCGACCATGATGCGCCGGTGGTCGAAGGCCATCGAGGTCAGCGCGGCGACCGGCTGCCAGCTCATGTGCGCCTCGGTGGAGGCGGGCAGGTCGGGGGCGAGCCCGAGGTAGGCGACGCTCAGCACCCGCTGGCGAGGGTCGCGGTCGGGATAGCCGTAGGTCTGCAGCTGCTCCAGGTGGACCGGGGCGCCCGGCAGGCCGGCCCGTTCGGCGAGCACGCGGGCCGCGGCGGCGGGCAGGTCCTCGTCGAGCTGGATGAAGCCGCCCGACAGCGCCCAGTGCCCCTCGTACGGCGGCCGGTCCCGCCGCCAGACGAGCGCGCTCAGCGCCTGGCAGCGCACCGTGAGCACGACCAGGTCCACGCTGACGGGAATGCGGGGCACCACCACGGCAGGCACGTTACACCGCTCAGACGTCGATGCGGACGTGCAGCGGCTCGGCCGCCGTGCGCCCGTCGGGAGCGGCCACCTCGATCCGCACCCACGTGCCGGCGGGCACCTGCGTCCAGTCGAAGGGGACCCAGGCGGTCATCAGCCTGTCGGGGGTGTCGGGGGGCGGCGCCGCCAGGTTCACCCCGGCGACCTCGGCGGTCCTGGGCGCGTCCTGCCCCTCCCAGGTGATCGTCACCTTGCCGCCCAGCTGCAGATCGTAGCCGCGGAGCTCGATGCCGTCGCGGATGTCGTGCCCCGCGCGCACGGCCTCCACCGGGATCGGCCGCCCCGCGTCACCGGCCATCTCCTCCGACAGCGACGGGGAGCCGCAGGTGAAGAAGTCGCTCCACATGTAGGAGACGACCTTGGACACGTAGCGGCCGACCTGCGTGACGGCCTGGTCCAGGCGGTCCTTGTCGGTGCGGCCCCGGGAGCCGGTCCTGGTGCCGCACGCCTCGGTCCCGGACGGCTCGAACGCCTCCACGTTGGCCCAGAGCTGCACGTCGTGGCCCTGTTCGACCATCCGCGTCCGCGCCGCGGCCATCTCCCGGTAGTAGTCGCGGGTCGAGCCGTGGTAGGCCTCCCCGTTGGTCTTCTCGCCGACCACCGGGCGGAGCCGCTCGTCCACCGGCTCGTCCCGCTCGTCCGGCCAGAACAGCCCGACCTTGCCGGTCCCCCGGCTGTCCTGCGGCGCGATGATCCCGACGCCGGTCCTGGCCATGGCCTCGAAGCCCGCCGCCACCTCCTTGGGCGTGGCGCTGAACCCCTTCTCCTTGCGCGCCTCCAGGTAAGGGCTGACCAGGACGGGCTTGTCCGGCATCACCTGCTCCACGATCCGGTGCTGGGAGGCGTAGACCCTGAGCGTCGGGTGGTCCCGCGCGGCCTCCTCGGCGCCCTCCGGCGCACCCGTGTAGACCATGTCCCTCATCTGGAGCTCGAACGGCTGGTAGAAGCCGCCGAGCGAGGCCCGGCCGGCGAAGCGGTCACCGTAGTCCGTCAGGATGCGCCGGGTCAGCGTGGTGAGCGTGTCGATCCCCCGCGCCGAGGCCCGGGTGGCCTGCGCCGGGTCCCGGGGGGCGAGCGGCAGCGCGGGGAAGACCTTCACGCCGAACCGGTCCCCCAGGTCGAGCAGTTCGGCGAGGCTGTCCTGGCGCGCCGCGGCGACCAGGATCACGTGGTAACCGCGTCCCCGGGCGGAGAGGTTCGTGCAGTCGCCGTCGTCGCTGCCGTCCTCGGGCGCGACGATCCGGTAGAAGACCCGCCCGTCCACCTCGATCTTCTTCTCGACCTCGGGGCAGCGGAACAGCTTCGGCCCGAACGCCTCGTCGGTCCGGTAGACGAACGTCCAGCTCACCCGGTTGCCCGGGTTCAGCGCCCGCAGGTCGCGCTCGGCCGCGGCCACGCACGACAGTCCGTCCTCCCGGCACCGCTCGTAGCGGGGATCGGCCGCCTCCCCCCCGGAGTCCAGGATCCGGCCGTCCTCGTCGGTCGCGCGGGCCTGCAGGCCCCAGCCGATCCGGATCACGGTGTCGCCGCCGACGCCGTGGATGGCGGCGAGCTGGCTGCGCCAGGTGCAGTGGTCGGCCGTCGGGATGAGCCAGTACCCGGTCACCGCGTACGGCGCGCGCATCGCGGTGTCGAACGTTCCACACGGGTCGGTGAAGGGAGTGGAGGTGGGAGTCGGGGACGGCGAGGAGGAGGGCGGCGCGGCCGCGGACGACGTCGCCGAGGCGGCCTGTGACCGGTCTGCGGCCGGGCCGCCGGGGTCGCCGGAACGCAGGACGATCACGACCGCCGCCACCGCCGCGAGGATCGCCACGCCGAGGAGAGCCGTGAGCCAGCGCACGTTCAGGACACTACCGTTCTCGTGATCAAGCGGGCATAAACGGCACCGGAGATCTCAGTCCTTGACTCCCGCCCAGGCTTCCAGCTGGGCGACGAAACGGCGGGCCGAGTTCGGCCAGTGGTGGTTCGCACGGGCCGCCGCATACCCCCGGGCGCCCTGGGCATGCCGCTCGGCGACGTCGTCCCGGAGCATGAGGACCGCCTGCGCCACCGCCTTGGGGTCCTGCCAGGGCACGACCATGCCGCTGTTGTAGCGTTCTACCAGCTCCACCGCGCGCGGCGACGGAGTCGTGATCACCGGGATCCCGTGGGCCATGTACTCCACGATCTTCGTGGGCATGGAGTGCCGGTAGTTGGGCTCGTCCCGCAGCAGCGAGAGGCCGGCCAGCGCGCCGTCGAGCCGCTTGAGCGCCTCGTCGTTCGGCATGAAGTCGCGCCACTCCAGCAGGCCCTCGGTCACGGCCTGGTTCAGCACCGGCCGCGACTGCGGGTCGGCGTAGCCGATCAGCTCGACCGCCACCCGGTACGGCTGGAGCAGCCGGGCCACCTCGACGGCCTCCTTCACGCCCCGCGCCTCCGACAGCCAGCCGAGGTAGACGATCCGGTCGTCGCCCGGCGGGGTCACGTCGTCCGGCACCCACGTCTCGTTCGGCACCACCAGGTGGGTCCGGCTGAACCGCCCGGCGTAGGCCGACTCGGCGAGGAGCAGGTGCAGGTGGCGCTCGGCCGTGCCCTCCAGGAGGCGGGCCAGGAAGCGCACCGGCGGCCGCAGGAACGCCGGCAGCCAGGGCTTGAGCGACAGGGTCGCCGGGGTGTCCTCGTGGACGTCCCAGACCACCGGCGGGCGCCCGCGGACCCCCGCGACCGCGAGCAGCAGCTCGGGGTCGTGGATGACGGCCAGGTCGACCTGACCGCGCATGCGCTTGAACACCTTGCGGGCGGCGCGCACCGCGGACAGCCGCCGGCGCTCCGCCGCCCGGGGGAGGTCGACGCCGTTCACCCAGGACCGGGCCATGACCCCGCGGGCGGTGTACGGCGCGGCATACGTGACCTCATGACCGGCGTCCACGAGCGCCCGGATCTGCCGGTGCAGGATCCGGGCGTCCTCGGGGTGATGTACCACCGTCATGACGAGCACGTGCACTGCGCGCAGCCCCTTCGTGCCTAGAGCCGCTCGACGCGTTCACCCTCGGCGAGCACGCCTCGGGTGTCGAGCACGAGCTTGCCGTGGTCCTCGACGATCGCCAGGTCGAAGGCGCCGTGCTGCTGCAGCAGCAGCGTCACGTCGGCTTCGGCGACCGCCTTCGCGAGGTTCTCCTCGCGGGGCACCGGAGTGCCGTCGACCTGCCACTGCTTGACGTGCGGGTCGACGAAGACCAGCTCGGCGCCCAGTTCCAGCAGGCCGCGCGCGACCGGCAGGGCCGGGGTCTCGCGCTCGTCGGCGATGTCGGGCTTGTAGGTGACGCCGAGCAGCGCGACCCTGGAGCCGTTCACCGCCTTCTTGTGGCGGTTGAGCAGCCGCTGCACGCGGGTGACCACGTAGGACGGCATCCGCTCGTTGATCTCCTGGGCCAGCTCCACGAACCGGAACGGGTAGCCCAGCTTGCGCACGGTGTAGGACAGGTAGGACGGGTCCACCGGGATGCAGTGGCCGCCGACGCCCGGTCCGGGCAGGAACTTCTGGAAGCCGAACGGCTTGGTCGCCGCCGCCTCGATGGACTCCCAGAGGTTGATGCCGAGCTCGTCGCAGAAGATCGCCATCTCGTTGACGAGGGCGATGTTGACGTGCCGGTAGGTGTTCTCCAGGAGCTTGGCCATCTCGGCCTCGCGGGTGCCGCTGACCGGCACCACCTGCTCGATGAACTGCGCGTAGAACGCGGCCGCCACGTCGCGGCAGGCGTCGGTGTAGCCGCCGACGACCTTCGGCGTGTTGCGCAGGCCGAACTTGGGGTTGCCCGGGTCGATGCGCTCGGGCGAGAAGGCGAGGTGGAAGTCGCGGCCCGCGACGAGCCCGGAGGACTCCAGCAGGGGGCGGGCCACCTCGTCGGTCGTGCCGGGCCACGTGGTGGACTCCAGCACCACCAGGGAGCCGGCGGTGAGGTTCTTGGCGACCGTCGCGGTGGCGCCCTCCACCGCGGACAGGTCGGGACGGTGGTCGTCGTCCAGGGGAGTGGGGACGCAGATGACGATGGTGCGGCTCTGGGCCAGCACGCTCTCGTCCAGCGTCGCTCGGAAGCCGCCGGCCAGCATGTGCTCGAGGTCGGCGTCGGTCAGGTCGTCGATGTAGGACCGCCCGCCGTTGAGGGCGTCCACCTTGCGGGGGTCGACCTCGTAACCGACGACGCGCAGCCCTGCTGCCGTGGCCTCCTTGGCCAGCGGCATGCCGACGTAACCCAGACCGATCACGGCCAGGTCGTAGCCGGTCACTGGGAGACCCTGGGGAGCCGGAAACAACACTTCATGGTCGCAAAGGTTATCTCAACTCCGCACACCCCACGCCTGATGCGATTAAACGCATCACAAATGCGGTGGCCACGGGTTATCTCCATCGGATCATCAACCGCTGATCGTCCGGTAGAGGTCGCGGTAGGTCTCCGCGACCCGGCTCCAGGTGCGCTTCGCCGCCACCTCGGCCCGTCCGGCCTCGCCCATCAGGGCCCGCCGCGCCGGGTCTTCGCGCAGTCCGGCGACGGCGTCGGCGAACGCCTCGGGGTCGCCCGGGGGGACCAGGAGACCGGCGCCCTCCGAGCCCACGAGCTCCGACAGGGCGGGCAGATCGCTGAGCACGACGGGCTTGCCGAGGGCCATCGCCTCGACGGGTTTCAATGGCGTAACAAGTCGGCAAACCCGCAGGTCCTCGCGGGGGCAGGCGAAGATGTCGATGGCCGCCTGGGCCTGCAGCGCCTCGTCCGGGCCGACCCGGCCGGGCAGGATCGCGAGGTCTCCGAGGCCGAGCTCCTCGACCTGCTCCAGCAGCGCGGGGCGCTCGGCTCCGTCGCCCACGAGCAGCACCCGGACCGGGGTCCCCCGGTCGCGCAGCAGCGCCGCGGCGCTGATCATGGTCCGGAAGCCCTCGTAGGCCACGATGCTGGAGACCGATCCCATGACGATCTCGTCGTCGGCGATGCCGTGGGCCGCGCGGAAGGCCGCCCCGTCGTACTCGGCGGTCAGCAGCGAGTCGTCCACCGCGTTGGGCGCCAGGTAGATCTTCTCCCGGGGCACCCCCCGCTCGACGATCTCGGCGGCCATGGTCTCGGCGAGGGTCACCACGGCGTCGGCCGAGCGCATGATGAACGCCTCGCGGTCGCGCTGGAGCACGTGCCGCTGGCTGCCGATCCGCTTGGGGTCGCGCGAGGCCCAGGTCTCCTCCAGGAACCCCCGGACCTCGTAGACCATCGGCGTGCCGGTCCGCTCCCGCACGGCCAGCGCGACCGACCCGTTGCGGTGGTCGGTGGCGGCGTGGAGCACCTGCGGCCGGAGCGTCCTGACCAGCTCGGTCACCTCTCCGGCCCCGCGGATCATCCGCCCGCGGCTCTCGAACGGCACCTCGCCGCTCGGCAGCAGCCGGTGGTAGGGGATGCCGTCGATCTCCTCGTACGGCGTCGCGTCGGCGTGGCCCTGCATCATCGGCCAGCCCCAGCTGGTGACGACGTGCGGGTCGAGGCCCGCCTCCTTCTGCGCCGTGACGATCCGGTGCGTGCGCACGGTGTAGCCGGCCTGGGTGTACGGCAGGGCGTTGGTGACGCAGTGCAGCACCCGGCCCGTGACCCGCTCGCCCACGATCACCTTGGACTTGGGCGGGATGGGGTTCGGCTGGATGGCGGCCAGCTCGCCGGCGTAGTAGGCGGCCCTGCGCTTGATGAAGGGGTACTTCGCGTGGCCCTCCAGCACCGCGACGGCCTCGGTCATCCGGCCCGCGTCGAAGTGCTCCTTCGCCTCGTTCCAGGGTCCCCGGACCACGCGCATGCCGAACTTGCGCACGGCGACCCGGGCGCGCCGGGCCAGCGGCCAGGCGACCCGGCCCACGACGGGGCGCAGGCTCGGCGGGAGGGTCTCCGCGGCGGCCTGGGCGACGCGCACGGGGTCACTCTTGACCTTGGTCGCGACGACTCGGGAAACGATGATCGGGTGCTGGGCGAAACCCTTGAGGAGTCCGCGCAGGCCGGCACGCGCCGACTTCGCGGAAACCGTCGAGGGCGCCGAGGACTCCGGCCGACTGGCGTCAGGTACCACGGTCGTGACCGTAC
The DNA here is from genome assembly GCA_014647935.1 of Planomonospora parontospora. Classification (GTDB taxonomy): domain Bacteria; phylum Actinomycetota; class Actinomycetes; order Streptosporangiales; family Streptosporangiaceae; genus Planomonospora; species Planomonospora parontospora. The sequence goes on from BMQD01000014.1 coordinate 193,491, forward strand.
CATAGGCAACGTTTGCCCCACTCCCACATGAAAGGCGAGGTCAATGAGGGACTCCGCCCCTTCGCCGGCGGCTCCGGCCGGCGAGCAGGCCCCCGGGAAGGCCTCAGAGCAGGCCGCTGAGAAGGCTCCCGGCGACCCCCTCGTCCTGCACGTGCTGGGCGCCCGCCCCAACTTCGTGAAGGCCGCCCCCGTCGTGCGCGCGCTGGACGGGCTGGGAGTGCGCCAGGGCATCGTCCACACCGGTCAGCACTACGACGCGCTGATGTCCGACGTGTTCTTCGCCGATCTCGGACTGCCCGAGCCGGTCGCGAACCTGGGCGTCGGATCCGGCTCGCACGCCCGCCAGACGGCGGCCCTGCTCACCGGTCTGGAGGAGGTCGTGCTGGAGCACGGCCCCGCGCTGGTCGTCGTCTACGGCGACGTGAACTCCACGCTGGCCGCGATCCTGGTCTGCGCCAAGCTGCAGATCCCGACCGCGCACGTCGAGGCGGGCCTGCGCTCCTTCGACCGCGGCATGCCCGAGGAGGTCAACCGGGTCGTCACCGACGCCCTGTCCGACATCCTCTTCGCCACCTCGCCGGACGCGCTGTCGCACCTGTCGAACGAGGGCGTGGACCCGGCCCGCGTCCACCTCGTCGGCAACCCGATGATCGACAGCCTCTTCTCCGCGCTGGACCGCCTCGACCCGGCACCGGTCCGCGCGCGGCTCGGCCTGCCCGAGCGGTACGGCGTGGCCACCCTGCACCGGCCCGCCAACGTCGACGACCCGGCCGCCGCCAAGGAGCTGGTCGACGCCGTCCTGCAGGTGAGCGAGCGGTTGCCGATCGTGGTCCCGATCCACCCGCGCGGGCGCGAGCGCCTGGCCGCGGCGGGGCTGGTGACCGGCGGGAACCTGCTGATCGTCGACCCGCTGGGCTACGTGGACTTCCTCTCCCTGGTCCGGGGCGCGTCCCTGGTCGTCACCGACTCCGGCGGCGTGCAGGAGGAGACGACCATGCTCGGCGTGCCCTGCCTGACCGTCCGGCCCAACACCGAGCGGCCGGTCACCGTCACCCACGGCACCAACCGCCTGGTCACCCCGGACCTGCTCCCGGCCGCCGCCGACAAGGCCCTGGCCGACGGCGCGGCGACGCCCTCGGGCGAGCTGCCCCCGCTCTGGGACGGCAAGGCGGGCCCGCGCATCGCCCGGGTGATCGTCTCCTGGCTGAAGGGGGAGAACCTCTCTCCGGCCTCGCAGGCCGTACCGCCCAAATCCCTCTAAAAGCACCGTTCCGGTACGGCGAAAGCCGTACCCTGGCACGACCCCGGACGAAGGCGACTCCCATGAGCTCCACCTCCCCCCTGAGTGACGAGACCCCCGAAGAGCCGAGGTTCCAGCGGCTGGGACCGGTCAACTGGCTGCCCGAGGAGCGCAAGGTCGTCGAGCGCTTCGAGGAGCGGGTGCGGGACCTGGAGCGGCGCCTGGCCATCGCGGAGGCGCGCGCGGATTACGCCCAGTGGAAGCTGGAGTCGACCCGGGTCCAGCGGCCGTACCGGGTGGCCGAGGCGCTCACCGGGGCCAAGGGGCCGGGGGTGGTGCGGCTGCCGGGCAAGCTCCGCATGGCGCTCAAGCCGCGCAAGGGGCCGGAGGCTCCGCGCCCGGTGGCCGAGGTGGTCGCCGAGCTGGACGAGCGCGGGCCGTCGGTGGACGTGCCGGTGGTGAAGTGGCCCGCCGGGCCGGTCGTCCGGCCGGACCTGAAGGTCGCGGTCATCCTCGACGACTTCTCCCGGATGGCGTTCAAATACGAGTGGGACCAGATCGAGTTCGGGCTGCGCGACTGGCCGGAGGTCTTCGCCGAGCGCCGGCCCGAGCTGCTCTTCGTGGAGTCGGCCTGGCACGGCAACCAGGGGCGCTGGCGCTACCAGATGACGGGGACGAACGCCCCCAAGCCGGAGCTGCGCGCGCTGATCGACTGGTGCCGCGAGGAAGGCATCCCGACGGTCTTCTGGAACAAGGAGGACCCGCCGAACTTCGACTTCTTCATCGACACGGCCAAGCTGTTCGACTACGTGTTCACCTGCGACGGCGACATGGTGCCGAAATATCGCGAAATCCTGGGACACGACCGGGTGGACGTGCTGCAGTTCGCGGCGCAGCCGCGGGTGCACAACCCGATCCAGGAGAAGCAGGGCCGCGTCCACGACGTCGTCTTCGCCGGCATGTACTTCCGGGACAAGCACCCCGAGCGCCGCGAGCAGATGGAGACCGTGCTCGACCCGATCCGCGAGCTGGGCCTGCACATCTTCGCCCGGAACGGGACCGTGGACGAGAAGTACGCCTGGCCGGAGAAGTACGTCCCGCACATCGTGGGCGAGCTGCCGTACGACCGGATGCTGGCCGCGTACAAGATGTACAAGGTCTTCCTCAACGTGAACTCGGTGCTCGACTCGCCGACCATGTGCGCCCGCCGGGTCTTCGAGCTGTCCGCCTGCTCCACCCCCGTGGTGACCGGCTGGTCCCGGGCGATCGAGGAGACGTTCGGCTCCCTGGTGCCGATCGCCCACGACCGGCTGGAGTCCTACAACACGGTCCTGCACCTGCTCAACAGCCCGGAGCTGCGCGCCCGCCAGGGCCACCTGGCCATGCGCGAGGTCTTCGACAAGCACCTGTTCTCGCACCGCGTGGACCAGATCCTGGGCTTCCTCGGCCGGCCCGTCGAGCCCCGGACCCGCTCGGTCTCCGTGGTGCTGCCGACCAACCGCGCCGCCCAGATCGAGCACGCCATCTCCTCGGTGGCCAAGCAGGTCCACCGCCCGCTCCAGCTGGTGATGGTCCTGCACGGCCTGGACATCGACCCGGTGGTCGTCGCCGACAAGGCCAGGATGGCCGGGATCACCGACGTCGTGGTGCTGGCCGCCGACCCGTCGATGTCGCTGGGCGCCTGCATGAACACGGGCATCGCCGCGGCCGAGGGCGAGCTGGTCGCCAAGATGGACGACGACAACCTGTACGGCGAGCACTACCTGTCGGACCTGGTCCGCGCCTTCGACTACTCCGACGCCGAACTGGTCGGCAAGGGCGCGCACTACGCCTACTTCGAGTCCACCAACACCACGATGCTCCGCATGCCGGGCCTGGAGCACCGCTACGCCTGGCTGGTGCAGGGCGGCACCTTCCTCGGCAAGACCGACATGTTCCGCCACTACGCCTTCGAGGACGTCACCCGCGGCGAGGACACCCGGCTGGTCAAGCGGCTGCGCGAGGACCGGGTCAAGATCTACTCCGCCGACCGGTTCAACTTCGTCTACTGGCGCAGCGGCGACCCGGCCATGCACACCTGGCAGCCCGACGACCACAAGCTCACCCGCGGCGCCCAGTTCTCCTTCGTCGGCCGCCCCGACGACCACGTCATGATCTGACCTCTCCTCTCGGCCGGGTTCCGTGCTCGTGCGGGTCCCGTTCACGCGGTGGCCGGGCTCGGTACGCACTGCGGCGGGTCCCGTCCCTGCGGTGGCCGGTGTCGGTGCGCACTGCGGTGGGCCGGTGGTCCTGCCGGCCGTCGCAGCTGATGCCTGGTGGGGTCAGGCCTCCGGCCTGGCGGGCGCGCGGGGTTCGGGCCTTTATACACCGGCAGGACCACCGGCCCGCCTCCGCGCACCGCTGCTCCGCCGTACTCATGCGGGCCGTAGCGTCTCGCTCTCCGGCCGCCCATCGTCCCCGCCGCCGCTGAAGCGACCCGTGCGGGGGCGTTCAGGGCGGATCGCCGTCGCCTGCGGCCATCCTGTCGGAAAGGAGCTCAGGGCCCGGCGCCGTAGGGGGCCCCGGATTCCGGGCACCCACCGTCCCTCGGGGTGCGAGACTCCCGGGGTGCCGCGCCGTCCTCGCATTCCCGAAGGGCTCCGCACCGGTCCGTTCCAGGGAACACAGGCCGTACGCGCCGGGCTGCTCACCCCCAGCGAGCTGCGCAACCCTTGCTGGGTCCGGATATATCGCGACGTCTACGTCCATGAGGGTGTGGAGATCACGCTTGACGTCCGCATAGCCGCCGCCGCGCTGCTCCTGCCCCGAGGCGGTGCGATCGGCGGCCACGCGGGCGCGTGGTTGCACGGCGCCGACCTGCTGCCGTACGCCCGCCCGGCCGGCATGTCGGCACCGTACTCCGACCCCGCCGGCACCGTCATCGAGGCGGTCGTCCCACCGGATGCGGCCCTCCACTCCCGGGCCGGAGTGACCGTACGGCGGGCCGTCCTGGCTCCGGGCGAGGTCACCGCGGTCCGGGGCGTCCCCGTCCTCACCCCGCTGCGGCTCGCCTTCGACCTGGCCCGGACCGCACCCGACATCACCGAGGCGGTCGTGGCCGTCGACGCGCTGGCCCGTACTCCCCGGCGCCGCCACTTCGCCCCCGCCGCCCTCCTCGAGACAGCCGCCCGCCACCCCGGGCAGCGCGGCGTACGGCGACTGCCCGAAGTCGTCGAGCTGAGCGACCCGCTGGCCGAATCCCCCATGGAGACCCGCCTGCGGCTGCTGCTCGTCCGCGCGGGCCTGCCCCGGCCCGTCTCCCAGTTCGAGATCTGCGAGGAGACCGGCCTGCGTCTGGCCCGCGTCGATCTGGCCTACCCCGACGCGAAACTCGCCATCGAGTACGACGGCGACAACCACAACGGGCGGTGGATGAAGGACGTCCTGCGCCAGAACCAGATCTTCAGCGAGGGCTGGCGGCTGCGCCGCTACACCAAGCAGGCGATGTACGGCGCACCCGAACTGATCGTCCAGGAGGTCGCCCGTCTTCTGGCGGATCCCCGTTCCCCCTGACCCCGGCATCCCGTCGTCCGCTCCGGTCCTCCTCCTGGCACGGCCGCTCCGGCGAAGCCGGCCGGTTCCCCGAATCCCGCGCGGAGGTCACTCGGTGGTGACGGGCCGACCCAGTGGTGACGGGTCGGCAGAGCGTGTCCGACGGAGTTCCGACGGCGGACCGCCGAGACCCCGTCGCGGGAATCGGCCCGGCACTCAGACGGCCTTGAGGAAGCCGCCGTCGACGGCGAACTCCGTGCCGGTGGTGCTGCCCGACCTCGGGGAGGCCAGCAGGGCGACCACGTCGGCGATCTCCTGCGGGTCCACCAGGCGCCCGGTGGTCAGGCCCATCATCTGCGGCGCCACGGTCGTGATCACACTCTCCCGGTCGGTGCCCGCCTGGCCGGCGATGATGTCGGCGGCGCCGCCCTCCTCGGTCCACCACGCGGTGAGGACGGGCCCCGGCGAGACCGTGTTCACCCGGATGCCCTGCGGGCCGTACTCCTCCGAGAGCGCCTTGGTGAGGTTGTTCAGGCCGGCCTTGGCGGCGCTGTAGTCGACGTTCATCGCGGCGGGCTGCCGGGCGACGCCGGAGGAGACGTTGACGATCGCCCCGCCGCCGCGCCCGAGCATCACCGGGACGGCCGCCCGGATCGCGCGGACGGCGGAGAAGAGGTTGAACTCGAACATCTCCCGCCAGTCGGCGTCGGTGGGGGTCAGGAACCCGAAGCGCGGCAGCTTCGCGCCGGGCGGCGGGCCTCCGGCGTTGTTCACCAGGACGTCCAGCCCGCCGAACTCCTCCACCGCGCGCGCCACGACCTGACCGGGGGCCTCGGGGTCCGTCAGGTCGACCGGGACGTGCACCAGGTCCGTTCCGGCCAGTGCGTCCAACTCGGCGCTGCTCTTGCGGGAGGCCGCCACCACGCGCGCGCCCTCCTCCAGGAAGGTGCGCACGACGGCCAGCCCGATGCCCTTGGACGCCCCGGTGACGACGGCGACACGGCCGGAAAGTTGCAGATCCATGAGGTTCTCCTCCGCTCGACTCCTGGCCCCGGCGGGGGCCACGGCCATGAAGGTAGTCCGATCACCGGACCGGCCACCGGCGGCGATCGGACGTGCAACTCCAGCGGAATCCGGACATCACAGCAGGTCAGCCGCGATCCAGTTTTTATCTGATTGAGAATGTCTCTCTATGAGATTAACCTCCCGGCGAGAAAGCGACGACGACGCCGGAGAGACGATGATGAGAAGAGACGAGCGCCGGGCTCTGGCCGCGGAGACCGTGGAGATCCTGGAACGCGGCTGGTACGCCGACGGCTCCGGGCGGCGGGTCTCCGTCGCCGGTGAGCTCGACGCCGCCGTCGCCGGCACGCGCCTGTGGACGCCCGACGAGCTGACCGGGTTGCTGACGGTCCATGGGGAGCGGTCCGGCGGCCGGACTCCGGGGGCGGCGAACCCCGTCCCCTCCGGTCGGGTGGAGGTCGTCAACGAGACGTCCCTGTCCGCCGCCCGCCGGTTGACGGACACGGGCGACCCCGTGGGCGACCCGGTGGGCGACCCCGTGGGTGACCCGGTGGGCTGCCTCAACTTCGCCTCGGCGAAGAACCCCGGAGGCGGGTTCCTGAACGGTTCCGAGGCGCAGGAGGAGAGCCTGGCCCGCTCCTCCGGGCTGTACCGCTGCCTGGTCGGGGTGCGGGACTTCTACGACTTCCACCGGGGTCAGGGCGACCCGCTCTACAGCCACCGCGCGGTCTTCTCCCCTGCCGTCCCGGTGTTCCGGGACGATCGGGGCGGGCTGCTCGCGCAGCCGTACCCCGTCTCCTTCGTGACCGCCGCCGCGCCGAATGCGGGCGCCATGCGCGGGGACGGCCCGCGGCTGGAGCGCCTTCCCGAGGTCCTGTCCGAGCGGGCGGCGCGGGTCCTCGCACTCTTCGCCGCGTCGGGGGTGCGCAGGGTCGTGCTGGGCGCCTGGGGCTGCGGCGTGTTCCGCAACCCGCCCGAGTCGGTGGCGTCCGTCTTCGCCGGGCACCTCGGCCCCGGGGGCGCCTTCCACGGGACGTTCGACCGCGTGGTCTTCGCCGTGCTCGACCGCGCTCCCGGCACGCCCACCCATGACGCCTTCGCCCGGGCGTTCCGGTCCCGGGCCGGATAGCCCTCGTCCCGCCGAGGAGGGACCCGGCCGGGCCGCCGCGCGGGGGCCCGGCCGGGTGGTGTCGGGGTCAGGGGACGGGGTCGGGATCCTTCGGGGGGACGGGGGTGCCGTTCGCGGCGGGGACGACCCCGTTGGAGGCGGGAGCACCGCCGGCCAGCAGGGTGCGGGCGAGGCCGAGGCCGGTGCCGCCGAGGGTCAGCGCCTTGGCGAGCATCTCCTCGATGCCCTGGGCGCCGTTCAGCACGACCATGTGGTCGACGTTGCCGAAGGCCTTCGCGCCGGACTCGACGATCTTCGGCCAGTTCTCGGCGAGCTGCTGGGCGATGACCGCCTCCTGGTTCTCGGCGAGGGCCTCGGACCGGGCGCGGATCGCCTCGGCCTCGGCCAGGCCCTTGGCCCTGGCCGCCTCGGCCTCCGCGAGACCCTGCGCCTTCGCCGCCTCCGCGGCGGCCAGACCGCGGGCCTTGGCGGCCTCCGCCTCACCGAGACCGGTGGCCTTGGTCGCCGCGGCGGCGGCCTCACCGCGCAGCCGTACGGACTCCGCCTCGGCCGCGGCGGCCTGCTTGACCTGCGAGGCCTGCGCCGTGGCGCGGAGCTCGGTCTCGCGGGCCTCGGCCTCGGCCTGGGCGATGCGGGCGTCGCGCTCGGCCTGGGAGAGCTTCACCGTCTCGTAGGCCTTCGCGTCGGCGGGCTTGCGGACCTGCGCCTGGAGCCGCTGCTCGGCCAGGGCCGCCTCCAGCTCGGCGGCCCTGGTCTCCTGGACCACGACCTCCTGGCGGGCCGAGGCCTCCGAGAGGGGACCGGCCTGGCGGGAGCGGGCCTGGGCCTCGTCGATCTCCGCCTGGTAGGAGGCCTGCTTGATCTGCGCGTCGCGCCAGGCGGCGGCCTTGTTCGCGGCGGCGATCTGCTCGGCCTCGGTGGCCTCCTGGTCGCGCTGGGCCTCGGCGATGCGCGCGGAGGCGGCGATCTTGGCGGCGTGCGGCTTGCCGAGGTTGGTGATGTAGCCGGTCTCGTCGTCGATCTCCTGGATCTGCAGGGAGTCGACGATCAGGCCCAGCTTGATCATCTCGTCGGCGGCCGAGGCGCGGGTCTCACCGGTCAGCCGCTCGCGGTTGAGGATGAGGTCCTCTACGGTCAGGTTGCCGATGATCGAGCGCAGGTGACCGGTGAACAGCTCGTGGATCGCGCCGTTCATGGAGTCCTGCTGGTCGAGGAAGCGGCGGGCGGCGTTGGCGATGGAGTGCAGGTCGTCGCCGACCTTGTAGATCACCACGCCCCGCACCACGACCGGGATGCCCTGCTGGGTGACGCAGGAGACCTGGAGGTTGGCGGCGCGGCTGTCCAGGCGGAGCCGCCGCGCCGTCTGGAAGCCGGGGAACACCGCGGTGCCCTTGCCCGTGACGATCTTGAATCCGAGGCTGTCGGCGAGTTCGGAGTTCCCGCGCGCCCCGAGGCCGGAGATGATCAGCGCCTCGTTGGGCTCGGCCACCCGCCAGACGGCCTTGAACAGCAGGATGAGGATGAGGAGGGCGGCGAGGGCCGCGCCTCCGATGATGAGGTATTGCGTCGGCATCCGGACCTCCGCGGTGGGGGAGTTGGGAGGGAGGGGGGAACGAAAGGAGAGGGTCAGACGAGCGCGCGGGCGACGTAGACCGTGCGCGGTGGGAAGTATTCGACGACGACGACGATCGAACCGACGGAGATCTCCTCGTCGGGCACGGTGGGGTGCGCGTAGAACGCCTCGACGCCCCCGCGCACCGCCACCAGGACCTCCCCGACCAGGCCGGGGCCGATCCTGCCGGTGACCCTGCCCTGCTTGCCGATCACACGCGGCTCCCCGTCACGTCATGGAACAGTCATGGAACGAAAACCCCGGATCCGGACGCTACTCCGGCACGGCCGTCTCCACCACTCGCCGCGGGACGACAGGGGCGTTCTCGGCCGTGTCGGAGGAGTGCCGCCGATCCGTGTTCTCCATCCCCGTCCTGGCAACGAGCGGGGCTCCCGCGGCGTTCCGGATCCCGCGAGTGCTCAAGACCCGCGGGTGCTCAAGGCCCGCAGGTGCTCAAGGCCCGCGGGTGCTCAAGGCCCGCGGGTGCTCAGGACCCGCGGGCTCCTCGCGCGTTCGGCGGGCGCTCAGGAACCGGAGCCGCGGCTTGCCGGGTCAGGCCGGGCGCCGCAGCCGGGTGAAGGCCCAGCTCATCCGCGGCTCGACCGCCCAGCGGGCCGCCCTGCGCACCGGCGGGGTGCACAGCAGCGCGGCCAGGCCGGCGCCGCAGAGCGCCACCGCCGCCACCCCGGGCACCGTGGCGGCCCAGTCGCCGTAGTACCGCTCCGCGGCCTTCACCACGAACCCGTGGAGCAGGTAGGCGTACATGGTCGCCGCGCCGAGCCCGGAGTACCAGGTCCGCCCGGACGGGGTGACCGCCAGGAAGGCGGCGACCAGCAGCGCCCCGGCGGCCAGCAGGCCCAGCCGGACGAGGCTCCCGGTGAGGTCGTCCACCCCGATCGCCTCGTTGGCGTGCCGCCAGCGGATCCACTCCGTCCGCACCTCCGTGTGCAGGACCAGCGCCGCCGCGGCTCCCGCGGCCAGCACGGCCGCCCCCGCGACCCGCATCCCGCGCCGCCGGAGCAGCGCGAAGTGCTCGGGGCGGAGCATCAGGCCGAGCACGTAGAACGGCAGGAGCGCGAGCGTGCGGTTCATCGAGAGCTCGTCGGGCAGGGAGCTCGTCCCCGAGAGCAGCGAGAGGCCCACCGCGACCGCCAGCGGCCACCTGAGCTGCTGCCAGACCGGGGTGGACAGCCGCCACAGGAACAGCGACATCAGGAACCAGGTCAGGTAGTACGGGTCGAGGAGGCTGATCTCCAGCTTGCCGTGCATGACCAGCCGCGGGAGCGAGTAGGCCAGTTCGAAGAGCACGTACGGCACGGCGAGCGTGCTGATCAGTTTGCGCGCCTTGCCGGAGGAGAAGGTGAAGTTCCGCGACAGGTAACCGCTGAGCACGATGAACAGCGGCATGTGGAAGACGTACACGTAGAAATAGGCCGCGTGCGCGACCGCCACGTCCCGGAGGTCCTCGATCAGATGGCCGGAGACCACCAGTGCGATCGCCAGGAACTTGGCGTTGTCGAAGAACGGGTCACGACCGGTCTCGCCTGGGGGGTCCGTCCGGACGGGGGTTGCGACGCTCACAGCCTCCGGACCCTAACGAGGCGGCCCCGGGTCCTCGCCCAACACCGGGTGAAGGCCCGGAGAACTCTCCCGCCGGACGCCTCCGGCGCCCCGGCCGCGCACTTCGGGGCGCGGATCCCGTTCTCCGGGACGGGAAGGCCCTCGCACGACCGCCCCCATGGAAAATCATTACAATTCCAACATTTGCCCCATTAATCACACCAATCAGCAGGCCCTCCACTGCACACGAACCGTATCGGTGCTAGTCTCCTGTCCGATCTTTCGGAGGCGCATTCACCCCCAAACCGCCGCAAGCCTCCGCGCACTGAGGTTGGGACGAGTGGGCATGGGCTCTGGAAACCGCTCGATTCGGTTCAAGATCTTCTTGCTGCTGCTCCTGCCCCTGCTCTCGCTCAGCGCCCTGTGGGGCTTCGTGCTCAACCTGACCGTCGGCGAAGGGGCCGCGCTGCTCCGGGCGGACAGGCTCTACGAGACGGTCGGCGTGACCTCCACCGAGCTGGGACGGCAGCTCCAGTCCGAGCGCACCCGCACCTCCACCGCGATCAGCTCGCGGGAGCTCACCAGCGGCTTCGGCGAGCAGCGCGCCCGCACCGACCGGGCGCTCGCCGAGTTCCTCAGCGCCGAGCGGACCATCGGCCCGGACGACCCCGAGCTGCGCGCCTCCCTGAACGGGCTCACCGACCGCCTCGCGAAGCTGCCGGACATCCGCTCGGCGATCGACGGCGGCCGGTACACCCGTCTCGAGGCGCTGTCGCACTACAACGACATCCTGGACGCGGTCTTCCTCCTGTACGACCAGCTCGTCTCGGTCCCCGACCTGTCGATCTTCCAGCAGGCCACGGCCATGCAGGCGATGGGCAACGCCCGCGAGATGCTCGCCAGGGAGGACGCGCTGATCAGCGGCGCGCTGATCGACGGCCGGTTCTCCGACGACGAGCGCGCCGCCTTCGCCGAGCACGCCGCCGCCCGCCGGTTCCTGCACGCGCGCGGCCTGTCCGGGCTGGACGCCACGCTCAGCAGGCCGTACCGGGAGGTCTTCACCTCCCCCGCCTTCGAGAGGTTCCTCGTCGCCGAGACGGCCGTCGTCTCCGGTGAGGGCGTCGCGCCGCCCGCCGAGGCCCGGCTCTGGAGGGAGATGGTCGCCCCCCTCGCCGACCGGCTCGACCGGCTCGGCGCCGCCTCCTCCGACGCCCTGGCCGAGCAGTCCCGGTCGCTGTCCTTCGGCGTGGTGACCCGCATCGCCCTGGCGGGCGGGGTCGGCATGGCCGCCGTGGTCGTCTCGATCGTCATCTCGGTCCGCTTCGGCCGCCGCCTCGCCGGCGAGCTGGCCGGGCTCCGCGCCGCCGCGCTCGACCTGGCGGACGTGCGCCTCCCCCGCCTCGTGGCGCGCCTGCGGCGCGGCGAGGACGTCGACGCGGCGGCCGAGGCCCCGCCGATCGAGGCGCGCGCCGCGGGCGGCTCGGCGGAGGTCATCGACGTGGCGCACGCCTTCGGCTCGGTGCAGCGCACCGCGGTCGAGGCCGCCGTCGGCCAGGCCGACCTGCGCCGCGGCGTCAGCCAGGTCTTCGTCAACCTGGCCCGCCGCAAGCAGGCCCTGCTGCACCGGCAGCTCTCCCTGCTCGACAGCATGCAGCGCCGGGCGACCGACCCCGACGGCCTCGACGACCTGTTCCGCCTGGACCACCTCACCACGCGCATGCGCCGCCACGCCGAGAGCCTGATCATCCTGTCCGGCGCGGCCCCCGGGCGCGCCTGGCGCAACCCGGTGCCGGTGGTCGACGTCGTCAGGGCGGCGATCGCCGAGGTCGAGGACTACAAGCGCGTCACCGTGTCGCCGCTGCCCGACGCCCTGTTCGACGGGGCCGCGGTCGCCGACGTCACCCACCTGATCGCCGAGCTCATCGAGAACGCCACGATCTACTCGCCGCCGCAGACCACGGTCACCGTGCGCGGCGACGTGGTGGCCAACGGGTTCGCCGTCGAGGTGGAGGACCGGGGCCTGGGCCTGGGCGCCCTGGAGTACGAGGAGATCAACGCCCGGCTCGCCGACCCGCCGGAGTTCGACCTGGCCGACAGCGACCGGCTGGGCCTGTTCGTGGTGGGCCAGCTCGCCGCCCGGCACGGGATCCAGGTCGTGCTGCGCGCCTCGCCGTTCGGCGGCACCACGGCCATCGTGCTGGTCCCGCGCGCGGTGCTCGCCGAGCTCCCCTCCCCGCTCTCCGTCACCGCCGAGCGGATCCCGAGACGGCCCGCCGGGCCCCGGCTCGCGGACGGCGCCGGGAACGCGGCCCGGCTCGCGGACGGCGCCGGGAACGCGACCGCGGTCGGCGGCTCCGCTCCGGCCGCGCTGGGACCGGCCCCCGCCCGGAGCGGCACGACGTCGTCCTCCCCGCGCGGCGCGGGACTGCCGCGCCGTACGCGCACGGTCCCTCCCGCCTCCCCTGCTCGCGACGCCTCCGGCCGGCCCCTGGCCGCGCCGACGCTCACCGTGGTGAACGGCCTGCCGGACGGCGGGGCGAAGGACCCCGGCGGCCCGCCCGTCCGGGAGACCACGGGCCCCGGTAGCCTGCCCAGGCGTGTACGGCAGGCGAACCTCGCCCCGCAGCTGCGCCAGGACGCCCCGGAGCAGGAGGAGCGGGCGCCGGAGCCCCCGGCCGCCGGGCGCTCGCCGGAGGAGGCCCGGGCGCTGTTCTCCGCCTTCCAGGCGGGCGCGCGGCGCGGGCGCGAGGAGCAGGAGGACGACGCCGGCGGGCGGGAAGACCGCGCCGGTGATCTCGCACACCAGAAGACAGGCGAAAAGGAGGACAAGTGACCGAGCACAGCGAGGGTGCCGGCCGGCGGGAAGCCGTGGTCATGCGTCCGACGGAGGAGGTCACATGGCCGGAAAACTGAGCGGCACCGGCGAACTGAACTGGCTCCTCGACGACCTGACCAGCCGGGTGGCCGCGGTGCGGCAGGCGGTGATCCTGTCCACGGACGGACTCGCCGTCGGTTTCTCCAAGGGGCTCAGCCGCGAGGACGCCGAGCACCTGTCCGCCGTCGCGGCCGGCTTCCAGAGCCTGGCGCGCGGGGCCGGACGCCACTTCGGCGGCGGCGAGGTCCGCCAGACCATCGTGGAGATGGAGTCGGCGTTCCTGTTCGTCACGGCCGCCGGGCAGGGGACCTGCCTGGCCGTGCTGAGCAGCTCGGACGCCGACGTCGGCCACGTCGCCTACGAGATGGCGATGCTGGTCAAGCGGGTCGGCCAGCACATCTCCGCGAATCCGCGCCAAGGCCTGTCATGACCCGCTGGATGGATGAGGAGGCCGGGCCCGTGGTCCGGCCGTACGCCCTCATCGGAGGCCGCACCAGGTCCTCCGGTGACGCGCTGGACCTGGTCGCCATGGTCACCGCGACCGGCGGCACCCCCTCCGGCGGGTTCGTGCCCGGCCCGGAGCAGGAGCGCATCCTCACCCTGGTCACCACCGCGACCTCGGTCGCCGACATCGCCTCGGAGCTCGACCTGCCCCTGGGCGTGGTCCGGGTCCTCCTCGGCGACCTGCAGGACCACGGTCTCATCTCGATCGGACGCGCCTCGGCGAGTGAGCGCATTCTCAAGGAAGTGATCAATGGACTTCGAGCCCTCTGACGAGCCGGTCGCGCTCAAGATCCTCATTGCGGGCGGCTTCGGCGTGGGCAAGACCACGCTCGTCGGCGCGATCAGTGAGATCCGCCCCCTCCGCACGGAGGAGGTGCTCTCCGACCGGGGCATCGGCATCGACGACACCGACGGCGTGGAGGGCAAGACCACCACGACCGTCGCCATGGACTTCGGCCGCATCACGATCCGCGAAGGGCTGGTCGTCTACCTGTTCGGCACGCCCGGCCAGGAGCGGTTCTGGTTCATGTGGGACGAGCTGTCCTACGGCGCGCTGGGCGCGGTCGTGCTGGCCGACACCCGGCGGCTCACCGACTGCTTCCCCTCGATCGACTACTTCGAGCAGCGCGGCACGCCGTTCATCGTGGCGGTCAACTGCTTCGACGACGCCGACCAGTACGACGTCGAGGAGGTCAGGTCGGCCCTCGACCTGGACCCGGACGTCCCGGTGCTGATGTGCGACGTACGGCGCCGCGCCTCGGCCAAGACCGTGCTGGTCACCCTGGTGGAGCACTCCCTGCGGGTGCTCACCGCGAGCCAGGCCTGACCCTCCCGCACCGCGGACCGGCCGCCTCGCGGTTCCCTCTTCGCCGAGGGAGCCGCGGGGCGGCCGGTCCGTTCTCCGGCGCTCTTCGCGCCCTGCCCGTGCCTTCCGGCGGCCTGCCCGTGCCTGCCCGTGCCTGCCCGTGCCCTCCTCGCGCCGCTTCCCGGTCCGTCTGCGGGACGGCCGGGTCAGAGCGCCCGGATGCCGTTGATCACTTCCAGGAGCAGGCTCTGCGCGGGCGACGTGGCCGCGGGGATCGGCTGGCGGACGAGGATCAGCCCGTGGTCCAGCAGGTCGCCCAGCAGCACCTTGACCACGCCCAGCGGCAGCCCCGCGTCCGAGGCCACCTCGACGATCGGGCGGGCCCGCCCGACCAGGCCGAGCAGCCGCCGGTGCTCCGAGCTCAGGTGCGCCCGCGGCGAGGGCGTCGCGCCCGTCGCCACCACCATCGACATCAGGTCGAAGGCCGTGGAGGACGGGATGGTCCGCCCGCCGGTCATGGCGTAGGGGCGGACGACCGGGCCGGCCTCCTCGTCGATCCATTCCATGTCGTTCACCATGTCGTTCACCTGGTCGCTCACTGGCCCGCCGTCCTCGGGCCGGTGGCCAGGTGCTGGCCGACGCGGGTGACCAGCCGCGCCATCTCGTAGGCGATGAGGCCGACGTCCGCGGCCCCCGTCGTCATGACGCACAGGCAGCTGCCCTGGCCCGCGGAGGTGACGAACAGGAAGGCGGAGTCCATCTCCACCATGGTCTGGCGCACGGACCCGCCGCCGAACTGCAGGCTCGTCCCCTTGGCCAGGCTCTGGAAGCCGGAGGCCACGGCCGACAGGTGGTCGGCGTCCTCCTTGCTCAGGTCCCGCGACGAGGCCATCATCAGCCCGTCGTTGGACAGGATCAGCGCGTGCGAGACGTCCGCCACACTCGTGACGAAATCATCCAGAAGCCAATAAAGCTCACCCGGCACGTGGTCAAGCCCCTTCCCCACCGTTGTGTTCGCTCTCCGACCGCCCGCGCCGCCACCCCGCCTGGAGCGAGTTCAGCAACGCCCTCGCCTCCTCCGGCGACCTCTCCTCCACTTCGGCGACCCTGGTCTCGGCCTCGGGGATCGCTTCGGTCTCCTGACGCAGCTGCGGCGTCAGATTCGCCTGACGTACCCGGCGGGGCAGCCCGCCACTCCGCCGCTGCGGTGTCCTGCGCGCGTCCATCACCGGATGCGCCCGTGCGGCCGGGACCCGCACCGCCTCTCCGGCCGGGCCGAGGAGGCCCGGCTCTCCGGCTCCGGCGGACCCGGGGGCGCCCGCGAGTCCGGCGGGCTCGCCGTACCCGGCGGGCACCGCGGTCTCGGCGGCCTCGGCGGTCTCAGCGGCCCCGACGAGCCGGACCCGATCGGTCCCCGAGGCCGCCGAGGGTGCTGAGGGCACCTGGTGCACCGAGAACGCCTGGGACGCCTGGTGCGCCGCCGTGGAGGGCTCCGACGGTCCGGGGTCCGGCTCGGGCGCGCCCAGCAGGTTCGCGGGGATCAGCACCGTCACCGCGGTCCCGCCGTACGGCGAGGGCCGCAACGTCACGCCGACTCCGTACCGGGCCGCCAGCAGGCCGACCACCGCGAAGCCCAGCCGGTCGGTCTCCGCCGGGTCGAACTCCGGCGGGCTGGCCAGCCGCGCGTTGATCGCGTCGCGCCGCTCCTTCGTCAGGCCCAGGCCCCGGTCCTCGATCTCGACCGCGAAGCCGCGGGGGACGAGCGCCCCCCGGATCGAGACCTCGCCCCCGGGCGGGGAGAAGACCGTCGCGTTCTCGATGATCTCGGCGAACAGGTGCATCATGTCCGCCACCGCGTCACCGGGCAGCGTGCCGCCCGGCATCGGGTAGATCCGCACCCGCGCGTAGTCCTCGACCTGGGCGGCCGCGCCGCGCAGCACGTCCTCCATGGGAACGGCCGACCGCCACCTGCGGCCCGCCGCCCCGCCGGACAGGATCACCAGGCCCTCGGCGTGGCGGCGCATGCGGGTGGTCAGGTGGTCGAGGGTGAAGAGCTTCTCCAGCGTCTCGGCGTCCTCGGCCTGCCGCTGCATCCCGTCGAGCAGCTTGAGTTGCCGTTGGAGCAGGCCCTGCTTGCGCCGGGCGAGGTTGCGGAAGGCGTGCGCCACGCCCTCGCGCAGCCTGGCCTGCTCCACGGCCGCGTCCAGGGCGCGGTGCTGGACGCTGTCGAAGGCGGCGGCGACGGCGTGGACCTCGGAGGTGCTGCCCAGCGCCTCCAGTGGCGGCGCCTCCGCCGCCGCGTCCACCCGTTCGCCCCGCCGCAGTCTCTCCATGACGTCGGGGAGCCGCACCTCGGCCAGTTCCACGGCGGCCCGCCGCAGGCCCGCCAGCTCGCGGGTGAGCCCGCGGCCCACCCGGTAGGAGACGACCAGGGAGACGATGACCGCGACGAGGCCGAGTGCCCCGGCGACCCCGGCCCTGACGTACGTCGCGGTGACCGCCGGGCCCGCCTTGTCGGCCAGGGCTGCGGAGGACCTGGTGACGGCGATCTGGAAGGCTGCGTCCAGCTGGTCGGTGACGGACCGCCAGTCGACGCCTGAGACGGTGGCGCCGTCCAGCAGCCGTTTCTCCATCGCGCTGAAGCGGTCGTGCAGCGGGGAGGACGCCACCTCGGCGACGGAGCCGCGCAGCTCCGGTCCCAGCTCCGCCAGCCCCTGCTCCAGCAGGAAGACGCGCTTGGCGGACAGCTGGGTGAACAGGCTCAGCTCCCCGCTCGACAACGGGCGCTCCAGCGCCAGCGCCCCGGTGCCGAGCGCCCGCTCGCGGCTGAGGAAGTCCTTGGCCTGGTCGATCGCGGCCAGCGCGCGGGCCTGCTGGTAGACCTCGGGGTCGTCGCCGGAGCCGAGGCTGTTGCCGAAACGCCGCACCGCGTCGGGCACCAGCCCGAACTCGCGGGAGAGGGCGATGAAGCCGATCCGGCCCTGGTCGATCCGGACGCGCAGCTCGTCGATCCGCCCGGCGCGGAGCATCAGCTCGTCGTAGTGGGCCTTCGTGCGCGGGCTCATGATCGACTGGGCGGCGTCCACGGCGGACTCCGCGCGGAGCCGGGCGCGGGCCTGGTCGGTGATCATCCGCTGGGCGTCGAGCCCGCCGCGGTCGGCGGGCGAGCGGGTCACCATGTACTCGGTCGAGAGCAGGTGTTCGCGCTGCAGGGCGAGGACCAGGTCGTCGGCGGGCTCGGCGACGGTCTCCTGGAGGGTGCCGGCGTTGAGCAGGCCCACCGAGTCGCCCACGGTCACGACGGCGCCGAAGCCCCACAGGGCCACCAGCGAGGCGAGGGGGGTCACCAGCAGCACCGAGAGCTTGAACCGGATGGACCTGCTCGATGCCATGTCACCTCGACGGTTCAGCCTGGGCGCACCGGCGGGGAGGACCCCGCAGGGCGATCACTGGATCGGCGATGAGGATAGCACTGTCAGTTCCCGGTATCTGTGTCCTATTTGTGATAAGTCAGGAAATAGTCATGGAGTGTGACAAGTCGCACCAGTGTGACGAGTTATCCCAAGAGCGGCATGTCATCCCAGAACGGCCCGTGAGGCGTGGGTGCTCGTGCTCCGGATCCAGGTCAGCTGGAGCAGCCGCACCGCCAGCACCGCGACCAGCGCGACCTCGGCGCCGAGCAGCACCCGCTCGACCAGGCCGATCAGCACCCGGTCCCCCGGAAGCGCCACGTAGGTGATCGCCAGGAGGCCGAACCCCCCGGCCAGCGAGAGCCACTCCACCGGTCTGGCCGCCGCCCGCCACCGCTCGTCCTCCGACAGGCTCGTCACCATGAGCATCCCCGCCACCGGCATCGCGGCGAACGCGCCGACCGAGACGTAGCGGTGCACCTGGGCGCCGAGGTCCAGTACCGCCCCCGGCACGACGGTCGGCGCCACCGCGATGAGCACCAGCGCCGCGCTCCACACCAGCATCAGCCGCTCCGCCGCCGTCCCCACCGGCGCCCGCACCGCCCGCAACCCGGCGACCAGCGCGAACGACGCCACCCCCAGCGACATCATGGCGAACTCGGTCGCCCCGCCCCGGTCCAGCACGGCGTACTCGCTGATCGTCAGGTTGAGCGGGTCCAGGTACGGATCAGGGTCGATCTGCCCGACCACGGCCGCGACGGCCGCGATCAGGATCCCCGCGCAGGCGATCAGCGGATAGAGCATCTTCAACCGGAGCATGATGCCCAGACTGCCCTCCGGGCGTGCCGGCGGACATCGGGATCGACCCCTGATCCGACCCTGACCCGCCCCTGAGACGCGGCCCCCGATCTACGGGAGGCGGCGTCCCGGGGACGCGGAAGGTCAGCCGAGCGGACGGGCCTCGGCGTAGCGGGCCCGGATCTCCGGGAGCGGGTCGGCCTCGTAGCGGGCCGACGCACCGCCCTCCCAGACCGGGGGTTCGTCGGTGCCGCCCAGCAGCCAGGCGGCCTGCCGCGCCGCGCCGTCGGCGACGTACTCTCCCGGCTCGGGCACGACCACCGGTCGTCCGAAGACCGCCGGGGCGATCCGCCGTACGGCCTCCGACCGGGCTCCGCCGCCCACGAGCAGCACCCGGGCCGGGTCCAGCCCGAGGGCGTCGAAGGCGTCGGCCAGGTGGCAGAGCATGCCCTCGACCGCCGCCCTGGCCAGGTGGCCGGGGGTGGAGGTCTCCAGGGTCAGCCCGTGCAGCGACCCGGTCGCGTCCGGCAGGTTCGGGGTCCGCTCCCCTTCGAGGTACGGCACGCAGACCAGCCCACCGGCCCCAGGGGGAGCCGCCAGGGCCAGCTCGCCCAGCCGGTCGAGGCCGACCCCGAGCATCCGGGCGGCCGCGTCGAGGACCCGCGCCGCGTTGAGCGTGCACACCAGCGGCAGGAACCGGCCGGTCGCGTCGGCGAACCCGGCCACGGCCCCGCTCGGGTCCGCGCTCGGCGCCTCGGCCACCGCGAACGCCGTCCCCGACGTGCCGATGGACACCACCACGTCGCCCGGCCGCGCGCCCACCCCGAGGGCGGCGGCCATGTTGTCCCCGGTCCCGGGGGCGAGCAGCGCCCCGTCCTGGACCGGGGCACTCCCCCACGCCCGCGCGCGGGGATCACGGGCGAGGCGGACCTCGCCCGCGCCGTCCCGGGGGCCCAGCACCCGGGGGAGCTGCGGGACGGAGCCGAGGGCCGCCTTGAGCAGGTCGGTGCGGTAGGACCCGGTCGCGGGCGACCAGTAACCGGTCCCGGAGGCGTCACCGCGGTCGGTGACGGGCGCCCCCGTCCTCCCGGCCAGCCGCCAGGTCAGCCAGTCGTGCGGCAGGCAGACCGAGACCGTGCGGCGGGCGCTGTCCGGCTCGTGCTCGGCCAGCCAGCGCAGCTTGCTCACGGTGAACGACGCGACCGGCACGCTGCCGACCGCCGCCGCCCACGCCGCCGGTCCGCCCAGCTCCGCGACCAGGTCGGCCGCGGCCTGCGCCGAACGGGTGTCGTTCCACAGCAGGGCGTCGCGCACGACCTGCCCGGACTCGTCCAGGCAGACCATGCCGTGCTGCTGCGCCGCCACGCCGACGGCCGCGACGTCGTCCAGCCCGCCCGCCTGGTCCACGGCCTCGCCCAGGGCCGTCCACCAGGCCTCGGGGTCGACCTCGGTCCCGTCGGGGTGGGCGGCCCGGCCCTGGCGGACCAGGGCGCCGGTCTCGGCGTCCCTGATCACCACCTTGCAGCTCTGGGTGGAGGAGTCCACCCCGGCCACGAGGGTCATCCGCGCACTCCGAGGAGGTGCTCCAGCGCGAGCTGGTTGAGCCGGGTGAAGTGGAAGCCGCGCTCGGCGGCGGCGTCCAGGTCGAAGTCGTCGCGGGCCAGGTCGTCGAGGGTCTCGCCGGGGGCCAGCGTGGGCTGCGACAGCTCGCCGACCCGGCTGGCGGCCAGCGCCTCCTGCACCTCGGGGTCGGCGCGGAAGGCCGCGGACTTCTCCTTGAGGATCAGGTAGGTGCGCATGTTGGCGGCGGCCGACTCCCACACGTCGGAGGCGTCGTCGGTGCGCAGCGGCTTGTAGTCGAAGTGGCGGGGGCCCTCGTAGCCCTCGTTCTCCAGCAGGTCGACCAGGAAGAACGCGCTCTTCACGTCGCCGTGGCCGAAGATCAGGTCCTGGTCGTACTTGGGACCGTGCTGGCCGTTCAGGTCGATGTGGAAGAGCTTGCCGTGCCAGAGCGCCTGGGCGATGCCGTGCACGAAGTTCAGCCCGGCCATCTGCTCGTGGCCGACCTCCGGGTTGAGGCCCACCCGCTCGGAGTGCTCCAGCTCGTTGATGAAGGCCAGCGCGTGGCCGATCGTCGGGAGCAGGATGTCGCCGCGCGGCTCGTTCGGCTTGGGCTCGAGGGCGAACCGGATGTCGTAGCCCTTGTCGATCACGTAGGAGGTCAGCAGGTCGAGCCCCTCCTTGTAGCGGCTGAGCGCGGCCTTGACGTCCTTGGCGGCGTCGGACTCGGCGCCCTCGCGGCCGCCCCACAGGACGTAGGTGGTCGCGCCCAGCTCGGCGGCCAGGTCGATGTTGCGGATGACCTTGCGCAGGGCGTGGCGCCGGACGTCTCGGTCGTTGCTGGTGAACCCGCCGTCCTTGAAGACCGGGTGGGTGAACAGGTTGGTGGTGGCCATCGGGACCTTCAGGCCGGTCTCGGCCAAGGCGCCCTTGAAGCGCTCGATCGCCTTGTCCCGGTCGGGCTCGACGGCGAGCAGGTCGTCGTCGTGGAAGGTCACGCCGTAGGCGCCGAGCTCGCTGAGCCGGTGCACGGTCTCCACCGGGTCGAGAGCCGCCCGGGTGGCGTCGCCGAACGGGTCGCGCGCCGACCATCCGACCGTCCACAGGCCGAAGGTGAAGCGGTCCTGCGGGGTGGGCGTATAGGCGTTCATGGGCCGGTCCTCCGATTTAGTCCACTTAATGGATTTAATATGCGTCCTGGAAGTGGGATCGTCAAGAGGTGGGTGTTCCATGACGCAGGCCGTACGCCACGACTCGATGCGCGCCCGCAACCTGGGGGTGGTCCTGGGCGAGGTCCGGCGGAGCGGGCCGGTCACCCGGGCCGCGCTGGCCGAGATGACCGGGCTGACCAAGACCACCGTCTCCAAGATGGTCGCCGACCTGCTCGCCGCGGGCATGGTCACCGAGACCGGGGTCCCGTCCCGGGGCGAGCGCGGCCGGCCCGGCACCGCGGTCGCGCTCAGCGGCGGACGGGTCGCGGCGCTCGGCCTGGAGATCAACGTCGACTACCTCTCCGCCTGCGTCGTGGACCTGACCCTGGAGGTACGGCTGCGCCGTGCACGGGCTGTGGACAATCGGGCCGCCTCGCCTGTCGAAACCCTGAGCCACCTGCGAGAAATCGCCCGTGAGGCGGTGGAGGAAGCCCGCTCGCTGGGTCTGGTGGTCGCCGGATCGACCCTCGCCGTCCCCGGCCCCGTGGACGACGGCCTGGTGCACAGCGCCCCCAACCTCGGCTGGCGGGACGTGCACGTCGGCGAGCTCCTGGACGGCCTCCTGACCCCGCTGCCGACCGTGGACAACGAGGCCAACCTGGCCGCCCTGGGCGAGCTCTGGTTCGGTTCCGGCCACCGCGACTTCCTCCACGTCTCCGGGGAGATCGGCATCGGCGCCGGCCTCGTCGTCGACGGCGCGCTCTTCCGGGGCTCCCACGGGCTCGCCGGCGAGCTCGGCCACGTGGTCGTCTTCCCCGACGGCCCGCCCTGCCGCTGCGGCGGCCGGGGCTGCCTGGAGCAGTACGCCGGGCAGGAGGCGCTGCTCCGCGCCGCCGGGGCCGGCACCGTCGAGGAGCTGGCCGGCCGCCTCCGCGAGGGGGACGCGGCGGCGCTGGCCGCCTGCGAGCGCGCCGGGCACGCGCTCGGCCTGGCGCTGACCTCCGCCGTCCACCTGTTCGACCCCGGCACGATCGTGCTGGGAGGCGTCTTCGCCCCGCTCTTCCCGTGGATCTCCGGCGCCGTGCTCGAGACCACGGCCGCCCGGCTGTCGGCGATCCGCGACGCCGTACCCGACCTGGCCGTCTCCCGCCTCGGCGGCGACGCGACGGCCCTGGGCGCGGCGGGGCAGGTGATCCACCGGATCATCGCCGATCCGGTGGCCTACGTGACCGCGTCGAGGACCGCCCCGGCGGGCTCCAAGCCACGCTGACCGCCACCGCGCAGGGGTCCCGCTCCACTCGGGGACGGCGGCACCACCGGCCTCCCGGCCACGCCGGCCGCTCAGGAGCGCCGCTCGCCCAGCACAGCCGCGCAGATCGCGGCGAGCTGCCCGGTCTGCTCGGGGGTGAGCCGGTCGAACAGGCAGCGCCGTACGGCCTCGACGTGTCCGGGCGCGGCGGCGGCGAGCACGTCGTGGCCGGCGTCGGTGAGCGACGCCCAGCTCACCCGCCGGTCCGCCGGGCAGGGCAGGCGGCGCACCCAGCCGCGCTCCTCCAGCCTCGCGATCGCGTGGGAGAGCCTGCTCTGCGATGAGTTGACCCCGGCGGCCAGCTCGCTCATCCGCATCCGGCGCTCCGGCGCCTCCGACAGCCGCACCAGCACCGCGTAGTAGGCGTGCGGCATACCGGAGTCCCGCTGCAACTGGCGGTCCAGCTCCTCCTGGATCACCTGGGAGGCCGCCAGGAAGGACCGCCACGCGTGCTGCTCGTCGTCGTCCAGCCATCTCGTCACGGAATCAGTTTAGTTGAACTCTCAAGTTCTTGGGGTTAAAGTACTTGAGAGTTCAACTTTTGAGGCATCCAGGGGGTCACCATGCCGGTCCAGCGGCTCAACCACGCGGTCCTGTACGTGCGCGACGTCGAGCGCAGCGTCGCCTTCTACCAGGAGGCCCTCGGCTTCCGGGTCGTCATGGGCATGCCGGGCGCGGCGTTCCTCCAGGCCGAGGGGTCCGGCAACGACCACGACCTCGGTCTCTTCCAGATCGGCGCCCAGGCGGGCCCCTCGGGCGCCGGGCGCTCCACCGTCGGCCTCTACCACCTGGCCTGGGAGGTGGACACCCTGGCGGAGCTGGAGCGGATCGCCGTCAGGCTGAGCGGGCTCGACGCCCTGGTCGGCGCCTCCGACCACTCCACCACCAAGGCGCTGTACGCCAAGGACCCCGACGGCCTGGAGTTCGAGGTCTCCTGGCTGCTCCCGGCCGACCTGGTCACCGAGGAGGTCCTGGCGGGCCGGTCCCGGATCCGGCCGCTGGACATCGCCCGCGAGAAGGAGCGGTACGGCGCGCACACCCGCGGCGGCGTCGGCGTCTCGATCCCCGCCTGACCCGGAGGGGCCCGTCCCGGTGCCCCCTCCGGATCCGCGCGACGGCGCGCCGTGCCCTCAGCCGCGCGGACCGACGCACGGACCGGCGGGTGGACCGGCGCACGGATCAACGCACGGACCGACGTGCAGCTCGACGGCCGCCCCGGCCGTTCGGCGTGTCCCCGGCCGTGGACGGGCCTTAGACTGAACATCGTTCGGGTATCCGGACCGTGTCAGGGATCGCTGTCGACCCCGGGTGAGGGAAGTGACGTCGTGACCCGTGGTCCGGAGGCCGTGCTGGAGGTACAGGGCTGGCGCGTAGGCCCCACGCGGGTCCTGCGCCTGGTGGGCGAGCTGGACGCCTACACCGCGCCCGTCGCCCGGGCGCGCCTGGACGCCGCGCTGCTCGAGTCCGACACACCGTCACTGATCGTCGATCTGACACCGCTGAGGTTCATGGCGACGGCGGGGATCTCCCTCATGCTGAAGTTGCGCGCCGAGATCACCGCCCGCCAGGGCAGCCTGATGCTGGTCCTCCCTGCCGAGAGCCCGCCGCGGCGCCTGTTCGAGGTGACCGGCCTGGCGCACCGCTTCGCCATCCGCGAGACCCTCGAAGAGGGCGTGGCGGCCTTCCGCCGGGAACCGCCCGACCGGGATCCGGGCGCGCCGGCCGACGGGCCGCCGTAGGCATTCGGGGCCGAGGGACCAGCGCCGCCGTAGGCATTCGGGGCCGAGGGACCCGGTCCGCGCCCCGTCGTCCCCCGCGGGGCTCACTGCAGCGCGGCCACGGCCTTCTCCCTGCTCTCGTAGGAGGAGAACAACCGGTCCAGGCCCATGATCCGGAAGACGTTGGCGATGTCGGGGTCGAGACCGGCCAGAGCCGGCGCGGCGCCCGCGTCCTGCGCGCGCTGGTGCGCGGCGACCAGCAGGGAGATGCCGGTGGAGTCGCAGAACGTCAGCCCCGACAGATCGATCACCAGCCCGGCGCCGGAGGCGAGCGTGAGCTCGTCCAGGGCCGCACGCAGGCGGGGAGCGGTGTGGTGGTCCAGATCACCGGCCACGACCAGCACCTGGAGGCGCGGCGAATGCGGCTGGAGGGTGACGGTCAGACCGTGGTCATGCTGCACCAGGGCTCCTGAGAGGGGACGGCCGCCGGGCGGCCGGGTACGGACAGGGCGAGCACCGCGGTGTCGTCGGACACACCGCCGCCCAGGTCATCGATGAGTTTACGCACGGCGGCCAGCAGACCGTCGGCGCCGGAGGGGGAGACGGCGGCGAGATAGGCGGTCAGGCCCTCCTCGTCCAGCATGGAGCCGGTCTCGGTGCGGGCCTCGGTCAGGCCGTCGGTGTACAGCAGCAGCGCGTCCCCGGCGTCCAGGCGGGTGCTCACCTGCGCGAAGTGGGGGTCGCGCAGGATGCCGATCAGCTGTCCCCCCTCCGGGTGGACGGCCTCGACACCGCCGTCCGCACGCACGATCAGGGCCGGGGGGTGTCCGCCGCCGGCCAGCGTGACGGTGAACCCGTCGCCGTCGGGTTCCAGGACGCCGAAGACGGCGGTGCAGTACGGCGGGGGCGCGGCGCTGCCGGCGTGCTCCTGCTGCAGGACCGCGTCCAGGTTGGCCAGCGCCGCCCGCGGGTCGGGATCGTAGACGGCGGCGGCGCGCAGGGTGTAGCGGACCAGCGAGGTCAGGGCGGCGGCGCCGGCGCCCTTGCCGCAGACGTCGCCGAGGAAGAACCCCCAGCGGTCGCCGTCGAGGGGGAACAGGTCGTAGAAGTCGCCGCCGACCTCGTCGGCGGACACGGGGTGGTAGGCGGCGGCCGCGCGCAGTCCGGGCACCTGCGGCAGGACCGGAGGCAGCAGCGTGCGCTGCAGCGTGCGGGCCAGGCGCTCGGCGTCGGCACGCAGCTCGCGTTCGGCGGCGACGGTGCGCGAGGCGGCCAGCCGCAGCTCGAACTCGCCCGCGACCAGGGCGGCCAGGTCCCGCAGGGAGGCCAGCTGCTCGGCGGTCGCCTGCCGGGAGCGGGTGTCCATGACGTTGACGCTGCCCAGGCGCCGGCCGTCGGAGGTGACGATCGGGGCCGCCGCGCAGAACCGGACGCCGGGCACGCCCCGGACCAGCGGATCGGCGGCCGCGCGGGGGTCGGCCGCGGCGTCGGGGACTACGTACACGTCGTCACGGGTGACGGCCGAGGCGTACAGGCCCGCCGCGCGGCGGCTCCGGCGCGGCTGCGGCGGCAGCCCGCGGGCGGCTTTGCACCAGACCCACTCGTCGTCGACGAGCGTCACGGTGGCGATGGGCGCACCGAAGATCCGCGCGGCCAGCGACGTCACCCGGTCGAAGGCGTCGTCACCGAGGGCGTCGAGGAAGGCGTGGCGGCGCACGGCCTCCAGGCGGCGCACCCCGTCGGCGGTGCTGACGTCGGTCTCCTTTCCCGCCGGGCTCCTCGCGGTGTGCGGGGCGCGCGTAGGGCTCCGGAGCGGTTTGCCCTATCCTACGTAACCGTTGGGCTGATCCTTACGTATCCACCGGGCCGGGCCGGCGAGGCCGTCGACCAGCGCATACGGCGGGGCCCGCGGCGGAGGCGGGCGGGGCGGCGAGCGGCACGGTGACGGATCCGGCGTGGGGCGGGTGCTCGGCGTGAACGAAAGGATGTCCGATGACGCGCTGCGACGACGCTGAGCGTGGATCACC
Organism: Planomonospora parontospora; assembly: GCA_014647935.1. Lineage (GTDB taxonomy): Bacteria > Actinomycetota > Actinomycetes > Streptosporangiales > Streptosporangiaceae > Planomonospora > Planomonospora parontospora. The sequence continues at coordinate 219,743 of BMQD01000014.1, forward strand.
CGGAGCGGCCGGAGCCGCGGTGTTCGCCGCCGACGAGGAGGTCGGCCGGGACCTGGCCGGAGTCGACTGGCGGAAGACCCCGCTCGGGCCGCCGGACGGGTGGCCGCAGAGCCTGCGGACCGCGGTGAGCATCCTGCTGTCGTCCCGGTTCCCCATGTGGATGGCGTGGGGGCCGGAGCTGACGTTCTTCTGCAACGCCGCCTACCGCCGCGACACCCTGGGGCAGAAGTACCCGTGGGCGCTGGGCCGGCCGGCCGATGAGGTGTGGGCGGAGATCTGGGACGACATCGGCCCGCGGATCGGCACCGTGCTGGCCACGGGGGAGGCGACCTGGGACGAGGCGCTGCTGCTGTTCCTGGAGCGGGCCGGCTACCCGGAGGAGACCTACCACACGTTCTCCTACAGTCCCCTCCGCGACGACGACGGCGCCGTGGTCGGCATGCTGTGCGTCGTCAGCGAGGACACCGAGCGGGTCATCGGCGAGCGGCGGATGGCGACGCTGCGGGATCTCGGCTCCGATCCCAGCGTGGTCCGCACCGAGCAGGAGATGCTCGCCTTCGCCTGCCGCCAGCTCGGCCGCAACCGGCACGACCTCCCGTTCACGCTGACCTACCTGTTCGACGACGACGGCCGCGCGCGGCTGGCCGGGACGACGGGGATCCCCGCCGGGCATCCGGCCGCCCCCGCCGACCTGGCGTTCGACGATCCGGACGGGGTGTGGCCCGCGGCGGCGCTGGCCCGGGGGGAGTCGGTGCTCGTGTCGCTCGGCGGCGCCCGGTTCACCGGGCTGCCGTCCGGGAACTGGCCGGAGCCGCCCGCGCAGGCGGTGGTGGTGCCGCTGCTGCAGCAGGGCAGCGCGCCGTACGGGTTCCTGGTGGCCGCGCTCAACCGGTACCGGCCCCTGGACCGCGGTTACCAGGGGTTCATCGAACTGGCCGCGGGACACGTCGCGGCGGGGATCGCCAGCGCCCGCAGTTACCAGGCCCAGCAGCGGCGGGCCGAGGAGCTGGCCGAGCTGGACCGCGCCAAGACCGTCTTCTTCTCCAACATCAGCCACGAGTTCCGCACCCCCCTGACCCTGATCATGGGACCGGTGCAGGAGCTGCGCAGCCGCCTGCGGGACGCCGACGCGCAGGTGCACGAGGAACTGGAGATCGTCCACCGCAACGGACTGCGCCTGGGCAAGCTGGTCAACACCCTGCTCGACTTCTCCCGCATCGAAGCCGGCCGTATGCAGGCCCGCTACGAGCCGGTGGACCTGGCCGCCGTGACCGCCGAGCTGGCCAGTGTCTTCCGCTCCGCGATCGACAAGGCCGGCCTGGCCTTCGAGGTGGACTGCCCGCCGCTGGCCGAACCGGCCTACATCGACCGGAACATGTGGGAGAAGGTGGTGCTCAACCTGCTGAGCAACGCCTTGAAGTTCACCTTCGACGGCTCCATCGGCGTCCGCCTGCGCCACCGTGACGGCCACGCCGTCGTCACGGTCGCCGACACCGGCATCGGGGTGCCCGCCGACGAGCTGCCGCGCCTGTTCGAGCGCTTCCACCGCATCGAGAGCGCCCGCTCCCGCTCCAACGAGGGCAGCGGCATCGGACTGGCGCTGGTGAAGGAGCTGGTCGGCCTGCACGGCGGCACCATCACCGCCGACAGCGTCGAGGGCAAGGGCACGACCTTCACCATCCGGCTGCCCCTGGGGTCCGGCCATCTGCCGGCCGACGGCCTGGTCCCGACCGGAGCCGCGGAGCCGGGCTCGGCCACCGCCGACCCGTTCGTCGAGGAAGCCCTGCGCTGGCTCCCCGCGGACGGCACGGCGCCCCGGGAGACGGCCGCCCTCGGCGTCTCCGCCACCGCGTCCTCCCCGGCGCCGGACGGCGGCGCCCCGGCCCGGGTGCTGATCGCCGACGACAACGCCGACATGCGTGACTACCTGGCGCGGCTGCTGCGGCAGTCCTACCAGGTCACCCTGGTGAACGACGGCCAGGCCGCGCTGGAGGCGGTGCGCGCCGACCCGCCGGACCTGCTCGTCAGCGACGTGATGATGCCGCGTCTGGACGGCCTGCAGCTGGTGGCCGCGCTCCGTGCCGACCCGCGGACCGCCGGGGTGCCGGTCCTGCTCCTGTCGGCCCGCGCCGGGCAGGAGGCCTCCATCGAAGGACTGGAGGCGGGCGCGGACGACTACCTGGTCAAGCCGTTCTCCGCCGCCGAGCTGCTGGCCCGGGTACGGGCGAACATCGAGCTGGCGCGGATGCGCAACCACCACGCCCGGTGGCGCAGCGCCATGATCGAATCACTGCAGGAGGCGTTCTTCGTCGCCGACGAGAGCGGCGCCGTCGTCGAGATCAACGCGGCGTTCGCCGACATCCTCGGCTACGGACCCGAAGGACTGCCCTACACCCCGCTGCACCCGTGGTGGCCGGACGAGGCCGAGGACCCCCAGGCCCACGCGATGGTGGGCGAGGCCTTCGCCCAGCTGGTCAGCGAGGGCAGGGGCAGCTGCGTCATCCCCGTCACCCACCGCGACGGCCACCAGGTCTGGGTCGCGGTCACCTTCAACGACGTCACCGATCCCGACACCGGCCGCCGCCGGGTCGTGGGCACCATGCGCGACGTCACCGCCGAGCACTACCTGGTGCAGCGCGAGAGCGCGCTGGCCGCGCTGAGCATGCGCATCTCCCAGGCCGGCAGCCTGTCCGACACCCTGTCCGGGGCGCTGGAGGAACTGCGGGACGTCTGGCACGCCCGGCGGGTCCTGGCCGTCCTGTGGCAGGAGGACGCCGAGCGGCCGGTCCTGACGGTCCCCGGCTCGGCCGGCCTCCGCTGGCAGGACCTGCCGGAGGACCTCCGCGAGAGGATCACGGAGCTGCGCGGTCATCCGCCGCTGCGTCCGCTCGCCGACGAGGCCGGTGGCGCCGGCATCACCCTGGAGCACCCCGGCGGACTGCTGGCCGTCTGGATCGACCTGGACCAGATGCGGCCCTTCACCGCCGAGGACCAGACCCTGCTGGCGCTGCTGACCGGCCGCCTCGGCCAGGGCCTGCACCGGGCCCACCAGCTCGACCAGCAGCGCGAGGCCGCCGTCGCCCTCCAGCGCGCCATCCTCGGCCCGTCCCGGCTGCCCGACGGCTTCGCCGTCCGCTACGAGCCGGCCACCCGCCCGCTGGAGGTCGGCGGCGACTGGTACGACATCGTGCCGTTGTCCGGCGACCGCATCGCCGTCGTGGTCGGCGACTGCGTGGGACGGGGCCTGGAAGCCGCGGCCGTCATGGGACAGCTGCGCAGCGCCTGCCGCGCCCTGCTGCTGCAGGACGCCGGTCCCGCCCAGGTGCTCGGCGCCCTCGACCGGTTCGCCGCCCTCGTCCCGGGCGCCAAGTGCACCACCGTGTTCTGCGGTGTCCTGGACACCGCCACCGGTGAGCTCGTCTACTCCAGCGCCGGTCATCCCCCCGGCATCCTGGCCCATCCCGACGGCACCACGCTGCTGCTGGAGGGCGGCCGCTCCACCCCGCTGGCCGTACGCCCCGGCCATCCCCGGCCCGAGGCGGAGTGCACCATGCCGGCCCGCTCCACCCTGCTGCTGTACACCGACGGCCTGGTCGAGCGCCGCCGGCGTCCGCTGACCGCCGGGATCGACCAGGCCGGCGCCGCCGTCCAGGACGGCCGGTCCACCCCCATCGAGGACCTGGCGACCCACGTCATGACCCGCCTGGCACCGGACAGCGGCTTCAACGACGATGTCGCCCTGGTGCTGTACCGCCAGCCCGCGCCGCTGGAAGTGGCCTTCCCCGCCGAGTCCGGCCAGCTCGCGCCGGTGCGCACCGCCCTGCGCGACTGGCTGAGCCGCTGCGAGCTCAACCCGTCGATGATCCAGAACGTTCTCGTCGCGGCCGGGGAGGCCTGCGCCAACGCGATCGAGCACGGCCACCGGCACGCCCCCGGCCACATGATCCGCCTGCGGGCGGTGGCCACCGCCCGCGACCTGCGCCTGACCGTCGCCGACACCGGCCGCTGGAAGCCCCCGCAACCCGAGGCCAATCCCCATCGCGGCCGGGGCGTCGCGCTGATGCGCGCCCTGATGCACCACGTCACCATCGAACCCGGTGCCGCCGGGACCACCGTCGACATGCATGCGAGGATCACTCGATGAACACCCCGCTGACCCTGGTCACCTCGGAGCGGTCCGACGGTCGCCCGGTACTCGCCGTCACCGGTGAGATCGACATGAGCAACGCGGGCACCCTGGACGCCGCCCTGGCCCGGTCCGCCGACGACAGCACGCTGGTCGTCGACCTCAGCGCTGTCGACTATCTCGACAGCGCCGGTCTGACCGTCCTGTTCGCCCACGCGCCGCGTATCCGGCTCATCGCCAACCCGCTGCTCGTCCCCGTCCTGACGATCTCCGGGCTCGCCGACGTCACCGTGGTCGAGGAGACCTCGGGCGACGGGAGGACCGGAGGAGGGGCCGTCTCGTGACGCGACGCGCCCGGGCGGCCGCCGCGGCACCGTCCGGCGCGGACGACGAGGTGCTCGCCGGCGCGTAGGGCGGCCTCGCCGAAGACGTGGCGGAGACCCGGCTCCCGAGGGCTCGGGCCGGCCGGGCCGATCACCCTCCGGGCGGTGCTCCCGGTGCTCCCGGTGTTCCCGGTGCTTCTGATGCTCCCGGTGCTTCTGATGCTCCCGGCACTCCCGGTGATCACGTGCTCGCCGTCGATGCCGCCTGGGTCGCCGAGCCCGCCGCGGCCGGGTCCGGGCGGGTCGCAGCAGATCACGGTGATCCGGACATCCGCCGCGACCGCGGCCCGGGCGGCGAGAGGGACGAGTGCCATCGGGGCGGCGAGAACGGCGGAGATGAAGACGCGTCTACGCAATGGAGCGCTCCAGACATGAGGGGGTCGTAGCCCTTGGACGCGACTCGGTAACACATGGTTGTCAAGAAGGGCGGCTCCGTCGGGACTCCAGGGGCTGCCGCCTGCTCGACCCGGTCAAGGTGACGGTCGCCTGCCCAGGCGCCGACGCCGCCACGGGCCGCTGGACCGGGATCCCTGCCCGCGTCGTGGCCGCCCACCCGGAACGGCGCGGCATCATCCACGGCGCCCACCGCGACAGTGACGGGCGCTACCGGGGGGAAGTCCTCGTGGAGGTCCTCAAGGAGGGGGGAGACCCCTGCTCCGTGGTCCCCGGTCCGCCGGGAGGGAAGCCGGCATCACGGGCGAGCAGGGCGGCCTGGACCCGGTTGGCACAGCGGAGCCTGGTCAGGACGCGGCTCACGTAGGTCTTGACGGTCGCCTCGCTCATGTTCAGCCGCAGGCCGATCGCGGCGTTGGACAGGCCTTCGGCGACCAGGCCCAGCACCTCCGCCTCACGGGGCGCCAGCGTCGCCAGCCGTTCGGCCGCCTCCCTGCGGCGCCGGGCCTCCACCGGTGTGACCATGCCCAGCACCATCCGGGTCACCGCCGGGGAGAGGTAGGCGTCACCGCGGTGCGCCGCGCGGACCGCGTGGATCAGCTCCTCCGGGGTGCAGTTCTTCAGCACGAACCCCGACGTGCCGTGCTGCAGCGCGCGCAGCACGTTCGGCTCGGCGCCGAAGGCGGTGAGCACCACGGTCCGCAGTCCGGGCAGTCTCCTGCGCAGTTCGCCGACCGCGCTCAGCCCGTCCAGCACCGGCATGTCGATGTCCACCAGCGCCACGTCGACGCGGTGCCTGAGCGCCTCCTCCACGGCCGCCCTGCCGTCGCCCGCCTGCGCGACGACCTCGATGCCGCCCGCCGACTCCAGCACAGTGCGGATCCCGGCCGTGATCAGCGGCTCGTCGTCGGCGACCAGCACCCTGATCGCCCCGCCGGTCCCCCCGCCCACCACTCCTCCGGTCATCTCAGCCCACTCCCAGTAGCATGATCGCGGGCAGTAGCACGAACATCAGGACCGCGGTGGCCGCCCCGGCGGCGACCGTGCGGACGCGGCCGGGCGGTCCCCCGCCCTCCTCGGCGCCCTCCGGCACAGTCCCGGCCTCCCCTGCGGCGTCGGTGCCCAGCACGGGCAGCATCGCGAAGAGCCGGAACCCTCCGCCGGGACGGGGCCCGTGGTCCAGGAACCCCCCGGCCGACCGTGCCCGCTCGTCCAGCCCGGTCAGGCCGTACCCGGCGCCGGAGACCGGGAGCCCTGAGGGCCCCGGGAGATTCAGCAGGTCCGGGGCGTCGTGCCGGTCCGGGGGTCCAGGGAGGGCGTCGGCGACGGTGAGCAGCAGCGCGTCCGGTTCCCATTCGACGCTCACCGTGACCGGCCGTCCCGGGGCGTGCTTGGCCGCGTTGGTCAGCCCCTCCTCGACCACCCGGTACGCCGCCTCCCCGGCCGCAGGGGAGAGCGGCCGGGGCTCCCCGCGCCGTCGCAGCTCCACCGCCGCCCCGGCCGCCCGGAACTCCGCCACCACCGCGCCGATCCCCTCCACTCCGGGCGAGGAACGCCCGTGCGCCTCGTCCTCCGTGCGCAGTTCCCCGACCAGTCCGTGGAGCTCGTCCATGGCGCCGCGTGCCGCCTCCGCCAGTCGCAGCACGGCCCGGCGCTGCTCCGGCGGGAGCGGTGAGACCTCCAGCGCCGCCGCCTGGACCGAGACCAGGCTGAGCCTGCGGCCGAGGGAGTCGTGCATCTCCCGGGCGATCCGCAGCCGCTCGCGCAGCCGCTCCCGCTGCGCGAGCAGTTCCCGGTTGCCCCGGAGCTCGCGGTTGTGCCGGTCGAGCGCCGACAGCAGCCGCTCGTGCTGGGCGAGGTACCGCCCGGCCAGCAGCGGCAGCGCCACGAACACGAGGCAGGTGGCCGCGAGGTGGGGGAGCATCCGGGGGTCCGGCTGCCGGACCGCGAACTGCACGCCGAAGCCGCCGAAGCCGGCGCCGGCGGCCACGGCCGTGCCCCACCGGGAGAGCATCACGCGCCCGGCCTGGTAGGAGGCCCACAGCAGCAGGGCGTACCCTCCTCCGGACAGGGTGGCGAGCACCGTCGCGGCCACGAGGGCGGCGAGCGGGGACCGGCGGCGGAGCACGGTCACCAGAGCCGCGGCCGATGCGTACACCGGCACCGCCCACGGGAGCGGGTCGCCTCTGTGGACGGCCGTCAGCAGCACGGTGTCGGTCAGGACCACAGCGGCGGCGAGGAGATGTCGGCCCATGAGGAGCAGGGTACGTTCCCGGCACTTCCCGTGTTCCCGGCGTCTCCGATATCCCGGCGCTCCCGTTCTCCCCCGCGGGAGGCGGCCCGCGAGGGGTGGTGATCACCGGGCTCCGGCCGGGAAACGGCCCCCGCCGGTGGAACGCCGCCCGCCGGAAGACGACTTTCGAGGACGGGACCGGCGACTTTCGGAGACTGCCCGGAGCCGGCCCCGTCCGTAGCGTCGGCCGGGTGATCGAAGTACGCAACCTCAGCAAGAGATACGGCGGCACGGTCGCGGTCGACGAGCTGTCCTTCGCGGTACGGCCCGGCCGGGTGACCGGCTTCCTCGGGCCGAACGGCGCCGGCAAGTCCACCACGATGCGGATGATGCTGGACCTCGACCGCCCCACCGCGGGCCGCGTCCTCATCGGCGGGCGGCGCTACCGGGACCTGCCCGAACCGCTGCGCCACGTCGGGGCGCTGCTGGACGCCGGAGCCGTGCACGCCGGCCGCAGCGCCCGCCACCATCTGCTCTGGCTGGCGCGGAGCAACCGGATCCCGGCGGCCCGGGTGCGGGAGGTCCTGGAGCTGACGGGCCTGGAGAGCGTGGCCGGGAGGCGTGCCGGGGGTTTCTCCCTGGGCATGTCCCAGCGGCTCGGCATCGCCGCGGCGCTGCTCGGCGACCCCCCGGTGCTGCTGTTCGACGAGCCGGTCAACGGGCTGGACCCCGAGGGCGTCCTGTGGATCCGGCGGCTCATGAGGGGAATGGCCGCCGAGGGCCGCACGGTGTTCGTCTCCAGCCACCTGATGGGTGAGACGGCCCTCGCGGCGGACCACCTGATCGTGATCGGCCGCGGACGGCTGCTCGCCGACACCACCGTGCCCGAGTTCATCGAGGCGAACTCCCGCTCGTACGTCCGGATCCGCACGCCGCAGCCGGAACGCATGCGCGACGTGCTGACCGAGGCCGGGATCCCGGTACGGCAGGCGGCGGACGGCGCGCTGGAAGCCCACGGGGCCGAGGCCGCGAAGGTCGGCGAGCTGGCCGCGGCCGGCGGTCTGACGGTGCACGAGGTCGGCACGCGGACGGCCTCCCTGGAGGAGGCGTTCATGCGGCTCACCGGTGAGTCCGTGGAGTACCGGGCGGGGGGTGCGGACCGGTGAGCACACCGGCGGACGCCGTGCGGGCGGCCATCGCCGCCGAATGGGTCAAGCTGCGGACCGTACGGTCGACCTTCTGGCTCCTTCTCCTGGCCTTCGCCCTCAGCGTCGGCCTCGCCCACCTGATCGGCCTGACCTTCGCCGACATGAAGCCCGACCCGGAGAGGCCCTTCGATCCGCTCTTCGCCGCCTTCTACAGCCTGACCCTCGGCCAGCTCCCCCTGGTGGCCTTCGGAGTGCTCGTGATGGGCGGGGAGTACTCCTCCGGGACGATCCGCCCCTCTCTGGCGGCGGTGCCCCGGCGCGGCCTGTTCTACGGCGGCAAGCTGCTCGCCGAGGTGCCGCTGCTCCTCGGCTTCTCGCTGGTCACCGTACCGGTCGCGTTCCTGGTGTCCCAGGCGGCGCTCGGCCCGCAGGGCGTCTCCGTCGGCGCGGACGGGGCGGTGGAGGCCATGATCGGCGCGAGCCTCTACCTGACGCTCATCACCCTGTTCTCGACGGGGGTGGCGACGATGCTGCGCGGTTCCGCGCTCTCGCTGGGGGTCCTGCTCCCGCTGCTCTTCCTCGGTTCGCAGGGGCTGGGCAACATCCCGAAGGTGAAGACCGTCACGCAGTTCCTGCCGGACCAGGTCGGCATGGTGGTCATGCACCTCACCGGCCCGCCGGGGGATCCCCGGTTCGGTCGTCCCTACGGCCCGTGGACCGGAATGGCCCTCCTGGCGCTCTGGACCGCCGCCGCGCTTCTCGGCGGCCATCTGGCACTCCGCCGCCGGGACGCCTGACCGGCCACTCGACCTGCAGCCCGGCCTGCCACCCGACCGGGAACGCCCTTCTCTCCCGACACACCTCGCACAGCACGATCAAGGAGATGTCTGAAATTTTCATCACCGGCATTCGGCCCTGATCGGTTCCTTGGTGCGGAACCACAGGTAGAGCACTCCTCCTGAAGGCCCTTGACTGAGGTCATGACTCCGAAAATTTCGGAGTTCATTGACAACTTTCAGAGCCGGGGCGAACACTGTCGCCATCGGCAGCCCCGGCCCCTGCCGATCCGGGTCACCGGCCGTGGCCCGGCCCCCCGGTCGCCGGCCGCACGACGACCGGCCGACCTCCGCCGAGCCGTACGACACCGGCGCGCGGCGGCCGTCACGCCGGCCGCCGGCACCGGGTCGTATCCCACCGGCCGTCCCCCGCGGGCCTTCACGAGGAGGAAACACCCCCATGAACGACGCCCCCGCCCACCCGAAGAGCCGCAGAGCCGGCCGCGCCAGGCTGTTCGCCCGCGGCGTCTGCGCCGTGGCGCTGGCCGCGGCCACCGCGATGCTGCCCGGCAGCGCCAGCGCGGCCGCGCCCATATCCTCGAACCAGACCGGCAACAACAACGGTTACTTCTACTCGTTCTGGACCGACAGCCCCGGAACGGTCTCCATGGACCTGGGATCCGGCGGCAACTACAGCACGTCGTGGCGCAACACCGGGAACTTCGTCGCCGGCAAGGGCTGGAGCACCGGCGGGCGCCGGACCGTGAGCTACTCGGGCACCTTCAACCCGTCCGGCAACGCGTACCTGACGCTTTACGGGTGGACGAGGAACCCGCTCGTGGAGTACTACATCGTCGACAACTGGGGCACCTACCGGCCCACGGGGACGTACAAGGGCACGGTCACCAGTGACGGCGGCACGTACGACATCTACGAGACGACGCGGACCAACGCCCCCTCCATCGAGGGCACCCGGACCTTCAAGCAGTTCTGGAGCGTCCGGCAGTCGAAGAAGACGGGCGGCACCATCACCTCCGGCAACCACTTCGACGCGTGGGCCCGTCACGGGATGAACCTGGGCAGCCACGACTACATGATCATGGCGACGGAGGGCTACCAGAGCAGCGGGAGCTCCAACATCACGCTGGGCACTTCCTCCGGCGGAGGCAACAACGGCGGGGGCGGCAACAACGGCGGCGGGGGCAACAACGGCGGCGGCGGCTGCACCGCGTCGCTCTCCGCGGGTCAGCAGTGGAGCGACCGGTACAACCTCAACGTCTCGGTCAGTGGTTCGAGCAACTGGACCGTGACGATGAACGTCCCGTCCCCCGCCAAGGTCCTCAGCACCTGGAACATCAGCGCGAGCTACCCCAGCTCCCAGGTGCTGACCGCCCGGCCCAACGGCAGCGGCAACAGCTTCGGCGTGACGATCCAGCACAACGGCAACTGGACCTGGCCGACGGTCTCCTGCAGCGCGGGCTGACCCCGGACACCCGGAACACCGCACCTGCGGCGCGGCGGCCCACGGCCGCCGCGCCGCACCGCGACCGAACGGTCATCACGGCCGAACGGTCACCGCCACAGCCGACCAGTCACCACGGCCGAACGGTCACCGCCACAGCCGACCAGTCACCACGGCCGAACGGTCACCGCCACAGCCGAACGGGCTCGAAAACGCGGAAGCAGCCCTCCGGCCGACCGCGCGCACCGGCCCCTACCGGGTCCACAGCGTCTCCTGCACGGCCTGGACCAGGGCCATCAGCTCGGGCGAGACACGCTCGGGCGACCACGCCAGGCCGTACGTCATCCGCAGGTCCGCACCGTCCAGCGGGACGAAGCGCACGTCGTCGCGGCGGACCGTCCGCACCAGCGGGTCGGGCGCGGCCAGCAGGCCGTTCCCCGCCGCGACCAGGTCCAGCGCGGCCGCGAAGTCGTCGATGCCGCCGGGCACGACGTGGTGCCGGTGCGGCCCGGGGAGCAGGGCGGCGAGCCGCGCCCACACGCCGCCGGGCGGCCGGTCGCGCGGCAGGATGACCCGGTGCCGTCCGAGCCGGTCCAGCCGGACCTCCGGCAGGCGCGCCAGCGGGTCGTCCGCGGGCACGGCCAGGTGGCCGACCGCCACATGGAACCGGGCCGCCGTCGCCAGCCCGCGCGGGAACGGCGCGCCGATGACGGCCGCGGTCACCTCGCCCGCCGCCAGCGCCGTCGTCGCGGCCCTCCACCCGGCCTGCCGGAGCTCGACGCCGACCGGCGGCCTGCGCCGGGCCAGCCTGCGGGCGGTCCGCGCGGCCAGCGCCCCGGCGAGCGGCGCGTAGGCCAGGCGCACCACGGGCTCACCGGGTGCGGCCAGCCGCGCCGCCTCCTCCGCGAAGGCGGCGGCCGACTCCAGCATCGCCTCGGCGTACGGCAGCAGCGCCTTGCCCACCGTGGAGAGCCCGACCTCGCGGCTGTTCCGGTCGAACAGCCGGACGCCCAGGGCGCGTTCGAGGCGGCCGACCGCCTGGCTCACCGCGGGCTGGGACATGCGCAGCTCCGCCGCGGCACGCGAGAAGCCGAGATGGCGGGCGACGAGCACGAAGCAGCGCACGTCCCGCAGCGGCGGTCCGGGTTCCACACGCCAGTATGGCCATCCCGGACCCGGTCGCCGCCACCTCCCGCCGGTCAGCCGCCGGACCCGGCGGACCCGACGGACAGGAGGGGATAGCGGCCGGAGCGCAGGAGCGAGAGCACCGCCTCGGACCGGGCGCGCGGGGCGGCGTAGGAGGGGTGGCTCCGCATGACCGTGGCGGCGTCGTGCAGGCGGCGCATCTGCCGGGCCCCGTCGGCGACGGCGGCCGCTCCGGGCCGGCCCGCGACCGCGTCGACGGGAACCCGGACGGCACGCGTGCCCGTGGCGGGGCGATCGGAGCCGGGACGGCCGGCGCCGAGACGGCCGGAGTCGGGACGGCCGGAGCCGGGACGGCCCGTGGTGGCGTGACCGGCGAACACCGGTCTGCGCGGGTCGACGCGGCCGTGGGCGATCGCGCTCTCCACCCGCCGGGCGCACCGGCAGGCCGCGTCCCGGCTGACGAGCCCGCAGGTGGCCGACATGAACGCGCGGATGCGCTTGCGGGCCCGCTCCAGCCGCTTGCGGTAGGCGGCGGGGCTGATCTCCAGGATCCATCCCGCCTGCTCACCGGGGAGCTCGAAGATCTCACCGAGCACGTAGGCGACGCGTTCGGACCGGTCGAGGCACTGCAGCATCGCCTGCGTGCAGCCGAGCCGTACCTCCTCGGCGAGCAGCTCGGCCTCGGGGCCCCGGTGGTCGGCGGCGGCCAGCCCCTCGGCCAGGTTCTCACCGAGGACCTCGAAGGTGATGCCGCGGTGCTCGTAGGCCGTCCGGCGCAGGTTCAAGAGGTGATTCACCGCTATCCGGTACGCCCAGGTGACGAGTGAGGCCTCCGCCCGCCAGGAGGACAACCGGGTCACCACGCGGATCAGGATCTCCTGGGCGGCGTCCTCGGCGTCGGCGGGCCGTCCGGCCATGCGCAGGGCGAGGCGGTAGACGGGGTCCTGGACGCGGCGGACGACCTCTTCCAGTGCCTCCGTGTCCCCACCGACCGCCCGGCCGACGAGCGCCACCTCGTCCTCGGGCGCGCTCACCGGGCCGCCTCGCGCACACCGGCCTCCGGAGCGGCGGCCTCGCCCGCACCGGCCCTCGAGACGGCGGCCTCAGAAGCGGCGGCCTCCGGAGCGGTGATCCCGCGCACACCGGTCCCCGGAGCGGCGGTCAGCCGATGCCGGGCCAGCCAGCGTGCGACCGCCCGGCCGATCTCGTCCGGCCGGTCCTCGGGAGCGTGGTGCCCGGCCGGGCCGATGCCCTCGATCTCGAGCCCCGCCACGTTCGCGCGGCACCAGGCTGCGATCTCCGGGGAGACCAGGCTGCCCGGTTCGACGGTGAGCAGGAGCTTCGGCACGTCCGGAGTGTCGGCCATCCATCCACCGTAGGCGAGGAAACGGTCCCGCACGTCGGCCGGTTCGCCGTCCAGCGGGATCTCACGGGGCCACTGCAGCAGCGGACGCCGGGAGGCGGGGTCCGGGTACGGGGTCCGGTAGACGGCCAGGTCGGCGTCGGAGATGCCGGGGTTGGTGGCGCGCAGGGCGGTCTCGATGAACCAGTTCTCCTCCAGTGCCATCCGCTCGCCCTCCCCCGGGGTGCGCAGCGCCTGGAAGAGCGGGACCGCCTGGGCCGGATACTCCGCCCAGGTCATGGGCCGCACGAACGCCTCCAGCAGCGCCACGCCCCGGACCCGCCCGGGATGGCGGGCCGCCAGGTCCAGGGCGAGCGAGCCGCCCCAGTCGTAGCCGACCAGCACGGCCCGGTCCAGCCGCAGGACGTCGAACCACGCGTCCAGGTAGCGGGCGTGGTCGGCGAAGCGGTAGGCGATGTCCGGCTTGCCGGAGGAGCCCATGCCGATCAGGTCGGGGGCCAGGCAGCGCGCCCGGTCCGCGACGTGCGGGACCACGTTCCGCCAGATGTGCGAGGAGGTGGGGTTGCCGTGCAGGAACACCACCGCCTCGCCCTCGCCGGTCTCGGTGTAGGCCAGGTGGGAGTCGAGGACCTCGACGGTATTCATGATCACTGTGTCCTTCCGCAGGGGAACGCTTCTCACCCTGGTTGGACACATCCGCCCGTGCCGTTGTGACAGGACAGACAGATGAAATCCGGCGAATCCCCCGGAGGGCCTCCGGGAACCGTACGGACCAGTGCTCAGGAACGTCAGGAGCACGGAACGTCAGAGCACGGGGCACCGAGGGCGACGTCAGGAGCGCGGAGCCGCCGCCTCCGCCGGAGCGTCCCGTCCCCGGAGCCGCCGGACCGCCGCTCCCGCCCCTCCCCGGGAGACGGCCACCCCGGCCAGGCAGAGCGCGCCGCCCGCCGCGGTCAGCCACCCGGGTACCTCGTCGAGGACGAGCCACGACATCAGCACCACCAGGGCCGGGACGATGTAGGTCGTCGCGCCCATCTTCCCCGCCGTCGTCCGGGCCAGCGCGTACGCCCAGGTGGTGAAGGCGAGCGCCGTCGGGAACACGCCGAGGTAGACCATGTTCAGGGTGGCGGAGAGGGGGGCCTCCGGGATCTCGGCGGCGAGCGGCCCCGCGAACGGCAGGCACGCCACCGTCCCGACGACGCACCCGAACGTGGTCACCTGGAGCGCCGAACCGTGGCGCAGCGCGGGCTTCTGGCAGACCACCCCCGCGGCGTACAGCACGGCCGCCGCCAGGCAGAGCAGCACACCGAGCACGGAGGACTCCCCGCCTCCGGACATCGAGACGCCCACCACGACCGCTCCGGCGAACGACACTGCCATGCCGGCCATCAGCCGGGACGGGAACCCCTCACCGAGCAGCAGCCCGCCGAGCAGGGCGATGAGGATCGGGCCGATGTTGACGATCATGGCCGCCGTGCCGGCGTCCACCTCCCGCTCGCCCCAGTTGAGCGCGACCATGTAGAGGCCGAACCAGAGGATGCCGGAGCCGGCGATGCCCGGCCAGGCGGCGCGCGCCGGCCATCCCTCGCGCCGCACCGCCAGGATGGCGCCGAGCACCAGGGAGCCCACCAGCAGCCGCCCCAGCGCCAGCGCGCCCGGTGAGTAGTACTCACCCGCGCTGCGGATCGAGACGAAGGCCGAGGCCCACAGGATGACGGTGGCGCCCGCCGCGGCGAGGGCCAGGCGGGCGGTCCGCTGCTCGCCGGTGATGGTCCGGTTCATACCGGGACCTTATGCCTTGGGTGCTTCACGTCTCATCGCGGTTTTCGGACCTGACAGCGGTTTTCGGACCTGGCAGCGGCGAACACCGTCGTCCGGCACCGCGGACGGGTGCCCGGTGAGGCGGGGAGACCGGGCCGGGCCGCCACCGGCCGGGTTCCACGCCGATCACCCGGCAGGCGACCGAGCGGCGCAGGCCGGGCCGCATGCCGTGGAACGATCCATATGCGAGGTCCGCCGCAGGGTGCGAGCATCGCCGGACGACCCGGAAGATCGCCGGACGACCCGGAAGGTGGAACGACATGACTGAGCCCGCGGTTCGGCCGAACGAGACGACGGTGCCGCTGATGCCGTGCGCGTCGGTGGAGGAGACCCTGGCGTTCTATGAGGCGCTGGGGTTCGAGGCCACCTACAGGCAGAGCAGGCCCTATGTCTATCTCATGCTGCGGTGGAGCGGCTTCCAGCTGGACTTCGGCCCGGCGCCCGAAGGGCTGGACCCGGCCCGGGAGGAGTCGGGAGGCTGCCTGGTCATGGTCGACGCCGTGGCGCCGTACCACGCGGCGTTCGCCGCGGCGATGCGCCGCGTCTACGGGAAGGTGCTGAGTTCCGGCCTACCGCGGATCACCCGCTACCGGCCGGGCGCGTCCCGGTTCACGCTGGTCGACCCGTCCGGGAACTCGATCACCTTCATCCAGCGCGACGAGCCGGTCGAGCTGGAGTACGGCGGTTCGAAGCGGCTGACGGGCCTGGCCAAGGCGCTCGACAACGTCCGGATCCTGCGCGAGTTCAAGAACGACGACCTGCAGGCCTTTCGCGCGCTCAAGTCCGGGGTGCGCAGGCACGGCGCGGACGCCCCGGCGGCCGAACGGGCCATCGCCCTGTGCCACCTCGTCGATCTCGCCACGGTCCTCGGCGAGCCCACCGAGCCGTGGGCCGCCGAGCTGCGGGGTCTGGAGCTCACCGCCGACGACAGGCGGCGTGTCGAGTCGGAACTCGGCCACCTCGCCGGGCTGCAGGAGTGGCTGCCGTGAAGCGGGCGCCGCGCGGAATTCACGATGTCCGCCGATCGAGACCCGCTCAGGCGCGGAAGGGTCCCTCGGTGTAGTCGGCGACGCCGTCGCCGTCCAGGTCGACCAGCGTCTCGTCGACGTAGCCGTCGCCGTCGAGGTCGTTGTAGGTGACGTCGGTGCGGCCGTCGCCGTTGGTGTCGTAGTTCTCCTGGTCGGCGACGCCGTCGCTGTTGGTGTCGATCCACTCGACGTCGGAGGCGCCGTCGCCGTTCGTGTCGTAGTTCTCCACGTCGCTGTAGCCGTCGCCGTTGACGTCCGCCCACTGGGCGTCGGTGGCGCCGTCGCCGTTGACGTCGAAGAAAGCAGCGGTGAAGTCGCTCATTTTGTCCCTCTTTCGTGATGTTCGTTAGATGAGAGTGGCGAACGCGGGATTTTGTTACGGTGGATTACAAGATTTTTCTGGACCCGGCGCAGGCTCGGCGTGGGCACCGCAGCCCTGAGGCGCCGCGGTCCTGACCGTCTGTCGACGGCGGAGAATCCCGGCCTCCGGCGGGGACGCTCCCCCCCCTGTGCGATCAGGCGGACCCGTGCCGGATCCGGTGATCAGACGGAGGGATCCGCTGGTCAGACGGAGAAGGGGCCGGCGGTCTCGGCGTAGTCGGCCACCCCGTCGCCGTCCAGGTCGACCAGCGCCTCGTCGGCGTAACCGTCGCCGTTGTAGTCGTTGTAGGTGACGTCGGTGTAGCCGTCGCCGTTGAGGTCGTAGTTCTCCTGGTCGGCGTAACCGTCACCGGTGACGTCCACCCACTCGGTGTCGACGAAACCGTTGCCGTCGGCGTCGATGAAGGCGGTGGTGGCGAAGTCGCTCATTTTCGTTCCTCTCTCGTTGCGGTCAACAGATGAGAGTCGCGAACCCGGTGATTTGTTACGACGAGTTCCAGAATTTTTTCCGACCCGCGGACGGACCCTCCCCACTCCCTCCTCCTCCCTGGTCCGCGGACGGCCCCTCCCCTCCCCTCCCCGGTCCTGACCGCACCGGAAGCGGGTACGACTGCGGCCCGCACCTGCGCCCGGGCAGCGGACGCCCGGCAGGCGTCGATAAGCAGTGTCGATGAGCGCCCGTCGACGGGAAGGCCGCCAGCCGGGATGTCGCGGCGGACGACGGCCGGGTCCCGGCTCCGCCCATAAGCGGGGCCGATGGATCCCGCCGGGACGGTCCGGGTGCAGGCAGGATTCCCGGCATCCGGCACGCTTCGACCATCGGGAGCCCGCATGACCACCGCACGACCACAGCCGTTCCCCACCGCCACGATCCTCGGCTACCCACGGATCGGACCCGGCCGGGAGCTGAAACGTGCGCTGGAGTCCTACTGGGACGGCCGCTCCACCCTGGACGAGCTGCGCCGCACCGGGGCCGCGCTGCGCGAGCGCGCCTGGCGGCGCCTGACCGGCCTCGGCCTGCAGGCCCTGCCGTCCAACACCTTCTCCCTGTACGACCAGGTGCTCGACACCGCACTCCTGCTCGGCGCGGTGCCCGAGAGGTATCGCTCCGCCACCGACGAGGACACCTGCTTCGCCATGGCCCGCGGCACCGACGGCGTCGCACCCCTGCGCATGACCAAGTGGTTCGACACCAACTGTGAACGGACACGCTGTTCTCCGGCCAGACGGACAGGCCGATCCAAGCTGGCGGTCAAGAAAATTCCCGATGGACGGCCAAACAAGGCCCTGGTAAGCGGCCAGAAAACCGCTGGAGTCAGCAGCAGGACATGGACCACCATCCCTGCCATGACTTCATCGTTTTCCTCGACTCCGATCGAGATCCGGCTTGCCTCTTCCGAAGATGCCAGCGTCCTGGCTCAGCTGAATGACTTCGTGCACGCCGTTCACGCCCGGAACCGGCCGGACATCTTCCGTGCCGAACCCGCCGCAGAGGACTTGCTCCCGATCTTCGAGGCGCACCTGGCTCGCGAGGACGTCCGTGTCTTCATCGCCCAAGTGGAAGGGCGGCCGATCGGATACGCCCTGTCGATCATCGTTGATCGCCCTGGTGACGCTCTCATGCAAGCCAGGACCTTCATCATTTTGGAGCACCTGGCCGTGGCTTCTGATGCAATCCGCACCGGCGTCGGAACCGCTCTGGTCGATGCGGTGCGCGCTACGGGCCGCCAGATGGGATGCTCGCGCCTGCTCACCGAGGTGTGGGACTTCAACACCGAGGCGATGGCCTTCTATGAGAAAGCGGGATTTGTTCCGATGCGGCATTTGCTGGAGCAGCCGCTGTAGTGCGACCGGAGGTGCGACAGGTCGCGGCGGGGACGGTTGCAGCCGGCTGCGGGGCGGAACTCCATCGGAGTGGACAGCGGTGGTGCGCTCTCCGGTCTCGGGGGCTGCCGCCCCCGAACCCCTGCCCCGCGAGAGCATCACCCGCCTGGCGGGCGCGTTGGCTGAGCCATGCTGCCCGGCGGATGACGCCCTCGCTCCGGATCACGGGACCGGTCAGGTCAGCGGGACGACGCCGCGGCCGGCCAGGGCCTCGGCCAGACGGTGGGACTCTCCGCTGGTCTCCACCAGGTGGGCGTGGTGCATGAGCCGGTCGACGGTGGCGGTGGCCATGGTCTTGGGCATGATCGTGTCGAAGCCGGAGGGGTGGATGTTGCTGGTGACCGCCAGGCTGCGTCGCTCGTAGGCGGCATCGACGACGCGGTAGAAGGCCTCGGCGGTGTCGTGGCTGACCGGCAGCAGGCCGATGTCGTCGACCACGATGATGTCGGCGCGGCAGATGCGGCCGATGGTGCGAGCGACGGAGCTGTCGGCCTTGGCCCGACCGATGGTGGCCGCCAGCGTTTCCAGGGTGAACCAGGAGACCCGCAGGTCGCAGTCGATGGCCAGGTGGCAGAGGGCTTCCATGAAGTGGGTCTTGCCGGTGCCGGACGGGCCGGAGATCACGCAGCTTTCGGCGCGGCCGACCCACTCCAGGGTCTTGAGAGCGTTCTGGGTGGCGATGCTGATGGACGACAGCTCACTCTTCCAGGAGTCGAAGGTCTTGCCCGAGGGCAGGTTGGCGCTTTTGCGGCGGCTGCGGCGGGTGGCGCCGTCGCGGCCGGTGACCTCTTCGGCCAGCAGCACCCGGACCACCTCGGCCGGATCCCAGCGCTGCGCGCGGGCGGTGGCCAGCACCTCGGGGGCGGCTTTGCGCGCATAGGGAAAGCGCATCCGGGTGAACAAGGCCTCCAGCTCGGCCGGGATCGGCGCGGGCGCAGGCAGGGCGACGCTCATAGAGATCCTTTTCGTTGGTGAGCAGTGCCGGTCGGCGATCGACCTGGTGGGGTGAGTCAGTGCGGGGGCTTGGTGGAGGCGGGGTCGTGGCCGGTGTGCTTGCCGCGCAGCGCGGCCCAGGAGGCGGTGCCGGGCTGGGCGGAGTGTTTCTCATCGGCCACCGCGGCCGGGCCGAGCGCGCCGCTGCTGCGCGCCAGGTGGTCGCAGATGGAGGCCAGGTCGGCCTCGCCGAAGCGGCCGTGGACGGCGGCCAGGCCGAGCGCGGCATCCACCCGGGCCGGATCCAGCAGCGAGGCCAGTTCGATGGCGCGGGCCATCTTGGCGCGGATGCGGGCCACTCCGGTGGCGGCGGCCTCGATCAACCAGGCCTCGGCGCCGGGCCCGATCGCCAGGAACCGCGACTCGGCCTTGGTCTGCGGGCGAGGTTTGGGCTGACGGGGCCCGTTGCCGCCGGGGTGGTCGGGGTAGTGCTCCTCAGCGATGCGCGGCCGGCCCGGGGTCGACAGCTTGTGCCGCCACAACTCCGCCAGTACGGCCTCGGCCGCCGGACCTGCGCAGGCATCCAAGCCCTCACCGGACCATGGTGCGGCGCGGCGGCCGACGATGACGAGTTCTTCGCCGTGCACCCGGCACCACACCTTGCTGCCCTCGTGTCCGGGCGGCACCGAGTAGCGCACGTCGCCCCAGCGGATGGTGCGGTCGTCGCCGACCAGCCGTTCTTCGCCCAGCGCCAGCACATACGGCTCCGGCGGCAGCGGGTGCAGCCGGGCGCGTTCTTCGGCCAGCATCTGGATCGGCGGCCGGTGGGTGGCTCGATGGGTGCGGGTGTTGATCTGCTCGGCCCAATTGGCGCAGGCGGTCTCCAGTTCGGCGAAGCTGGCGTAGCTGGAGCGCAGGTTGGCGTGGGTGGGCACCAGATCCGCTTTGGCGATCTTCACGGTGTTCTCCACCCCGCCCTTGGACTCGGGATCGAAGGGTTCGCAGGTGTGCACCACGCAGCCGTAGTGGCGGCCGAGCTCGACCATTTGCGGATGGCGGACCGCGATCTTGGCGATGTGCTCGACCGTGACGGTCTTGGGGTTGTCGGTCAGCAGATACGTCGGCGCTCCGCCGATGATCCGCAAGGTCGCGTCCAGGCACGCGGTCAGCGAGCCCAGCGTCTGATCCCAGGCCGGCAGCACCACCCGGAACCGTGACCAGGCCAGCCAGGCGCAAAACAGCTGAGTGCGGCGTCCGTTGATGCGCGGGCCCTCGCCCCAGTCCCACTGCAGCCACATGCCCGGCTCGGGGATCCAGGGCCGATAGACGCGGCGGCGGCCCGCGCGCCAGGCCTCCTTGATGGCGGCCACCGCTCGCCGGGTGGTGCGTTCCGAGCCGCGAAATCCCATCGCGACTAGGTCTTTGTGGACCACGTCACCGCGGATCTTGCCGTTGGAGCGGTCGACCTTCTCCTCGATCTTCGCCAGGAACGGGTCGATCGACTTGGGCCGTGCCGACCGCTGATACGGGTTGCCGCCGGCCGCGCGGATCGCGATATAGCGCTGCACGGTCTTGGCGTCACATCCCGCGAGCTGAGCCGCTGACCAGGCACATCCGGTCAAATCGTAAGCACCGAAAATCTCCATCAGCTCCATGCCAGACTTCGTCACACGCCCCCTCCGCGGGTTGCAGCAGCCGGTCTCGACAACCGCTACTCAAGCCCCCGCGGAGGGGGATCGACGTGCTGGGACACGGGCAAGATCGAGAGGTTTACCTGGCCATCGACCAGGATTTCCGATGTCCGCCGGCCGGGAGGCCTATGTCCGCTGGTCAGGATTCACGTGGCCGCTGACCAGGAATTTCTCGTGGCCGCTTACACCAACTACCATTAGTTCAACGCCAAAGGCAACTATTTGCTACTGAGTCGCCAGGACGGGAAGAGCACCCCGTGATCAGCTTCCTGAGCTGCCAGAACACTCGTACAACCAGCCGTCCAGCCGCCAGAACCGCATGATCAGGTTTGCTCGTGTGAGCCGATCCGCGAGGAGTTT
This sequence comes from Planomonospora parontospora, assembly GCA_014647935.1. Classification (GTDB taxonomy): domain Bacteria; phylum Actinomycetota; class Actinomycetes; order Streptosporangiales; family Streptosporangiaceae; genus Planomonospora; species Planomonospora parontospora. Next base: position 240,871 of record BMQD01000014.1, read on the forward strand.
CACTACAGGGTCAAGGGCCGCCTGTCGGCGGCCGCAGGGCCATTGCCGAAGACTTCCGCTCGCGTTCACGTTCCCGCAGGGACGCGTAGAACAGCCAGACCAGCGCCACAGAGAAGGCGATCCCCACAGGAACACGGACCCATGGACTGGAAACGTCGCTCAAGGACGGGTTGACCACGAACGCGGCAGCGAGAGTCGCCCACCAGGCGCGATCGTAACGCCGACGCCTTCCAGTGGAGGCTGCGTCCATGCTCATGTCGTGAGGCTATGCGGTCCTTCGCCCTGGTCAGGAGCATCGAGCTTCGGCCGAGATCATGCTCCCGTCGCCAGTTGCCGAATTGTTCTTGTAGGTATCAAGGCGGCGGCGCGGCGCGCCGCCGCACGGCCCAGCGTCGCGGACCCCGGCCGCGCATGCGGCCTGGGGGCCGGTCACGGCCGGGGCCGCACTCGGGCCGCCCGCCGACCACCGCCCCCGCCGCACTGACGCATCTCGCCGCACCTGGGCCGCACCACCGCCCGGGAGACCCCTTCAAGCACTACACGGCGCCTACAACATCCAGCAGATCAGCGCCGACCTTCTCGCCCATGGCCGAACCGTTTACGGCGTCTCTTCCGGCTCGAACACCCGATTCTCCGTCCACCGCCATACCCGCCGATGAGCAGCAGCCTTCCACACCTCGGTAGCCATCACGGCGTGAGTGATCCAATCACGCAGCTCCGGCAGGACGATCTCACGAAACGCTTCCCGGATCTCAGCGCGGTCCGCTGAGCGAACAGGTTGAACCAACAGCTCGACCCCGTAGACATCCGGGTGGATACCGCCCGCACGACCTGGGCGCCAGCTGACCGTCAAGGGCCAATTGCTCGGCACCTCGCCGAAGAAGTCCAGCTCACGAACATGCTCGAACCTCTCTCCGAGACCTTCTCTAAGGTCCGAACGGGTCAAAGGCCACGACGCGCCCCGAGCCAGCCGGCGATCACGAGCAGACACATCCACCTCACAAACCCCCGCGATCCGGACGGGATAAACGACAGCCTCCGGCGGGGGCGCTCCGGCTCCGGGATGATCCAACGGTACGCACACCGTCAATCGGTTTGCCGGTGGTCGGGGTGGGGGCCTGATCGCCCCGTCCGCCATCGACCCGGGACAAGCCGAGCAGACCACGGGCCCGGGGCGCCAGGTCGTTCGTCCAGCAGGGCGCTCCACCTGGCGCCCCGGGCCCGTGGCCTGCTTCCCCTGCGGGCGGGTCGACGGCAGACGGGATGATCAGGCAGGCGGAGTGCGG
>BMQD01000015.1 GCA_014647935.1 Planomonospora parontospora
GGCGCCAGCGCTCATCGGCGCGGGTGTCGGGCACGGTCAGCGGCGCGTCGGTGATCACGATGTGCCGGCACAGCGTCTGCGACAGGGGCGTCTGCAAGTGGCGCTCGGGACGCGCGGACCCGGCCGCGCTGATGACGACCTCGCGGTCGGCGTCGATCAGCGACACCATCGCCGCCGGCACGTGCAGGCATCCGACCGCCAGCCGGGTCACCCGATCCAGCGGCGGCACCTCCTCGGCTTCCAGCAGGCCGGTGGCGTGCAGCGTGCGCAGCCGCTGGACGTCCTGGATGTGATCTGTTGCCGACACGGATCTCATCTCCCCCGGGATTCGCCGCCCCGCATCCGGTTCCACCTGCCACGTTACGCAGTCACGGGGCGGCAGGCAGAGATCGGCCTCCCGCAAGCGTCCGCCTGGACTCCGGCCCGCACGGCCCGGCGACGGTGAACTCTACGAAGCGTCCCGCCGCCGAAGTCCGGACCGGTTCTCCCCCGCGGTTGGCCGTACAGCGCTGTACGGACGATTCCCCGAACATTCACGTGAGCGTGCACGCAGCACCGCCGGGTCCGCGGGTTCCCGCGGCCGGACCGACCGGCCGTGAGCCCCGAGGCCGGTGGCCCGCCGCGCACCGAGTCGGCGCCCGGCGCACGTGGCTTCCCACTGATCGCGGGTGGTCCGGCGGGCAGCCGCCCGAGAACGGGAGATGGCTACCAGCGACCGGACACTATCCGCCAGATTGGCTGTTATGCCCGATTTTCGGCGGATCCAACGTGCGGGCCGCCCAGCTCTGATCATGGCGTGAGCCGGCGCATGCCGCGGCGAACCCGATGGGCCGCTCGCGCCCCAGCGGCATAGCCGAGGGCCGCGGCGACGACGTGATCTATCGAGTGCCCGGCGGCCCGGGACGGACAGCCGCAGCAGCAGCCGCCTCCCCGCTCGTGCGGCCTCTGGCCTCGTTCCCGGTCAGGTCACCAAACCGCCCGAGACCGCCCGAGGGGATGTCACCGGCGCCGGAGGCTCACCCCTGGCCGCCGATGACCCGGCGGATGCCGTTGTACTTGCCGTCGAGGATGCGCAGCAACATCTGGTAGCGCAGCGTAGTGTCCATGTGGGTGAGAACCTGCTGATCGAGGTTGACGTTGTTGCCGTTGATGCGGGTGGGCTCCAGGGACCGGGCGACACCGGGCCGCACCTGCGCGGGTGAGTCCCCCTTGTCGATCGCGGCACGCAGCTCGCGTTCGAACTGCACCCGCCCGGCCAGGAAACCGGGCGTCTCGATGTTCGCGATGTTGTCCGCGACCACCCTCTGCCGCATGGCCAACCCGTCCAGGGCGACATGGAGCATCTGTACCACTGTGCCGTCGAGCATCGCGTCCTCCAGGGATCGCCACGGCCCCACCTGCGGTGCGGGAGCCTGACCTCGTCCGCCACATCGGCAGCAAGGGGCCGATGCTGAGCGAAACCGCACCCGACGCACGCTCCGGCGTTCACCGTCACGGTGACCACCCGCCCCGCCGACGCCGACCACCTATATGAGACGGCATCCGCGCAGGTCACGTCCTCCCGCCACTCAAGATCACGAGTGTCCGATGGAGGTTCGGCTTATGTACACCCCTTAGCTGGACGTGACCCGCGGCCGCGCACGCGCAGCGGATGATCCTGCCTTCGGAGGAGGACCGGCGGCGGTACGGCTCCGGCCGGAACGGCCGGTGGGCTCTGTCACACCACGCCGCCACCGGCCGTGATTTCTTCAGAAGAAGAGGCGGCCGGCCGATGAGGCGGACATGACTTGGCTGTCGAGCGTGTCGAACGGGGTCACTGCGCCGACGGCGGCGACCCGGAGCATGGCCGCCTTCTGGCACGGGCTCGGGCTGGACGCGGAGCCGGTCGCCGAGCTCGGCCGCGGCGCGCATACGGCGGTGTACCGGATCCGCCGTAACGGCGTGGACTACGCCCTGAAGGTGCTGCAGGGCTCTCCGGCGGACCGGGAGCGGATGGCCGCGTCGTTCAGCCGCGAGGCGGCGCTGCTGGCCCGGGTCGACCATCCCGGAGTGCCGAAGGTGTTCGACGCCGGGATCGCGGCCGGATACCCGTACCTGGTTCAGGAGTTGCTGGAGGGGCGGACGCTCACCGCGCTGCTGGAGGACGCCGCACTCCCGGAGGACCGGGTGGTGGCGCTCGCCGCGGACGGCGCGGTGGCGCTGGCGGCCGCGCACCGTGCCGGGCTGGTGCACCGTGACATCAAACCGGACAACATCGTCATCACCGGTGAGGGCCGCGCCCGGCTGGTCGACTTCGGGCTCGCCGCGGCGGGCGACCGGGTGCTGACCGGGGATGCCGCGGTGGGCACGTTCCACTACAGCGCGCCGGAGCAGACCGGCATGCTCAACCGCCCGGTGGACCGGCGGGCGGACCTGTACGCCTTCGGCGTCGTGCTGTTCCAGGCCGCCACCGGCGTGCTTCCGTTCGTCAGCGGCAACGTCGGCGAGCTGATCGCGATGCACGCCAACCTGCCGGCCCCCGATCCGCGCTCACTGCGCCCGGAGCTGTCGAGCGGGTTCGCCGAGATGATCGGGCGGCTGCTGGCCAAGGACCCGGACGACCGGTTCGCCACCGCCGACGAGCTGCTCACCGTGCTGGCCCGCCTGGCACCGGAGGCCGTTCCGCCCACGCCGCACGCCGCGGCCGGATCGGCACTGGCCGGCCGGTCCGCCGAGCAGGCGGCGCTGGCGGCCCGCTGGGCCCGCGCGCGGGCCGGCACCGGCGGTGTGGTGCTGCTCAGCGGTGCTCCGGGAAGCGGGAAGACCAGCCTCGCCCGTGAGCTCGCGGCGGCGGCGCGGGCGGGCGGCGCACTGGTCATGTCCGGCAAGTGCGATCCGGATTCGTCGCTGCCGCTGGCGGCGCTGCGCGCCGCGGTCGAAGAGCGGATGGGGGCGATCGCGGTGCTCGCGCCCGAGGCGAGAGCCGCAGCCGTGGACCGGCTGCGGGCCGCCGCGGGAGCCGGGGCGAGCCTGCTGCGGTCGCTGTCACCCCTGCTAGGAGTGCTGCTGGACGCGCCGGAGCTGGACGCCGAGGGCCGGCATGAGCAGTTCGCCGGGGCGGTGGCGCTGTTCCTGGCCGCGCTGCCGGGCGAGACGGGCGGCCTGCTGATCCTCGACGACGTGCAGTGGCTCGACGGCTCCAGCCTCGCCGTACTGCGCCGTCTCGCCGAGGAGCTCGCGGACGTGCCGCTCCTGGTGGTGGCCACGGCCCGCGACGACGAGGCCAGCAGCGCCGGCGGTGAGCGGTTCGACGACGCGGTCGGCGCCGCCGTCGATCTGCGGATCCCGGTCGGGCCGCTGGACGACGCGGGTACGGCGGCGCTGATCTCGTCCTACCTGGCCGGCTCGACGGTGGGGCCGGAGGTGGTCGCCGAACTGTCCGCGCGGGGCCGGGGCAACCCCTTCACCATCCTCGAATACCTCCACTCCCTCGTCGACGCCGGCGCGCTGCGTCCGCACTGGGGAGCCTGGCGGCTGGACACCGACCTGCTGCGGGAGATCGACCTGCCGGCCGACGTGCTGGACCTGGTCATCGCACGGATCGACGGGGTGGGCGAGCACGTCCGCTCGGTGCTGGCGGTCGCCGCCGCCATCGGCACCGTCGTGCCGACCGGCCTGCTGGCCGAGGTGATCGGCGCCGAGCCCGCCGTGGCGCTGGCCGAAGCGGCCGAGCACGGCCTGATCCAGCCGCACGCCGACGGGTACGCCTTCGTGCACGACCGGATCCGGGAGGCGCTGCTCGCCGCGGTCGACGCCGACCGGCTGCGGGCGCTGCACCAGCGCATCGCCACCGTCCTGGACTCCGCCGAGCACACCGGCCCCGCCGCGGTGTACGCCACCGCGCGCCACTACGGCGCCGGGGAGACCGATCGCAACCCCGAACGGGTGTTCGCCACCGGATGGGCCGCGGGACGGCTCGCGCTGGCCGAGAACGCCCCGGACACGGCTCTGGCCTTCCTGGAGAGCGCGCAGGACGCGGCGGAGCGGGCCGGCATCGAGCCGGACAGCCGGTTCCGGGAGACGTTCGGGGTCGCGTACTGGTCGACCGGACGCATCGAGCAGGCCCGGCGGCAACTGGAGGCGGGCCTCGCACAGGAGACCGACCCGGTGCGGCGCGCCGCGCTGCTGCTGCAGCTCGCGCACGTGCTGCGGACCGGCTGGGAGCTGGGCAGCGCGGTCGCCCGCGCCCGGCAGGGGCTGGCCGAGCTGGGCGTGCCGGTGCCGGAGAACCCGGTGCTGCTGGGCTTGTCGACGGCCCGGATCATGCTGCGCTGGCTGGTGGCCGGCACCCGCTCCCCCGCGGCCTCGCCGGCCACGGGCGAGACCGCCGAGCGGCTCCTGCTGCGCCTGATGCTGATCCGGGCCGCCGTGGCGGCGGCCTCGATCGACTTCAAACCCGACGTACTGGTCACGTTCACCCTGCAGGCGGAGTCGTTCGCGCACCGCCTCGGAGCGACCAGCGGGTTCGCGAACCACCTGACCATGGTCGGTACGCTCGCCGGCTCGATGAGGCTGGGCAGGCGCCGGGCGCGCATCTACCGGCAGGCGAAGGACCTGGCCACCAGGCTCGGCGATCCGAAAGCGTACGCCAACGCCGTGTGGTTCGACGCGTTCTCGAAGCTGCTCAGCGGAGAGACCCTGATGTACGAGTGGGCCGACGCGGCCGAAACCCAACGGCGCTGGCTGGAGGTGGACTACTACACCAACATCCTGCTCGTGCGCTGCTTCAACCTCGTCCAGCGCGGGTACGCCGCGGACGCCCTCATCTGGCATGACCAGGGCCGCAGCCGGATCTCGCAGGTCGCCGCCGACACGTTTCCCGGCTTCGGCATCCTCGCCGGCATGTCCCACGCGCTACTGGGCGACGCCGGTGACGACGCGTCCGTGTTCGCCGCCCGCTGCGCCGATCCACTCGACCCCGGCCACGCCGTCCAGTTCATCCTCGGCGCGACCCAGATCGCGCTGGAGCGGGACGAACTGGGTGAGCCGTTCGAACAGGCCGCCGCGGCGTTCGAGCGGCTCGCACTGCCGATCTCAGTGATCACCACCGAATACCGCATGGTCTACGCACATCTCGCCTACGGCCGCCTCACCCAGCTGCGGCGCGCGACCGATCCGGCGGCCCGGCGCGAACGCCTGGCGGCGGCCGAGACGGCGGTCCGCGCGTTGGAGCGCGCAGCCGCCAAGACCGCGCCGGGTGCCGGCCCCCTCACTCTGGCCCTGCTGCGCGGCTACGCGACCGTCGCCGCGGCCAGCCTGCTCCAGCTGCGCGGTCGGCCTGAGGAAGCGCTGGCCCGGCTGGCCCGCGACGGAGTGGACCTGGTCCGGCTGGACGCCCCTCTGGTCGAGTACGAGGCGGCGCGGGTCCGCGCCAGGGCGCTGGCCGCACTCGGCGACGACGTCCTCGCCGGACGACAGGCGAACGCGGCGCTCGCGCTGGCCGCGGAGCACCGCTGGGCGCGGCGGGCCCGCTGGGTGCGCAGCGAGTTCGGTCCGGCCCTGGCCGGTTCGCGCGGCACCGTCGGCACCGGCTACGCCGGACACCCCCCGACGTCCGCCACCGACCCGCACCGGCGCAGGCTGGAGGCGCTGCAACAGGTCAGCACCGCCGCCGCCAAGGTGCTCGACCCGCGGCAGCTGGCCCGGGTGGCGCTGGACGAGACGCTGCGCATCCTCGGCGCCGAGCGGGCGATGCTCTTCCTCGCCGACGAGCCGGATGGCCGGCTCCGGCCGGACCTGGGCCGCGACGCCGGCGGAGCGGACCTCGCCGAGCTCACCGGCTACTCGTCCACCCTGGTCGACCGGGTCGCCGCCGACCGCCGGCCGGTGGTGGTCACCGGCAGCGAGGAAGGCGCCGCCCTGGGGTCGCAGAGCGCGGTCGTGTACGGCCTGCGCAGCATCGTGGTCGCACCGCTGGAACTGGAAGAGCGACTCATCGGCGTCGTCTACCTCGACAGCCGGGTCGCCAAGGGCGTCTTCACCGACGCCGACATCGACATCCTCACCGCGGTCACCAGCCACATCGCGGTCTCGCTGGAGACCGCCCGGGCCGCACAGCTGGAACTGGCCGTCCAGGTGGCCAACGAGCAGCGCGACACCGCCGAGCTGCTGCGCGGCTCGATGACCGAGCTCTCCGCGACCTTCGACCCCGGCCGGGTGCTGGAGAAGCTGCTCGACGTTCTCGCCCGGACGCTGCCCGCCGACCGGCTGCACCTGCTGCACCGCGACGGTTCACAGGTGACGGCCCTGCACCGCGGAGCCGGGCGGGGCACCGCGGCCGACCCCTCGGCGCTGCTGACCGCCATGCCCGCCGGGCACGGCGACCTGCGGTCCGCCCCGGCGGCCGTCGCCACCCTGCTGGACGGCGCCGCCGGCTGGCTGGCCGTGCCGATCCGCACCCACGGTCACGGAGACGGCCTGCTGATCGCCGGCTCCGCCGACCCCGACGGCTTCACCCAGACCCACCGCGACGTCACCGCCGCGATCGTCGGGCAGGGCTCCGCCGCCTACGACAGCGCCCGGCTGTTCACCAGGGTGCAGCAGCTGGCGACGACCGACGGGCTGACCGGCGCGTACAACCGCCGGCATTTCGCCACCCTCGCCGCCCCCCAGGTGGAGATCGCCAAACGCAGCTGCCGGCCGCTCGCGGCGATGATGGTCGACATCGACCACTTCAAGCGGATCAACGACACCTACGGGCACGCCACCGGCGACGAGGTGATCCGTGCGGTCGCGCAGGTCCTCCGCGGACACCTCCGGGAGCCCGACGTCTTCTGCCGGTACGGCGGCGAGGAGTTCGCCGCGGTGCTCAGCGAGGTACACGGCGACCCGCTGGAGATCGGCGAACGGCTCCGCGCAGCCGTCGCCGGCCTCGGCGTCCCGGCCGACGGCGACCGCGTGCGGTTCACCGTCAGCATCGGCATCTCCGAACTCAAAATCGACGACACCCTCGACAGCCTGCTCGACCGCGCAGATCAAGCCCTCTACCAGGCAAAACGCTCCGGCCGCAACCGGGTCCAGCCGGGCTGACCGGAGCAGCCGCCGCGCGCCCGCTCCCACGGCCGGGGTCCGGGGCCGGATCCGGCAGGGCGGTGATCGGGCCGACTTACCTGCGGCGCGCCGGGGCGCTCAGCACGTCGCTGAACTCATCGACGGCCAGCCCTCGTCCCGGCTTCGCCCTGGGCGCGACGATCGTCATCGGCTTGTCCCATTTGCGGTACTGCGTGCCCAGGCGCGCCTGATCGATCCGGCCCTCTCCCCACCCTGCGGCCTTGGAGCGCAGGTCCGGGTGCAGGTTGAAGCTCCATACGATCCGATAGGGCCATCCGCGGTCGTCGTACATGTAGGTCCAGTTCACCTCCGAGGTGCCCAAATCCGCGGTTCCCGCAGCCTCACGGAAACTGGGCGAGACACGGTGGAGCTGCTTGAGCGTGATCGTTCCGCTCAGGGTGTATATCCGTTGCCTGCGCCCGCTGGTGTTGTCCTTCAGCCAGGGCGTGACGTCCTTGCTGCTGGCGGCCGCCAGCAGCGTGCGCAGCGTTGCCGGCTCCAGGACGTTGATGAACTGATCGCCGTAAGCGGCGGCGGCTCCGCTGGCACGCCCGATGCGCACCCAGGATGTGGCTCCCGGCGCCAGCTGGTACTGCCAGCCGCCCACGCTGATGAGACGCAGCCTGCCCGCCGCGCGCAGCACGCCGGCGAAGTAGGGGTCGGTGGCCGCCGCCTCCACCATCAGCTGCTTTTCACCACCGATGCTCATGTGCCGGGTGTGCTCTGAGGCGATCACGCCGGCCCGTCCCAGCTTGACCTTGCCGGTGCCCTTGACCTCCATGCCGGTGGTGATGATGGTGGTCCGGCCGTTGCTCAGCTGCACCTGCCGCTCCAGGTCGGTGGAGGTGTCGCCGTAGAACTCCGTTGTTGCGCCGGCCCCGCGGGCCAGCAGGAACCGCAGGCCCGCCACCGGGTCGGGCTCGGCGGTGTGGACCGGGGCGATGGCGGGTGCGCCGGCCAGGATCAGGGCGACGATGAGGGGGTGCATGTCGAACATCCAAGGTGGGGAGTGCAGACGATCTTTCCCGGGTGACTGTAGCGTGCATGCCGAACTCCTCGGCATCCGGATGATCTCCGAGGTGGCGGATTCCGAGGCGGTCTGCGGCCAGGTCGGCGAGGACGCCGACGCACAGCGCGAGCGGGCGGGCGGGCAGGCAGGCAGGCAGGTGCGGGATGATACGGGTCAAGCTCATGAGTGACGACGCCGACCCGGCCACACTCACCGCCGGGGCGGCCCATCCGAAGATCCACATTTGTACACGTTCCTACAGCCCGCAACCCGAGATCCTTGGCAGGATGGCACCCGAAGGGGAACGGCACGAGACATCCGGCCGACGACCCCCGGATCCGGCTCGACAGCGGAGGAGATCCGATGACGCCGCACGACGATGAAGAGGTCACCGACAGCCCGACGGGCTGGGTGGCCGACCACATCCGCACCTACGTCGAGTCAGGCGGCGAGAAGGGCCACCGTTATCAAGGGCTGCCGACGCTGCTGCTCACCACCCGCGGCCGCAGGACCGGGACGCTCCGCCGTACCGCGCTGATCTACGGGCGGGACCGCGACCGCCACCTCCTCGTGGCGTCGAACGGCGGAGCACCCCGGCACCCCGCGTGGTACCTCAACCTGGTCGAACACCCCGACGTCTTCCTCCAGGTGGGCCCGGAGAAGTTCGCCGCCCGGGCCCGCGTCGCGACCGCGGAGGAGAAACCACCGCTGTGGCGGCTGATGGCGTCGGTCTTCCCCCGTTACGACGACTACCGGGCCCGGACCGACCGGGACATCCCTCTGGTGATCCTGGAACGCCTCCCCGAGCTCTAATGCCGGTCCTGGCGGCGGGCGCTCCGGACCCGCCGCAGCAGGCGCACCCACACCGACCAGCGCGCGGGGCGGCGGCTGAGCCGACCGGCCGCGGCACGCTCGGCGTTGTCGAACAGATCCTGCATCAGCGCCTCGTGCAACCAGCGGATCAGCAGCGGCCACAGGATCCTCATGCGCCCCCGGGTGGTGCCGACGATCGTGTGCGTGAGACGGGAGCGATCCGCTCCCTCGGCGGTGATGACGAGCTCGTGATGGCCGTCGAGGCCCAGCTCCGGGTCGAAGGAGAACCGCAGACGACGGCCGGGCTCGTATTCGGTGACGCTGTAGCGGATGGGACCGTGACCGCCGCGCGATCCGGGGGTCAGCCCCGCGTCGAGGACGAGCGGCGGCCAGGACGGGGTGGGCCAGAGACGGTCATCGGCGGTCGACACCCCGTCCAGCAACGCACCGAGCCTGTCCGCCGACGCGTTGACCGACCGCTGCTGGACGTTCCTCATATCGCTCCCCATCCGCCGGTCTCCGGTGGAACCGTACGGTATCAACCGGATCACACAGGAACGCGGGTGCGGTTCAACGGCGGCCCGCGCCGGGATGGGGTCGTCGTCGCGGCGGGCCGCCGTCCGGCCGGTACTCGAAGTGCCGCCGCTCGTCGTCGTAGACGCGGTGGAGGCCGCAGCACGGCGAGCACCGGCGTGACCGCGGCGTACAGCCGGTCCCGAGGCCGAGGCGGGATGGTGCGTGGTTCGTTCATGACGAATTACGATTGGCACCGGATGCGCGCGTCGTCAGCCTCATGTCACCGTTCGCCGACGGCCGCCGCCGTCGGCGCGACCGTGACACGACCATGACACGGCGCGGACCGGGCGGGGACACGGCCGGACGACAGTGGACGGGACCGACCGGCGGACGAGTTACGGAGCGTGCTGTGAAATCCGGGGGCGTGTCGCGGGTGCTGCTGATCGAGGACGACCCGGCCGTTCGGGAGGGCCTCGAGCTGGCCCTGACCCGGCACGGGCACCGGGTGCGCGCGGTGGACTCCGGTGAGCAGGGACTCGACCGGCTGCGTACGGACCTCCCCGACGTCGTCGTGCTCGATCTCATGCTGCCCGGCATCGACGGGTTCGAGGTCTGCCGCCGCATCCGGGCCGCCGGTGAGACACCGATCATCATGCTGACCGCGCGTGGCGACGACATCGACGTGGTGGCCGGACTGGAGGCGGGCGCCGACGACTACGTGGTCAAGCCGGTGCAGCCCCGGGTGCTCGAGGCGCGCATCCGCGCGGTCCTCCGGCGGATCGGCCGGGACCAGGCGGAGCTGGAGCGGCACGGGGACCTGACCATCGACCGGGCCGGGCTGGTGGTCGCCAACCGCGGCGTGCCGGTCGGCCTCGCCCCCACCGAACTGCGCCTGCTGCTCGAGCTCTCCGGCACGCCGGGCCGGGTGCACAGCCGCCAGCAGCTGCTGGAGTCGGTGTGGGAGCACGGGTACTTCGGCGACTCGCGCCTCGTGGACGCATGCGTGCAGCGGCTGCGCGCGAAGATCGAGGACGACTCGGCCGCACCCGTCTACGTGCAGACGGTGCGTGGGTTCGGGTACCGGTTCGGGCCGGTGTGAGCCGCGGGTGGCACCTTGGCCGAGTCTGGGGCTGCGGGCCCGCCTGTCGTCCGCGTTCGCGCTGCTGTGCGTGGTCACCACGGTGGCGGTGGCCGGCGGGATCTACGTCCAGGCCCGCAACGCCATCCTGCAGAGGACCCAGGACGCCGCGGTGCAGGCGATGATGAGCCGCCTGCAGGCGCTCTACCCGCTGCGGAGTCCGGCGCCGGACCGGGCCGAGCTCGGCGGCATCGCCGGCGCCGTGAGCGACGGGAACGTCTTCGCCGTCGCCTTCCACCGCGGCGAGCACTCACCGGCCGGCCCGCCCCCGGAGCGCCCCGGCGCCCCGGTCCCCGGTCCGCCGCCGGAGCACCGGAGGCCGGGCGGCGCGCCGGTCCTGGACCTCGGGGTGATCTCACCGCAGCTGCGGCGGACGGTGGCCGGCGGCGACGTCGCGTGGCAGCGCGTGGTTTGGCGGGACGCCCCCTTCCTGATCATCGGCACGCCGTTGCTGATCACCGAGCGGGACCGGACGACGCGGTCGTCCGGCATCGAGGTCTACGTCGCGCGCAGCCTGCTTCCCGAACAGCGCAGCATCGACGGGCTCGCCGTACGCGCCTGGCTCACCGGCGGGGCGGCCCTGGCGTTCGCGGTCGTCCTGGCGTCGCTGGCCACCCGCGGCGTGCTGCGCCCGGTGCGCGAGCTCGGCCGGGCGGCGCGCCTGCTGGGCGAGGGCGAGCTGCGCACCAGGATCGCGGTCCGCGGCTCCGACGAGCTGGCCGACGTGGCGCGCACGTTCAACACCACCGCGGCGGAGCTGGAACGGCACGTCGAGCAGCTGCGCCAGATGGAGGCCGACGCCCGCCGGTTCGTGGCCGACGTCTCCCACGAGCTGCGCACCCCGCTGGCCGCGCTCGCCGCGGTCGCCGACGTCCTCGACGAGGAGGCGGCCCGGCTGCCCGAACCCGCCGGCAGGGCCGCCAGGCTGGTCAGCCAGGAGACGCTCAACCTCACCGCTCTGGTGAACGACCTCATCGAGATCAGCAGGTTCGACTCCGGCGTCGCGGCCCTCGCCCTGAACGAGGTCGACGTGGCCGAGCTGGTGCACGCGACCCTGCGCGCCCGCGGCTGGTCGGAGGCGGTGCGCACCGAGCTCCCGCCCGGGGTGGCGGCACCGCTGGACCCGCGCCGGGTGGACGTCATCCTCGCGAACCTGGTCGGCAACGCCCTGCGGCACGGCGAGCCGCCGGTGTCGGTACGGCTCTCCGCCGACCCGCACCGGATCGCTCTGGAGGTCAGCGACCACGGGCCGGGCCTCGACGAGACGGTGCTGCCGCACGTGTTCGACCGGTTCTACAAGGCCGGCGCGGCCAGGGCCAGGTCCGAGGGCAGCGGTCTCGGCCTCGCCATCGCGCGGGAGAACGCGCGCCTGCACGGGGGCGACCTCACCGTCACCAACGCCGTGGACGGCGGCGCCGTGTTCACGCTGCGCCTGCCGCGCCGGGCACACGATCCGGACGGGGGCCCCGAGTGAGGACCGGGCCGCCTCGCCGCGTGCTCGCCGCGGGTCTCGTAGCGCTCATCGCGGTGGCCGGCTGCGGCGTGCGGCCCAGCGACGTCATCCCCGCAGGCGACCCGCCGAGCGGACCCGTCGCACCGACCACCGCGGTCACCCTGCCGGGGTCACCGTAGTCGGGGCCGGTCACAAGGCCGGCCCCGGAAGCCGCCCGGGGCGGCGGTGGCGACCTGTCGTCGTACACCGTTGCGCTCGGCCCTTCGGCGGCACCTTTGCCCGGCTGCCCGGGCGAAGATGCGCCACTGCCTTTAGGGGCTGGGTTGTGGGTGGTTCCTGGTCGGGTTTTTCATACCATCTACTTTACAATGTAGATTAAATACTTGCTTCGATCCCATGAGACATCCGGTTTCTCCGCAGATGCCCTGTGCGCGGGGGCCTTCTCCAGAGATGATGCGATCACGGACATGAGGAACCGGTGATCGCGAGAAGCGAGGAGGCGTTCGTGCGTCTGGGATTCAGCATCGGCACCCTGGGGCCTGTCGCGTCCGCTCCCGACGAGCATCTCAAGCTCGTCGCCGAGGCCGAGCGGCTGGGGTACGAGTCCGTCTGGGCCTCCGAGGGGTACGGCGCCGACCCGGCGACGACGCTGGCCTGGCTGGCGGCGGGCACCGAACGCGTGGAGCTCGGCAGCGGGATCATCCAGATATCCGGTCGCACCGCCGTCGCCACCGCCATGGCCGCGGCGACGATCGACCGGCTGTCCGGCGGCCGGTTCCGGCTGGGCCTGGGCACCTCCGGCCCTCAGGTGACGGAGGGCTGGCACGGGCGGCGCTACGAGCGTCCGCTGGCCCACCTACGCGACTACGTCCAGGTGGTGCGGACCGCGCTGGCCGGCGAGCCCGTGCGCCACGCGGGCCCCACCCTCCATCTGCCCCTGCCCGACAGCCGCGGCAAGGCGCTGAGCATGGCCATCGGGCCGGTACGGCGGCCGCTGCCGATCCATCTGGCGGCCATGGGGCCCAAGGCGATCGCCCTCGCCGGTGAGATCGCCGACGGCTGGCTGCCGATCCACTTCCCGCCCGAGCACGTGGCCGAGTCCCTCGGCCGACTGCGCTCGGGGGCGGCCCTGGCCGGGCGCGACCCGGCGGAGATCGCCGTCTCCCCCATGGTGATGGCGATGGTGGACGAGGACGCCGACTACGCCCGCGACGTGGTGCGCCCGATGCTCGCGCTCTATCTGGGCGGCATGGGCAGCAGGGAGGTCAACTTCTACAACCGGCTGGCCCGGCGCCTGGGCTTCGCCGCCGCGGCCGCCCGGGTGCAGGACGCCTACCTCGACGGCGGGATGGGCGAGGCGATGGAGGAGCTGCCCGACGACCTGGTGGACGCGCTGGCGCTGTGCGGCACTCCGGGGCGGGTGCGCGAGCGGCTGGAGGCCTACCGCGAGGCGGGGGCGACGGCCCTCGTCGTCGGGTTGAACGCGCCGACCCTGGACGACCGCCTGGAGCAGCTCGGCTGGCTGGCCGAGCTGAACTCCTGACAGGTGCCCGCGGGTTCCGGGAGGTCGTCTCCCGGAACCTGCAGGCAGCCCGCCGCTCCGGTGAGGGAAGGAGGAAACGGCGGGGAAAGGGCGGACCGGCGGACCGCCCCTCCAGAGCGGGCCGGGTCAGCCCGGCGTGGCGGTCCGGGGCTGGCGGACGATGGCGGCCGGAGCCGCCTCCTTGGCGGCCCCCTTCGCCCGCATCTCCTCGACGAGCGCCGCCATCCCCGTCACCGTGGGGACCTGGAACAGGGTCCGCATGGGGAGCTTCACCCCCGCCTTCTTGCGCAGCAGCGCGATGAGCTGGACCGCGACGAGCGAGTTGCCGCCGAGCTCGAAGAAGTCGTCCTCCACGCCGACCCGTCCCGCGCCGAGCACCTCGCCCCAGAGCCCCGCCAGCATGCTCTCGGTCTCGTTGCGGGGCGCGACGTAGCCGTCCGCGCTCCCCCCGCCGCCGTCCGCCGCCAGGTCCAGCTCCTCGGCCACGGTCTCCTGGGTGAGCTCGCGCACGCCCGCCACGAACTCCGCCAGCGCGGTCGCGTTGACGACCGTCTGGGGTCCCAGGTCCGCGGCGAGCAGCCGCCGGAAGGCGTCCGCGCCGCCCGCGGGCGAGATGCCGCGCTGTGCCCCCTCCAGGTCCACGCCCGCCCCGGCCGCCGCGGACTCCTCGGCCACGACGGGCTGCTCCGCCGTCTGCCGGGCGCCCTCCCCGACGGTGGCGGCGACCGCGCCGGTGTCGACCCGGCGGAGCACGAAGTCGGAGACGTCGGCCAGGACGCGGCCGTCGTCCCCGTAGAGCGTCAGGTCGACGGAGACGATCTCCCCTCCCCCGGTGTCCCGGTGCCTGGCGTGGCTCCAGACCCGCTCCTGCAGCGGTGCGTGCACGGTGATCCTGCCGTAGCCCAGCGGCAGGTAGCTGTGCTCGCCCGCGGCGCTGACGAACGCGGTCGCCTCGTCGAGCAGGGCCGGGTGGAGCCCGAAGCGGCCGAGCTCCGCGGCGACCTCGGGCGCCGCCTCCAGCAGGGCGAGCTCCTCCTCCTGCCCCAGGTGCACCGCGCGCAGGCTCCGCCAGCGGGGTCCGAAGGCGACCAGGCCGGACGCGGAGGCGAACATGTCCGCCGCTTCGCCGCGGGAGCCGTACGAGCACCGGTCCCGCAGCTCGGCCAGGTCCGCGGCCTGCGCGTCCGCGGGCACCCACGCCGCGCCGCCTCTGGCGTGCTGCCTGGTCGTCCCGCCGACGACGCTGACCACCTCGAAGTCCACGCCGTCCCCCCCGGGCGAGAACAGCACCCGCAGCTCGGCCGAGGCGCCCTCGGCGACCGCCAGCGGCGCCACGAAGGCGACGTCGCGCAGCTCGACGGCGTGACCGGGCCCCGGAGCGGGCACGGTCGCCTCGAAGGCGTGGCGGACCGTCTCCAGGTAGCCGGTGCCGGGCAGCACCGGCTCCCCGGCGACGCGGTGCTCGGCCAGCAGCCAGTGGGTGTCCGGGGAGACCGTCCCGGAGGTCCAGGGCAGCCGGTCGGCGGAGTCGTGCCGGTGGGTGAGCACGGGATGGTCCAGCGGGCTGACCCGGTCGCCGCGCTGCAGCGCCCGGAAGGCCACCGGCGCGGCGACCTCGGCGGCCATGCCGACCTCCAGCCAGGCGCCCCAGTTGACCGAGACCACCCGTCCGGGCCAGGTCTGCGCGTAGGCGTCGAGGAAGTTGTTGGCGGCGCAGTAGTCGACCTGGCCGAACCCGCCGGCCACCGCGGTCACCGAGGAGCACAGCAGCACGAAGTCCGGCTCCAGGTCGCCGAACGCCTCGCGGAGCGCGATGGTGCCGGCCAGTTTGGGGGCCATCACCCGTTCGGCCTCCGCGCGCTCCTTGACCTCGGCCATGCCGCCGCCGGGCAGGCCGGCGGCGTGCACGATCCCGTCGATCCGGCCGAACCGCGCGAGCGCCTCGTCGCGGGCGCGCCGCACGCTCGCCGGATCGGTCACGTCGGTGGCCAGCACGAGCACCTCGGCACCCGCCTCCTCCATCCGGCGGACCGCCGCGACGGCCCGGGCGGTCCGGTCCGTCCCGCCGGCGAGCGCCTCCCACTCCTGCCGCGGGGGCAGCCCCGAGCGGCCGAGCAGGACCAGCCGGGCCCGCACCCGCCGGGCCAGGTCCTCGGCCAGGGTGAGGCCGATCCCGCCGAGGCCGCCGGTGACGAGGTAGACGCCGCCCTCACGCAGCCCTTCCGGCGCACCGTCGCGGGGGGCCGGGGCGGCCACCGGGACGGGCTCGTACCCCCGCACCCAGCGCCGCCCGGACCGCAGCACCACCGGGGAGGGCGGCGTCCCCTCCTCGGGGGCGTCGAGCCGCGGGTCCCGGGCGAGCTCGGCCAGCACGGGACCGAAGCCGTACGGCACCGCCCCGGTTCCGGCGGGCTCCCCCGCCGCCCCCGCTGCCATCTCCGTGGTCTCCGCTGCGGCCTCCAGGTCGATGTGGCGGACCGACAGCCAGGGCGCCTCCAGGGGGACGACCTTGGCGATCCCGGCCACCGTCGCGTGCTCGGGGCGGCGCAGGTCGGGACCGAGCACGCCCTGCGTGCCCGCGGTCAGCACGTCCAGGTGCACCGCGGACTCCCGCTCGGCCGCCGCCAGCGCCTGGACGAGGGTGAGCAGGCTGAAAAAGCCGAGGTCCTGGGCGGCCAGCGTGCCGGCCGCGTCGCGGGCGGGCGGGCCGTCGAGCGCCCAGGCGTGGACGATCCGCTCCGGCACCCCGACCTCGGCGATCAGGGCCTCGTAGTCCTCCCGGGCACCGGGCCGGACCGTGATCCCGCCGTCGGCCGTGCGGCCGTACCGCTCTCCGGCGGCGACGGTCAGCACCTGCGTCCCGGCCGCGCGCAGCGCCGCCGTGAGCGGGGCGGCGGACGGGCCGGCGAAGACGAGGCAGCGCTCCGGCGCGGGCGCGCCGGATACGGGGACGGGATCCTGCCGCCAGGCGGGCAGGCTGAACCACTCCTCGACGGGGAGCGCGCCGGTGCGTGGCGGGACCGGGTAGATCAGCTGCGGGTCGGGCAGGATCGGCACCCAGTGGTGGGAGCGTTCGAAGGGGTAGCCCGGCAGCGGGACGCGGCGCCCGGGTGCGCCCGCGGCGTCCGGGTCGATCGCGACGCCCGAGGCCCACAGGGCCCCGGCCGCGGCGTGGAGCACCTCCGCGTCCGGCTTGGGGTCCGCGGGGCCGGGCAGGCTCGCCAGCGGCGCCGGGGCGCCGGAGGGCAGCTGGGTCCTGGCCAGGCCGGCCAGCTGGCGGCCGGGGCCGCACTCGACGAGCCGCCACTCCCCCTCCGCCAGGAGGGTCGCCACGCAGTCGCCGAACCTGACCGCCTCCCGCAGGTGGCGGGTCCAGTAGGCGGGGTCGGTCGCGTCCTCGGCGGTGATCCACGTCCCGGTGACGTTCGACAGGAAGGGCAGGGCGGGGGCGTTGCGCGGGGTCGAGGCGACGACCTCGTGGAACTCCGCGAGGACGGGGTCCATCATGGCCGAGTGGAAGGCGTGCGAGGTGCGCAGCACCGTGCCTCCGACCCCCTGCCCGGCCAGCCGCGCGCCGTACTCCTCGACCAGGCCGGTGGGCCCGGCCACGACGCAGGTGCCCGGCCCGTTGACGGTCGCGATCGACAGCCCGTCCGGCAGGTCCTGGCGGACCTCCGCCTCGTCCAGGCGGAGCGCGAGCATCGAGCCCGGCGGCATG
Organism: Planomonospora parontospora; assembly: GCA_014647935.1. Classification (GTDB taxonomy): domain Bacteria; phylum Actinomycetota; class Actinomycetes; order Streptosporangiales; family Streptosporangiaceae; genus Planomonospora; species Planomonospora parontospora. The sequence goes on from BMQD01000015.1 coordinate 17,280, forward strand.
CTCTGCATGAGCCTGCCCCGGGCGGCGACCACGTGCAGCGCGCCGGGCAGGTCGAAGACCCCGGCCACGGTCGCCGCGACGTACTCGCCGATGCTGTGGCCGATCATCGCGGCCGGTTCGACGCCCCAGGAGCGCCAGAGGCGGGCCAGCGCGTACTCGACGGTGAACAGCGCGGGCTGGGTGAGCGCGGTCTGCCGGAGCCGCTCGTCGGCGGCCTCCCGCTCGCCGTCGCCGGGGAAGAGCAGGTCCCGCAGGTCGAGGCCGAGCTCGGCGCGGAGGATCTCGGCGCACTCGTCGACGGCCTGGCGGAAGACCTCCTCGGTCCGGTAGAGGCCGGACCCCATCCCGGCGTACTGCGCGCCCTGGCCGGGCAGCAGCCACGCCACCCGCGGCGCCGTGCCCGCCGCGCCCCTGACCAGGCGGCGGGGGTCGGTGAGCGCGCGGGCCGCGTCCTCGGTGTCGGTGGCGACGACGACCGCCCGGTGCTTCATCTCCTTGCGCCCGGTGCGCAGCGTGAAGGCCACGTCCGCCAGGTCGAGGTCGGCCGCGCCGGTCAGCCGGTCGGCGAGCCTGCCCGCCATGGCGTCCAGCGCAGCCGGGGTGCGGGCCGACAGCCGCAGGAGGTGGACCGGGCGGTCCTCGCGGGGGGCGGGCGGGACCGCCGGCGCCTGCTCGAGTACGGCGTGCGCGTTGGTGCCGCCGATGCCGAAGGAGCTGACCCCGGCCCTGCGCGGCAGGTCGCCGGTCTCCCACTTGGTCAGAGCGGACACGACATGGAAGGGGTTCTCGCCGAAGCCGATGCGGGGGTTGGGGCTGGTGTAGTTGAGGCTCGGCGGGATCATGCCGTGCTCGATCGACAGGACCGTCTTGATGAACCCGGCGATGCCCGCGGCGGGGCCGAGGTGCCCGATGTTGGTCTTGACCGAGCCGATCCCGCACCAGCCGGTCTCGGCGGTGTCCCTGCCGAACACGCTCGACAGCGCGGCCACCTCGATCGGGTCGCCCAGGGAGGTGCCGGTGCCGTGCGCCTCGACGTAGGTGACGGTGCGCGGGTCGACGCCGGCCAGGTCGAGGGCCTGGGAGACCGCGACGGCCTGCCCCTCGACGCTCGGCGCCGAGAAGCCGACCTTGGTGGCGCCGTCGTTGTTGATGGCGTTGCCGATCACGATCGCCCGGACGTGGTCGCCGTCGGCGAGGGCGTCCGACAGCCGCTTGAGCACGGCGATGCCCCCGCCGCCGCCCCAGATGGTGCCCGCGGCGGAGGCGTCGAACGCCCTGCAGTGCCCGTCCGGGGCGTAGATGCCGTCCTGGTGGTACTGGTAGCCCCACTCGGGCGGCATCTCGATCGACACGCCGCCACTGAGCGCCATGTCGCACTCGCCGGACCGCAGCGCCTCGCAGGCCGTGTGGATGGCGACCAGCGAGGACGAGCAGGCGGTGTGCAGGGTGAGGCTGGGGCCGCGCAGGTCGAGCTTGTAGGACACCAGCGTCGACAGGTAGTCCGGGTGGTTGCCGGTGTAGATGGCGAGGTTGCCGACGGAGGCGTGCGTCCTGCGGTCCCTGCGGATGAACATCCACTGGTACTCGTCGGAGCCGATCGCCCCGTAGACGCCGACCTCTCCCGGGTAGCGCGCGGGGTCGTAGCCGGCGTCCTCCAGGGCGCTGTGCGACAGCTCCAGGAACATCCGCTGCTGCGGGTCGCGCAGCTGCGCCTCGCGGGGGGACATGCCGAAGAAGGCGGCGTCCAGGGCGCCGTAGTCGTCGGCGATGGACGCCGCGCGCACGAAGTTCGGGTCGTCGAGCAGATAGTCGGGCACGCCGAGCGCGGCCTGCTCCTCCCGGGTGTAGAACCTGACCGACTCCACTCCGTCGACGAGGTTGCGCCAGAACGACGGGACGTCCGGAGCCCCCGGCATCCGGCACGCGAGCCCGACCACCGCGATCGGCTCGACCGCGTATTCCTCGGTCATTCCTCATTCTCCTGTCTTCCGGCCGGGTGGGGCCGGCGGGATGGTGCCCTGCGGGACGGGGTCCGGACCTGCCTGGCGGCGATCCGCCGGGAGGCGCGTTCCGGACCCGGGGTGCGCCCGGCGCCGTCGAGGTGGGCGGCGAGGGAGCGGACCGTGGGGAAGCGGAAGAGGTCCACGATGGGGACGGCGCGGCCGAGCAGCGCGGCGAGCCGGGCCTGGACCTCGGCGGTGGCGAGCGAGTGCCCGCCGATCTCGAAGAAGTTCTCTCCGGCGGAGATCCTCGGCAGGCCGAGGACCTCCCGCCACACCCCGGCGACGAGCCGCTCCGTCGCGCCGGACGGCTCGTCGGCGCGCGTGCCGGCCGGGCGGGGCGCGGGTTCAGGCAGCGCGGCCCGGTCGACCTTCCCGTTCGGGGTGAGGGGCAGCGCGGGCAGCAGGACCACCTCGGCGGGGACGGCGTGGGCGGGCAGCCGGTCGCCCAGGTGCCGCCGGAGGGCGGCCGGGCGGACCCCCGCCCCCGCGGGGACGGCGTAGGCGCGCAGCACCGGTCCGCCCGGCCGGTCGGCGACCGCCGCCGCCGCTGCCCGGACGTCCGGGTGCTCCATGAGCACGCCCTCGATCTCGCCGAGCTCGACCCGGTGGCCGCGGATCTTCACCTGGCCGTCGGCCCGCCCGGCGAGCACGACCCGTCCGGCGGGATCGTAGCGGCCCAGGTCGCCCGTCCGGTACCGGCCCGTCTCGCCGTCCCCCTCCAGGGTGAAGCGCTCCTCGGTGAGCCGCTCGTCGAGGTAGCCCTCGGCCAGCCGCCGGCTGCGGACCACCACTTCGCCCAGCTCCCCCACCGCGGCCGGCAGCCCGTTCCCGGCGAGTACGAGCAGTTCCGCGCCGGCGATCCCGTGACCGACCGGGACGGCGTCGCCGCGGTCGTCCCGGCCGCCGTGACCCGCCCGGCCACCGGGGTCCGCCTGTTCCGCCCGGCCGCCGTGATCCGTCTGCTCCGCCCGGCCGCGGCGGTCTCCGCCGGTGATCTCGTATACCGCCTGGACCTGGGGCGTCTCGGTGGTGCCGTAGGCGTTCAGCAGGCGCGCGCCGGGCGCGACCTCCCGGAACCGGGCGGCCTGTGCCCAGGTGAGCCGGTCTCCGCCGAGCAGGACCAGCCGCAGGTCCGGCAGCGGCACCCCGGCGGCGGCCACGAGCACGGCCAGCTGCGGGGTGAGGTGGGCGACGGTGACGGCGCGGTCCCGCAGCCAGGCGGCCAGGCGGGCGGGGTCGCGGATGTCGTCCTGGTCGGGCACGTGCAGCGTGCCTCCCAGGACGAGCGGGGTGAAGGCATCGCGGAGCAGGGGGTCGTGCGCGAGCCCGGCGAGCAGGGCGAACCGGTCCCGCCCGGTCAGGCCGTACGTTCCGGGGTACCAGTCGAGGAATCGCGCGAGCGGTCCTTCCGCCGCCCGCACGGGTTTGGGGTCGCCCGTGCTGCCGGAGGTGAAGGAGAGGTAGCCGCGTTCTCCGGCCGGTGCGACCGGCCCGGGGTACGGTCCCGTCTCCTGGTCGCGGCCCCCTCCTGAGAGGGTCTCCGCACCGGCCTCTCCGGGGAGCGCCTCCGTGCAGGCCTCTCCCGGGGGAAGGGGCCGCACCGGTGGAAGGCCGGCCAGGTCGGGCGGCGGGACCGTGCCGGGGCAGCACAGCAGCGCACGCGCGTCCACGGCGGCCGCCTGGGCGGCCAGCCGGGCGGGCGGGAGGGACAGGTCGAGCACGGCCCAGCGGGCTCCGGCGGCCAGCACTCCGAGCAGCAGGGCGGGCAGCTCGACCCGGCGGGCGGCCAGGACCGCGACGGCCTGTCCGGGACCCGCCGCGGCGGCGGTCGCGGCGGCGGTCCGTGTCACCAGGGCGGCCAGCTCGCCGTAGGTCAGCTCGCCCCCGGCTCCGGTGACCGCGATCCTGCCGGGGTGCTCGGCCGCCCTGGCCAGGACGCGTTCCACCAGGCCGCCGGCGGCCGGGCCGGGCGGCGCTCCGGCGAACACGGCGGCCGCGGCGGGCCGGGCTCTCGCGGACACGACGGTCGCGGTCCCGGGCAGCGGGGCGCCGGGAGGGCGCATCGACGCGAGCCGTACGGGCGGTTCCGGGGCGGCGACCAGCTCGCCGAGCAGGTGGACGTATCCGGCCAGCAGCGCCTCGATCCGCCCGGCGTGGAACAGCCGGGGGTTGTACACGGCCTGGAAGACGTAGCGGCCGCCGCGCTCGCCGACGTAGAGGGTCAGGTCGAACAGGGAGCCGGGCAGCCCGGGCGGGAGCGGGCGGGCGCTCACCCCCGGCAGGTCCAGGCGGGGCTCGGTGAAGTCGTACATGTTGAACAGGACCTGGATCAGCGGGTTGCGCGACAGGTCGCGTCCTGCGCCCAGTCTCTCCACGAGGCGTTCCAGCCGGACGTCGAGGTGGGCGAAGGCGCGGGACAGCTCCTGCTGGCACGCGGTGACGTGGCCGGCGAACCCCGCCTCGTCCGTCACGGCCAGCCGTACCGGGACGACCTGCACGAGGCAGCCGACCAGCGGCTCGAACGCCGGGTCGCGGCGGTCGGCGACCGGTGTCCCGACGATCATCTCGGACTGCCCGGTGAGCCTCCTCATGACCTGGGCGAACGCGGAGAGCATCACGGCGTACGGCGTCGCGCCCAGCCGGGCGGCGAGCGCGCGGACCCCGGCGCCGGTCTCCGCGTCCGCCTCGGCCCGGGCGGCGGCTCCCTCGAAGGTCTGCACGGCGGGGCGCGGCAGGTCGCGCGGCAGGTCCAGTACGGCGGGCGCCCCGCCGAGCTGCTCCACCCGCCGCTCCAGGGCCGCGGTGTCCTCGCGCACGGCGAGCCAGGCCGCGTACCCGGCGAAGGAGGCGGGGAGCGGGGCCGGGGGGTCGCCCCGGTAGGCGCGTGCGATGTCGTCGTAGAGGACGTCCTGCGACCAGCCGTCGAACACGATGTGGTGCGCCGTGACGGCCAGTACGTGGTCGCCGGGTGCCAGCCGGAGCAGCCGCGCCCGCCACAGCGGTCCCGCCGCGAGGTCGAAGGGCGTGCGGGCCTCCTCCTCCAGCCATGCCCGGACCCGCTCCGGGAGGTCACCGTCCGCCCGTGCCCGCTCCGGGAGGTCACCGTCCGCCCGTGCCCGCTCCGGGAGATCTCCGTCCGCCCGTGCCCCGGCCGGGGCCTCCGGTGCGGCGCCGTCCGCCTCCGGTGCCCGGCCGGCCCCGTCCGGGAAGGGCCCTGGGAAGGGCCCTGGGAAGGGCCCTGGGAAGGGCTCCGCCGTTCCGGAGTCGACCGGGAGCGCGACCTCCCCCACCGGGTCGACGACCACGCGCGGCACGCCCCCGGCCTCCTCGATCCGCCAGCGGAGCACCTCGTGCCTGGCGGAGACCGCCGACAGCGCCGCGCGCAGGGCTCCGGTGTCGAGCGGGCCGGTCAGCCGCTGCGCCATGGCGATGTTGTGCACCGGCGTGCCCGGGGCCAGGCGCTCCACGAACCACATCCGCCGCTGCGCGGCGGTGAGCGCGGGAGCGGCGGCCGCGACGGGCGCGTCCTCGATCGGCGGGGCCTGCCCGGCCCGCAGGGCGAGGCCCTCCACCGTGCGGCCGGCCAGGACGTCCTCGACGGCGATCTCCCTGCGCAGCTCGGCCCGGAGCCCGGCCACCAGGTGCATGGCGAGCAGGGAGTGGCCGCCCGAAGTGAAGAAGTCGTCGTCGAGGCCCGGTTCGGGCACCTCGAACGTCCTCGACCAGACGGCGGCGACGGCCCGCTCCACCGCGTCCCGGGGAACCCGCCGTCCCCCGGAGGGGGTCTCCCGCGAAGCCGCCGGGCCCGTCCCGGCGGGCAGGCCGTCCTCGTGCCCGCGGGGGTCTTCGCCCCGGACCTGCCCGCGGGGGTCCTCACCGCGGGAGCGCGGGCGGGGTTCCCCACCGTGGGCCTGTCCCCGGAGGTCCTCACCGTGGGAGCGCAGGCGAGCGAGATCCACCTTGCCCGCCACGGTCAGCGGCAGCGACGGCAGGCGGACGACCCGGGTGGGGACCATGTAGACCGGGAGCCTGGCCAGGCAGTGGTCGCGGACCCCGTCCGGGCCGGGGGCGGACTCGGGGGCCAGGTAGGCGGTGAGCTCGGCCAGCCCGCCGGGCCCGGAGTCCAGGTCGACCACCGCGTGGCCGACGTCCGGGTGGGCGCGGAGCACCGACTCGATCTCCCCGATCTCCACCCGCTGCCCCTGCACCTTGACCTGGCGGTCCAGCCGGCCGAGGAAGCCGATCCGGCCGTCGGCCTCCAGCACCGCCCGGTCGCCCGTGCGGTAGAGGCGGGAGCCGGGCGGGCCGTAGGGGTCGGCGACGAAGCGCTCGGCCGTCAGAGCGGGCCGGCCGAGGTAGCCCCGGGCGAGCTGGGGGCCTGCGATGCACAGCTCGCCCGGCGTGCCCGGCGGGCAGGGGGCGAGCCGGTCGTCGAGGATCCGGGCGGTGCACCCGGGCAGCGCGTGGCCGATCGGCAGCGGCCGGTCCCAGCTGCCGGTCAGCTCGCCGCCGACCACGCAGACCGTGGTCTCGGTGGGGCCGTACCAGTTGTGGAAGCGCCGGACTCCCGGGCGCGACCAGCGGGCCACCTGCTCGGGACCGGCCGGCTCCCCGGCGGTGAGCAGGTCGCGCAGCAGAGGCAGCCGGTCCGGGTCGAGCAGCGGGAGCAGCGCGGGCGGGATGGTCCCCCAGGTGACCTCGTGGTGTTCCAGGAAGCGCTGCAGCCGCGCCGGATCGGTCCGGTCGCCGTCGGGGACGAACATCACCGAACCGCCCCTGGCCAGCGGGGCGAACACGTCGAGGACGGACACGTCGAAGCCGAGCGCGGCGAAGCCGATGCTGCGGCAGCCGGAGTCGAGGCCGAACAGCTCGCCGGCCATGGTGACGAAGGAGACGGCGGCGGCGTGGCCGACCACGACGCCCTTGGGCCGCCCGGTGGATCCGGAGGTGTACAGGACGTAGGCCGCCTGATCGGGACGGGCCGGGCTCGGCGGGACGGGCGTCTCCGCCGGTCGGGCCGCGGGCCCCCGCCGGGCGCCGCCGTCCCCGGGCCGTCCGGGCGGCTCCTCCGCGGCCGTTTCGGCGCGCGGTCCCGTCAGCCGCACCGGGGCCCCGGCGAGCAGCTCGCGCCCGGTGTCGTCGGCGACGACCGTGCCGATGCCGGCGTCCTCGATGATCGTGCGCAGTCTGGCGGGCGGGTGCGAGGGGTCCAGCGGCACGTAGGCCCCGCCCGCCATCATGATTCCCAGTACCGAGACCAGCAGGTCGGGCGTGCGGCGGCCGCAGACGCCGACCCGGGTCTCCGGCCGGACGCCCGCCGCGCGCAGCCGGTCGGCCAGCGCGCCCGCGGCGCCGACCAGCTCACCGTAGGTCAGCGTCCGGTCCCACTGCCGGACCGCCGTCGCGCCCGGCGTGCGCGCGGCCTGCCCCATGACGAGATCGTGCAGGGACCGCACCGAGGTCATCAGCTCACCGTTCCGTCATCGATCGGTCCATACGTCGGCGCTCAGCCGGGTCCGGCCGCGGGGCTCCGCGACCGCCGCCAGCGCCTCGCCCAGCGGCGTGTGCAGGGGCAGGAAGGTCACCTGCCAGCCGTCGTCCGCGGGCCACGGCCCCGGGGCGGCCAGGTCGGGGAATCCCTCCGCGGCCTGGGCGTGCGCGCCCGCGCGGGCCAGCGCCCGCCTGGCAGTCCTGGCGCGGAGCTCCAGCCAGGGCCGGTCCTCCTCGGCCGCGTCCACCAGCTGTTCCCACTCCCCCGGCCCGAGCCCGTCACCGGGTCCGTCACCACGGCCGGCGCCGGGGGAAGCACCGTGGGCGGCGTCACGGGCGGCGCCGTACGCCGCCGGCAGTCCCACGGCCGCGCCGACGGCACCGCCGCGGACCGTCGCCTCGACCGCCAGGCCGCCCGCCCGGTCCACCGCCTGAGAGGACCCGCCCGCCCGGTCCGCCGCGCGGGAGGACCCGCCCTCGTCCGAGCCGGGCGTTCCCGGCGGCTCGTCGGCGGGGAACACGCGGACGTGGATCTCGTCGTCCTGCACGGGCGGCGGGTCCGTGCCCCTGCCGGGCCCGGGGCCCGCGAGATCCGCGGTGATCAGCCGGGCGAGCTCCGCGGAGCCGTCCCTGACGAAGAGGTGGCCGCCGCGCAGGGTCCGCAGGGCGAATCCGGCGCGGGTGTGGCGCGCCCAGCCGAGCATGTCGCCCGGCGGCACCTCCGCGTCGCCGAGACCCGCGAACGCCACCACGGGGACGTCCAGCGGCGGCTCGGGCGCGTAGCGGTACCGCTTGATCCAGGTGAAGTCCGCCCGCAGCACCGGCAGGAGCAACTCCCGCAGCTCGGGCACGTCCCTGAGCTCCTCGGGGGCGCCGGCTCGCCGTACGAGCTGGTCGATGAACGCCTCGTCGGGCAGGTCCGCCGTCGCGGCCAGCGGCACCCTCCGGTCCGGGGGGTGGGCGGCCCCCGCGTAGAGCCTCAGCGGCGGGGGCAGTCCCCGGCGGCGCAGCTCGCGTGCCACCTCGAAGGCGATCCGGGCGCCCATGCTGTGCCCGTAGAGGGCGTACGGCCGTGCCGTGTGCGAGGCGATCTCGTCGGTGAGCCGCGGCACGGAGAACTCGGGCGGCTCCGCGATCCGGTTCTCCCGGCCGGGAAGCTGGACGGCGACGACCTCGACCGCGCCGCAGGCGCCTCTCAGGCCGTGATAGGCGCCTGCCGCCCCTCCCGCGTAGGGGAGGCAGAGCAGGGCCGGGGCGGGTCCGGCCGGGGAATCCGGATGGGGGGTCGGAGGGGGGGTGGGTCGCGTAATCGAGAGGGGCTCGATCGCCATGTGCCAGGTGCTCCTCCGCGGGGCCGCATCGCCCCTGACGGTTCAGAAGGATTTAATGCGCACGACAAATCACCTTATATCCACACACACAACCCGGCGTCAACCTTCCTTAATGTAGTCCGATAACCGAGGTTTCGGACATGTCTATTCACAGAAGAGTCATTTATGACCCGCTTTTCATCTCGACTCGGGACGGGCGGATATGCATGAATGTCCTTCATCCGATGTAACGCGCCGCCCACCCGAAAGTGAGCCAGGTGTGACATCCACGCCCGACCTTTCCCCGAGCGGTCTCCGGCTCTCCGACACCAAGCGGGCCCTCCTCGAACAGCGGCTGCGCCGCCGCGCCCCCGGCCGGCCCGCCGCCATCCCCCCGCGCCCTCCGGACCGGCCGGTCCCGCTCTCGTTCGGGCAGGAGCGGCTCTGGTTCATGGAGCAGTTCGCCCCGGGGAGCGCCGCCTACACGATTCCGATCTCCCTGCGGCTGCGCGGCCCCCTCGACCCCGACCGGCTGGAGCTCGCCCTGCGCGCCGTCGTGGCGCGGCACGAGAGCCTGCGGATGCGCTTCCCCGCCGACGAGGACGGCCGCCCGTACGTCGTCGTCGGGGAGACGGCCGACATCGAGCTGCGCCGCGCCACCGCCGACGAGGCGTCCGCCGCGGACCTCTTCAGCGCCGAGGCGGCCCGGGCCTTCGACCTGGCCGAGGGGCCCCTGATCCGCTCGATCCTGGTCCGGCTGGCGGAGGACGACCACGCGCTGCTGGTCACGGTCCACCACATCGCGGCCGACGGCTGGTCCACCGAGATCCTCACCGAGGAGCTGCGCGCCCTGTACGGCGGCGCCGACCTGCCCGACCCCGAGGTCCGGTACGGCGACTACGCGCTGTGGCAGCGCGAGCGCCCGGTCGCCGAGGCCGACCTCGACCACTGGCGGGAGCGGCTCGCCGGGGTCCCGCCGCTGGAACTGCCCGCCGACGGCCGGCGCGCCGCGGAGCAGACCTTCGCCGGCGCCTCGCACGCCTTCCGCCTGGACCGCGAGCTGGTGGACGCGGTGGCCCGGCTCGCCGGAGAGGGCGGCGCGACCCTCTACATGGCGCTGCTGGCGGCCTACCAGGTGCTGCTGGGGCGCCACTCCGGGCAGGAGGACTTCGCGGTCGGCTCCCCGGTGGGCGGCCGGCCGCGGCGTGAGCTCGAAGGCGTGATCGGGCTGTTCGTCAACATGCTGGCGATGCGCGCCGAGCTGGGCGGCGACCCGACCTTCCGGGAACTGCTCGCCCGGGTCAGGCGGAGCGCCACCGAGGCCTACGCCCACCAGGAGCTGCCCTTCGAGCGGCTCGTCGGAGAGCTCGGAGTCGTCCGGGACGTCTCCAGGCCGCCGGTCTTCCAGGTCGTCCTCACCCTGCAGAGCTACCGGGACGACCGCCGGGACGGCTGGCCGGGTCTGACGGCCGAGCCGTTCGGCATGGAGGCCCGGGCCGCCCGCTTCGACCTCGAGCTCTTCCTGGAGGAGGAGCCGGACGGGCTCCACGGGGTCTTCGTCTACAACCGCGACCTGTTCGGCGCCGAGACGGTCGCGAGCCTGGCCTCGCACCTGGAGACGCTGCTGCGCGCGGCGGCGGCGGAGCCGGACACCCGCATCTCGGAGCTGGAGATCGTCACCCCCGGTGAGAGGGCCCGGATCCTCTCCCACGCCGCCGGGCCGCGCGAGCCCTACGACCGCGAGGCCACCCTCGGCGCCCTGTTCCGGGCGCAGGCGGCGCGGACCCCGGAGGCCGTGGCCGTGGAGTTCGAGGACGTGCGGCTGACCTACGCCGAGCTCGACGCGCGGAGCGGCCGGCTGGCCCGCCGGCTGCGCGGGCTGGGGGTCGGTCCCGGCGCGCGGGTCGCGATCTGCGCCGAGCGCTCACCCGAGCTGGTCGCCGGCCTGCTGGGCGTGCTGAAGGCGGGCGGGGCCTACGTCCCGCTGGACCCGGACTACCCCGCCGACCGGCTCGCCTTCATGCTCGCCGACGCCGAGGTGACGGCCCTGCTCCTGCAGCGGGCCGTCGCCGACCGCCTGCCGCCGACCGGCGCCGTCACCGTGCCGCTGGAGGACGCGTGGGACGAGACGGCCTGGGACGAGACGGCGGACGGGCCGGAGGATGAGCCTCCGCCCTCCGCGAGCCCCTCCGACGTCGCCTACATGATCTACACCTCGGGGTCGACGGGCCGCCCCAAGGGCGTGCCCAACACCCACGCGGCGATCGTCAACCGGCTCGACTGGATGCAGCGGGCCCACCGCCTGTCCGGTGGGAACGCCGGGGACGCCGGGGACGTCGTCCTGCAGAAGACCCCGGCCGGCTTCGACGTGTCGGTGTGGGAGTTCTTCTGGCCCCTCGTCACCGGCGCCAGGCTCCTGCTCGCCCGTCCCGGCGGGCACCGGGACGCCGCCTACCTGCGCGACCTGATCGCCGAGCGGGGCGTCACGACGATGCACTTCGTGCCGTCGATGCTGGCGGCGTTCCTGTCCGAGGAGGGGATCGAGCGCTGCACCTCACTGCGGCGGGTCGTGTGCAGCGGCGAGGAACTGGCCCCGCACGTGGCCGAGCGGTTCTTCGCCCGGCTGCCGGGCGTGGAGCTGTACAACCTGTACGGCCCGACCGAGGCGGCCGTGGACGTCACCCGGTGGCGGTGCGTGCCGGGGGACGCCACGGTGCCCATCGGGCACCCGGTGCAGAACACCGAGCTGTACGTCCTCGACCGGCACCTGCGGCCCGTGCCCTTCGGGGTCCCCGGCGAGCTGCACATCGGCGGCGTCCAGCTCGCCACCGGCTACCACGCCCGCCCCGGCCTGACCGCCGAGCGGTTCGTGCCCGATCCGTTCGGGCCGCCGGGCGCGCGCCTGTACCGGACGGGAGACCTCGTACGGCTCCGCCGCGACGGGGCGATCGTCTTCCTCGGCCGGATCGACACCCAGGTCAAGATCCGGGGCCAGCGCATCGAGCTGGGCGAGATCGAGTCGGTCCTGCGCGAGCAGCCGGGTGTGGCCGAGGCGGTGGCGGTCGTCCGGGAGGACGGCGCGCCCGGCGACCGGCGACTGGCCGCCTACGTCGTGCCCGAGACGCGGCCCGAGGCGGCGCTCGACCCGGCCGGCCTGCGCGCGGCGCTCAAAGCCGTCCTGCCCGACGCCATGGTGCCCTCCGCGATCGTGGTGCTGGACGCGCTGCCGCTGAGTCCCAACGGCAAGCTGGACCGGGCGGCGCTGCCGGCCCCGCAGCGGCACGGCGAGCCGGGCGGCCGGGGGGCCGGGCCCCGCACCCCCGCCGAGCAGGCCATCGCCGGGCTCTGGCGGGAACTGCTCGGGGTGGAGACCGTCGGCGTGGACGACGACTTCTTCGAGCTGGGCGGCCACTCCCTGGTGGCCGTCCAGGCGGTCGCGCGCCTGCGCAAGGTGCTGCCCGGCCTGGAGGGGGGACGCGCGGTCGGGGTCATGGACCTGTTCAAGCACCCGACGGTGCGCGCCCTGGCCGAGCTCGTGGAACGGACGGACGTCCCGCGGGGACCCCGGTCCCTGCTGTACGAGCTGACCCGGCCGGGTCCCCGGCGGAGCATCACCTACGTCTGCATCCCGTACGGCGGCGGACAGGCGATGGTCTTCCAGCCGCTGGCGGACGCGCTGCCCGAGGAGTGCGCGCTGTACGCCATGGCCTTCCCCGGGCACGACCCCGGCCTGCCCGACGAGGAGACCAGGCCCCTGGACGAGATCGCCGACCTGTGCGTCACGGAGATCCTGGAGGGCATCGAGGGCCCGCTGGCGATCTACGGCCACTGCGGCATCGGCGGCGCGCTCGCCGTGGAGGTGGCCCGGCGGCTGGAGGCGCGCGGCCGGGACCTGGAGGCGGTCTACATCGGCGCGATCTTCCCCTTCGCCCGGCCCACCGGCCGCATCGCGGGCCCGCTGGGCCGGCTGACCCGCCTCGACCGGTTGCGCGGCGACCGGGCCTACGAGAACCGGATGAAGTCGATGGGCAACGACGTCTCCGGCCTCGACGAGGAGCAGATCAGGTTCATGGTCCGCAACCAGCGGCGGGACACCCTGATCGCGGAGGAGAGCTTCACCCGGCTGCTGGCCGAGGAGATCGCCCCGCTCCGCGCGCCGGTCGTCTCCGTGGTCGGCGAGCAGGACCCCGCGACGGACTACTACCGCGAGCGCTACCGCGAGTGGCACTTCCTCAGCCCGGTGACGGCTCTGGTCGTCCTCGACGAGGCCGGGCACTACTTCCTGAAGTACCGGGCCGAGGACCTGGCGGAGATCCTGACCAACACCCACATCGCGATGGGGTACGGCGCCGCGCACACCCTCGACCGGACGTCCCGCGGCCCGGCCGCGGGCTGGTGGATCGAGGAGACCTCCACCTTGCCCCGGAAGGCCCCGCCGCAGACCCCGGGGACCGCGCCCCCCGGCTCCGCCCCACCGGAGGCCGGCGCGGACGGCTCCCCGCCGGAGGCCGGCGCGGACGGCTCCCCGCCGGAGCGCCGCCCGGACGGCCGTACGGTGCCGGACGCCCGAACGTGGAAGCGCCGGGCGGGCGGGCGGCCCGCGCCTGCCCCCAGCATGCGGCGGTTCATGGCCGTGGCCCTGGCCCAGCTGGTCTCGATGACGGGCACCGCGATCACCGACTTCGCGATCCCTGTCTGGATCTACCTGACGACCGGGTCGCTGGTGGACTTCGCGCTGTTCACCGCGCTGTCGATCATGCCGGGAGTGGTGGCCGCGCCGCTGATCGGAGCGCTGGTGGACCGGGCGGGCAAACGCCGGATGATGGTCACGGGCGGCTGCCTGGCCGGCGGGACCCAGCTCGTCCTGGGCGCGCTGCTGTGGACCGGGAACCTGGAGATCTGGCACTTCTACCCGCTGACGGCCTGCCTGTCGGTCGCCCTGATCTTCCAGCGGCTGGCCTTCACCACCGCCCTCCCCCAGCTGGTGCCCAAGCAGTACCTGGGCCACGCGGCCGGCATCGTGCAGATGGTGATGGGCACCTCCCAGTTCGTCGCGCCGCTGGTGGCCGTGGCGCTGCTGTCCTCCATCGGCCTGAGCGGCATCCTCGTCGTCGACGTGGCCAGCTTCGCGGTGCTGCTGGGGGTGCTGGCGCTCGTCCGCTTCCCCGCCACCATGGCCCACGTGCGCCGGGAGACGCTGACGGCGGAGATCGCCAACGGTTTCCGGATGTCGTTCGGCAACCGCCACCTGCGGGCGGCCCTGCTCTACTTCGCGGTCCTGAACGTGATGCTGGCGGCGCTGCTGCTGTCGATCTCGCCGCTGGTGCTGTCCTTCGCCCCGCTCGCCACCGCCGGGCAGATCTCCTTCGCGGGCGGCGTCGGCGCCGCCCTGGGCGGTCTGGTGATCGCGCTGTGGGGCGGCCCGCGCCGGCGCCGGATGCGCGGGGTGCTCCTGGCCACGCTGCTGCTGAGCCTCTTCGCGATCGTGACCGGCCTGCACGCCTCCCCCCTGGTCGTGGGCGTCGGCGCCTTCGGCCTGTGGGGCAGCCTCTCGATCGTCAACGGCGTCTTCATGACGATCGTGCACGTGAAGGTGCCGCAACGGTTCCACGGCCGCGTCATGGCGGTCAATCAGATGATCTCGTGGTCGACGCTGCCGCTCGGCATGGCCGTGGTCGCACCGCTCGGCGAGCGCCTGCTGGAGCCGCTGCTGGTCCCCGGAGGCGCCCTGGCCCCGACCGTGGGCGCAGTGATCGGCGTGGGCGAGGGGCGGGGGATCGCCTTCATGTACATCGTGCTCGGCCTCGGCATCGCCGTACACGTGCTCGTCTCGATGCGGATCCCCGTGCTGGCCCGGTTCGACGACGAGGTGCCCGAGGCCGTGCCCGACGACCTGGTGGGGGCCCAGGCCCTGCGCGAGCGGGCGGGCAACCGGGTCAGCCTGGCCTGGAGCGCGCCCGCGTTCGCCAAGGCGCTCACCATGCCGCTGTCACCGGAGAAGGCGTCCGCCCTGCTGGGCACCGAGGTGGAGCGGGTCGTGCTGCGCACCGGCGGGGAGATCAGCGCGGTCTACGAGGTCCGCTGCGCCGACCGGAGCCTGCCGCACCCGGACCTGGTCGTGAAGCTCTACCCCGACCTGTTCACCGCCAGGCTCCGCAAGGAGCTGCTCGTCTACGACCTGCTGCGCGGCAGCGGCGTCCCGGCGCCCGCCGTCGTGAAACAGGACGAGTCCAGGCGCGACCTCCCCCACGCCTACCTGGTCATGACGAAGATCGAGGGAAGGCCCCTGTCGGAGGTGTCCGGAGCCCTGCCCGAGCCGGTGATCGCGGCCCTGTACCGGGAGATGGGGGCCGCGCTGCGCGCCCTGCACGGGGTGGAGCTGCAGGAGTTCGGGCCGGTCGACGGGGTCCGCGAGCCGACCAACGAGGCCTACCTGGGCGGGCAGCTCGACCTGCGGACGGCCCAGTTCGCCGAGTTCGGCGGCGATCCGGCGCTGCACGCCGAGATCGCCGGGTACGTCGCGGCCCGGCGGCACCTGCTCGCGCGCTGCCGCACGCCCGTCCTGTGCCACCACGACTTCCACGAGCGGAACGTGATGGTCGCCGAACGCGACGGGTCGTGGCACCTGACCGGCGTCATCGACATGGAGAACGCCCTCGGCGGCGACCCGCTCATGGATCTGGCGAAGACCGACTACTTCGCGGTCCGGGGGGATCCCGTGCGCCGCCGGGAACTGCTGGCCGGGTACGGCGCGCTGCCCGCCGACTGGGCCGGGCGCGTCGCCCTCTACCGCCTCTACCACGCGCTGGACCAGTGGTGCTGGCTGGCCACCATCGGCGAGACCGACGCCCTGGCCCCCATCACCGGTGAGATCCGCGACTGCCTGAAGGACCCGTCGAAGGAGGCCCGTTGACCGGTGACGTCTTTCCCGCCTCGTTCGCCCAGGAGCGGATCTGGTTCCTGAGCGAACTGCAGCCGGGGCTGGCGGTGTACAACATCGCCACGTGCTCCGTCCTGCCCTGGATGCGGCCGGTGGACCCCGGGCTGCTGGAACGCGCGCTCGGCCTGCTGGTACGGCGGCACGAGCCGCTGCGCACCTCGTTCGCCCTCCGGGACGGCCAGGTCGTGCAGATCGTCTCCGCCGACGTCCCGGTGGTCCTGTCCAGGAGCGACGTGTCGGGCGCGGACGATCCCCGGGCGGAGTTCGAGCGGATCGCCGCCGAGGAGTCGTCGGCGCCGTTCCCCCTGGACCGCGCTCCCCTCTGGCGGGCCCGGCTGGTCCGCCTGGGACCGGACGGGACGGGCCAGGACGAGTGGCGGCTGCTCTTCGTCGCCCACCACACAGTCTACGACGCCTGGTCCGCGCAGCTCTTCGCGGAGGAGCTGGCCGAGCTCTGCGCGGCGCTGCGCGAGGAGCGCCCGCCGCGCCTGCCGGAACTGGCGATCCAGTACGCCGACTACGCCGTCTGGCAGCGCGACCGGCTGGCCGGCGGCGCGCTCGACGCCGACCTGGACTACTGGCGGGAGAAGCTGGCCGGGAGCGTCCCGCTGGAGCTGCCGCCCGACCGGCCCCGCCCGGAGGAGTTCGGTTACGCCGGGGCCGCGATCGGGTTCTCCGTCCCGGACGGCACGTCCGAGCGGGTGGCCGAGCTGGCCAGGCGGACCTCCACCACGCCGTTCATGGTCCTGCTCACCGCGTTCGCCACGCTGCTGGCCCGCTGGACGGGCCGGACGGACGTCGTCGTGGGCTCCCCGGTGGCCGGTCGCGAGACGCCGGAGCTGAACCCGCTGATCGGCATGTTCGTCAACACGCTGCCGCTCCGGATCGACCTGGGCGGCGACCCGGCGTTCGGCGAGGCGCTGGAACGGGTCCGCGCCACGGTCATGGAGGCCCTCGACCACCAGGACGTGCCGTTCGCCAAGCTGGTGGAGGCCCTCCGGCCGCCCCGCGACCCCGGCCGGACCCCGCTCTACCAGATCGGCTTCAACCAGCTCCCGATCGACGCCCACGGCCGCCAGCTCTCCACCGGGACGGCCAAGACCGACCTCACCCTGGAGGTGCAGAGCCCGCAGGGGCGGCTGGGCGGCTGGATCGAGTACAGCACCGAGCTGTTCGAGGAGGGCACCGTCCGCCGCCTGCTCTCGGCCTTCCTGGTCCTGCTGGAGGCGGCCGTCGGCGACCCGGGGCGGCCGGTCTCCCGGCTCCCCCTCATAGACGCCGGGGAGCGCGAGAGGCTGCTGACCGCCTGGCACGGCCCCGCCTCGCCGTACCCCGGCCGCTGCCTGCACGAGCTGGTGGCGGAGCAGGCGGCGCGGACGCCGGACGCCCCGGCGATCGTGTCGGGCCGCCCGGGGGGCTCGGGCGGCACGGTGACGCTGACCTACGCCGAGCTGGAGGAACGGGCCGACGACCTGGCCAGACGGCTGCGCCGGCGCGGGATCCGCGCACAGGCGCCGGTGGCGGTCTGCCTGCCGCGCGACGCCGAGCTGGTCGTGGCGCTGCTGGCGGTGCTGAAGGCCGGCGGCTGCTACGTGCCGCTGGACCCGGACTACCCGGCCGACCGGCTCCGGTTCATGCTGGCCGACTCGGGCGCCGGGCTGCTGCTGACCCGTTCGGCCCTGGTGGAGCGTCTGCCCGCCGACCACCCGCCGGCGATCCTGCTGGACGCGCTCCTGTCCGGGTCCCTCCCGCCGCTGCCCCCGGAGAAGCCCTCCCCCGACGCGCTCGCCTACGTCATCTACACCTCCGGGTCGACGGGCACCCCCAAGGGGGTGATGGTCCCGCACCGGGGCGTGGTGAACCTGGTCACCGGCCTGGGCTTCACCCCGGCGGAGCGGATGCTGCTGCTGACCTCCCTGTCGTTCGACATCGCCGCGCTGGAGATCTTCGGTCCGCTGCTGGCGGGCGGCACCGTGGTGATCGCCCCGCCGTACGGGACCAACGGCCTCGGCCCGCTGGTCGCGGAGGCCGGCGTGACCACGGTGCAGGCGCCGCCCTCGGTCCTGGAGGAGGTCCTCCGGCACCTGCCCGCCGGGCTGCCCCGGGTGTTCAGCGGCGGCGAGCCGCTCTCCGCCCGCCTGGCCGGCCGGATCCACGAGGTCGCCGGTGAGCTGTGGAACCTCTACGGGCCGACGGAGACGACGATCTGGTCGACGGTCCACCGCACGTCCCGGGGGGCCGGGACCGTGCCCATCGGCCTGCCCGTGGCCAACACCGTCGCCCACGTGCTCGACGGGGCGATGGAGCCGGTCCCGCCGGGGGTGGCGGGCGAGCTGTACCTGGGCGGCGACGGCCTGGCCCGCGGCTACCACGGCCGCCCCGGCCTCACCGCCGAGCGCTTCGTCGCCGACCCCTTCGGGCACGGCACCCGCCTGTACCGGACCGGTGACCTCGTACGGCGGGCGCCCGACGGCACGATCGAGTTCCTGGGACGCGTCGACGACCAGGTCAAGGTGCGGGGCGTGCGGATCGAGCTGGGCGAGGTGGAGGCGGCGCTGTCGGCCCATCCCGGGGTGCGCAGGGCGGTCGCGGCGGTGCGGGACGACGCCCCCGGAGGCCGAGCGCTGGTCGCCTACGTGGACACGGAGGTCCCGGCCGGGGAGCTGCGGTCGTTCCTGCAGAACCACCTGCCCGCGACGATGCTGCCCAGCCTGTACGTGCGGGTCGGCGGCTTCCCCCGGCTGCCCAACGGGAAGCTGGACCGGGCCGCCCTGCCCGCCCCGCACGCGGACGGCGGGCCGTCCCCGGCGGCGGGGCCGTCCACGGCGGGCGAGGAGCTGGTGCACGATGTCTGGTGCGAGGTCCTGGGCCGGGCGAACCTGGGGATCGACGACGACTTCTTCGACGTCGGCGGCCACTCGCTGCTCGGCACCCGGGTCGTCGCCCGGATCTGCTCCGAGGTCGGCATCGACCTGCCGCTGAACGTCGTGTTCACCACCCGCACGATCCGCCGCCTCGCGGCCGTCGTCGAGGAGCGCCTGGCCGCCGAGATCGACCAGTTGTCCGAGGAGGAGGCCGAGTCGCTGATCGACGGGCGCGCCTGAGCCGCGGAACTGATCGACGGTCACGGCTGAGCCGCGGGACCGCGGCTCAGCCGCGGATCCCGGCCGGCGACCCGCCCGCGCCGGCTGTGCCGCACACCGATCGCTAGCGGGGCGCCCCGCCCCGCCCGCTTCTCTGCGCGAGGCGCCGGAGCTGCCCTTCGTGCACGTTGCTCACCCATTCCCAGCCGGGCTCGGCCGATGGGCCGATCCGCGGGTCGGCGGGGACCCGGCCGTCGCGCAACGCGAGGACGTACGCCCGGTCCCGGTCGATCCGTGCCTGCACCTGGCCGGGTCCGCCGACGGACCCGTGGCCCGGGACGACGGCGTCGACGCCGCCCGCCACGCCCTCGAGCAGCCGCAGCGCGGCGAGGTAGTCCTCGATCGGGTCTGCGGCGCCGTCCCAGTCGAGCATCGGGACCAGGACATCGGAGAGCATGTCGCCGGCGACGAGGACCCGGCGTTCCTCGATCAGCAGCGCCGCGTGGCCCGGGGCGTGCGCTCGGTGTTCGATGATCCGGATCCTGGGGCCGTCCCAGGGGATCTGCGTGGTTTCGGCGGGCAGGCCGGTGATGAGGCCGAGCAGGTCCAGCGGCACCTGCCCGGCGATCTCCGTCTCGAGCAGGTGCTCGGCGACGCGGGCCTTCGCGCCCGCGTCCGACAGCTGCTCCCGGACGGTGGCCGCACAGCGTGCCGTGCCGTACCGGGGCGCCACGCCGAGCCGGTCGTGCCAGAGCAGGTGATCCCAGTCCGGGTGCGTGGAGAACCCCGCCACCACGGGCTGACCCGACTCGGACAGGTCGTTCGCGAGGCAGCCGATCTCGGAGCCGGTCACTCCGGGGTCGATGAGCAGCACACCGGCCCGGCCGCCCTGCACCACAACGGCGTTGCTCTGTATGAACCGGCTCTCGTGGACCAGCACGCCCTCGGCGACCGGCCTCAGCACGGGCCCGCCTCCTTCGCGTCCAGGACGGCGTAGCGGTGCATCGTGACGCCCTGCCCGAACGATCGCTGCTCCAGCAGGTCGAGGTCGACCGGCAGGTCGTGGTCGTCGAACAGCGGCCTGCCGAAGCCGAGGATCGCAGGATGGGTGAAGAGCAGCACCTCGTCGAGCAGTCCCGCCCGGAGCAGCTGGGTGGCGAGCGCCGCCCCGCCCACACTGATCCTGCCGTCGGTTTCGGCCCGCAGGGCGGCGAGCCGCTCGATCGCGTCGTCCCCGCCGATGATCCGGGTGTTGTGATCGGCGCTGCGGCGGGTGCGGGAGACGAGCACCTTGGGCTTGGCGGTCCAGATCTCGCCGTACTCATGCATGTAGTCCGGCAGCGAGGCGTCCTCGCGCGCCCGCGGCCAGTATTCCTCCATGACCTCGTAGAAGACCCGGCCGTGGACCATGAGCGCGAGCGCCCGCGTCTGCGCGTTGGCTTCGCGGTGCAGTTCCTCGCCGATGCGCAGCCACTCGCCGGCGCCGTTGTCCCCCGGAACCTGCTCGATCCGCAGGTCGAGGGAGACCTGCATCGAGTAGACGAAGCGGCCCATCAGCCCTCTTTCCCGTATAGTGATTGCATTCTGCAATCACTATTGTCGGGCACGGAACACCTGTCAAGGAGGAACAGTGGAACCACGGTCCGGGTGTCCGATCAACACCGCCGTCGAGGTGCTCGGAGACCGCTGGTCGTTGCTCGTGCTGCGCGACGTCATCTTCGGCGACCGCCGCCACTTCCGGGCACTGCTCACCGGGTCGATCGAGGGCATCGCCTCGAACATCCTCGCCGACCGCCTCAAGCGGCTCATCGACGCGGGCATCCTCACCCGCGGCACCGCCGCGCGGGGGCAGCGCGCTCGCTTCAGCCTCACCGAAGCCGGCATCCAGACTCTTCCGGTCATCCACGCCCTCGGCAACTGGGGCCTCGACTGGCGCCCGGGCGACGACGAGCTCCGCATCCGGCAGCAGCTCATGCGCGACGAGGGTCCGGCGTTCATCGAAGAGCTCATGGACGAGCTCCGTGTCCGTCACCTCGGCGCCCCGCCGAAGCCGCACGACGGCCCGGGCGCGTTCGAGCGCCTCGACGCCGCCTACGCCGCGGCCACCGGACGGGAACACGCCGACCAACGGTGACGGGCCGGTCCCGGCCCTGACCGTCGCAGCCGAACAGCCGCCGGGCCTCCTGGACCGTCCTTGGTCCGGCCCTCTCGAAGGCCTGCCGGCCTGCACTGAGCGCGTCGCGCCTTCCGCACTCGGACAGGGCTAGATCGGGAAGCGACCGCGACGCCACCGCCAGTGGCGGCCGGCCTTCAGATGATCGATGATCGCGCGCTGGAGCACGGTGCGACGCGGCAGTCGGTCGAGCGGCGTGGTCAGGGTGCGGAACACGAACCGCAGCACCTCGACGTCGGCGTCCAGTCCTTCAGGTTCCTCGTAGGGCTCCAGCTCGAACCTCCGCTGGAACCGGACGATGTTGGAGTCCTCGGGCAGGTACTCCAGCAGCTGCGGGTCGAGCAGCCACGAACCGCAGGAGAACGCCGTGTAGTGCTCGTCGGGAAAGTGGCGCGGGAAGAACGCGCGGGCCTCGTCGAGCGACGCCGCGACCGCCTCCGGCGTCATCGGCCCCGACTCCGGAATGTGCAGGCCGATGGCGGTATCGCCGCGCTGGTACTGCAACCGGCCCAGCTCGTAGACGGCGCCGCGCGCGTGCAGCGTCAGCCAGCTCTGCATGACCGGCCAGCCCTCGCCGCGCATCCTCCGGTCGATCGCCAGGTTGCGGCCCACGTCCGCCAGGGCCGCCCATGACACGGCGTCGGCGATGCCGTGGTCGCGGTGGTACCCCCTGACGACGCCGACCAGGGCGAGATACGCGTACACGTAGAGATGCCGCCAGGCGGGACCCCGTTCGCGCGGCAGCTCCGGGCCGGGAGGCAGCCAGCCGTGGCCCCCGAGATCCGCGCGGACCAGGGCGATCGAACGGTCGAGCAGCCAGCGCAGCTCCGGGGTCCACAGCGGAGATCCGGGGTCGGGCCAGCCCGCCATGATCTCGGCGGCATCGTCCGGCCGCACCGCGAGCCGGTCGAGGATCGCGGGCGCGTCGGCTTTGGCCGGCAGCGGAGCCGACGGGCGGTCACCGGCGAGCCGGTGCACCCGGTCGACGTCCTCGACGGCTACTCCGAGCCGGGCGGCGGTCTCGTCCAGGTCCACGCGGACGATCTTACCGACCGGTGGGGTCGCCGCTCCAGCCGCTGGTTTCCCGATGGCGAACACCCCTTGAGTTCCGACGGACGGCCGCAGCCTGTGCTGACTCGGTGTCCCGGTTCAGTGGATCCGCTCCGGCAGTGCCCACGCCGGCGACGCCCGCGATCACCCTCCGGCCCGGCCTCCCCGGGGAGGCGTCACCGGCCGTCGCCCATGATCCTCTCCGTCTCGGCGAGCAGCCGCCCGATGTAGTCGCGGGCCGTGCCCGCCCTGGCCAGCGGTGCCGCCTGGCCCGCCCACAGGTTCACCAGGTCGGTCAGGCCGCGGCGGCCCGCCTCCCGGCGCAGGCCCAGCATCAGCGTGTTCTGCACCGGGTAGGGCGGCACCTCCGCCTCGAAGGCCGCCATCTCCCGGACGAACCGGTTGGGGATCGCTCTGGCCAGGCGTCCGGAGAACAATCTGGTGAGCACGGTGACCCGGGCCGCGGGGGTGTGCAGAGCGGCCTTGTGCAACGTGCTCGCTCCCGACTCCCGGGTGGCCAGGAAACCGGTGCCGATCTGCACACCGTGCGCGCCGAGGGTGATCGCCGCGGCGACGCCGCGCCCGTCGGCGATCCCGCCCGCGGCGATGACCGGGACCGAGACGGCGTCGGCGATCTGCGGGACGAGGGAGAACGTGCCGACCAGTGATTCGCCCACGGGCCGCAGAAAGGCGCCCCGGTGCCCTCCCGCGTCGCTGCCGGAGGCGACGATGGCATCCAGTCCCGCCTGTTCCAGGGCGATCGCCTCGTCCACGGTCGTCGCGGTGCCGATCGTCGGAATGCCCTTGCGCCGGGCTTCGGCCAGGACCCGTGCGGGCGGGACGCCCATGACGAAGCTGAGCACCGGGGGACCGGCCGCGAGCAGCGCGTCCGCCTGATCGTCGAAGTCCTGCCCGGCCGGGTGGCCGGCCTCGGGCGCCGGCAGGCCGAGTTCTTCGAAGTAGGGCCGGAGCCGGTCGACGTCGGCCGGTGTCGCCCGCAGCTGCGCCTCGCCGGGGTGGGGGACCCAGAGATTGACCGCGAAGGCTCGGGTGGTGGCGGCCTTGAGCGCGGTCACCAGGCCGGTGAGCTCGTCGGGAGTGAGGATGTGCCCGCCGTAGGACCCGAGGCCGCCCGTCTCGGACACCGCCGCCGTCAGCGCGACGGACGACAGGCCGCCGCCGAAGGGGCCCTGCACGATCGGGTGGTCCAGGCCGAGCAGCCGCTCCAGCCTGCCGCCGGACCATGCGGGAGTGCTCGTGCTCATCAGGCGGCCGTCCCGTCCAGGGCGCGGCGACCGGAGGCGAGCCGGAGCGCGGTCTGGGCGACCCGGCGGCCCAGGTGCTCGGCCGTGCGCAGGTCGGCGAGGGAAGGGGCGGTCTCAGGACCCGCGTCGGAAGGCGACTGCGCCATCGCGCCCAGGAAGCCGCCGAGCCGGTTGAGGTCGTCGTCGCGGCCGTCGGCGCTGTACAGCCAGCCCGGCGGCAGACCCAGGGTCACCCAGGTCATCCCGTGCTGGGCGGCGAGGAGCGCCATGGAGGTGAGCGTGTTGAGCTTGTCGCCGTTCACCCCGGCCGAGTTGGTGAAACCAGCGGCGACCTTGTCGCGCCAGCCCATGTCCACCCAGATCTTGGCGCTGGCCTCGGCGAAGGCCTGGAAGGCGGCCGACTGGCTGCCCATGTAGGTCGGAGAGCCGAAGATGATGGCCTCGGCCCCGCTCAGCCCTTCCCACAGTCCGTCGGTCAGGGAGGTGACGTCGTGCAGTTCCGCCCGCACGCCGGACACGGAGCGCGCGCCGTCTGCGGCGGCCCGCGCCTGGCGCGCGGTGTGGCCGTAGCCGCTGTGGTAGGCGACGGCGACAGTGATCAAGTCAGGCATGATGCCCTTTCTGGTTCGCAGGTGCAGCAGGAGCTTATAGACGACCGGTCAACTATGTCCAATCGTAGTTGACCGACCGTATACTCTCGGTTATGGGACGATCGAGCACCGCCCGCGAACGGCTTCTCGACGCCGCCTGCCAGCTCATGCTGAGCAGGGGGTACGGCAGCATCGGGGTCGCGGAGATCTGCGCGCGCGCCGACGTGCGCAAGGGCAGCTTCTACCACTTCTTCGAGTCCAAGCAGGCGCTGACCATCGCGGTCGTCGATGCCCACTGGCAGGCGCAACGATCGGCCTGGACCGCCGTCCTGCGCGAGCCGGTGCCCGCGCTCGACCGGCTGGAACGGCTCTTCCGCGAGCAGGTGGAGGGACAGCGCCGGACCAAGCTGACCGCAGGGGCGGTGCACGGCTGCCTGCTGGCCAATCTGGCGCTCGAGCTGAGTCAGCAGGACAGCCCGGTCCAGGAACGCCTGGAGGAGATCTTCGCCGAGCAGGTCGGCCTGGTCCAGGCCGCCCTCGACGACGCGGCGCACGAGGGGGCCGTCCCGCCGCCGCGGCCGAGCACGGCCCGCTCACTGGTGGCCCAGCTGGAAGGGCTGGTCCTGTTCGCCAAACTGAGCAACGATCCGGAGGTCCTGAACGATCTCTGGGAGCAGGCCAGGCTCCTGCTGGGCGTGGCCGAGGACCTCTCCCCCACCGCATAGACCGGCCGCACCGGCTCCTGCCCCCTCGCGCTCACGGCGCTCCAGGGCGGCCTTCCTCACTTGACCTTGACACCGTGACAAGGGCTTCACTGTCGCCGAGGAGGCGTCCCCGATGCCGTGCCGGAACAGGACGTGGCGGCGGCCGGTCCTGCTCTGCGCACCCCGCCGCCTGGCCGGACGGATCCGGCCAGGCGGGGTCCGTCCCAGATCTCGACGCGCTCGACGCGCGACCGGAGGTGCAGCCGCCATGACCGTGATCTACAAGTCCGAGGCCGGCGAACGCGAGCTTCGCGACCGCTACCGGAAGGTGCTGGACACCTGGCCGGTTCCCGCCGAGCACGTACGGGTGCCGACCCGCGAGGGCGAGACCTTCGTCCTCGCCTCCGGTCCGCAGGACGCGCCGCCCCTGGTGCTGCTGCACGGCTCGGGCGCGAACACGTCGATGTGGCGGGCGGACGTCGCCACCTGGTCCCGGCGCTTCCGCACGTACGCCGTCGACCTCGTCGGCGAGCCGGGCCTGAGCGCGCCCTCACGCCCGGCCCTGGACTCCGACGCCGTGGCCCTCTGGCTGGACGACGTACTGGAAGGGCTCGGGATCGCCGGCGCCGCGTTCGTCGGCGCGTCCCTCGGCGGCTGGACGGCCCTCGACTACGCCATCCGCCGCCCGGAACGGGTCACCCGCCTGGCCTTGATGTGCCCCGGCGGCGTGGGACGGCAGAGGGTCGGCTGGATCCTCAAGGCCCTGCTGGCCCGCCCGTTCCGACGCGGCGGACTGCGCGAGTCGGCGATCGCCGTCGCAGGCCTGGACCCGGAGAGGGACCGGCAGGCGCTCGACGCCGTCGTCCTGACGTTCACGCACTTCAATCCGCGCCGGGAGAGGCTCCCGGTCTTCCCCGACGACGCGTTGCGCGGCCTCACCATGCCCGTACTCGTCATCGTGGGCGGCCGTGACGCCATGTTCGACTCCCACCGGACCGCGCGGCGTGTCCGTGAGTGCGTCCCGCACTCGACCGTGAACCTGCTCCCCGAGGTCGGTCACGCCGTCTTCGGCCAGGCCGAGCCGATCGCCGAATTCCTCACGGCCCGGGGATGAGCCGCTCCCCGCCGGCGGCCCGGGGGGACGCAGAAATAAGGTGGGGCCCGATGACACGGACCGCTGGGGTTACGAAGGGTCGTGGTGAACTCTGCCCACCAGGCACACCAGGCCGGCCGAGCGGGAGGTCCGTCCGGTCAGCACGGTGACCGCAAGGCCGCACGCCTCCATCGCCGGTGTCACCGCAGCGACGATCTCCTTCACCCTTCCCGGGTGCGGCGGCTCCCAGCACAGGTGGAGGCTCCCGCCGGGAGCGAGCCAGCGGCGCAGGGCACCCAGCTCCCGGACGGGGTCCCGGGTCCAGAACAGGTTGACGTTGATCGAGAAGATCCGGTCGAAGGAACCGGCCGGGAACGCGCTCTCCTCCAGCGCGGCCACCAGGAAGTTCGCCCTGCCGGCCGCCACGTCCCTGCTGTTGCGCTGCGCGGCCGCCGCGATGGCGGCGGCGGACGGGTCGATCGCGGCGAGCGATCCCTCCGTGAGGCGGCCGAGGACGAGTGCGGCCGCGAGGCCGCGGCCGCATCCGATCTCCAGGACCCGATCGGACGGCATGAGATCCAGTGTCCCCACGGCCCAGGAGATCCGCTCGGGTATCGGTTGTCCGGTCATGGACACATGATCGCTGAAACCGTGACTCGAGGATCGGCGTCCGGCGCGTCAGGTCGGCCCGCCGGCCCGCCCGACGAGCGGACCGGGACCGGGCTCGCGAGCTCCGAGAGCGGTGGTCGGGGAGCCGACGGTGCAGGCCTCGCCACGGTCAGCCGCTGTACGGGGCCGTGACGTCCAGGACCCAGACGACGCCGAAGCGGTCCTTGAGCATCCCGTAGAGCGGGGCCCACTGCGCGGGCTCCAGCGGCTGCACGACGGTCGAGCCGACGGCCAGTTTGTCCCAGAGCGCGGTGATCTCTTCGGTGTCGTCGCCGCGCACGGAGACGAAGACGGCGTTCTCGCCCGGGTTCCACGGCGTCCGGGAGGGCACGTCGTAGGCCATGACGCGGAAGCCGGTGCCCGCGACCACCTGGCCCCACATCACCCAGTCCGCCTCGTCCGGATTCTGCACGCCGCCCGCCTCCTTGTAGGTGACGGCGACGACGTCTCCGCCGAAGACGGAATGGTAGAAGTCGAGCGCTGCGCGGGCGTCGCCGCGGAAGTTCAGGTGCGTCGTGGTCGTGATGGGCATGAGGGCTCCAGCCTTCGATCGGTCGGACGAGCGCCGGACGGGCTCGTGCCGGAAGCGGGCGGGCACGCGGTGCCGCAGTGGCCGCCTGCGCCGGTGACCTCACACTTCCACCGGTACAGGACAGGGTGTGTCCTGTACTTGAGGCAGGATGAGTTTCATGCCGAAGACGTCCGCGCGGCTGCTCGCGCTTCTCTCACTGCTGCAGACCCGCCGTGACTGGTCGGGTGAGGACTTGGCCGCGCGGCTGGACGTCAGTACGCGCACGGTCCGCCGTGACGTGGACCGTCTCCGGGACCTCGGTTACCCGATCACGGCTTTCAAGGGGCCCGACGGCGGATACCGGCTGGACGCCGGTTCGCAGCTGCCCCCGCTGCTGTTCGACGACGATCAGGCCGTCGCCCTCGCCGTGGCCCTCCAGACGGCCGCCGCGACCGGCGCCGGCATCCAGGACGCCGCGGAACGCGCCCTCAACACCGTCCGGCAGGTCATGCCCGCCCGGCTGCACCACCGGATCGACATGCTCCGGGTCACCGCGGTCACCCCGTCCGACGCGCGCCCGGCGCAGGCCGACAGCCGGGTGCTCATGGCGATCAGCACCGCCATCCACGCCCGCGAGGAACTGCGCTTCCACTACGCCCCCGCCTTCCGCTCCGCCTCGGCCCAAGGCCAAGGCCAAGGCCAAGGCCAGGACCAGGACCAGGGTGCTGCGGACCGGCGCCGGGTGCAGCCCCACCACCTGATCACCTGGCGAGGCCGCTGGTACCTCCTCGCCTGGGACACCGACCGTGCCGACTGGCAGACCTTCCGCGTGGACCGCATCTCACCCGGCAGTCCCACCGGTCCCCGCTTCACCCCGCGAGAGGTGCCCGGAGGTGACGCGGCGTCCTTCGTCACCGGCAGGTTCCGGGGCTCCGGCGGGCCCGCCGACTGGCCCTGCCGCGGTGAGGTGATCCTCGACCTGCCCGCCGCCGACGTGTCCCCCTACATCCACGACGGAGCCGTCGAGGAAGTCGGCCCGAACCGCTGCCGGCTCGTCCTGGGTTCGTGGTCGTGGAACGGCCTGGCCGCCGCCGTCGGCAGGTTCGACGCCGACATCGAGGTCGTCGGCCCGGCCGAGCTCAAGGCCGCCTTCGCCCACCTGGCCCGCCGCTATGCCGCCGCCGCTCCGGCTCCGGCGCCGGCGCCGGCGCCGGTGGACGACGGCTCGACGGCCGAACACTGATGGCGGCATACCCTCGGGTCTCCTTCGGCGCGGCCAGGACCGCCGAGCGATCCTGGCCGGAGACACGCAGCGCTCTCGTGGCACTCTGATGGCTTGACATCCTCCCCGCCCTAAAGGACGGGGATTCCGGCGGTCGCCCGCCGGGTTTCCTGCTTCACAGCCTGCCGCCCCGAACGGAGATTCCCCCGTTGAGGTCTTACGCCAGCTCCACAGGCGGACACCGCCAGCCCGGCGGCCAAAATGTTGCGTGCCGCATTCACGTCACGGTCGTGCACGGTGCCGCACCGGCACGTCCACTCCCGTACGTTCAACGGCAGCTTGTCAGCGATGGCTCCGCACGCCGAACAGACCTTGGACGACGGGTACCAGCGGTCGATCACGACCAGGTCCCGGCCGTACCACTGAGCCTTGTAGGTCAGCATGGAGCGCAAGTCATGCCAGGCCGCGTCGCTGATGGCGCGGGCCAGGCTGCGGTTCTTCACCAGGTTGCGGACGGTGAGGTCCTCGATCACGACCGTTTGGCTCTCACGGACGAGCCGAGTGGTGAGTTTGTGCAGGAAGTCGCGGCGGCGGTCGCCGATGCGGGCGTGGATGCGGGCGACCTTGAGCCGGGCCCTGGCCCGGTTCGCGGAGCCCTTGTCCTTGCGGGCCAGTTTCCGCTGGGCGCGGGCCAGCCGCTTGCGGTCGGCGCGTTCGTGGCGGGGGTTGGCGACCTTCTCCCCGGCCGACAGGGTGAGCAGATGAGTCAGACCGGCGTCGATGCCGACCGCCGCCGTGGTGGCCGGGGCGGGTTCGATGGTGTCCTCGCACAGCAGGGACACGAACCAGCGGCTTGCGCTGTCGCGGGACACGGTCACGGTCGACGGGGAGCGCCCCTCGGGCAGCGGCCGGGACCAGACGATGTCCAGCGGGGCGGTCATCTTGGCCAGGGTGAGCCGACCGCTCTCGAAGCGGAACGCGCTGGGGGTGAACTCGGCCGAAGCACGGGACTTGCGCTTGGATTTGAAACGCGGGTACCTGGCCCGCTTCTCCCAGAACGCGGAGAACGCGCCCTGAAGATGGCGCAGGCACTGCTGCAACGGCACAGAGGAGACCTCGTTGAGGAACGCCAGGTCCTCGGACTTCTTCCACGCGGTCAGCATCGCGCTGGTCGTGTTGTAGTTCACCCGTTCCTGCCGCTGGTACCAGGCCTCGGTACGGGCCTGCAGCGCCAGGTTGTAGACCTTGCGTACGCACCCGAACGTCCGGTTCAGCAGGTCCGCCTGCTCCGGGGTCGGGTAGAAGCGGAACTTGAACGCCCGCTTCACGCTTGAGGTCATGCTCACAAGGCAGCGCACTGGTTTGGAAGCGATCTTGTGCGCTGGTTCCGGGCGGTGGACGCCCATCCGCCTTGACGGCGGATCGGCTATCGCCGACCTGCTCCGCAGGGGTTCCGTTTCCTCTCCAGTCTGAAGGCCGGAGTATCCACGGAAGGACATCTGATGACATCGACGGACCCGCCCCTCCTGACCTTCGGGCACGGGACGGCGGACCGGTCGCGGATCCTGGAGGTGCTCCACGACGCGGGAGCCGGCCTGCTCGTCGACGTCAGGCGCTTTCCCGGCAGCCGTCGCCACCCGCATGTCGCCCGGGACGCCCTGGCTCGGTGGCTGCCGGCCGACGGCATCGCGTACCGGTGGGAGCCGCGGCTCGGTGGTCGGCGCCGCGTGGCCTCGGCGGAGTCCTCGCCCGACTCCTGGTGGCGGGTCGAGGCCTTCCGCGCCTACGCGGCCCACTGCCGCTCCCAGGAGTTCGGTGAGGCGATGGCGGCCCTGCTGGACGAGGTGAGAGCCACCAGGCCGGGGGCGACGGTGGTGATGTGCAGTGAGACGGTGTGGTGGCGCTGCCACCGGCGTCTCATCAGCGACGTGGCCGTGCTGGTCCACGGCCTGCCCGTCGAGCACCTCGGCCACGACGGGCGGCGGACCCCGCACCCGCCGTCGGCCGGAGCACGCCTCACCGCCGCCGGTCTCGTGTACGACCGGCGGTGACCGCCGGGGCGAGCTCTCGGGACATGCCCGACCGGTCGTTCTCGTGCGCGCTGCCGCATGCCCCGCCGGTCCGGGCCCGGCGGCTCCAGCGGCACACCGCCGAGGACCGGTCAGCCCGGCGCGAGCGGGTCGGCGAACTCCAGCCCGGCTCGTCTCCCATGTCCTCCTCCGACAGGCGGAGAACCGCTCCGGGGGTCTCGCCGGCCGCCGCCGGGAACGACGGTTCAGCGGGGCCGGTGGCCCTTCCCGCCCCGGCCGGTCTGCGCGCCCCGGCGGCCCGACCCGCCCGGGGCGGGGCTCCTCTGCTGCTTCCGCGCCTTCCCCGGGGCAGGGGCGGGGGCACGGCCCCGCGAGCTGTTCACCGTACGCCCGCGGACGATGCCGATGAAGTCCTCCACCAGCTCGGTCGTCGCCTCCGCGGGCCAGGCCAGCGCGATCTGCGACTGCGGCGTCTCCGCGACCGGCCGGGCGGTCAGGTCCTTGCGGTGGTACAGGCGCGCCAGCGACTGCGGGACCAGCAGCAGCCCGGCCCCCGCCGCCACCAGCTCGACCGCCTCCGCGGTCGTGTCCGGACGCGTGAAGGCCGGCAGCCCCGGCGGGGCCGCCCACCCAAGGGTGTCGTCCATCGGGTGGAGCACCTCGTCGTCGGCGAGATCGGCGACGGTCACCTCGTCGGCGGCGGCCACCAGGTGGTCCTTCGGCACCACGACCACGGTGGTCTCGACGTAGAGAGGGATCACGCTGAGCCCTTCGCGGTCCACGGGCAACCGCACGAAACCGGCGTCGGCGCCGCCGTCGTGCAGGAGCCGCACCGCCTCGGCGGCGGCGACGGGGACCAGGGTGAGCGGCACGTCGGGCACCCGCTCGGCCCAGACTCCGGCCCATTTGGCGGGCGTCACCCCGGGCACGTAAGCCAGCCGGAACTCTCTGTCAGTCACCTCCTCAGAGTACCGATGTCAGGGAAAGCGGCTTCGCACCATACCCTTGGCACCATGACCAAGCTCAAGACCACCCAGACGATGAAGCCCGCGACCGCGGCCAAGAAGCTGGGTGTGCTCCTGGAGGCCACTCCCGCCGAGTTCCAGGAGGGAGTCGTCTCCAGGGACGAGCTGAACGCACTGCAGGCCACTCCGCCGGCCTGGCTGACCGAGCTGCGGCGCAACGGGCCGCACCCCAGGCAGGTCGTCGCCGTGAAGCTGGGCGTCTCCAACTCGGGCCTGGCGAGGGGCGGCATCACCGGGCCGCTCACCACCGCCGAGATCGACGCCATCAAGGCGGAGGACCCCGAGTGGCTGAAGCACGAGCGGTCGGTCCAGGCCGAGGTGCGCAAGGAGGCGCAGCGCCTCAAGCAGCGTTAGGAGCCGTCCGGAGTTCGGACCTCCACGCGGCCGGCCGCCTGACCCGTCTTCTCCGGATGGTCGCTCGGATACCGCGTCGGCGCAGGTAGGAGCGGTCGGCATGGGCCGCGTGAAACCGCCGCATCACCACGTTCCCAGCTGTAGCGGGCCAGTTCCCACGGGTCGTGCGCGGAGAACACCTCGACCTCGCCCCCGTGGTCGCGCACCAGCTCGCGCAGCCGGGCCTGGGTGCCGAGCCGCAGGTCGCGGTGCACCTCCGAACCGGTCTGGACGATGTCCATCAGCGGGTGCGGCTCCTTCAGCGCCTCGAGCTCACGGTGGTAGTAATAGGCGTCACCGCAGTGCAGGAGCCACCGGTCGCCGCCGTGCACGGCGACCCCGGTATGACCGGCGGTGTGCCCGCCGAGCGGGATCAGCTTGATCTCCGGCGGCAACCCCTCCGGCTGCACCGCGGTGAAGCCGAACCACTCCTCCCCCGGTACGGGAGAGTAGGCAACCCAGTCGGGACCATGAGCCCAGTGGGCGGGACGGTAGCGGAAGCTGGGCGCCTGGGCCAGTGCCGCCTCGAGTTCGGCGGCGAGCACATGGACCCGTGCGCCAGGAAAGTCGGGAAGGCCGCCGGAGTGGTCCACGTCCAGATGGGTCACGATGATGTGGCGCACGTCGGACGGCGTGTGGCCGAGCCGGGCGATCTGGCGGACGGCCGTCTCCTCCTCGTCCAGGGCCGGTTGTGCCATCTCGACCCATTCGGCACCGAGCATGCCGCGCGGGTCCCGGACATCGCCGAGGCCGAGGCCGGTCTCGACCAGCACCAGGCCGGCGGCGTCGGTTTCGACCAGCAGACAGTGGTTCACCGCGGGTGCGGGCTGCGGGCCGTCGTAGGTGGCCTCGATCGTCCGGACGGACCCGCAGTTCAGGTGATGGATCTTCATGGCGTCTAGACTGCGACTTGAATCGCGGTTCAAGTCAAGGGGGCGTCGATGAACGAGGGTTCGCTGGATATCGCCGAGGTGGCGCGGCGGTCCGGGTTGGCGCCTTCGGCACTGCGGTTCTACGAGAAGAAAGAACTGATCACCTCCGCGGGACGCAACGGACTCCGCCGCACCTACCGGCCGGACGTGCTGGAACGCCTGGAACTGATCACGTGCGCACGTGGCGCCGGATTCTCGATCGCGGAGATCAGCCGGTTCCTGGTGGCCCGGCCCGGCGACCCGGACCTGCGTGTCCGCATGGCCGCCAGGGCACGCGCCCTCGATGAGCAGATCGGCCGGCTCTCCCGGCTGCGCGACAGTCTCCGGCACGCCGCCGTCTGCGATCATGAGCCGATCGTCGAGTGCCCCGACTTCAAACAGGCCATCGGCAACGAGCCCGCCGGGCGTGAGGACGGCCATCGCGGTCCGGTTCACACCGCCGGAGCGGATGTCATGGCACGTCCGAACGGGAGCAGATCCAACCCGGTGAACCTAGGCGGTCAGAGCTAGTCGGCCGATGGGACCGGCGGTCCGGTCCGCCGGTGTCATGATGGGCCGTCGGCGGTCGGGAGGGTGAAGGTGAAGCGGGCGCCGCCACCGGGATTGTCGGTGGCGGTGATGGTGCCGCCGTGGCGTTCGACGATCCGCTGGCAGATGGCCAGGCCGAGCCCGGTGCCGGTGTAGCCGGTGGCGGCCCGGTGGAACCCGGCGAAGATCGCCTGATGCTCACCCGGAGGAATGCCGATACCGCGGTCGGCGATCTCGACGCACACCCGGCCGTCGCCGGTCCGCGTCCCGGTGATGTCGACGTGGGCGGCGTGTCCGGGCGGGGTGTATTTGATCGCGTTGCCGATCAGATTGGTCAGCAGCTGGCGGATCATGGACAGGTCGGCCTCGACGGTCGGCAGCGGGCCGATGTACACCTGCGGTTCGGATGCGGATGCGGTGGAGCGGATCGCACTGCGGTGTTCCTCGACGATCTGGTCGGCCAGGGCGGTCAGGTCGACCTGGACCGGAACGAGGGTGGCGTCGCGGGCGGTGGCGTAGGTGAGCAGGTCGTCGATCAGGTGGCCCATCCGGGCGGAGGCGGTCAGCGCCCGTTTCAGCAGGTCGGCGGGGTGCTCTCGGCCCGACTGGTCGGCCAGGGCGTCGTGGGCCAGTTCGGTGAAGCCGCGCACCGCCGTCAGCGGGGCCTTCAGGTCGTGGGCGACGACGCCGGCGAACATCTGCAGTTCGGCCTCGCGCCGCCGGGTCTGCTCATACAGCCGGGCGTTCTCGATGGCCACGCCTGCGGCGGTGGCCAGTGCGACGACCACGGCCTCGTCCTCGTCGGTGAACGTCTCGCCTCCGGTTTTCTCGGTCAGGTACAGGTTGCCGAACACCTCGCCGCGCACCCGGATGGGCACGCCCAGGAAGCTGCGCATCGGCGGGTGGCCCTCAGGAAAGCCGTAGGAGTCGGCGTGCTCGGCGAGGTCGGCCAGCCGCAACCGCTGAGGCTTCCTGATCAGCAGCCCGAGCAGCCCCTCACCGTGCGGCCAGTGATCCACCCGGGCGATGTCCTCGGCGCTCATGCCCACCGGGATGAACCGCTCCAGCGTGCCGCCCGGGCCGATCACGCCCAGCGCCCCGTAGCGGGCTTCCACCAGCGTGGCGGCCGTCTCGATGATCCGCCGCAGCATGGTCTCCAGGTCCAGGTCGCTGCCGACCGCGATCACGGCCTCCAGCAGGGCGTGGACCCGGTCGCGGGCGGCCAGCACCGTCTTCAGCCGGTCCTGCAACTCGGCCAGCAGGTCGTCCAGCCGCATCGGAGGGATCAACGGCTCATCCACACCCGTGCTCCTTGCCCTGGTCAGCGCTGACCTTCCTGCCTGGGTGTTGGTGTTCCCCCATCTCAAGGAACGCATCCGCGTCATGTCCAACGAGCGACCGCCGATGAGTCGCGCTCATATCAGGCGGTCGAACCCTTCGTCAGCGGACTCTAAGGTCGGGCCGTGCGGTGTCGATAGGTGTTCCGTCAAGGTCGGGACTCGTGCAATGGATGGGGCGGATGGCGCCGAAAAACTGGAGCGCCGGACGGGACATGCGCGATGATCCGGCCACGCTCATCCTGCGCGTGCTCGACGAGCGCGCGGTCTTCCCGCTGTACCAGCCGATCGTCGACCTCACGACGAGGAACATCGTCGGTGTCGAGGCGCTGGCGCGCGGTCCGGCCGGCTCTCCGCTGGAGTTCCCGGACGCTCTGTTCGCGGCGGCCACCCGGGCCGGCGTGATGCCGCTGCTGGACCAGCTGTGCGCCACCCGGGCCATGGAGATCGCCCGGGACGCCGAACAGGAGGTTCCGCCGCTGCTGTTCTTCAACGCCGAACCGGCTGCGCTGAACCATCCGTTCACCCCTGAGCTGTTGGCCGTGGCGCTGTCCGAGCGGCCGTACCGGGCCGTGCTGGAGTTCACCGAACGGGCTCTGGCCGACCATCCGGCGGCGTTGCTGGACATCGCCGCCGCCGTGCAGCGGACCGATGGGGCGCTCGCCCTGGACGACGTCGGTGCCGACCCGCTGTCGCTGGCCTTCCTGCCGCTCATCGAGCCGGAGGTGATCAAGCTGGACATGCACCTGCTGCGCGACCCGTACGCCACGGGCACCATCGCGACCGCCGCGATCGTCAGCGCCCACGCCGAGCGCACTGGGGCGGTGGTGCTCGCCGAAGGCATCGAGACCGAGGACGACGCGGCGACCGCGCGGGCGCTCGGCGCCCGTTGGGGACAGGGCTGGCTGTTCGGGCGGCCCGGCGGGCTCGGCGCGCTCGCCGGCCGGCCGATCGACCATTACGCCCGGCTGCGATCGCCCCGGCCGAACCTGCACCTGCCCGACGGGACCCCGTTCAGCACGGCCGCGGTGCGCAACCACAGCCGGGTCGGAGATCAGACGATGATCGACGGCCTCATCGACCACTTGCTGTCGCTGGCGGCGAGCGCCGGCCCGCACGCGGTGGTGCTCGGCGCGTATCCGGAACCGGCCGTCGGCCGGGCCTGGCTGCCTCGCCTGGCGTCGCTGGGCGACGAGGTGGCCTTGGTCGGTGTCGCCGGCCCCGGGCCGATCGCCGCCGCTCCGCATCCGGTGCGGGTGGCGGTGACCCCGGCCGATGCCGAGACGGTCCTGGCCGTGGTCGGCCCGCACACCGCAGCCGCCCTCTGTGTGCGGCCGGGCGCCGGTGACGGGGTGGATTTCGTGCTGACCCACGAGCCTGACCTGGTGCACGCGATCTCCCGCATGCTGATGCGGCGCCTGGACAGTGCGGCCGAGCGGCTGGACCCGCTCGCCGCCGGCCGGTAGGCCGGGCCCATCGGCGCGGGTGAACACCGCTCCCCCGCCGCCGGCTCCAGCGGGTGACGGTCCGCCTGCGGATCTCATGGGCTTCGCGGCGCGCCGAGCGGCAGGAGCGGCATGCGGCCCCGCCCGCGCCGGTCCCTCGCCCGTGCGCCGGCGGCCGGCGAGAGCGGGGACCGGCGCGGCCGTTCCGGACCGTGCGGGAAGGCCGCGGGTCAGCGGGGTACGGCGCGCACCCACTCGCGGTCGTCGTCGAGGAACCCGGAGAGCGTCAGACCGGCCCGGCCGAGTTCACGGCCGAGACGGTCGTCGTCGAGGCGGCGGCTGACGAAGGTGTGGGTCCAGCACCGTTCGCCGATGACGTACTCCATGGTGGCCTTCAGCAGGCCGGGGCCGGGGCGGCTGACGTCCTTCATCCGGACGGTGCCGCCGTCGCCGGTCCGGCGTTCGGACGGCCGGACGGTGTCGTACCACTCGGGGGGCTTGCGCTGCAGGATCACGCAGCCGTCGTCGGCGACGTGGCGGCGGCAGGTGTCCAGGAACGCCGCGCGCAGGTCGTCGTCGGCGGTCTCGACGACGAACGACATCAGCAGCACCAGATCGAAGGTCCGGGACAGGGCCAGGGACTGGATGGGAGAGCAGACGGTCTCGGCTCCGGTGATGTGGGCGAGCATCTCGGGAGACTCGTCGACGGCGACGACCTCGTGCCCGAGTTCCAGCAGGGGACGGGTGATGCGCCCGGCTCCTGCACCGAGTTCGAGGATGGCCGCCCCGAGCGGGACGGCGGCGTGGATGAGTCCGGGCTCGCCGCCTGCGGTGAGGGTGGCGTAGTAGTCGACCGCGCACCCGTCGGGAGTGATCGGTCCTGGTCCCGTGCCGTGGTAGATCTCCATGCCTCCCAGTCTGGGCGCCGCGGGCGGCCGGAGCGCGGCCGGAACGAGGACGGAACACGGACGGGCGTCCGGAAGGCGCGCGGCGGCCCGTGCGGTCCGGTGGCCGGGACGGGACCGTGCTCCGCGTCGACGGCCCTCCGACCGGGGAGCGGGCTCGTCGCGGTCATGCGGTCACCTGCGGCGGTACCGCCCTGCCCGCGTCGAGTTCCAGGCGGGAGCCGGTGAAGGCGTCCCGCATGCGCCGGTCGTGGGTGACGATGACGAGCGAACCCGGGTAAGCGGTCAGAGCGTCCTCCAGGTCGTCCATCAGGTCCGGGGACAGGTGGTTGGTGGGTTCGTCCAGCAGCAGCAGATCGGTCGGTTCGCTGATGATGCGGGCGAGTTCGAGCCTGCGGAGCAGGCCCGGGGAGAGGGAGCGGACCGGCGAGGCGAGCCGGGTGGCGCGGAACAACCCCAGCGCGAGCAGCGCGTCGGCGTGCTCGGCCGGATCTCCCGGCCGGCCCGCCGCGAACGCCTCCAGGACCGTGCCTCCGCCGTACGCCGTGCCGTCGTGCTGGCGCAGATGACCCACGCGGGGCACCCGGCGGACCGTGCCGGTGTCGGGGGCGAGCTCGCCGGCCAGGACGCGCAGGAGCGTGGTCTTGCCCGCCCCGTTGGGGCCGGTGACCAGCAGCCGTGCTCCCGGTTCGATGCGCAGCGATTCGACGTGCAGGCGTTCGCCGACGCGCACATCGGTCAGCTCCACGAGGGGGCCTGCGACGTCGGCGGCGGTGGCGTGGGCTCTGACGTGGGGGGTGAACCGCAGAGGAAGCGGCGGCGGCGGAACGGGGTTCAGCCGGAGCCGTCGCAGCCGTTCACGAGCACCGCGGATCCTGCTCATCGCCCCGTGCGCCCGTGATCTGGCGCGGAACGCACCCGCCCCGCTGAAGGCGGCCGGCGCCTTGCGCGGGATGGCGGCCAGCCGTTTCGCGTGGGAGTCGGCCAGACCTTCCTGGCGGGTCACCTCGGTGCGCCACTCCTGGTGCTCTCGCGCCCAGCGTGCCCTGGCCGCCGCCTTGGCCGCCAGGAATCCCGTGTAGCCGTTGCCGTAGCGGTGCACGGTGCGCAGATCGTGGTCCACCTCCACGATGGTGGAGGTGGTCCGGTCCAGGAGCAGCCGGTCGTGAGTGACCGCGACCAAGGTGCCCCGGTGGTTCCGCAGGTGGTTCTCCAGCCAGGCGACGGCCTGGTCGTCGAGGTCATTGGTGGGTTCGTCGAGGAGCAGCACCTCGGGGGCCGCGGCCAGGGTCGCGGCCAGCGCGAGCCGGGACCTCTGTCCGCCCGACAGGGTGCCCAGTGGGCGGTCGCGGTCCAGCCCGGGCAGGCCGAGCGCGTCCAGCATGATCTCGACCCGGGTGTCGGCCTGATATCCCCCGCGGGCCTCGAACAGGGCGACCAGGTCGCCGTAGCCGGTCAGCTCGGCGGGTGTCGCATGATCCAGTCCGAGCTCGGCGCGGCGTATCCGGCGCTCCAGATCGCGCAGGTCCGCCAGCGCGAGATCGACGGCGTCGCCGACGAGGGCGGTTGCGGGCAGATCCGAGGCCTGGGCCAGGTAACCGACGCCACCGGGCGCCGCGACGGTGACGGAGCCGTTGTCGGGGCGGCTCCGTCCGGCGAGCAGGCGCAGCAGAGTGGACTTCCCGGAGCCGTTGTCTCCGATCACCCCGACCTTCTCACCGGGCTTGACCGTGAGGGAGATCTCGTTCAGGACGATCGTGTCGTCATACCGCTTGGTGACGCCGGACAGGACGAGCCGGGTGTCGGACGAGGGATGACCGGTGCGCATATGAGCGACCTCCTGATGTCGGGACGGTGGCCGGACGGTCGTGGGCGGAGCCGGCGGTCCGGCGGTTCCGGTTACGGAGAGGCCGGTTCCGGAGCCGGTCAACCGGCGGCCTCCCGGGCGATCCGAGGGATAGGGCATGTCCGGGGTGTGCACATGCAGTATTCCGATCTGCCGCTTTTTTCGAGACGAACCGTATCGTCTCGATTTACGACGGTAGCGGCTTGTCCTCATCCCGTCAAGACGGTCCGTCTCGTCTAGCTCCTTGCGCGGTCCGGCGACATCGGATTCCCGAGGGCCGGGTCGAAGCGGGCCGAACCCGAAGGGCCGGGCGTGAAGCTCGTCGGCTCGGAGGAGTCCGCCGACATGGTGCGCGACTTCCTGTGACACCGGGGCGCTGGCGGGGCGGTCCGCCTCCGTACCGGCGTTGTCCGGATCGTCCTCCGGGGGCCACCATGTGCAGATGAAGATCCATCACCTCAACTGCGGGACGATGACCCCGCCGGCCGCGCCGCGCATGGTGGCCCACTGCCTGCTCCTCGAGACCGCACGCGACCTGGTGCTGGTCGACACCGGCTTCGCCCTCGGCGAGGACCGTCTGGAGGCGGCCTTCCTGCGCACGGCCCGGCCCTCCCTCGACCCCGCCGAGTCCGCCGTGCGGCAGCTCCGAGACCTGGGACTGGATCCCGAGGACGTGCGCCACATCGTGCTCACACACCTGGATCCCGACCACGCCGGCGGGCTGCGGGACTTCCCGCACGCCCGCGTCCACGTGCACGCCGCCGAACTGGCGGCGGCCACCCGTCCTGGCGGCGGCTTGGCCCAGCGACGCCGCTACCTGCCCGCCCAGTGGGCACACGGCCCCGACTGGGCCCCCTACGACGACGCCGGGGAGGAGCTGTACGGCCTGCGGGCCCGTCCGCTGGACGGCGTGGAGGGCGTGGCGCTGGTCCCGCTGGCCGGGCACAGCCGGGGACACTCCGGCGTGGCCGTGGACACCGGGGACGGCTGGCTGCTGCACGCCGGCGACGCCTACTGGTTCCACGGAGAGCTCTCCGCACCGTCGCACTGCCCGCTGACGCTGCGCCTCGCCCAGCGGCTCGTCGCCGTCGACCACACCCAGCGGCTGGCCAACGTGGCCCGGCTGCGGGAACTGCCCGAGCAGATCCAGGTCTTCAGTGCCCACGACGCCGCCGAACTGACCCGATACACCGGGTGAACGGGCGGGCTCGCCGCCGCCATCGGCGGGGGCGACGCAGGGGTGGGGTCGACGCAGGGGTGGGGTCGACGCAGGGGTGGGGTCGGCGGACGCCGGCCGGGCGTTACGGGGTGGTCGGCCGGCAGGTGTCGGCCAGGAGCCGGGCCAGCCGGGCGGCGAAGGCTCCGTCGTTCTGCAGGCGCTCGTTGAAGGTGTCCGTCTGTGCCTCCGACAGGCCCGGGTGGTCCGGGATCGCCCGGTAGGCCTCGGCCATCTGCGCGGGGTCGGCGTAGACGGTCGACTGCACCCGGCACAGGTGACCGGCGTGGGAGGTCAGGAAGAGATCCTCCGGTGTCCGCTCCGCGGCCGGCCGCGGGGCGGTGACCGGAGCCGCGGCCGGCCGCGGAGCGGTGACCGGAGCCGCAGCCGGAGCCGCGGTGGCCTGCCGTCCGACCACGCCGGTGGCGTCGGACAGGAGCATCACGAGGGCGGCCGCGGCGAGCGCGGACAGGATCGCGACGACCGCCACGACGGCGCGGCGCTTGCCCGCTGAACTGTTCGCGGACGGCTGCGGCCGCTCCTGCGGGGAGGTCGCGGAGGCCGGGGCGGTGCCGGTGCGGTGCTTCACGTCGGGTTCCTCCTGCAAAGGGCTCGGACGGTGGTGGACGAGCGGATGGGCCGGGGCGGTGCGGCCGGGTCCTCACGGGCCGGCCGCACCGCCGGGGTCACTCGACGGTGAGAGCGAGCTCGCCGGTGTGGCCGCCGCCGGTGTAGGAGGCGCGCACCGGGAGCCTGTAGGTGCCCGCGGCCAGACCGGAGGCGTCGAAGCGGACGGCGGCGTAGTCCTCGCGAGCCACCGCCGGTGCGACGTCGTCGTACAGGCCGGCGGAGGTCTTCTCTCCTGGGTAGGCGATCTCCAGCCCCGCGGGCGGGGCCACGGTGACGCGGAAGTCCCGCAGGCCGGGCCTGCGTGCCTCGAAGGCGATCCTGACCCAGGAAGGGGTGCCCCTGGCCACGGTGACGGCGGTGGTCTTCTGCAGCACCGCGGCACCGGCCGCCGAGGCGATCGGCAAGGTGGCGGTCACCGTCTGGTTGCCCTTGGGACCCTTGCAGTCGAACTTCTCCACCACGGACGGGTCGTCCTTCTTGGCCTGGCCCGGCGGCAGCCGGGTGTAGGAGACGTCGAACGTCGCCTTCGCCGCGCCGGACGCGCTCGCCGGGACGCTCACGTTCAGCGCGGTGAAGTCCATCGCGTCGGCGGCCAGCTTGTCCGCCTCGTACAGCGAGGTGTAGGAGCCGGTGTTCGTGGGATAGCCGATGGTCAGCCCGGGCGCGGTGGCGGTGACCTTCACGTCGCACACGTCGGTGGCGGCCTTCCACACGGCGCTGATCCAGCCCTGCTGGCCGGGCAGCATGGAGGCGAGCGTCGGCACGACCAGCTGCAGGCCGTCGTCCTCGGCCGCGGCCTGCGCGCCCAGGGCGGGCAGAGCGACGAGCGCGGTGGTCAGGGCGGTGGTCCCGGCGAGCGCGGCCGCCAGGCGGGAGACAGAACGCATGAGGGGTGTTCCTTCCGTGGAATCCGGCCTCCTGGTTCCTCGGCCGAGAGGTCCGGCGGATCGATGCGGGCACCCTCGAGGCCCCGGTCCAGGCCGACCGGCGTGAGCGCACCCGCGGAGCGGCTCGTACGGTGAGCACGGACGACGGCCGCGTCGCACATGCCGCGGCCGTCCTCGTCATCCAGTGAGCCGGACCGCTGGAGCAGGAGGAGTGCGCCGGCGGTGCGGAACGGTTGCCTTCGCGCCGTGCGGCCGCAGGAGTACGGATCGCGTCGGTGATCCGCCCGGCGGCGTAGGGAAACCGGCAAGACGCGAGGAAGACACCGGCGGTCGCTGTTCCACGGGCCTCGGTCCTGCTTGCGGACCTCGGCGCGGCTTCGGGATCCGGGGGACGGTGATCGGCATGCCACGGGGGCGGCTGCGGGCTCGCCGCCGCCGGAACGTGTCAGAGGTGGTCGATCCGGGCGCGGACGGGCTGTGCGCGGGCCAGGCCGGTGTGTCCGGCGCCGGCCGGTGCGGTCGCCTGCCGGTCGAACGTGCCGCCGGTGGGGAACAGCGTGCTCAGTCCGGTCAGTTCCAGTAGGCGGCCCAGCGGGCCGTGCACCCGGACCAGGCGCAGGCTCCCGCCCTGCTCGTCCGTCCGCCGCCATGCGGCGATCAGCGTCCGCAGGCCGCAGGAGTCGCAGAATCTCAGGCCGGCGGTGTCCACGACGAGATGCACGCGGCCGCAGGCGAGGGCCCGCTCGATCACCTGGCTCAGACGTCCGGCGGAAAGGGTGTCGAGTTCACCGTTCAGGGTGACCACCGAGAATGCGCGGTGATCGCTCACGGTGATCGAGAGGAAGGTCATGCGGGGGTTTCCCGATCCACGGCGGATGGAGACTTCGCGCGCAGGTAGAACACCCGCAGGCGGTGACCGCTGCTTTCACCGTACGCCGTCCGGATCCTTTTCCCTAACCATGCGGTCGGGAGTGCGCCCGCCACCGGACGCTGTCCTGCGCTGATGGGGATTTTCTTTTTCTCCGGCCGCGGAACGGCATCGCGCCCGGGCGGTCCCGTCCGCGGCGGCCTTCCCGCGCCGCCCCATCAGCCCCTGCCCCCGCGAGCGGCGCCGCCGGAGCGGCCGTGTCAGCACGGCGACGGCCC
This sequence comes from Planomonospora parontospora, assembly GCA_014647935.1. GTDB lineage: Bacteria > Actinomycetota > Actinomycetes > Streptosporangiales > Streptosporangiaceae > Planomonospora > Planomonospora parontospora. The sequence continues at coordinate 59,703 of BMQD01000015.1, forward strand.
GGTGTCAGCACGGCCGGTGATGGTGGGTGCCACGAGGTGTCCAGGGACTGCGGCGTTCGTGGCCGGGTTCGCGGTCTCGGCCCCCTCCGAGCTATTAAGTGTTGCTAGGTAGTGGTAGTAAGTGTTACTTTGTACCAGTAGTCAGTGACACCAAGTAGCTGGAGGGGGGTGCCGCCATGGGCAAGCAGATGACGGAGATGCTCAAGGGGACGCTGGAGGGCATCGTCCTGGCGATCCTGTCCGGCCGGCCCGCGTACGGCTACGAGATCACGGCGCGGCTGCGGGATCAGGGCTTCTCCGACATCGCCGAGGGCACCATCTACGCGCTGCTGGTCAGGGTCGAGCAGCGCGGCCTGGTCGACGTGGAGAAGGTCCCGTCCGAGAAGGGGCCGCCGCGCAAGGTGTACTCCCTCAACGCCCAGGGCCGGGAGTACCTCGACGAGTTCTGGAGGACCTGGAGCTTCCTCGCAGAACGGCTCGAACAGCTCCGCGAAGGAGGCAAGCAGACATGACCGCAGAGTCGAACGAGCAGAAGAACCGCTACCTGCAGTACCTGGAGACGGTGACCGGGCCGCTGGAGGACAAGCGGCGCTACCGGCGCCACAAGGCGCGCGTCAGAGCGCTCCCCGCGGACTACCGCACGGCGGTCGACGCGCTGGAGCGGTACATGCAGTTCTTCGGCCCGGGGAAGGCCGACAGCCTGCTGGCGATGCTGGACGACCTCGCCGACCTCTTCGAGCAGAGCGCGGCGGACGGGATCCCGATCCGCGAAGTCGTCGGCGAGGACCCGGTGGAGTTCGCCGAGACGTTCCTCCGCAACTACCCCGAGGGCCAGTGGATCCACCGGGAGCGGGAGCGGCTGGCCGACGCCATCGACCGCGCCGCCGATCACGCCACGGGCGACGAGCCGTGACGGAACAGAGAACGGACGGACGGATGACAGTCGATCAGGTCCAGGAACCGGCGATCCGCGTGCAGGGTCTGGAGAAGTCGTACAAGGAGCTGCGGGTGCTGCGCGGCGTGGACTTCGACGTGGCGCGGGGCGGCGTCTTCGCCCTGCTCGGCTCGAACGGGGCGGGCAAGACCACGGTCGTGAAGATCCTGTCCACGCTGCTCAGGGCCGACGCGGGCACGGCCCGCGTGAACGGCTTCGACGTCGCCACGCAGGCCGCCGACGTGCGCGAGTCCATCAGCCTCACCGGACAGTTCGCCGCCGTCGACGAGATCCTCACCGGGCGGGAGAACCTCGTGCTGGTCGCCCGGCTGCGGCACCTCGAGCACCCGGGAAAGATCGCCGACGACCTGCTGGAGCGCTTCTCGCTGACCGAGGCGGGCACGCGGAGGGTGTCGACGTATTCGGGTGGCATGCGCCGCCGCCTCGACATCGCGATGAGCCTGATCGGCGACCCGCCGGTCATCTTCCTCGACGAGCCGACCACCGGGCTCGACCCCCAGGCGCGCATCGAGGTCTGGCAGGCCGTCCGGGAACTCGCCGACCGCGGCACGACGGTGCTGCTCACCACGCAGTACCTGGACGAGGCCGAACACCTCGCCGACCGGATCGCGATCCTCCACCAGGGCCGGATCATCGTCAACGGCACCCTGGCCGAGCTCAAGCGGCTGCTGCCGCCCGCCAAGGTCGAATACGTCGAGAAGCAGCCGACCCTCGAGGACGTCTTCCTCACCCTCGTCGGCACGAAGGCATAAGGAACCATGATGACCAAGCACTTCCTCGGCGACACCGCCGTCCTGCTGGGACGGTCCCTGCGCCACATCGCGCGCAGCCCGGACACCATCGTCACGACGGCGGTCATGCCGATCGCCATGATGCTGATGTTCGTCTACGTCTTCGGCGGCGCGATCGACACCGGGTCGGACTCGTATGTGAACTACCTGCTGCCCGGCATCCTCCTCATCACGGTCGCCTCGGGCATCGCCTACACCGCCTACCGGCTGTTCATGGACATGAAAGGCGGCATCTTCGAGCGCTTCCAGTCCATGCCGACCGCACGCTCGTCGGTGCTGTGGGCGCACGTGCTGACCTCGCTGGTCGCCAATGCGGTCTCACTGGTGGTCGTCGTGCTCGTCGCCCTGCTCATGGGCTTCCGCTCGGCGGCGGGAGCGCCGGCATGGCTCGCGGCCGCCGGCATCCTGATCCTGTTCACCTTGGCACTGACCTGGATCGCCGTCATCCCCGGCCTGACCGCCAAGACCGTGGAAGGCGCGAGCGCGTTCTCCTACCCGCTCCTGTTCCTGCCGTTCCTCAGCTCGGCCTTCGTGCCCACCGACACCATGCCCGGCCCGGTGCGCGCCTTCGCCGAACACCAGCCGGTGACCTCCGTCGTCAACGCCCTGCGCGACCTGTTCACCCGGCAGCCGGTCGGTGCCGACATCTGGATCGCCCTGGCCTGGTGCGTCGGCATCCTCGTCATCGCGTACGCCTTCGCCATGAACACCTACCGCCGCAAGATCTCCTAGCCCTTTCACCCGCGCCCGCCCCGATCCGGATCGAACGCGGCTTCCACCTTCACCGAAGACGCACTCCCCCCGAAACGAGGAGAGATCATGAGCGAATCCCTGCACACCGTCACGGCGATGCCGGCGGAGCGCCGGCCCGGCTGCCCCTTCGACCCGCCCGAGGAGCTGACCCAGGCCCGCGAGCACGGCCCGATCAGCCGCCTCCCCTTCCCCAGCGGGCACCAGGGCTGGCTGGTCACCGGCTATGACCTGGTCCGGTCGGCCCTGGCCGATGCGCGGTTCAGCTCCCGCAAGGAGCTCATGCGCCACCACCCGCTCATCGACTACGGCGACATCGAGGTCCCCCCGGCGCCGCCCGGCGAGTTCCTGCTCATGGACGAACCCCAGCACAGCCGGTACCGCAAACCGCTGGCGGGCAAGTTCACCGCCCGGCGGATGCGGCTACTCACCGAACGCATCGAGCAGATCACCGCCGAGCACCTGGACGCCATGGCGCAGGCCGGACCGCCGGCCGACTTGGTGACCGCGTTCGCCAAGCCCATCCCCGTCATCGTGATCTGCGAACTGCTGGGCGTGCCGTACGCGGACCGGGGCCGCTTCCAGGAGAACATCGACGGATTCATGAACGGGGAGACCAGCGACGAGGAGCTGATCGCGGCCTACACCGCGGTCCAGGCCTACCTCTCGGAGCTGGTGGCCGCCAAGCGCGCCGACCCCACCGACGACGTGCTCAGCGACCTGCTCGACAGCGATCTGACCGACGAGGAACTGCGGGGCATCGCCCTGATCCTGCTGGCGGCCGGGTTCGACACCACCGCCAACACGCTGGCCCTGGGCGCTTTCGCCCTCCTGCGCAACCCGGACCAGCTCGCCGCGCTGCGCGCCGAGCCCGCGCTCGCCGACCGGGCCGTCGAAGAGCTGCTGCGCTATCTGAGCGTCGCCAAGCAGTTCCACCGGGTCGCTCTGGAGGACGTCGAGCTGGGCGGCCACACCATCACGGCCGGCACGACGCTCATCCTGTCCCTCAACACCGCCAACCGCGACCCCGAGCGCTTCCCCGACCCCCACGTGCTCGACCTGCGCCGGAACGACGGCAGCCACCTGGCCTTCGGCCACGGTATCCACCAGTGCCTCGGGCAGCAGCTGGCCCGCGTCGAGATGCGGGTCGCGCTCCCCGCGCTGGTCCGCCGCTTCCCCTCGCTGCGTCTGGCCGTACCGGCCGAAGAGGTCGCCCTGCGCCCGGAGGCCGCGGACATCCACGGGGTCAAGAGCCTCCCGGTCGCCTGGGACGCATGACCGCGAGCCGGTGACGGGCACTCCGTTCCGCGACCCGGCCCCCCAGCGTGACGGCGGCCGACCCACGGCGGTCACCGTACGGCCCTACGGCGCGACGGTTACCAGCCAACTGTCCGGCCCTGCGGGGCGGCGGTTACCAGCCAGTGGGCCAAAAGAGCCGATTTCGCACGTTTATGCAGGCCACAGGCCTAACGATCACGACACGTCTATGTAACGCGCCCTTGCGGCCCGACCGTAAATCATTACCTTTGGTAATCAGACGATCATTTACGGTGAATCACCGCAGGTGCCGACCGCGTAGACGACCGCCCGGCGGGACGCCGTAGCCATCCAGAAGGGGGCCTTCCCCATGCCCGCCGGTTCACCGCTCCGCCTCCCCTTCCTGCGCTCCGGACCCGCCCGCCGCGCCGCCGCGGCCACGGCCGACGCGTCCGCCGCGCTCCTCACCCTGGCCTACGTCGTCAACGGCGGTGACGGCACGGTGTCGGTCATCGACACGACCACCAACACCGTGACCGCCACCATCACCGTCGGCAACGACCCGTACCGGGTGGCGGTCACCCCCGACGGCACCACCGCCTACGTCCCCAACGCCGACGACGACACGGTGTCGGTCATCGACACGACCACCAACACCGTGACCGCCACCATCACCGTCGGCAACAGCCCGTACGGCGTGGCGGTCACCCCCGACGGCACCACCGCCTACGTCTCCAACAGCAACGGCGGCACGGTGTCGGTCATCGACACGACCACCAACACCGTGACCGCCACCATCACCGTCGGCAACGACCCGCTCGGGGTCGCGGTCAGCCCGGACGGCGCCACCGCCTACGTCGTCAACCAGTCCGACGACACGGTTTCGGTGATCGACACGGCCACCGGCACCGTGACCGCCACCATCGACGTCGACGACCGCCCGATCAGCGTGGCCTTCGGTCCGGACGGCGCCACCGCCTACGTCGCCAACCCCGGTGACGGTACGGTCTCGGTGATCGACACGGCCACCGGCACCGTGACCGCCACCATCACCGTCGGCAACAGCCCGTACGCTGTGGCGGTCACCCCGGACGGCGCCACCGCTTACGTCCCCGGCAACAGCGGCGGTACGGTCTCGGTGATCGACACGGCCACCGGCACCGTGACCGCCACCATCACCGTCAGCGCCGACCCGTACGACGCGGCGGTCAGCCCGGACGGCGCCACCGTCTACGTCACCCATGAGGACGGTGGCACGGTCTCGGTCATCGACACGGCCACCGGCACCGTGGTCGACACCGTCACCGCCGGCGACGACCCGCGCGGGGTGGCGGTCGCCGCCGTCCCCGTCTCCTCGGCGGTGACCCTCACCGCCAGCCCCGATCCGGCCCAGGTCCACCGGCCCGTCGCCCTCACCGCCCAGGTCGCCTGCACCACCGGCACCCCGGCCGGCACCGTCCGCTTCTACGACGGCGCCGCCCTGCTCGGCACCCGCCCGCTCAACGCGGCCGGCACCGCCGTCCTCACCACCAGCGGCCTGGACGCCGGCGACCACCAGATCACCGCCGTCTACTCCGGCGACGGCACCTGCCCGCCCGCGGTCTCCCCTCCCCTGCTCCTGACCGTCAACAAGGGCATCTCCAGCGTCCAGGTCCTCGCCGTGCCCAACCCGGCCCTCGTCTTCCTGCCCGTCACCCTCACCGCCCGCGTCACCTGCGACTCCGACATCCCCACCGGCACCGTCCGCTTCATGGACGGCGCCGTCACCCTGGGCACGGTCCCGGTGCTCGCCGGCGCAGCCGTGCTGATCACCGCCTTCCGCAGCCGCGGCGCCCACCAGATCACCGCCATCTACTCCGGTGACGCCGACTGCGAACCCTCGGCCTCGCCGCCGCGCACCGTCACCGTCGTCGGCCTGCTGTGACCGCACGGCCGGGCGCGGCCTGCCGGGGCACCGGCGGGGTCAGCTCTCCGCGGCCCGGCGGAGGGCCTCATCGGTGTCGGGACAGATGATGAACGCCTTGTCCAGACCCGTGATGGCCAGCAGCCGGGCCATCACGGCGGGCACCGCGCTGAGCAGCAACCGGATGCCGGCGGCCTGGCCGTGTTTCATCGTCGCGATCAGTTCACCCAGTCCGGACGAGTCGCAGAAGGTGATCCCGCTCAGGTCCAGGATCACCGCGCGGGTGGCGGGCGGACCCCAGACGGCGCCCGACTCCAGCGCATCGCGCAGGATCGGCACGGTGTGCAGGTCGAGCTCTCCGCCCAGACGAACCACGACGATCTGCTCACGCCGGACGAGGGAAACGGTCAGGTTCGGGCGGTGGCCGGAGCCGGTCGGGGATGTCATCGTAGAAGTTCCTGCCTGCAGGGTGGGTGTCACGTGTCCATCACCCCTACCAACGATCACCGCCGTATAACGCCCGGGCAGCCTCGGCGTGGAATGAAGCGTACGATTTCGTGTCCGCGGCGTCTCCGGCGCCCTCCGGCAGGAAGCGGCCGGCACCCTCCGGCGCCGGATGGCCGGCTCAGCCGGCCGGGGCGTCCGCCGGTCGGGGCGACGGCACCAACGGGCCGGCGGAGTCCTCCCTCGCCGCCGGGAAGGCCGCGGTCGGCTGGTCCACGGAGGGCTCACCGGGAGCCGGGCAGAGGCAGTAGCCGCGTGCGACGATGAGCCGGCCCCGGGCCGGGGTGTAGACGCCGCCGTCGGCTCCGCCCTCGGCCACCAGGACGCGGGTGCAGGTGCGGCACACGAGCTGAGCGGGAATCTCCATGACGCCTCCGGATGTCCGGCTGCCACGCGTCCGTCGCGTGGGCCGCCCGCACCGGCCGGTGGACCGTCCCGGGGACTCGGCCGTCCTGTGCGGTGGATGTGGCCTGGCTGCCGCAAGGCCACCGGGGACGCGGGTGCTTTGGTCGCCGTGCGCCGACGACCGAGGCACCCGCGTCCCCGGATGCGAACACGGGTCCTCCCCCTGTGGCGTCCCCGCCCGCACGGATGTGTCTATCAGCATTCGGTCCGTTACGGTGGGTGAATGTGTGAATGAGGTGGGTGCGTGCAGCCCGGATCGTCACCGGCCCTACGAGGAACCGCACCGCCGCGGGGCGGGCGGATCGAACCAGGCCTCGGGTGAGGCCGGGTCGATCCGGGCCAGGATGTGACGCATCGTCGGCGCCATGGGCATCCCGTCGTACTCTCCCGGGGCGGCGAAGCGGAAGCGGGCGACCTCCTCTCCGTCGGGCACCGGTTCACCGGCGACGATCCGGCAGGCGAACACCGTCGCCACGTACGCGACCCGGTCGCCGTTGCGGTACTCGGCGACGAACTCCGGGCCGCCGAACACCCCCAGTACGGCCGTCGGCTCGACCTCGATGCCGAGTTCCTCCCGCATCTCCCGGACGAGGGCGTCCGCCGGTCCCTCACCGGGGTCGACCGCCCCGCCGGGCAGCATCCACCGGCCGGTGTCGATGTCCTCCACCAGCAGGAAACGGCCCTCGCCGTCGCCGATGACCGCCGTCACCGCCGGCATCAGCAGCAGGTCGTGCCCCACGTACCGCCGCAGCCACTCCAGGTAGGCGGAAATCCCCATGAGGCCCCCTCTCCCGGCGCCCACCGGGCGGGGCCGCCACAGCGATCATGCCTCAGCCCGGGTCCCGGTAGTAGGCGGCGAGGGCGGCGAACGCGGCCTTGGGCTCCCACGGCAGGCCGGGGTAGGCGGCTCCGAGGCGGTCCTCGTAGACCTTGACGATGCCGTAACTGGCCAAGTCCAGGTCCTCTCGGGGGTCACCGCCGGGACGGTACGGGTGGTCGTGCAGCGCGAAGGTGAACACGAAGGCGCCGTCGACGCCTCCGGCGTCGAAGACCTCCAGCAGCTCGCACAGGTAGGCGGCCTGCCCTGCCTCGTCGCGGGCGTACTCGCCGTTCAGCCGGACAGGAGCGCGGGTGACCGCGTCGTATTCGACGATCTCCAGGCCGCGGGCGCCCCTCTCTCCGGCGCCCCGGTAGCAGGCCGCACCGAACTCGGTGATCGCGACCGGTTTTCCCTGCGCGACGAGCTCGCGGACGCCCTCGGCGAAGTGGCCGGCGATCTCGGCCGACCGGTAGAGGTCCACGGACACGATGTCGAACGGGGCCCAGTCGACGCGCTCGAGCGGTACGGAGGCATAGGTCACCCGGCCGCCGAAGCGCTCGCGGACGAGTGCCACGGCCCTGCCGAGGAAGTCGTTGACCCGTGCGCCGACCTCGCCGATCCGCTCCCGCGACCGGTGCGGCCGGCTCAGCAGCTCGATCCGCTCGTCGATGCCGTCGCCGGGCAGGAACCCCCTGTTCATCAGGCTGAGCTCGGCACCGGTGACGAACACGATCTCGGCGCCCCGCCGCCTGAGCCGCTCCGCCCGGGCGGCGCAGTCGGCGAACAGCGGCAGCATCTCGTCTGCGGTCAGTTCCAGCGGATAGGGCGAGAACCAGACCTCCAGGCCGAGGTCGGCGGCGTGCGCCGCCGCGAGCTCCATCCGTTCCGGATCGCCGCCCATGATGCGGACCGCGGTGCAGTGCAGGTCGTCACGGATGATGCGCAGCTCGCGCTCGACCGCCTCCGGGTCGAAGCGCGGATGGCCGATCGCTCCCTTGTAGACGAAGCCGGTGTCGTAACTGATGCCTTTGGCTCGCATGTGCCGTCTTCTCTCAGCCAGATGGTTAAGGTACGGAACGTACCCTAATTGCCGGACGCGAGCATGCCAACCAGAATGGGAAGGTACGGTCGGTACCGGTTCCAGGAAGGGGCCATGGCGGGCGATCCGATGAGGCGCTCAGGCGCCGGGCAGACACGGCGACGCGGCGCCGCCCTCGAGGAGGCGATCCTGCGGGCCGCGACCGACGAGCTCGCCGAGTCCGGATACGCCGGGCTGACCATGGACAAGGTCGCCGCCCGGGCCGGCACCAACAAGAACGCCATCTACCGCCGCTGGCCGAACCGCCTCACACTGGGCGTCGCCGCCTACCGGCGGCTGGCCACGACGACCCCGCCCCCCGACACCGGCGATCTGCGCGGCGACGTCCTGGAGCTGCTCCGCCAGGCGAACCGCTACTGGAGCTCGCCCTCCGGCGCGATCCTGCGCGAGCTGCTCGCCGCGGCCGGCGGCGCTTCGGAACTCCTCGCGCAGTTGCAGGGGCGGTCCGGCGACGCCGCGGCCGCCCCCTGGCTGACCGTCCTGGGCCGCGCGGTCGCGCGTGGCGAAGCCTCCCCCGAAGCGCTCCACCCACGGGTGGCGACCGTGGCCATCGTCCTGCTGCGCAACGAGTTCGTCATGCGCGGAGCGCCCACCGCGCCCGACGACGTCCTCGTCGAGATCGTCGACGAGGTGTACCTCCCCCTGGTGCGGCGACGCGGTCCGGTCCCGACCTGAGCGCCCGACGAGCCTCCCGGGAGACCCGCGTCCGAGGCCCGGAACCGCCGCACGTAGCATGCGAAGACCGCCCCCACCCCGAGGAACGCCTGTGACACACCCCGGCAACGCTCCCGCCCGGCCCCTGGCCGCCGACCGGCCGGACCTGCCCGCCGACATCCGGCTGATCGTCACCGACATGGACGGCACGCTCCTGGACGACGACGGGCGGATCCCCGCGGACCTGTGGCCCCTGCTGGAGCGGCTGCGCAGCCGCGGCGTGCTGTTCTGCCCCGCCAGCGGCCGCCAGTACGCCTCGCTGGCCGTGCAGTTCAAGGACGCCTTCGACGGGACGGTCTTCATCGCCGAGAACGGCGCCTTCGTGGTCCGCGACGGCCAGGAGATCAGCTCCGACCTGCTGGAGCCGCCGTTCGTCCGCGACGTCGTGGCGGCCGCGCGCGACCTGGCGGCGGACGGCGTGGACATCGGCGCCGTCGTCTGCGGCAAGCGCACCGCCTACGTGGAACGCACCGACCCGGCCTTCCTGGCCGAGGCCGTCAAGTACTACGCCCTCCTGACCCCGGTGAACGACCTGGCCTCCGTAGACGACGACATCATCAAGATCGCCCTGTTCGACTTCGGTACGGCCGAGCACAGCACGGCGCCGGCGTTGAAGCCGTTCGACGAGACCCACCAGGTGGTGGTCTCCGGCGAGCACTGGGTGGACGTCATGCACACCGGCACCGGCAAGGGCGCGGCCGTGCGACGGCTCCAGCAGGAGCTGGGCGTCACGCCCGCGCAGACCATGGTCTTCGGCGACTACCTCAACGACCTGGAGATGCTCGACGCCGCCGAGTGGTCCTTCGCCATGGCCAACGCCCACCCGCAGGTCATCGGACGGGCCCGCTACCTGGCCGGCTCCAACAACGAGCACGGCGTCCTGCACGCCATCGCCCGGGTCACCGGCCTGACCCCGTAGCGGTCGGCGCCCCGCCGACCGCCCCCTGCCGACCGCCTCCTGCCGACGCCTCCGGCTCGGGCGCCTTCGTCGGCATGCGCACCCGCGTCACCCGGCCCTCCGTGCACGGGCTTCAAGCGCGTCCCCATCCGCCGGCCCGCGCCCGTCCACCCGTGGCCGCTCGCCCGGCGCGCCGTCAGCGACCATCCCGCCTCCCGGTGATTTCCGCGACCGCCTGCGCCACATGCCCGCGTCGGCCCCGTCATCCGGCACCCGGCCCCCTCGCTTCCGGAAGCGGGTGAACGGGACGGGGACGGCCCCAGGCCTGCCGGCTCCTCCCGGCGCGCCCGGCCTGCCCGCATGGGACTGCCACCCCGAGCAGGGTCGCCGCCGCCCGTCCGGTGCGCGGATCCGCCGACGGCCGCAGGCGAGCGCACCCCCTTTCCCGCAGCGCCCCGGGCGAGTCTCCTTCCGGATGCCTCCTTGACGGGTTCCTTATATGACAATATCTAATGTACTAGGAGACTAGATAAATGGAGATACCGGTGATCGAGTTCCATCTGGATGCGAAGTCCGGGGTCTCGCCGTACCTGCAGCTGGTCCAGCAGGTACGGCACGCGCTCCGGCTCGGCCTGCTGCGCGAGGGAGACCGGCTGCCGACCGTCAAGGAGGCGGTCGCGCAGCTGGCGATCAACCCCAACACCGTCCTGAAGGCCTACCGGGAACTCGAGCACGAGGGCCTGGTCGCCGCCCGGCCGGGGGTGGGGACGTTCGTGACGAAGACGCTCACCGACACCTCGCTGGCCGCGCACGGACCGCTCCGGCTGGAGCTGCAGCGCTGGCTGGCCAAGGCCCGCCGGGCCGGCCTCGACGACGAGAGCATCGAGGCCCTCTTCACGACCACCTTTCGGACCACCGCTCAGGAGGACATAGCGTGACTTCCGTCTTAGAGGCCCGGGCACTGGGCAAGAGGTACGGCAGGCGCTGGGCGCTGCGCGATTGCACCGTCGACGTCCCGGCGGGCCACGTCGTCGGGCTGGTGGGCCCCAACGGGGCCGGCAAGACCACGCTGCTGAAGCTGGCCGGCGGCCAGCTCGAGCCGACGGCCGGCGACATCACGGTGCTCGGCGGCCGTCCCGGGGCCACGCCCGCGCAACTGGCCAGGGTCGGGTTCGTCGCCCAGGACACCCCCGTCTACGCGGGGCTGACCGTCGCCGACCACCTCCGGCTGGGGGAACGACTCAACCCCCGCTGGGACGCCGACGTGGCACGGGAGCGCGTCGCACGGCTCGGCCTCGGCCCCGGCCAGCGGGCGGGCAGGCTGTCGGGCGGCCAGCGCGCCCAGCTCGCCCTCACCCTGGGCCTGGCCAAGCGGCCCGAGCTGCTGATCCTGGACGAGCCGGTCGCCGCGCTCGACCCGCTGGCCCGCCGCGAGTTCCTGCAGGGGCTGATGGAGGCCGTCGCCGAGCACGAGTTCAGCGTGCTGCTCTCCTCCCACCTGGTCTCCGACCTGGAGCGGATCTGCGACTACCTGATCGTGCTGGTCGACTCCCATGTCCGGGTCGCCGGGGAGACCGAGAGGCTGCTGGCCACCCACCACCGGCTCACCGGCCCGCGCCGCGACCCCGGCCGGCTCCCCGCCGACCAGCACGTCGTCTCCGCCAGCCACACCGACCGGCAGAGCACGTACGTGGTCCGCACCGACGCCCCCATCCACGACCCCGCCTGGACGGTCAGCCGGCTCAGCCTGGAGGACCTCGTCCTGGCCCACATGGACGGGCCTCCCGCCGAGAGCCGGCGCGCCGCCCTGGAGGTGCAGCGATGATCTGGCTGACCTGGCGCCAGTTCCGCGGTTCGGCCGTGATGACGGCCGCCCTGCTCGTCGTCCTCACCGCCGTCCTGACGCTGACCGGCCCGGACCTGGCCTCCCGCTACGCCACCGGGATCGCCTCCTGCACGCAGGACGACTCCTGCGCCCGCTTCTACGACCGCTTCTTCGACGAGTACCAGCTGCCGTTCCTGGCCGTCAGCCTCGTCGTGCTGCTCCTGCCCGCCCTCGTCGGGCTCTTCTGGGGCGCACCGCTGATCGCCCGGGAGCTGGAGGCGGGCACGCATCTGCTGGTGTGGAACCAGAGCGTCACCCGCGGCCGCTGGCTGGCGGTCAAGCTCGGGCTCATCGGCCTGACCGCCGCGGCCGCCACCTGCCTGTGCGGCCTCGTGGTGACCTGGTGGTCCGGCCCCCTGGACAAGTCGGCCTTCCCGGAACTGGCCGTGATGGCGCCCCTGGTCTTCGGCGCCCGCGGCATCGCCCCGATGGGGTATGCGGCCTTCGCCTTCGTCCTCGGCGTGACCGTGGGCATGCTGGTGCGCCGCACGCTGCCCGCCATGGCCCTCACCCTGGCCGCCTTCGCCGCGATCCAGCTCGCCATGCCGCTGCTGGTCCGGCCCCACCTGATACCCCCGGTCACGTCGACCTTCGAGATCAGCGAGGCGAACGTGTCCGGCATCGGCATCCAGGGGGACACGGGATCCGCGCACGTCGTGCTGGGGCCGGCCGTTCCCGGGCACGCCGGGGCCTGGGCCCTGTCCAGCGACCTCCTCGATCCGTCCGGGCGCGTCATCGCCGGCCGCGGCGAGGAGGGCCCCGTCAAGGTCTCCACCACGTCGGGCCCCTGCGCGCCGGCGGCGGGACCGCCGAACATGGGCGCATGCCTGGCCGAGGTCAGCCGCCTCGGCTACCGGCAGCGGGCGACCTACCACCCCCTCGACCGCTTCTGGCCCTTCCAGTGGATCGAGACCGGGATCTACGCCCTGCTCACCGCCGGCCTCACGGGGTTCTGCTTCTGGTGGATCCGCAGGCGGCTGTCATGACCGGGCCGATCGAGGCCGTCGACGGACACGGCACTCCGGCCGGGCGACCGGTGGAGGGCACATGACCGCCGTCAGGACCGCCGTCAGGACCACGGCCGCCGGGCTCGCCCTCCTGCTGGCGGCGGCCTGCACCACGCCGACGCCGCCGCGCGGCCAGGCGGGCGCGGCGGCCGGTGCGGTCTGCGCGCCGCCCCGGGCGATCCCCGGAGCGGAGACGCCCACCACGATCGACGTCGTCGAGCAGGCGTACTTCTGCATCCTCGGCAACCACCACGGCGGCGCCGCACTGAACGCCCGCGCGCTGCTGACCGCCGGGTTCGCCGCCCTGATCCGGGAGCTCAACCGCAACGGGCACGACGTGCCCGAGGCGACCATCCCGGCGCTGACCGGTGACCGGAAGGCCGACTGGGCCGCCTTCGAGGCCGCCTACCGCACGACCACCGACCAGGTCCCCGCCCTGCGCGACGAACTGGCCGTCGTCACCCTCGAGGCCGTCGTGGCCGCCCTCGACGACGACCACGCCCGCTGGGCGCACGACATCGAGCGGCAGCGGCACCCCGACCACTACGACGGCGACGGCTACGGCCTGGGCCTACAGACGAACGTCACCGGCTCGGAGGCGAGCGGCGCCCCCGGCCCCACCATCCCCCCGCTGTTCGTCACCGCCGTGCAGGGCGGCGCCGCGCAGGCCGCCGGACTGCGCCCGGGCGACGTCATCGAGTCCATCGACGGCTCGGCGCCCTTCATCGACGGCAGGGCCGGCCCCGCGATCGCGGCCCTCTACCCGCAGTACCCGCAGGCCCGCCCGGTCCGGCTGCGGCTGCTGCGGCAGACCACCGGCCGCCGCTGGTCCGTCACGCTCGCACCCGGCCTCTTCCCGCAGGACCCGGCCACCCTGCGGGCGGTGCAGGCCAAGCTGCTGGACGGCGATGTCGCCTACGTACGGATAGCCGGATTCGCTCCTGATTCCGCCGACCGGGCCCTGCGGGCGGTCTCCCGGCTGCGCACCGGCCGGACGCTGTCCGGCGTCGTGCTGGACCTGCGCGGCAACGGCGGCGGCAGCCCCTCGGAGGCGACCCGGCTGGTGAGCGCGTTCGCCCGCGGCAAGGTCACCGGTTACCAGTGCACCGCCGACGACAGGTGCGAGAGCCTGCGGACCGACGACACCGTCGAGCCGCTCGGCCTGCCGCTGGTGGTGCTCGTCGACCGCGGCTGCGCCTCGGCCTGCGAGCACTTCGGCTCCGCGGTCAAGGACCTGCGCGCCGGCCGGCTGGTCGGCACCAGGACCGCCGGCATGATCTCCGGTCCGGCCCGGTCGTACCTGCTGGCGAACAACACCCTGCTGGCCTTCCCGTCCAAGCGCCACCTGGGACCCCGCCGCCAGGTGATCGACCGGATCGGCGTGCCGCCCGACCACCACGTGCCCCTGACCGCCGAGGACGCGGCCGCCGGGCGCGACCCCGCCCTGACCAAGGCCCTGGCCTTGCTGCACAAGTGACCGCACAAGTGAACGGACCTCTTCTTGACTGCTCCCCTCCCTGAAGGGAGGGGATTCCTGCTTCACCGCCGACCGCCCGCCGAGGAGGACTCCTCTTGAGGTCTTACACCGGCTCCACAGGCGTTTCACCTCTCCGCCAGCCCGGCGGCGAGGATGTTCTTCGCGGCGTTGACGTCCCGGTCGTGGACCGCCCCGCAGGCGCAGGTCCACTCCCGCACGCCCAGCGGCATCGTCTCCTGCAACGCACCGCAGGCCGAGCACAGCCTGCTGGAGGGGAACCAGCGGTCGACCACGACCAGGTCCCGCCCGTACCAGGCGGTCTTGTACTCCAGCAGGGAGCGCAGCTCCCGCCAGGAGGCATCCGAGATCGCGCGGGCCAGGTTGTGGTTCTTGACCAGGTTGCGGACGGTCAGGTCCTCGATCACGACCGTTTGGTTCTCACGGACGAGCCGGGTGGTGAGCTTGTGCAGGACGTCGCGGCGGCGGTCGGTGATCCGGGCGTGGGCGCGGGCGACCTTGAGTCGCGCCTCGGCCCGGTTGCTACTGCCCTTGGCCTTGCGCGACAGGTTGCGCTGGGCCTTGGCCAGGCGTCGCCGGTCGCGGCGTTCATGCTTCGGGTTGGTGATCTTCTCGCCGGTCGACAGGGTGACCAGGGAGGTGATCCCGGCGTCCACCCCCACCGAGGCGTCCACCGGCTCCAGCGGCCGGATCGTCTCTTCCGCGAGGATCGAGACGAACCAGCGCCCGGCCGCGTCCTTGGACACGGTGACCGTGGACGGCTCGGCGCCCTCGGGCAACGGCCGGGACCACACGATGTCCAGCGGCGTGTCCATCTTCGCCAGGGTGAGCGTGCCGTCGCGCCAGCGGAACGCCGAGCGGGTGTACTCCGCGCTCGCGCGGGACTTCTTGCGGGACTTGAACACCGGGTACTTCGCCCGCCGGGCGAAGAAGTTCGCGAACGCCGCCTGCAGGTGCCGCAGCGCCTGCTGCAGCGGCACGGAGGAGACCTCCGGCAGGAACTCCAGCCCTTCGGTGCGTTTCCACGCCGTCAGCGTCGCCGGCGTCTCCACGTAGGAGACCTTGCGGCCCTCGATCGTGTAGGCGCGGGAGCGCATCTCCAGGGCCTTGTCGTAGACGTAGCGGACGCAGTCGAACGTCCGGGCGAGCTCGCAAGCCTGCTCGGGGGTCGGGTGGAAGCGGTACTTGTAGGCCCGCTTCACGATCCGCGCCACGCCTCACACCGTATCGCGTGTTCGGTTAAGGAGCGCATGGTTGTTCGATATGGCGGTTCGCCGGGCGGCGAATCCCCTGCTCCTGCCTGCTCCGCAGGCATCCGATTCCTCCCCCGCCTGAAGGCGGGGGTTTCCTCGGAGGTATCAGATGAGACAGCTCCTGGCGGTCGCCGCGGGACTGGTCGTCCTCGCCGCGTCCGCCTGCTCCGCACCCGCACCGCCCCGGTCCGCCGTCCCGTCGGCCACGCCGACCGGCACCGCCGCCCTTCCCGCCCCCACCGGTGCCCACCCGGTCGGCACCACCGCCCTCTACCTGAAGGACACCTCCCGCCCCGACCCCTGGAACCTCGACGCCGGCGCCAGAGAGCTCAAGGTCACCCTGTGGTATCCGACCGGGCGGCGGGACGGGCGGCGCGCGCCGTACATGACGGCGAAGGAGTCGGAGCTCTTCCTGAAACGCTCGAGGATCACCGGCGTGCCGTACGACACGCTGAGCAGGACCCGGACGAACGCCCTCGAAGACGCCGGCCCCGCGGGGCGGGGGCTCCCGCTGGTGGTGCTCTCCCCCGGCTTCACCAAGCCGGTGAGCACGCTCACGTCCCTGGCCGAGGACCTGGCCAGCCGCGGGTACGTCGTGGCCGGGATCGACCACCCCTACGAGAGCTACGCCACGACCCTCCCCGGCGGGCGGGTCGCCGAATGCCTCGCCTGTGACAGTGACACCGACCCGGGCTTCGGCGCGGGTGTGGTCCAGGGCCGGGCGGCCGACGTCTCCTTCGTGCTCGACCGGTTGCCATCGGAGTGGGACGGCGCCGAGGTGATCGACCGCTCGCGGATCGCGATGGCAGGTCAGTCGATCGGCGGTGCCGCCGCCCTGGCGACCATGGTGGCGGACTCCCGCGTACGCGCCGGGATCGACATGGACGGCACCACCTACGCCCGGATCCCCGGGAGCGGCTTCTCCCGGCCGTTCATGTTCATGGGTGCGCCGCAGCACGTCCCCGGGGGCCGCGACACCTCCTGGGACCGCGACTGGGAACTGCTGGCCGGGTGGAAGCGCTGGCTCGTGCTGTCGCGTGCCGAACACCATTCCTTCACCGACCTGCCGCTGCTGGCGGGCGCCCTCGGCATCAGGCCCGCCCCGGGCGCCCTGCCCGCGGCGCGCTCCGCCGAGCTCACCCGCACGTACGTGGCGGCCTTTCTCGACCGGCACCTGAAGTCGCGGCGGCAGCCCCTGCTGGAGGGGCCCTCGTCGCGCCATCCCGAGGTCGCGTTCTGCCCCGCGTCGTGCGGCCGGTCCTGAGCCCCGGCTCCCTGAAGGTTCGACTGCCCCGGCGCAGCCTGACGCGTATGCGCCTGTCAGCCCAGTCTGACGGCCTGGTCGAGGAAGACGACGCCGTCGATCGTGTCGAGCCGGGCCGGGTCCAGCGGGAAATAGGCGAAGTCGCGGGAGACGCGCGGGACGGGCTCCGTGACGGCCTCGGCCAGGCGGCGGGCGTCGACGAGACAGCGGTCCCACGGGAGCGCGGACAGCAGGCCCTCGACGGTGTCCGGGGGCGGAGCGTCGTCGCCGGCCGTGCCGAAGGCCGAGGCCAGGAAGGCGTACCGGCCGCCCAGGTGCGCTTCGGCGATCGCCCCCGCGCTCCACCACTCCAGCACCTGGTCGCCGAACGGCATGCGGCTCTTGTACCGCTGCAGGTGGACGTTGTGGGCGAAGACCAGGGCCGGGCCGCGCCCGGCGACGGCACGCAGGTTGGCGGCCATCATCGCGTCCCGCAGGGCCGACAGCCGGGTCCACCGTGCCGGGGACGCGTCGGCCATCCAGTGGTGGTAGCGGAGCAGGCCGACGGCGGTGCGCCCGTACAGCTCCGCCCGTTCCCGGTCCTGCGCGCTCAGCCCCGGCGCCTGCGTGTCGAGCAGCGCCACCAGGTCGTCGGCGATCAGCCGCAGCCGCCGGGCCTCGCCGGACCGGCCGATCGACCGGGAGGGGTCCCTGACCGCGGCCTCGCTCGCCCACCGGTCGTCCGGGCCCAGCAGCGTGTCCAGGGTCTCCCGGCTGCAGGGCAGCGGGCCGTCGAGGAGGTCGCAGAGGGCGGTGAGCGCCTGGCGCGGGCTCGCCGCCCAGTACTCCAGGGGGCCGTCGATCCCGAAGAACCGGAGCTTCTCGTCGTGCTCCTCGTTGTACGCCCGCATCCAGCGCACGAGCTCGCGGTTGGCCGGGGACGCGCCGAAGCCGTGGCTGAAGCCGCGTTCCATGACGTCGTCGAGCGCACCCGCGCCCGTCGTGATGTGGTCGTCGACCACGAGCCCCATGAGGCAGTCGCTCTCGATGGCGAACGACCGGTATCCCTCCTGCTCGACCAGGTGCCGGAAGATCTCGTTGCGCGCCTCGCCCAGCTCCCCGACGAAGTGCCTGGCCTCGCCCAGGCCGAGCAGCAGGGGCTCGGCGGGAAGCGACCGGAGGAACGCCGAGACGCCCGGGCCGTCGAGCGGCCGGGCCGTGTCCTTGATGTCCATGCCTTCAACGGTATCGTTGAACATTCGGTGTAAACTTTTCGGAGAAATCCCCTCTCTGACCGTGATGGACCCTCAATCGGTGATGCATCCATGAGACCGGTGGACCTGGCGCGGGAGCACGGCCTGTCCACCCAGGCGATCAGGAACTACGAAGACGCCGGCGTCCTGCCCGCCGCCGGACGCACCGCCCACGGCTACCGCACCTACACGCCGCTGCACGCGCAGGCCCTGCGCGCGTTCCTGTCCCTCGCGCCCGGGCACGGCCACCGCACGGCCACGTCGATCATGCAGGCGGTCAACCGGGGCGCCGCGGAGGACGCGGTCCGGCCTGGCGTCGCGAGCCTCAGGAGGCGTCGCGGTACAGGTCCCGCCTCTCGGGCAGCGGATCGAGGCCGGCCGACCGGTAGGTGGCGACGGCACCGGCGTTGGAACTCGGGCAGCAGACGACCACACTGGACGAACCCGACCCCTGGAGCGCATGCGCCGCGGCGACCGTGACCGCCCGGCCGTAACCGTGACCGCGGTGTGCCGGGTGCACCCCCATCGGCTCGATCAGCCCCGGTCTGCCCTCACCCGCCGACCACACCGACACGGCCGCCACCGCCTCTCCCTGCTCGTCGCGGACGAGCAGGCAGCGCGCGCCGGCGTACGGCGCGCCAGCCGCCATCGCGTGCCAGCGCTCGCCGGTGAACGTCGACCCCTCGAACGACGCCCGCACGACCGCGGCCCACTCGTGCGCCCGCTCCGGCCCGATCACCTCGACGCGGACGCCGGGATCCGGCACAGGCGCGCCGAGGTCACGCCGGAGCGGCGTCCACGGCTCGCCGCTCTTCCAGCCGTGCTCGGACAGCAGGTCCTGGACCACCGCGCCCGTCGGCGCCTCGACGTACGCCTCGCCCCCGGGCAGCACGCCGCGCTCAGGCGCCGACACGTCCTCGGCCACCCGCCGCGCCAGCTCCTCGTCCCGCAGCGCCTCCGGTGCGAACGCCAGCCGCAGCAGCTCCGCACCGTCCAGCAGCCCGACCGCCAGGACCTCCCCGGCCCGGCTCCAGGTCCGTACGGCTTCCGCCGTCCGCTCCGCGCCGAACCGCCAGAACCACCCCACATCCCCCGGATGCAGTTGCAGGGGCTCCCCGTCGCACTGCCACTCCCCCATCACCCGCACCACGTAGCCGAGCCCGTCGACCCCCGGCCTGCCCATCTCGATCGCCATCCCCCAATCACACACCACCCCTCCGCCCCTCCGCACCGGGATTTCCCGCCGGTGATCAGCGGCCGGCGCACCGGACCGGAGGCCGTGCGCCGGCGTGCAGACGTCCACCGGCCTGGTCCGCTGCCGACCGGCGACGTCACCGCATCAGCGCTCCTGCCCGAGCCGTCGGACGCCCCCCGCCGCCGGCTGCGGCAGAGCCGCCGATCTCCGGCCGGAGGGTCAGCCGGAGAACCTCTCCGCACGGTCCCGAGCCCACCGCGCGGCCTCGGCCGCCTGGTCGCCGGTGAACGGCGCGCCGGGCATCCGGCTCAGCCGCTCCACCTGCTCGGCGAAGCGCAGGTGCTCGCGGTGGGCGTGTTCCCGGCAGGGGAGGCAGGTGACGCTCTCCGGACGGGGCGAGGTCATCGCATAGGGCACCTGGAGTCCGCAGCCGGTGGTGACCGTACTCGGCGCGTCGGGCACGAGTCCCAGCGACGACACGATCGCGTTGCGGAAGGCGGCACCGGCCTGCACCGCTTTCTGCTCGACGTGAATGTGCGGATCGGTCTCGCTCATCTGCGGCACCTCCGTCCGGGTCGTCCCGGGATCAGGCTAACCGGTGTCCCCGATGAAGACCGGCCGGGCCGGTGCTCGTCGCGGTCCACGGTTCCGCCGGTTCCGCCGGGCATCGCGCGGTACCCGGCGGGCGACCGGCTCCTCCTCGACCTGGGCCTGTGCGGGCTGGCCGCAGCGTGGATGCTCGGCATGTTCACCCTGCGTCCCGCCTGGTGGGAGCGCCCACGGCTCATGGGGGTGTTCTTCACCGGACTGCTGGTGATCACAGCCGTCCTGGTGGTGAGGGATCCCGCGTTCGGGCTGTTCACCCCCGCGCCCTACATCGCCGTACGGCTCGCCCGGGAGCTCCGGCCCGACGTGATCCTGATGGACCTGCGCATGCCCGGCATGGACGGGCTGACCGCCGTCACCGAACTGGCCAGGCTCGGCGTCACAGGGTGCGCAGGAAGCCTTCGAGGATCTCGTTGAAGAGTTCCGGGTGCTCCATGTTGGGATAGTGGGCGGCCCCGTCGACGGAGACCGCGCGGCCGTCGGCGACGGTGCGGACGAGACGTTCCGCCATGCCGATGTGGTCGGGCGAGTCGGCGGCGCCGTTGACGGCCAGCACGGGGACGCCGATCCCGGCGGCGCGTTCCCAGGTCTCCCGTACGGGGACGAGCAGGTCGGGCTCACCGGCGGCGTGCTTGGACATGGTGCCCCGGGTCATCCGGCGCAGGCGGCCGACGACCCCGGGATCGAGGTCGTCGAGGGTGCGGTGCGGGCCTGCGGCGAAGAGCGTGAACGCCTCGACGGAGGCGTCCAGGTCACCGGCGGCCATCGCCGCGTGCCACCTGGCCCGGACCCGGGTGGTCCAGGGATCGGTGAAGTACGGCTCGCTGGTGCCGGCGCCGCTGACGACCACGGCGCCGACCAGTTCGGGGTGCTCCAGCGCGGTGTCGACCGCGGTGGACGCCCCCATGGAGACTCCGACCAGGACCGCGGGACCGGCCTCCAGATGGCGCAGCAGGGCGGCGAGGTCGTCGGTGAGCCGGTACGGCTCGGCGGCGTTGGCGGACCGGCCGTGGCCGCGGGCGTCGGGCGCGATGACGCGGTGGCGCCGGGCGAGGGCCGGAATCTGGTCGTCCCACATGCCGTGGTCGAGGAAGCCGCCGTGCAGCAGGACGAGAGGGCGGCCGGTACCGGTGTCGAGCCAGAACAGATCCTTCATGACACCCAAGTTGTCATCTTTGGCGAAAGATGACAACTTCGGTGTCATCATGGTGGGGTGAGCGAAGCAGACCGCGGCCCGGCCTCCGCAGAGTCGGCGGACCGGCTCATCGAGGTGTTCGACCTGGTGGGACCGCTGTACCGGCGCGCCCATCGCAAGGTCGAGCAGGACGCGCCCATCGAGGGGCTGTCGGTCGGGGTGCGGGCCGTGCTCAACCTGCTCCGCGAGCACGGCCCGATGACCGTCCCCCAGATGGGCCGGGCCCAGGCGCTGAGCCGCCAGTTCGTGCAGCGCATGATCAACGACGCGGCCGCGCGGCACCTGGTCGAGTCCGTGCCCAATCCGGCGCACAGGAGGTCCTCGCTCATCCGCCTGACCGGGGAGGGCCGGGCCGCCATCACCGCGGTGATCGAGCGCGAGCGCGCGGTGCTGCGCCGGATCGGCGGCGACCTGACCGACGCCGAGATCACCGCGTGCGTCCGCGTGCTCTCGCGTCTCCTCCGGCTCCTCGACGACGTCGAGGTGGACTGACGGTCCTCCCGCGGGAAGACCCCGGTGGCCGGGCCCGGTGCGCCGGGTCGCGGCCGGCCCGGGCCACGGCCGCCCGCCCGAGCGCGGCCGTCCGCTCACTCCCGGTCCGATCGGGAGGTGGCTGCGGCGGCTCTGCGGGTACGGGCCACGGGAAAGGGGGTTCTGCGGTGGCGGGCACGCAGCGGGACGCGGCGCTGGTGGCGCTGTTCGACGAGATCACGACCCTGGCGCAGGCCAGCGACGACTTCGAGGCGGCCGCCCACGCGACGCTGGGTTCGGTCTGCGAGCTGATCGGCTGGCCGCTGGGGCATCTGTGGGTGCCGGCCGACCTGGGTGACGACTTCGTCTCGGCCGACATCTGGGCCGGCTCGATCGAGGACTTCCCGGCGCTGCGCGAGGTGACGCTGCGCACCCTCTTCTCCCCGGGGACCGGCACCATCGGCCAGGTGGTGACCACCGGCAAACCGGTCTGGTCGCGTGACGTCACCGCCGATCCGCTGTTCTTCCGCGCCCAGCAGGAGCGCGACCTCAGGGTTCGGGCCGCGTTCGCGTTCCCGGTCGTGGCCGCCGACGGGGTGGCGGCGGTGCTGGAGTTCTTCTCCGAGCAGGCGGCCGAGCGCGACGAGCCGCTGCTGCGGATGCTGACCGCCCTCGGCCACCAACTGGGCCGGGTGATCGACCGCCAGCGGGTCCACCAGCTGGTCGAAGGCAACCGGCACCGCCTGCGGCAGCTCATCGAGACCTCCATGGAGGCGTTCATCTCCATGGACGCCTCCGGGCGGATCACCGAATGGAACGCCGTGGCCGAGCGCATGTTCGACCGGCCCCGCCAGGAGGCGCTGGGCCGGTTGCTGCACGAGACGATCGTGCCGCCCCGCTACCGCAAGGCGGAGGAGGCCGGCCGGGCCCGGTTCCTGTCCACCGGGCGGTCGAACGTCCTGGGGCGGCGTCTGGAGCTGGCCGGATGGCGGCCCGACGGCAGCGAGTTCCCCATCGAGATCGTCGTGTGGGCCACCCGCGAGGACGGCGAGTGGGCCTTCCACTCGTTCGTGCACGACATCACCGACCGGCGCCGTGCCGAGCGCGCCCTGCGGGAGGCCTACGAGGCCGAGCAGGCCACGGTGGCGCGCCTGAAGGAGCTGGACGCGGCCAAGGACGCCTTCATCGCCACCGTCTCCCACGAGCTGCGCACCCCGCTGACCTCTCTGATCGGCTATCTGGAGGTCATGGCCGACGCCGACGCCGGAGTGGTGGAGGCCTCGCCGCCGGGCCGCAGGATGCTGGACGCCATGATCCGCAACGCCGCCCGGCTGCAGGACCTGGTCGAGGATCTGCTGGCGATCAACAGCATCAACCCCGACCGCCTGGAGGTCGACGCGGCTCCGGTGCCGGTCGGCGAGATCGTCGAGGAGGCGGTGCGCGTCACCGCCGCCGCGGCCCGCGACAGCGGCCACGGCTTCCAGGTACGGCTGGACGCCGGGGCCGGGCACGTCCCCGGCGACCGGGACCTGCTGGTGCGAGCGGTCGGCGCGCTGCTGTCGAACGCGGTCAAATACTCGGCCACCGGCACGCCGATCACCGTGCACGCCTCCGCCGCCGGGCAGCAGGTGGCGATCGCGGTCACCGACACCGGGGCCGGCATCGACGCCGACGAGCTGCCGCACGTGTTCGAGCGCTTCTACCGCACCCGGTACGCCCACGAGCACGCCATCCAGGGTGTCGGGCTGGGGCTGACCATCGCCGAGGCGATCGCCGAGGCGCACGGCGGCACCGTCACCGCCGTCAGCACCCCGGGCGAGGGCTCGACCTTCACGCTCAACCTGCCCGTCCCGGCGCCCGGCCCGGACCGCGGCCGGCCAGGGGGCCCCGGTGGCCGGCGGACGGCCGGCGGGGTCGGCGGCCGCACCGGCCGAGCGGGCCGCGCCGTACCCGCACCTGATCCTGCACGGGACGGTCATACGTACACGCGTACATTCGATGTGTACACTCGTACGCATGACATCTGATGGAGACGACCGCTCGATGCGCGAGCGCATGCTCGCCGGTGACCCGTACATCGCCGACGACCCGGAGCTGGCCGAGCACAGCCTGCGGGCCATGGACCTGATGGACGCGTTCAACACGACCTCGGCCCGCGATCCGCAGGAGCGGCGCCGGCTGCTCACCGAGCTGCTCGGCTCGCTCGGCGAGGGCACGGAGATCCGGCCGCCGCTGCGGGTCGACTACGGCGGCCACATCCGCATCGGCGCCCGGTCGTTCGCCAACTTCGGTCTCGTCGCTCTGGACGTCGCGCCGATCACCATCGGCGACGACGTGCAGATCGGCACGAACGTCCAGCTGCTCACCCCGACGCACCCGGTCGATCCGGAACCCCGCCGGGCCAAGTGGGAGGCCGCCGCACCGATCACCATCGGCGACAACGTGTGGCTGGGCAGCGGGTCGATCGTCCTGGCCGGGGTCACGATCGGGGAGAACACCGTCGTCGGCGCCGGCGCCGTGGTCACCCGCGACCTGCCGGCGAACGTCGTGGCGGTGGGCAACCCCGCCCGTGTGATCCGCACGATCGAGCCCGGCACGGCATGAGCGACCCCGCCTCCCCCCCGCGGCCGTCCGTCCCCCGGCGGCCCCGGCGGCACGACCCCGGACGGCGGGACCGGCTGATCGACGCCGCCCTGACCGTCATCGCCGAGCGCGGCGCCGCCGCGACGACGCACCGGGAGATCGCCCGCGTCGCCGATGTCCCGCTGGGGTCGACGACCTACCACTTCAGCTCCCTGGAGGAGGTCCTGGCCGAGGCGTTCACCCGGCACGCCGAGTCGGTGGCCCGCGTCTTCGACGAACGGCTGAGCGCCGCCCGGGACCGCGACGCGGCGGTCGAAGCCGTCGTCGCACTGGTCTCGGACGCCCTGCTCGGGTCGGAGCGCGACCTCGTCCTGGCCGTGGAGCTGTACGCGGCGGCGGCGCGCAACCCCGCCCTGAGAGCCGTCACCCAGGCCTGGATGGCGCGCAGCCGCCGGGCGCTGGAACGCCACTTCGACGCCGCGACCGCCCGGGGACTCGACGCGCTCATCGAAGGGCTCGTGCTGCACAGCGCCCTGTCGACCGATCCGATGACACCCGGGCAGATCCGCCACGCCATCCACCGGTACCTGCGCTGACAATCCCGCCCCTGCTCCGCCTGCACCTCCGTGACCGGAAGGCCGGTGCCCTCCGCCGGCGGAGCACCGCGGCGGCACGTCGTCAGCCGATCAGCGTCACGATGACCGCGCCCAGGTCCGGGCCGCCGATCACGCCCTTCGCCGGGATCAGCGCCCGGGTGAAGTACCCGTACAGGCACTTGTCGGAGCCGTCGCAGTGCTGCGCGCCGGTCAGTTTCGACGGCTCGGAGGCACCGGGCAGCGCGTAGCCGGTCACCACGAACGGAGCGAAGCCCTCGATCGTGTACGTGGTGTGCTGGCCGGTTCCGGCGACGCCGCGGAAGATCGGCAGGTAGGTGACCGTCCCGTCGGCGCGCAGCCGGGGCAGGAGCGACCGGCACGCCTGGGACGCCGACACGCCCGGATCCCCGCCGTAGGTGCCGTCGGTCTCCACCAGGACCGAGCAGTCGTCGTCGGCGTCGTCCAGCCAGCCGAACCCGCCCGGGGTGTCGCCGCCGGAGCCGCGGGTGGTGCAGTGCCCCGGTGAGGTGGTGTGCAGGCGCAGCACCGTCTCGGCCGCGGCGGGCGCGGCCTGCGGCGGGGCGGGGGCGAACGCGGTGCCGCCCGCGGTGGCGTCGTTCCACTCGCACAGTGAGACGGTCACGCCCAGGCCCCGGGTCCGCAGCGGCGGCCCCCAGGCGGCGCGCGCGCACGCCCGCACCCGGGTCCCGGCGTAGTCGCCGCGCCCCAGCAGCGTCCGGGCGAAGACCGGCGGCAGCAGCGTCCGGCCGTCCGGCGTCCGCGACAGCGTGCGCACCTCGGCGTAGGTCGCGGTGACCGGCGCGTCGCCGAGGCAGGCCGTCAGGTTGGCGGCCGGCGGCGGGCAGCCGGGCAGTTCCCCCCGCCCGGTCCGCCCGCACACCGTCTCGACCGCCGAGACGCCGTCCTTGGCGTTGGCGTCGGCGTACCGCTGCGCGACGGCGTGCGGTGACGGCCCGCACCGGCCGCCGTCGCGCGCGCACTGCTCGGCGACCGCCATGGCGGCCGCGTCCGCACCGCTCAGCAGTTCCTCCCGCTCCAGGTACAGCCGGCCCACGTCGATGGTGAGCGCGGCCATCGCCAGCAGCACCCCGCCGGCGAGCAGCACGCACAGCAGGACGGCGACGCCGCCGCCGTCATCCCCGCGACGCGGGCGGACCGGCGGATTCGGGCGCACCCGCACGACGCCGGACACCCGTCCGGGCCGCCGCGCCGAACGCCTCGTTCCCATTCCCGCCTCCGATGCCTTTACGTGACAACGCGATCACGCTAAGCCGGAGTGAGGTGCGGAGCGGTTGCGGGACGGTTGCCCGCCGGGTGCGGCCGCAGGCGGTGCCCGGCGGCTCTTCAAGAAAACCCGTTCCGGATGGAACGCTCGCTCTCGCCGGAATGACCGTCCTGTTCGCCACGGGGCGGCGCCGGGGAGCGATCCGTTCAGCCGGTCGGCGGCCGGCCGGCGAGATAGACGGCGAGGGGCCGGCCCAGCGCGGCGATGTCACGGGTCGGGTCGCCGTCGACCACCAGGAGATCCGCGTCGTGGCCGGTCCGTATGCGGCCCTTGCGGTCTCCCACGCCGCAGGCGCCGGCGGCGGCCGAGGTCGCCGCGGCCAGCGCGGACGTCTCCGGCAGGCCGGACCTGACGTACTCGCCGAGGGTGGCGGGCAGCAGCCCGTGCGGCTTGGCGGGACCGATGCCCCCGTCCGAACCGGCCACCAGGCGCACTCCGCCCCGGTGCAGGCGGGCGACGGCCTCCTGCAGGACGGCCTCGGTGATGCCTGCGCGCTCGGCCATCGCCACGACCTGCGGCGGCACCACCACGCCCGGGTCCGACCCCAGGGTCGCGCAGACGGCGACCCGCGACCCGGCGAGCGCGGCGAGCAGCGCGTCGTCGAGCCGGACGCCGGCGGGGGTGAGGCAGGTGCAGTGCTCGATGCCGTCGACACCCGCGTCCAGCGCCTGCCGTACCGCCGCGAGCGCGTGGGCGTGCGCGGTGATCGGCAGCCCGAGCGCGTGCGCCTCGGCGACCGCCGCCCTCAGCTCGTCGTCGGTGAACTGCGGGCTCATCGTGTCGGTGCCCGGTGTCAGCACGCCGCCGCTCGCCATGATCTTCACGATGTCGGCGCCGCGCTCGGCCCGTAGCCGTACGGCTTCGCGCAGCCCGTCCGCGCCTCGCGCCTCGCCTCCCATCGACCCGCAGTGCCCGCCCACGCTGGTGATCGGCGCACCGGACGCCACGACGGCCGGCAGACCCGGTCCGCCCCTCGACCGCCAGGCCGGTACGGCGTCGCGGTGGTCGCCCAGATCACGCACGGTGGTGACGCCCGTGGCCAGGTGGGCTCGCAGGGACGCCTCGATGATGGCGTCCGTCTGCTCTTCCGTGCGCCCGCCGAGCCGGTCGAGCGCGCCCGGGCCTCCGTCGGCGCACAGGTGCACGTGTGCGTCGATCAGACCGGGCAGCAGGGTGCCGCCCGGCAGGTCCCGCACCGGCCACCCGTCGGGTACGGCCGGACCCGGCTCCACGCCGGCGATGCGGCCGTCCTTCACCAGCACCACGGAGATCCCGTCGAGCAGCCGCTCCCCGTCGAAGACCCTCGCCACCCGAATCGCCAGAGAAGTCACCGGATCACAGTAGGACAGGAGCGATGACGCCGTCTCCCGGAGCGGCGGCGGCTCTGCGGCCGGGCACCGTTCCGGGAGCGGTGGGGCCCCTGCCGGCCCCGGCCCCTCCCGGCCGCCGCGGGCGTCGGTCAGATGGCCGTCCGGCCGCCGTCGACGGTGATGGTGGCACCGTGCACGAAGGCCGCGCCCGGTCCGGCGAGATAGACGGCGGCGCTTGCGATCTCCTCCGGCACGGCCGGGCGCCCGGCGGGGAATCCGCTGGTGAACTCGTCCAGCCCGGCGCCCATGGGCGTGGTGCCGGGGGTGCGGGTCGGGCCGGGGGCGATCGCGTTGACGTTGACGCCGGACGGCCCGAACTCCGCCGCCCACGACTTGGTCAGCAGTTCGAGCGCGGCCTTGGAGGCGCCGTACAACCCCATGTTGTCGGTGCCGAGGTGGGCGGCGATCGAGGTGATGTTGATGATCCGGCCGCGGCCCTGCGCCGCCATGAGCGGGGCGAGCGCGGCGGTCAGGAAGTAGGGGGCCCGCACGTTGAGGTTCATGGTGGCCTCGAACGTCGCCTCGTCGGTCTGCGCGGTGCCGCGCACCGGGTAGACGCCCGCGTTGTTGACGAGCACGTCGACCGGGCCGTGCGCCTTCGCCGCCTCGACGAGCGCGGCGACCCCGCCGGACGCACCGAGGTCCGCGATGACCGGTGAGGCGGTACCGCCGGACGCGGCGATGCCGGCGACGACCTCGGCGGCGCGTGCCGCGTCGCGCCCGGCGACGAGCACGTGTGCGCCTTCGCGGCCGAACGCCTCGGCGATGGCGCGGCCGATGCCGGAGGTCGCTCCGGTGACGAGGGCGCGGGAACCGGTGAGTTGCATGAGGGGCCTCATTCCGAGCAATAACTGGACTGTCCGGTCCACCCTAATCACAATTGGACTGCACGGTCCAATCAGTTGGTAGGATCGGAACGTGCCGGAGGAACCCAGGACCGAGCGCGGACGGCGCACCAGAGAGCGCATCGTGGCCGCCGCCGCGGGCCTCGTCGAGCGCCAGGGGGTCGAGGCCACCAGCCTCGACCAGGTCCTGGCCGAGGCCAGGGCCAGCAAGAGCCAGCTGTACCACTACTTCGCCGACAAGCAGGCGCTGGTCCGCGCGATCATCGCCTGGCAGACCACGACGATCGTGGACGGCATCGCGGAGCACCTGGCCGCGATCGACTCCTGGACGGGCCTGGACGCCTGGTTCGACGCGCTCGTCGCCCACCAGCAGGCCCTGGACTGCCGCATCGGCTGCCCGATCGGATCACTCGCCGCCGAACTCGCCGACACGGACGAGCCCGCCCGCCAGGACCTCGCCCGCTCGTTCGACGCCTGGGCCGCACAGCTGCGCACGGTGCTCGACCGGCTGCGCGACCGCGGCCTGATCCGGGCGGACGCCGACACGGCGACGCTGGCCCAGGCCACCCTCGCCGCGATCCAGGGCGGCCTCCTGCTCGCCAAGACGACCCGCGACCCGCAACGGCTGCGCGCCGCCCTCACCGCCGCCGGCGGCTACCTGCGCTCCCTCGCGCCGCCGCCCTGACGTCCCGGCACTCCGGGACCACGGACCGCGACGGCCGGTTCACCCGCGCCTCTCCGCAGGAATCCCGAGGTCCGTCCGCCCCGGCGGAGAAGCGGGCCCCACCCCGGGCGGGACGTACCGACGCCGGGTCCGGCCCGCGCGGACGGAGGCGCCCGCGGACACTCCCAAGAATTGAACGAATCGTTCAAAACAAATAGTTGACAACCATTCGTGTTCTGATCATCCTGGTCGCATGTCGTCGATTCCCCAGCAGCCCGCAGATCCCTTCACTCCCCCGCCCGCAGATCCCTTCACTCCCCCGCCCGCGGGACAGGCGCGAGCACACCGCGAGTACGCGTCGCTCCTGCGCATCACCGAACGGCACGCGGCCACCGACGCGCAGCGCCGGCGGCAGGTCCATCCCTCGGTCCTCGGGCCGCACGAGGCCGTCAGGATCGTGTCGTTCCTGCTCAGCGGGGCGGCGTTGCCGGACGACGGTGAGCCGGAGGTGGATCGGGCCGACATCGTCGCCGCCCTGACCCTCGTCCTCCAGGCCCGTGCGGAGGCGGACGATCTGGAGGCCGGGCTCATCCGGATGGCGCGGGGCCGCGGCATGACGTGGCAGGAGATCGCCTTCGGCCTCGGACTCGGCACCCCGCAGGCCGCCAGGCAGCGCTACGAACGGCTGGCCGGACGGACGACCGCCTCCGGATCACCGGACGACCGCTCCTGAGGAGCGCCGGGCCGGACCGGTTACCGGCGGCCGTCCTGACCGGCGACGAGCCCGCCCTCGTAGGCGGCGATGACGAGCTGGGCCCGGTCCCGGGCCTGCAGCTTGGCCAGGAGGCGGCCGATGTGGGTCTTGACCGTGCCGACGGTGAGGTGCAGGTGCTCGGCGATCTCGGAGTTGGACATGCCCCTGCCGACGAGGGCGAGCACCTCGCGCTCGCGCTGGGTGACGTCGCCGAGGTCCCGTACGGCCGGGGCGGGGCGGGGGCCCTGCAGGAACTCGGTGATGAGCCGGCGGGTCACGGTGGGCGCGAGCAGCGCCTCACCGGAGGCGACGATGCGGATGGCGGCCAGCAGCTCGGTCGCGGCGGCGCTCTTGAGCAGGAAGCCGCTCGCCCCGGCCTGCAGCGACGCGTACACGTATTCGTCCAGGTCGAACGTGGTCAGGATCAGTACGCGCGCGCCGGCGCTGACGGGGTCGGCGCAGATGCGCCGGGTCGCCTCGATGCCGTCCATGTCCGGCATGCGCACGTCCATGAGGACGACGTCGGGCCGGTGCCGGCGGGCCAGGAACACGGCTTCGGCACCGGTGCCGGCCTCGCCCACGACGGCCAGCCCCGGGGTGGCGTCGATGAGGAGTTTGAAACTGTCGCGGATCAGCACCTGGTCCTCGGCGAGCAGGACCCGGACGGGCCGGGGCGGGTCGTGCGGGGCGACGTCGGTGCTCAGGTCCTCGATGCTCATGCCGTCCGTGCTCATGCCGTCCGTGCTCATGCCGTCCGTGCTCATGTCCTCGGTGCTCATGCCTGGGTTCCGTCCGGGTCGTAGGGCAGCCGGGCCGCCACGCGGAAGCCTCCTTCGGGCCGGGGCCCCGCCTCGAACGCGCCTCCGTACATCTTGGCGCGCTCGCGCATACCGATCAGACCGTGGCCGCCGTGGTCCGCGCGCGGCGGACGGCCGTGGCGGGGGCCGTCGTCGACGACCTCGATCACGGCCTCCCGCCCGTCGACGTCGACGTCGACCGTGCAGCGGGTGGGCCCCACGTGGGTGACGACGTTGGTCAGGGCCTGCTGCACGATCCGGTACACCGACACCGCGACCGCGGCGGGCAGCGCGGTCTCCCCTCGGACGGTCAGCTCCACCTCGATCCCGGCCGAGCGGGCGTGGGCGGCCAGCTCGGGCAGGTCCCCCATGCCGGGGACGGGCATGGGGGCCTGGTGGGGATCGCCGTCGGCGCGCAGCAGGTCGAGCACCCGGTGGATCTCGGCCAGTGTGCTGCGGCTGGTCTGCTCGATGACGGCCAGCGCGGCGCGGGCCTCCTGCGGGCGGGCCTCGGCGACGTGGTTGGCGACGGTGGCCTTGACAGTGATCAGGCTCATGCTGTGGCCGATGATGTCGTGCAGTTCCCGGGCGATGCGCCTGCGCTCGTCGGTCACCGCGGTGTCGGCGAGGTGGCGGACGAGGCGGGCGGTCGTGTTCCGCTTCCAGCGGACGACCGTTCCGACGGCCCACGCGACGGTCAGCAGCACACCGGTCGTACCGATCTCGATCGGCCAGGCCGGCCGTATCTCACTGGGGGTCGCCGCGGGTTCGAGGCCGGGGAACACCTGCGCGTAGAAGACCAGGATCGCGGTCACCGCGGCGGACAGGCAGGCCGCCAGAGCCACCGCCGACCATGCGATCGGGGCGGTGGCGGCCACCAGGTACAGCACGAGCACGGTCGGCGCGAAAGTCAGCCAGATCGCACCCACCGCGACGGCGCCGGCCATGGTCGCCACCGCGGCCGTGGCGCACGCGAGAGCGAGCGCGGCCCGCGGCCGGCGCCGCCGGACGGCGATCGGGAAGCTCACGACCGCCGCCGCCGGCCAGGCCGACCAGGCGGGCCACGGCGACGACGGCCCCGGCGGATCGACGAAGGCGTACCTGATGATCAGCGCCATGGCGACCGCCACCACCGCGTCGGTGACGCCCTTCCCATCGAGCCGCCGCCCAGTCCATTGCATGAACAGGACGGTATCGCCTTACCGATCATGCGGCATCCGCCCACGGTAGGACAACCGGGTCCGTCCGGGGTCATACCGCCGGGCGGAGGTTCCGACCCCGGTCGGATGTGCCGGACCGGATCACCGGCCCGGCGCGCTAGTGTCCGTCGCGTCCGTCGCGTCCGTCGCGTCCGTCGCGTCCGTCGCGTCCGTCGCGTCCGTCTGGGCGCCCGGACAGCCAGGTCCGCAGGTCGGCGACCTGCGCCTGCTGGGCGACGATGCCCGTGGCCGACGCCACCCGCAGCTCGGGGTGGACGGCGCGGGCCTCCGGCTCCAGGAACTCCATGATGCCCCAGAGGTGGTGCGGGATCATCATCCGTGCGAACTCGACGTCGAACCGCCTGCCTGCGGAGACCTCCCGCAGTTCCGCGACCATCATCGCCAGTTCCTCGTCCAGGTCCTCGATCTCCCGGCGGGCCTCTCGGGGGAGCCGCTGCACGGCCTGCCGCGGAGTGAGCCCGTACCAGTCGCGCAGCCAGCGGGTGAACTGCCCGATCTGGAAGCCCTGGAAGGCGATGATGTTCTCGGAGTGGGTGCGGAGCTGCGGGTCGACGCCGCGCTGGAGATGCAGCCGGGACATCTCGACCCCGGCGCGGTGGTGCGGGATCATCTGCGCGAAGAACGCGATCTCCAGCAGATCGCCCTCCAGCTTGGCCAGGGTCTCCCCGAAGTCGTAGGCCCTCGGCGGGGTGGGATACGGCTGGAGGTCGGAGTCGTGGTCGTGGTGGCCCCGGGGCGCCGCGACGCGGGACACGGCCGGCGCGGCCGGCGCGGCGGCGACGTTCGGAGCGTTCCACGTGACCGCGACGGAGCTGCCGGGCGAGGTGCTCCAGGCGATCGTGACGGGAACGACGATCGCCCCGACGGCGACGGCCGTGGCGACGGCGATGTTTCGGCGGAGAGCGGTCAGGCGCATGCTGCGGGCACCTCTTCTGGGTCGGCTGAACGGGTCGGCTGAACGGGCCGTCCGGACGGGCGGCCGGATCGCCGGGTCCCCCGGATCACGTACACGGCGACCGGCCGGTCGCCGCCGTTGACCGGCGTCCCCGCAGGCGTCCCTCCCATCCGCCCGCTGGGCGGGCGGGTGCCGCACCGTCACGCGTGATCGTCGTGTAACCGCGCCGCGCGCTCAAGCGCGACACGGGGCCGCGCGGGCGGGTGGCGGAACCCTGACGTGATCACGACCGAGGGCGGGCGGGACGGACCAGGAGGACGTAAAACGCAGGGCCGCGGATGACCCCGGCGGCTGCGCGCCCGGATAACCGGTTGCCCCCCGCGCGAGCCGCCTGTTCTACTCGCCATCGGCGGTTCCGCCCGCCGGCTACCGAGGAGGATCGATGAGGCGCACGTCCATGTCCATCCGGAACACTCCGACCCTGTGCGCAAAGGACATGACGTTTGGTCACCTCATCGACCGCATCGACCTCGGGGAGGGCCTCCGCTAGGCGCCTCCTCCGTCCCCTTCTTCCGGGGCCCGGCCCGGCCGCGCTCCTGGCCCTGGCCGTCACGGCCGCCACGGCCCTGCCGCTCGCGGCGCCGCAACTCACCCGCCGGTTCGTCGACGACGCGGCCGCCGGCG
This sequence comes from Planomonospora parontospora, assembly GCA_014647935.1. Lineage (GTDB taxonomy): Bacteria > Actinomycetota > Actinomycetes > Streptosporangiales > Streptosporangiaceae > Planomonospora > Planomonospora parontospora. Next base: position 93,116 of record BMQD01000015.1, read on the forward strand.
CCGGCGCCGGCCGGCTCACCCTCATCGCGCTGGGTTACCTCGGCCTGGCCGTCGCCGGGCAGGCCGCCCGGCTGGTCACCGCCTGGCTGGCCGGCAAGGTGGCCTGGGAGGGGACCGACCGGCTGCGCGAACGGCTGGCCGAGCACGTGCTCGGCCTGGACGCGGCCTTCCACGGCGGGCACACGCCCGGTGAGCTGATCGAACGCGTGGACGGCGACGTGGCCGCCGTCGCCGGGTTCGTCGTGGCGTTCCTGCTGGACGTGGTGGTCGGCGTGCTGCTGCTGTGCGGGGTGGTCGTGACGGTCTTCACCGTCGACCCGGACCTCGGCGCGGTGCTGCTGGCCTTCTGCATGCTGACCGGCCTCGGCACGGTCCGCGCGCAGCGCCTGGCCGTACCCTCCGCCACTCGTGCGCAGGCGGCCAGGGCGGCCCTTCTCGGCCATCTGGAGGAGCGGCTGGCCGGAGCCGAGGACCTGCGCGCCAACGGCGCCGGCGAGCACGCCCTCCGCCGGTTCCATCAGCTCAGCGCCGCGCTGTGGCGGGCCGAGCGGCGCTCGGACGCGGTGGGCAGCGGCATCCTGGCCGGTACGGGCGCGGCGTTCGCGGCGGGCACCGCGCTCATGCTCGCCCTGTCGGGCACGCTCAGCACCGGCACCGCGGTGCTGCTGCTGCAGTACACGCTCATGGTCCGCACGCCGTTCGAGCGGCTGATCGACCAGCTGCGCCGTTACCAGACGGCCGTCGCCGGCCTGGCGCGCATCGGCGGTCTGCTGGCCGAACGGCCCGCGCTGCGGGTGCCCGCCGCCCCCCGGCCCCTGCCCGCCGCCGGACCGCTCGGCCTGGAACTGGACGCCGTCGGTTTCGCCTACGACGGCGAACCCGTGCTCAGGGACGTCACCCTGCGCCTCGCGCCGGGTGAGACGCTCGGCCTGGTGGGCCGCACCGGCGGCGGCAAGACCACCGTCGCCCGCCTGGTGGCACGCCTGTACGACCCGGCGGCGGGCGCCGTCCGGGTCGGCGGGGTGGACCTGCGCGAGGCCGATCCGGCCTCGGTCCGCGCCAGGGTCTGCATGGTCACCCAGGACGTCCACCTGTTCACCGCGAGCGTCCGCGACAACCTCACCCTGTTCCGGTCGCACCCCGGCGACGACCGCCTGCGGGCGGCGCTGGCCGAGGCGGGGCTCCCCGGCTGGGACCTGGACGCCCCGCTCGGCGCGGTCTCGGCGGGGCAGGCACAGCTGCTGGCGTTCGCACGGGCCCTCCTCGCCGACCCCGGGCTGGTGATCCTGGACGAGCCCTCCAGCCGCCTCGACCCGGCCGCCGAACGCGGCCTGCAGCGCGCCATGACGCGGCTGCTGACCGGCAGGACCGGGGTGGTCATCGCGCACCGGCTCGCCTCGCTGTCCCACGTCGACAAGATCGCCGTCGTGTCCGACGGTGAGATCGCCGAGTACGGCGCGCGCCGGGACCTGCTGGCCGACTCCGGCAGCCGGTTCTCCCGCATGCTCGCGGAGGCGCGCCGATGAGCCCCGTCACGGCGACGGCCCTCGCGCTGATCCGCTTCGATCTGCGCCGCTACCTGGTCGGCGGCCTGCTGTGGATGCCGGCCAGCGTCCTGCCGCTCGGCGGCGGCCTGGTCCTGCAGTAGGTGTTCGACCACCTGGCCGCCGACCGGGTGCCGCTGCTGCTTTGCGCGGCCTTCGCCGGGATCGAGCTGGTCCGCGGCCTGACGATCGTCGTCGCCTGGACCTACGGCGACTACTGGTGGAGCGCCGCCGCGGCCCTGCTCCGGGGCAACGTGCTGCGCTCGGTCCTGATCGGCGGAGGGCGGGCGCCCCGGTCCTCCGGCGAGGCGCTGGCCCGGCTGCGCGATGACGTGAGCACCGTGGTGGAGTTCGTGGACGAGAGCGTGCCGCTGGCCGGCGCCGCGCTCTTCGGCGTCGCGGCCCTGGCGATCATGTCGTCCGTCGACCCGGTCGTCACACTCGTCCTGGTCCTGCCGACGGTCGCGGTCGGGCTGATCGGCCGGCTGATGAACCGGCGGATCGGGAGACTGCACCGGCGGGCCGCCGTACTGGGCGCGGCCGTCACCGGCCACCTGGGCGAGATCTTCACCGGCGTGCAGACGATCAAGACCGCCGGAGCCGAGGAGGCGGCGCTGGAGCGCCTGCGCCGGCACAACCGGCTGCGCCGCGAGGCGGCGGTCAGGGACCGGCTCGCGACCGACCTGCTGGGCACCGCGACCGGCGCGAGCATCGAGGTCGGCATCGGCCTGCTCCTGCTGCTGGCCGCCCCGGCCATGCGCCGCGGCGACTTCACCGTGGGCGACCTGGCACTGTTCACCGCCTACGCAGGCTGGCTCACCGCGCTGCCGCGGACCATCGGCTCGATCCTGGCGCGCATGCCCCAGGCGGCCGTCTCCGCCCGGCGGCTCACCGAGCTCATGGGCCCGGGAGAGGACCTGTCGCGCGACGGCGGCGTCCGGCTCCACCGGGACCACCCGGCCGCGCTCCCCCCGGCTCGCCACGACCCGCTGCGGGTGCTGCGGGCCCGGGGCCTGACCACCGCCCGCGGCCTGCACGGGGTGGACCTGGAGATCGAACGGGGATCGTTCACGGTGGTCACCGGCGCGGTCGGCGCGGGCAAGACGACGCTGGTGCGCGCCCTGCTGGGGCTGGAACCGCTGACGGCCGGGACGATCTGCTGGAACGGCGCGCCGGTCACCGATCCGGGCGCCTTCATGGTGCCCGGCCGCGTCGCCTACGCCGGGCAGGTTCCGCGGCTGTTCTCGGCCTCGCTGCGGGAGAACCTGCTGCTCGGACGGTCCGCCGAAGGGCTGGAGCGGGCGGTGCGGCTGGCGGCGTTCGACCGCGACCTGGCGCGGATGCCGGGCGGGCTGGACGCGGTCGTCGGTTCCCGGGGCGTACGCCTGTCGGGCGGCCAGGCGCAGCGGGCGACCGCCGCGCGGGCGCTGGTCCGCTCGCCGGACCTGCTCGTGGTCGACGACCTGTCCTCGGCGCTGGACGTGGAGACCGAGCGGCTGCTGTGGGAGCGGATCAGCGGCGTCACCACGCTGCTGGTCGTCTCCCACCGGCCCGCCGTGCTGGAGCGGGCCGACCGGGTCGTCGTCCTGGACCGGGGCCGGGTGGCGGGCTGCGGGCCGTTGGCCGAGCTGCTGGAGACCTGCCCGGAGATGCGGCGGCTGTGGTCGCTCGGCCCGCTGGACGAGCCGGGATCGTCGGCGGTGCCGTGACCGGTGACGGCCCGTGGACGGGCCCCGCCGCCCCCGGGCACCGGTCAGGCGGTGTCCGCGGGCGCGCCGAGCCCGTCCATGGGCCCGCCCGGCCGGTTTCCCGCGGGGAGGATCGCGACGGGAAGCAGGTGCGGGCGCTTGGCCGTACGGCCGTCGCCGGAGGACCGGCCCCGCAGGCGCCTGCCGAGCCAGGGGCCGAGGAAGGCGGCGGCCCAGCGCAGTTCGACGGCTGCGGCCCGCCAGCCGGAGGGGACGGCCGCCGGGGAGGGCAGTGGGTTGGTCCAGTCGTCGCCGCTGCCGGGCAGTCCGAGCGCGTGGGCGACGGCCGCCGCGATCCGCTCGTGTCCGAGCGGGCTGGCGTGCAACCGGTCCCGGCTCCACAGCCGCGGATCGGTGACGACCGCGTGGTGGGAGGTCTCGGCGACGACGACCCCGTGGCGCAGCGCCGCGGCGCGGATGCGCTGGTTGAGCGCGGCGGCGCGCGGGGCGGCCGGACGGGCCAGCGGGGTGATCCGCGCGATGTCGGGGAAGGTGAGGGTCGCCACGAGGGCGCCCTGGGCGGTGAGCGCGGCGAACATCGCCTCCAGGTGGCCGGCCACCTCGTCGGCGTCGAACCGGGGCCGGAGCAGGTCGTTGACCCCGGCGACGACGGTGGCCAGGTCGGGGCGGAGCGCGAGGGCGGGGCCGAGCTGCTCGGCGTGGACCTGGGAGGCCAGGCGTCCGCGCACGGCGAGGTTGGCGTACCGGAGACCGGGGCTGGTCTCTGCGAGCCGGTCGGCCAGCCGGTCGGCCAGCCGGTCGGCCCAGCCGCGCAGGCCGCCGGTCTCGTCGCCGTCGCCGAGCCCCTCCGTCTGGCTGTCGCCCAGGGCGACGTAGCGCAGATACTCACTCCCGGGCATGGGCCGCCCGCCTCTCTTCCAGGATCGCCGCGCTCCGGCGGCACCAGTCGCGGTTGCCCTGCTCGAAGGCGAGACCGCGCAGACACGTCAGGTAGGGGCCGATCCGCTCGCCGTGCCGGAGGAACTCCTCCTCGCCCCGGTCGCCGCGCAGCTTGCGCAGCAGGCCGCCGAGCAGCCGGATCTTGGCGTCGGCGAAGGCGGCCCGCTCGGTGAGCCGCGCGATCACCTCGCCGGCGTCGACGTGGTCGGCGGCCTGGACCTTGACGAGCAGGTCGTCGCGGATGAAGGAGGGTTTGCCGTCGGCCGCCGCGAACCGCTCCAGCTCGGCCAGACCGGCGTCGGTGACGGTGAACACCCGCTTGTTGGGCCGGGTGTCCTGCACGATCTCGCGGCCGCTGACGAGGCCGTCCCGCTCCAGCCTGGCGAGTTCGGCGTAGAGCTGCTGGGGAAGGGCGTGCCAGAAGTTGGCCACTCCCAGGTCGAACGCCTTGGCCAGCTGGTAGCCGCTGAGTTCCCCGTCCAGCAGGGCCGCCAGCACGGCGTGCCGCAGGGCCATCGGCACCGCCTCTCGTTTCGGCCGGACAGACCAGTGCATCGTAGTCAATTATAAGACTAATCACATTATTGACTGTTCGCGGACCTCTTCGGCGGCGACCTCGAACCGGCACCCCATGTAACCATCTGATTACAAGAAGTCCTCTTGGTGGGCAACGTTCCGGCGACGCGGCAAAAGTGAAGACCTCCCAGTCCCCATCGGGTCTCGAGGTGCTCATGTCAGTTTCTCCAGGTGAGGAAACCGCCGCTGCCGCCCCGGCCGCCCTGCGGCCGCGGACGGGAACAGGACGAGGGGTCCACCGGCGTCCGGCCCGGGTGAGCGCCGGCACCGCGGCCGTCACCGCGCTGGCCGGAGCCGCCGTCGTCTACACGGGCGTGCTCGCCCCCACCGGCGCCGAACCGCCGCCGCCCGCGGTCTCCGCTCCCGCCGCCGCCCCCACGCCGGTCCCCGCGACCGCGGCGGCGCCGTCCGCCCCGGCGGCCGCCGCCTCGACGCCCCCGGCCCCCCAACCGGCGCCCCCCGAACCGGCGCCCCGCGAACACCGCCCCATGGTCCTGGCGAGCGCCCCGGCTCCCGCCCCCCAGGCCTTCCGCGTGCCCGGAGCCGTACCCCCGCCGAAGAGCGCCGGCAGGTCCCGGCCCTCACCGCGCCCGTCACGGGCGGCCACGGCACCCTCGCGCCCGGCCAGGCCGTCCACCGACACGCCGCGCCCTGCTCCCCGATCGGTGCCGGGTCCCGACACCGAGCACGACCGCGAGCACGACCGGGGGCGGGAGTCCGGCCAGGGGCGGGAGTCCGGCCGGGAACGCACACCGGAACGCGAACGCGACGCGCCCGCGCGCCCGGCGACCCCGCCGTCGTCTCCCCCGCCGCCCCCTCCGGCCGCACGGCCGGCGGCTCCGGCTCCGGCTCCGGCTCCGGACGATCCGAGGCCCGAGCCGATGCCCGAGCGGACCTGCCGGCTCGGCGTCCAGGCGGATGCGGCACTGCTCAGGATCGGCGTGTGCCTGTGACGGAGCGGACGCGTGGTTCCGCCTCCGCCCCGCTCCGCCGCACCCCATGGCCCGTCCCGCCGGGAACCCCTCCCGGCGGGACGGGCCCGCCTCCTCAGAGGCCGTGCTCGACCAGGAACTTCTCGATCAGCTCCTGCCACTCCGCGGGCCGCTCGGCCATCACCACGTGCCCGGCGTCCACCTCGGCGTAGCGCGCCCCGGGGATGCGGTCCGCCAGGTAGCGGGAGTTGGCCGGGTCGACCAGGACGTCACGGGTCGTGGCGATGACCAGTGTCGGCACCGTGATCCCGGCCAGGTCCTCCCGGGTGTCGGCGGACCGGCCCAGCGCCGCCTGCTCCACCACCCCGAGCGGCGGCCCTGCGGGGCCCGGGTCCAGCAGCTCGGCGAACTGCTCGGCGGGCAGCCCGTTGAGGAACTCGACGCTGAAGCCGTTCACCGTGCGCATCCGGGCGAAGCCCTCGGCGTCGCCGCGGGTCAGCAGGTGCTCCCAGAGACCCAAGGAGAGATCGATCTGGTGGTCGGCCCTGGCGAAGCCCGCCGTCAGCACGAGCCCCCGCACCCGTCCCGGGTGACGGGCCGCGGCCCGCACCGCGACGGTGGTCCCCAGGGAGAAACCGATCAGGGTGAAGGACTCCACCCCGGCGTCGACCGCGGAGGACACCACCGCGTCGGTCAGCTCGTCCAAGGTGAGGCCCGCGGCCGCCCGGGGAGTGGCTCCCGAGCCCGGGTAGTCGGGCCCGACGACGGTGTGGCCCTCGGCCAGGACAGGTATCAACGCCCCGTAGTTGTCCGCGACGCTGCCGCTCGCGCCGTGGGCGAGCAGGATGCCGGGGCCGGAGCCGACAACGGTGGTGGAGAGTTCGGGAATCCGCTTCATGTCCACGAGGTTGGGGCTTCACATCGGTGTGAAGGTCAAGTCCCTGTGGAGGGAAAGTGATGCTGATCGGTGAACTGTCCCGGCGGACCGGTGTGAGCACCCGTCTGCTGCGCTACTACGAGGAGCAGGGCCTCCTCCACCCCGAACGGGACGGCAACGGCTACCGCCGCTACCGCCTCGAGTCCGTCGAGCGGGTCGCCCGCATCCGCGAGCTGCTCGACGCGGGCCTCCCCACCGAGACGATCCGCGACTTCCTGCCCTGCGCGGAGAACGGGCCGGAGCCTTCCGGCTGCGCCCGCTACACCGACATGCTCGACTCCCACCGCTTCCGCCTCGCCCGGGACATCGCCGAGCTCCAGCGCCGCCACGCGGCCTTGACCGCCTACGCCGACACCCTGCGCCCGGGGTGAGGGACCCGGCAGTCCGGTCCCCGTACACCGGCGGAGCGATCGCCCGCCGGTCGGGCGCCGCCGCGCGGAACACGGGACCGGCCGGCCCGGCATCGCCCATCAGACTGCGCTGGCTGACCCGGCGCCACCGGTCAGACGGCGCCGGTCAGACGGCGCCGAGCGGGCGCAGCCACCGGACGGGGACCCGGACCGTCACCGCCAGCGGCATCGCCACCGCCCGGCCGGCGTCGTCGCACAGCTCGCCGCGCACCCGGTAGGAGACACCCGGCTGCAGGCCGAACGCGCCGACCTGCTCCGGCGTGAGTTCGAGGTCGACGCCGTCGGACTCCACCACGCGCACCCCCTCGGCCAGGTGCGGGCCGCAGGCGGTGACCGTCATCGTGAAGGCGCCGCCGCGCAGCGGGCCGTACTCCCGGTGGAGCGCGGCGCCCAGGTCGCCGTGCGGGTCGTCGGCGGGTGACAGCTCGTCGGGCACGCGCACCAGGTATGCGGACCCGGCCACGATGCCCCCGGCGAGCCCGCCCGCACCGCCGTCCTCCTCCCCCGCGTCGTCCTTCCCGGTGAGGACCGGCCCCGCCGCGGCGGGCGGCCGGAGGGCGGCGTCCGCCGCGGTGCGGCCGGGCGGCCAGACGTGCCGGGCCCGTACGGCGGGCTCACCGGCGGCCGGGGCCCAGGCGGTGGCCTCCAGCCGGTCCAGCCGCCTGCGCACGGCGGCCAGCTCCCGGCCGTGGCGCGCGCTCCCCCATGATTCGAAGGCCCGGCGGCCGTCCCCGCGGAGCCGGAGGGAGCTCCGGCGCAGCATGGGCAGCGTGAGCACCACCCAGTAGGCCGCGGTGACGCCGGTCGCCGCCCAGCGGGTCTGCGGCGCGCTGCCGGCGGCCACCATGGTCAGGCCCGCGATCCCGTACAGCGTCCAGCCCACCCGGGCGCCCCACGACCGCCACAGCACCGCCGGCAGCCACATCGCGCAACCGGCCACCGCCCAGGCCCACTCGATCTGCTCCACGGTGACGGCCAGCCCGCCCGCGTGCTCGGTCAGGTAGGAATGGACGGGCCGGGTGAAGACCTGCGTCCAGGCGGCGTCGCGCAGGAGCCGCGGGCCGTCCGCGAGCAGCGGCGGGAGCACCGCCACCAGCCAGACCAAGACCGGCACCGCCAGGAGGACGGCCGCTCCCGCGGCGGTGGCACTCCGGCCGCGGTGCGCGCCGTCGCCGGAACGGCCGCGCGCCCCGCGCCGCAGCCGTTCGCAACGGTCGAGGACATGGCCGAGCGGGCGCAGCACGGCGGCCTCCTTTCCGGGATCGCGGTCCTCCGTCTCCACCCGGACGGCGCTCCCGGATCGCTTCTCGTGCGCTCCGGGACGGCCTCCGGCCGTGCGGACGGTGGTGCCGCCGGTACGGCCGCGCGCGACGACGCGGGGCCTATCGCGACACCAGACCATTGAAGTCGTTTTAGTTAATATACGTCCCCTTTGAGAACTATCTACCCATTTGATAGCCGCCGCCGAGGCGGCCAGGCGGAGAGCGGCGGGGATCTCCTCATCGCCCGGGCGGCCGCCCGGGCCTGACACCGGGCACCGCGGGACCCCAGGAGCACGGAGCGGAAAGGACGGCGGGGCGGAAGCCTTGGATCTTCCTCGCCACTTTCAAGCTATAGCGGAGAGGGGGGCTTGCGGCAAGGCCCCGGTGCCGGTCCAGAATTCGAGGCCGTGGGCCGGACCGGTGCGCGCCGTACGGAGGCGGACGCGCGTGCGGGCTCCGCGTCGGACCGTGCGGCGGCCGGCCGCGACCGGGGCCCTCACGTCGGCCGTGACCGGGGCCTTTACTCGGAAGGGGAGTTCTCCATGCGTGTTCTGCTGTCGGCGATAGGGTCGCGCGGCGACGTCCAGCCGGTGGTGGCGCTGGCGGTGCGGTTGAGGGCCCTCGGCCAGGAGGCCCGCGTGTGCGCGCCGCCCGACTTCGGCGGGTGGGTCGAGGGCCTGGGCATCCCGTTCACGCCGCTGGGCCCCGAACTGCGCCCGACCGGGAAGGCCGACCCGGCGGCGCCCCCGCCCTCGCCCGAGCAGCGGCGCCGGATGGTGGAGGGCACGATCGCCGTCCAGTTCGAGACGCTGCCGGCGGCCGCCGAGGACTGCGACGTCATCGTGGCGGGCGGTTACCTGCTGCCGGCCGCCCGTTCGGTGGCCGAGCGGATGGGGATCGGCTACGTCTTCGCCGGTTACTGCCCGATCGCCCTGCCCTCCCCGCATCATGCGCCGCCCCCGCTGCCGATGCAGGGGGACGCGGCGGCGGACGGCGCGGCCGACAACCGCACACTCTGGGAGCGGGACGCCCGGCGCTGGAACGACCTCTTCGGCGCGGCGCTCAACGCGGTACGGGCGTCGGCCGGCCTGGCGCCGGTCGGCGACGTGCGGAGCCACATGCTCACCGACCGGCCCTGGCTGGCCGCCGACCCGGCCCTGGCGCCCTGGCCCGACCCCGGGGATCCGGGCGTCGTCCAGACCGGTGCCTGGATCCTGCCGGACGAACGCCCGCTCCCCGCGGAGCTGGAGGCGTTCCTCGATGCCGGGGAACCACCGGTCTACTTCGGTTTCGGCAGCATCCGCGCTCCGCGGGACCTCGGCCGGAACATGGTCCGGGCGGCCCGCGCGGCCGGCCGCCGCGCGGTCGTGCTCCGCGGATGGGCCGGCCTGGAGCCACCGGACGACGGGCCCGACTGCCTGTCCATCGGCGAGGTCAACCAGCAGGCGCTCTTCCGGCGGGTCGCCGCCGCCGTGCACCACGGCGGCGCGGGCACCACCACCGCCGCCGCACGGGCCGGAGTGCCGCAGGTCGTCGTCCCCCAGCAGTTCGACCAGCACTACTGGGCGCAGCGGATCGGCGACCTCGGCGCAGGGACCGCGCACGCGCCCGGCGCGCCGACCGCCGACTCGCTGGCCGAGGCCCTCGGCCGCGTCCTCCGGCCGGAAGTGGCCGCCCGCGCCCGATCCGTCGCCGCCGCGGTGCGCACCGACGGCGCGGAGACCGCCGCACGGCTGCTGGCGGACGCCGGCGCCCGAAGCCCGTCCTGAAACCGCTGCCGGGGCTCCGCTCGAAGCCCGTCCCGAAACCGCCGCCGGGACCTCGCCCGAAGCCCCGGGCACGGGTCCAGGCGCCCCGGGAGAATCCTCCCGGGCGGTCTCCGCACGGGTCTGGCGGAGGCCGCCGCGACGGGGCACCATGGCGGGATGGCCGAATCTTCACGAGTCGCGGCGGCGCTCCTGCTCACCACCGCGCTGCTCGCCGGCTGCGCGAGCGGAACGGCCGCGCAGCCGGCGGAGAGACGCTCCACGCAGGACCCGCACGCGTCCGCGAGCGGCCGGGCGGCCCCGTCCGCCGACCACGCCGCCACGCTGGCGAGCCTGCGCAAGGTCGACGACCACCCCCTGTGGACCATGCGCTACCGGGGCGGCTACGACCGCTTCGCGGAGATCGCGCCCGCACTGACGCCGACCGGCTTCGGCTGCTCACTGTTCTCCGCGCACGGAGATCCCGCCGCCCCGGTGTTCGGCCGCAACTTCGACTACGACCACCAGCCCGCGCTGCTGCTGTTCACCACGCCGCCGGACGGCCACGCGTCGGTGTCGATGGTGGACGTCTCCTACCTCGGCCTGAAGTCCGAGGCCGACTTCACCACCGCCGCCGGCCGCAGCGCGCTGCTGCAGGCCCCGCTGCTGCCGTTCGACGGCATGAACTCCAAGGGCCTGGTCGTGGGCATGGCCACCGTCCCCTCGTGGCGGCCGGGCTCCGACCCCGCACGGCGCACGGTGGGCAGCGTCCGCATCATGCGGCTGGTGCTGGACGGGGCCGCGACGGTGGACGAGGCCCTCGCGGTGTTCGGGCGCCACAACATCGACCCCTCCGACAGCCCGCCGCTGCACTACATGGTCGCCGACGCCGCGGGCCGGTCGGCGGTCGTCGAGTTCGTCGACGGCGAGATGGTGGTGCACAGAGGGCGGGGACCGTGGCAGGCGATGGTGAACTTCGCCGTCACGGGGTCCACCGAGCAGAGCCGGCAGGCCGACCACCGCTACCGCACGGCCACCGCGGCGCTGGAGGCCGCCGGAGGCGGGCTGTCGGCGGACCGCGCCATGGACCTGCTCGCCCGCCTCAGGCAGGGCCACACCCAGTGGTCGATCGTCTACGGCGGGAAGAGCGGCGAGGTACGGCTGGCCACCGGCCGCAGGTACGGCACCGTGCACGAGTTCCGGCTGCCGATGGGCTGAGGACGGCACCGCCCGCCGCGGGCCGATCCGCAGGGTGACGTGGAAGACCCGGCCCAGGCGCCGCCCGCGCGACCGCGGGCCGATCGGGCAGACTGGCCCGATGGCATACGGCGAAGACGCGGCGACCGTTCACGCGTGGGCCGCTCTCGGAGGCCGGGACGGGCTGGCCGAGGCGGTCTCCTACGAGGGGGCGGGTGGAGTGCTGCCGGCCCGCCTCCCGGTCCGCGAACTGGCGCGGGCGAGCGTGGGCGTGTGCTCGCTGGCCGCCGCGGAGCTGCTGGCGCGGCGCAACGCCGTACCGGTCCCCGCGGTGCGGGTGCGGGAGGCGGCGGTGGCCACGGCCTTCACCAGCGAGCGGCACCTGCGGATCGACGGGCGGGCTCCGACGCCCTTCGCCCCGCTCTCCGGCTTCTGGCGCGCGTCCGACGGCTGGGTGCGCACCCACGCCAACTACCCGCACCACCGCTCCCGGCTGCTGGACGCCGTGGGCGTCGGCGACACCGGGGACGACCGGGCGCTGGCCGAGGTCTTCGCCGCGCGGATCGCAACGCGGCCGGCCCGGTGGATCCAGGAGGCCGTCTACGCGGCCGGCGGCCTGGCCGTGGCCGTGGCCGTGGCCGATCCCTCCCCGGCCGCGCTCCCGCTCGTCGAGACCCGGCTCGCCGCCGGGAGCGGGCCCCGGGTTCTCCCGCCCGCGTCGCTGCCGGCCTGCGGGACACGGGTGCTGGACCTGACCAGGGTCATCGCCGGTCCCGTCGCGACGCGTACGCTCGCCCTGCTGGGAGCCGACGTGCTGCGCCTCGACCCGCCCGGCATCCCCGAGGACGCCGACTCCCACGCCGACACCGGCATGGGCAAGCGCTCGGCGCTGCTGGACCTGTCCGCCCCCGAGGGGCGGCGCGTCCTGGAAGACCTCCTCGGCTCGGCCGACGTCGTGGTCACCGGCTACCGGCCCGGCAGCCTCGACCGGTACGGCCTGGCCCCCGACGCGCTGCTCGCGCGCCGCCCCGGCCTGGTCGTCGCCCAGCTCTGCGCCTGGGGGTGGTCGGGGCCCTGGGCCGGACGGCGCGGCTTCGACAGCCTCGTCCAGGCGGCGAGCGGCATCGCCGTCGTCGAGTCCGCAGCCGACGGCCGTCCCGGCGTGCTGCCCGCGCAGGCCCTGGACCACGCGACCGGCTACCTGCTCGCGGCCGCGGTCCTGCGGGCGCTGAGCGACCGGCAGCTCACCGGCGGCGGGCGGCTGCTGCGGCTCTCCCTGGCGGGCACCGCCTCCTGGCTCCTGCACGGCATCCGCCCCGCGCCCGCCGGGGGCGGGGCCTACGACCCGCGGCCCTGCCTGGCCGAGACCGCCTCGCCGTACGGAGCACTCCGCCACGCCCTCCCCCCGGTCGCCTACGACGGCGCGCCCGGAACGTGGAGCCGCCCTCCGACCCGGTGGGGAGGCGACCGTCCCGTCTGGGCTGACTGACCGGTCGGTCCTACCGGTCCGCGAAGCCGTCCAGAGCGGCCAGGACCTCCTTGCGCATCGTGCCGCTGCCGGTGTGGCCGGAGTCCTCCACGACGACGAGCCGCGCGTCGGGCCAGGCCCGGGCCAGCTGCCAGGCGGTGTCCAGCGGCGAGCCCAGGTCGAAGCGGCCGTGGATGAGCACGCCGGGGATGCCCGCCAGCCGGTGCGCCTCGCGCAGCAGCACCCCCTCCTCCAGCCAGGCTGCGTTGGAGAAGTAGTGGCTGCAGATGCGGACCATGGCCAGCAGGTCGGCGGGCGGCTGGTCGCTGTAGGCGTTCGGCTTGCCGTTGACCTCCAGGGAGATGACCGTGTCCTCCCACGCCGTCCAGTCGTGGGCGGCCTTGGTCCGCACCGCGGGGTCGGGGTCGGAGGCCAGGCGCGCGTAGGCGGCCAGCAGGCCGGGCAGGTCGTCCGGATCGCCGCCGCGGACGGCCTCGGGGACCCCGTCGCGGAAGCGCTCCCACTGCTGGGGGAAGAACCGCCCGACACCGCGGTAGAGCCAGTCGATCTCGGAGCGGCGGGTCATGGTGACGCCGCAGACGACCATCTCCGACACCCGCTCGGGATGGGCTTCGGCGTAGGCGAGCATCAGCGTGGAACCCCACGACCCGCCGTACAGCAGCCACCGGTCGACGCCCAGGTGCTCGCGCAGCCGCTCCATGTCGGCGATCAGGTGACCGGTGGTGTTGGTCGTCAGGTCGGTGGCCGGGTCGGCGGCGTGCGGCAGGCTCCGGCCGCAGTTGCGCTGGTCGAACTGGATGACGCGGTAGCGCTCGGGGTCGAAGCCGCGGCGCTGGTTCGGCGTGCAGCCCGAACCGGGTCCGCCGTGGACGACGAGTGCGGGTTTGCCCGCGGGGTTCCCGCAGACCTCCCAGTGGACGAGGTGGCCGTCGCCGGTGTCGAGGTGGCCGTGGTCGTGGGGCTCGATCGGTGGGTACACCGCCCCAAGATACAACAGCACTGTTACATCTATGAACCTCGGCCGATCACCGGGTCCGGCGGCACCGGGGCGCACCCGGACCGTCGCCCGTCGCCTGCGGCGGCGGTGCGGTCACTCACCCGGGCACGCCCGGCCGGGTGGCCGGCCGGGTCGGCGTCGACGGCCTCGCCCCGCATTGTCGGTGACGGTCAGTAACATCGGCCTCCTGACGACGAGGAGGCCGCCATGACCCATCTTCTGAGCGTTCCCGTGCTGGTCACCACGGACCTGCCGCCGCAGACGGACCTGGCCGCCTTCGGACGCGTGCTGGCCGGCGCGGTCGCCGCCCTGCCCTCACCCGACGGCGCGCCCTACCCCGGTCACCTGCACGGCCGGGTGTTCTGGCTGGACCGGCCGGCGCCCCCGGCCGAGTCCGGGGCACTAGGCCCGGTCCCCGCCGACCTGCGTTTCGCCGCGCTGCTCGGGTTCCTGTCGGCCGCCCCCGGGACCTCGCGCCCGTCCGCCAGGGAGGTTCTCGCCGACGCCCGAGCGGCGATCATCGCGGCCGTCGCCGCCGCCTACGGCGACCTGGGCAGCGCGCCCGCGGTGCTGGCCATCCGCGCCCAGGACGTGCGCGAGCGCACCCCGGAGACGGCCCTCACCGTGGCGACCCCCGACGCCGACTCGTCCCTGATCCGGGCCGCCCGCACACAGCTGGCGGGCTGAGCCGCCCGCCCCGCGGGCGGCGGGGCGGACGACAGCGAGCCGAATGACGGCGGAGCGGACGGCGAAGCGGGCGGCGGGGCCGGGAGCGGACCGGCGGGTGCGCACCGGGCGCGACCGGGTCAGTCGTCGTCCGGCTCGCCGCTCTCCTGCTCGGCACCCTCCTGGCCGTCGTCCTCGGTGTCGGCCGCCACGGGAACGATCTTTCCGCTGGCGGCGTCGACGGCTATCGTCCGCTCGGCGCCCTTGCCGTCGGCGACCTCGACCTCCCAGGTCGCGGCGGCGCCCTCGGTCTCCAGCTCCGAGGAGACGATCCAGCCCCCGCTCACCTGGGACAGCGCGGTCTTCTGGGCCTGCTCCGCCAGGACGGCGGGCTTGACCGCGGGGGCCGCGTCGTCGTCGCCCTGCGGAGCGGGAGAGGCCGTGGCGGCCGGCGCCGGGGAGGCCGGAGCGGCCTCGTGCTGCTCGGCGAAGGCGACGCCGCCGCCGACCGCGAGGACGGCGAGGGCGAGTCCGGAAAAGACGATCACTGGCTTGCGCATGGGGGTTTCTCCGTATCCGTGAGAAGAGTCCGCCAGGGGCGGTCCGGGTGAGGAGCCGCCGGGAGCGGTCCGGGTGAGGAGCCGGTCAGGCCGCGGTCACCCGGCGGGTCCCGCCGCGGCCGTGGCCACTCTCCGAGAGTGCCTCTGCGGGCGATAGCGGGATGCTGCGGAGTTCCTAAGGAATCGTTAAGCCGTCCCCGGCCCGAGTTCGAGGGTGACCTCCGCTCCCCCCGAAGGCGAGGAGCCGGCCCGCAGCCGCCCGCCCGAGTCCTCCGCCGTCCGGCGCGCGATGTCCAGCCCCAGGCCGGTGGAGGAGCCCCCGCTCACCCCGCGGCCAAGCGGGGCCGGATGGGGGAAACCCGGCCCCCGGTCGGCGATCACCAGCCGGGCCCCGCCCTCCGGCCGGGCCGTCAGCGTGACGGTGAACGGCGTGCCGTCGGGGGTGTGGGCGAACACGTTCTCCAGCAGCAGATCGACGCAGGCCGCCAGCTCCGGGCCGCTGACCCCCACGGCGATCGGTCCGTCGGCGAGGTCGAGGCCGAGCGGCCGCTCCTGGTCCTCCGCCAGCGCCGACCAGAAGGCGACCCGCTCGGCGACCACCCGGGCCGCATCGCAGCCGCGCACCCCGTCCCGGTCGAACCGGCGGGCCTCCCGGATGACCTGGTCGACCATGCGCTCGACGCCCGCCACCGCCTGCCCCACCCGGGCCGCCTCCTCCGCGTCCCGCATCGTGTCGACCTCCAGCCGCAGCGCCGCGACCGGCGTGCGCAGCCGGTGGGACAGGTCGGCCACCGCCTCGCGCTCGTGGGCGAGCAGCTCCCGGATGCGGGCGGCCAGGTGGTTGAGGGCCGCGCCGACCTCACGGACCTCCGGCGGGCCCGCCGGGTCCACCCGCGCGGCCAGGTCACCGCGGGCCAGCCGCCGGGAGACCTCCGCGACCTGCCCGACCGGCCCGGTCAGCGAGCGCGCGAGCCGGTCGGCGACGGCGATGCCGACGGCCAGCAGCGCCAGCCCGATCAGGCCGAGCACCAGCCACGCCCACCCGACGCCCTGCCGCAGCCGGTCGGCGCCGACGAACGCGCGCACCACCGTGGGACCGCTCGCCCCGCCCTGCACCGCCACCAGGATCTCCCTGCCCTGCGGGGTGTCCACGGTGATGCTGCGCCCGCGCGCGGCCAGCTCCACCCCGGGCCCGCGGGGCGCGGCTGCGCCCAGGAACCCGTGTCCGGGCAGGAAGACCGTGATCGGCACGCCGCCGGAGCCCTGCGCCTGCCGTACGGTGGCCTCCAGCGTGTCGCGGTCGCCGAGGGCCGCCGCGGTGGCCACCGACTGCGCCCAGGTGGTCGCGGCGGCCGTGGCCCGCTCGGCCGCCAGCGTCCGCACCAGCACGGCCAGCGGGACCAGGAAGGCGATCAGGACCAGCGAGGTGGTCGCCACCGCGAGCAGGGCCAGGCGTCGTCTCATCGCGGGGCCCTCACGCCCCCGGGTCGACGAGCTTGACGCCGACCCCGTGCACGGTCTGCAGGTAGCGGGGGTGCTGGGCGCTCTCACCGAGCTTGCGGCGCAGCCACGACAGGTGGACGTCGACGGTCTTGTCGCCGCCGCCGTAGGCCATCCGCCACACCTCGGCCAGCAGTTCCCGTTTGGAGACGACCTGCCCGGGCCGGGCCGCCAGGTAGTGCAGCAGGTCGAACTCCTTGGGCGTCAGCTCCAGTCGCACCCCGTCGAGGAACGCCTCCCTGCCCGCCTCCTCGATGAGCAGGCCGCCCACCCGCACCGGTGCCGGCTCGGTTCCGTCGGTGCGGCCGCGGCGCAGCACCGCCCGGATCCGCGCGTCCAGCTGGGCCGCGCTGAACGGCTTGACGACGTAGTCGTCGGCGCCGGCGTCCAGCGCCCGGACGATCTCCGGCTCGGCGTCGCGCGCGGTCGCCACGATGACCGGGACGGCGCTGACGGCCCGGAGCATGCGCAGGACCTCGCAGCCGTCGAGGTCGGGAAGGCCCAGGTCGAGCACGACCAGGTCGGGCCGCTCCTCCAGCGCCCGGGTCAGCCCCGGCATGCCCGCGCCCGCCGATGTCACGGCATGGCCGTGACCGGTCAGCGCGCGGGTCAGCGCCGAGCGGACCCGGGCGTCGTCCTCGACGAGCAGCAGGTGGGCCACGGCAACACGCCTGCCTCTCCTGGAAAGCGATGATTCCGACGAGGATGGGAAGTTCCCCGTGGAACGCGGAAGACACCGGAGGGCGCCGACAGATGCGGGCGGGCAGGCGGGACACGGCACCGGGCGGGACCAGCGGAGCGGCGCGCCGCTGCACGGGGCACGGCGGCGCACCGCTGAGCCGGCGCGCGCTGCTGGCCGTCGGCGGCTGGCTCGCGGCGGCCGCCGCCACCACCGTCGCCGGGCTGTGGGCGCTGTCCCTGGCCGGCGACGACCTCGCCGGCCAGGCCGTCCGCTCAATGACCCTGGAGGAGGTCGAGCGGGCCCTGGCCACCGCCTCCGCGGCCCCGGCCGTCCCGCCCGCCGCCGCGACCGGGCCGTCCGCGGCCACCGGCGGCTTCTCCTACGCCGAGGGATCGGTGACCGCCGCGTGCGACGCGGGCCGGGCCCTGCTGCTGTCGTGGACGCCCGCCCCCGGCCACGGCGTCGACGAGGTCGAGCGCGGCCCGGCTCCGGCCGTGTCGGTGGTCTTCGAATCCGACGACCGCACCACCACGGTGACCGTGACGTGTCCGTCCGGGGCGCCCGCCGCCGAGGTCCGCTCCGCCGCCGAGCACGACGACTGACTCCGCCGGAGCGGACCGGGGCAGGACCGGAACGGGCCGGGCCGGGCCCCGGCTCAGGTCCTGGGGCTGCGCTTCACCCGCTTCACCCGGCTCAGGACCTCGGGCCGCGCCTCAGTTCTTCGGGCCGCGCTTCACCCGCTTCAGGCGCTCGGGAAGTACGGGCTCACGGAGCGGGGGTCGCCGTCGGGGTTCCGCCGGGGGCCGGCGGCGGATCGGTGGGCGTGGCGGTCGCCGTGGGCGTCGCCTCCGGAGGGACCGTCGGGGTCGCGGTCGGCATCGCCGTAGGGGTCGCGCTGGCGGTGGGAACCGGCGTCTGCGGCGGTGTGGGGCAGGGGGCGGGGGTCCGCCACTTGACCGCACCGGGCGGCCATTGCCGCTGGTACCACCAGCCGCGCCGGTGCTTCCTCACCGGCCGGGACAGGTCGTAGACGTAGGCGGCCGTGGCCGAGTCCCCTTCGCGCGTCGCGGTCAGGACCACCCAGTCGTCCTGGCGGACCGGGCGGTCGCCGCGCCTGCCCGCGACGACGCGGGTGTCGTCGGTGAGCGCGTACACCTGCTCGAAGCCGTCCGCGCTGCGCACCGCGAGCGAATCATCGGCCACGGCGGTCACCTGCCCCGTCTGGGCGAAGACCGTCGTGAACACGCACGGGTCCTCCGTGCCCACCAGGAACTCGCCGTGCACCGCGCCGGCGAACTCCAGCGGGTGCACGGTGGGCAGCGCGGGCACGGGCACGGGCGCCGGCGCGGGCGGCAGGGGGGTCCCGGGGGCGGTCGGGCTCCCGGTCGGGCTCGCTGTCGAGCTCCCTGTCGGGGCCGGAGTGCCGGTCGGCGCCTCGGTGGCCGTCCCCGTCGGCGCCGGGCTCTGCGGCGGCGGGCTCTGCGGCGGCGGGGGCGTGGCCGCCGAGGCCGCGGCCGCGCCGAGACCGCCCGAAGCCAGCAGCGCCGCGGCGGTGGTGAGGATCAGCGGCCGCGGAAGACCGCGGCGGACTCCGCTCGCGCCGGCCCGCTTCCGTCCGTTCCGTCTGTCGTGATCGGTCGGTGTCACCAGGTTCTCCCGTCTGCGGTATCCGGTTGAACACCCGCCGGCCGGGACGGCGTGGGACCACCGCCCGTTCGCTCCGCCGCGGATGACGATCGCGACGGATCCGCCGTAACGGTGATCTTTCGGCGGGCACCCCGAGGCACTTCCCCCTCCCGCGCGGCCCATGCGACCGCTCCGGCGACCGGCCCCGCCCGCCCGCCGCCTTCCACCAGCTCACCCTCGAGATCCATCCGGTAGAAAAACACCGAAAAATCCGGCAGAGGCGGCCAGGCGCCGCCGGAACGTCCCGCCCCGCTCCCCACTGCGTTCCCCGCCGCGGTCACACCCGCGGCCACCGCATCAGCGTCAACTCCGGCCCCAGCCGGTTTCTCCAACCTTGACGCGCCGTGCGCCGTGCGCCCCGCCCCGCCCGGGTATCCCTCCCTCCGCCCGACCGCCGCCCCGCGGCACGGCGTGCCGGGACACCACCGGCGACCAGGAGAGACACCCGACATGACGCCTTCTGCGACGACCACCCGGCAGCACGCCCCCGGACGGCCGCGATGACGAGCACCCTCGCCCGCACGCCCTCCTCCCCCACCCCGCCGCCGCGCCCTCCGCGCATCCCGCGGCACCCGCTGACCCGCCCCGCCGCCCTGCTCGGGCTGGTCGCCGCGCTGTACGGCACGGCCCAGCTGGTGGTCGTCTCGCCCCGCATGGGCATCGGCTGGGACGAGGCGATCTACGCCAGCCAGTTCGCCGCGCACGCGCCCCCGGCCGAGTTCAGCGCGCCCCGCGCCCAGGGCGTGCCCCTGCTGGTCGCACCGGTGACCGCGCTGACCGACTCGGTGACCGCGCTGCGCCTCTACCTCACCGCACTGTCCTCCCTCGCCCTGTACGGCGCCTTCCTGATCTGGACGCGCGTGCGCCCCGGCTACACCGCCCCGCTGGCCGCGCTGCTGTTCGCCGGCTGCTGGCTGTCGCTGTTCTACGGCAACGAGGCCATGCCCAACCTGTACGTGGCGCTGACCGCCGTCGCCGCGACCGGCCTGCTCTGCCTGCCCCACCGCTCCCGCGCCGCGCTCGCGGGCCTGGCCGCCGCGATGGCCGCCATGGCGCTGCTGCGCCCCTCGGACGCGCTCGTCGTCGCCGCACCCCTGGCCGCCGCGGCGCTCCTGACCCGCCCGCGCCGCCCGGCCGCCCTGGCGGCCGTCGCCGCCGGACTGGCCGTGGGCTGGGGCGAATGGCTGCTGGAGGCCGAGCTGCGGTACGGCGGTGCCGCCGCCCGGATGCACGCCGCCGGGCGGGCCAACCTGACGGGCCTGACCGTCTCCGTCACCGAGCACGCCGGCGCGCTGGACGGCCCGTCCCTGTGCCGCTGGGGCACCGACTGCGGCGACGTCTCCCCCCTGGCCCTGGCCTGGTGGCTGGCGATCCCGCTGATGGCCGCGGTCGGCCTGTGGACCGCCTGGCGCGACCGCCGCCGCCCCGGCCCCCTGCTGCTGGCGGCGGCCGTCGCCGCGGCGAGCGCCCTGCCGTACCTGTTCTACGTGGGCTACGCCGCCCCCCGCTTCCTCATGCCCGCCTACGCGCTGCTGGCGCTGCCCGTCGCGGCCGGCGCCCTCGCGCTGGTACGGCGCAGCCGCCCCCCGCTGCGCCCCCTCGCCGCCGCGTTCACCGCCGCCGGGCTGCTGGCCCACCTCGCGCTCCAGGGCGCCTACGCGCACCGCATGTCGGCCATCGCCTACGAGGGCCGCGAACGGGTACGGCTGGCCACCGGGGAACTGCGCCGCATGGGCGTGCGGGCCCCGTGCACGGTCTACGGCCAGTCCGGCGTCCAGATCGGCTACCTGCTGGGCTGCCGCTCGCGGGGACTCGTCCGCGACTTCCCCCGCACCCCGCCCGCCTCCGTCCGGCGGGCCCTCGAGGCGGGCGACCGGCTGCTGCTGGTCTACCGCGGCACCGCTCCGCCCCGCTACGCGGCCGGCTGGCGTGCGGTGAGGCTGCCCGGCGGCTGGCGGGCGCGCTTCTCCCCCGCCTGGGACGACTGACGTCACCCGTCCAGCAGGCCGAGCACCGCCCGCTCCAGGCGGGCCGCCCGCCCGGCCGGGGTCCTGGCCTTCAGCAGCGGCAGGACCACCCGGTAGCGGCCGGTCCTGCCGAGCGCCTCGAACCGCGCGGCGGCCTCCGGGCGGGCCGCCAGCGCCTCGGCCAGATCGGGCGGGACGACCGCCTCCCGCTGGGCGGCGTAGGCCGCCGCCCAGCGGCCGTCCGCCCGGGCCGCGGCGACCTCCGCCAGGCCGGGCGGGCGCATCCGCCCGGCCGCGGTCAGCGCCTCCACCCGCTCGACGTTCACCCGGGACCAGGCGCTGCCCCCGCGCCGCGGCGAGTACCGCTGCAGGAAGCGCCGCTCGTCGCAGGACCTGCGGTGGCTGTCGATCCAGCCGTAGCACAGCGCGACCTCCAGCGCCTCCCCGATCGTGATCAGCTCCTCGCCCGACCCCTTCCTGGCGATCTCCAGCCAGGCCTCGCCCTCCGTCGCGTGGTGGCCGGCCAGCCACGACTCCCACTGCGCGGCGTCCGCGAAACGCATCATCGGCCCAGCACCTCCAGGTAGTGCCGGTTGTACATGACGCCGAGCACGTTGCCGAACGGGTCGACTACCGAGGCGGTGACGAATCCGGGACCGTACTCGGTGAGCGGCATGTACGGCGCGGCTCCCATGTCCAGCAGCCGGTCCAGGGCCGCCTGCACGTCGTCGACGTGCCAGTGCAGCACCACCCCCCCGGGGCCCCCGGGACCGGCGCCGTCCGCGCCCGGCGGGGCGTAGCGCCGGTCGATGAGCCCGACCTCGGTCTGCCGGTCGCCGATCCTGAACTCGTAGTAGGCGGCCGGCCGCCCGCCGCCGGGCCTTTCGAAGTACGGCTCGACGCCCAGCAGCTCGGTGTACCACTTCCTGGCCGCCTCCAGGTCGTCGGCCCAGAGGTTGACGGTGGCCGGTCCTCGCAGCATCTGAGTGCCCCTCTCGTTGTTCTCTTCCCCGGACACTAGAAGCCCTTGCGGAACGTACATTTCCTCAACTCCTGGCAGACTGAGAAGATGTTGGAAACCTCGGTCCGGCTCCTGCGACTGCTGGCCCTGCTGCAGTCGCGTCCCGACTGGCCCGGCCCCGAGCTCGCCGACCGGCTCGGCGTCACCACCAGGACCGTGCGCAACGACATCGAGCGGCTGCGCATCCTCGGCTACCGCATCCACTCGGCCACCGGCACCGCGGGCGGCTACCGGCTCGGCGCCGGCGCGGCCCTGCCCCCGCTCATCCTCGACGACGAGGAGGCCGTGGCCGTGGCCGTCAGCCTGCACGCCGCGGCCGCCGGCACGGTGACCGGCCTGGAGGAGACCTCGCTGCGGGCCCTGACCAAACTCCAGCAGATGCTCCCCTCCCGGCTACGGCACCGCATCGACGCCGTGGGCGCGGCCACCGTCTCGGTGGCCGGCCGCGGCCCCACCGTCGACGCCGCGACGCTCACCGCCGTCGCAGCCGCCATCCGCGACCACGAGCGGCTGCGCTTCGACTACCGCGACCACGGCGGCGCCACCGGCCCGCGCACCGCCGAGCCCCACCGCCTCGTCTACACCGGCCGCCGCTGGTACCTGCTCGCCTGGGACACCGGCCGCGCCGACTGGCGCACCTTCCGCGCCGACCGCATGACCCTGCGCACCCCCAACGGTCCCCGCTTCACCCCCCGCACTCCCCCCGACGACGCCGCCACCCACGTCGTCCGCGGCGTCGCCTCCACCGCCTGGAAGCACCCGGCCCGCGTCCGCCTGCACGCCCCCCTGGACCGGATCTCCGAGGTCCTCCCGCCCACCGCCGGCCTCCTGCACGACGACGGCGTGCTGGAGACCGGCGGCGAGTCCCTGCACAACGTGGCCGCCTTCCTCGGCACCCTCGGCGTGCCCTTCACCGTCCTGGATCCGCCGGAACTCCGCGACCTCCTGCGCACCCTCGCCGACCGCTACCGGGAGGCGGCCGGCTGAGCGCCCCGCCGACCGGTCCACCGTCCGGCCCGCCGGCGGTGCCCGCCCCGCCCCTCGGCGCGTACGGCGGGCGCCGCCGGAGCCTCACCCCTCAAGACCCGCCAGCGGATAGGTGACCTCGGCCAGCAACCGCTGCCCGGCGGTGTTGGGGTGGAAGTAGTCCCAGCGGCTCATGTGCGACAGCTCGAACGGGTAGCCGAACACCGCCCCGCCGTCGTACCGGCAGCCGGCCTGCTCGGCGCAGACCCTCGCCAGCACCGCGTTGAAGTCGGCCACCCGCTGGCGCACCCGCTCCCGCCGCTCCACGTCCGCCTGGTCCGTCGAGCGCGGCCGCGCCAGCATCGACTGGCAGATGTTCAGCGCCGCCCACGCCGCCCGGGCCGAGGAACTGCCCTTGCCGACCTCCCACAACCGCCTGATGTCGGGGATGCTCGCCACGAGCACCGTCGCCTCCGGCAGGCCGTCCGCGAGCGTCCGCATCGCCGTACGGAACCTCGCCTCGAAGTCGGCCACCGACGTCATCCCCGCCTCCGACGAGGTGCAGGCGTCGTTGGCCCCGATCAGGACCGTCACGTACCCGGCCCCCGCGGCGACGGCCCGCTCGGCCTGCCCCTGCAGATCGGCGACCTTGGCCCCCGAGCGGCCGACGTTGTGGGCGACGGGGTCGGCACCGGCCTCCTGCAGCCGCCGGTAGTGGCTGTGCACCGACGAGCTCGAACCGGTGGACCAGGACCTGGACGGGCAGTCGACGTAGAAGCCGCAGGCGTTGAACCCCCGCGTGATGGAGTCGCCCATCGAGGCCATCGAGGTGACGGCCCGCGACGCCTGCGCGGTCTCCGCGGCGACCGCCCCCGGGGCGAGCGCGGCGGCCAGTGCGGTGAGAAGGACGAGTGCCCGGCGCGGAATCTTCAATCTGGCCTCCTGGGGTCCTCCCCCGATCAGCTGGATGCTCAGAATGTCCGCCCGCACCACCGGATTTACAAGCTCACATTACAAGTTACTGACCTGTTAGTAATATTCGTTCCCGGCTCCGGGCCGGACCGCGGGCGACGGCGGAACCCCTCACCCGGCCGCCGGGGAGCGGTCCAGCGCCAGGTGCACCGCCAGCCCGCCCAGCACGGTCCCCATCAGCCGGCGCTGCACCCGCGCCCACAGCGGCCGGCCGCCGAGGAACGCCGCCAGCGAGCCCGCCGTCAGCACGAACACCCCGTTGCCGGTCACCGCCACCGCGATCTGCGTGAGCCCCAGGACCAGGCTCTGTCCCGCCACGTCGCCCAGCGCCGGATCCACGAACTGCGGCAGCAGCGACACGTACATGACTGCGATCTTCGGATTGAGCAGGCTGGTGACCAGTCCCATGGCGAACAGCCGCGCCGGCCGGTCCGGCGGAAGCTCCCGCGACGCGAAGACCGACCCCCCGCCCGGCCGCACCGTGCACCAGGCCAGCCAGAGGAGGTACGCCGCCCCGGCCAGCTTGATCGCCGTGTAGGCGGCCGGCACCACGGCGAACACCGCGGTGATCCCCGCCACCGCCGCCACCAGGTAGAACACGAAGCCCGCCGCCACCCCCAGCAGTGAGACGAGCCCCGCCCGCCGCCCCTGCGCCACCGACCGCGACACCAGATAGACCATGTTGGGGCCCGGGGTCAGCACCATCCCCAGAGCCACCGCCGCCATGCCCGCCACACCGCCCGCAGAGACCATGGGCCCATCATCGACCGGCGGCGCGACCCGGAGAACGGCCAATCCGCGGCAATGGCCTTGAATCCGAGGACCGTTCCGGAGACCTGCCGCCGAGCCGGCTCCGGCGGTCAGCCGTTCCGGAGATCCGCCGCCGGGCCGGTCTCCGGCGATCAGACGAACCGCACCCCCCGCACCTGCACCGACGGAGCGAACAGCTCCAGCATCCGCATGCCCTCCGCCTCCAGCTCCGCCCGCTGCGCGGCCGGCACCGGCGCGAACAGCTCCACCTCCAGCACCGCCTCGTCCCGGCCGGACGCCACCCGCCACAGCCCTCGCACGAATCCGTCCACCAGCACCGTGGCCTTGATGATCCCGTTCACCGTGAACACCCGCCCCCGGTGCTCGTCCGCCATGATCCGCGTCCGCGTCCGCGCCGAGAAGGACAGCAGCATGTTGTCGAACTCCGCCAGGTAGCGCACCGGGGCGGGCACCTCCGGATCCGGCAGCACCGCCTCCGGCAGGTCCACCACCTCGGTCCCGTCCTCGGTCGCGAAGACCCGCAGGCCCATCCCCCGCACGACCTCCCCCAGCCTCGTCATCCCCGACCACTGCTGCACGTCCATCACCGACGCCGGGCCGTAGGCCGCCAGGTAGCGCCGCACCATCTCCGCCGGTCCCGCCGCCCCGTCCAGCGGGCGGCCCAGCCACGCCTCAGCGCTCGTGTGCGCCGGCTGCCCGCCCACCCCCCACACACCCCGCGGCGGCACCTGCACCAGCGGCACCGTCTCCCGCACCGCCGCCACCAGGTCGGCGGGATCACGATCAGGCCACCGCCCGGCCAGCGCCGCCCCCAGCTCCCGGAAGGTCAGCGGACGCTCCTCCACCAGCTCCCGCCCCACCCGTCCGACCTCCGACGGCTCCAGGCCGGCCAGGCCCTTGCGCCCGCGCAGCCCCCGCTCCATCATCGGCGCCAGCAGGGCGCGCAGCGCCAGGCAGTCCTCCGCCGTCACCAGGTGGATGGTGGAACGCATCAGCGCCAGCCGCACCACCCTCCGGTCGTACAGCAACCCGGACAGGTCGTCGGGCTCGAACCCCTCCAGCCGGCTCCGCAGCCCGACGTACGGCGGGGCCGGGGCCTGCGCCTGCATGCCGTACAGGTGCCGGACCGCGTCCAGCGCGGGCAGGTCCGCCCGGGAGAGCAGCAGCTGCCGCTCCAGCGTCGCGCGGTTGAGCGCCCGCCTGCTCAGCGTCTCCGGCATGGGGTTCCTCTCGATCGGCTGCCGGAGATCATATCGGATCGGAACGATCTATTCCAATACGGTCTAGACCCGGTCCAGCGGGCGGTGCGGCGGCGGCGGCAGCTCCACCCCGACCGCGTCACCGGAGCGCACCACGCCGCCGGCCACCACCACGCCCATGATCCCCGCCTTGCGCACCACCCGGCCCTGCGCGTCCCGGCCCACCACCTGGCGGAGCAGGCCCGGCCGGAACCCGTCGATCTGCGCGCAGGGGTTGCGCAGGCCGGTCACCTCCACCACTGCCTCGTCCCCCAGCCGCAGCAACGCGCCCACCGGCAGGGCGAGCAGGTCGACCCCGCGCGTCGTGACGTTCTCCCCCAGCTGCCCCGCCGCCACCGTGAACCCCGCCGCCGCCAGCTCGTCGTGGAGCTCGGCGTGGATCAGGTGCACCTGGCGCAGGTTCGGCTGCGCCGGGTCCTGCGCCACCCGCGAACGGTGCTTCACCGTCACGCCGCAGTGCGCGTCCCCCTCGACCCCGAGGCCCGCCAGCAGGCGGATCCCCGCCTCGTTCGGCTTGCTGAAGAGGTGCTCGCCGCTGCGGCTCACCGCCACGACCGTTCCGTTGCCCATGGGGCCGATCCTGCCCTGCCCCCTTGCCGCTGTGAAGTCCTCCAAGATTGTTCTGTGATGTCCAGGTGCCTTTACGCTGTAGATCAATAGATGGCGATAGGATCTCCCCCGATGAGCCTGCCAGCCGTACCCCCCGCAGCGACCGGGCCCGCCGTCGAACCCGCGCGCGACCCCTACCGGGTCTACCTCGACTCCCTCGCCAGCCCCGAGTCCCGCCGCACGATGCGCGGCTGCCTGGACCGCCTGGCCGTCCTCATCTCCGGCGACGAGGCCGCCTCCGGGGCCGGCCAGCCCTGGCACCTGCTGCGCTACGAGCACACCGTGCGCCTGCGCGCCCTGATGACCGAGCGCGGCTGGTCCCCCTCCTACGTCAACAAGCACCTCGTCGCGCTGCG
Organism: Planomonospora parontospora; assembly: GCA_014647935.1. Lineage (GTDB taxonomy): Bacteria > Actinomycetota > Actinomycetes > Streptosporangiales > Streptosporangiaceae > Planomonospora > Planomonospora parontospora. The sequence continues at coordinate 119,868 of BMQD01000015.1, forward strand.
CAGGGTGCTGCGGGAGGCCTGGCGGCTCGGGCGGATGAGCGCGGAGGAGTACCAGCGCGCCGCGGACCTGCCGACCGTCGAACACACCCGGTTGCCCGCCGGCCAGCACGTCCCCGCCGAAGTCGTCGGCGCGGCCCTGGCCGCCTGCGAGGCCGACGACTCCCCCGCCGGCGTCCGCGACGCCGCCCTGCTCGCCGCGCTGTACTCCACCGGCTGCCGCCGCGCCGAGATCGCCGGGCTGACGCTCGGCGACTACGACCCGGCCTCCCGCTCGCTGCGGGTGCGCGGCAAGCGCGACAAGGAGCGCCTGGTCTACCTCACCTCCCAGGCCGTCGGCCGGCTGGAGCGCTGGCTGGCCGTGCGGGGCCGCGCCTCCGGAGCACTGTTCTGTCCCATCGGCAGAGCGGGTTTCCTGCGCTTCCGCGACGGCGGGCCCGCGTCCATGACGGGCCAGGCCGTCGCCGACATCCTGGCCCGGCGGCTGGCCCAGGCCGGAGCCGCACCGCGCACCCCCCACGACTTCCGCCGCACCTTCATCGGCGAGCTGCTCGACGCGGGCGTGGACCTCGCCACCACCCAGGCGCTGGTCGGCCACTCCTCCCCCGCCACCACCGCCCGCTACGACCGCCGCCCCGAGCGGCGCCGCCGCGAGGCCGTCGACCGGATCACCCTCCCGGCCGCCGAGCCCCTGTAGCCGCGGCCGTCCCCGTCCGGCGCCCGCCCGTTGCGGCGCGAGACGGCTCTTGCGCATACCGTTACAAAAGACAAGGGGAACATATAGGCCATATATGGGCGAAACCGGGAAGGGCGGAAGCCATGGGGACGGTCGGAGATCTGGGTGACGCGCAGGCGCTGCAGGCGATCCTGGAACGGGCCCGGGACGCCTTCATCTCGTTCGACGCCGCCGGGACCGTACGCGCCTGGAACGCCGCGGCCGAGCGGCTGTTCGGCTGGCCGGCGGCCGAGGCCCTGGGCCGGAGCGTGACCGCCCTGATCGCTCCGCCCTCGCTGCGCCGCCGGTACGACGAGGGACTGGCCCACCTCCACGAGCACGGCGCCTCCGACCTGCCCGACCACCGCCGGGAGTTGACCGTCGCCGACCGGGCGGGCCGGGAGTTCCCCATCGAGATGGCCCTGCAGGTCGACGACCGGCCCGGCGGGCCGCTGCTGCACGCGTTCGTGCACGACATCAGCGACCGCCGCGAGGCCCGGCGCCGGCTGGAGGAGGAGCGGACGTTCCTGCGGGCGCTGCTGGACAGCCTCCAGGTCGGCGTGATGGCCTGCGACGGGGACGGCCGGCTCACCCTGTTCAACCGAGCGGCGCGCGAGCTGCACCGAGTGCCGGGCGATCCGCCGGGTGGGAGCGACGGTGACTGGCCGCAGGACCGGAACCTGTTCGCCCCGGACGGACGCACCCCGCTCCCGCCCGAGCAGGCGCCGCTGGCCCGGGCCCGGGCCGGCGAGAACGTCGACGGCCAGCACCTGGTGATCCGCCCGCCGGAGGCCGAACCGCGCCGCTGCGTGGTCAACGGCCGCCCCATCACCACTCCCGACGGACGCCGCCTGGGCGCGGTCTCCGCCCTGCACGACATCACCGACCAGCACCGCGCCCAGGTGCTGCGCGACGCCCAGCACGCCGTGGCGCAGGCGCTGGCCGAGGCGGTCTGCAGCGAGCAGGCGGCCGCGCGCGTGCTCACCGCGGTCACCCGGGCGCTGGACTGGTCCTACGGGGAGTACTGGCAGATCGACCCCGACCGGAGCGCCCTGGTCCGCGTCGGTGCGTGGCACAGGCCCGGGCTGGCCTTCACCGGTGACCCCGCGGAGGCGGTCCGGCGCGGGCAGGGCCTGCCCGGGCGGGTGTGGGCCACCGGCCGGACGGTCTGGATGAGCGACCTGAGGACCGAGCCCCGCCCCTTCCCGCGCAGGCGGGAGGCGCTGGAGGCGGGCCTGCGCTCGGCCATCGCCCTGCCGGTCCGCAGCGGTGACCAGGTGCTGGGGGTGCTGGTCTTCTGCAGTGAAGCCGTCCAGGAGCCCGACGACGATCTGGTCGCCCTGCTCGACGGCGTCTGCGCGCACGTCGGCCGCTTCATGGAGCGCCGCCGGGCCGAGGAGCTGGCCCTGGCCCTGGCCGCCAGCCGCCGCCACTTCGACCAGGTCGTCTCCCAGCTCGACGACAACGTCTGGACCATCGAGATCACCCCCGACGGCCGGGCCCGCTCGGTCTACCAGAGCCAGAACGCCGCCGGGGTGTTCGGCGGCCGGGTCCCGGAGGGCGCCGACATCTCCGGCCTCCTGCGCCGCCACGTCCATCCCGAGGACCTGCCCGCCTACACCGCCTTCGACGAGAAGGTCAACACCGGGATCCCGGCGCAGGTCGAGTGCCGCGTCATCGGCCTGGACGGCGCCGTCCGGTGGATCTGGATCCGCAGCACGCCGCGCCGCGAGGACGGCCGGCTGTTCGCCGACGGCATCTCCACCGACGTGACCGAGCGCCACCGCCTGGCCGAGGAGCACGACCGGATGAAGGACGAGCTGGTCGCCCTGGTCAGCCACGAGCTGCGCAACCCGGTCGGTGCGATCCGCGGCTACGTCGAGATGCTCGTCGACACCCCGGGGCTGACCGGCACCCAGCGCATGTTCGCCGACGTCATCGACCGGACCAGCGCCCATCTGCTGAACCTGGTCGACGACCTGCTGGACCTGGCCCGCCTGGACGCCGGGCACATCGCCATCGACCCGCGCCCGGTCTCCCTGGCCCGGCTGGTGCGCCAGGCCGTCGACGACCACCGGGCCGCCGCCGAGGCCAGGCACCTGACCGTCGTCACCGACCTGGCCCCGCACCCGCCCGTGCACGCCGACCCGGTACGGCTCCGCCAGGTCCTCGACAACCTGCTCTCCAACGCCGTCAAGTACACCCCCGACGGCGGCGCCGTCACCGTCGGCCTCGGCGGCGACGACGCGGACCGGGCCGCCGTCGTCACCGTGGCCGACACCGGCATCGGCGTCCCGGCGGAGGAGTACCCGCAGCTGTTCGGCCGGTTCTTCCGCGCCTCCACCGCGCAGGAGACCGGGATCAAGGGCACCGGCCTGGGCCTCGCCGTCACCCGGGCGATCGTCGAGGCGCACGGCGGGACCGCCGCCGCGGCGCCCCGGGAGGGCGGCGGCACCGTCTTCACCGTCCGCCTGCCCGCCGCGTCCTCCCCGCCCGGACCGCACGGGCGGCCACATCCGGCGCACCGGTAACCGGGAAGTGGAATAACCACCCCCCTGCGTCCGTTAGAGTCATCGTGCCGATGTGGTTTGTGTCCCCCGGGCCGCAAATTACCGCCTTCACGGAATACCGTTCGGCTGGAGCCGTGTTGTGCCTCTCGCCGAGGAGGCGACCGCCACATCGGCACTAAACGTTCCGCCCCGCGGGCGCTCCGGCGCCCGCGGGGCGCTTTTCTTTGCCCTGGCGCCCCTCTGTGTCCCCGGCGCCCCCTCTGCGCCTTTCGGGCCCTCGGCTTTGGACCAGGGCTACAAACATCAAAGCTTGGCTTGTGAGGATGTCCACACCCGCCGGTCACCAGGCCACCGCCTACTGTGGTGTTCTTCCGTACCGTGAGGAGAGTCCGTGCTCTACCGCCTGGCCAAGACCGTCAGCTCTCCCTTCCTGCACCTGCTCTGGCCGACCACGGCCGCCGGGGTGGAGCACGTGCCCGCCGCCGGGCCGGCCATCCTGGCCTCCAACCACCTCTCGATCCTCGACTCGACCTTCCTGCCCCTGGTGGTCCCCCGCCAGGTGCGTTTCGTCGCCAAGCAGGAGTACTTCACCGGCAACCCCGTCACCGCCGCGTGGATGCGGGCCACCGGCCAGATCGCCATCGACCGGCAGAGCCCCACCGCCGCGCAGGACATGCTCGACGCCGCGGCCCGGGTGCTCAAGGACGGCGGCCTGTTCGGCATCTACCCCGAGGGCACCCGCTCCCCCGACGGCCGCCTCTACCGCGGCAAGGTCGGCGTCGCCTGGCTGGCTCTGGCCACCGGGGCGCCGGTGCTCCCGGTGGCCATGTCCGGCACCGACAGGGTGCTGCCGATCGGTGCGTCGGTCCCGCGGCTGGGCCGGGTCGGGGTGCGGATCGGCGAGCCGATGACGTTCACCGGCTCGGAGAGCAGCGCCCGCGACCGCCGCAGGGTGACCGACGAGATCATGGCCGAGATCCAGCGCCTCTCCGGGCAGGAGTACGTGACCGCCTACGCCCCCCGCCGCACCCAGGACAGCTGATCATATTTCGGCACATGTCGGATTGGTCAGGCTAGGGTGGTGCGCTGAGCTTCGGCGAACGGGGGTGGCCAGATGCCGCGCGGCAGGACGATAGCGATCACGACGGTGACCACCGTGCTGGTGGCGGGCGCCGCCGGCGGCGGAGCCTGGTGGTACCTCCACACGCGCGGCACCCCGCAGGAGACCGCGCAGCGCTTCACCCAGGCCTGGCAGCGGGGCGACCAGGCCGCCATGCGGGCCGAGCTGGGCACCGCCGATCCCGCCTTCGCCCGCGCCTACGACGACATGCACAAGGGCTGGGCGGTGGAGAGCACCGCGATCCGGCTCGACTCGGTCCGCGAGACCGGCGACGACACCGCCCAGGCCGCCTACACCGCCACCCTCCGGCTGAAGAACGTCGGCGAGTGGAGCTACTCCGGGACCATCGACCTGGCGGTCGTCGACCGGCACTGGAAGGTCGACTGGTCACCCAGGGCGGTCCACCCCGACCTCACCGCCGGATCCTCCTTCGCGCTGAAGACCGACTGGCCCGAACGGGCGGCCATCACCGCCGCCGGCGGCGAGCGCATCGACGGCGGCGACGTGGGCGGCTCGGTCCAGCAGCTCGTCGGCTTCCTCGACAAGGCCACCGACAAGGACGTCAAGAAGCTCGGCTCCTCCTACAGGACCGGCCAGGCCGTCGGAAGGGGCGGCCTGCAGGAGAGGTTCCAGCAGCGCCTGGCCGGGACCCCGAGCACCCAGATCCAGCTCGTCGGCACCGGCGGCGCGGCCGGAACCGCCAAGACCGTCGGCACCATCGAGGGCGAGAAGGGCGAGCCCCTGGAGACCAGCCTGGACCTGCGGGTCCAGGACGCCGCGGCCGGAGCCGTACGCGACCTCGACAAGACCGCCTCGATGGTCGCGGTCAAGCCATCGACCGGCGAGATCCTCGCCGTCGTCAACAACAAGGGCGGCTTCAACCGCGCCCTGAACGGCGCCTACCCGCCCGGCTCCACCTTCAAGGCGGTCACCGCCGTCGGGCTCCTCGAAGCCGGCGTGGGCCCCGGCGACAAGGTCACCTGCCCCAAGGACGTCAACGTCGGCGGGCTGCCGATCCGCAACTCCCACCACGCCGCCTACGGCTCGGTGACCTTCTCCGACTCCTTCGCCCACTCCTGCAACACCACCTTCGCCCCGCTGGCCAAGGAGCGGCTGGGCGCCGACGAGATGGTGCGGGCCGCCGAGCTGTTCGGCTTCAACGAGCAGCTCGACATCGGCACCGCCGAGGTGCACGGCGGCAAGCTCCCCCGGGCCGAGAGCGACGCCGAACTGGCCGCCGAGTCCTTCGGCCAGGGCCGCATCACCGCCAGCCCGCTGATGATGGCCTCGGTCGCCGCCGCGCTGGCCGACGGCACCTGGCGGCCGCCCACCCTCGTGCCGTCGGCCCCGCAGAAGCTCGAGCCCCGGGCCCTGCCCGAAGGCGTCGTCGGCCCGATGCACCGGATGATGTCCGCCGTGGTCACCAAGGGCACCGCCGAGGGCGCGGGCCTGCCCGCGGGCACCCGCGGCAAGACCGGCACCGCGGAGTACGGCCCGCAGGACGACCTGAAGACCCACGCCTGGTTCATCGGCTTCAGGGGCGACCTGGCCTTCGCCGTGATCGTCGAGGAGGGCGCGGGCGGCGGCACGGACGCGGCCCCCGTGGCCGCGGCGTTCCTGCGCGCCCTGGACTGACCCGCACCCGCTCCGGCCGCCCCGCGCGTCCGCTCAGAGCGGGAGCGCGGCGGCGTCGTGACGCAGGACCATGATCAGCAACGTCGCGATCAGGGTCGCGATCAGCAACCAGCTGACCATGATGACGACCGTCGAACGGCGCGGGCGCCTGCGCAACCGCCCCGCCCCGCCTCCGGGATCCCCCCGGCGGCGGCCGCCCTCCCTGCGCTGGACGCGCTCGTTGAACGACTCCAGCCGCGCGGCCAGCCGCGGGTCCTCGTCGACGAGGTGACGCTCGATCTGCAGCAGCATTCGCTCCTCGTCTTTCGACCAGGCCATGCCGCACCTCCCCGGAATGCAAGGCGTGTGCCGACGTTCTGCCCAATCATGAAGATCGTTATCCGTTCCGAGGGCTGCGATTTACCTCTTCTTTGCCTGCTCGCCGCGCGGGAACGGGAGACGATTTCCGAAGCCGCTCCCGCCCCGCACCGGAGCCCGCGGGGGACATCGAGGACGAACCCGGAGACATCACCCGCCCCTCCCCTCCCGATGGATGGCCAACCCCCGAAAAGGGTACGAACAGGCTTGATGCACGCGATCAGCTGCATCGCCGTACAAAAAACCAGGGGGAGAGAATGGTCGAGAAGAAGAAGCCCGCCAAGGCCTCGGGCAAGCAGAAGAAGGCCGCGATCAAGGCCACACGCGAGGCGAAGCAGGCCAAGCGGCAGGCCAAACGCCCCGAGGGCGCCGAATAGCGCCACACCGTCAGGGGACGATTCCGGGACGCCCCGGCGTCACACCGCGTGACGCCCCGGACCGCCCGGAACGTCCCCTTCGGCGACGGACATGGGATCCGGCCGGACGGCCCGGAGACGTCCGGGCCGCACCGGGAGACGTCCTCGAGCCACCTGACCACGGAGTGAGCCACCATGTCCGCCTACCTGCGATTCCCGACGGTCTTCGGCGACGTCGTCGTGTTCTCCGCCGAGGACGACCTCTGGATGGTGCCGGCCGCCGGCGGCCGCGCCTTCCGCCTCACCGCGGGGGTCGCCGAAGCCGGCTATCCCCGCTTCTCCCCCGGCGGCGACCGGATCGCCTTCGCCGGCCGGGAGGAGGGCCCGGAAGAGGTCTACGTGATGCCCGCCGACGGCGGCTCCGCCCGGCGCGTCACCTACCACGGCACCCGCTCCACCGTCACCGGCTGGGACCCCGACGGGGCGATCCTGTACGCCAGTGACGCCGGCCAGCCCTTCCACGGCCAGAAATGGCTGCACCGCGTCCTGCCGCACCGCGGCCCCGAACGCCTGCCGTACGGCCCGGCCAACTCCATCTCCTACGGCCCGCACATCGTGATCGGCCGCAACACCGCCGACCCCGCCCGGTGGAAGCGCTACCGCGGCGGCACCGTCGGCGACCTGTGGATCGGCGACGGCGTCTTCCGGCGGCTCATCGCCCTGCCCGGCAACCTCGCCTCCCCCTGCTGGGCCTCGGGACGCGTCTACTTCATCTCCGACCACGAGGGCGTGGGCAACGTCTACTCCTGCACCGCCGACGGCACCGGCCTGCGCCGGCACACCGACCACACCGACTACTACGCCCGCAACCTGTCCGGCGACGGCCGCCGGCTCGTCTACCACGCCGGCGGCGAGCTCTACCTGCTGGACGACGGGGAGTCCCACCGCGTCGAGGTCAGCCTGCGCAGCTCCCGCACCCAGCGCAACCGCCGCTTCGTCGCCGCCGAGAACTTCCTCGACAGCGCCACCCTCAGCCCCGACGGCAGCGGCCTGGCGATCACCACCCGCGGCAAGGCGTTCTCCTTCGCCGCCTGGGAAGGCCCCGTCCGCCAGCACGGCGCCCCCTACGGCGTCCGCTACCGGCTGCTGACCTGGCTCAACGACGGACTGCGGCTGATCACCGCCGCCAGCGACGACCGCGACCGGGAGACCCTGACCGTCCTCACGGCCGACGGCGGCGCCGGTCCCCAGCGGCTCGACCACCTCGACACCGGCCGGATCACCGCGCTGCAGGTCTCCCCCAAGGCCGACACCGTCGCCGTCACCAACCACCGCAACGAACTGCTCCTCGTCGACCTGGCCGCCGATCCCGCCGAGGCCACCGTGATCGACTCCAGCCGGTTCGGCGCCGTCGAGGACCCCGCCTGGTCACCCGACGGCCGCTGGCTCGCCTACGCCTTCCGCGACACCGCCCAGACCATGGCGATCAGGCTGTGCCGGGCAGCCACCGGCGAGACCTTCCCGGCCACCCGGCCCGTGCTCTGGGACTCCTCCCCCGCCTTCGACCCCGCCGGCCGCTACCTCTACTTCGTCGGCCAGCGCGTCTTCAACCCCGTCTACGACGAGCTCGGCTTCGACCTGGGCTTCCCCCTCGGCTCCCGCCTCTACGCCCTGGCCCTGCGCGCCGGCACCGGCTCCCCCTTCGTCCCCGAGCCCCGCCCCCTGTCCGGCGCCGACGAGGAGGACGAGGACGAGGAGGTCGAGTTCGCCGTCGACACCGACGGCCTGGAGGACCGCATCGTCGCCTTCCCCGTCCCCGAGTGCCGCTACGAGGCCGTCACCGCGGTCAAGGGCAAGGCCGTCTACCTCACCTACCCCGTCGAGGGCGCCCTCGGCGACGAGCACGCCGCCTTCTCCGACGGCACCCTGTGCGCCTACGACTTCGCCAAGCAGAAGCACGAGACCCTGGTCACGGACGTGTCGGAGTTCCAGCTCGGCCGCGACGGCGCCACCCTGCTCTACCGCTCCGGCTCACGGCTGCGCGTCGTCAAGGCCGGCGAGACCCCCGAGGACGACGAGAGCCCGGACCGCGAGAGCGGCTGGATCGACCTGTCCCGCGTCAAGGTCTCCGTCTGCCCCGAAGCCGAATGGCGGCAGATGTTCCGCGAGGCCTGGCGCCTGCAGCGCGAGCACTTCTGGGCCGAGGACATGGCCGGCATCGACTGGGAGGGCGTCTACCGCCGCTACCTGCCGCTGGTGGACCGGGTCACCACCCGCGGGGAGTTCTCCGACCTGCTGTGGGAGCTGCTCGGCGAGCTCGGCACCTCCCACGCCTACGAGAGCGGCGGCGCCTACCGCGCCCGCCCGCACTACCGCCAGGGCAAGCTCGGCGCCGACCTGTCCTTCACCGGCGGCCTGCACCGCATCACCCGCATCGTCGACGGCGACCGCTGGGACCCCGGGGCCACCTCCCCGCTCAACCGCCTCGGCGTGGACGTACGGCCCGGCGACGCGATCCTCGCCGTCAACGGCCAGAGCGTCAACGCCGCCACCGGCCCCGCCGAGCACCTGGTCAACCAGGCCGACGAGGAGGTCCAGCTCACCGTCGCCCGCGGCGAGGAGACGCGGACCGTCACCGTGCGGGCCGTCGCCGACGAGCAGCCGGGCCGTTACCGCGACTGGGTCCGCGACAACCGCGCCCGCTGCCACGAGCGCACCGGCGGCCGGATCGGCTACCTGCACATCCCCGACATGGGCCCGGACGGCTACGCCGAGTTCCACCGCGGCTTCCTGGCCGAATACGACCGGGAGGGCCTGATCGTCGACGTCCGCTTCAACGGCGGCGGCCACGTCTCCTCCCTGCTGCTGGAGAAGCTGTCCCGGCGCCGCCTGGGCTACAACCACCCCCGCTGGGGCGTGCCCGAGCCCTATCCCGAGGAGTCGCCCCGCGGGCCCATGGTGGCGATCACCAACGAGTGGGCGGGCTCCGACGGCGACATCTTCAGCCACACCTTCAAACTGCTGGGCCTGGGCCCGCTGATCGGCAAGCGCACCTGGGGCGGGGTGATCGGCATCTGGCCCCGCCACCAGCTGGCCGACGGGACCGTCACCACCCAGCCGGAGTTCTCCTTCGCCTTCGACGACGTGGGCTGGCGGGTGGAGAACTACGGCACCGACCCCGACCTGGAGGTGGACATCACCCCGCAGGACTACGCCGCGGGGATCGACACCCAGCTGGACACCGCGATCCGGGTGGCGCTGGAGCGGCTGGCCGCCCACCCGCCGCACACGCCCAACCCCGCCGACCGGCCCCGGCTCTCCATCCCCCCGCTGCCCCCCCGCTGACTCCTCCGGGCGCCGCACGCGGGCGGGGGCGCCGCCGACCGGGCCACCGTACGGAGGTCAGGGCGCGGCCCACTCCGCCAGCCGCGCGGCCAGCGCCCGCACCTCCCCGCGCAGCGCCTCCGGTTCGAGCACCGTGAACGGCCAGCCGAGCCCGGCCAGCATCTGCGCCATCCCGTCCAGCCGCTCGGCCCGCATCGTCAGCAGCACCCCCTCGGGCGTCTCCTCCAGCGCCGCGGCCGCCGCCGGCACCCGGCGGCGCGCCTCCTCCGGCGTCGTGGCCAGCAGCACCCGCACCTCGTGCCGGTACGGCACCGCCGACAGCGACCCCGTCACGTGCCCGGCCGCGTCGAAGCCCTCCGGGACCTCGAAGCCCCGCCCGGTGCCCTCGGCCCCCGCCACCCGGTCCACCCGGAAGGTGCGCACCTCGCCGCTGCGGTGATCGAGCCCCGCGACGTACCAGCGCCCGGAGTGGAAGACGATGCCGTACGGGTCCAGCTCCCGCTCCGACGGCTCCCCCCGCCACGACCGGTAGGCCAGCCGTACCGTGCGCCCGTGCCGGACGGCGTCGGCCAGCACCAGCAGCGGCCCGGCCCTCGGGACCGGTGTGGCCGCCGGGGCGCGGGTGTGGTCCAGGGTCTGCGCGACCGCGTCGACGCGCTCGCGCAGCGCCCGCGGCAGCACCCGCTGGATCTTGGCCAGCGCGCTCTCGGTCGCCGCCTCCCCCACCGCCAGGCCGGTCCGCCGCCCGGCCACCAGCCCCAGCACCACCGCCGTCGCCTCGTCGTCGGTGAGCATCAGCGGAGGCAGCTTGTAGCCCGGCAGCAGCCGGTAGCCGCCGTAGCGCCCCCGCTCGGCCTCCACCGGCACGCCCAGATCGCCCAGCCGGACCGCGTAGCGGCGCACCGTGCGCTCGTCGACCTGCAGCCGGGCGGCCAGCTCCGGCCCGGTCAGACCGGGAGCGGCCTGCAGGAGTTCGAGCAGTGCCAGCACCCGAGCGGCCGTCATGGGAAACACCTCGTGAATCAGGACCGAAACTGCCCGGATTCCATCCTAGGGTGGAAGCACACGACGACGGAAGGACGAAGAACCCATGAGCCAGCCGACCACCGGCACCCCCGCCCCCATCACCGCCGAGACGCCGGCCCGGCGGACCTACGTCCTGGTCCCCGGCTTCTGGCTCGGCGGCTGGGCCTGGGAGAAGGTCGCCGCCCGGCTCCGCGCCGAGGGCCACGGCGTCCACCCCGTCACTCTCACCGGCCTCGGCGACCGGGTCCACCTGGCCACCGCGGAGACCGACCTGGAGACCCACGTCCAGGACATCGTCAACACGATCGTCTACGCCGACCTGCACGACGTGGTCCTCGTCGCGCACAGCGGCGGCGGCGGGCCCGTCACCGGGGCGGCCGACCGGATCCCCGAGCGCATCGCCCGCGTGGTCTACCTCGACAGCGGCCCCATGGCCGACGGCATGGCCTGGACGGACATGAACGAGCCCGCGGAGCGGGCCTTCGTCGAGCGGCGGGTCGCCGAGCAGGGCGGCACCGCCTATCCGCTGCCGTCCTGGGAGGAGCTGGAGAAGACCGGAGCCAGCCTGGAGGGCCTGGGCGAGACCGAGCGCGCCTGGTTCGCGTCCCGCGCGACGCCGCAGCCGTACGGCGCCATGACCGCCCCGCTGGCGCTCACCGGCGCGGCGGCCCACCTGCCCAAGACGCTCGTCTCGTGCTCGTTCCCGATGGAGCAGGTCCACGCGATGATCTCCTCCGGCCACCCGTTCTTCGCGGCGCTGGCCGGGCCGGAGTGGAGCTTCGCCGAGCTCCCCACCGGCCACTGGCCGATGTTCTCCGAGCCCGAGCGGACCGCCTCGCTCCTCGCGGCCCTGGAGGGGTGAGCCCGGCCGTGCCGACGGCGGCCGGGCCCCGCCCGGCCGTGCCCGCCGCGGCAGGGTCCCGCCCGGAGCGGACGGAGCCCGGTCAGCGTCGCCCGGCGGGCTCGTCGAGCCAGCCGCGGGCCGCGGCGAAGGTCGTCTTGGCGATCAGCCGCTGCCCCGCGGCGTTGGGGTGGAAGAAGTCCCATCCGCTGACGTGGTCCAGCGTGAAGGGATGGCGGAACACCGCCCCGCCGTCGAACCGGCACGCCCGGCCGTACTCCGCGCAGACGTCCGCCAGCGCCCTGTTGTAGGCCGCGACCCGCGCCCGCACCCGGTCGCGGCGCGCCCGGTCGGCCGGGGCGGTGGAGGCCGGGCGCGCCAGCATCGTGGGGCAGATGCGGCCCACCGTCCAGAAACCGCGGGCCGCCGCGTTGCCCCTGCCCACCCGCCACAGCCGCTTCAGATCGGGGATGCTGGCCAGGAACACCCGCGCCCCCGGCCGCCGCTCCTTCAGCAGCCGCAGCGCGGCGGCCACCCTGGCCCGGTAGACCGGGACCGGCGTCATCCTCCGCTCCTCCGGCACGCAGGCGTCCTGGGCCCCGATCAGGACCGTCACGTAGTCGGCCCGCCGCGCGACCGCCCGCGTCATCTGCCCGGACAGGTCGGCGCTGGTCGCACCGGGGACGGCGAGGTTGACGTTGTGCCCCTCGACGGCCTCGTCCCGGGCGAGCAGCCGCAGGTAGTGACTGAGCACCTCGGCGTGGTCCCCCGCCGCCCACGAGCGCGAGGTGCAGGAGACGTACCAGCCGCAGACGTTGAACCCGGCGCTGATGGAGTCGCCCAGCGCCGCCATGACCACCGGCCGCCACGGCACGGCCGCCCGGCGCACCTCAGCCCCGGCGGCTCCCGCCCAGCCGGCCGCCAGGACCGCCGTCGCCGTCAGTGTCGCCGTCAGTTTCGCCGTCGGTGTCGCTGTGGACACGGTCACACTCCTGCGCGCCATGGCACCTCCGGTGAGAGCTCACATCTGCTCCCGGATGTATCACCGCAGGCCAGGACGGCGCTCCCGGTTGACCGACTCCCTTGGTTCCCTTGACAGACCCCTGGGGCCGTGCCTGCCCCGGGGGGCCGCCGTCGAACACGTTCAGTTTCCGCATAGAGTGTCAGGGGTGAGAGCCGCGCTCGGATCGACCCGTCCTCTCGTGGTGAGAACCGCCCTCGTCGCCGACCCCGGCGACCTGCTCACGCGACTTCCCGCCGCCGCCCCGCATGCCTGGATCCGGCACGGCGAGGGCCTCGTCGCCTGGGGGGAGGCCGCGCGGGTGAGCGTGCCGCCCGGCCCCGGACGCTTCGACTGGGCCCGCGACTGGCTCTCGTCCGTCTTCGCCGGGGCCCACGTCGACGACGAGGCGCACGCCCCCGGCTCCGGCCCCGTCGCCTTCGGCTCCTTCACCTTCGACCCCGCCTCCCCGGGGTCCGTCCTCGTCGTCCCGCGGACGGTCCTCGCCCGCCGTGACGGCCGGGCCTGGCTCACCACCATCGGCGAGGGACGCCTCGACGAGATCACCGCCCCCCGCGACCCCGGCCGGATCAGCTACGGGGACGGCAGCCTCACCGCTCCCGAATGGGAGCACGCCGTCGCGCAGGCCGCCCACCGGATCCGGTCCGGCCGCCTGGAGAAGGCCGTGCTCGCCCGCGACCTGACCGCCGTCGCCGAACACCCCATCGACGTGCGGGTGCTCCTGTCCCGCCTGGCCGGGCGCTTCCCCGAGTGCTACACCTTCTCCTGCGCCGGACTGGTCGGCGCCACCCCCGAGCTCCTGGTCCGCCGCACCGGCGAGACCGTCGAGTCCCTCGTCCTGGCCGGCACCACCCCCCGCGGCACCGGCCCGGCCGACGACGCGGCACGCGGGGCCGCCCTGTTCGCCTCCGCCAAGGACCGCCGCGAGCACGCCTGCGCGATCGACTCCGTCCGCCGGACCCTCGCCCCGCTCTGCGCCGAGCTGAAGATCCCGGAGGAGCCCGAGCTGCTCGTGCTCCCCAACGTCCAGCACCTCGCCAGCCCGGTGACCGGCCACCTGTCCGCCGGGCTGTCGGTCCTGGACGTGGTCGCCGCCCTGCACCCGACGGCGGCCGTCGGCGGCACCCCCACCCGGGCCGCCCTGCAGGTCATCCGCGAGCTCGAGGGCATGGACCGCGCCGGATACGCCGGCCCGGTCGGCTGGATCGACTCCCGCGGCGACGGCGAGTGGGGCATCGCCCTGCGCTGCGCCCAGATCGAGGGCGCCCACGCCCGGCTCTTCGCCGGCTGCGGCATCATGGGCGACTCCGATCCGGCCGCCGAACTCGCCGAGGCCCAGGCCAAGTTCCGGGTCATGCAGTACGCCCTGGAGGGCTGAGCGGAGGCTCGGCGGCCCCTCGCGCGGCGGCCCCGGGAGGCCTGATGACGCGGCATCCCGGGCGGCCCGATGACGCGGCGGCCCGGCCACGACCGCCCCGCCGTCATCCGGCGTGGTGCTTGCCCTTGCCGCGGTCCTTCAGCCGGACCGTGATGAAGATCACGACGGCCAGCAGGACGACGCCCAGCACCGCCTTGGAGACGATCCCCATGTACTGCTCGACCAGGTGGTAGTTCTCCCCGAGTGCGTACCCCGCCATCACGAACGCCGTGTTCCAGATGAGGCTGCCCATCAGGGTGAGCAGGGTGAAGATCGAGAGCGGCATGCGCTCGACGCCGGCCGGGATCGAGATGAGGCTGCGGAAGATGGGGATCATCCGCCCGAAGAAGACCGTCTTCTTGCCGTGCCTACCGAACCAGGCCTCGGTCTTCTCGATGTCGGAGACGCTGACCAGCGGCAGCTTGGAGGCGATCGCGATCACCCGCTCACGGCCGAGCAGCGCGCCCACCGCGTACAGCGCCAGCGCACCGATCACCGATCCCAGGGTGGTCCAGAGCACGGCGTCGAACAGGCCCATGTTCCCCTGGCTGGCGGTGAAGCCCGCCAGCGGCAGGATCACCTCGCTCGGCAGCGGCGGGAACAGGTTCTCGAGCGCGATCGCGATCCCGGCCCCGGGCGCTCCCAGGGCCTCCATAAGGTTGATCGCCCACCCGGCGACTCCGTCGACAGTCGTTGAACTCATGGGACAAGGCTAGGGAACCCTGGATATGCCATGCATGAGGCAGAGCACCGTTGTGGAGTGACGGCCTCCTCAGCCGGAGGGTGTGGAAAACCCCAAGATCCGGCCATCCGGCGGCGGCGGCCCGGCGGTCCATCGGAGGCGGCCACCGTCCATTGGCGTCTTCGCACGTCAGGGCGTTGCGATGACCGCGCGAACGGCAAGGACGAGCGGATCCGGAGCCGCTCCGCAGCAGGAGGGGCGGACCGCCGGAGCCGGAGGCGGCCGCGTCACACACGGGGCTGATGTGACCCATCTCACACTTCCTCTGGCCCTGAGGAGGGGGAACGCTCGTCAGGCTTTCCGGAGATACACCGTTTCACCTGGTTCGATGACGGCCTGGCCCGCCGTCAGGGTGGCGACCCAGTCGGGGAAGATCCCCAGCTCCGACTCCCGCACCGCCACCTCGAGGCCGACCCGCGCGCCGTAGACCGCCCCGCGCACCTCGTACGGCGAGATCCGCAGGTCGTTCTCCAACCGCCCGGCGCGGAGGTGGTCCACGGTCACGGTCATGATCCTGGCCGGCACCATCTCCACCGGCACGACCAGGTCCAGTGTCCTGCCGACCGCCCCGCCGTACGCGCGGACCAGCCCGCCCGCGCCCAGCTTGACCCCGCCGAAGTAGCGGGTGACCACCGTGGCCACGTCGCCGAGGCCCCGGCGCAGCAGGGTCTCCAGCATCGGCGTGCCCGCCGTCCCGCCGGGCTCGCCGTCGTCGTCGGCCTTCTGCAGCCGCCGGTCGCCGATCACGTAGGCCGAGCAGTTGTGCGTGGCGTCGGGGTGGAGCCCCCTGCGCCCGGCGACGAAGTCGCGCGCCTCCTCCTCCGAGGAGGCCGGGACGATCGCGCAGATGAACCGCGACCGCTTGATCTCGATCTCGTGCTCGACGGGTTCCTCCAGGGTCAGGTACGGCTCGGCCACTGAATCAGGGTATCCAGCCCACCGGCTTTACAATGTAGATTCGTAACTTGCCGAGCTTCCGTTCTGCGCCGGAGGCAGGCACGCCAGCTCGGCCTCCACCCCCCGCAGCAGCGCCCCGGCGTGCCGCGCGGCCCGCCTCTCCCCCACCCCGCCGACCCGCTCCGCGACCGCCCGGTCGATCCTGTCCGCGTCCCCGGGACGGTAGCCCGCGTTCTCCATGACCAGCCGGAACTCGATGTCGGGCACCGGGACGAGGTCCTGCATCGGCCATCGCGACGGCAGCCGGACGCAGTAGCGGTACAGGAGGGTCAACCGGGGCAACCGGTAGCTCTGGAGCATCCGCGCCCGTTCGGTCAGCAGCAAGATGTGCGGGATCCACTGCTCGATCTCCCCGGTCAGCACCTCCAGGTCCGCCTCGTGCGGCTTTCCGGGCCGCCACCTCCGCCGGACGCCGCCCGTCCCGCTCCCGCGCGCGTCCCCGTCCCGGCGGCTCCCGTCGGCGGAGCCGTCCCACAGCTCGGCGAACCGCTCCGCCAGCCGTCTGTCGCGCTCCTCCCACGCTCCGCCGTCGTCCCCGGCCGCGTTCTCCGTCGCGAACCGGCCCAGTTCCAGCGAGGACGACTCCCGCAGGAAGGACACCAGCGAGTCGTGCAGCCCGCGGTAGCGGGCCGAGCCGATCCGGCGCAGCCGTCGGGAGGAGGCGACGATCCGCACCATGACGGCGGCCATGACCGCGGCGATCGCTCCGGAGACCCACCAGATCCACTCCCCCCGGACCTTGTCCAGCTCGGCGACGAAGTCCAGGAAGGCGAAGACCGCGAAGCCCGCGACGGCCCAGCTCAGCGTCCACTCCGCCCGCTGGAGCACCTCCAGTTCGCGGACCCGGCGCTCGTCGAAGGCGTGCGCCATCGACTGCAGCAGGTCCTTGTACTGCTCGGTGACGCGCTTGGCGTCCGCCGCCACCGCCGGGGCGGTGCGGCGGAGCCGCTGGATGTGGTGGCTCGTGGTGAGGGCCGCGCAGACGCCGGCCCGGCCGGCGGGCAGGGGTTCCTCAGTGAAGCGCTCCTCCACCCGGTCGACCAGCGCGTGCGGAAGCGCCTCGGCCTTGCCCGCCTGCTCGTCCACGTGCCCCACGAGCGTCGCCAGGTCGGCCATGCCCTGCAGGAGGGTCTGGTGGATGAGCTCGACCGCGTGGTGGGCCCGCTGCAGGGACCTGCCCGTCCGGACCGGCAGGTGGAGCGCCACGCCGTCCCACAGCATCCCCGCGCTCCGCACCGCGTGGTCGTAGACCTCCACGTGCCGGCGCCAGATCTCCAGCCTGGTGCCGATCCGGTGGGTCCCGTCGGCGGCCATCGCCTCGACCTCGATCAGCGCTGCGATGACGTGCCGGAGCGCGGCCTCCCGCGCACGGCCGACGCTGTCCGGCCCCGCCAGGAGGAGATAGACGGGGCGGGCCAGCTCCCGCTGGAAGCGGCGCAGGGTCAGCGCCTCGCTCCTGCGCTCCTCCTCCGCCAGGACCTTGCCGCGGAGCACCCCGGCCGCCACGACGTTGTCCTTCGGGCCGCAGCCGAGGAACACCCCGGCCAGCCCCGTCATGAGATTCGGCTGGGCCCAGAAGCCGGCGGCGTTCTGCTTGTGGGAGGCGGCGGGCGTCGCGACCCAGAACTCGGGCGCGCCGTACTCCCGGTTCCAGGCGCGGGCCCCCACGGACCGGAAGTGCCGGTCGATGAGGGCGCGGACCACGGGAGCGCGGCTCTGGAGGAGCCTGCGGACCTCCGCCAGGTCCCGTCCGGGGACGGAGACCCCGCCGCGCCCGAGGAACAGGCCGCCGTTCCGGCGGACGGCCGGTCCGCCGGTCCGCGTGGGCCGCCACGGCGGCTCCACGGCCCAGAAGCTGAAACTCAGATGGATCATCGGCCGGTTGCCGGAGTACAGGAACCGCACGTCCAGCAGGACCCAGAAGGAGCGGGGCCGTACGGGGTCCCGATCCGGCTCCGGCGGTGCCTCCGCCGTCTCCCGGGGGTCCGGCCGCAGGAGCGCGTCGGCGCGCTCCGGGTCGAGCAGCACGTACAGGCGGCTGTCCCCGTCATGGGGGTGCTCCGCCCGCGGCCCTCCCCGGGCCAGCGCGTTGATCTTCGCGCGGTAGGCGGCGAGCGCGTCCGCGGCCTCACCGCCCCGCAGCCAGTCCACCGTGCCGAGGGCGTCCCCCTCGGACGTCGCCAGCCACGTCGAGCCCGGTACGCCCGCCCCGGGGTCGAGCATCCGGCCGACCATGCTCCCGGCCGCCCCGCCCTCCTGGTCCTCCGGGACGACCCGCCACTCCCGCCAGTCGGTCACCAGGTAGACCAGTTGCTTCAGGCCCAGCTCGTCCAAGCCCGCCCCCTCTGCGCGACGCGTGCCCCATCAGCGGTCGAAACCGGAAATCCAAGAACTCCTGGAGATACATCCATTAGATGCATGTGACCCATGAGCCGTTGCCCGTCGACCGCGATCGATTCAAAAGATCGCGTTCCGTACACGAACGATCACGTACCCCCCTCGCGCGGGCATCCGCCGGGCTCGGCCCTCGTCGCCGGAGCGGCCCGCCGCCTCCGCGATGTAGATTCACTGCGGGAGGCTCCGATGACCGAGCAGTTCGAAGCGATGCCCAGCGACTGGACCCGGGCGCTGGCGATCGTCGCCCATCCCGACGATCTGGAGTACGGCTCCGCGGCGGCGATCTCCCGCTGGACCAGCGAGGGACGCGAGGTCTTCTATCTGCTGGTCACCAGGGGCGAGGCCGGCATCGACACGGTGTCCCCCGGCCAGGCCGCCGCCCTGCGGGAGAGCGAGCAGCGGGCCGGGGCCGCCGTGGTCGGCGTCACCTCGGTCGACTTCCTCGACCACCGCGACGGAGTGATCGAGTACGGCCCCGCCCTGCGGCGGGAGCTGACCCGGGAGATCCGGCGCCGCCGGCCGGAGCTGCTGATCACCGTCAACCACCACGACACCTGGGACGGCCGCACCTCCTGGAACACCCCCGACCACCGCGCCGTGGGCCGGGCGGTCCTGGACGCCGCCGCCGACGCGGGAAACCGGTGGATCTTCCCCGAGCTGGCCGCCGAGGGCTTCACCCCCTGGAACGGCGTGCGCTGGGTCGCCGTGAACGGCTCCCCCCACCCGACCCACGCCGTCGACGTGAGCGATCACCTGGAACGCGCCGTCCGCTCCCTGCTGGCGCACCGCACCTACATCGAGGCGCTCACCGACCGGAAGCCGGAGGAATACTGCCGCGCGCTCGTCTCCCAGGCCACCTCGGAGGCCTCGGCCCGCTTCGGCGGCCGGCCCGCCGTCTGCTTCGAGCTGTTCCCCCGCTGATCCCGGGTCAGGCGGGATTCACCGGGCCGGGCCCGCTTCCCGCCGCACGGCCGGCGCCGGAGGGCTGACCGTACCCGGCCTCAGCGGTGCCGCCGCGGCCGCCCGGACGAAGGCGATGACCTTCGGCGGGCCTGCCGTGCGGCAGCGGGAGCGGCCTTGCCGGGCACCTTGGCGGGCAGGGTCAGGCGGACCCGGGTGCCGTGGCCGGGACCGCTCTCGATGTGCACGTTCCCGCCGTGCATGTCGGCGATTCTCCGCACCAGGGCCAAGCCCACGCCGGTGCCGCCGATCGCCCGCTGCTCGGCGGTACCGCCGCGGTAGAAGTCGTCGGAGACATGGTCGAGGTCCTGGGGGTCGATGCCGGTGCCGGTGTCGGCGACCTCGATCGCCGGGGCCGGGCCGGCGGTGACGGTGACGTCGATGCGGCCGCCGGGCGGGGTGAACTTGACCGCGTTGTCCAGCAGGTGGGCCAGCGCGTGCCGGATGCGTCCGGCATCGGCCCAGGCGATCACCGGTGCCGGGGCGTGCACGGTCACGGCCAGGTGCTCGGTGCGCCCCTGGGCGGTGATCGCCTGCACGGCGTTCTGCGCCAAGGCCACCAGATCGGTCTCGGCCGGGGTGAAGGCGGCGTTTCCGGCGTTCAGGCTGGCCATCAGCAGCAGTTCGTCCAGCAGCTGACCCAGCCGGGTGCTGTTGCGGTCGATGACCTCCAGGAAGCGTGCCTGGGTCGCGGCGTCCAGGTCTCCCTCGCGGATCAGTTGCAGGTAGCTGTGTATCGAGGTCAGCGGGGTGCGCAGTTCGTGGTTGACGGTGCGCAGGAACTGGTTCTTCACCTCGTCCACCTGGCGCAGGCGGCGAACCTGCTGCTGCTGCTGGACGAGCAGGCGCTCGCGCTCCTCGGTGATCTGGCGGCGGTCGGTGACGTCGGTGGAGATGCCGTCGATGAGCAGCCGCTCCCCCTCCCGGCGGGGCGCGCCCCGGCTCCAGACCCAGCGGGTGACGCCGTCCAGGCCGATGAGCCGGTACTCCAGCTCGGCCCGCCGCCCGGCGATGAGCTCGGCGCAGAAGGCGCGGAAGGCGTCCCGGTCTCCGGGATGGACGAAACGCAGCATGACGGCGATGAAGTCGTCGTCGGGCGACAGGCGCAGCCGCCCGCCGAAGACGGTGGTGTGCTCGGTGTTGACGTAGACCGGGCGGGCTGTGCCGTCGGGCGCGGCCTCGACGGTCCAGACCTTGTCGGTGAGCTGGTCGATGATCCGGTCGAACCGGCGGCGGCTCTCGGCCAGCTCCAGCGCGAGCTCCTCGGCGCGGCGTCGCTCCATGTACCGGCCCACATGGGCGCACACCCCGTCCAGCAGGTCGGCCAGATCGTCGTCAGGTTGCCGGGGGTGGTCGCCGGCGAAGGTCAGCACGCCCAGGACCTGCGCGCCGCTGCGCACCGGCAGGGCCACGGCCGAACGCAGACCGGCCCGCAGACCTGCCCGCACCCGGGGGGTACCGGCCGGGTCGGCCGCCGTGTCCGCGATCCAGACCGGCTCACCGCGCTCCCAGGCCAGCCCCGGCAGTTCCTCCCCCCGGACGAACACCTCCGGATGGTCTGCGGTGAAGGCGGACAGGTCCCGTCCGGGCCTGCTCCAGCTACCGATCCTGGTGATGGCCCTCTGGTCCCCGTCGACCTGCCAGTACTCGCCGTAGGCCCACCCCAGCGCGTCGGTGACCGCGGCGGCCACGCCGGCGGCGGCCTCCTGGCTGGAGGCGGCGTCGGCCAGCACCCGGGTGACGGCTTGCTGGGCCTCGCGCAGCAGGCCGATGCGGTACGAGTCGGTGATGTCGTGGCCGGCGACCAGAGCGCCCAGGCGGTGCCCCTCCGGCGTGTCGATGGGCCGGCCGTTGACCAGGAAGCGGCGCGGCCCGGCATCGGTCTCGGCCACCACCTGCCGGCCGTGGAAGCATTCACCGGCCCACGCCCGGGCCAGCGGCATCTCCTCGACCGCCAGCGGAGTCCGCCCGTCGGGGGCGTACAACGGATAGGAGCGCAGCCAGGAGTGCACGTCGGAGGGCGGGGTGTCGGTGTGCAGGCTCTCGCGCAGCGGCCTGTTGATCACCAGTCTGCCGTTCTCGTCGCAGGCCATCACCGACACTTCCAGGCTGTCGAGCAGGGCGCGCAGGAAGGTGCGCTCCTGCTGCCTGCCCGCGGCCCCCTGCGCGGCGTCGGCGCGGGTCAGCCGCAACGCGATCTCGGGCTCGATCAGGGCGGCCAGGTCCTCCAGGATCCGCACCTGCTCGCGGCTCCAGGTGCGGGCCGTGGCGTCGATGACGCACAGCACACCGATCACCTGCGCGGCCGGTGTGTTCAGCGGCACCCCGGCATAGGCCGCCAGCCGCCCGCCGGTGCTCTCCACGAGATCGTGCCAGCGCCCGTCGCCGCGGGCGTCGTCGATCACCAGAGGCGCGTCGTCGGCCACGACGTGCCGGCACAGCGACCGCGCCAGGGGGTTCTCCCGCACCGCCTGCGGATCGGCCACCCCCGCCGTGCTGACGACGACCTGCCGGTCCTCGGTGATCAGCGACACCATCGCGACCGGCACGTCCAGCAGCCGGGTCGTCATCCGGGTCACCCGGTCCAGCGCCGGCACCTCCGGCGCGTCGAGCAGACCGGTGGCGTGCAGCGCCTGCAGCCGTTCCGGGTCGCCGATGCGATCTTGATCACTCGCCCCCATGGCACACCACCCCTCACACCTTTCCTACCCATATGAGGGATTTCATCGGGCAGGTCGCAGGGAAGCCGTGCCGGACTCCGGGTGGTCCGACGCGCAGGAGGACGCGGAGAACGCTCCGTCACGGGGCCGCGGCGGGGCGATCCCGATGGGTGAAGATGCTGAGCAGGCTGTCGATGCGCACATCCGCCTCCGCCGGATGCCGGAAGCGCCGGGTGGCGTCGATGCTGTAGTGGTTGCGCCGCCCCACCCGGGTGCGGGTGAGGTAGCCGGCCTCCTCCAGGTCGGCGACGATCGCCTGCGCGGCCCGTTCGGTGATCCCGATCTCGGCGGCCACATCGCGCAGGCGGATCTGCGGGTCCTGCGCGATCATCAACAGGACCCGGGCGTGGTTGGTGAGGAACGTCCATCGGGCGGAAGGCCGGTTGGTGTCAGAGCTGCCCATGATCTCACCCTAGAAGTCCGCTGCCCACAGGCTCACCTCGTGAACCGGATCGCGTGTGGTCTCTTTCTGCTCACGATCTCATACGAAGGATATTTCATGTAACCCAGTTCGGGGTTATCCTTCGGGAGTGGTCGATCAGCCCTACCGCACGGACGAGCGAGGGATCGCAGGAGCGTCATGACGAACCGCTCTGTTGTCGAGGTGGATGCCAGGCCGGCCGGCACCGGTTCCGCTGCCGGGGCTCCGTCGAGGACGGCGCCGGTGGACGGCGACCTGACGCTCCATGGCGGGCGGCCGGAGGGCGGCGCGTCCGCGCCGGTGGAGCAGCCGCTCTACAGCGATCAGCGTCTCCGGGTCGCCCGGTACGCCGGGCGGTCCGGTCATGTGCTGCGGCTCAGCGGGCAGATCGACGCCGGCAACAGCGCCGTGCTGGCGCGTGTCCTGAACGGCCACGGCGCGTGCGATGCGGGCACCGTCATCGACGTCGGCCAGGTGAGCTTCATCGACGTCTCCGGGCTGCGCGCCCTGTTGACCTGCGCACGGCCGGCATCGCACCGGGTACGCCTGGGCGATGTGCCGCCTCATGTGCAGCGGCTGCTGACCCTGCTGGGCTGGGACGGTCTGTGCGACCGCATGACGTGGCCCGAAGACCTGCTCGCCGAGTCGGCGGCATAGCCGCCTGCGGCATCAGGTCTCCGGCGGGTCCACGGGAAGGCACACCGTGAAGACGGTGCCGCCACCGCCGCCGGGGGAGGCGGTGATGGTGCCGCCGTGCGCGGTCACGATCGCCTTGGTCACGGCCAGGCCCAGGCCGGTTCCCTTGATTCCGGCGTCTTTGGCGGTGGAGGCGCGGAAGAACCGGTGGAACAGCTGCCCGTACTGCTCGGGAGGGATGCCGATACCGGTGTCGGCAACCGTGATCATGACCGATCCACCCGAGCAGGCGCTGTCGGCCGCGGGCTGGGCGGTGACGGTCACCCTCCCACCAGGAGGGGTGTACTTGATCGCATTCGACAGCAGGTTGTCGATCATCTGGCGCAACCGCACCGGGTCGGCGTGCACGCGCAGAGCCTGGGCGAGTTCGGCGCCGACGGTCAGCCGCTTGGCCTCGGCGGCGGGCCGGTGGTCGTCGACGGCCTCGCGCAGCAGGCCGGTCAGCGCCAGGGGTCGGGGGTCGATGCCGATGTGCCCGGCCTCCAGACGGGCCAGTTCGAGCAGGTCGTCGACCAGACGTTGCAGGTGAGCGCTCTTGCGGTCGATGACCTCGGTGAAGGCGCGCTGCCCATCGGTCAGGTCCGCGTCGTCCAGCAGCAGCTCGGCGTAGCCGCGGACGGCGCCGATGGGGTTGCGCAGCTCGTGGGTGACCAGCGCCATCAGCTCGTCCTTCATCCGGTCCAGTTCCCGCAGGCGGCGCACCTGCTCCTGCTCGGCGGCCAGCAGGCGCTCGCGCTCCTCGGCGATCCGGCGGCGTTCGGTGACGTCGGTGGAGATGCCGTCGACCAGCAGGCGGCCGCCTTCGCGGCGTGGCATGCCCCGCATCCAGATCCAGCGGGTGACGCCGTCCAGCCCGACCAGGCGGTATTCGATCTCCGCCCTGCGACCGGAGGAGACCGCGGACCGGAAGGCGGCCATGGCCGGGAGATCGCCGGGATGGATCCGGCGCATGACGGCCTCGGCTGGATCGACGCCCCCGGGCGGCGGTCCCCCGAGCAGTTTGGCGAGGTTGGGACTGGTGTTCAGGCAGCGGGCCGCCCCGTCCGGGCCGGTCTCCACCGTCCACACGTCGTCGTCGAGCTGGGCGATGATCTGCTCGAACCAACGGCGGCTCTCGGCCAGCTCCAGCGCGAGCTCCTCGGCGCGGCGGCGCTCCATGTACCGGCCCACATGGGCGCAGATCCCGTCCAGCAGGGTGACCAGGTCCTCGTCGGGCTCCTGGACCGTGTCGGCGAAGAAGGCCAGCACGCCTCCCGTCTGGCCGCCGCTGTGGACGGGCAGGCCGATGGCGGCGTGCAGACCGGCCCGCAGCGCCTCGTGCTTGCGGACGAAGTCGCGGTCGTCGGCGGACAGGTCGGCCACCCACATCGCGCGGCCGCTGTCCCACACCAGCCCGGCCAGTCCTCTCCCCCGCTCGAAGGTGAGCGGTTCGGCGCCGGTGAAGACCGCCGCCTCCCGTCCGGGCCGCACCCAGGAGGCGATACGCGTGACACCGCTCCCGTCGGGCCGCACCTGCCAGTACTCACCGCAGGTCCAGCCCAGCGCGCCGGTGACCGCGGCCAGCACCCCGGCGGCGGCCTCCCTGCTGGAGACGGCCTCGGCCAGTACCTGCACCACCGCCTGCTGAACGCGGCGCAGCACACCGAGGCGTTTCTGGTCGGTGATGTCGTGCAGCAGGGCGTCGTACAGCAGCCCGTCGCCGCCGGCGGCGGTGCGCACGAGCATCTCGGCGGGGAACTCCCGCCCGGACCGGTCGACCGCGGTCAGCTCCAGGCGCCGCCCCGCCGGTCCGTCCTCTTCCCGCACCCGGCGCAGGACCTGCTCCCAACCGGCGCGCAACCGTCGCGGGCAGACCAGTTCCTCGACCGGGCGGCCGAGCGCCTCGGCGGGCGACCAGCCGAACAGGCGCTCGGCCGCGGCGTTCCACGCCATCACCGCCCCGGCGGCGTCGAAGGACAGCGCCGCCTCCGGCACGCGGTCGAGCGCGGCCTGCGCGTGCGCCAGCCGCACGGCGATCTCCGCCTCCACCATCGCGGCCAGGTCCTCCAGCGTGCCCAGCTGCTCCGCGTTCCACTGCCGGGGCCGGTCGTCGATCACGCAGACCGCGCCGAGCACCCGGTCGCCCTCGGTGTGCAGCGGCATCCCCGCATAGGACAGCAGGTGCCCGCCGCCCACCGCCTCCACCTCGCACCAGCGCTCGTCGGTACGGGCGTCCGGCACGACCAGCGGCGCGCCGGTGGCCACGATGTGCTGGCACAGCGACTGCGACAGGGGATTGTGCTGGGCCCTCCACGGATCGGCGGGCCCGGCCGCGCTGATGACGACCTGGCGGTCGGCGGTGATCAGCGACACCATGGCCACCGACGTCTCCAGCAACCGGGCCGCCAGCCGGGTCACCCGGTCCAGCAGCGGAACGTTCGTCGCCTCCAGCAGGCCGGTCGTGTGCAGGACCTGCAGGCGGGTCCGATCACGGAAGCGGTCGACCGTACCCATCACCTTTCACCTCCAAAGGAGTTTCGTACCCCTCTATAGGTGTTTTGTCAGCTTATGAGTGGCGACCTCACCGGGCCGACGCCGGTTCCGTCAGTGTCTGCCGCCGATGAGCCCGTTCCCCGGGGCGAGGCCGGCGTCGTCGCCGCGATGCCCCCGGCTCACCCCGCCATGGCCGCGCGGACCGCCGCGCTCGCCGCCTCCCGCATGGTGACGTGCAGCGCCGCGTTGGCCCCGCGCTCCGTGCGCACCTCCACGATCCGCACCCCCTGCCCGCGCAGCGCCTTGTCCAGCTGCCCGGGCTCGCTCACCGCGGTGTACGGCGTGCCGGTGGCCGCGGCCGTGTAGGCCAGGTCCACGCCGTGCCGGGTGCCGAAGACCCGCTCGAACGGATCGCGGAACGCGGCCTGGGGCAGCAGCGAGAAGATCCCGCCCCCGTCGTTGTTCACCACGACCAGGCACAGGTCGGGACGGGGCTCCAGCGGGCCGAGGACCAGCCCGTTCTGGTCGTGCAGGAACGTCAGGTCGCCCATCAGCGCGAACGCCGGGCCGTTGTGGGCCAGTGCCGCGCCCATCGCGGTCGACACCACCCCGTCGATCCCGGCAACGCCCCGGTTGGACAGGATCCGCAGCCCCCGCCTGGGCCGCATCGCCTGGTCCAGGTCGCGGATCGGCATGGAGGAGCCGACCGTCAGCAGCGACCCGTTGGGCAGCAGGTCCGCCAGGTCCCGCGCCAGGCGCGGCTCGCTGAGGCCCGAGTCGTCCAGCACCCCGTCGATCGCCGCCCGGGCCGCCGCGTCGGCGCGGCGCCAGGAGTGCAGCCAGGCGTCGTCGCCGGCCGCGATCGGGATCTCCACCGCCTGCGCCACCTGGGTGGCCGAGCGGGTCGGGTCGGGCCAGCGGGTCAGGTCGGAGGCGACCACGACGTGCTCGCCGGCCTGACCCAGCCACCTGAGCAGGGACTTCGACAGGCTGGGGCGGCCGAGGGTGACCACCACCTCCGGGCGGTGCGCCTCGGCGAACTCCGGGGTGCTCAGCAGGTGGTGGTAGGCCGACATCGTGTGGTCGCCGTAGCGGGCGCCGCCGTTGGGCTCCGACAGCACCGGCCAGCCCGCCATGCCGGCCGCCGCGACGTACCGGCGCGTGCCCACGGCGCCGTCGCCGACCACCAGCGCGCCCCTGCGGGTCTGCGGCAGGTGCAGCGCGACGCCCGGGGGCGCCACCCGCGCGCGGACCCAGGGCCCGTCCGCGCCGCCGTCCAGGGGCTCGCACCAGGAGGCGTCGCCGTCGGGGACCAGAGGCTCCCGGAAGGCCAGGTTGAGGTGGACCGGGCCGGGATCGGCGGGGCCGAGCGAACGCTGGTAGGCGCGGCACACCAGGGAACGCCAGTAGGCGACCTGGCCGGGCCGTTCCTCGGGGACGCCGACCTCGGCGAACCAGCGGACCGCCGTGCCGTACAGCTTGAGCTGGTCGGCCGTCTGGCTCGCGCCCGTGTCGCGCAGTTCGGGCGGGCGATCGGCGGTGAGCACCAGCAGCGGCACCCCCGACTCGTGCGCCTCCATGACCGCCGGGTGGAAGTTGGCCGCCGCCGTGCCCGAGGTGCAGACCAGTGCCACCGGGCGCTCGCCGCGCCGGGCCAGGCCCAGGGCCAGGAAGGAGGCCGACCGCTCGTCGATGCGCACGTGCAGCCGGACCCGGCTGTCGGCGTGCGCGGCCAGGGCGAGCGGGGCGGAGCGCGAACCGGGCGCGATCACCACGTCCGTGAGGCCGCAGCGCACCAGCTCGTCGACCAGGACGGTCGCGAGCGCGGTCGCGGGGTTCACCGTGCCTCCTTCAGGCGCCGCACCCAGGCGGGCGACTCGATCTCGTAGCGGGACAGGGCTCCCGGATCCGCCTCGGGGCGCCGTACCGGGAGCGTCCCGTCGACCGGGACGAGCGGCTCGGCCACCACGTCCCCCTCCAGCAGGGACAGGGTGCCCAGACCGCAGGCGTAGGGCAGGTCGGGCAGGGCCGCGGCGAGCGCCACCCCGGCGGCCAGGCCGACGGAGGTCTCCACCGCGCTGGAGACCACGGCGGGCAGCCCGCACGCCTCCACCACCCGCAGCGCGGCCGCCACCCCGCCGAGCGGCTGCACCTTCACCACCGCGATGTCGGCCGCCTCCGCCGCCCGCACCTTCAGCGGGTCCTCCGCGCGCCGGATCGACTCGTCGGCCGCGATCGGCACCTCGACCCGCCTGCGGACCCGGGCCAGCTCGTCCAGGGTCGCGCAGGGCTGCTCGGCGTACTCCAGGCCGAAGCGGCGGTCCAGCCCGGTGATCCGGGCCACCGCCTCATCGACGTCCCAGGCGCCGTTGGCGTCCACCCGGATCCGGCCCGCCGCGCCGAGCGCGTCGCGCACGGCCTCGACCCTGGCCAGGTCGTCGGCGAAGGCCTGGCCCCGCTCGGCGACTTTCACCTTGACCGTGCCGCAGCGGGCCCGCCGTACCATCGCTCGGGCCTGCTCGGGTCCGACGGCGGGCACGATGGCGTTGACCGGGATCCGGTCGCGCAGCGGCGCGGGCCAGCCGGTGAAGGCCGCCTCCTCGGCGCAGGCACGCCAGCGGGCGCACTCGGCCGGGCCGTACTCGGGGAAGGGTGAGAACTCCCCCCACCCGGCCGGACCCCTCAGCAGCAGGCCCTCACGGGCGGTCTGCCCGCGGAAGCGGGTCCGCATCGGGATCCGGAACGCCCGGAGCTCCGCCGTCTCCGGTGCCCCGGATCCTCTGGCGCCCATTACGGCCGACGCGGAAACGCGCCGGAACCGGGCGCCCGCTCCTCCCCGGACACGTCGCGGCCCTCGCGGGCCCGCCCGCCCGTGCCGGCCGGGCCCCGCCGCAGGGCGGTCCGCGCACCGGACCTGGAGGCGCCACGGCGTTCCGGCCGGTCGGCCGCGATCCTCACGGTCTCCTCAGCGGCCTCGCGGACGACGTCCTCGTGGTCATCCGACCGCCTCCAGCCGACCGTCACGATCGTCTCGCCCCTTCCCCCGCGCCGGCCCCTCGGTCGTCGTCCGGCTCATCGGCACTAACCTTACCGAAGGTCCGCGCAGGGCCTCTGCCTGCGGGCCGGGGACGAATGCGGTCCCCGTCAGGGGGTGACCCGCCGCCGGGCGGGACATCCGAGCATGGTAAGGGTCGATGGAATTCCACCGTTCACCCTCCTGGATCAGGATTTCCAGCTGATGCGTTCGATTCCGAAGCGGGCAGGCGGCCGGGAGCTGCACGCCGTGACCCTGCCGCCGGGGCCCGCGCTGTTCCACGCGGTCGCCGCGGCGCTCGGCGACAGTGGTCCCGCGGGTCCCGCGGGCCCTGCGATCCTGCCCCTGCCGCCGAACCTGCCCGGCCCCGCGCTGCGGGCGACGCTGGAGGCCCTGCGCCCGGCCCGGCTGGACGGCGTACGGCGGCCCGGGGGCGAGCCCGTCCCCCCGGAGGTGGCCGTGGTGATCGCCACCAGCGGCACCACCGGGGTCCCCAAAGGCGTGCAGCTGTCCGCCGCCGCACTGCGCGCCTCGGCCTCGGCCTCCCTGGAGCGGCTGGGCGCCCGGCCCGGTGAGCGGTGGCTCTGCTGCCTGCCGCCCTCGCACGTCTCCGGCCTGCAGGTGCTGGTCAGGTCCCTGCTGGGCGGGACCGAGCCGGTCGTCCACGACGGCTTCTCCGCCGAGGCGGTGCTCGCCTCCGGGGCCGCCCACGTCTCGCTGGTCCCGACCCAGTTGCGCCGCCTCCTGGCCGTCTCGGCGGACCTGTCGGCGTTCCGGACGATCCTGCTCGGCGGGGCGGCGGCTCCCCCGGGACTGCTGGACGAGGCCCGGGCGGCCGGCGCCCGGATCGTCACCACCTACGGCATGAGCGAGACCTGCGGCGGCTGCGTCTACGACGGCCGCCCCCTCGACGGTGTGGACCTGCGGATCGGCGGCGGTTCCCCGGACGGCCGGATCCGCATCGCCGGGCCCGTCCTCTTCTCCGGTTACCGGCTCCGGCCCGACCTGACCTCCGCGGCCCGCGACGGCGACTGGTTCGTCACCTCCGACCTCGGCACGCTGGAGGGCGGCCGGCTGCGGGTGCTGGGCCGGGCCGACGACGTGATCAACACCGGCGGGGAGAAGGTCGTCGCGGCGGCCGTGGCGGCCGCCGTGGCCGAGCACCCGGCGGTCGCCGACGCCGCCGTGGTCGGCCGCCCGGACCCCGAGTGGGGCGAGCGGGTGGTCGCCGTCGTGGTCTCCCCCGCTCCCCCGTCGCTGGCCGGCCTGCGCGCCTTCGTCAAGGAGCGGCTGCCCGCCCACGCGGCCCCGGCCGAGCTGGTCGTCGTGCCCGAGATACCGCTCCTGCCCAACGGCAAACCGGACCTGGCCGCGCTCCGTCGTGCGCTGCGAGGGGAACCGTGAGGGTGCTCCCGACGTCGAAGAGATGACGCGAGCAGGAAGGACGAGCCCGATGAAGCCAACCCGCAAGACGTGGGTCTCCGCCGGAGTCGTCGCCGTGGTCCTCACCGGCGGCGTGTCCGTCGCGGCGGCCGCCTCCGCGGGCGGGGCCGGACGGGCGGGCGGACCCGTGCCCGCGATCGAGCCGAACGAGCCGGTCCCCGCAGGATCGGCTCCGCCGGCCGCCCCGGTCCCGCCCGCCTCGCCGGAGCCGACCGGCCCGGTGGAGGACTTCGTGGTCTCCGAGGAGGTCAACCCCGAACCCGAGAAGGTCGCGCGCTACTGGACCGAGCACCGGATGGAGGAGGCCCGGCCGATGCCGATGCCGGTGGTCGAGGGCCCCCTCGGGGGCCCCGCGGAAGGCCCTGTCGAGGGTCCGGCCGGCCCGGCCGGGTAGGCGGTTCCGGGCGGCGCGACGGGACTCCGATGGGATGGGCCGGTTGAAACCGGCCCATCCCATCATATTTTCCCCGTCAAGTCGGGAACAGAAAGGTCGTCCGCGGGGTTATTGGTACTGGTGCGCTGAGCGGTCCCCCGGCCGCCCCACCCGCAACGTGTCACACCCACAACCTGCAAACAGACGACTCCGTAACGGAGGAGGTGTCCTCATGCCCCAAACCGCCGCCGCGACCTCGACCGAGGCCCCGACGACCCTCGAGCAGCTCCTTGACCGAGGGCGAGTTCAGGGTCACCTTTCTCTCGCGGAGCTGCGCCATGCCTTCGCCGACGCGGGCATCAGCCCGGCCGAGGGCCGCACGATCCTGCGCGAGCTCACCGAGGCGGGCGTGAGCCTGGCCGCCGAGGACGAGCCCACGCTCGCCGCGGCCACCAAGAAGGCCGCGGCCAAGACCGCCGCCCGCAAGACGGCGGCCCGCAAGGTCTCTCCGCGCACGGCCGGAGCCGTCGGCGGCAGGACCGCCGAGAAGGCCGGGAAGAAGGCCGCGGCCGCCCCGCAGGACGCCCCGTCCGACAAGACCGCGCCGGGGCCGGACGACGAGCCGGAGAACCTCGAGGCGAAGCTGGCGGAGGAGGGCTGGACCACCCCTGACGAGGCGGAGCTCGAGGCCGAGGTGGAGCAGGCGGCGGCGGACCTGGACGACCAGTCGTCGGTCATGGGCGACTCGGTGCACACCTACCTCAAGTCGATCGGCCGCCGCACGCTGCTCACCGCCGCCCAGGAGGTCGAGCTCGCCAAGCGGATCGAGGCCGGCCTGTACGCCGAGGCCAAGCTGGAGTCCGAGCCCGGCCTGCCCGCCGACGTCCGCGACGACCTGGAGTGGGTCGCCGAGGACGGCCGCCGCGCCAAGGACCACATGCTGGAGGCCAACCTCCGGCTCGTCGTCTCCGTCGCCAAGAAGTACACCGACCGCGGCATGGCCCTGCTCGACGTGGTCCAGGAGGGTAACCTCGGCCTGATCCGCGCGGTGGAGAAGTTCGACTACACCAAGGGTTACAAGTTCTCCACCTACGCGATGTGGTGGATCAGGCAGGCCATCCAGCGCGGCTTCGCCGACTCGGCCCGCACCATCCGCCTGCCCGTGCACGTGCTGGAGATGCTGTCCAAGCTCTCCCGCGTCGAGCGCGACATGCACCAGCGGCTGGGCCGCGAGCCCACGCCCGAGGAGCTGGCGGTCGAGCTGGACAGGACCCCCGACCAGATCGAGGAGCTGCTGCGCACCAGCCGCCAGCCGCTCAGCCTCAACGCCACCATCGGCGAGGACGGCGAGACCACCATCGGCGACCTCATCGAGGACGTCGACTCCCCGGAGGCCTCCGAGGTGGTGGACCGCCAGCTGCTGGGCGAGCAGCTGCGCGGCGTGCTCGGCAACCTCTCCCCCAGGGAGGCCCGCATCATGGCCCTGCGCTTCGGCCTCGTCGACGGCAAGCCCCACACCCTCGACGAGATCGGCAAGCACCTCGGCCTGACCCGGGAGCGCATCCGCCAGCTGGAGAAGGAGTCGCTGTCCAAGCTGCGCCACCCGAGCAACACCCGCCCGCTGCTCGACTGGGCCAGCTGAGCCCCGCAGACGCGCCGAGCCCCGATACGGTCCCGCCGTACCGGGGCTCGGCGCGTCCGGTGCCCGGACCTCAGGGCGTGGTGCCCGCGCGGTTGGCGGTGCCGACGGGGAGCACGTCGCGCGGCATGTCGACGAGGCGGTTGCGCTCACGCAGCGTGCGCAGGCGCTCGACCTCGGTGGTCCACTCGGCTCCTCTGGGGGTCGCCCGGCCCTTGCGGCGCCGGAGCCGGTCGTCGTAGGACCTGACGCCGAAGGCCACCCGCTGGTTGGCCTCGGCGGCGCGCAGCGCCTCGGTCAGGGCCTTGTCCAGGACCAGGGCGGCGGCCCGCCGCTCGGCGGAGGAGGTCGTGGTGGCCTGCACCTCGCGCAGCGCGGCCTCGGCCAAGCGGGCCTTCCGCAGAAGCTCGGGGAAGCTCTTCCCGACCTCCTGGTCAGCGTGGTAGCGAACCTCCGCCTCCCGGCTCACTCGCGGTCGGAAAAACGCCATCTTCTGCCCTCTCTCGGCTGACTGCCCGGCTGGTGACAGCGGTTAGCCTACGCCGTCCGCCGCGGGCCCACGCACTCAGGGGACGGCGGCGCACCATGCGGCACCGGCAAGCGGCTCAGTGCCGACCCGGTGCCGACCCGGTGCCGACTCAGTGCCGACCCGGTGCCGACCCGGTGCCGACTCAGTGCCGACCCGGTGCCGACCCGGTGCCGGCCCGGCGGACACGCCGCCGACGGAACCGGTGATTTCCTTTACACAGTAAGGCAGCTGGTGGCAGGATGGCTCCATGCCAGCCAAGCGACCACCGATCCCCCTGTCCAGGGAGCGCATCATCGAGGCGGCCCTGCACATCGCCGACAGCCAGGGGCTGCGGCGGCTGACCATGCGGCGGCTGGGCGACGCGCTCCAGGTGGAGGCGATGGCCATCTACCACCACCTGCCCCGCGGCAAGGACGCGCTGATGGACGCCCTGGCCGAGCACGTCACCACCGTCCACGTGGAGCCGGGCGGCGACTGGCGGGAGACCGCGCGCGAGTGGTGCCGGGCGAGCCGCGCCGCGCTGCGGGAGCACCCCGGAGTGCTCGCCCTGGCCCTGACCAAGCCGCCCAAGGGGCAGGCCGCGATGGCCGTGCGGGAGCAGACCGAACAGCTGGCCGAGGCGGGACTGCCGGACGCGCCCCAGGCCGTGCGGGCGCTGCGCGCCTACGTCTTCGGCGCGGTGGCGGTGGAGGTCCAGCAGTCGGGCTGGGCCGAGCCCGCCGGTCCGGAGGACGACGCCGAGCCGTGGCTGCCGCCCTCCAGGGGCGGCGGCAGCGCGGCGGCCGACGCGGATTTCGAGCGAGGGCTCGACGCCCTGCTGGCCGGCCTTACCCGGAGCTGACCCCTCCCGGACCGGCGCGGACGGCCCAGGACGCGGGGCGGCTCCGGCCGGTTCTCCGGTTCGCAACCGATCGTTTACATAATCTCCGGCGTGTCGCACTTGGCCGGTTATCGGGTGATGCGGCACGCTGTGTCATAGGTCACATACCGGTGTCATAGGTCACGCCCCCACTGGGGCCGAAGGGCCACTTCCAATGGCCCTCAAACGGTCCTAACTGACTATGTCGCGCGAGTGTGACCCGTCGCACACTTGAGCTGTTCAGTGTGCGCGCCTCACCCCGTTCGAGGCGCGCACCGTCATATGTCAACCGCAAACGCTCGTCCCTCGTCATACGTGGGAACGGGGTCCCATCGGTGACGGTGCCCGCCGATCGCCGACGTCGATCCCGGCGAGCCGACACGAGAGATCTGGAGGCACGCCGATGTGCCCGCACGAGCCGTCCTGCCCTTCCGCCGATGGGCCGGGCCGCGAGGCCGCCCGCACCGTGGTCGCCCACCCCGAGCAGGGGTGGAGCCTTCTCTGCAACGGCGTGGTGCTGTTCGAGGACACCGGTGAGCTGCTGCCCGACGGTGCCGTCATCGAGCCGCACCGCCCCCTGGCCGGCGTCTCCTGAACCTCCGCGTCACCGGGGGCGGGCCGCGCCCTGTCTGATCAGCGCCGGGCCCGCGCCCTGTCTGATCAGCGCCGGGCCCGCGCCCTGCCCGATCAGCGCCGGGCCCGCGCCCTGGAGTCGAGCCACCCGGCCACGGCCTCGCCCACCAAGGCGGGGTCCTTCTTCAGGTCGTGTCCCTCACCCGGCAGCACGACCAGGCGTGCGACGTCCTCCGCCGCCGGCACGCCGAAGGGGTCCCGGTCCCCGCTGACCGCCAGCACGTCCACGCCCGCGGCACGCAGTTCCTGCGCGCGGGAGCGCTCCGGCCTGCTCGGCGGGTGCAGCGGGAAGGCCAGTGCGACGACCGCCTCGGCCCCCACCGCGCCCGCCGTACGGCACGCCACCCTGGCCCCGTTGCTCCGCCCGCCCTGCACCAGCGGCAGGCCGGGGTGACTCCGGCGGACCTCCGCCACCGCGGCCGCCCACGCCTCGTCCTGCTTGACCGCCGAGCCCGGCGCGCGCGCACCGCGCAACCGGAACGGCTGCGTCACCCGGGCGACCAGGCCGCCGATCCCCAGCACGGCGTCCCGTACGGCCAGCAGGTCCGGCGCGTCCACTCCCCCGGCCGAGCCGTGCGTGAGGACCAGCAGGAACCGGGGGGCCGGAACCGGGTCGATCTCGGCCCGCGCCGGGCCGTGCGGCGTCACGATCTCCATGGGGGAACGCTACCGGTGCCGTCCGCGGATCTCGTCCTGATGACCGATGCCATGCCCCCGCGCAGGGTGCAGACTGGGAACGTGCAGGAAAACCACGACATCCGCCAGGACATGCGCGCCACCCTCGAC
This sequence comes from Planomonospora parontospora, assembly GCA_014647935.1. GTDB lineage: Bacteria > Actinomycetota > Actinomycetes > Streptosporangiales > Streptosporangiaceae > Planomonospora > Planomonospora parontospora. The sequence goes on from BMQD01000015.1 coordinate 154,869, forward strand.
GCCCGGCGCGAACTGGGCCCCGAGTACGAAACGGCGCTCGTCGAGTCGTTCGTCGAACGGCTCGACGCGACCATCGCCGCCCGCGTGCGGGCCGAGGTGCATGCCACAGGCTCCGCACCCTACGGACCGCCCCCCAAGAAGCAGCGCAGGAGCGGTGATTCGTCGGCCACGATCGCGCTGGGCTCACTGGGCATCGGCATCCCGCTGACCGGCATCGCCGCGGGCGAGGCCGGGGTCGCCGGCCTGCTGCTCGCCTGGGGCGGCATCATCGCGGTCAACCTCGCCCACGCGCTGGGCGGCTGGCGCCGCCGCGACTACCGCGACTACTGATCCGGCCGCCGTCCCCTGCCGGGGCCGCGCCGCCCCCGGCAGGGGGTGCTCCCGCGGGTGGATCGGCCGCCGGGCCGGGCGGCCCGACTCCCGAGCGGTGGCGGTCCGCCCGCTCTCAGCAGGGGCTGCGACACGGCTCCTGCTCCATCCCGCATGGGGGCGGACCCGTGGCGGCGGGACCGCCACGCGCTACAGCAGGTCGCGGTCGCGGCGCAGCCGGACCTGGGCGGCCAGCCGCTCGTCGGCATGGCCGAGGCCGTAGTCCCACACCCGCCCGGCGTCCTCGTCGCGCCCCCGCAGCGGGAGCGTCCGGGCCAGGAGCTCGATGGCCAGCGCGCTCGTCTCGACGTCGCCGCCCTCCTCCACAGCCCCCTCGAACTCCGCGCACGCCAGTTCCAGGTGCGCCACGCCGAGCAGCACCCGCAGCCGCGGCGGATCGGCCACGTCCGGCACCGCCAGCGCCTCCAGGAGCACGTCGGCCGCCTCCCCGGCCTCCCCCTCCTCCAGGAGGAACTCCGCCAGCCGCTGGGCCGCCCGGGAGGCGATCTCCGGGTCCTCGGTGGCCAGGGCGGCCCGCAGCGCCTCCTCCGCCTCCCGCTCGTCCGCGGCCAGCCGGGCCAGGGCCATGTGCGCCAGCGGTGCGTAGCCGGGGTTCCCGAGCCCCAGGGCGGCCTGCCAGGCCGCCCTGGCCTGATCGGTCATGTCCTCGCTCTCGAAGCTCTCGGCGAGCAGGCAGGCCGCCTGCGCGGCGAACTCCGGATGCCCCGTCGCCAGCGCGGTGCGCGCGGCGGCACGGGCCCCCGGCACGTCCCCCCGCTCCTGGAGCACCACGGCCAGCCCCACCGCCGCCTGGGCCCGGTCGGGCCCGTCGGCGTCGGCGGCCAGCTCGGCGAAGATCGCGGCGGCGCCGTCCAGGTCGCCGTCCTCGGCCAGCCTGCGCGCGACCTCCAGGGGGTGTGTGTCGACGTCCGGCATTCAAGATCCTCCCCGGGTAAGGAACGGCCCCGAGCCTAACGACTCGGGGCCGTCCGCGTCTTCGCATACGCGGTGATCCGTGCGGTCCCGCGGGCGGGCCGTACGGCGGGCGGGTCAGTCCTCGTACGCCTCCAGCGGCGGGCAGGAGCAGACGAGGTTGCGGTCGCCGTAGGCCTGGTCGATGCGGCGCACCGGCGACCAGTACTTGCCCTCGCGCAGCGACGGCACCGGGTAGGCGGCCTCGGTGCGGGTGTAGGCGTGGGACCACTCGTCGGCGGCGACGCAGTCGGCGGTGTGCGGCGCGTTGCGCAGCGGGTTGTCGGTCCGGTCGTAGGCCCCCGAGGCGACCTTCCCGATCTCCTCCCGGATCGCGATCATCGCGTCGCAGAACCGGTCGAGCTCGGCCAGGTCCTCGCTCTCGGTCGGCTCGATCATCAGCGTCCCGGCCACCGGGAAGGACATGGTCGGCGCGTGGAAGCCGTAGTCGACCAGGCGCTTGGCCACGTCGTCGACGGTGACGCCGGTCTCCTTGGTGATCTGGCGCAGGTCGACGATGCACTCGTGGGCGACCAGCCCGCCCCGGCCGGTGTACAGGACCGGGTAGTGCGGGGCCAGCCGGCGGGCCAGGTAGTTGGCCGACAGAATGGCCTGCTCGGTCGCGGCCTTGAGGCCCTCGCCGCCCATCATCCGGATGTAGGCCCAGGAGATCGGCAGGATGCCGGCCGAGCCGTACGGCGCGGCGGAGACCGGGCCGACCGCCGAACCCTCGCGCAGCGGGTGGCCGGGCAGGTAGTCGGCGAGGTGGGCGCGGACCGCGACCGGGCCGACGCCGGGGCCGCCGCCGCCGTGCGGGATGCAGAAGGTCTTGTGCAGGTTCAGGTGGGACACGTCGGCCCCGAACTCGCCGGGCTTGGCCAGGCCGACCAGGGCGTTGAGGTTGGCGCCGTCGACGTAGACCTGGCCGCCGGCCTCGTGGACCAGCTCGCAGACCCGGGTGATGCCCTCCTCGTACACGCCGTGCGTGGACGGGTAGGTGACCATGATCGCGGCGAGCCGGTCGCGGTGCGCCTCGATCTTGGCCTCCAGGTCGCCGAGGTCGACGTTGCCGTCGTCGTCGCAGGCGACCACGACCACCTTCATGCCCGCCATGACGGCGCTGGCGGCGTTGGTGCCGTGCGCCGAGGACGGGATGAGGCAGACCTCGCGACCGGCCTCGCCCCGGGCCCGGTGGTAGGCGCGGATGGCCAGCAGGCCGGCGAACTCGCCCTGGGAGCCGGCGTTGGGCTGGATCGACACGGCGTCGTAGCCGGTGACCTCGGCCAGCCAGCGCTCCAGCTCCCTGATGAGCTCCAGGTAGCCCTCGGCCTGGTCCTCGGGGGCGTACGGGTGCAGGCCGGCGAACTCCGGCCAGGTGATCGGTTCCATCTCGGTGGTCGCGTTGAGCTTCATGGTGCAGGAGCCCAGCGGGATCATCGACCGGTCGAGCGCGACGTCCTTGTCCTGGAGCCGGCGCAGGTAGCGCAGGAGCGCGGTCTCGGAGCGGTGGGCGTGGAAGACCGGGTGGGTGAGGTAGTCGCTCGTGCGCAGCAGCTCGGCGGGGAGCGCGTCGTGCGCGGCGGCGTCCAGGTCGGCCAGGACCGCGCCGCTGACCTCGAAGGCGGCCAGGACCTGCTCCAGGTGGAGCAGGTCGGTCTTCTCGTCGCAGCTGACGCCCACGTGGTCGGCGTCGACCAGGCGGAGGTTGACCCCGTTGTCGCGGGCGGTCGCGACGACCCGCTCCGCGCGGCCGGGCACCCGGGCGAGCACGGTGTCGAAGAAGACGTCGTGCACAACCTCCACGCCGCCCTGGCGCAGGCCCTCGGCGAGCACCACGGCGAGCCGGTGCACGCGCCGGGCGATCCGGCGCAGGCCGTCGGGGCCGTGGTGGACGGCGTACATGCCGGCGATCACGGCGAGCAGCACCTGCGCGGTGCAGATGTTGCTGGTGGCCTTCTCCCGGCGGATGTGCTGCTCGCGGGTCTGCAGCGCGAGCCGGTAGGCGGGATGCCCGTCGGCGTCCTGGGAGACGCCGACCAGCCGGCCGGGCATCTGCCGCTGGAGGCCCTCGCGGACCGCCATGTAGGCCGCGTGCGGGCCGCCGAAGCCGAGCGGGACGCCGAACCGCTGGGAGGAGCCGATCGCGATGTCGGCGCCGAGCTCGCCGGGCGGGGTGAGCACCGTGAGCGCCAGCAGGTCGGCGGCGGCCACGACCTGGGCGCCGCGGGCGCGGGCGGCCTCGGCGACCGCGCGGAAGTCGCGGATCCGGCCGCTCGCGCCGGGGTACTGCACCAGGACGCCGAAGCACTCGGGGAGCTCCCCGGACAGGTCGCTCTCGACCAGCTCGATGCCGAGCGGCTCGGCGCGGGTGCGCAGCACGGCCTTGGTCTGCGGCAGCGCGTCGGCGTCGACCACGAACACGTCCGACTTCGCCCGGCCGGCGCGGCGGGCCAGGGTCATCGCCTCGGCCGCGGCGGTGGCCTCGTCCAGCAGGGAGGCGCCGGCGATGTCGAGGCCGGTGAGGTCGGAGACGACCGTCTGGAAGTTGAGCAGGGCCTCCAGCCGGCCCTGGGAGATCTCCGGCTGGTAGGGGGTGTACGCGGTGTACCAGCCGGGGTTCTCCAGCAGGTTGCGGCGGATGACCGCGGGGGTGACCGTGTCGTGGTAGCCGAGGCCGATCATCGAGGTGAGCACGGTGTTGCGGGCGGCCAGCGCACGCAGCTCCCCGATCGCCTCGGTCTCGCTCGCCGCCGAGGGCAGCTCCAGCCGGTCCGCGGAGCGGATCACCTCGGGCACGGCCACCGCGGTCAGGTCGGCGACGGAGGCGAATCCGACCGCCTCCAGCATGCGGGTCTGGTCGGCGTCGTCGGGCCCGATGTGGCGGGTGGCGAACGGCGGGGGGGCGAGCTCGCTGAGGGGTGACAGGTCGGTCATGGAAAGCCTCCCGAGGCGGTGGAGACCGGCGCTGGGCGCGGGCGTACGGGCCGGATCTCCCCCTCTGTCATCTCGACCTGAGAGCTTCACCTGCCCCTGACGGGGAGGCTTTCACCGTCGGTGAGACGCGCCTGGCGGACGCACCTGCTTTCCAGAGTTGCCTCGTCCGTGCGGTACAGGGTGCCTGAGAGATTCCGGGGAGGTTGCTCCTTCGGCGCCCCGATCATGGTCGGGGTCTCTCCCGCACAGGGTCGTCAGCGAGAACAACTTTACCCCGTGCGCCGAGCCTGCCGACGGCGGGCCAGCTCATCGCCGGGGTGATCGCCTAAAGGGCCTTCGTCGCTCTCCGCACGCTCACCGGGGAGCTCCGCCAGGGAGCCCTCCACCTCCTGCCAGACCCGGCCCAGCGCGATGCCGAACACGCCCTGGCCGCCCTGCAGCAGGTCGATGACCTCGTCGGGCGAGGTGCACTCGTAGACGCTGGCCCCGTCGCTCATCAGGGTGATCTGGGCCAGGTCGCCGGCCCCGCGGGAGCGCAGGTGGTGCACGGCGATCCGGATCTGCTGCAGGGAGACGCCCGTGTCGAGCAGGCGTTTGACGACCTTGAGCACCAGGATGTCGCGGAAGCCGTACAGCCGCTGGGTGCCGGAGCCGTGGGCGGCCCTGACGGTGGGCTCCACCAGGCCGGTGCGCGCCCAGTAGTCCAGCTGCCGGTAGGTGATCCCGGCAGCGGTGCAGGCCGTGGGGCCTCGATAGCCGACGTCGGCGGGCGGGCTCACCGGTCGCCCGTCGAACAGCAGGCCTTCTTCTCCGGCGCGCTGGCGCGCCGACCGGCGCCGCCCCGGATCATCCTGGCCGGCCGCCTTTCCTTCGCCGCTGCTGACCGCCACTGCGGACCTCCGGCTTTCTCTCATCCCATGGCCTGATCTGGGGGTTTGTACACGGCCACAGGTTCACTCGCACCGTAAGACTGGGATCTGCCTCAGTCAACGACCCCACTCGGCGCGTCGTGAAGCGTAAATGCACCGAAATTCCTACCCCGCACGGCCGAAGTCCTCCGGCGAGATCTGGTCAAGGAACTCCCTGAACTTCTCCACCTCGTCCTCCTGCCCCTCCTGGTCCTCAGGAATGATCACTCCGGCCTCCCTGACCACGTCCTCGCTGGCGAAGATGCGGGCACCGGTGCGCAGGGCCAGGGCGATGGAGTCCGACGGCCGGGCGCTCACCTCGGCCCCGTTGGAGAACACCAGGTCCGCGAAGAAGATCCCCTCCCGGAGCGCGACGATGTTCACCGTGGTCAGCCGGACCCCGAGCGCGTCGATGACGTCACGGAACAGGTCGTGCGTGAGCGGCCGGGGCGGCGGCTCCTCGGCCTGCGCCATGGCGATCGCGGTCGCCTCGGTCATCCCGATCCAGATCGGCAGGTAGCGCTCCCCGTGTGCCTCCTTCAGCAGGACGATCGGCTGGTTGGAGGGCATCTCGACCCGGACGCCCACGACCTCCATCTGCAACACGGGCTGCTCCGTTTTCGCTGGGTTCAACCGTTTCATTCAACGTAACACCCGCGGGGGCGCGGGCGCCCGGTCAGGCCCTCACCGGCCCAGGACCCCACGAACACCGGAACGCAGCAGCGAGGCGTGCAATTCCAGCAGCAGGCCGGAGATCTCCCTGGCGGTCTCGTCGGCCCGGTCGATCGCACCGGGCGCGCGACGGCGCAGCAGCGGCGCGACGGCCTGTTCCACGAGCCCGGCCTCCCGCTCGGCGGCGGCCCTGACCGCCCTCAGGTGGCGGGCCCGGAGCCCGAAGGCGGACAACGCGCCGACGCTGCGGGCCACGGCCAGCGCCTCGGCGTCGTAGTGCCGGGCCACGGCCGCCAGCAGTCCGTAGTCCTCGAGCTCGGCCAGGGTCTCCTCGTCGATCTCGGCGGCGGCCAGTAGCTCCTCGCGGCTCAGCCGGATCTCCGGCTGAGCCTCCGAGGGCACGGCGCGCGGCCGGGCGACGGGCCGCTCCTCGCGGTCGGCCTCCTCCAGCCGGTCCTTGATCACACGCAGCGGCAGGTAGCGGTCACGCTGCTCGCTGAGGATGTAGCGGAGCCGCTCGACGTCGGCGTAGGTAAACTTGCGGTAGCCGGACGGACTGCGCTCCGGTTCGATCAACCCCTCGCCCTCCAAGAAACGGATCTTGGAGATGCTGACGTCGGGGAACTCGCCCTGCAGCAGGGCGAGCACCTCCCCGATGCTCATGTGCGCACGAGCGGCCTGCGGGCTCATCATCCTCCAGCGGCGCCGCGGGTGAGGAACACCAGGCGGAACTTGCCGATCTGCACCTCGTCACCGCCGTAGAGCGGGACCTCCTCGATCCGCTCGCGGTTGACGTAGGTGCCGTTGAGACTGCCCACGTCGCGGACGGTGAACACGCCGCCGCCGCGCCGGTAGAACTCCACGTGGCGCCGCGAGACGGTGATGTCGTCCAGGAAGATGTCGCTCTCCGGATGGCGGCCCACGGTGGTGAGGTCACTGTCCAGCAGGAAGCGACTGCCGGCGTTGGGACCGCGCTGGACGACGAGCAGGGCCGTGCCCGGGGGCAACTGCTCGACGGCCTGCCGCTCGGCGAGGAGCGCCTCCCCTGTCTCCGCCTCGTAGGCCTCGATCCCGGAGAGGGAGATCGTCGACGTGCTGTCTCCGGGTGTCTCGGCTCTGGTCAGCGGCGACCCGCAGCGAGAACAGAAACGCGCGTCCTCGGGGTTGGCATGACCGCACTGCGTGCAGTAGACGCTCGGCATCGATCGGCTCGGCCTCCTACCGCGAAGGCGCGGCAACGGTGCTCGGGGATGCGCGCCTCGCTTCTTCGCTTCTCAAGTGTTTGCTCAAACTGCGAATGCCGCAACTTACGCCGCTGAGGCGCAAAGGTCAAGGCGAGCACTGGACCGGGGGTTCGGTCGGGGACAAAGTTACAGGCGGGGAAGGCCCAAGGTCCATATCTTCGCCAAGCCGGGCGCGTCGCGCCGCCTGCCGGGTTCTCCCACGTCCCTCAGACCTCTCCCGTCCCGGGCTCCCTCCGCCCCGCAGGCTCTCGATCCCCGCCCGCCCGGCGGGGCCGCCCGGCTCACGGGCCGGCCGCCCGTTCCACGATCCGGGCCCAGTGCTCCAGCAGGACCTGCGCGGAGTCGGCGTCGGACCCCTCGGCCCACAGGTGGGTGACCGCCTCGGAGGGGTCGGGCAGGACCAGCGTCCAGCTCCCGTCCTCGCCGACGACCCGCACGCCGTCGGTGGTGTCGATGCGCTGGCGCTCGGCCGCCTCGATGACCGAGCGCATCACCGCCCCCTTGGCCGCCCAGGGGGTCGGCACCGTACGGCGCAGCAGCCTGGCGACGGGGATCCTGGCGTCGATCTGGCTGAGCGAGAGCCGGGTCCTGGCGACCAGGCCGAGAAGGCGCAGGAAGACCGCCAGCCCGTCCACCGCCGGGCCGAACTCCGGCACGATGAACCCGCCGCGGCCGTCCCCGGCGAACACCATGTCCGGCGCGCGGGAGGCCGCGGTGAGCGCGTCGAGCGCGGTGGAGGTCCATTCGACCTGCACGCCGTGGAAGCGGCAGACCTGCTCGGCCACCCGCGTGGTGGTCACCGGCAGCGCTACCCGGCCGCCGCGCCGCTCGGCCGCGACCAGGTCCAGTACGACCAGCAGGGCGCGCTCCTCACTGATCAGCTGGCCCGTCTCGTTGACCAGCGAGACCCGCTCGCCCACCGGGTCGAACCGCACCCCGAACGCCGCCCGGGAGGAGCCGACCAGCTCCGCCAGGCGCTGCAGGTCGCGGCGGCGCTCGGCGAAGGTCTCGGTGGGCGAGGCCTCGTCCAGCCGGTTGTTGACGGTCAGCACGTCGACCCCGGCCCTGCCCAGCAGGCTCGGCAGCACCAGGGAGGAGGTGCCTCCGGCGCAGTCGACCACGACCTTCATGTCGGCGTCGCGCACGCCGGTCATGTCCACCCGGCGCAGCAGCTCGTGGGTGTAGTCCTCGACCGCCCGCGGAGGGAAGCCGAGCTCGGCGATCTCGCCGGGGAAGGCCCGGCGGAACTCCTGGCGGGAGAAGACCCGTTCCAGTTTCCGCTGCGCGGACCGGGACAGGTCGGCGCCGCTGTCGTCCATGAAGACGATGTCCACGCTCTGCGGGTCGCCCGCGGTGGTGCGCAGCGCGATCCCGCCGACGGCGTTCTCCTTGGCCGTGTGGAAGCGGGAGACGGGCAGCGGGGTGGCCTCCAGGTCCAGCACGTTGATGGCGCTGGCGTTCAGGGCGCTGATCACCGCCCGCTTCAGGGCCCGCGCCGCGCGCGAGGAGTCGCGGGAGGTGACGACCGAGGCGCCCTTACGCAGCGTCGTGGCGTAGGCGCTGGCCAGCCGTACGCACAGCTCGGGGGTGATCTCGACGTTGACGAGCCCGGAGACCCCCCGGGGACCGAACAGGCTGCGCTGGCCGCGGGACTCCCAGATCACGCTGGTGTTGACCACCGCCCCGGCCTCTACGGTCTTGAACGGGTAGACCTTGACGCCGGAGGAGACGTAGGCCTCGGCCTCGATGACGCACTCGTCCCCGATGACGGCGCTCTCCTCGATCCGGGCCCCCGTCATCAGGTCGCTGTTCTTGCCGATGACGCAGCCGCGCAGGTGGACCCCCGGGCCGACGTAGACGTTGTCGTGGACCACGGCCCGGTGCAGGAAGGCGCCCTCGCGGACCACCGCGTTGCTCCCCAGCACGGTGTACTCGCGCAGCTCGGCGCCGGCCTCGACCTTGGCGTAGTCGCCGATGTACAGCGGGCCCTTGAGCACGGCGTCCGGGTCCACCACGGCGCCCTCGGCCACCCAGACGCCGGGCGAGAGCTCGAAGGCGCCGAGGTCCACCGCCACCCGGCCGGAGAGCACGTCGGCCTGGACCGCCAGGTAGCTCTCGTGGGTGCCGACGTCCTCCCAGTAGCCCTCCGCCACGTAGCCGAAGATCGGGGCCCCGCGCGCCAGCAGGCGGGGGAAGACGTCCGCCGACCAGTCGACCGGCTCCCCTGCCGCGACCTCGTCGAGGATCTCGGGCTCCATCACGTAGATGCCTGTGTTGACCGTGTCGGAGAAGACCTGGCCCCAGGTGGGCTTCTCCAGGAAGCGCTCGACCCGGCCCCGCTCGTCGGCGATGACGATGCCGAACTCCAGCGGGTTGGGCACGCGCTTGAGCCCGATGGTGACCAGCGCGCCCTGCTCCCGGTGGAACCGCACCATGTCGGTCAGGTCGATGTCGGTGAGCGCGTCACCGGAGATGACCAGGAACCGGTCGTCGCGGAGCTCGTCCGCGGCGTTCTTGACGCTGCCGGCCGTGCCGAGCGGCGTCTCCTCCGTGGCGTAGTACAGGTCCATGCCGAGCTCGTCGCCGTCGCCGAAGTAGGTGCGGACGAGGGCGGCCAGGAACTGCACGGTCACCACGGTCTCGGTGAACCCGTGCCTCTTCAGCAGCCGCAGCACGTGTTCCATGATCGGCCGGTTGACCACGGGCAGCAGCGGTTTGGGCTGGTTGGCGGTCATCGGCCGGAGCCGTGTCCCCTCCCCGCCCGCCATCACGACGGCCTTCACGAATCACCTCATTAAGGCGTTCCAGCTCCTTTGAGAAGTTGCCGCACCTGTACCCAATACAGCACCCCCGACCACCAGTACAGCCCCACGCCCCAGATGGCCAGCGCCCAGCCGAGGATCCGGGCGGGGTCGGCGTACCACGCGTCGTGGTGGGCGAGGAAGAGGAGGGGGAAGGAGTAGAGCAGGTTGGCGGTGGCGGCCTTGCCCAGGAAGTGCACCGGGAGCGCCGGGCCGTACCCCAGGCGGCGCAGGATCGGCGGGATGCCCAGCAGCATGACGTCCCGCAGCGGGATGACGAGCGCCAGCCACCACGGGATGATGTCGCGCAGCGCCAGGCCGAGCAGGGTCGCCAGGATGTAGAGCCGGTCGGCCAGCGGGTCCAGCAGCCTGCCGAGCCTGCTGGTCTGGTTCCACGCTCGGGCGATCTTGCCGTCGAGCCAGTCGGAGAACCCGGCGAGCATCAGCAGCGCGACGGCCCAGCCGTCGGCCTCGGGACCGAGCACGAGCCAGAGGAAGACGGGCACGCCCAGCAGCCTGGCCAGGCTCAGCGCGTTGGGGACCGTCCAGATCCGGTCCTCGGTCCCCGAAACTTCCGCATTCACCCGTTCGTCCCCTCCCCGTACCTGAGGGTGACACTACTGTGCCCATGGCGGCGCTGCGCGCCGCGGCTCGGGGGCCGGTAACCGCCGTCTTCCCTCGTCGCGTGCTCGCTTCGCTGCGCGCGCTCCTCAGTCCAGACGCCGGAGCCCCCTCGCAGGCTGCGCGCGCTCCTCAGTCCAGACGCCGGAGCCCCCTCGCGGGCCGACCCCCGGGGAGGCAGGAGCGGTTCCCTCCAGCGGAGGAGTGACATATCCCTCACCGCCGTGCGGGCTGGCGATCGGCGTGAAGATCGCGTTATGGTTTCGCCGACCAACGCGGGAGCCCGGAGAACCGGGCTGAGAGGACGGCTGGAACGGCCGCCGACCGCCAGAACCTGCTCCGGGTAATGCCGGCGAAGGGAGTTTGCGCGATGTCCGACGCGCGCCCGACCAGTTCCAAGATCTACTGCGGTGACCTCCGCGTCCCCATGCGCGAGGTCCGGCTGACCAACGGCGAGTCCGTCACGCTGTACGACACCTCGGGCCCCTACACCGACCCCGCGGTGACCGTCGACATCACCCGCGGCCTGCCCCGCCTGCGCGAGGAGTGGATCACCGGCCGGGGCGACGTGGTCCGATACGGCGGCCGCCCGGTCGAGCCGGGCGACGACGGCTACCGGGACCCCGAGTCCCGGTCGCGCGACCTGCGCTCGCTGGACACCGTCTTCACCGGCGGCGGCCATCGGCCGCTGCGAGCGGCGGGGGCGCCGGTGACCCAGCTCGCCTACGCCCGGCGCGGCCTGATCACCGAGGAGATGCGGTTCGTCGCCGTCCGTGAGGGGGTGAGCCCGGAGTTCGTCCGCGACGAGGTGGCCGCCGGACGGGCGATCATCCCGGCCAACGTCAACCACCCGGAGAGCGAGCCGATGATCATCGGCCGCAACTTCCTCGTGAAGATCAACGCCAACATCGGCAACTCGGCCGTGGCCTCCACCATCGCCGAGGAGGTCGACAAGATGACCTGGGCGACCCGGTGGGGCGCCGACACCGTGATGGACCTGTCCACCGGCCGTAACATCCACACCACCCGCGAGTGGATCATCCGCAACTCCCCGGTGCCGATCGGGACCGTCCCCCTCTACCAGGCGCTGGAGAAGGTCGGCGGCCGCCCCGAGGAGCTGTCCTGGGAGGTCTACCGCGACACCCTGGTCGAGCAGTGCGAGCAGGGCGTGGACTACTTCACCGTGCACGCCGGGGTACGGCTGGCCCACGTACCGCTGACCGTGGGCCGCAGGACCGGCATCGTCTCCCGGGGCGGCTCGATCATGGCGGCCTGGTGCCTGGCCCACCACCGCGAGAGCTTCCTGTACGAGCGCTTCGCCGACATCTGCGAGATCCTGGCCGCCTACGACGTGGCGTTCTCGCTCGGCGACGGCCTGCGCCCGGGGTCGATCGCCGACGCCAACGACGAGGCCCAGTTCGCCGAGCTGCGCACGCTCGGCGAGCTCACGAAGATCGCCCACGCGCACGACGTCCAGGTGATGGTCGAAGGCCCCGGCCACGTACCCATGCACAAGATCAAGGAGAACGTCGACCTGCAGCGCGAACTCTGCGACGACGCGCCGTTCTACACTCTCGGCCCGCTGACCACGGACGTCGCCCCCGGCTACGACCACATCACCTCCGCCATCGGCGCGGCGATGATCGGCTGGTACGGCACCGCCATGCTCTGCTACGTCACGCCCAAGGAGCACCTGGGGCTGCCGGACAGGGACGACGTGAAGACCGGCGTGATCACTTACAAGATCGCGGCGCACGCGGCCGACCTCGCCAAGGGCCACCCGGGGGCCCAGGCCTGGGACGACGCCCTGTCCGACGCGCGGTTCGAGTTCCGCTGGGAGGACCAGTTCGACCTGTCCCTGGATCCCGACACGGCCCGGTCCTTCCACGACGAGACCCTGCCCGCCGCCCCGGCCAAGACCGCGCACTTCTGCTCCATGTGCGGGCCGAAGTTCTGCTCGATGCGGATCAGCCACGACATCGCGGCCGCGTACGGCGGCGGCGCGGGCCTGTCCGGCGACGACGTCGAGGCCGGCCTGCGGGCCAAGGCCGAGGAGTTCGCGGCGAACGGCAACCGCGTCTACCTGCCCCTGGCCGACTGACCGGCGCGCGGCCCCGCCGTCCGGAACCCGCCGGACCGCGGGGCCGCGTGCGCCGGGCTCCGCGGCGGACGGCGGTCCGGGTGACCTCCGTCGCATCCCGCGGCTCTCCTCAGTTCCCTTCCCCCTGCGCCGATGGAACGGCGACATCCCCGTCCGGGATCGTCGTAAGCCCTCCCCCGGTTCAGCGCTGGAAAGGACCTGCCGTGAACCCCCCTCTTGACCGAGTCGGACCCCCCGCGGTGACCGTGCGCCGCAACGCGCTGCGCGGCCGCTTCGCCGACCTGCGCATCAGCACCAAAATGCTCGTCGCCGTGGCGCTGGTGGCCGTCATGGCAGGCGTGATCGGCGTGACCGCGCTGAGCCGCATGTCGACGATGAACGACGACATGCGGTCGATGGGAAGGGCCAACACCAACCAGGCCGCCCTCGGCGAGGTCCGCGCCCGGATGGCCGACATGTACAACACCTCGGTGGGCGCCGTCGTCGAGCGGGCCCCCGAGAAGCGGGCCGAGCGCACCCGGCAGGTGCACGACTACACCGACCAGGTGACCGCCGCGTTCGAGGCGTACAAGGCGGACGTCGCGGAGTACCGGCCCCTGCAGCAGGACCTGACCGCCTTCGAGGAGGTGTGGCAGGAGTTCGAGGTCCTGCGTGACGCGGTGATGTTCGGTGAGCCCCTGCCCGCGGGATCGCACATGGACCCCGCCGCGGCCGCCACCCGGCTCGGCGAGGCCTCCATGGAGCTCAACGTCCTGATGGACAGGATGGTGGACAACGAGCGGAAGGCGAGCGAGGCGATGGTCGCCGCCGGCAACGCCGGCTACGAGGACGCCCGTGTCTCGGTCATCGTGCTGCTCACGGTCGGCCTGGCGCTCTCCGTGGTCGTGGCCCTGCTGATCGCCCGCACGATGGTCGGCACGCTGCGGAACCTGTCGCAGACCCTCTCCGCGATGGCCCAGGGTGATCTGACCCGGACCGTCGAGGTGACCTCCCGCGACGAGGTCGGCGAGATGGCGGTGGCGGTCAACCAGGCCAACACGGCCATCCGCGAGGCCATCGAGGCGCTGGCCACCAGCGCCGACACGCTGGCCGCCAGCTCGACCGAGCTGTCGGGTGTCAGCAACCGCATCGCCGCCAGCGCGGACGAGGCCTCCACCCAGGCCGGCAACGTCGCCGCCGCCGCGGGCCAGGTCTCGCAGAACGTGCAGACCGTCTCGGCCGGCAGCGAGGAGATGGGCGCCTCGATCCGGGAGATCGCGCACAACGCCGGCGAGGGCGCCAAGGTCGCTTCGAAGGCGGTGGAGGTCGCCGCCTCCACCAACGAGACCGTCGCCAAGCTCGGCGCCTCGTCGGCGGAGATCGGCAGTGTGATCAAGACCATCACGAGCATCGCCGAGCAGACCAACCTGCTCGCGCTCAACGCCACCATCGAGGCGGCGCGGGCCGGGGACGCCGGCAAGGGCTTCGCGGTCGTGGCGGGCGAGGTCAAGGACCTGGCGCAGGAGACGGCCAAGGCGACCGAGGACATCTCCAAGCGGGTCGAGGCGATCCAGGCCGACACCGAGAGCGCGGTCGCGGCCATCGCGGAGATCTCCGCCATCATCGGGAAGATCAACGACTACCAGCTGACGATCGCCGGTGCGGTGGAGGAGCAGACCGCCACCACCGGGGAGATGAACCGCAGCGTGGCCGAGGCCGCGCAGGGCAGCGCGGACATCGCGGTCAACATCTCGGTGCTGGCCGGGGCGGCGCGCGTGACGGCCGAGGGTGTGAGCGAGAGCCAGCGGGCCGCGGCCGAGCTGGCCGGGCTGTCGGCCCGGCTGCACACGCTGGTCTCCGGCTTCCGCTACTGAGACCCGGGCCCGGCCGCCCACGGATGGGCGGCCGAGCCCGGTCGCGGTCCGGCCGCAGTCCGGCCGCAGTCCGGCCGCAGGGTCAGGAGCGGCGCACGGCGGCGCGGGGCGACCAGGCCCAGACGAGCACGGCCACGGTCAGCCCGAACAGCGCGAGCCCGCTGGGCACGTGGGTGCCGAGCGCCTCCCAGCTGAAGTGCTGGCCCATGCCGATCAGGAACAGGCCGAGGCTGGCCAGCGCGGGCCAGCCCGCGCCGCGGCCCGGCCGCCAGACCAGCACGGCCGCCACGATCTGCAGCAGGGCGATCAGGTGCACGGCCATGCCCGCCATCACGTGGGTCTCGGCCAGGTCCGCCCCGCCGTTCACGGCCTGGCCGGCGAACGAGGCCGCGACGATCAGCCCGGCCGCCTGCGCGGTGACCAGGACGCGCAGGCCGTACAGCAGGCCGGTGGAGACCGGGCGGGTCTGGGCGGCGGAGCCCTGGGTGATGACCTCCTGCATGAGAGGTGTCCTTCCTCGCGGTGGTTGCCTGGCAGCACATCGTGGCCGCGAGAGGACGCTCCCGTCGTCAGCCCGGGGGCGGACCCGCCGATCCGCCGCGGGGAGGATTCCGTACCGGGCGGAAGTCCGCGCCGACCAGGCCGATCCGGTGGGCGACCACCGCCGCCTGGATGCGGTTGCGCAGGCCCAGCTTGTCCATGGCGGTGGAGACGTGGGTCTTGACGGTGGTCACGCCCACGTGGAGGGCGTCGGCGATCTCCCCGTTGGACAGTCCCGCCCCGACCAGGGAGAGCACCTCCAGCTCCCGGTCGGTGAGCCCGGCCGGGACGCGCGGGCCGGCCTGCTCCTCGGCCGCCAGGGCGCGCTCCACCACGCGGCGCAGCACGGAGGGGGCGAGCAGCGGCTCCCCCGCGGCGGCCCGGCGCACGGCGTCGACCATCCGCTCCGGCTCGTCGTCCTTGACCAGGAAGCCGATCGCCCCGGCCCGCAGCGCCGCGTAGACGTTCTCGTCCTCGGCGAACGTGGTCAGGATGACGATCCGCGCGGCGGGCCAGGCCGCCAGGATCCGCCGGGTGGCCTCCAGCCCGTCCACCCGGGGCATGCGCAGGTCCATCAGCAGCACGTCGGGGCGGAGCCGCTCGGCGTGTTCGACGGCCTGCGCGCCGTCCACGGCCTCGCCGCAGACCTCCATCTCCCCTGCCGCCTCCAGGAGCATCCGCACGCCCGCGCGCACCAGCGCCTGGTCGTCGGCGACGACGACCCGGATCACGGGGCCTCCTCCCCCTGCCGCCGGGACTGGGCCGCACCGCGCCCGCTCACACCGTCTCCTCCTCCTCGCGACGCCACGGCAGCAGTCTGTACTGCGGCGTCATCCCGCACGAATATCCGGCCGGATGGCCGGGGCGCTCCACCGGGAGCGTCGCCGCCAGCCGCCAGCCGCCGTCCGGGCCGGGACCGGCGGACAGGTCCCCGCCCAGAGCGCGGGCCCGCTCGCGCATGCCCGCGATGCCCTGCCCCGAGGAGGGCAGCGCGTCGCGGGGGCCCGGCGGCGGGCCGCTGAGCACGTTCACCTCCAGCGCGCCGCCGGCGTCCCGCAGCTCGACGGTCGCACGGGTGCCGGGCCCGGCGTGCTTGAGGACGTTGGTCAGGCCCTCCTGGACGATCCTGGCGGCCGAGGCGCGCGTCACCAGGGGGACGGACTCGGTCCCGGGGTCGAGGCGGAGCTCGACCTCCAGCCCGGCGGCGTTCATCCGCTCCACCGCGTCGCGGACCACCTCCTCGGGGTCGGCGACGGGCAGGTGGGCCAGTTCGGGGTCGCGCAGCACGTTGAGCAGGCCCCGCAGGTCCTCCAGCACCTGGTGGCCGGTGGCGCGGATGTCGGCCAGCGCCTCGGCCACCGGCCCCGACGGCGCGGCGTACTGCGCGGCACCGGCCCGCAGCACCATGGCGCCGACGTGGTGGGCGACGATGTCGTGGACGTCGCGGGCGATGCGCTCGCGCTCGGCCAGCAGGTCGGCCCGGGCACGCTCGGCGGCCAGCTGCCTGGCCTCCTCGGCCATGGCCAGCTGCAGGCCCGCGGCGGCCCGCCGGACGCCGAGGTAGCGGCCGATGATGACCGGCGCGGCCACCATGGCCATCAGGGCGGCGATGCGCAGCGGGGTCACCTCGGCCAGTTCGTCGTCGACGATGTTCAGCGCGGTCACCCCGGCGGCGAGCAGGTAGGCGACGGCGGTCCAGGACCACGAGGCGTACATCGCGAAGGCGCCCAGCGTCACCAGGAACAGGCCCTGCAGCGAGTTCGCGGCGAACTGCGCGTTCTGGTCGGCCAGCAGCACCAGTACGGCCTGCAGTGCGAAGGCCGTGCCGGGGAGCAGGCGGACCAGCCCGGCGGTGAGCCCGCAGCCGATCACGAACCAGCCCACCCCCCAGACGGGCCACGGCCCGGCGTCCCAGCCGGTCCAGGTGTCCAGGACCATGAAGGCCACCCCGCCGCCGGCCAGCAGCAGGTCCAGGCCGGGCCGGCGCTCCACCTCGGCCACCGCCTCGATGGGGCTGCGCAGGTAGCGGCCGACCACGACCGGGACCGCGCTCATCCCGAGCGGGAAGTACCAGGTGGCGGCGGTGAGGGCGGTCGCCGGGTCGGCGAGGTTGACCGCGGTGGCGGCGCCGGCCAGGACCGCGCCGGGCACGATCCGGCGCCAGGCGTCGCGGTGGGCGAGGATCCCCACGGCCACCGGGAGCAGGATCTGCGCGGTGTCGGTGGTGAACGCGGGGAACCGGTCGCCGACGATCAGGAAGGCCGCGTAGTAGGCGCAGACCACCAGCGGACCGCGCCGGACGAACCCCATCGGAGCCCCGGCCAGCAGGGCGAGCGCCGCCGCGGCCGGCCACGGCGCGGGCTCGCCGGTCTTGCCGGAGACGACGAGGCCGAGGGCGATCCCGGCGAGCGCCAGAAGGACGTCCGGCACCGGACCGCGGGATCTCATAGCGAAAAGGTATCCGCCCGCGCAGGCGGTCCGCTCATCCTCCCGAAGGGCGGCGCCTCCTCCTACTGGCCGGAAGATCGGCCGAATGACCGGTAATCAACGGCCAAAGAACCCTTAACCTTCACATCATGACCAATGACACCGCGGTCTTCCTGGGGCAGTGGATGCGGGCCCCGGGGACCACCGGAGCCGTGGCACCGAGTTCCCGCCGGCTCGCCGAGGCCGTGACCGCCCCGATCCCCCACCGGGGCGATCCGGTGATCGTCGAGCTCGGCCCCGGCACCGGCGCGTTCACCGCGGAGATCCAGCGGCGGCTGGGCGGCCGGGGGCACCACCTGGCGGTCGAGATCAACCCGAAGCTGGCGGAGTTCCTCGCGGCCCGCCACCCCAAGGTCGACGTCGTGGTCGCGGACGCGGCGGAACTGCCGGACCTGCTGGAGCGGCGGGGCTTCCTCCAGGCCGACGCGGTCGTGAGCGGGCTGCCCTGGGCCGCGTTCTCCGAGGGGACGCAGGCGAGCCTGCTGGACGCCGTCGCCGCCGTCATGGGGCCGAACGCGGCCTTCACCACCTTCGCCTACAGCTTCGCCAAGCACCTGCCGCCCGCGCGGCGCTTCCGGCGGCGCCTGCACGACACCTTCGAGGAGGTCGTCACGGGCCGGACGGTGTGGGGGAACGTCCCGCCGGCCTTCGTGTACCACGCGCGGCGCCCGCGCGCGTGACCCTCGCCTTCTGACCGAACTTCGTTCTACCATTGCGTGCGCAACCGGTTCTCTGCGCACGCGACCAGGACGGAGCCGATCAGGGTGGACTTCACTCTTCCGGAGAGCGCGCTGGCCGTACAGCGCGGCGTCGCCGACATCTGCTCACGCTACGACCTCGACTACTGGCAGCGCTGCGAGTCCGACAAGCGCTGGCCGGAGGAGGTCTGGGCGGAGCTGGCCAAGGGCGGCTGGCTGGGGCTGGCCGTCCCCGAGGAGTACGGCGGAGGCGGCCAGGGCCTGCTGGAGCTGGCCGTGGCCACCGAGACCCTATCCGCCTCCGGCGCGGCCGGGGGCTCGGCGTTCACCTACGTCCTGACCCCCGGCTTCGGCGCGATGACCCTGGCCCGGCACGGCAGCGCCCGCCAGCGCGAGGAGCTGCTGCCCCGGCTGGCCACCGGCGAGATCGAGACCTGCTTCGCCCTCACCGAGCCCGACGCCGGCTCCAACGCGCTCGGCATCTCGACCTCCGCCCGCCGCGACGGCGGCGAGTTCGTGGTCAACGGCCAGAAGATATGGATCACCGGCGTGCAGCGCGCCGCCTGGATGCTCCTGGTCACCCGGACCGTGCCCGCCGCCGAGGCCCGCCCCCGCACCCACGGCCTGACCGTCCTGCTGGTGAACGTGCCCGAGGCCGTCGCCGCGGGCCGGCTCTCCTACCGGCCGATCCCCAAGATGGGCGCCAACACCACGCCGTCCAACACGGTCTTCATCGACGACCTGCGCGTGCCGGCGGCGAACGTCGTCGGCGAGGTGGACCAGGGCGCGCGGGTGCTGTGGGACATCCTCAACCCCGAGCGCATCCTGCTGGCCGCCTCCGCGCTCGGCGGCGCCGAGGTCGCGCTGCGGGCGGCCGTGCAGTACGCGAAGGAGCGCGAGGTCTTCGGCCGGCCGATCGGCGCCAACCAGGCCGTCGCCTTCCCCCTCGCCCAGGTCAAGGCCAAGATCGAGCTGGCCAGGCTGATGCTGTACAAGGCGGCCTGGCTCTTCGACGAGCGGCGGCCGTGCGGCACCGAGGCCAACATCGCCAAGCTGACCGCCTCCCAGGCGGCCTGGGAGGCCGCCGACCACGCCTTCCAGACCCACGGGGGCATGGCCTACTCGCTGGAGTACCCCGTCGCCCGGCTGCTGGCCGACGCCCGCATCGGCAGGGTCGCCCCGGTCACCGAGGAACTGCTCCTCAACCACCTGGCCACCCAGGTCCTCGGCCTGCCGCGGAGCTTCTGACCCGCACCCGCCCGGCGGCCGCCGCGCCCGCCGCCAGCACCAGCGGCACCAGCAGGTACGGCCCGCAGGCGGCCAGCAGCGCCAGGGTGAGCACCGTGGCCACCGCCGCGGTCCGCCGCCAGGCCCCGGACAGCAGGCGGGTCGCGGCGGCGACGCCGACCGCGGTGACCGCGGCCAGGCAGGCCGAGGTCGCCCGCATCAGCGGGTCGAGTCCGAGCCCGGAGCCCGCCACCGCCGCGGTCACCGCGCCGGAGAGCACGGCCAGCAGGAGCAGGCTGCGATGCGGCACCCGGCCCGGGTCCGCGTCATGCCCCACCCGCGCCGGGCCCGCGCCGTGCCCCACCCGCGCCGGGCCCGCGCCGCCGGCCAGCCAGGCGGGCAGTGCGCCGTCGCGGGCCAGCGCGGCGCCGAGCCGGGCGCCCCCGGCCACGTAGGTGTTGATCGCGCCGAAGCTCAGCAGCAGGGCCGCTCCGGCGGTGACCGGCCCGGCCAGGCTCCCGGCGCCGTGCTCCAGCAGCAGGGCGAGCGGGACCGGTGAGACGGCCGCCCGCCCGCCGAGCACGCCGATCACGCTCACCGCCAGCCCGGTGTAGAGCACGCCCACGACCGCCAGGGTGAGCACCGTGGCCCGCGGCAGGTGGCGGCGGGGATCGGCGAACTCGGCCGACAGGTGGCTGGCCGCCTCCCAGCCGACGAAGGCGAAGAACAGCACTCCGGCGGCCCGGGCGACCCCCTCCGGTCCGTGCGGGGCGAACGGCGTGAAGTTGCCGGGCCGTACGGCGGGCAGGGCCGCCGCCACCGCCGCGACCAGGAGCGCGACGAGCAGGACCGCCAGCAGGAGCTGCAGCCCGCCGGAGAACCGCAGGCCCGCGTGGTTGGCGGCGAACGCCGCCGCCAGCAGCCCGCAGGTCACCGCCAGGGTCCCGCCGGCGCCCAGCCCCAGGGCCGAGGAGACGTACTCGGCTCCGATCAGGGCTCCGGCCGGCACCCCGACCGGGACCGCGAAGTAGAACCACCAGCCGGTCACCGCCGCGGTCCGGGCGCCGAAGGCCCGCGCGGCGAACGCCGCCACCCCGCCGCCGTCGGGGAAGCGGCCGCCCAGCGCGGCGAAGGTCAGCGCCACCGGCGCGCTGAGCGCCAGCAGCGCGGCCCAGGCCACGATCGAGGCCGGTCCGGCGGCGGCCGCGGCCAGGTGCGGCAGGGCGAGCACGCCGGGCCCGAGCACCGCCCCGAGGAGCAATGCCGTGCCCTGTCCCGGCCCCAGCCGGCCGCCCGGCCCCGCACCGCCGGTCCCCGGCGTCCCCGCCACTCGCGTCGCACTCGTTTCCGGCACCGCACACCGGCCTTCCCATCGATCGGTCATATGCCAGGGAAGGTAGCCAGACGAACGAGCAAAACGGTCTTCAATCGAACGTTCGACCAGAATCACGGCAGAATCACCGTCATGGACGAACTTGATACGGAAATCATCCGCCTTCTCCAGACGGATGCGCGGCGGTCCAACCGGGAGCTCGCCCGGCTGCTCGGCGTCGCCCCCTCGACCTGCCTGGAGCGCGTGCGCGCGCTCACCCGGCGGGGGGTGATCCGCGGCTACCACGCCGACATCGACCACGCCGCCCTCAACCGGAGCGTCCAGGCCATGGTCTCGGTGCAGGTCCGCCCGCTCAGCCGGGCCGTCATCGACAGCTTCAAGGAGTCCGTCAGCGCCCTGCCCCAGGTGCTGAGCGTCTTCGTGCTGGCGGGCGGCGACGACTTCCTGCTCCACGTCGCCGTGCAGGACCTGGACCACCTGCACGGTTTCCTGCTCGACCGGCTCAGCCAGCGCCGCGAGATCGCCGGGTTCCGCACCTCGGTGATCTTCCAGCAGGTGCGGAACCCGGTGCTGAGCCGCCTGCCCGACCCGGCGTGAACCGGAGCCGGAGGCCGGGCCGCGGAGGGGCCACGGACGGGCCACGGACGGGCGCCGGAGCGGCGTCCGGAGCTACGGGCGTCCGGCGTCCGGGGGCTACGGGCGTCCGACGTCCGGGGGCTACGGGCGTCCGGCGGTCAGCGGGCGCGGCACGGGCGTCCGCCGCCCGGAGCCCGGTCCGTCAGGCGAAGGCCTCCTTCAGCCGCGCGGCCGCGTACTCGCGCGCCTCGGCCGCCTGGTCGAAGAAGCCGGGCAGGCCGAAGAAGCCGTGGATCGCCCCGGCGTAGCACCGGTACTCGACCGGGACCCCCGCCGCCGCGAGCCCGGCGGCGTACGCCTCGCCCTCGTCGCAGAGCGGGTCGCACTCGGCGGTGAGCACCGTGGCGGGGGCCAGGCCCGCCTTGTCGGCCAGACGGAGCGGGGCCAGCCGCGGGTCGGCCGGGTCGCCGCCGTACTGCGCGGCGAACCAGGCCATCTCGTCGGCGCCGAGCCCGTAGCCGGTGGCGTAGGTCCGGTAGCTGGGCGTGTCCATGGCGACGTCGGCTACCGGGTAGACCAGCACCTGGTGGGCCAGGCGCAGCCCGGCGTCCCTGGCCTGCCAGGCGGCCACGGCGGCGAGGTTGCCGCCCGCGCTGTCGCCCAGCACCGCGATCCGCCCCGGGTCGGCGCCGTAGGCGGCCGGACGGGCGAAGACGTCCCGGACCGCGGCCAGCGCGTCGTCGGCCGCGGCGGGGAAGGGATGCTCCGGGGCGAGCCGGTAGTCCACCGAGACCACCACCGCGCCGGTGCGCACGGCCAGGTCCCGGGCGAGCGCGTCGTTGCGGGCCACGCTGCCGAACACCCAGCCGCCGCCGTGGAAGTAGACGATCACCGGAAGCGGGTGGTCGCCGTCGTCAGCCCGGTAGACGCGCACGGGCACGCCCGCCGCGCTCCCGTCGCGCACGACCGGGAGCGGGACCACCGGTCCCCGCTGCTCGGCGAACCCGTCCAGGGCCCGCATCCCGGCGATCGCCTCAGGGGTGAGCTCGGCGAGGGGCGTGCCGAGATCGGTGGGGAAGAGCTTCAGGTAGGCCTCGGCCTGGGGGTGCAACGCCATGGCCGCACCCTACTCGCCCGGATCCGGCCTCCGGCGCTCAGTGGGCGGCGGCCTCGACCAGGGCCTCGATCAGACGGTTGTCGTCGCCCCGCTCCGGATGCCACTGCACGCCGACCGCGAAGCGGTGTCCCTGCAGTTCGACGCCCTCCACGATCTGGTCGTCCGCCCAGGCCACCGCGAGCAGACCCGTCCCGAGCCGCTTGACGGCCTGCCGGTGCGGCGCGGTCACCTCCGCCCGGTCGCCGAGCGCCTTGCCCAGAGCACTGGACACGCTGATCTGGACGGTGTGCGGGCGGCCCGGCTCGCCGTGCCGGTCGTGCCCGACCACCTCGGGGAGCCAGGGGATCAGGGTGCCGCCCTGGGCGACGTTCAGCACGTGCATGCCCCTCGCGACGGCGAGCAGCGGCAGCCCGGCCTGCACCGCGGAGCGGGCCACGGCCAGCTCGAAGCGGTCACGGTGCGGCTGGGGCCCGTCCAGGCGCCCGTCCGCGGCCGCGCCGTACAGGCCGGGGTCGAGCTCGGTGCCGCCGGCCAGGATGAGCCCGGACAGGCCCGCCGTGTAGCCGTCGATCCCGCCCAGGCCCAGGGGCGGGAGCAGCACCGGGGCGCCGCCGGCCTTCTCCACCGCCCGGACGTAGGACGCGGGTGACAGGACGGCCTCGCGGACCCAGGTGCCCCAGCGGGCGGCCTCGAGGTAGGCGGTGATACCGATCAGGGGTCGGGACATGCGTCCTCCAGGGCCATGCGCGGGGTCACGCCGCCCGGCGCGGGCGGCGCCCATCCCATCTCCAGCAGCACCCCCATCATGGCGCACAGTATTTGCGCTATGTCACACATCCCGGGTATCGGTGTCGTCTCGCCGGGAAGCCGCCTCCGTCGCCGACGGCGGGGGGTTGAGGGCACGGAGGGCGTTTCGGCGGGCCCGACAATGGTTTTCACCTTAATTGAATCACCCTCTTTCCGGCGAATGTGATTCTTATTCGCTTATTCACTAAAAGCGGGCACGCCTATCACCGACAATGACCAATCGACTACGGCAAGTTAGTTTCCGCATCATATTGGCGGGAAACGGTTGTGACGTCCAGAGGGTGATGGAAGACTTAAATTCGAGCGACCAGGGGCGCCGGGGCCGCGGGCCGCTCGTCACCCGGAACCGCCAGGGAGGTGGATCTGCACGACCGGACACCGGTCCGGTCAATGAGGTTGGGTTCCGTCACATGTCATTGAATCCGCGTCTCGTCAAGGAAAGCTTCTCCGTCGTCGAGCCCGTCGCGGACAAGGCCGCGGCGTACTTCTACGGCCGCCTGTTCGCCGAGAACCCGCACCTGCGGGGCATGTTCCCGCCGGCCATGGACGTCCAGCGCGACCGGCTGTTCGGCGCTCTGACCAGGATCGTCTGGAGCATCGACAGCCCGGACGGCCTGGCGTCGTTCCTCGGCCAGCTCGGCCGCGACCACCGCAAGTACGGCGTGCTCGCCGAGCACTACACCGCGATCGGCAACGCCCTGCTGGCCACGGTCAGGCGCTTCGCCGCCGAGATCTGGAACGCGGAGATCGAGGCGGCCTGGGTCGCCGCCTACACCGCCGCCGCCAACACGATGATCGAGGCCGCCGAGGCCGACGCCGGGGTCTCCCCCGCCTGGTGGCTGGCCGAGGTGGTGGACCACGAGCGCCGCACGCCGGACATCGCGGTGATCACCCTCCAGCCCGGCCAGCGCATGCCGTACCTGCCGGGGCAGTACGTCAACGTGCAGACCGCGCGCTGGCCCCGGGTGTGGCGGACGTACTCCATCGCGAACGCCCCGCGCGAGGACAACACCCTCCGGCTGCACGTCCGGGCGGTCTCCGGCGGCTGGGTGTCCACCGCGCTGGTCGAGCACACCCGGATCGGCGACACCCTGATGCTCGGCCCGCCCGTCGGCACGATGACGCCCGCCGACTCCGGCCGCGACCTGCTGTGCGTGGCGGGCGGCACCGGTCTGGCGCCGATCAAGGCCATCGTGGAGCACGTGATCGCCTCGGGCCGGCGGCCCAACATCCACCTGCTGCACGGCGTGCGCCACTCGCGCGAGCTCTACGACCTGCCGGACCTGATCCGGATGGAGTCGGGCTTCCCCTGGCTGCGCGTGCTCCCCGTGGTCTCCGACGAGCCCGGCTACGACGGGATGCGCGGCCGGGTGCCCGACGTGGTGGAGCGGTTCCGCTCGTGGGCCGAGCACGAGGTCTACGTCTGCGGGCCCTCCGCCATGGTCGACGAGACGGTCCGGCGACTGCAGTACGGCGGGGTGCCCCTGGCGCACATCCACAGGGACATCGCCCTGGGCGAGCTCTGAGCACACCCCGCGTCTTTCGGATCCCCCTCCAAAACGACTTTCCGTTCGAATGCGGAACGTTGATCCGATAAAGCGTGCGATACGGTTCGCACCGTGCGAGCATGGGGCCGACGAGATAAGGAGACGACATGCACGACGCACTCCTGGCCATCGGCACCCGCAAGGGGCTGTTCCTGGCCCGCTCCACCGGCGGCGGCCCGTTCGAGGTCGATCCGGTCCGCTTCTCCACCATCGGGGTCTCCGCGGTCGCGATCGACACCCGGAGCCCGTCGCCCCGCCTCCTCGCCGGCATCGAATACGGCCACTTCGGCCCGTCCGTGATGTGGTCGGACGACCTCGGCGGCACCTGGCAGGAGGCCGAGCAGGCCCCGATCGCCTTCCCCGAGGAGACCGGCGCGGCGCTGGAGCGCGTCTGGCAGCTCCAGCCCTCCCCCAGCGAGCCCGACGTCGTCTGGGCCGGAGTCGAGCCGGGGGCGCTGTTCCGCTCCGAGGACCGCGGGATCACGTTCTCCCTGGTCGAGGGCCTGTGGAACCACCCGCACCGGGCCCAGTGGCATCCCGGCGGCGGCGGGCTCTGCATGCACACCGTGCTGCCCCACCCCAGCGACCCGAAGACCATCGCGATCGCCGTCTCGACCGGCGGCTTCTACCGCAGCACCGACGGCGGCGCCTCCTGGGAGGCGGCCAACCAGGGGATCCGCGCGCCGTTCCTTCCCGAGGGGTCGCAGTACCCCGAGTTCGGCCAGTGCGTGCACAAGGTCACCGGCCACCCGGCCCGGCCCGAGCGGCTCTTCCTCCAGCACCACTTCGGCGTCTACCGCAGCGACGACTTCGGCGGGTCCTGGACCTCGATCGGCGACTCGCTCCCGTCCGACTTCGGCTTCCCGATCGTCGTGCACCCCGAGCGGCCCGACACGGTCTACGTCTTCCCGCTCAAGGCCGACATGGACCGCACCCCCGTCGACCACCGCTGCCGGGTCTTCCGCAGCGACGACGCGGGCGGCTCCTGGCAGGCCCTGAGCACCGGCCTGCCCGAGGACCCGGTCCACTCGACCGTGCTGCGCGACGCGATGTGCGCCTCACCTGCGGGCGTCTTCTTCGGCACCCGCGACGGCGAGGTGTACGGCTCCCGCGACGACGGGGAGAGCTGGTTCACCGTCGCCCGGCACCTGCCGGACGTGCTGACCGTGCGCGCCGTGGTGCTCTGATGTGCTGAGCCGGCAGCTCACCGACGGCGTGAAGCGAGCCGGGTGGGTGAGGCGCCGGCTCTCTGCTCACCAGGTCACCAGGTCACCAGGTCACCCGCAGCGTGTGCACGCCGTACACGAGGCTGAAGACGCGGAAGTCCACCTGCTCCTCCGGATCGGCCAGAGCGAGGCCGGGGAAGCGCCGCAGCAGCGCTGGGAAGGCGATGCGCATCTCCATCCGCGCCAGCGGCGCCCCGAGACAGTGGTGCACCCCGTGGCCGAAGGCGACGTGGCCGGAGGCTCCCCGGGTGATGTCGAGTGTCTCGGGATCGCCGACGAAGGCGGGGTCGCGGTTGGCGGCGGGAAACGAACAGATCACGAGCGATCCCGCGGGGACGGCATGCCCGGCGATCTCCACATCCGTCGTGGTCGTGCGCGGCGGCAGCGACTGCACGACGGACACCCAGCGCAGCAGCTCCTCGACTGCGGACTCGATCAGCGCCGGATCCTCGCGGATCATCGCCATCTGGTCCGGGTGCCGGAGCAGGGTCAGGGTGCCCAGGCCGAGCATGTTCGAGGTGGTCTCATGCCCGGCCAGCAGCAGAAGTCCCGCGACGCCGATCAGCTCGTCGGTGCTGAGATCGTGGCCGTGCTCGCGCACCAGCATGCCCAGCATGTCCTCGCCCGGGTCGGCTTGGGCGCGGGCGACCAGGTCGGCCATGTAGGCGCGGTCCTCCAGCTGCGCCGCGACGCGTTGCTCCATCGGCAAGGAGGTGTCCAGCAGCCGCACGGAACGCTCGTGGAATCCGGCGCGGTCGGCATGCGGCACGCCCAGCAGCTCGCAGATCACCAGCGACGGCACCGGCAGCGCGAAGTGCTCCATCAGATCGGCCGGCTTGCCGACCCGCTCCAGATCGTCCAGAGCCGCCTGGACGATCTCGGTGATCCGCGGCTCCAGCCTGCGCATGCGCCGTACCGTGAACTCCGGGGTCAGCATCCGGCGCAGGCGCGTGTGCTCGGGCGGGTCGAATCCGATCAGCTGCCCGGCCTGCATCGTGGCCAGCTCGTCTGCGTTCAGCTGCCCGGATCCCGGGAACGGTGTCAGTGCGCTGCTGAACCGTGCCGGATCCGCCAGCACCTTGCGGACGTCCTCATGGCGGCAGACCACGTACGCGGGCACGCCGAACGGCGTCTTCACCCGCACCACACCCTCGTTGTCACGGGCCCGGGCCAGTTCCTCGACAGGGTCGAGCCCGTTCCGCCGCATGTGCAGCGGCAGTTCCAGAGCTTTCGCCACCTTCTGTCCTTTCATTCGGTGATTGCGGGAGACCGTCAGGGGCGGCTCTCGGCCACGGGCGGGACCGGGCCGTACGACCGGCTCAAGACCGGCTGTCGAGCCACTCCTGGAAGGTGGGTCCGGCGAGCTTGGCGTGCGGGCCGGGCAGGAAGGCGCCGTCGGCGGCGAGCTCGGCATCGGGCACGCCGGAGCCGTCGACGCCGACGACCTTGACGCCGCGCCGGGCGCCGAGGAGCCGGGCCGCCTGCGCCATGGTCTCCTTGCGGGGTCCGGCGATCTCGGGGATCGGTGCTCCCGGGGTGGGCTCGCCGGGAGCGAGGGCGAGGTCGACCAGTTCCTCTGCCACGGTGCGGCAGGCCACCAGTTGGGTGGGCAGTGCCGGGATGCGGGCGACGTCGCCCGGCTGCCAGTCCAGGAGCTGGCCGACGAACTCGTGGAACTGCGCGGCCCGCAGGATGCGGACGGGGAGCGGGCCGGACAGCAGGAGCTCCTCGTGCGCCTTCTTGGCTGCCAGGAAACCGGCGGTGGCCTTGTCGGCGCCGATGATGGAGGCCACGACGATCCGGGCGGCCCCCGCCTGCCGGCCGTACTCGTGCAGATTGCGGGCCGACGTGCGGAAGAACTCCGTCGCCGCGGCCTGCTCGGAGGAGTGCCACGAGGCGACGTCGATGATGACCTCGGCCCCGGTGAGGGCCTCGGCGAGGCCCTCACCGGTGATGACGTCCACACCGGTGGCTCGGGACATCGGCACGACCCGGTGCCCCCGTTCGGCCAGGACGTCGACGACGTGGCGTCCCAGCCGTCCGGTCGCTCCCGCCACCGCGAACGTGATGGTGCTCATATCGGGTGCCTTTCTTACTCGCTGTAGTTCTGGCCGGGGGGCATGCCGGGGATCGGCTTGGCGATGAGCGCGACGGGGGTGAAGAAGCCGATGTGGGCGATCGCCATGATGAGCGTCCAGAGCGCCTTGTCGTCATAGTGCGCGGACGCCTTGGCGTACAGCTCGTCGGGGACGCGTTCCCCGGACGGGTTCGGGGTGAGGACCGCCTCCACGAGTTCCAGCGCGACCCGTTCGGCTTCGGTGAAGCAGGTGGCGTCCCGCCAGGTGGCCACGGCGGTGATGCGCTCCTCTGATTCCCCTGCCTGGCGGAGGTTCCCGGTTTCCCGGATGGTGAAGTACGTGCTGCCGAGGACCTGTCCGGCGCGAAGTTGCAGCAGGTGTACGGTGACCTGCGGAATCGAGCCGTTCTTGATGACCTTGTGCAGGCCTTCGCCGACTACCGCCAGCTCGGGGACGAACGGCAGGGGGTTGGGCATACGCGACCGGAGGCCGGTCGCCACAGGTGTGGACATGGTGAGGTCTTCCCTTCTCGGTCTCAACTCGTGATGTCGGGTGCCGTACGGATCGTTTGCGCGGCGTCCTGACGGAAACGAGACGTCGGCGCCCCGATCGCTGTGACAGTGCGGCCATGTGACATAGGTCACCTGCCGTGGGTGTTACGGAGCGGTGCGAACCGGCGTCCTAGTGCCTGGCGCAGGGCTGAGAACGAACAGGCAGGAGCCGGGCGTGAACGAGCGCAGCGAACGAACCGCGGACACGGCCGAGCCGCTCGATCGTGCCGACCGCGTGGATCCGGCCACCGAGGCGTTCGTCGCTCACCGCAGCCTGCTGTTCACCGTCGCCTACGAGATGCTCGGTTCGGCCGCCGACGCCGAGGACGTCCTGCAGGAGAGCTGGCTGCGGTGGGCGGGCGTCGATCTGGCCACCGTGCGCGAGCAGCGCGCCTACCTGGTGCGGATCGTCACCCGGCTGGCACTGGACCGGCTGCGCGCGCTCGGCCGCCGCAAGGAGTCCTACGTCGGGCCGTGGCTGCCCGAACCGCTGCTGACCGCACCCGATGTGGCCGAGGACGTCGAACTCGCCGACAGCGTCTCGATGGCGATGCTGCTGGTGCTGGAGACGCTCCAGCCGACCGAGCGGGCGGTGTTCGTGCTGCGCGAGGTGTTCGGCCTGGAGTACGACGAGATCGCCGAAGCCGTCGGCAGGAGTCCCGCCGCGGTCCGCCAGATCGCCTACCGCGCCCGCGCCCGCGTCGCCGCGCGCCGGCCCCGCGGCGTCGCCTCCCCGGCCGAGGCCCGAACCGCGCTCCAGGCCTTCCAGCGAGCGGTCGAGACCGGCGACCTGCAGAGCCTGCTCGACATCCTCGCCCCGGACGTCGTCGCCCTGAGCGACGGCGGCGGAGTCAGACACGCCCTGCCGCGGCCCGTCGTGGGGGCCGGCAAGGTGGCTCGCCTGCTGGCCGCCGGCTGGTGGAAGCGCGACGCCGAACGGTCGGTCGAGCTGGTCCAGATCAACGGCGGCCCGGGGCTGCTCGTCCGCGTCGACGGGGAGATCGACGGCGTGCTGGCGGTGCGGGTCGAGAGCGGCTACGTCACCGGCGCGTACCACGTGCGCAATCCCGAGAAGCTGTCGCGCCTGGAGCAGGAGACTCCCGTAAGCCGCTGAGCCGGGACGACTTGCAGGACCTTTCGCGGCGATTCGCCCCGCCCCTCCAACGCATGATCGCCGATCTGCCGACCATGCGCAGCGCGGAACCTAGGGGGCGACGCGGCCGTTGGCGACGAAGGCCGCGTGGGTGAGCGGCATCAGCTCCGCCCAGGCGGCCTCCATCTTCTCGGCCACCATCTCGATCTCACGCTGCGGGAACGACGGCACCCTGGCCTGCTCGCTCTTGGTGCGCAACGACAGGAAGTGCATCAGCGAGCGGGCGTTGCACGTGGCGTACATCGAGGAGAACAGCCCGACGGGCAGCACCGCCCTGGCCACCTCGCGGGCGACCCCCGCCTCCAGCATCTCCTGGTAGGCGGCGTACGACTGCCGGTAGGCCGACTCCATCGCCTCGGTGACGACCTTGTGCTGCTCCGCGGTCCCCTCCACGAAGACGTACTTGCCCGGCCGCCCTTCCTGCACCAGCTTGCGCTCCGCACCGGGAACGTAGAATCTGGGCTGAAGCTCGCGGTACCTTCCGCTCTCCTCGTTGTACGAGTTGTGGACCACGACTCCATTGGCGAGGAAGTTGTGCCATGGGCCTTCGACCGCCAGGTCGTACGTCATCTCCTCACCGTCCTCTTCGATCGAGGCGATCGGATCAGGCTTCGCAATGGAGATCTTCCCGCCGCGCTTCGCCAGCGCCTGTTCGGAGTCGGTCTTCTTGCGGTGGCACGGCCGGCACGCAGGCGCGAGGTTGCGCTCGTCAAGCGCTTTCAGCAGATCGGCGGCCACCGGAACGACGTGGTCGAGCGTGAGATCCTCTCGGGGAAACACGCCGGAGCACACATAGCAGGTGTCGGCCTCTTTGATGAGCCGGAGGCGCTGCATGGAGGTCCAGACGCCGATACCACGCCGCAGCGACGGAGGAACCAACCCCTCGGACGGGCGCGGAGCCGTCCCGGCCACCATGAGGTCGTCTCCGACCTTCAGCTCACCGGCCTTCCGCCAGCCGTCCGGCGTGAGCATCGCGTGATCAATGGAACATCTCACCGACTTGCCGCCGACCGTGGTCAGCCGGATCAGTCTCTTGACGCCGGACTCCATGACGTCCAGGATCTTCGCACGTGATGCCAGGAGGGTCGTCTCGTCATAACAGCGCGCATGGTTACGGTGGACCGAATCGAGCTTCCTCAGCCGCTTGGAGGGGTTCGCTGCTCTGAACGCGGCCACCGCGCTTTCGGCCGACTCCTTCGTGTCATGCAGACCCAGATAGTGAAGCTCGCCCGCAAGCCGTACCTGCGCGTTCCATTTCCCCGCCTTGGCCCGCCATGACACACCTCCCCGGATCCGGGGAAGGGTGTCCTCGACCCCGTGGTGCCAGAGACGGTACAGCTCCGCGATCGTCCGCCTGCGGACATGACCTTTCTCGCTCACCAGCGTGATCTCCGAGTCCCCCGCCAGGCACCAGCCCACTCTGTGGCGGTGGAACTCCCGGAAGACGAAGATCGGCGCGCTGACGAGGAAGGTCATCGAGTTGTGCTCGAACGGGCTGCCGTGCCGGTCCCGCATCAGATAGTTGATCAGTCCCCTGGACCGCTCCGGGTCCTTGCCGATCTCGTCCAGGGACTGCTCCCCCGCAGTGGACACCCGGGCCGCCCAGAGCACGTCGGTGTCCGAAGCACTGTGCTTGACCAGCTCCACGGTCACGTCGTTCAGAAAATGCGGCTGGCTGTCGTCCACTCGGAAGAACCTTTCAGGATAGGTGAAATGGGTCGCCGACCACCCTAGAGTCCCCCTGCCGCGGAGTCGCACCGGGGGCTCGATCGGCTTTCTCACCTGCCAGGAACCACCTGACGGCTACAGCCGGTAGACCCGGCGGGCGTTGCCCGAGCCGATCATGTAGGCCACCCGGGCCGCGTCGGAGGCGCTCCACTCGTCGGCCGCCAGCCGGAGCGCCAGGGCCCTGGCCAGAGCCCTGCGGTGCTGCAGCGCCCCGAGGTAGCAGGTCTCGGCCACGCCGTGGGCGTGGGAACCGAACAGCTGCTTGTGGAAGGGCGCCAGCTCCAGCAGCTCTTCGATGACGGCGTCCGCCCCGGCGCGGGCCGGAGCGCCTCCGACGTCCACGTAGACGTGCGGGAAGGCGGCCGCCAGGTGGGCGGCCTGGCGGTGGAAGGGGCGGCAGCCGAGCAGGATGACCGGCACGCCCATGGGCTGGAGCGCCCGGACGAATCCGGCCATCAGCGCCGGGTCGGCCCGGTGCGGGGCCGCCTCCGGCCCGCCGTGCCCGGTGTGGAACTGCAGCGGCAGGCCGCCCGCCCGGGCCACCTCCACCGCGGTCCAGAGCAGGTGGCGCAGGAGCACCGGGTCGGCCAGCGGCTCCTTGGGGTCGGACAGCCTCCGGTTGGCCGCCGCGATGACGGCGCCCCGGCTCGGCCTGGCCGGATCGAAGTCGAGGCCGTACCGGTGGGCGATGGCCGAGGCGAGCCCGGCGGCCCGCGCGGCCCGGTCCGCGAGCTCGCCCTCCAGGGCAGAGATGTAGGAGACGCCGGCACCCGAGGTCTCGGCCACCTCGTGCTCGATCTGCTCGATCCGGACGATCTCGTCGGCGGCGGCCTCGCCGTGCCTGCCCGTCTCGGTCACCGAGAGCAGCTCCGGTGACTCCGGGGAGGTCTCGACCAGGAAGGCGGCGACCCCCGCGCCGCGCAGCATCCGGCGGTTCACCTCCTCCGCGCCGAGTTCGGCGCGGCGGGCCAGGTAGACGGCGGGCGGGGTGTGCGGTTCCAGGTCCAGCAGCGGGGCGCACCAGCGCCGGATGGCGGCGCCGGCGGGCGTGTCGAAGTGGGTCGTGCCGGGCGGAGCGGGGGCGTCCGCCTCGGTGATCAGCAGCTCGAACCGGGCCCGCACCAGGTCGTCGCGGCGCACGCCGCGGCAGTGGTGGTCGACGAGCGGCGCCAGCAGTGCCTCCCGGACGGCGTCGGGCAGTGCGACGGGCAGCCCGTCGGGCAGCGCGTCCTGCGGTCGCATCGTCGGCTCCTCTCACATGCCCGCGGGCGGACCGGTCCGACCGGTCCGCCCGCAGCCCTATGTCAGGAGTAACTGTACGACCACCGAGCGTGTCCGTGCCGCCGTTTCAGGCCACCGGCCGGGACAGCTTCAGGACGTTGGCGATGATGCGCGCGCCCGCCCCGCCCTCGGCCGTGAGGATCGACTCGGGGTGGAACTGCACCGCGAAGCGGCGCCGTGCCACGTCCTCGATCGCCATGACCGCGCCGTCGGGGGTGAGCGCGGTGACGGTGAAGCCGTCGACCCCCGGCTGCTTGGCGTGCAGCGAGTGGTAGCGGGCGGCGACGAACTCCTCGGGGAGGCCGTCCAGCAGGGCGCTCCCGCCCATCCGCTTGACCTGCCCGCGCTTGCCGTGCTCGGGGTAGGACAGCAGCTCCAGCGTGCCGCCGGCCTGCTCGACCATGCCCTGCAGGCCGAGGCAGACGCCGAAGACGGGCAGGCCGCGGGCGTAGAGCGCGTCGACCAGGGCCGGCAGGCCGAAGTCCGACGGCCAGCCGGGGCCGGGTGAGAGCACCACGAGCGAGGGGTCGATCTCGTCGATCATCTCGGCCGGGAAGCCGTGCCGGAGGGTGACGACCTCGGCGCCCTGCTGCCGGAAGTAGTCGGCCAGGGTGTTGACGAAGGAGTCCTCGTGGTCGACCAGGAGCACCTTCATGCCCTCGCCGGGCCGCTCCGGCGCCTGCGCCGCGGCCGGTGCGGGGGCCGCCGCCCCGGCCTCGGCGGTCCGGGCCGCGACCGCGGCGAGGGCGCCGAGCAGGGCGCTGGCCTTGAGCTCGGTCTCCCGCTCCTCGGCGTCGGGGTCGGAGTCGAACAGCAGCGTGGCCCCGGCCCGCACGGTGGCGACCCCCTCCCTGATCTGCGCGGTGCGCAGGGTCAGGCCGGTGTTCATGGAGCCGTCGAAGCCGATGTAGCCGACCGCTCCGCCGTACCAGCGGCGGGTGGTGGCCTCGTGGTCCTCGATGAACTGCATCGCCCAGGTCTTGGGGGCGCCGGTGACGGTGACGGCCCACATGTGGGTGAGGAAGGCGTCGAGGGCGTCGAACCCGGGGCGCAGGCGGCCCTCGATGTGGTCCACGGTGTGGATCAGGCGGGAGTACATCTCGATCTGCCGGCGGCCGATGACCTGGACGCTGCCGGGCACGCAGATGCGGGACTTGTCGTTGCGGTCCACGTCGGTGCACATGGTCAGCTCCGACTCCTCCTTGACGCTCGACAGGAGGGTGCGGATCGCCTCGGCGTCCTCGACCGGGTTGCCGCCGCGGGCGATGGTGCCGGAGATCGGGCAGGTCTCCACCCGGTCGCCGCTGACCCGGACGTACATCTCCGGGGAGGCGCCGACCAGGTGCTCGCCCTCGCCGAGGTTGAACAGGAACTCGTAGGGCGCGGGGTTGGCCTTGCGCAGTCCCCGGTAGAAGGCGGCCGGGTCGGTGCAGGGGGCGTGGAAGACCTGCCCGGGGACGACCTCGAACAGGTCGCCGCGGACGAACTTCTCCTTGGCCGCGGCGACGACCTTGGCGTAGGCGCCCTTGGCGGGGTCGGCCGGGAGCTCGGCGGGGGCGGGCGGCAGCGGGACGCTCTCGCCGTCGCGGGGCAGGCCGTGCGTGGAGACGCCGTCCACGGTGAACTCGTAGCGGTATTCCTTGCTGGTCTCCCGCTTGCGGTCGATCACCATGATCCGGTCGGGCAGGTGCAGCACCAGGTCGCGCTGGTCGGCGGCGCGGGTGAGCACCTGCCGGATCGGCTCGAACTGGAAGGCCAGGTCGTAGCCGAAGGCGCCGTACAGGCCCAGGTGCTCGTTCTCGCCCTTGAACGCGGCGATGACCTCGCGGATCGCGGTGAAGACCGTGGGCCGGCGGCTGCGCATCTCCTCGGGGAGGATCTCCGCCGACTCCGGGACGTGCACCTCGACCCGGTCGGCGGCCGGCTCGGAGACCGGCTCTCCGGCGGCCAGCAGGCAGGAGGCGACCGCCGGCAGCACGACGCGGCCCCGGGCGTTCAGCGCCCGGGCGGTGACGGTGCGGCCCCTGGCCACGATCTCCAGGCAGGGATCGACGTAGGCCAGGTGCCACCGGCTGTAGCGGCCGGGGTACTCCATCCCGGAGGAGAGGACGCCGCCGCGCCGCTCGCCCAGCGTGCTGACGACGTCGTCGAGCACGGTCTCCGGGACGTCGGCCGTCGCGA
This sequence comes from Planomonospora parontospora, assembly GCA_014647935.1. Taxonomy (GTDB): domain Bacteria; phylum Actinomycetota; class Actinomycetes; order Streptosporangiales; family Streptosporangiaceae; genus Planomonospora; species Planomonospora parontospora. The sequence continues at coordinate 189,874 of BMQD01000015.1, forward strand.
CCTCGACCCTGATGCCTCCGGCGGTGGTATATCCGCTCGTCTCCACTGCAGTCTCGCCCCTCGTTGGTGTTTTTCCGATGCCAGGGAGGCGGACGCAGAAAAGGCCGCCTCCCCGGGCGGCCGTCCCTCTGCTCGCGTGTGCGAAACCTGCGCCGCCTAGAAGCGGCGCCACCACTGAAGGGTTCCGGGGTTTCGCATGCCCGCAAGAGTACCGGCGTCAGCCGTGGTCAGGCAACATCATCGACACGGGAGCGAGCTCGGGTCGCTTGGCGCCCAGACCGTCGCCGGAGGAGCGGCCCTGCAGGCGGCGGTTGACCCACGGGGCCAGGAACATGCGGGCCCAGCGCAGGTCCTCCTTGCGCGCCTCGGCCCACACCGACGGGCCCAGCGGCGGGTACGGCTCGCGCCAGTCCTCCTCGGCGGGCAGGCCGAGGGCCTCGGCGGCGCGCAGCGCGATCCTGCGGTGGCCGTCGGCCGACAGGTGGAGGCGGTCCTCGCTCCAGGCGCGGCGGTCGCGGAGCACGCCCATGGCCCACAGGTCCACGAGGGTGCAGCCGTGCCGGGTGGCGATGTCGTGGATGTGCAGGTTGTAGACGGCGATCTTGTGGTGGACCAGGCGCATCACCGGGACCTGGCGCAGGTCGAAGCCGGTGAAGAGCAGCACCCGGGCCCCGGTGGCGCGCAGTCTGCCCACGGCGGCGTCGAGCTGGGCGGCGATCGCGTCGGGGTCGCCGCCGGGGCGCAGGATGTCGTTGCCTCCGGCGCAGAGCGAGACCAGGTCCGGCGCCAGGGCCTCGGCCTGGGGCACCTGCTCGTCGGCGATGCGGCCGATCAGCCGGCCCCGGACCGCCAGGTTGGCGTAGCGGAACCCCGACTCGCGGGCCGCCAGCAGTTCGGCCAGCCGGTCGGCCCAGCCCCGGTAGCGGTCGCCGCCGAGGTGGTCGTTCAAGCCCTCGGTGAAGCTGTCCCCAAGAGCGACATACGAGGTTATTGATGACATGTCGCAGTAGTTTGCCGCGCTCTCCGCTCCTTACGCGACCGTAGCCGCCCGGCCCGCCGCCACCGGCGTCGACCGGCCCGGGCAGGCGGCGCCCACCGTGCCCACCGTGCCCAGCGCGCCCGTACGGCGCCGGACGGGTCGCGCCCGCCGTGTCCGGCGTCGGCCGGACGGATCGCGCCCGTCACGTCAGGCGGCGTCAGCCGGGCGGCCCGCCCAGCCGTACGCCCAGGTCGTCCGCGGCGTCCCGCGGGTCACGGCCCCGGTAACCCACGTGGCGGTCGGGCCGGATGACGTAGACCGATCCCGGCTCCGCGGCGTAGCGGCGGTGCAGCAGGCCGTCCGGGTCGGACAGGTCGCCCGTGCCGTCCGGGGCGACCACCCGGGCGACCAGGCGCGGGCCGTACCGGCCCTCCAGTTCCCGCGCCGCGCGCAGCAGCGGCTCGGCCGGGGAGCCCGCGGTGAAGAGCAGGGCGGTGTGGTGCGTGCCGCGCAGCACCTCGTGGAGCCGGTGCACGCCTCCGCCCAGGACCGGGGCGTCCCAGGCCCGGCCGCCCGGGCCGGGCCCTCCGTGCCACCGTCCGTCCTGGCCGCAGATCGGGCTGCCCGGGTAGCCGACCCTCAGCTGGGAGATGGCGCCCACGAGCGTGCGCCGGGCCGACGGGCGCTCCAGCACCGCGGGGGCCAGGTGCCTGAGCAGGTGCCGCCGCACGAACCTGGCGGTGGCGGAGGCCGCGACCGCCAGTCCGAAGGCCCGGTCGGTGGTGCGCAGCAGCGCGGCTCCCACCGGGTGGCGCTCGGCGTGGTAGGTGTCGAGCAGGCCGTCCGGCGTTCCGGCCGCGGCCAGGGCGAGTTTCCAGGCGAGGTTGTAGGCGTCCTGGACGCCGGTGTTCATGCCCTGGCCCCCCGCCGGGCTGTGGATGTGGGCCGCGTCCCCGGCCAGGAACGCCTGCCCGGACCGGTAGCGGCGCACCCCGCGGCGGTGCAGGCGGTAGCGGGAGACCCAGTTCGCCTCGATGATCCTGGCGGGGACCGGGAGCCGCTCGTCCAGGAGGCGCTGGAAGTCCGCCAGGGCCGGGTCTCCCCGGCCGGGCGGGACGTCGCCGAAGACGCGGAAGCGGTGCTCGCCCGGCATGGACCAGGCGGCGAGGATGCCGCTGTCCTCGAAGAGCGGGCCGCCGCCGGGGAAGAGGTAGAGCTCGCCGTCCGGGAGCTCCCAGTCCAGCCGGGCGTCGGCCATGATGAACTCCCGGCCGTAGGTCGTGCCCTCGAACGGGATGCCCGCCTGCTCCCGGACCGTGCTGTGCGCGCCGTCGCAGCCGACGATCCAGCGGGCGGCGGCCCGCTCCACCCGCCGGTCCGCGTGGCGCAGCAGGGCGACCACCCCGCCGCCGTCCCCGTCCCCGGTCTGCCGGTAGGACTCCAGGGCGACGCCGCGCTCGACCTCCACGCCCAGGCCGGCCAGGTGCCGGGTGAGCAGCGCCTCGGTCCGGTCCTGGGGCAGCATCAACGGCCGCGGATAGGCGGTGTCCAGCTCGGGCGAGCCCGACAGGTCCGCGTCGAAGCGGAGTCGCACCGGCCGGGGGCCGGGGAACACCGCGGTGAAGGCGTCGACCTCCCGGCCCTCGGCCAGCGCCTCCGCCGCGACCCCCATGTCGTCGAAGACCTCCAGCGTGCGCGGCTGGACGACGAGCGCCCGCGAGGTCGGCGGGGGTTCGGGGGCGCGCTCGACCACGCGCGGCGCCAGGCCGTGGCGGGCCAGCTCGGCCGCCAGAGTGAGGCCGGTGGGGCCCGCGCCGATCACCAGGACGTCGGTCATGGGACCAGCATTGTTCATCAAGCGATGAAATAAAAGCACCCGGCATGTCTTGCCGGTTCGCAACCTCAGGCGCGAGCTTTGTTCTATTACCAGCGGGTAAGAAACCGGACGAGGAGGACATATGGTTACGACATGGCCTAGTTGGCCGGGCCGGTCCGCCAGGCCTCAGACCGCGCACCGGGTGGCGGTCCAGCGTGACCTCCCGGTCCCGATGCCGGACGGGGTGGTCCTGCTCGCCGACCGCTACGTCCCCCGGGGAGCCGTCCGGCCGCCCACCATCCTGATCCGCTCGCCGTACGGCAGGCGCGGGATGTTCGGGCTCATGTACGGCCGGGCCTTCGCCCGGCGGGGCTTCCAGGTGGTCATGCAGAGCTGCCGGGGGAGCTTCGGCTCCGGCGGCCTGCCGAGCCCGCTCGACGAGCACGACGACGGACTGGCCACCCTCGCCTGGCTGCGCGGGCAGCCCTGGTACGGCGGGAGCCTGGCGATGCACGGCCCCTCCTACCTCGGCTACGCCCAGTGGGCGATCGCCGCGGAGGCCGGTCCCGACCTGAAGGCCATGGCCACCTCGGTGACCGCCTCGCAGTTCCGCGACGCCGCCTACGTGGGCGGGGCGTTCGCGCTGGAGTCGTCGCTGATCTGGACCACGCTGACCGCCTCGATCGACAGCCCCTTCGGCGCGCTGACGGCTCCGCGCAGGACCCGGCGGGCCGCGCTGTCGGGGCGCCCGCTGGCGGAGCTGGACGTGCTGTCGGCGGGCCGGGCCGTGCCCTTCTTCCAGGATCTGCTGACCCACCACGCCGACCCGGCCGCCTACTGGGGCAGGCGCGACTTCTCCGCCTCGGTGGGCGAGGTGGAGGCCGCGGTCACCATGGTCGGCGGCTGGTACGACGTCTTCCTGCCCTGGCAGTTGAAGGACTACCTGGCGATGCGGGCCGCCGGGCGGCGGCCGCAGCTGACCATCGGCCCGTGGTACCACGCGGACGTGCGGCAGACCCGGGCGGCCAACGCCGACGCGCTGTCCTGGTTCCGGGCCCACCTCATGGGAGACCTGTCGGGCCTGCGGGAGCAGCCGGTCCGGCTCTTCGTCACGGGCGCGGACGAGTGGCGCGACCACCCCGACTGGCCGGTGCCGGGCATGCGCCCGCAGCGCTGGCACCTGCGGCCCGGCGGCGGGCTGGACCCGGGCGGCCCGGAGGACTCCGAGCCGGACCGCTACCGCTACGACCCGGCGCACCCCACCCCGGCGCTGGGCGGCCCGGTGCTGCTGGGCAACTCCGAACCGCGCGACAACCGGCGCCTGGAGGCCCGGCGCGACGTGCTCGTCTACACCGGCCCCGAGCTGCGCGAGGACACCGAGATGATCGGCCCCGTCTCCGCCGAGCTGTACCTGCGCTCCAGCACCGGGCACACCGACGTCGTGGTCCGGGTCTGCGACGTGCACCCCGGCGGCGCGTCCTACAACGTGTGCGAGGGGGTGCGGCGGCTCACCCCGGGCGACCCGGTGCCCGACGCCGACGGCGTCCGCCGGGTCGAGGTGGACCTGTGGCCGATCGGCCACCGCTTCCGCCGCGGCCACCGCATCCGGGTGCACGTGGCGAGCGGCGCCTACCCCCGCGTCGCCCGCAACCTCGGCACCGGCGACCCCCTGGGCACCGGCAGCGCCATGGTCATCGCCGACCAGGAGGTCTTCCACGACCCGTCCCGCCCCTCGGCGGTCGTCCTGCCCCTCGTCCCCCGCTGAACCGCGTCCCTCCCGCCGGCCGCGATAATGCCGAAGATCGGTGAACGGAAACGGTGAGGTGGAAGTGGGACATGGGCCCGGCAGGTCCTCCCCCGCGGCGAGGACGTGCATGAGTGACAGGATCTACCAGGGAATGACATCCGAGGAGCGGCTGGCCGACCGCCGGGAGCGACTGATCGACGCGGGTTTCGCCCTGTACGGCACGCTGGGTTTCACCAGTACCACGATCGAGAAACTGTGCATGATCGCACGGATCTCCAACCGCGCTTTCTATGAGTGCTTCGCCACTCGCGAGGAACTGCTGGAGGTCATCTACCACCGGTGCGTGGAACAGAGCGTGCAGGTGGCCTCCCAGGCCGCCGCGCAAGCGCCGAGGACTCTGGAAGGAGTCCTCGAGGCCGGGATCGAGGCCTACATCCGCTTCATCACCGACGATCCACGCCGGGCCCAGATCATGTACGCCGAACGGGCCAGGGCGAGTGCGGCCTACCTGGCGGGGACGGTGCAGATGAACGCGGCGGCGTTCCTCCAGGTCACCGGGGCGGACCTCGACCTGCCGGACACGGTCGACCCCGGTATGGCCGCGCGCGGTCTCAACGGCGCGATGGAATCCATCCTGCTGGAGTGGGTGACAGCCGAGGATCCCTTCCCGATCGAGCAGGTGATCGCGTCGGTCAAGCACGTCTTCCTCCGAGCGCTGACCGCGTGACGGCGCAGAGGCGACGGCCCGTGCAGCGGCGGCCCTGCGGCGCAGCCGGTGCGGTTCCACCATGAGCCGGGGACCGCGGGCGGGACGGGGAATGAGAGGCATCGGCCCGTCCTGCAGACGGATCAGTGGGAGCGCCGGTACTCCTTGGCCGCCGCCAGAAACGCGTCATTGGCCTTCCGCTCGCCGATCGTCACCCGTACACCGTCACCGGGGAAGATCCGGACGTTGACCTCGTGGGCGGCGCAGACTTCGGCGAAACCGGCGGACTCCTCTCCCAACCCCAGCCAGAGGAAGTTCGTCTCACTCGGCGGGACCGGCCAGCCGGCGCCGAGCAGCGCGCTCCGGACGCGATCCCGCTCCCTCACGGTCCGTTCGACCCGGGCGGTCAGTTCGTCCTGTGCGCGCAGCGACGCGGACGCCGCCACCTGCGCCAGCTGGTTGACGCAGTACGGCAGGCGGAGCATACGCACTCCGGCGGCGATCGCCGGGTCGGCCACCAGGTATCCGACCCGGAGCCCGGCGAGTCCGAAGGCCTTGCTGAAGGTCCGGACCACCACCACGTCGGGGCGCCCCCGCTGGAGGCGGAGTCCGTCGGGAGAGCCGGTGTCCCTGACGTACTCCCGGTACGCCTCGTCCAGCACCACCAGGCAACCGTCGGGCACGGCGTCGAAGAAGTCCTCGAGCTCGGCGCGCTTCACCGTCGTGCCCGTGGGGCTGTTGGGGTTGCAGACGACGATCAGGCGGGTCCGGGGCGTGATCGCGGCGGCCATCCCCGGCAGATCGTGCCGCTCGCCGCGGAGCGGTACGGCCACCGCCTTCAGCCCCGCGAGCTCCGCCAACATCGGATACGCCTCGAACGAGCGCCACGCGTAGAGCGCCTCCGCGCCCGGTTCGCCGACCATCTCGAACAGCAGCTGGAGCACGCCGACCGACCCGCAGCCCACCACCACCTGGTCGCTTCCGACCTGCAGCCATGCGGCGATGTCGTTCGCGAGTCCACCGGCTGCCGCATCGGGGTAGCGATTGACCCGTCCGACCGCTGCCGCCATCGCCTCGGCCACCGACGGCAGCGGCGCGAACGGCGACTCGTTGTTCGCGAGCGGGTGGGAGGTGTCCGTCGGAGTGCTGGTCAGGGATTCCGGCCGGCGCTCGCTCAGGTCTGCGAGAGTCGCCCGCAGGTGCGGTCGTAGCACGCTCATTGTCGCTCCTCAGTGGACGAAGGTGCACACGATGGGCCCGCCCTCCGGGACGGGCACCGAAACGGCGGAGCGGTCTCAACGCCCGGAGTCGCCGATCAGGGTGAGGGCGCTCTCGATGAACGCGGTGGTGTCCGCGATCGCGTGTTCCTTCTCCACATCGTGGAAGATGCCGTGCGGCACACCCGGGTAGATGCGCTCGGTGAGATAGGCCCCGCGTATCCTCTCGATCCCCGCTCTGCTCTCCTCGAGCCGGGCCAGCATGTCGGCGTCGCCGTGCAGCCACAGGACGGGCAGGAAGAGCAGGCTTCCTCCCCTGTCGATCCGCTCCAGCGACGCGGCGATCGCCTCCAGCGTCCTCCGCACGAAGGCGCCGTGCCAGATCAGCGGATCTTCGTTGTAACGCCGTGCCTCCTGGGGATCCCTCGACATCACCGCTCCCACGTCCAGCGGCATCTCGGGGATCTCTTCAAAGGCCAGCAGCGATGTCGCCGTGCTCCAGGCGCCGAGTACCGGAGCGACCAGGACGAGTGCCGAGAGGTCGTCGGCGTGACGCTGCGCGTAGCGGGTCGCGACCGTCCCGCCGACGGAATGGCCGATCATGACCACCGGGCGGCCGGGATGGTCGGCGCGTGCCTGTCCCACCACCGTGCGGAGGTCGGCGACGACCTCCTCGTAATCCTCCACGAGTGCGGGTCTGCCGCCCGACAGACCGCTGCCCATGTGATCCGGCGCGTAGACGGCGGCGCCGTGCCTGACCAGAGCGTTCGCCACATGGCCGTACCGCCCGGCGTGGTCGGCGTATCCGTGGACGAAGACGGCGACGTACGCCGGGGACGGATGCGGCCACACATGCAGGTGGATCGGCTGGCGGACGCCGTCGAACCGTCGGCCTGTCTCCTGGGCCATGTTCCTCACTCCGATTTCGTGTGCTGCTCGTGCGGATCCCGGTAGTCCTGCGCCATGTGACGTCTTCGGCGCGGCCTCACTCCCCGAGCTCCACCCGGTAGTCCCGCATCCAGTCGTTGATCCTGATCAGCGATTCGAATCCGACCCGCAGGAAGCGCAATCCCTCCGGTGACGCCTGCCGTACCGCGGCGAACGCCTGCTGCGCGCTCTTCGTGTCCATGAGCGCGCGCACAGGGGCTCCGCGGTCCTCCATGATCTCGCTCAGCCGGCCTTTGAGCATCCGGTCGTAGTCCGGGTCGGTGATCATCGGGTAGGGCGCCTTCCTCCTGGCCAGGATGAACTCCGGGAGATCAGCGGCCATTGCCGCGCGCAGGAGGCTCTTCTCCCGTCCGTCGAAGGCCTTCATCGGCCACGGGACGTTGAAGAGGTACTCCACCAGGGAGTGGTCGCAGAACGGTACCCGTACCTCCAGTCCGACGGCCATGCTCATGCGGTCCTTGCGTTCCAGGAGCATGGGCAGGAAACGGGTGAGGAAGAGATGGCCGACCCTGCGCATGCGCCGTTCCGGCTCCGGTTCCCCGGGGAGGGAGGGGACGGCGGCCACCGCTTCCGCGTAACAGGCCGCCCGGTACTCGTCCAGTGCGAGGCGCTCGGGCAGGGACGGGTCGAGGAACGAGGGTCCCTGCGGCACGCTGACACCGCCTGTGTACATCCAGGGAAACGTCTGCGCGCGGGTGGTCGCCTCGTCGTGGAACCACGGGTACCCGCCGAAGAGCTCGTCGGCGCCCTCACCGGAGAGCGCGACGGTGGAGCGCTGCCGGACCGCTTTGAACAGCAGGTACAGGGACGTGTCCATATCGGCCAGGCCCTGCGGCAGATCACGGGCGCGGAGCACCGCGGCCCTCGTCGCGGGATCGGACAGCAGCCGCGCGTCGAGGGTGATGGTCTCGTGGGCGGCGCCGATCTGGGAGGCCAGTTTCGTCGCGTAGCCGGCGTCGTCGATCGGTCCGGGACCGGCGGCCGGGGCGGGTCCGGTGAAGCCGACCGAGAAGCAGTTGAGGGCCGGCTCCCCCCGCGCCCGCATCGCGTCCGCGGCGAACACCGCCACGGAACTGGAGTCCAGGCCGCCCGAGAGCAGCGAGCACAGCGGAACGTCCGCGACGGTCTGGGAGGCGACCGCGGTCCGCAGCAGTCCGCGGACCCGGTCGATGGTGGCGTGCAGGTCCTCGGTGTGCGGGCGGGCTTCCAGCTCCCAGTACGCGGTCTCGCCGGTCCGCTCGCGCGAGACCCGGACGATGTGCCCGGGGCGGACCTGGAACATGCCCTTGAAGATCGCGTGCCCCGGTGTGCCCGCCCACGTCATGAGCTCCCGCAGGCCGGAGGCGTCGAGGCGGGCCCGCGCCTCGGGATGGGCCAGGATGGCCTTCGGCTCGGATCCGAAGAGCACGCCGTCCGCGGTGGGGTAGTAGTAGAGCGGCTTGACCCCCAGCCGGTCGCGGACCAGTAACAGCTCCTCGCGGCGGGCGTCCCAGAGGGCGAAGGCGAACATGCCGCTCAGCCGCCGGGCGAAGCCGGCCCCCCATTCCAGATAGGCGCGGAGCACCACCTCGGTGTCGCTGCGGGTCCGGAACCGGTGCCCTGCGGAGTGCAGTTCCCGTCGGAGCCGGTCGAAGTCGTACACTTCTCCGCTGTAGGAGACGGCCGCCGCGACGTGTCCGTCCTCGTCCGCGACCATCGGTTGCGCGCCGCCGGCCGGGTCGATGACGGCCAGTCTCCGGTGCCCCAGAGCGACGTGCCGGCCGTACCAGGTGCCCGCGGCGTCCGGACCGCGGCACGCCATGGTCTCCGTCATCGCCTCCACGGCCGAGCGCTGGGTTCGAGGGTCGCGTTCGAACGCGACCCAGCCTGTGATCCCGCACATGTCTTCCCCAGGGTCTCGTCTACGCCGGAAGGGCACCGAGCTGCCGGTGCAGGCCGAGCAGGTCCATCTGGTCCCAGTGCCGGGCGAACAGGCCGTCTTCGACGAGGAAGATGTCGATGAGGCCGACGGAGAACCGCTCACCGGAAGGCGGGATGCCGAGGATCGTGCCGACCTGCCGGCCGCTGAAGGTCATGCGTGCGACGACCTTGTCCCCCTCGACGACGAGGTCGTCGAGGGTCAGTCGCAGATCCTCCACCGACGCCGCCCAGCGCCGGACCGCCGCCCGCATGCCCTCGATGCCCCGCTCGGCCGCCGGGTTCGGGTGCCGGTAGTCCGGATGCAGGCAGTGGTCCAGGTGCTTCGGTTCTCCTTCGTTGTACGCGGCCAGGAAATGCTCCATGAGGCGCAGCGCGCTTTCTCTGTTCAATGTGGTCCCCTTGTGCCCGAGGTCGAGGTGGAGCCGGTTCCGTTCGGAGGCGGTGGAACCGGTCGTCATCCGTCGCGGGGAGCCGGCTCGGCGAGCCTGCCCAGCCGGGGAGGGTTCGCCGGGGCGGCCTCGATCCCGAACGCGGTCGCGGCGATGAGGTCGCACGCATCGGAGTTGCCGTACGGGTGCATGGTCCCGGCCCGCACGTCCCTGTGCGCGCGCTCGTACGGGGAGCCGGGACGCAACGCCGGCGTGCCCATCACCCTGATCACGCGGTCGACCACCTCCACGGCGTTGTTGGTTCCGACGATCTTGGTCAGTACGACGCGGGACATGCCTTGCTGGATGCTCATCGAACTCCACAGGGCGTTCCCCATCACCTCGCGTGCCGTCCGCTCGATGAGGGCGCGGGACGTCTCGACCAACGCCTCGCACTCGCTGATCGCCACCTGCACGTAAGGGCGGTTCTCCCAGCCGCGGCTCAGGACGTCCTGCACGCACTGCTCCAGGGCCCCCACGGCGACTCCGAGGTAGACCGCAGCGAAGGTGGGCATGGCCCAGCCCCACACGGTCTGCAGGAGCGAGCCGTCCAGCGAGCCCACGGGGAAGCTCAGCAGGACGTCGTCCTCGGCCACCATGACGTCGCGGAGTTCGATGTTCTCGCTGCGGGTCGCCCGCAGTGCGGAGGAGTTCCAGGTGCCCTCCAGCACGCGGACGCCGGGAGCGTCGGCGGGGACGCGGAAGACGAGGACGTGCGGGCCGTCGGGGTGTTCCCGGTACACGGCCATCGACGTCATGTGGGTCATGACCGCCGAGCCCGTCCCGAAGGTCTTGTCCCCCGTGACCAGGTAGCCTCCTTCGGTCTTGCGCGCTTTGGCACCGGTACTGCGCACCAGTGCGTGCCCCGGCTCGGCGGTGGCCCCCATCAGGATCACCTTGCCGTCGGCGATGTCGCCGAGTGTCCGCCGGGCTCGTTCGTCGCCGGTGGTGCGCCAGTTCCTGGCGAGCTGGCCGGCCATCGACAGGTGCATGTTCACGGTCAGCGCCGTGGAGGCGCATCCCGAGGCCAGCGCCTCCTGTGTCGCGGCCATGTCGGTGAGGTCACCGCCGAGTCCGCCGAGTTCTTCGGGAACCGTCAGCCTCAGGTACCCCGCGTCCCGCAGTTCGTCGATGTTGCGATGGGGGAACTCGGCGTTCCCGTCGTACTCCGCGGCCCGCTCGCGGAAGACCGCGGCCAGTTCGGCCGCCATGGCCACATGCCGTTCCCGGGTCGGCGAGGTGCTGAGTGGTCGCATACCGGCTCTCCGTCCGTGGGGTGTCAAGATGCTGTGGGGGTGTCGAGGAGCTCAGCGGATACGAGCCAGGTGCGTGCGGCCCCCGGCGTCCCGCGCGGCGGTGTCCTGGGGATCATGCGTCCCGCCGACTCCGGCAGATCGCACGGTTCGAATACGGCGGCACGCCAGCCCCAGCCGGCCAGCCAGGACTCGGGGTCGTTCACCCCGGACCGCCAGGGGCGCCCTTCGTCGCGCATCTTCTGCAGCCAGTCCTGCATCCACGGGGCGTGGTAGAGGTCGGTGTTCACCTGCTCCAGGCCCAAGGCGCTGCCTGGTGCGGACAGCTCGGTGATCTGGCCGACGACGGTGTCGGCCTGCTGCTCGCCGAGGTAGTAGAGGACGCCTTCGACCAGCCATGCCGTGGGGAGCGCGGAGGAGAATCCCGCGCGCAGGAGTTCCCTGGGCCAATCAGCGGTGAGGTCTGCGGCGACGGGGACGCGGCGGCACCGTTCGGCGGCCGGACGGTGCCGGGCGAGGAACTCCGTCTTCTGCTCGACGGCCTCGGGCAGGTCCAGTTCGTAGAGGACGGTGTCCGGACGCCACGGCAGCCGGAACGCGCGTCCGTCCATGCCCGCGGCCAGGATGACGACCTGCCGGAGGGTGCCGGAGGCCGCGGTGCGGATCAGGTAGTCGTCGAAGAACTTGGTCCGCAGCGCGAGGACGTCGAAGCGGGCGGCCGGTCTGGTCCGGAGTTCCTCGTACAGTTCCGGTTCGGTGCGCCGGATGAACTCGACCGCGACCGGGTCCTCGAACATCCGGTCGGGTCTGAGCGACTCGCAGGCTCTCGCGCATGCGATCCAGTGTCCGGTTTCGGTCAGGCTCGACATCGCGCTCTTTCTCGTGTCCGGTTTCGGTCAGGCTCGACATCGCGCTCTTTCTCGTGTCCGCTCCCGTCGGCGGAGGCGGGGCCGGGGCGCGCCCGGCCGGTCACCGTTCCGGAGACGTTCACGCCCTGTGCCCGGCCGCCTCCAGGGCCTTGGTCAGCCCGCGCCGGAGGGACTCGTGCAGAATCCGGGTCTGGTTGTGGCGGAGCTGGTTCCAGTAGGCGTCACCGGCCTGGTTCCTCGTACGGAGCACGACACCGATGAACGCCGTGTCGCCGGCGACGATGAAGGACATCCGATGGTCCAGGAGCTTGTCCGTGTCACCGAGGAACACCTCGTGGCCGTCCGCCTCGAACACCTCGTAGGGGCCGAGCCTGCCTCCCTGCTCGGGCAGCGGCTGCTCCCGCCCGCTGCGCATCGTGTTGGGTCTGACCCCCAAGGGGCGGAGCAGCACCCCCTGCATTCGGATCCACAGGTCGACCAGCCAGAAGGCCCGTTCCGGGGTCATGCTCGGCTGCTCCATGGCCGATCGGGCGAGCTCGCGGGCGCCGACTCCCCCGCCCGGCGGTATCGCGGCTTTCGCCGCCTCCGCGTGCGTGTACTCTCCGGCGTCGCGGAAACGCGCGAGAGCAGAGTCCCCCGGAATGGGACATGTTCTTATTTCCATGTGGAACCCCGTTTAAATCCAATGCGCGGCCGGCGGCCACGTGCCCGATTCGGGATGCAGTCGACACTGTAGGTCAACCTCTGCCAGATCTGTAGTCAATGTCCAGCTGCTGGGACAATCCCGCAGAATCTCCGATCGGCGCAAGACATGGCCGTGTGATCCATGTCACACTCGATTCGCTATTGAAGATCTCCGGCGCGTGTGCGTATGGTCGAAAAGTCCGGGTGATAGGCGCTCAGTTGATTCAAGGAACAACGGGTACCAGCCGGCTCACGGAGCAGCGGGAGTACGAATCCCATTAATCCCTGGACCGATCAGAATTCATTTTCTGGACCCAAGTCCGCTGTCGTTCGTCACCGGACGCGGACCCGCATTCGCGCGGTCAGAACAGGTGTGGGCGCGACAGGCGCGGCCACAGTCACCGAAAGGGTGAGGTAAGGGTATGAGCACTGCCACCAGCCAGAGCATCGGAGTCGAGAGCCTGACCGGCCTGGACGTCGACATGCTGGAGATCAGCGACTACATCGACGAGACCCTGCTCGACACGGCCGACCTGACCGTGACGATGGTCTCCTCGGCTTCCTGCACCACCTGCATCTGCACCTGCAGCTGCAGCTCCTGAGGTAGCAGCAGGCGCGGGGGCGAGCCTCGCCGTCCGGACCTGCCCGCGCTAATCGGGCAGGTCCGGCGTCCGGCCCGGTCGGCCCCGCGCCTGCGCGGTGCGTGATCCGATTTCTCCCGGCCGGCCGACACCGGCCGTCGGACACTTCCCGCAAGCACAGTATGCCTGACCTGAAGGCATGTGTACCGGCGGCCCCGCTGCGGCATTCCGGCATCCGGTGTGCGCGTCGAAAGCCGATGGGGCCGCCGGTGACGGCCCGCAGAGCGATCGGGCCGACGCGACGACCGCCGGCATCGCCTGATAAGCGATAAATCGTCATGCCATTTTTTTATGCGCACTCCGGCCATCCGCATCCGGCTATTCGGTCTTCCCTTACGAAGGAAGGATTGGTATCGACGCGTGCGAACCATAATTCTGGTCCACGGTCTCATGGGCACCGAGGATGTTCACTATGCGGGATGCCGGCGATGGTGGAGCCGCCCGGTCGTGGAAGTGCGGCTTCCCGGACACGGGGCCGAACCGGGAGTTCCCGAGCATCCGGCCGCTTCAGCGATTTCCCGCGTCAGAAAGTCCATTACCGATCAGTCGGAACCCCCCGTCGTCGTGGGACTCTCCTATCTGGGCGCCGCCGTGGCGTTTCATGCCGCGCGGAACGAACCGGGCGCGGTGGCCGGAGTCGTCATGGCGGGATACTCCTTCCTGGTCTCCCCCGACATGCTGACCCGCTGGCTGCAGGGCTTCACCGGCCTGGCGGCCCGCCAGCGGCGGGCCCGCGACCATTTCGCCGATCTGCACGGCCGGAAGTGGGAGGACCTGCTCACCGCCACCTTCGACGAACTCGCCGACGGCTGCCTGAGCCTGCCCGGCCTCGACGATCTCCGGCGATTCGACGCCCCCCTCCAGCTGGTCAACGGCGCGCTGCTGCAGAACGAGCGCAGAGCGATCGAGCCGGCGGCGGCTTCGGGCGCCGACGTGACCGTGATCGCCGGAGCCGGACACGTCGTACCGGTGGACGCACCGCGGATGTTCACCGCAGCCGTCGAGGACTTCTCCGACCGCATCGACACCGAGTGCACCGTCTTTCACGAGCGGCGGCGCGCCGCGGCCCGGAGATCGTCCACCGACGCGTCCGTCGAGGAGGACGCCCGTGTCTGATCCAGGGATCGGCATCGCCGGATACGGCATCGCGCGCGTCTGCTCGCAACCGGTCAGCGTGGTGACCCGGCTCTCCGCCCCCAAGCTGGCCCGCCTCTGCGATGAGCTCGCCGACCTGCGACGCGACTGGCGGGACCGGGCCCCGCAGGTGGCCGACGGGCTCACCGCCGTGGTCCCGCTGCTGGGCGACCGTTTCCAGCGCCGGGAAGTCCTCGCGCTGAGACGGCGGCTGCACCGCGCGGCGGACGTGCCCGCGGCCGAGATCGAGGCGGTCCTCCACCGCCCCGGCATGCCGGCCGTGCCCGGCGCCGCGGAACTGGGTGCGCTGGCCGCCCTCCGCGACGACCTGGTCCGCCGGCTGGAGGACGAGTACGGAGCCGCCCTCGACGCGGAGCAACGGGTGCTCGCCTCCCTGGTGCGCGACGGCTCCCTGAGGGCGGGAGCCCAGCTGAGCGCCGACGGCCTGCTGCACAACATGGATCGCTACGCCGACGCCGTGGCCGCCGGGAACGCCCGCGACAAGCGTGCCCGGGCGACCGAGTCGACCCTGGTCAACCTGGTGGCACGGAGCGCGCTCAAACCGTCTCCCTTCGGGAGGCTGGTTCACACCCACCCGATCGTCTTCGAGGACCGGAGCGCGTCCGGACAGGCTCCCCCCCTGCCCGGCACGGTCGCGCACCGCTCGGTCTGCCGCCTTCCCCGCCAGCTCGTGAACTGGGTCGAGCGCTGCCTCGCGGACCATCCCGGCCTCCGCTCCGCCGCCGTCCTGCGCCGGGCTCCCGTCGCGGGTTCCTCGGACAAGGGCGTCGTCTTCCTGGTCCGGGGCCGTGACGGCACCCACGAACCCGCCGCCAGGGAGCGGCTGGTCCGCGTTCCGCCCGATCCCGCCGTCGCGGAACTCCTCACGGTGCAGGCGGACGTCCCCGTCCCCGAGCGGGAGCTGCTGGCGAGGTTCGCCGCGCTTCCCGGGGAGAGCACCCGATCGGCCCGGTCCCGGCTGGACGCACTCATCGAGCGGGGTGTCCTGGCCCGCGACCTGGGCGTGGGCGAGCAGGCCGCCCATCCGATCACGCGGCTGACCGAACTGCTCCCTCCGGACTGCGAACCCCGGCTCCGGGAGTGCGCGACCGGGCTGGCCGCCGCCGAGTCCGCGTTCGAGAAAGCCGGCATAGACCGACGGCAGGAACTCATCGCCCGGATCCAGCGGCATGTCACCGACCTCGCCGACCTGTGCGGCGTCCCCACGCCACCGATCGAAGCGGCCAGAACGCTCATCTACGAGGACACCGTGGTGGCCGCCCCCCAGCCGCAGGACGGTCACCGATGGCGGCGGCACCTGCCGGCGCTGTCGCACTGGCACCGGCTGCTTCCGATCTTCGACGACGGCGCCCACGTACGGACGATCATCGCCGACCTGGTCCGGGAGGCGTTCGGGCCCGGCCCCCACCGCCTCCTCTCCCTGTTCACGGCGCTCTCCTCCGCCAAACTGCAGGAGCTGATCGCGCAGCGGCTCACCGACCTCTCCGCCCCGGTGCCGGCGCGGCTCCGGGACCTGCAGAACTCGGTGTTCGACCTGGCCGACGCCGGCGACGGCGTCGAATCGGTCGTCGACCCGCGGCGCGCGGCGGAGATCGCCGAGGATCTCCCGCCCTGGATCCCCCGATGGCCCAGGGTGAGCTGGCACGTCCAGCACCACACGTCAGCCGGGGAGGACCTGCTGGTCGTCAACGGGGGCGCGATCGGCTTCGGACGCGCCATCTCGAGGTTCCTGCCCGCCTACGCCGCGGTCGGCGACCAGGGGTTCACCGAGCTGGTCAAGCGGGAGATCGGCGGCGGCGACCTCGAATCGGCGCCCCTCACCGACCTCTCAGCCGTCCTCGGCATCAACGCCAACGTCCATCCCCCGCTCCTGGGCGCCCACCTGCGCTACCCCTGCTCCACCCCCGAGGAGTGGGACGGCGGCCGCGGGATCTCCCTGGAGGACTGCTGGGCCGAGGTCGACGCGGGCTCGGGGCGGCTCCTGCTCCGCAACGGCAGGGACGGCCGCCCGATGCGGTTCGTACCGCTGAACTTCCTGCTCAACGAGCTCGCCCCCCGGTTCTACCAGTTCCTCGGCTTCTTCAGTCTCGGCGGCATGGCCAACCTCGCGTGGTGGGACAGGGTCGACCAGCGCCGCGGCCCCTCGGACGGGGTGCGCCGGTATCCGCGCGTCCGGTCGGGGAGCCTGATCCTGGCCCGCCGCACCTGGAAGGTGCCCGCGCAGCTGCTTCCGGACCCCGCCGACCGGAGCGGCGCCTCCTCCTTCCGGGAGGTACGGCGGTGGCGGGACTCCCTGGGGCTGCCGGAGCGCGTCTTCTACCGGGGATTCACCCTGCCCGATCCGCTGGTCCCCATGTCGGAGGAGGAGCAGCACACCTGGACCAGGACGCTCGCCAGGTTCCCGACCTCCGCCGAGCGCAAGCCCACCTTCGTCGACTTCACCAGCGTCACCAGCGTCCGCGCCTGGCAGCGCACGCTGCGCCGCGGCCAGGGCCACATGACGTTCCAGGAATGCCTGCCGACGGTCGACGAGGTCCCGCGGGAGCACGGCGACCGCTTCACCCAGGAGTTCGTGATCGAGACGACCGAGGAGGACCGGTGAGCACGACGATCGGCACGGTTTGGTTGTCCTGCCATGTCTTCTACCACGGCGACACGGATCCGCTGCTGACGGACCTCCTCCTGCCCATGGTCGACGGGCTGCGCCAGGACGGACGCGTGCGACGCCACTTCTACCTGCGCCACTGGGAACGCGGCCCGCACGTCCGGCTCCGGCTGGAGGTGCGGCCGGAGCACCGCGACGGGGTCCGCAGCGAGGTCGAGCGCAGGATCCGCGATCATCTACGGCGTGCTCCGGGCCCCGCCGACACCGACCCGGTGCGGCTGCGGGAGGCGCTTCACCACCTCAGCGAACTGGAGCACGGAACCGCCTCCGACGAGGAACTGCGCACACCCGAGCCGCCGAACACGGTCCGCTGGATCCGATACGAGCCCGAACTGGCCAAGTACGGAGGAGCGGAGGGCATGGAGATCGCCGAGGACGTCTTCCACGCCAGTTCGCTGCTGGCGGGGCAGGTGCTCCGGCTGGTCCGCAACGACCGGACGCGCCTGGGGGTGTCCCTCCAGATGCTGCTGCTGGCCTCGCGGGCGCTGGGCCTCGGCGAAGAGGACCGGCTCGTCTTCCTGCGCTCCTACCACGAGCGCTGGTCCGGCTACGTGGCCGACGAACGGCTTCTGGCCGCCTGGGACGAGCAGTACCGGCTCCAGCGCAGCACCTACACGTCGCTGATCGAGGACCTGGACGCGGGAAGACCCCTCGGCAAGGGGATCGGCGAGCGGTGGGAGCACGTGCTCGCCACGGCGATCGAACGCCTGCGCCCGCTCGTGGAGGCGGGGCGCACCTGGCCGGCCGAGGTCGACCGATCGGCGCCGCCCCTGGTCGCCCTGGCGACACTGACCAGCCAGTACCTGCACACGACCAGCAACAGGATGAACGTCCGTCCGCAGGGCGAGTGCTTCGTCGCCTACCTGGCCCACCGAGCGGCGCGGGAGCAGACGCAGTCCATCCCGGCGCAGCCCGGTGCCGCCCGCTCATGACAGGAAGCCCCATGTCGACTGATGACCGGAAAGACCTCACCGTCAACGTTCCGTGGTCGGTGCAGGAAGACCTCCTCCTTGACGTGATCGCACCCGCGCTCGACGAGTCCGTGGAACTCGGCGAGACGGCGTCGTGGTTCTACCTCCGCGAGAACCACGGGAACCGGCCCTTTCTCCGGCTGCGCTTCGCGACCGGGAGCCCGTCGGTGGAACGCCGTCTCAAAGCGCGCATCCTGGAGCGCCTGGGATCCGTCCAGCACGAGAACCTGTTCGAACACCAGCCGTACAACAAGGAACACGACTGGCTCGGCGGCGGTGCGGGACTGGGGCTGGCCGAATCCTTCTGGACCGAGACCACGCCGCTCGCCCTGCACACCCTGCGCGCCACCCGCGGCGACCGGACGCTCCGCCTCGCCGCCTCCTTCGACCTGCTCGTCTGCACCGGTGTGCTGCTCGCCCCCCGGCTGCCTCCGCCCATCGCGAAGTTCGGCCACAAGGCCGGCTACCTCTCCTACCTGGCGACGTTCGAGGGCTACATGCTGCTGATCCGGGATCCGGAGGGCACCCGGGCCAAGCACGCCCAGCGGTACGAGAAGAACCGGGACGTGCTCCGGCCCCGGCTCCGCGAGCTGATCGAGGCCATGCGGGACCCCGAGGGCGACCTGGCCGATCTGCCGGAGACGGCCCGCGAGTGGGTGGTACGGCTGCGCGGGTACCTCCCGGCCATCCAGCAGGGATTCGACGAGGGCAGGTTCCATCTCTACGCCACCCCGCGGAAGGCGGAGAACGCCAAACTCGTCCCGTCGCCCGACGGCCTGTACCGCCGGCCGCAGGTCGAGTGGCTCGCGGACCTTCCCGAACCACCCGTCGCCGGTATCCACCGCGCCATCGCCGACAACAAGTTCTACCAGGGCATGATCCGCGAGGACCGGCGGTTCCTCGCCTCCCGGCTGGCCCAGGCGTACACGAACTGGCACCTGTTCCGGTTGGGCTTCCTGCTCGCCGACCGCTACACGCTCTTCTACCTGATCTCCCGCGCGTTCGAGGAGGAGTTCGGCCTCGACGCGGCGGAGATGATCCGATCGGTCCACCCGGAGACCGAGGTCGCCGGATGACGGCCCTCGACACCGGCGCCCCGCCGTCCGGCGGCACGCCGCGGGCCGAACCGTTCGACGCCGCGCAGGTGGACGCCTTCGTGCACAGGCTCCGCGGCGGTTACGCGCAGGTCCACCCGGAGCACTGGCAGATCGACTGGAGGAGCATCCCCAGTCCCTTCCGCTGGTACGCCGATCTGCCCCGGATCGATCTCCCCCCGCTGTCGCGCGCCGCCGCGGCCGGCGGCACGGCCGCGGCGCGGGCGGTCGCGGCCGCGAGTCCGGCGGCGCGGCTCGGCGGGCTGCTCCAGGCCGCCTACGGGGTGACCGGAGTGCGGTGGTATCCCGAGGGGATCGCCAAGAGCAGTCCCGAAGAACCGACGCCGGTCCACCGCAACCCCCACTACCAGCTCCGCCGGGCCGTACCCTCCGGAGGGGTCACCTACCCGGCCGAGTGCTACCTGGCCACCGAGGGCACTGAGGGCATCGAGGGCATCGAGGGGACTGACGGCCTGGACGCCGGGCTGTACCACTACGACGCGGTACGCCACGCGCTGGCGGTGCTGTCCACGGGGTCGCCTCCCGCGGGGCTCGCTCCCCCTCGGGGAGCCGTCCGCGTCGTCCTCACGCAGCCGCTCTGGAAGAACTACTTCAAGTACGGGGACTTCTCCTACCGGCTCGGCGCGATGGACACCGGAGCGGTCGTCGGCCAGTTCGCGCTCTGCGCCCGCTCCATGGGCCTGGCCTGCAGGGTGACCTTCAGCACCGACGAGCGGCTGCTGCTGGGCCTTCTGGGG
This sequence comes from Planomonospora parontospora, assembly GCA_014647935.1. GTDB lineage: Bacteria > Actinomycetota > Actinomycetes > Streptosporangiales > Streptosporangiaceae > Planomonospora > Planomonospora parontospora. The sequence goes on from BMQD01000015.1 coordinate 209,725, forward strand.
CTGGACTCCGAGGAGGAGGCCGCCCCGGCCGTGCTCGACGTCGCCGTGGGGGGCACCGGCCGCGGGCCGCGGCGGGCTTCCGCGGACGCCGCCGGAGCGCTCGCGGCCGACCGGCCGCGCTGGCTGGGCGCCTCCACAGCCCCCGGCCCGGACACCGGCACCCGCCGCATGCACGCCGCCTGCCTGGCGGCCGGCCGGCCCGGACGGCCGATCGATCTCCCTCCCGTCGCGCTGGAGACACCGGAGGGGGACCCGGGGGTCGAGCTGCCCGCCGTACCCGCGCAGCCGCTCTCCGCGGCCGAGTCCTGGACGCGGTCGGCGCTGGGAGAGCAGCTCCGCGGCACGCCGATCGCCCTCGGCGTCCTGTCCGGGTGGCTGACCGAGACCCTCGCCCCGATGGACTGCGACGTCCCGGGGAACGAGAACCGCCTGTCCCATCCCCGCTGCGTGCTGCTCGTCCGGTCCGTGCCGGGAGTACCCGCGGGAGCCTATCTGCCGGATCGGGACGGCAGGCGGCTCTCCCGTCTCGCCGAGGGGGACTTCGGGCCCCTGGTCCAGCGGAGCATGTTCGCGAACTACATGAACGTCGGGCAGGCCCCGCTGGTCGCCGTCATGGTCGGCGCGGCCGAACCGCACCGCGGCGCCGGAGGCCCGGTCGCCTACCGCGTGCAGCACCTCCTGGCGGGAGTCCTCGCCCAGCGGCTCTCGGTGTGCGCGGCCCGCGACGGCATGTCCGCCCACCCGGTGCTGGGCTTCGTCAGCGGTCTGCTCGACGACGCGATCGGGCTGGCCCGCCGGCGCCTGACGTCCCTGCTGCTGGTCGCCGTGGGCGGTTACCGGCGGGGCCTGTACCTGGAGAACAGCCTGAACCCGTCCGCCGGGGCGGCGCGTACCGGAGGTGGGAGATGACCGGCACCCCGCTGCGCCTGCGTACCGACGCCTACTACGTCCCGGTGCCGGAGGGGGTGTGGATCCGCACCACGGACGGCTCGTTCACCCTGATCGGGAAGACGGTCGCGACCTGGGTGGAGAAGCTCGCCCCTCTCCTGGACCGCGGCGTCGTGCCCGACGAGCTCCTCCGTGCCCTCCGCCCGGACCAGGCGGATTTCGTGGGCACGCTGCTGCGGACGCTGGAGCAGCGCAGGGTGCTGCTCCGGAGTCCCGCCGAGGACGTACCGGAGGACTCGCCGCTCGTCGGCGCCTTCCCCCAGCAGGTCGAGTTCCTGCGGCACTTCACCGTCGATCCCGCGGCGGGCCTCGGACGCGTCCGGGCGCACCCGCTGGCGGTGGTCGGCCCCGCCGACCGGGCCGGGCCGCTCGCCGCGGCGCTGATGGAGACCGGTTTCGGTGACATCGCGATGCCGGACGCGGCCGCGGACACGGACCTGAGGGAACTCGCGGACGACCTGGCACACCGGGCGGTTCCGGTGCACCTGTCCGGCGCGGAGGCCGGCCTCCGCGGCCGGACCCTCGTCGGGCTGTTCCCCGCGGGGGCCGAGGACGACGCCTGGCGGTTCCTGGCCCGCGCCGAGTCGACGGACGGCGCTGCCTGGGCAGGACTCGTCCGGGGTCAGGCACTGCTGCTGAAAGGCCAGGTGCCGCGCTCGGGGCACGCGTGCGTGCGCTGCGCCTGGCGGCGGCTCGCACACCAGGCCGTGGACCTGCCTCCGGCGGACCGTCTCGGGCACGTTCCGGTGTCGGTGGCCGCCGCCGTGATCGCGCAGGAGCTGTTCCGGCATGTCGCCGCGCGCGACGACTCGGTTCTGGGCGAGGGCGTGGTGGTCGATCTGACCCGGCTCAGCATCTGGCGTACGGAGATCGATCCGGACCCCGGCTGCCCCGGCCACGGAGTCCACGCCGGCTCGGCACATCCCGGGATCCCCCCGCGGCCTCCCCGCAGGACGGCGTTCCCCGAATCCGTCTTCGGCGCGCGGTGCTTCGGCCCGTTGCTGTCCTGCGCGCCGGAGCAGCTGCCGCAGTCCCCGCTCACGGCGCTGCGGGTGCGGTGCAACCCTCCCGGGCGCACCGAGCCGGTCGGTTCGGGCAGCGGCCCGGTCGTCGTGGCGGAGACGATGTCCGACGCCCGGGCCGAGGCCGCGCTCATCGCGGTCGAGTCGGCGCTCCCCGCGGCGGAGGGCACCGTCGTGGGAGCGGGCCGTGAGAGCGGTGAGGCGCTCGCCCGGGCCCTGCTCCGCTGGGCCGACACGGGACTGGCCGGTACGGGGCCGGGCGACACGGCGCCGGGCGGCACGGGACTGGGCGACACGGCGCCGGAGGGCGTGCCCGCGACAGACCGGACCGTCCTCTCGGAGCGGGCGCGCGGGCTCGCCGGACTGGCCGGGACCGACCACGCGCTGCGGAGCGAACGCCATCCGAGCGGCCTGTGGCGGGCCTGGACCGATCGCGACGTGATGCGCACCGGTTTCGATCCCGCGCAGGCGCAGGAGCGCGCCCTGATGGCCGCGCTGGCGCTGGAGCAGTTCGGGCCGGATGACGGCGCGCATGCCGTACCGGCTTGGACGGGAGCGGTCCCCGAGGAGGGGACCGTCCGGGACGTCGCCGCCGCGCTCGGCCTGAGTTGGTCCGTCGCCGCGTTGCCGCCCTTGGTCTCCGGTCGGCTGACAGGGGTCGTCCTGGCTCCCGGAGCAGGCAGGTGAGGGGGACGGCGGCGCAGGGGCGCCACGCTTCGGGCACCACTTCGGACATCCTGGTGGCGCGGTTGCGGCGGCTGGTGGGGGACGTCCTCGACGTCCGCACCGCCGACGGCCTGGACGGGGCCGGGAACGGCCTGGACGGAGCCGGGGACGGCCGCCCGCTCGTCGTGGTCGACATGGACTGGGATGCCGACCTCTCTCGCCTTCCGCGGACGGAGGGCCCGGTGCTGCCGGTGTACGGGCTGCGGGGCCGGGTGGTGATCGGCCCGGCGATGCTCCCCGGCCGACCGGGATGCCCGCACTGCCTGGCGCTGCGGGTGCGGGCGGTGGACGGGCAGCCCCGAGGCGTCCAGGTGGGCCCGGCGGACCTGCGGCGCCTGTCCGCTCGGCGGGGCGGCTGGGGCGGCTGGCTGCCGCCCGGGGCGGAGCGCCTCACCGCCGCGATCGTGCGCGATGAGGCGGAACGCCTCGCCGGCGGCGGGCGGGCGCGAAGCGCCGAGGCCGCCTTCGCCGTCGGATCCGGCGGGCTGAGCGGCGACTGGCATCCGGTGATCGCCCATGCGATGTGCGCCTCACCGCACTGCACCGGCAACCGGCGGCCGCCTCCCCCGCCCGTCCCCGACCTGACCGGCCCGCTGCCCGCGACGGAGACGGGGTCGTCACGGCGGTTCCCCGCCTCCCGGTACGCCGGACGACTGGAGGAGGAGTACCTCGACTCCTGGTCGGGGATCGTCCGGTCCCCCAGCGTCGGGGACGGCACCGCCCTCCCCTCGGTACAGGTGCGGGTGCCGACGGCCTGGGGATTCGAGGAGATCGCGATCGGACGCGCCGAGGACTACGCGACGGCGCGGCCCGCGGCGGTGCTGGAAGGGCTGGAGCGCTACGCCGGATGGCACTGCGGAGGCCGCGCCCCCGCGGTCTTCGCGGCGTTCGCGGACCTCGACGAGGCGGTCGACCCGCGGCTCCTCCTCCTGCACCCCGGCGAGGCCTACCGCACCCCCGGGTTCCCCTACACCCCGTTCACCCCGGAGACCCCCACGGGATGGGCCGAGGCGTACTCCGCCCGCACCGGCCGCCGCACGCTGGTGCCGTTCCACGTCGCCTACTACGGCGCGGCCGAACGCCCCGAGACCGGCCCGCGGTTCGTCTACGAGAACTCCAACGGCTGCGCCCTGGGGTCCGGCACGGAGGAGGCCCTGATGGCGGCGCTGCTGGAGGTCGCCGAACGGGACGCCTTCCTGTGCGCCTGGTATTCGCAGACCCCGCTGCCCGAAATCGATCTCGCCGCGCTGCCGGACGCGGCCGGGCGGGCCGTGCACGCCGTACGCCACCGCACCGGACGCGATCTCAGGGCGTTCTGGGCGGTCGGCGTGTTCGACGTGCCGGTGGTCCTCCTCGTGTCGACGTCGGATGATCCGGAACGGCCCGCGACGCTCGTCACGGCCGGTTCGGCGTTGACGAGGGAGCGGGCCCTCATCGGGGCCGCACACGAGATGGCCGCGTGCGCACCCGCGATCACGGCCGGCTACCGGCCGCGCCGCGCGGAACTGGAGCGGGCGCTGGAGGACCCGGACCTCGTGCGGCGGATGGAGGACCACGCTCTCGCCGGCGCCCTGCCCGGGGCCCGCCGGCGGTTCTCCTTCCTCCTCGACGAGGTCTTCCCGGAACCCCCGCCCGTCGCAGCCCTCCACGAACCGGTCGGTGACATCGCGGCCGACCTGGCGGCGATGCTCGCGGCGGCGGAGCGCCAGGGGCACGAGGTCCTCGTCGTCGACCACACCACCGGCGAGCTGGAGCGCCTGGGACTGCGCTGTGTCAAGGCGGTCGTGCCCGGGACGGTGCCGATGACGTTCGGGCACCGCCACCGGCGGCCGCCGCCGGTGGAGACGCTCAACGCCTTCCGGGCCAGGAACGGCATGAGCCGGTACGGACTTTCCAGCGAGGAGGTACGGCATGAGCCACACCCGTTCCCCTGACGCGGGCGCATCCGCCGCGGGGACGGCCCTCCCGGACGGCTTGAGCGGTCTGCCCAACGGTCTGGGCTGGCTGGTCGCCGACCGGCACCTGGCGGTCCGGCTGCTCACCGGCGACCGGCTCGGCGTCCTGGAACCGGGTCCGGTGATGGCGGACCTCGCCGCGAGGCTGCCCGGCCAGGCGCGTCCGCTCGCGCAGGAGCTCACGTCCTTCGCCGAACGGATCATGCTGCAGGCCGGACCCGCCCGGCACGCGGAGCTGCGCAAGGCGTTCGGCGGGTTCTTCGACGCGGACGCGGTCAAGGCCGTCACCCCCTTCATGGGGAGTGCGGCCGAACAGGTCGTGCGCCCGTTCGCCGGCGCCGGAGGCGGTGAGTTCATGACCGCGGTGGCGTTCCCGTACGCGGTACGGGTGGGCGCCCGGCTCGTCGGCGTCACCGACGACGACTACCGGCGTCTGCACAAGCTCAGTCAGCAGGTCGCGCTCGTCGCGTACGCCGCCCGGCTCAAGGATCCGGAGGAGGCGGTCCGCGCGGGCCACGCCGCACTGGCCCGCATCCGCGAGACCCTCGCCGCCGCGCGGCCGGCCGCCCCGCCCGGATCCGTGCTCGGTGAGTGGAACGCCGGGGCGATCGGGAACCTCTGCGACGCCGACATCGAGGCGAACGCCGTGATGCTCGTGCAGGCATCGCTGGAGACGGTCGCCGGGATGCTGGGGAACGCGGCGGTGCGCATCCTCGGCACACCGGGAGCACTCGCCGACCCCGGGCGTCGGGACGCACTGCTCGACGACGCGCTGCGCGAGGAACCGCCGCTCAAAACCCTGGAACGCGTCGTCCGCGAACCGTTCACCGTCGACGGGCACGAGTTCCGCCGGGGGCAGGTGGTCTCGGTCAGGGTCGCGGACGCCAACCGGCTGGACGACGATCCGGTGGCCGGGCGGGCGCTGTTCTCCTTCGGCTGGGGCGCGTACCGCTGCCTCGGCGCCCGGCTCGCCCGCATACAGGCGCTGGAGCTCTTCGGAGCGCTGCACCGCGCGGCGCCGGACGCCGCCCTGGCCGGTGAGGAGGTGGAACGGGTCCGGCACATCCGGTTCGCCATGCCGCGCCGGCTCCGCGTGGTGTGCCCCCCGCCGAGGACGGACCGGGACGGGCTGACCCGGGCGCTGTGCGAGGCCCTCGACGAACACGACGCCGACCGGCCGCTGACCTCGCTGGAACGCGAGGTGGCGCTCGTCGTGCTGGCCGAGCGCGGCATGGCCGGACCCGAGGACCCGCGGGAACTGACGACCATCGGGGAGTGGGTGAGATGGGCGACTTCGGAGCATGGCTGAAGGCCGCCGAGCCGGCGCTGCGCACGTCCGCTGCGGCCGTGGTGACCGAACGCGGACGCTTCACCTGGTCCTCGCTGGTGGACCGGGCCCGCACGCTCGCGGCCGGGCTTCCCCCGGCCCCGTACGGATGGGTGATCCCTCCGGGCGGCGGTGAGCACACCGTCGTCGGGCTCCTCGCACTCGGCCTCATGGACCGCTCTCCGCGCTGGGTGCTCGGCGATCCCGCGACCTGGTCCGCACCGGGGCCGGGGACCACGGGCGGGGCGGAACCGGTGCCGGCCGGACCCCAGGCCGCCCCGCCCCCGCACGTCGACGGACCCACCTACGCGACCGCCACGTCGGGTACCACGGGCCGGCCGAAGCTGCTGTTCGGCAGGCCGCACTCGATGGCCGAAGCGGTGGAGCTGTACGTCGGGGGCATGCCCGAGTACGCCTCGGCCGAGGTGTTCGCCACCTGCTCCGCGATCGACTTCGCCGCCGCCTTCTACATGGTGGTCGCGCCGGCCATGTGGCTCGGCCGCGATCTCGTCCTGTTCCGGCCGAGCCGATGGCAGACGGCCGTCCCCGAACTCGCCGGCCGGCCGGGGATCTGCCTGGCGCCACCGGCGATCGCCGTTCTGGGCGCGCGCACGGCGGCTGCGCGGCGGACGTTCCGCGGGACCTGCTTCGTGCCGGCCGGAGGGGGGCTCACCCCTGACCGGGCCGAGCGCATCACCGAGGGGTTCCCCGCGAGCACGTTCCTGACCATGCTCGGCTCCACCGAGACGGGACTGCTCACCGTCAGCCGCGAGGTGCGCGGCGACGGCCACGTCGGACGGCCGCTGCCGGGTAAGCCGGTGTGGCTGGAGGACGCCGGCCCCGACGGGGTCGGCACGCTGTGGACGCGGGGACCCGACACCCGGTTCGCCGTGACCGGAGGCCGCCTGACGGCCCGGCGGGACGGTTCGGTCAGCACCGGCGACCTCGCCCGCCGTTCCGGCGACGGCGGCTACGTACTCGAAGGCCGCGCGGACGACCTGGTCAAGGTCGACGGCGTGAGCGTGTACCCGCGAGAGATCACGGCCGCCGTCCGCGCCCTGGAAGGCGTCGTGGACGCTTCGGTCTCGGTCGACCGCTCCGGACCGCTCGACCGGATCACCGTCGTCGCGGTCGGTGACGTCACCGAGGCGCAGGTCCGTGACGCCTGCCTGCGGCTTCCCACGCCCGTGACCCCGCACCGGGTGGTCCGCCGCCACACCGAGGAGTCCGCGTACGACGAGCGCGGCAAGGTGCTGCGTTGAAAGGAGCGTGACGGCATGGCGACCCGACCCACCCCCGCGGAGGTGACCGAGGCCCTACTGAGGTGCCCGGCGCTCCTCTACCGGAGGCTGCACCGCCAAGGCGCCCTGCTGTGGAGCCGGCCCGATCGGATGTGGATGGTCACGGGCTACGAGCTCGCCCGCCTGGTCCTGCGCGACCCGCGGTTCCGCCTGCCCGGCCCGCCGGACGGGTCCGCGTGGGCCGAGGGCGGCAGCCACGGCGGTTTCCTCCAGAGCATGCTGCTGGCGTCCGAGGGCGAGCGGCACGCACGTCTGCGCCGCTTCTTCAGCGGGCTCTTCACCCCCCGAGCCGTCCGCGCCCGCACCACTCGGATCGAGGCGGCCACGGCGTCGCTGTTCGACGGCATCGCGCCGCGCCCGCGGATCGACGGCGTCACCGAGATCACCGCGCGGCTGCCGGTCAGCGTGATCGGGGATCTCGTCGGCATTCCGGAGAGCGACCGCGACGAGGTCAGCGAGCTGTGCCGCCTGATCAGCAAGGGGGGCGGCGTGGCGTCCGGGCAGCCGGGCGGCCGGGAGGTCGGAGCGGCGCTGGCGCACGTCGACGAGCTCACCGGCCTCGTCCACCGGTGGCTGGCCGTACCGCACCGGCTCATGCCGGACTCCGTGCTGGCGGCGGCCGCGGCGGCGCGGGACACCCCGGAGGCGCTGTCCGACGTCGAGATCGTCGCCAACGTCTTCAGCCTGTACATCGCGGGCCACGACACGTCCCGCAACATGCTCAGCGGCCTGCTGCTGCGTCTGGCGACGCACCCGGAACTGCTCGGCGGCCTCGCGGCGGGCGCGGTCGACGTCTCGGCGGAGGTCGACCGGTTGCTGCTCGGCGAGTCGCCGCTCACGTTCACCGTCCGGGTGGCGCAGGAGGACTGCGAGCTGGAGGGGCACCGCATCCGCGCCGGCGACCGGATCAGGGTGATGCTCGGTGCCGCCAATCACGAGCTCCTCGCGAGCAGCGCGCCGGCCGACAACGCCGGCGTCAGCTTCGGCGAGGGCCGCCACGTGTGCCTCGGGGCGCACCTGGCGCGTACGGAGGGACGGGTGCTGCTGCGGACCGCCGGGCGGCGGTGGTCCGGACTCCGCCCGGCCGCCCCGCCCGTGTGGGCTCCGCACTTCCTCCACCGGGGGCTGGACGAGCTGATGCTGGAGATCGAATGGCGCCGGTAGGCGAGGATCCGGCCTCCCCGGATCGCGGCCGTGTCGTCCTCGGCCCGGTCGTGGTCCGCAGGCGGTGCCTGCTGCCGGGTTCGGTCCTGACGGGCCTGGGCGGTGACCGGGTGTGGCGGGCCGCCGGGGCCGTCGCCGACGCCGAGCTCGCCTGCTCCCGGTGCGGCGGTGACCTCGCCGACCGCATCAGCGCCCTGGTGCCCGCCGCGGCGAAGGAGGAGCGCCGCGGCCTGCTGCGAGCCCGGCGGGACGCGTTCAACTCCCGGCCGGTCGGGACCGGTCTTCCCGCCGACCCGGAGACCGCCGGCCTGGCCGCCGCGTACACCGATGCCCTGGCGTTCCGGGACGCGGCCGGGCGGGAGCTCGCCTCGGCGCTGGCGGAGCTCGCCCGGACCACCGGCACGGTCCTGGAGACGGAACTGGGCGACCTCGATCTCGCCTGGTCCGTCGAGTTGTCCGTGCCCGGCCTGTCGACGGCCGGGCCGATCGACCCCGGCCCTGCCGCGGGGAGGAGAGCCCGCAGGCGTGCCCTGACCCTGCTGCGGCTGGTGCAGCGGGCCGCCAGCAAGCCCACTCCGTTCGCCCGGTCGGCCACGACCACCCTGCTGTTCCGCGGTGCCGGGGAGGGCTTCCCACTCCGTGGCGCCGGGGAGAGCCCTCCGCGCAGCCATGTGCGGGTGCGCCGCGAGGTGCTCGACTGGACGCGGCGGTGGATCGCGGGCGGAGGCTACCGGTACCTGCGTCCGGACCGCATGTGGCTCACCGTCAACCCGAGCGCGACGGTCGCGGACGGCGACGGTGACGGCGGCCTGCGGGTGACCTGGCTGGTGACCGGCGAGAACGGCGCGGAGCGCTTCGCGTCCGCGCGATGCGGCCCGGATCTGGTCTCCTTCCTGCGCGGAGTGCGCGACCCGGTCCGCCTGGACGCCCTCCTCGCCGGCGGCGCGCTGCCCGGCGTGCTCACCGACCTCATCGGGCGCGGGATGCTGGAGGTCGGGCCGCGCCTGCCGTCGCACGGCCGCCGGACGCTGCGCGCGGCGGCCGACGCCGCCGTCCCCGCCCGGACCGCGGGCAGGGACGACGCTCCCTCGCCCGGGGCCGCAGGAAGGGACGACGGTCCCTCGCCCCGGGCCGTCCACGACGCGTTGTGCGTGCTGCGCGACGCGGAGCACGCCGCCGCACGCGGCGGTGACACCGGGACCGTACGGCGTGCGGCGGCGGGAATCGGCGCGCTCGCCCGCGCCCTCGGCCTCGACGCCGGGGGGATCGAGCGTGCCCCGGTCAGCGAGGACGTCGTCGGGACCGGACCCGACGACGGAATCCTCCGGACCGACCCCGGGCTGCTCGCCGATCTGGGCCGGGTGCAGCGGATCGTGCCGCTGCTCGGTGCCGAACTGCCCTTCCAACTGGCCACCGCGACCGCCTTCCGGCGTCGTTTCGGGCCGGATCCGGTGCCGCTCCTCGCCGCCTACCGCTGGTTCGCCGAGTCCGGCCGGACGGAGTCCGACGCCCTGCTCGCCGATTGCTCCACCGGAGAACTGGCGGCGGTGCTCGACCTGCGCACCCGGCTCTTCGCCGGGCTGCGCGCCGCGGCGCAGCAGCCGGGCGCGGAGGAGGTGCCGTGCGACCCCGCCCTGCTCGACGCCCTGGCGGCCGACCTCCCGGACGCCGTCCTGGATCTGCCGTGCGCGGCCTGGCCGCTCCAGCGGGCCGGAGAACGGGTCGTGGTCAACGGCGTCAGCAGCGGTTACGGGCGCTTCGCCGCACGCTTCGGCGCGGCCCTGGACGACCGCGGCATGGATGAGCTGCGGCACTGGGCGGCGACCGCGGCCGCGCCGCACGACGACGGCGTGATGGTCGACATCTCGGCGCTGCTGGGCGCCACGGTCAACGAACACCCCCTCGTGCTGCCCGCCGCGCTGGGTTATCCCGGCCGCGCGCTGGAGTGCGCCCCCGCGACCCGGATCGACCTGTCGGAATGCGTCGTGCAGGCGGCGGGGGGACGGTTGCTGCTGTTCAGCGACCGGTTCGCCGGACGTCCGCTGTTCCCGGTCCCGCACAATTCGACCCTGCCCACCGTGGCCCCCGGACTGTACCGGTGGCTCAGCCGTTTCGGCCCGGTGTCCGGCACCACGCTCGACCTGTGGGACCAGGTGGACGCCATGGTGACCGCGGAGGCGCCGCAGGCCTCGGAGTCCGTCCGTCACTACCCGCGGCTGGTGCTCGGGCGCCTGGTGCTGGACCGGCGCACCTGGAAGGTCCCCCGCGCCGCGCTCCCCGCAGCAGAGCCGGGACCGGCGGAGGCGGCGGCGGCCTGGCACCGCTGGTGCGCCCGCACCGGTGTCCCCCGCCGGTCGTTCCTGCGCACCGTGACGATTCCCGACCCGTGGAGCGTCGTGCGGGGCCTGGCCGACAGACGCGCGGTCCTCGAGGCGCGCTCCCCGTCCGGTGCCGCGGTGCGCAAGCCCATCTACGTCGATCTGTCGCAGCCCCTGTGCTGGCCGGCCCTGGCGGTCGCTCCGGAGACCACCCTGACGTTCACCGAACCGCTGCCGGACCCCGCAGCGACCGGCGAAGGCCGGGCGGCCGAGTACGTGCTGGAGACCTCCCGGCCTCCGCGCGTCCTGGCGGGCCGCGCCGCCGCGTCCGAGGCGCGCCGTACCCCGGACGCCTGACGAACCATAAGGAGATCCATGCGACACAAAGGTGTTGTCGTGCTCGTCAACCCCAACCAGATCCATCCTCCCATCGCCCCGTACGCCCTGGACGTGCTGACCACGGCACTCGAGGCCGCGGGGTTCGAAGCGCACGTACTGGATCTGACGTTCCATGCGGACGACTGGCGGCAGGTGCTGCGCACGTACTTCCGGGACGCCGGGCGTCCGCTGCTCGTCGGTGTCACGTGCCGCAACACCGACACCGTGTACGCCTTCGAACAACGTCCCTTCGTCGACCGGTACAAGGAGGTCATCGACGAGATCCGCAGGCTGACCGACTCCCCCGTCGTCACCGGGGGAGTCGGTTTCTCCACGATGCCCTTCGCACTCGTCGACTACTTCGGCGTCGACTTCGGCGTGAAGGGGCCGGGGGAGCACATCCTCTGCGAACTGGCGGAGGCGCTGCACGACGGACGGCCCGCCGACGGCGTTCCCGGCCTGCTCGTCAACCGCGGGCGGGGAAAGGTCGTGCGGGTGCCGCCGCCCGTACTGAGCGAACTCCGGACCGCCGTCACCGCCTCCCTGCCCTTTCCCACCGGCCGCGAGGAGGGCCGGGCCTGGCAGGTGGAGACGGAACTGCCCTACACGCGGCGGTCGGGCGTGCCGTACAAGGTCGACAACCTGACCTACTACCGGCTGGGGGGTCTGGGCAGCATCCTGACCAAGAACGGCTGCGTCTACCGGTGCACGCAGTGCGTCGAGCCGGACGCCAAGGGCACCCGGCTCACCCGGCGGAGCGTCGCATCCGTGGTCGACGAGATCGAGTCCCTGACCGGCCAGGGGATCTACGACCTGCACACCACCGACAGCGAGTTCAACCTGTCGATCGCGCACAGCAAGCAGCTGCTGCGGGAGATCATCAGGCGCAAGGACGGCGACGCCTCCGGTTCGCTGCACCGCCTGCGGCTCTGGGTCTACTGCCAGCCGTCGCCCTTCGACGAGGAACTCGCGGAACTCCTGGCGCACGCGGGCTGCGCGGGCGTGAACATCGGTACGGACCACGTCCGCTCCGACATGCTCGACGGCTGGAAGGTGACGAAGAAGGGGACCAGGTACTACGGCTTCGAGGACACGGCGCGGCTGGTCGAGCTGAGCCACCGGTACGGGATGCTCACCATGGTCGAGGCCCTGCTGGGGATGCCCGGCGAGACCCGGGAGACCATGCGGGAGTGCGTCGACCGGCTGATGGACCTGGACGCCACGGTGACGGGCTTCAGCCTCGGGCTCCGTCTCTTCCCCTATACGGATCTGGCGATCTCCCTGGCCCGGCGGTGCGACGGGGTGCGCACGCTCCCCGGGCTCCAGTCCAACAACGCCACCGGGCCGATCATCCTGAAACCGATGGAGAAGTGCAGCGGCCCGATCGAGTACGAGAGGCAGTTCATGTTCGACGAGTCGGGGGGTTTCCGCTTGGTCTGCTACTTCTCTCCCGATCTCCCCGAGTCCCCGGAGACGGTGAACAGCCCGAACGGCATCTGGCACGAGTCCGTCGACTTCCTGTGGAGCCACATCCCGGAGTCGGAGTACTACCGCGTCATGCTGCCGACACTCAACGGAAGCAGCGAGAACGACAACAACTACGCCGACAACCCGTTCCTGACCAGCTTGAAGAGGAAGGGCTACACCGGCGCGTTCTGGGCGCACTGGCGCGACCGGGAGAACATCATGAACGGTACCGGCGCTCTCGAGGCGCTGGCCGCCGAGGCGGCCCGGTGAACGGCTCCACTCCGGGCCGCCGGGACAACGGTGAGGGCGGTGCGGCGATGAGCGCCACCGGCGGAACGGCCCGGACCCTGAAAGGGCAGGTCGCACTGATCACCGGTGCGGGCCGCGGCATCGGCCGCCTGCTCGCCGTCGGGCTCGCCGGAGAGGGTGTGTCCGTCGGACTGGTCGGACGGGACCGGGGAAGGCTGGAGGAGACCGCGCGCGGTTGCGCGGAGCGGGGGGCCGCCGTCACCGTCGCCGTCGCGGACGTCCGCTCCGCGGAGTCGACCCGCGACGCGGTCGAGCACGTGCGCGGCGCGCTCGGGCCGCTGAACCTGCTGGTGAACAACGCCGGCCTCGTCGACCGCGGAGAGGTCCCCTTCTGGGAGGCCGATCCGGGGCACTGGTGGGATGTGTTCGACACGAACTTCCGCGGCACCGTCAACGCCTGCCAGGCGGCGGTACCGGACATGGTCCGGCGCGGGCAGGGCCGGATCGTCAACATCAACTCCATATTCGCCGTACGGGGAGACATCCGCTACTCCGCCTACAGCGCCTCCAAAGCAGCTCTGCTGGCCCTGTCCGAGACCCTGACCGGAGCGTTCGCGCCGCGGGGCGTCCACCTGTTCGACATCAGCCCGGGAGCGGTCCGTACGGACATGACACTCGGTATGGCCATCTGCAGGAACCGGGAGGAGTGGACGGACCCGGCGCTCATCGTGACCGCGGTGATCCGCGTGGCGCGCGGGGAGCTGGACCCGCTTGCAGGGCAGTTCCTGCACGTGGGCGTCGATGATCTCGACGAACTGCTCGCCGGCGCCCGCGGAGGCTCGCCGCCCCGAGCCTCGTTCAGCAGAGCCTGGAGATCACCTCAGGCCGCGGCCTGCCGAGATTGAACACCTGAACGCCACGGCGGTTCAGGTGCCGGACGGGGAGGGGACGCCGGTCACGATCGCGTGGACGGTGGCGGCGACCAGGGCCCGGTCGGGCGGTGTCCGGTCGAAGGTGCGGTGCATGGGCCAGCCCTCGACGAGCACGTCCAGGGCCTGACCGACGTGCGGCGGGAAGTGCAGGGCGAGACTTCCGCGGCTGCGGTGCAGCCAGGCCCGGGTCGTGGTGGCCACCGCGGGGTTGTGGTTGGCGTAGGCGTACATCTCGAAGATGAGCGTCATGTCGCGCGCCGTGGCGTAGGCCGGTCCGCAGATGAGGTCGACGACGGCGGCCTCGGCCTCCTGCGCGGACGCCGCCTTCTGCAAGGTCGCACGGTACAGCTCGCTCATGGTGTCGGCCAGCCGGGCGAAGGCCTGGGCCAGGAGGTCGTCCAGGCCGTCGAAGTAGTACGTCAGGGACCCGAGTGGGACCCGCGCCCGCTCGGCGATCTTGCGGTGCGTGGTCCTGTGGACGCCCCACTCGGCGATCACGTCGAGCGCGGCGTCCAGGATGCGGTCCTTGCGTCCCGGGTCGTTGGGTACCTCCCGCCGCGTGCCTGTCACGCCCCCATGTTGCCATGGCCGACGACCCCGCCCTAGTGTGTACATCAGTACAGTCTTTTCAACCCTTTTGCCCCTTGTTCGTCCGCCGTGGGAGCCCTTCTCGTGCCCGTCCACCTGTCCGCGCGCCGCAACGCCCTGTTCGCGCTGTTCTTCCTCCCCGGCCTGACGATCGCCTCATGGGTCACCCGCACTCCCGACGTGCGGGACCTGGTGGGGGCGTCCACCTCGCAGATGGGGCTCATCCTGTTCGGGCTCTCCGTAGGCTCCATGATCGGCATCCTGTGCTCGGGACCGCTCGTCTCGCGCTGGGGCACCCGACCCGTGATCACGGCCGGCACCGTCGCGGTGGCGGCCGGCGCGGCCGTCATCGGCATCGGCGCCGCCGCGGGAGCCGGCGCGGCCGTCGCACTCGGCCTGGGCCTCTTCGGCTTCGGGATGGGCGGCGGCGAGGTCGCGCTGAACGTCGAGGGCGCGGAGGTCGAGCGCCTGCTGGGCCGCTCGACGATGCCCGCCATGCACGGCTTCTTCAGCCTCGGCACGGTCCTCGGGGCGGCCTGCGGCATGGCCCTGACGGCCCTGGCGTTCCCCGTCGTCGCACACCTGATGATCGTCACCGTCGTGGTCGCCGCCGGCCTGGCGCTCGCCGTCCGGCACATCCCCGCCGGCGACGGGCGGCAGGCACACGACGACGGCCGGCCCGCCCCGCGCGCCGAGCGGCCCGCGGTGTGGAAGGACTCCAGGCTGCTGCTGATCGGGGCGATCATCCTCGCGCTCGCCATGGCCGAGGGGACGGCCAACGACTGGCTCCCGCTCGTCATGGTCGACGGTCACGGGTTCGACGCCGCGCTCGGGTCGGCCGTGTACGCCCTCTTCGCCGCGGCGATGACCCTCGGCCGCTTCGCCGGCGGCCGGTTCGTCGACCGCTTCGGACGCGCCCCCGTCCTGGCCGCCAGTGCGATCACCGGCGCCGCCGGTCTCGCCCTCGTCATCTTCGTCGACCACCAGGCCGTCGCCGCGGCCGCCGCCGTCCTGTGGGGACTCGGCGCCTCCCTGGGCTTCCCCCTCGCCCTCTCCGCCGCCGGCGACTCCGGCGAGAACCCGGCCGCGCGCGTCTCGCTCGCCGCGACCCTCGGCTACGTCGCGTTCCTCGTGGGACCGCCCGCCCTCGGGTTCCTCGGCGAGCACTACGGCCTGCGCTCCGCCCTCGTCCTCGTCCTCGTCATCGTCATCGCGGCGACCTTCGCCACCCCGGCGGCTCGCACCCCCGATCCGGCCGGCGGCAGGACACCGGCACGCGTCTAGGATCGGCCCGAACCCCGTATGACCGCGGTGAACTCCGGCGATCAGGGCGTGGCCGACTCGTCACCCTCGCTTCCCCATGCATTTCGCCCCGGCCGGGTTCTCCTGGATCAACCAGGTCGAGCTGAACACCGCCGACGGATCTCGGACGCAGGGCGCTAGGGTCGGCGGGTGCGTGCGGCCAGGCTGATGTCATTGGTGCTGCTCCTCCAGTCGCGCGGCGGGATGACCGCGGCCGAGCTGGCCCGGGAGCTGGAGGTGTCCGAGCGGACCGTGCACCGGGACGTGCTCGCGCTGTCCGAGGCGGGCATCCCGGTCTACGCCGACCGGGGGCGCGGCGGAGGCTACCGGCTGCTGGACGGCTACCGGACCCGCCTCACCGGCCTGGACCGGGCCGAGGCGGAGGCCCTGTTCCTGTCCGGCGTCCCGGAGGCGCTGCGGGAGATGGGGCTGGGCGAGGTCGCGGCCACCGCCAGGCTCAAGGCGTCCGCGGCGCTCTCCCCCGGCCTGCGCGACGCCCCCGCGACGGCCGCGCAGCGCTTCCACCTCGACGCCCCCGGCTGGTTCGCCAGCGAGCGTCCGCCCCCGGCGCCCCTGGCCCCGCTGGCCAGGGCGGTCTGGGGCGACCACCCGGTCACCGGGCTCTACCGGGGCGCCGAGCGGACACTGGAACCGTACGGCCTCGTGCTCAAGGCCGGCGTCTGGTATCTGGCGACCCGCTCGGCGATCTACCGGGTGGACCGCTTCTCCGCCGTGGCCGTCCACGCCGACCGGCGCTTCGACCGGGACCGCGACTTCGACCTGGCCGCCTTCTGGGCCGCGCGGGCCGCGGAGTTCACCCGCTCCCTGCTCACCGCCCGCGTCACGGTGCGGCTCAGCCCCGACGGCATGCGCCTGCTCCGGCACGTCGCCGATCCGGCGGCCCTCGACGAGGCGCTGGCCTCGGCCGGGGAGCCCGACGAGCAGGGCTGGACCACGCTCGTCCTGCCCGTCGAGTCCCCCGAGGTCGCCTACGGCCAGTGCCTCCGCTTCGGCCCGGAGGCCGAGGTCCTCGACCCGCCCGCCCTCCGGGCCCTCCTCGCCGACGCCGCCGCCCGCCTGTCCCGCCTGTACGGCCCGCCCTCGGCGGAGCCCGGACGGGGCCGGCCCTCCCCCGGGCACCCGTAGACCTCGGCACCCTCGGTCCCGGCGGGGGCCGGGAGGCGGCGGCCTCCCGGCCCTCCGGGGCGGTTCAGCGGTAGCCGGTGGCGTCGGCGGGCCTGCCCGCGTCCTGCACCTCGACCAGGTAGCGCCAGGCGTCCGGCCGGGTGCCGTCGACGTCGGTGAAGCCGTACACCTGGGCGAGCCCCCCGCTGGAGAGCGACCGGCCCGACCAGCGCTCCCGCTCCGGGTCGGCGGCCAGCGCCACCACCGCGCGGCCGGTGAAGGCGGGTGACTCCGAGATCACGAAGTGCGGCTCCTTCTCGAGCGCGTCACGCCAGTTCTCCTCCTTCACCCCGTAGATCTCCAGCATCATCTCCGAGCGCAGCCAGCCGGGAGTCAGGGAGACCGCGGTGCAGCCGTACGGGCGCAGCTCGTGGGCCTGGGAGAACCCCAGCCGGTTCACCGCGACCTTGGCCAGGTCGTAGAAGCAGGAGACCCGGTAGTGGCCGGCGTTGTACTCCCAGGTGCCGTCGGTCACCTCCACGAGCAGGCCGCCCCGGTTCCTGGTCAGCAGCGGCAACGCGAAGTGGCTGGTGATCAGGTGGGTGTCGACCGCCAGCCGGAGCAGGCGCAGGCCGTCGTCCAGGGAGTGCTCCCACAGCGGCGTGTCCCAGGCGGCCAGCCTGTCACCGCCCCAGATGTCGTTGACCAGCACGTCGAGCCGGCCGTGCTCGCGGTCGATCCGCTCCACCAGCGCCCGCACCCGCTCCGGTTCCAGGTGGTCCACCTGGACGGCGATCCCTTCGCCGCCCGCCCGGGTCACCAGCTCGGCCGTCTCCTCGATGGTCTCCGGACGGTCCATCTCCGAACGCTGCTCCCGCGTCGTGCGTCCGGTGCAGTAGACGGTCGCCCCTGCGGCGCCCAGCTCCGCCGCTATCGCCCGGCCCGTACCCCGCGTCGCCCCGGCGACCAGGGCGACTTTCCCCGTCAGTGTCTTCTCCATGGGAACGATGCTGACCGGATAAGGGGACATCCACTGTCATGTTTCTCTGCCGATCTCCACGCACAGGCCGGGCAGGACCTCCCCGCCTTCACGAGCCGCTTGCAATCTTGTCAAGGCGGGGACGCGGGTCATTCTGCGGCCGGTGGGATCCGTTCGCCGAGCGACGAGAGCGGCGGAGCGGGACGGCCCTGACCTCGACCGCGGCGCCGTGCAGGCGACCGGCCGACCGTTCGGCGCGCTGACGGGTGCGTTCGACGCGCGGTGACCGCAATGAAACGATCACATGGTTACTCTGCCGGTCAGCCCGAAGGGCCGGTCCGTGGCCGACCGGCTTCTCTCCGATATGAGGAGATCGCGTTGTCCGCACCCAATGGGAACCGGAGCGATCGCAGCCCGTGGAACCGGCTGCTGCTCGTCCCGATCGTCCTGCCCCTGCTGCCCTTCCTGTTCAACTCGGACGAGCCCCGGCTGCTCGGCTTCCCGATGTTCTACTGGCTCCAGCTCGCCTTCATCGCGGTCGGCGTCACCTGCACCACGATCGTCTACCAGATGACCAAGCGGGGGCGGTGACGTCGTGCGGGAGCACCTGACCGAGATCATCGTGTTCACCGTCCTGTTCCTGGTCGTCAGCGGCATGGGGTTCGTCGCCTCCCGCTGGCGCCGGCCCAAGGACCTGGCCAGCCTCGACGAGTGGGGCCTGGGCGGCCGGAGCTTCGGCTCCTGGGTCACCTGGTTCCTGGTCGGCGGCGACCTCTACACCGCCTACACCTTCGTCGCCGTGCCCGCCCTGCTGTGGGGCGCGGGCGCGATGGGCTTCTTCGCCGTGCCGTACACCGTCGTCATCTACCCCATGGTGTTCCTGGTGCTGATCCGGCTCTGGTCGGTCTCGCACATCCACGGCTTCGTGACCCCGGCCGACTTCGTCCGGGCCCGTTTCGGCTCCCCCACCCTCGCCCTGCTGATCGCGATCACCGGCATCGTCGCGACCATGCCGTACATCGCCCTGCAGCTCGTCGGCATCGAGGCCGTGCTGAAGTCGATGGGCGTGACCGGGCACCTGCCGATCATCATCGCGTTCGCGATCCTGGCCGCCTACACCTACCAGTCGGGGCTGCGCGCCCCCGCGCTGATCGCCTTCGTCAAGGACACGCTGATCTACATCGTGATCCTGGCCGCGGTCATCGTCATCCCGGCCAAGCTGGGCGGCTGGGACGTGATCTTCAACAAGGCCCAGGAGAAGTTCGCCGCCTCCCCCGCACCGGGCGACGGCATCCTGCTCAACGCCAACAACCAGTTGCAGTACGTCACGCTCGCCTTCGGCTCGGCGCTCGCGCTCTTCCTCTACCCGCACAGCATCACCGGCGTGCTGGCCTCGAAGAACCGCGACGTGATCAAGCGGAACATGTCGGCGCTGCCCGCCTACAGCCTGCTGCTCGGCCTGATCTCGCTGCTCGGCTTCATGGCGATCGCGGCCGGGACCACGCCGATCGGCAAGGACAACAACACGATCGTGCCGCGGTTGTTCGACCAGATGTTCCCCGACTGGTTCACCGGGGTGGCCTACGCCGCGGTCGGCATCGGCGCCCTGGTCCCCGCCGCCATCATGTCGATCGCCGCGGCGAACCTGTTCACCCGCAACATCTACAAGGAGTACGTCAAGCCGGACGCGAGCGACGCCGACGAGGCCCGCGTCTCCAAGATCACCTCACTGCTGGTCAAGGTCGGCGCGGTGGCCTGCATCCTCTTCCTGGACACCGGCTTCTCCATCGACCTGCAGCTCATCGGCGGCGTCATCATCCTGCAGACGCTCCCGGCCGTGGCGCTGGGCCTCTACACCCGCTGGTTCCACCGCGCCGGTCTGATCACCGGCTGGGTCGCGGGCATGGGCGCGGGCATGCTCCTGCTCTACAACATCGGCAACCCGGCCACCGGCAAGCTGCACTTCGCCGGATCGGCGTTCCCGCTGGACAAGCTCGGCCTGGACACGAAGATGACCGTCTACGCGGGCGTCCTGGCACTGGCCGTCAACCTGGCCGTCGCGGCCCTCGGCACGGTCGTCGCGCGCGCCGCCGGGCTCGCCGACGGCGGGGACGCCACCCATCCCGACCACTACCTCGCCGACGAGGGCGACCCCCGCATCAAGGACCTCGACCTCACCGCCCACTGACTCCCGGTACGGCCCGCGCCCGGCTGCGATATCTACCGGGCGCGGTGCCGTACGCCCGTTTGAAGGCTCCGGCGAAGGCGAACTCCGAGCCGTACCCGACGCGGGCGGCCACCTCGCCGAGCTGCGCATCCGACTCGCGGAGCAGGCGCGCCGCCGTAGTCATCCGCCACCAGGTCAGGTAGGCCAGGGGCGGCCGGCCGACCAGGGCGGTGAAGCGGCGGGAGAAGGCCGCCCGGGACAGGCCTCCCCGCGCGCCGAGCTCCCGGACCGTCCACGGATGGGCGGGGTCGCCGTGAACGGCGTCCAGCGCCGCGCGGACCACCGGATCGGCAAGCGCCGCCGCCCACCCGGTCATCTCCTCCTGTGCGGGCCGCCCGTCGAACCAGGAGCGCAGGCCGTAGAGCAGCAGCAGATCGAGCAGGGCGGGGACGATCGTGTCCGCGCCGAGACCGGGAGTGGCGATCTCACCGCCGAGCAGGCCGACGGCCGCGCGCAGTTCGGAACGCTCCCCGAGGCGGGCAGGCAGGTGGATCACCTCGGGCAGGTGACGCAGGAGCGGATGGGCGCGATCGGGATCGAGCCGGTACCCGCCGCACAGCGTCACGGTGGTCACCGTGACGCCGCCGTCCCGTGGCCGACCGACGGACGCGGCGGCGAGGAGGCCGGTCTCCTCCAGCGGGTCGCAGGCGGGTTCGGCCAGCGGGGTGGAAGGGGTGTCGGCCAGGCCGTACCCGTGCCCGTGGGGGAAGAACACCACGTCGCCCGTACCCAGCTCGACGGGATCGCCGGAGGCCGGGATGAGCCAGCACGATCCCTGCAGGATCACCTGGAAGCCCGCGGCACCGGGGGCGGAGGGGAACCGCTGACCCCAGGGGGCGTGCCATTCGACACGGGCCGCACGGGGACTCCCGGTGCGCACGATGGCGATCACGTCGCTGAGCACGTCTACCCGCCGAATCCTATTCCGGCGGAGTGGCACCCCTGCCGGTGAACAAGACGAACGCGTATGAATCCAGCACTTGCCAGCATTCATCGTCTTTCCCGCCTCCCATACGGTTGGTCACCGCAGAGATCACCGAACGAGGGGAAGCACCGATGCCGCAGCAGCACGGAGTTCTGGTCACGGGCGCCACCGGAACCGTCGGCCGAGAGGTCCTCTCGCTACTGCCGGCCGCCGGGGCCCGGGTCCGCATGCTGACCCGTGACCCCGCCGCGGCCCGCCCACCGGCCGGCGTGGACGTCGCACAGGGCGACCTGCGTGACCCGAGGTCCGTCCGGGCCGCCCTGCGAGGGGTCCGGGCCGTGTTCCTGGTCTGGCCCTTCGCCACCGCGGAAGGGCTGCCGGCCGTCATCGAAGCGATCGCCGGAAACGCCCGCCGCGTCGTCTACCTGTCCTCGGCCGCCGTACGAGACCACGAGAGGCTCGCCGAGCGGCTGATCGAACGCTCCGGCCTGGAGTGGACGTTCCTGCGGCCCCACGCCTTCGCCGCCAACGCCCTGCGGTGGGCCGAGCAGATCCGCGCCGAGGGCGTCGTACGCGAGCCGTACGGAGCCGCGGCGATGCCGCCGATCCACGAGCGGGACATCGCGGCCGTCGCGGCGCGCACCCTCATCGGCGACGGGTACCTCGGCGCGGCCTACGAACTGACCGGGCCGGAATCGCTGACCCAGGCCGAGCAGGTGCGCGTCATCGGTGAGGTGACCGGCCGCCCGGCACGCTGGGAGGAGACGCCGCCGGAGACCGCGCGCCGGCGGATGCTCGACCGGGGCTGGCCGCCCGCGGTTGTGGAAGACGTTCTCCGCGCTCAGGCCCGGCTGGTCGCGGAGCCGAGAGCCGCCACCTCCGCAGTGGAAGAGATCACCGGGACTCCCGCGCGCTCGTTCCGTTCCTGGACGGCCGAGCACGCCCGCGCCTTCACGGCACCGTGACGGCCGTCCGCATCCGCAGACGGGACGACGTCCCGTCGCCGGGTATGAGGCCGGTGATCCGCCGTCTCACCGGGACGGATGCGGACCCGTGTCAGCCGGGTGCGGTGCCGGGGCGCCCTCGTCCGCCGTCATCCGGGTGACGAGCAGGCGCCAGACGACGAGCTGCAGCAGAGCGAGGGCCAGCGCGAAGGGCATCAGGGTCCACACCCCGACGCCCTGCGCGACGGCGCCCGCCAGCCAGGGCAGCGCGGAACCGCCGATGACCGACACGCCGTTCATGACGCCGATGGCCGTGGGCACCAACCGGGGCGTGGTGAGCCTCGGCACCACCACCATCGCCGTCGGGAAGAGCGGCCCGAGGAAGAACCCGAGCAGGGCGAAACCGGCGGCGGCCACCGCCGTCACCGGCGCCAGCCAGATCAGCGCGGCACTGGCCGTGACCCCGAACAGGCACACGAACGCCATGCCGGTCGCCGTCAGTCCCAGCCTGGCGGCGACCGGGCTGATCAGGAACCGGCCCAGGGTCAGCCCGAGCCAGTAACCGCTGACGGTGTACCCGGCCACCAGGCCCGGCTGCCCGTACTCCTCGACCATGAAACTGAAGCCCCAGTTGCCCACGCCGATCTCCAAACCGACGTAGACGGCGAGGAACACGGAGGCGAGCAGCACGCCGGGAGTCCTGAGGGCGGCGGCCAGCAGGCCCTTCTCCGCCTTCTCCGGGGTGCGGGCGGGGCCGGCGGGGTCGGGCGCACCGGAGGACTGCGGCGACTCCGGATCCGTACGGCGCCCGGCTCTCCTCCCGGTGGCGCCGCCTCCGGGATAGGCGACCAGGAAGCCCGCCGTCAGCGGCAGGCACACCACGGCCAGCACCAGCCAGACTGCCGTCCAGGGCAGGAAACCCAGCATCCAGGCGGCCAGCAGCGGGCCGAGCAGCGCACCGACGCCGAAGAACGCGTGCAGATGGTTGAGCAGGGTCGTGGCCGACGGCAGCCGGGTGAGGTAGGCGTTGAGCACGGACTCCAGCACACCTGTGCCGTAGCCGGCCACCACCTGCACCGCCACGAGGGCGGCGAACGGCGGGCGGATCGCCGTGTACAGGCCAGCCAGCACGAACGCGCCACCGCCGACGACGAGCGCGGCACGGGTGCCGAGCCGGTCGACCAGCGACCCGGCGGTGGCTCCGGCGAGCATGAACCCCGCGGAGAAGGTGAAGAAGGTGAGCCCGACGGTGGCCTTGTCCACGCCGTAGTCGTCGATCTGCGCGGGCAGCAGCACGCCCCCCACCCCGGCGCTCATCCCGACCAGCACGAAGGCCGCGTACGCCAAGGCGACCGAGACCCGCCACCGATCATGCAAGACGGACAACGTGACTCCAGAGAACAGGAACAGGAACAGGAATCGATGAACGAGATCGGGCGGGTGCGGCATGTTCTGGTCGCGGCCCGTGTCTGTACCGGATCATCGGGTCCATCCGGTCCATCGGGTCCATCCGGTTCACAAGCCTGGGTGATCGCCCGCATGTTTGTAAAGAGGGCACCGGGAAACCCACGGCCGCTCCCTGGACACACCCGCTCCAGGAGCGACAGGAAGGCCGCCCTCGGACGGCGGCCCACCCGATGAGCGGCGAAGCGGCCCGCGTCCGGGGCGAGTTGCCCGGCTCGCAGCCGTACCACGGTGACCGGAGACGCCCGCACTGCACACCGGATAACGATCACCGACCGCCCTCGAAGGACGACCCGCCCCGCCTCGGAAACACCCCGCGAAAACAAGAAAGGGCCGCCCCGAAGGACGGCCCTCACTCATAACGA